>NZ_AUDJ01000011.1 GCF_000425405.1 Ferrimonas kyonanensis DSM 18153 | reverse complement strand
TTCTGGGAGGGCCGTTTCAAATCTCAGGCGTTGCTCGATGAGCAGGCTCTGCTGGCGTGTATGGCTTACGTTGACCTCAACCCTATTCGGGCAGGCATCGCCAAGACCCCGGAGCAATCGGACTTTACCAGCATTCAAATGCGCATCCGCGCCGCCCTTCACGGCAAACAACCAGAGCCGCTAAAACCTTTTGATACCAACAGTTTGGGCCTGCATGCATTGCCGTGTCATCTCAATGATTATCTGGAACTGGTGGGGTTTACCGGTCGTGCCATCAGGGGCGACAAAACCGGGGCCATCCCATCCACCTGCGGCACATTACTGCAACGGCTCGATATTGATTTAGACAGCTGGATGGAGCTCACAGAGGGTTTTGAGTTCCAATTCTGTCATCTGGCAGGACGACTGCACAGCCTGCAGGACTGCCGTCAAACCGATGGTATGCACCGAATTCGAGGCTCAGGAAACGCTAAGCGTTTGCTTGGTGCTTAGTCGGTACGCACTCCACTATCTCATTTAACGAATCTTGCCCTCCAAGAAGCTCACTGCTGTCCGCTTTTTGGGAATTTTTTTATTGAATGCTCCAAGACCCGCCTTTTGGGGAATTGGTACTGGATTTCATCGAGGTCTCATTGACTAAGCGAGGGCTGCAGGCACTGGCGCTTAGTGAGGGATTTTAAAATGGGTGTCTATTTTATTTTGTGAGGGATTTTAAAATGGGTGTCTATTTTATTTTTTTAGTGTCTATTTTATTTTTTTCATTTTATTTTAGTTGTCTTTTTACATGTCTACGATTCATTCAAAAACTCAGTTAAACCCTGACGAAATGGCTTTTCAAACTCACTTGTATTTAAGTCGTATTGTTTTTCTGCTCTAGTCAATAATTGAATGAAGCACTCCTCGATTCCTTCAGCCAAATACTTTCTTAACCTAATACCTGACAACGTCTTCCAACGAGTTTCCGGAATTGAAAAATCAATCGTTATGATATTTTTCCCTCGAACTTTTTTTAAGCGTTCTGGCCCCTCATATCCGAAATCTCTTACTGGGCCACTAACCCGAAATACAATTGAGAAATATTCAATTGGACCCAGCGAAAATTGAACATTCGAATCCGCGAAAAAAATAGCATTCAAACGTCGTTGGAGTTTCGGAATTTCTGTGTTTCCACCTCCTCCATACTGTCCGCTAAACTGAATAATTTTCATCTTAAGTCTCCATGCATGATTCAATGACAACTAACGCTCCACTCAGCGGGAGCAACTTGCCCGGTTATACTCCGCGAGGCACGAGCGAAACCGGGCTGGCTGAAATCCGCCTACAGTGCCTTGTTATAGTTTCAATACCCTTTGACCTGAAGTAGTTTTAGTGTCTCTTTCGCTAAATTGTACTGTTCATTATATCCAGATTCGTCATGTTTTATTGAACCCAAGAACGACAATGTTAAAAGATTTTTGCTGATACTTTCAAAGTCACTGAAACTTGGAACAATACGGAGCAACCTAGCTAATATTAGTGGTGTTATTGAGTTATATGATGCTCTATACTTAGCCATGGACAATCGAATATCATCTTGAGCTTTATAATATCTTTCTCTGTAATCATCAGAATCATCAGCCCTCAGTTTTGAATCGAACATGTTTGAATAGAATGACATGTGCGAAATCACATCTGATCTGATTTTCTTATATTCAATGCAAGGCTCTAAAAACATCTTAATAAACATTTGAGAGAGCACATGTATCATCAGACCACCAAAAATAGTCAGAACTGTAGTTAACAATATTTTGTCGAGATCACTCACTGTACTCTCCTGAAACTATAACGCTCCACTCAGCGGGAGCAACTTGCCCGGACATACTCCGCGAGGCACGAGTGAAACCGGGTTGGTTGAAATCCGCCTGCAGTGCCTTGTTATGTTTTGTCACATTAGTTTGAAGCAGATATAGATAGTCTTTTGTATGTGTCAGATATACATTCAAAGTATGAAGTGAAGTCAAAAAATTCTATGAAAACCTGAACAATACCCAACTCGGCTTCAATCTCTTGTATCAACTCATTTTGAGAATGGAATCTGTGCAAAGGAGAGCAGATGTTGACAGCAGTTCTTCCGATACCCGGATCTGCAGCTTTGTCTTCGTAAAAGGAAATAAATTTAAGCTCATTTTCACGATGCGCCTTCATACAATATAAATCATTTTCACAGAGTTCTAGAATCATTGCTTGCTTATAAAAAGCTAATATCACGCAAGTGTTCGGTAAGGGATTTATACTACATGAGTTGATCACAGGATTTAGTTCAGAGCAGCCATGCTGCAAGCACATTCTATCCAATCTAATTTGTGATGCTTTTTCAACTTTCTTTAATGCGTTTACATCTGCACCGATTTGACTAGCAATATCCGTTAAATCAACCTCCATAGAATGTATATCTAACGGAATGAACAATACAACAAGAATAATAACTAACCTTATCAAATATCCTCCGAACCACCATAAAAACATAACAGCTTATTATGCGGCGGTTTGCCGCCTATCAATCCACAAAACCTTGCCGCCTATCTGTCGGAGCTAGGTTTCCCGCTCTGAATCTAAAGGACATATTTTTCAACATAATAGCGCCAAGAAGTGGGCTATTTAACCAAGGCCCTCAGACACGTAAGGCGGATTCCGCCTGCCCAAAAGCGGCGCCGCCTCCTGGCTGTGTTTGATCCGGTGTCGAAGTGAAGAGTTACTGGTTTTTTGTGGTCTTAAGTCAGGCACCGGTCCCCGCAAACCCTGCGCCTTAGCCTGCGATAGAGTGGCAGTTACCGCTCATACTCGATGGCGCCGCTGGGCCACAGAATGGCGCGAATGGCAGTCGGGGTTAGTAATCACAAACCCATAAGAGATTGAATTGTAACCGTAACCATATTCGAGACGACGTATTTTGGCCGAGCTCCGCCGTGATGTGCCACCCCAAATCAATAACTAACGGATTCAATTGAAGAAAATCCTACACTTATCGTGGTGTCAGATAAAGGGGGATGGGGTGATTGGTGATTGGTGACTGGTGGGGTAGGCGCCGAAAAAGTCGAGGACACGGGGCCCCCGCGTTTGCGGGGGCGATAGAGGTTGGAGGCTTTAAGGCTTAATCGCTGTCTAGTGCGGTTACCTCGAGGGTCAGCTGACCCTGATTGAGACGCGCCTTCAACTGCTCTCCGACCTGAGTCTGCTCGGCAGAGGTCAGGGCCACCCCCTCGGCGTTTTGCAGGATGCTGTAGCCCCGGCCCAGAACGGCCAATGGGCTGATGGCGTTGAGCGCTTGCGCCTGCCCGGCCAGTTGCTGCTGCTTTTGCTGCTGCAGATGGCTCATGCCTTGGCTCAGTCGTTGTTGCAGCGCGCTGACGGTCTGGCGCCGCTGCTGCAGTTGCCGCTGTGGCTGCCAGCTTTGAAGCCGGGTCTGCAGCTGAGCCAGGCTCTGGTGTCCCTGGGTCAGGCGTCGCTCCATCTGGTGATGCAACCTGAGCTGGACCTCATCCAATCGCTGGTTGAGGGTGTCCAGTTGCCGCTGCGGGTGGCTGGCATGCAGCCGCGATTCCAGCAGCGCCAGCCGGTTGCCTTGCCCCTGCAGCTGCTGACTGGTGGCTCGTTGCAGCCGGGCCCGCAGGTTGGCCAGCTCCTTAAACTGATGTTGGTTGTCACCGCTGAGCAGTTCGGCCGCCGCCGATGGCGTCGGCGCCCGCAGATCTGCCACGAAATCGGCGATGCTGATGTCCACTTCGTGGCCGACGGCGCTGACCACCGGCAGGTAGGAGTCAAAGATGGCTCTGGCCACCGCCTCTTCGTTGAAACACCACAAATCCTCCAGGGAACCGCCGCCGCGGGTCAGCAGCAGGCAGTCGACTTCGTCTCGCTGGTTGGCGGTTTCAATGGCTCGGCACAGGCTGGCGCTGGCCTCGGCCCCCTGCACCAGACTGGGGTAGAGGATCACCTGCAGCGACGGGTTGCGTCGCTTGAGCACCGTCAGCACGTCGTGAATGGCGGCGCCGCTGGGGCTGGTGATGATGCCGAGCCGTTCGATGGGATCCGGTATCGGCTGCTTGGCGCTGGAGGCAAACAGGCCTTCGGCGGCCAGGCGCATTTTCAGTTGCTCGAACTGTTGCTTGAGCAGGCCGTCGCCGGCGGGCTGCATGGCGTCCACCAGCAGCTGCAGATCGCCTCGGGGCTCGTACAGGGTGACGCTGGCGCGCACCAGCACCTGCATGCCGTTTTCTGGCCGGAAGGTTACCCGGTTATTGCGGCCACGGAACATGGCACAGCGCAGCTGACTGCGATCGTCTTTGAGGGTGAAATACCAGTGGCCGGAAGAGGGCGTCGCCAGGTTGGAGATCTCGCCGGAGAGCCAGATTCGGTTCCATTGCTGTTCGACGGCGGCTTTCAGTTGGCGGTTCAGAGCGGAGACGGTAAGGACTTGATTTGCCACTGTTGGCCCGGTGTTAAATAGTTGGATCGACAATTAATATCAATAAATGATTGCAGAGGCAAGCCTTGATCCCTATAATTCCCCGGCAATATTTTACACCCACAAAAACCCTACCGGTGAAATGTTGCCATGCTAAGAATTAAACAAGAAGCGCTTACCTTTGACGATGTCCTACTCGTCCCTGCCCACTCTACTGTTCTTCCGAACACCGCCGAGCTTGGCACCCAACTGACCCAAAGCATCCGCCTGAACATTCCCCTGGTCTCCGCCGCCATGGATACCGTGACCGAAGGTCGTCTGGCCATCGCCATGGCTCAGGAAGGTGGCATTGGCTTTATCCATAAAAACATGAGCATCGAGAAGCAAGCGGCTCAGGTTCGTATGGTGAAGAAATACGAAGCCGGCATCGTTGCCGATCCGCTGACAGTGACTCCGGAACTGACCATCGCCGAGCTGAAGGTACTGACCGAACAGAATGGCTTTGCCGGTTACCCTGTGGTCACCGAAGGCAACGAGCTGGTGGGCATTATCACTGGCCGTGACGTTCGTTTTGTCAAAGACCTGTCCAAGAAAGTGGCCGACGTGATGACGCCGAAAGCCCGTCTGGTGACTGTGGTCGAGGGCACGCCACTGGAGCAGGCCCAGCAGGTGATGCAGAAGCACCGCATTGAAAAAGTGCTGGTGGTCAATGCCTCCTTCCAGCTGTGCGGTCTGATCACCGTGAAAGATTTCGAGAAAGCCGAGCGTAAACCTAACGCCTGTAAAGATGACAAGGGTAGCCTGCGCGTCGGCGCCGCCGTCGGTGCCGGTGAAGGCAACGAAGAGCGGGTGGCGGCACTGGTGGAAGCCGGTGTCGACGTGCTGCTGATCGACTCTTCCCACGGTCACTCCGAAGGGGTACTGCAGCGGATTCGTGAAACCCGCGCCGCCTTCCCTGAGGTTCAGATCATCGGTGGTAACGTCGCGACTGCCGCCGGTGCCAAGGCGCTGATCGACGCCGGTGTCAATGCCGTCAAGGTCGGCATCGGCCCGGGCTCCATCTGTACCACCCGCATTGTTACCGGTGTCGGTGTGCCGCAGATCACCGCCGTATCGGAAGCGGCCAGCGTCGCCAACGAATACGGCATTCCGGTGATTGCCGATGGTGGCATCCGTTTCTCCGGTGACATCGCCAAGGCCATCGCCGCCGGCGCCAGCCTGATCATGGCCGGTTCCCTGTTCGCGGGTACCGAAGAAGCGCCGGGTGAAATCGAGCTGTACCAGGGCCGTTCCTTCAAGTCCTACCGTGGCATGGGCTCTCTGGGTGCCATGACCAAGGGCTCGTCCGACCGTTACTTCCAGAGTGACAATGCCGCCGACAAACTGGTTCCGGAAGGGATCGAAGGGCGCATTCCTTACAAAGGTAAGCTGAAAGAGATCGTTCACCAGCAACTGGGTGGCCTGCGTTCCTGCATGGGCCTGACCGGCTGTGGCACCATCGAAGAGCTGCGCACCAAGGCGGAATTCGTCCGCATTAGCGGCGCCGGCATCAAAGAGAGCCACGTGCACGACGTGACCATCACCAAGGAAGCGCCGAACTACCGCATGGGTTAATCCCGAAGGGCAGACTGAGGTCTGCCCTTTTTGCAGCGTTTCCGTGGCCTACCCTATACAACAATGAGATTGACCTAAGATGAGCAACATCCACGACCATCGTATCCTTATTCTGGACTTCGGTTCTCAGTACACCCAACTGATTGCCCGCCGCATTCGTGAGATCGGCGTGTACTGTGAACTGTGGGGCTGGGACGTCAGCGAAGAGAAGATTCGCGACTTTAACCCCAACGGCATCATCCTCTCCGGCGGTCCGGAAAGTGTGGCCGAAGCCAACTCGCCACGGGCCCCTGAGTACGTGTTCCAGGCCGGCGTGCCGGTGCTGGGTGTGTGCTACGGCATGCAAACCATGTCCGAACAGCTGGGCGGCAAGGTCTCTTGCTCCGATAAGCGTGAATTTGGCTACGCCCAGGTTCGAGTGGTGGACAGCAACCCGCTGTTCGACAAAATCGAGGATGCCCTGACCGACGACGGCAAACCACTGCTGGACGTGTGGATGAGCCACGGCGATAAGGTTACCGCCATTCCAGAGGGCTTCGTTAAGTCCGCCGAGACCGACACCTGTCCGTTCGCGGCCATGGCCGACGAGAGCCGCCAGTTCTATGGTGTGCAGTTCCACCCTGAGGTGACCCACACCCGCCAGGGCAAACGGATGATCGAGCACTTCGTCACCGGCATCTGTGGCTGCGACACTCGCTGGACTTCCGCCACCATCATCGAAGATGCCATCGAGCGCATCAAAGCCAAGGTGGGCTCCGACAAGGTGATTCTGGGCCTGTCCGGTGGCGTCGATTCCTCGGTGGTGGCGATGCTGCTGCACCGTGCCATCGGCAGCCAGTTGACCTGCGTGTTTGTGGATAACGGTCTGCTGCGCCTGGACGAGGGCGACCAGGTGATGGAGATGTTTGGCGATCACTTCGGCCTCAACATCGTTCGTGTCGATGCCGAGCAGCGCTTCCTGGCGGCCCTGGAAGGGATCGACGATCCGGAAGTGAAGCGTAAGGCCATCGGCCACACCTTCATCGAGGTGTTCGATGAGCAGGCTTCGCGCATTCAGGATGTGAAATGGTTGGCACAGGGCACCATCTACCCGGACGTGATCGAGTCCGCCGGTGCCGCCACCGGTAAGGCTCACGTGATCAAGTCTCACCACAACGTCGGCGGTCTGCCGGAAGACATGGAACTGGGACTGGTGGAGCCGCTGACCGAACTGTTCAAAGATGAAGTTCGCAAGATCGGCCTGGAGCTGGGCCTGCCGTACGACATGCTGTACCGTCACCCCTTCCCTGGGCCGGGCCTGGGCGTGCGGGTACTGGGCGAGGTCAAGAAAGAGTACTGCGATCTGCTGCGCCGCGCCGATGCCATCTTCATCGACGAGTTGCACAAGGCGGACCTGTACAACAAGGTGTCTCAGGCCTTTACCGTGTTCCTGCCGGTGAAATCTGTGGGCGTCATGGGCGATGGCCGCAAGTACGACTGGGTGGTGAGCCTGCGTGCGGTGGAGACCATCGACTTTATGACCGCCCACTGGGCCCACTTGCCGTACGACTTCCTCGGTCGGGTGTCCAACCGCATCATCAACGAGATCGACGGCATCTCTCGAGTGGTGTACGACATCTCCGGTAAGCCGCCGGCCACCATCGAGTGGGAATGATCCCGCAGAGGTAGACAAGAGGGGCCAGTTGGCCCCTTTTTTTATCAATCCCCCATGCAATCCATGACGGCGGCGCCGTTGAGTGAGATAATGGCCGTTACGGCATTAAGCCGGCGCCTGAGTCCGCCTTGGCCTCAATGCCGCTTCGTTTTCCTGCTCCAGGAGCACCACTATGCAGATCCGTCCCGCCACCGATGCGGATTTCGAGGCCATCTGGGCCATCTTTCAACCCATCGCCGTTGCCGGGGAAACCTATGGCTACGATCGGGACATCAGTCGCGACCAGGCTTACGACCTGTGGATGCGTGGCCCCAGGGTCACCTACGTGGCGGAGCGGGAAGGGGAGGTGCTGGGCACCTACTACTTGAAAACCAACCAGGCCGGACCGGGCAATCACGTCTGCAACTGTGGCTACATGGTGGCGCCAGCCGCCCGTGGTAAGGGGTTGGCGTCAGATCTCTGTCGCCATTCGCAGCGACTGGCGGTGTCGCTGGGCTACCGGGCGATGCAGTTTAATTTCGTGGCGGTGACCAACACCACGGTGGTGAAGCTGTGGAGCAAGCTGGATTTTCAGACCGTCGGCCGACTGCCGATGGCGTTTTGCCACCCCACTCAGGGGTACGTCGATGCCCTGGTGATGTACAAGTGGTTGGACTGTGACCCTCTGAGCTAAGTGCCGAGTTCGCATGAAAAAGCCCGCCGATTGGCGGGCTTTTTCATGTTATTTCGTTAAGGTTAGCGTTGAATTAGGGATTCAATACTGGAAAGGTTGTCGCTGCTCAGTTCGCCAGCCAGGTGTACGCTGTTGCCAATTGCCGTTTCGGACAGAGTAAGGTTGCCACCGATGACCATGGAACTCTTCCCTGCCGAGTTGCTAAAACTGCTGGCTTCCAAAGTGACATTTCCAGACTGGAAACCTCCCTGCAGCTCCATTTTTGCGATGATGACATCGGCGGCTTTCGCCGCTTGGTTACCGTTGAAGGTACTGTTGGTAACCGTCAGTGTTTGCTGGCTTGGCTGAGGCTGTGGGAAGTCATCGGGACGACAATAGCTGTCGTAACCGCGCACCAGGTCGCGCTCACAATCTTCGCCTCCTCCCATGAAAATGGCGCCACCAGCATCGGTTGCATGGTTATTGTTAAAGACGCTGTTATCAATAAGGGTCTTGCCGCCACCAGGGAACCAGTTATCGATGAAAAGAGCCCCTCCGGTTTGACAGTCCATGGAGTACTCGGTGCATGGTTGGTGGTCATCCACGACCAGATTATCAATAAAGCGGCTGTTACTGATGGTCAGATTGCCGTGGCGGGTAAGAACTGCAGCGCCACCGTAGGAATCTGTTCGGTTGTTTATAAAGACGGAGTCAGTAATCGATAATTTACCCGGTGTCGTACCGCCAAGCACCTGCAGGGCGCCATGGTCTTTGGCGTAACCCCGAGTACCTAAGTTACCTTCGAAGTGGGAGCGGACAACGTTGACGTCGAAGTCACTGTAATCTCCGTCCAGGCAGATGCCCCGATAGATGCCGCCACCGATGTTATTGGTGATGACTGAGTCGATGACGGTGAGGCGACCACAGACACTGATGGCGGTGCCTTGTTCGTTACCGTCTACCAGGACGTCATTGAGAGTGGTGTGGCCGCTACCATTTAGGGCACTGCCTTCATTGAGGTCGTAGTTGTTGAGCAAAGAGACTCTAACCAGTTCAGTGTCGTAACGTTGAACATGGATGCCGGCTCCGCTGTTGCCATATTTGTCCGAACACTCTCCGATGCAACGACCGTTCTGAATGGTGAGATCCTGCATATAGAGAGAGGGGTTGGGCCCCATGTGGATGGCGTCTTCATCGATCTCAGGACCATTTTTCCAGAAATTGAAGACTCGACTGTTGCCATTGCCATCGAAGATGGTTTGTTCGGCGCCACAGCCAATCAGGGAAATTTTCTCCATTGGCTGACCTGCAGCGGTGGCAAAGTCGTAAGTTAACGGAGTAGTTACTTGATAGGTGCCAGCGGCCAAATAGATGATGTCGTCGTGGCCATTGTTGGCCAGAGTGGTCAGAAGCGTTTGTAGTTGCTCGGTATTTTCTGCCAGAAAACCATCACTGCTGTCTGTATATCCACACACTGCTTGTTCTGGGGGATCTACTGGGCTTGGGGTGTCGGGAGCGGAGCTGGATCCACCACCTGAGCCACACCCAAAGAGAAGGGAAATAAAGCAAAGAGAATAGAAGGTTTTCATTTATCACCACTTGGAGGAAGCAAGAGCATACAGGCTCTTGGCAGGGCGACTGATATTACGTTTAAATAACAATGAGTTAATTGATGTTGATCACCATTTTTATATGATGGATTAGGAGGGTGGCTATCGGGAGGCGGAATGGCTAAAAAGCAGGCCGAAATTAATAATGGGCCCGTTGGCGGGCCCATGGAGTGGCAGAGGCGTGGTTATTCGCCGTGCTTGGACTTCTTCACAAACTCGGTCAGGATCACGATACGCTGGCCGTTAACCCGTCCTTCGATGTGCAGCGGGTTGTTGGTCACACCGATGTTGCGTACCGGGGTGCCGCGCTTGGCGGTGAAGTTGCCGCCTTTAACCACCAGATCTTTGATCAGGTGAACGGTGTCACCGGCAACGATGACGTCACCGTTGCTGTCGCGGTGAACAATGGCATCGGGATCTTCCTCTTCCGGCAGGCCCAGATCGGCCCAGGCCTTGGTGTCCTCTTCCATGTACATCATGTCCAGCAGATCCTGGCACCAGGTTTCGCCCTGGGCGTTCAGCTGGTGCAACATGCGGTAAGCCACCACCTGTACCGCAGGAACCTGGCTCCACATGGCGTCGTTCAGGCAGCGCCAGTGATTGACGTCGACGCTGGCGGCGTCGTTCAGCTGGGTTTTGCAAGTGATGCAGGTCAGCACCGCCTTGTCTTCGCTGCTCTTGTCTACCGGTGGGACGTCATACACGCTCAGCTGGTCGTTGGTACCACACAACTCACATTTGGAGTCGCCACGCTGCATCAGGGTGTTTTCAATGCTCATCTAAATTCGTCCTCACGAGTGTTAAGGCGGGATTATAGCAATCCACAAGCGGTTCTGTCAGAGACCGGGATCAGGATCGGCAACAAAACTGTCGGTGTGCCACCACAATTTGTTCTCTGATGGACCTTACTGATTCCCAATTGGAATGAGTTGTAGTCCGAGAGTTCACTTATCCAATGGGGTTGGCAGCGGTATCTTAGCTTTCCTTTTATTGGGCTGGAGTGACGTGTGGACCTGTCTTTGGAGCTGATGCTGGGCCTGGCGCTGGTCGCCATGATAGCGGGGTTTGTCGATGCCATTGCTGGTGGAGGCGGAATGTTAACAGTGCCGGCGCTGCTGGCGGTCGGCGTGCCGCCGGTACAGGCGCTGGCGACCAACAAACTACAGGGGTGTTTTGCCAGTGGTTCGGCCTCCCTCTATTTCGTTCGAAGCCGGCTGATCAGCCCTCGAGCGGTGCTATTACCGGGCATTGGCACCGCGGTTGGTGCCTGGGCGGGGGCCGCGGTGGTGACTCGCGTCGATGCGACTCAGTTGATGGGCGTGATCCCCGGGTTGTTGCTGATGTTGGGCGTGTACTTTCTGCTGGCTCCAGGTGGCACGATGGCAAACCAGGAGCGGGCAGAGCCCAGGCTGTGGTTGATGCCTGTGGTTGGTGTAATGGTTGGCTTCTACGATGGTTTTTTTGGGCCGGGGGCTGGCGCTCTATATACCGCGGGGTTTTCTGCCCTCGTTGGCTTCGGGCTGGTTCGAGCCACGGCCAATGCAAAGGTGTTTAATTTCGCTTCCAACCTGGCGGCCTTGATGTCGTTTCTGTCTGCCGGGCTGATTGTCTGGCAACTGGGTTTGTTAATGGCCCTCGGCGGCTTGATCGGAGCGCGCATGGGCGCTGGCCTGGTGGTGTGTCGCGGCGCAAAACTGGTGCGCCCCATGGTCATCGGCGTGTCGGCGCTGATGGCCGTTAAGTTGTTGTGGGAACAGCACGGGCAATGGCTTCAATGAGTCGGGCGACCCTCGGCAAGCGGCCGCTGCGTTGGCGATAACAGAGGTGGACTGGCCGGGTCAGTGCCCTCAGTTCCTCGAAGTTAAAACAGTATTTGCGGGCGATACCCAGGGTCTGCACGGTTGCCATTGGCACCAATGCTGGCCCGACACCCGCCAGGGCCAGTTGGGCCGCAGCAGTGTAAGAGTCCATCTGCATCATCGGAGTAATGCCCAGGCGGTGAAGCGTGGCGACTTGCATGCTGTTGGCGGGGTTGGAGAGGTCGTTAACCAGCATTGAAGGGGGTAAGCCGGTTGTCGGAGCATGACTGATGACCACGAAAGGCTCATCGAACAGATGACGGGTCACTAGGCCATGTTGACCGGGCAGTTGCCCCGCACAATAGCCAAGTACCGCTTCTCCGGATTGTACTTTCTCGAGAATCATCGGCGTATGGTGGGTGGAGAAGCGGATATGAGGGTCTTGGTTGAGCAACTCAGCGGCGATGGGCTTGAGGTATCCAGCCAGCAAGGTTTCCGAGCAGGCGACATCCATGGCGGACCGCTCCGGCCGGGTTTGTTGATCGAAGACCAAACCTCGAATTTCGATGTAACTCGGGCCAATGCTGGCCACCAATTCCTGAGCCGCCTCAGTCAGTCGAATCTGACGGCCGTCGGGTTCCACCAGTTTTTTGCCAACCAGACGTTCTAACTTGGCGATGCGCTTGCTCACCGCGCTTTGGGTTAGATACAGGCGGGTGGCGGTGCGCGTCATGGTTCGTTCCTGAGACAGGGTCAGCAGGGTCTCGATTCCCTCCAGCAGCATGGCAATCTCAATGGTGAAATTTGGGAATAATTATACAGTCATGTTGGCGCAGGCAAAAGAAAAGGGTGCCGGAGCACCCTTGCGGTTGAATCGATGTCTGCTCAGCAGATCCGCGGCAGCAGCTCGCCCTTGGGCAGCTCCAGGTAGCGCTGGCTGCCCCAGGGGGTGGTCAGTACCACTTTGCCGACGTGGGCATCGACCACGGTGCCGATGATGGCGGCAGTGGGCTGGCTTTGTTGCAGCAGCGCCTGAGCCTGCTCGGCCTGGTCGGCGGACACCGCCAGTACAAAGGTGCCCTCGTTGGCCAGCTCCATGGGCTCAAAGCCGAACAGCTCACACAGCCCCTGAACCTCCTGGGCGATGGGAACCTGCTGCTGTTGCACCTCGATGCCCAGTTCACGGCTGGCGGCCCACTCGTTGAGCACCGCCGACAAGCCGCCGCGGGTGGCGTCGCGCATCGCCTTGATGTCGATGCCGGCGTCCAGCAGTCGTTTCACATCGGGCCACAGGGTGGCACAGTCGCTGGCCAGATCGCCTTGCAGGGCCAGGCCTTCACGGCTGGCGAGGATGCAGGCACCGTGGCGGCCGACGTCCCGGGACACCAGCACGCAGTCACCGGGCTGCAGCTTGGTCCAGGACGGGGCGGCAATGCACTGGCCAACGCCGGAGGTGTTGATGAAGATGCCATCGGCGGTGCCCTTGGGCACAACTTTGGTGTCGCCGCAGACGATGCGGGCACCGCTCTTTTCCAGTTCGGTGGCCATCGATTGCACCAGCTGTTCCAGCTCGCTGAAGGCCAGGCCCTCTTCGATGATGAAGCCACAGCTCAGGTACTGAGGAATGGCACCGGCCATGGCCAGGTCGTTGACCGTGCCCGCCACGGCGATCTTACCCAGATCGCCGCCCTTGAAGGTGCGTGGCGAGACGGTGAAGCTGTCGGTGGTAAAC
This sequence comes from Ferrimonas kyonanensis DSM 18153, assembly GCF_000425405.1. Lineage (GTDB taxonomy): Bacteria > Pseudomonadota > Gammaproteobacteria > Enterobacterales > Shewanellaceae > Ferrimonas > Ferrimonas kyonanensis. The sequence goes on along the minus strand of NZ_AUDJ01000011.1, from coordinate 232,964 downwards.
GCCAGAGGGCCGCTGATGTCCAGTCGGGCCGCGTCTTCGTCGCGAATCAGAATCTCATTGCTGAAGTATTTAAAGAACAGTTTGCGAATCAACTGGTTCATTTCGACGCCACCACCACCGTGGCTGAGCTGAATGCGTCGTTTGGTGTCGCGGGTCATAGAATTACTCCGGCGTACTTATAATGAGCGTGGCAGGCGCCCTCTGAGCTGACCATGCAGCTGCCCATGGGGGTTTCCGGGGTGCAGCCGCGGCCAAACACCTTGCAGTCACTGGGTTTGGCCAGGCCTTTAAGGATGTCGCCACACTGGCAGGCTTTGTGATCGTTGATCTCGTCGGTAGGCAGCACGTCGGCGAAATGACTTTCGGCATTAAGGTGCTGATAGGCCGGTGCCAGCTCCAGGGCCGAGTAGGGGATGTTGCCCAGGCCGCGCCAGCGGAAATCCTGTCGCAGGGTCAGGTACTGTTCGATCAATGCCTGGGCGTGGTGGTTGCCCTCCAGGGTCACGGCACGATCGTACTGGATCTCCAGTCGGGCTTCGCCAGCCAGCATCTGCTCCAGCAGCATCAATACGCTCTGCAATACGTCCACCGGTTCGAAGCCGGAGACGACCACCGGGGTCTGGTAGGCGTCGACGATGGGTTGGTACACCTTGGCGCCGGTGATGACACTGACGTGAGACGGGCCAATGAAGGCGTTCACTTTCGCCTGGCCATCGGCCATGACGGCGTGCACCGCCGGTGGTACCAGCACGTGGTTGACGTGCAGCAGCAGGTTATGAAGGTTGTGCTGTTCAATCTGTTGCACCAGTACCGCGGTCATCGGCGTGGTGGTTTCAAAGCCGATGGCAAAGAACACCACAATCTTGTCGGGGTTCTCCTGAGCCAGTCGCACCGCGTCCATGGGGTCGTACAGGGCGCGAACGTCGCAGCCCTGGGCTCGAGCCTGGGCCAAGCTGGAGTTGGAACCCGGGACTCGAATCATGTCACCCAGGGTGGTCAGGATGACGTTGGGCTGATTGGCCAGGGCGATGGCCTGGTCGATGCGCTCTTTGGGCATCACGCACACCGGGCAGCCGGGGCCGTGGATAAATTCGATGTTGTCGGGCAGGGACTGGTGGATGCCGTACTTCATGATGCTGTGGGTATGGCCACCACAGACCTCCATGATGCGCAGCGGTTCGTCCAGTTGCGGCGCCAGTTCGGCGATGCGTTTCAGCAGCGCCTTAATGGTTTCCGGATCCCGAAAGCCCTGATACAGATCGGACAGGACCAGCTCAGACATGTTCGGCCTCCATCTTCTCGACGATCTCCTTGTACAGATCCAGGCTTTCCTGAGCGGCGGCGGCGTCGATTTTATTCATGGCAAAGCCAACGTGGATGAGCACATAGTCGCCCACGGCCAGCTCTTCGCTGATCAAGTGAGTGCTGACACGGCGGGTTACGCCCATGGTATCGACGGTGGCGGTGGTGTCTTCAGGGTGCAACTGCACAATCTGAGAGGGAATGGATAAACACATGGTCTGAGTACGTCCCTTTTTTACATTTCGAACATTATTCGTCAACAGACCGGCGACTTTCATGATGTACATCATGTTCGCCGGGGTTTTTCTGCCAACATTTGGTATGAATCAGGTGCCGATCAATAACAATCCGGCGGTTGCCGGCAGGCCGCCGGCGTATACGCCCCCCAATTGGCGGTGTGCTGGCGGGCTAGCGGTAAGCATTGCAGTCCGGTTTCCATCGCCAGCTACTCCCCGGAAACCGGGTGGTTGAGGGCGTACCATAGCTGTCCCTGGGCGATGCCGCTGTCGTTGACCGGAGTGCGTTCGGGCCACATCAACCGCTGATGGTGAGACCCCATGCGCTGCAGTAAGTTCTCCAGCAGACAGCGGTTCTGCATCACGCCGCCGCACAGCACGATGGGGTGCTGAGGGTAACGATCCATCAGAGCGACCATCATCTCGGCGATGCCGTCGATGAAGGCGCGGGCACAGTGGGCGGTATCCAGGGCCTGATCGCCCCGGGGCAACAGGTACTGGATCAGGCCGGCGGTGTCGATCTGCCCCTGCTCATTGAGCGACAACGGCAGCTTCAGATCGGCCTGGGCCACCGGCTCGGCACTGGCTTCGAGCAACATGCCTGCCTGGCCGTCGAAATCGGTGTGCTGACACAGCTGCAGGAAGCTGGCCATGGCATCAAACAATCGCCCCATGGAACTGCTGTAAGGGGAGTTAATCCCTTTGGACCACATCAGGTGCAGATTACTCAGGGTGGCGGCATCGATGCCCAGCCGCTGCGGCCAACCACTGGCCTGGATGCGGTCCAGGTCTGCATGCTGGAACAGCAGTGACAGGGCCACCCGCGCCGGGTGTTTGATCGCCTGTTCGCCGCCAATGAGGCGAAACGGTTTGACGTGGTGCAGGCGCTGATAACCTTGAGTGTCTGCCAGCAGCACTTCCCCGCCCCACAGTTGACCGTCGTCGCCCAGGCCGGTGCCGTCAAAGGCAAAGCCCAGTACCGGGCCGCGATGCTGATGCTCTGCCATCACCGCCAGCACGTGGGCGTAGTGGTGCTGCACCTGCAGCTGTGGCAAACGGTGCTGCTCGGCGTAGTGGCTGGCCCACTGACTGCTGCCGTAGCCCTGGTGCAGGTCACCGACCAACTGGTCGATGTGTAAGCCGTAGATGCGCTGCAGTTGTGCCAGGGTATGCTCGAAGTAACCTTCGGTGGCCAGGTTGTCCAGATCGCCGATGTGGGGGCTGACGATGCTGCGCTGACCAAAGGCCAGTGCCAGTCGATTTTTCTGCTGGGCACCCACTGCCAAAATGGTGCGATCGCAGGCCTCGGGCAGGCGTTCGGTCTGAGGGGCGATGCCCCGAGCCAGCCGCCACCATTGGCGTCGGCCCTGAACCACCTGAACCACCGAGTCGTCGCAGGGGTTGAGGATCGGACGGTCGTGATCGAGGATGCCGTCAACCACATGGCCCAGTTTGTCCACCAGTTGGCTGAGTTCGGTGATCACCGGTTCGCCGGACAGGTTGGCGCTGGTGGCCACCAATGGCCGGTCCAACTGCTCCAGCAGTAACTGGTGAATCGGGGTGTAGGGCAGAAACAGCCCCAGCCGATCGATGCCCGGGGCCACGCCGTCGGCCAGTTCGGTACTGCCGGTGGTACGCATCAGGGTGATGGGGCGTTCGAGGGAACACAGGGTCTCCCATTCGGCGGCATCACCCTGCACCAGCCTCTCGGCGCTGGCGCGATCTTTAACCATCACCGCCAGCGGCTTGGCGGGCCGCTGTTTACGTCGTCTCAGGGTGTCGACGGCCTCGGCGTTGGTGGCGTCACACATCAGGTGATAGCCGCCGAGGCCTTTGATGGCGATGATCTGGCCGTCCAGCAATTGGCGGGCGCTGTGCTGCAGCGGCGATTCCACCGCTTCAAGCTGACCGTCCGGTCGACGCCAGCTCAGTTGTGGCCCGCAATGGGGGCAGCTGACTGGCTGGGCGTGATAACGACGGTTAAGAGGGTCTTGGTACTCTTTGGCGCAGGCCGGGCACATCTTGAAGCCGGCCATGGCGGTATTGGGGCGATCGTAGGGCAGATCGCGAATGATGGTGTAGCGGGGGCCGCAGTTGGTGCAGTTGGTAAACGGGTAACGGTAGTAGCGGCTACCGGGGTCGGCGATGTCGGCCAGACAGTCGGGGCAGCTGGCCTTGTCGGTGGCCAGCGCCACCTGGGCGTCGGCTTTGCCGCTGCTTTCAAGGATGATGAACGCCGACTCGCCGTCAACCGTTGGCTGGGGCGTCACCTGCAGGTGATCGACCCGGGCCAGTGGCGGCAGTTGATGGTGCATGGCATGGTCAAACGGCGCCAGTTGGGCCTCGGTGCCCTGAACCTCGATGCTGACGCCGTTGGCGTCGTTGAGCACGCTGCCGGTCAGATCGTTGTCGGTGGCATGGCGGTACACAAAGGGCCGGAAACCGACCCCTTGCACCGTCCCCAGGATCTGATAGTGGCGACGGATCAGACTCATGCACGATTCCTGCGTTTGAGGAACACTCCGCCCAATGCCAGGTTGGAGCCATCAAAGTCTGCCTGTTGCGGCAACAGCAGGTTGAAGTTGTTGCCCAGACGGCGGTAGATGCGATCCAGCAATACCGGCGACTCGAACTCGTCTCCCGCCAGTGCCAGCTGGTCGATGCCGATGTCGGCGTCCAGTTGTTCCACCCAGTTGGCGACAAAGTCGGCAAAGGAGTCGACCAGGCCATAGCAGACGCCCTGGGCGCTGTTTTCATCGGCCATGCGGTAGCTGAGGCAGGCCTGCAGCGCTTTTTGACTCTGCAGGGTCAGCACTTCGTCCTGGCGTTGCAGTTTGAAGTCGATGCGCGGGCTGTTCTTGCCGTCGTGGCCTAGGGCCAGGGCGGTAAACTTCTGCGCTGCCACGTCGGCACTGTCATTGGCGTCGGCCAGATTCAGCAGCCATGCCGCCTGGGCGTACAACTGCGACAGGTTACCGGAAGCCGGTTGTGCCGACAGCTTGGCCAGGGCCTGAGCGTGCTCTGGGTAGCGCTCCTTAAAGCGAGTCACCAGTTTGTCACCGGAGTCCGGGCACTGGGCGATGGTGTCCAGAATCTGCGCCGGAGCGATGCTCTGTTCAGCCAGCTTCACCAGCCACTGGTAGTCGCCGTTGTCATCCTGATACAGCAGGCCGGAGGGGCGGTTGCGGCTCAGGTACAGCACCGCGATGGTGTGTTCCTTCGGTGCCTGCAACTGGGCACTGTGCAGGGCACAGGCGGCGGCCCAACGGTCGTTGATGCTCGAGACATTGGCGCCGGTGCTGACCGACAGACGCTGATCGTTCACCTGACTGGCGAAACCGGCAATGGCGGCGTCGTCCCACAGGGGCTCGCTGCCATCCAGGGGCAGGCTGGGCAGCTGGCGGTGGCTCAGGGCGACCGGCTTGTCTTCGATGAAGGTCAGCACCAGTCGCGGCTGATGATCCAGCGGTTCTACCGCGACCACGTCGATGCCCAGTTGTGCCAGTCGCTGGCCCAACATCAGGGTTATCCGGTCGTCGGCCAGGTGACACAGGTGCAGCTTGGAGGCCAACTGGTTGGCCTCGGCAAAGGCGGTTTTAGGCAACAGCTGCAGCATCGGTTTTTCCAGGCTGCTGAGCAGTTTCACGCCCTGGTTGGAGACGTGCAGCGCTTCGTTAAGGGCCTGGGGCTGACAGAACAGCAGCTGGTTGATTGCGGCCGGCGCTTGGCTCAGCAGAGAGAAGCGACGCAGGCCGTTGCCGGTTTCCAGGGTGCATTGTCCGTCCTGCTGCAGGGCGTCGACGGCCAGGCTCAGGGTGGCATCGTCGATGGCCGGAACGGCGGCGCTGCCGCATTGCGGACAGGCATCCTGGTGGTCACGGCAATGACTGCAATAGGGGTTGCTTACCGGGCCATGGGCCAGGGCATGCTGGTGGCCGGAGAGGGTCTCGACGGCGTGCAGATCGCTGTGGGTCAGCCAGCAGGACATGGCCCACTCCTGGCCAACTTGCTCTGCCAAGGCGGACAACTGGGCCTGATCCCCTTCGGCTTCAAAGAAGTAGACATTGTCTTCTAGGCCGGTGGCGAGGACCTGGGGATGGGAGAGCAGTTGATTACAGCGATGGGCGTAGTAGGGGACGGGTCGATCACAATGGAAGTTAAATTTCAGCTTCATGGCTGCGGTTCCCCTTGGGTTTCACAGGACTGGTATGCCAGCTCCTGAATGTCCGCGTCGCGGACTTTGGTGGCGGTAATGCCCAGCTGTTGCAAGTGAGCGAGTAACGCTTTTTCCATGGTGGCAACGGCACCCTGGACCTGAGGCGTGAGCTCGAAGCTCATGGACTCAAGCACCGTAGGTACCACGCCCAGGACATGGGTCTTGGGGCGATCGCCGACCATGTCCATCATATTCAGGGTTTGCAGCATCTCCACTTCGTGGGCGCTGCCTTGCCAGTCCACCTCGGCGGGGGCCTGGTCGAAATCAAAGAAAAACACGTCGCCGTAGTTGGCGCTGGCGGCGTTGATGGTATCGACCACAATCAGATGGTCATAAGGGGCAATCAGAGGAATCAGGGCGTTGGCCAGAGTGCCGCCGTCCATAAATTCGAGCTGAGCTTGCCCCTCAAAGGTGTAGCAGTGCTGGATGTAGTTGGCAAAATGTACGCCGATGCCTTCATCGGCGTACAGTACATTGCCAATCCCCAGTAAGAGGATCTTTTGTGGCATGAATTACTTGTCCTTCATGGGGTGGTAATCGTAACCGGAGACAATGGAATCCACAGAGTTGTGCTTGAAGCGGATACCGCTGAATACGGCCATATACACATGCACCAGCATGAATATAACGAACACCCAGGTCAGGAAGTGGTGCAGCTCACGGACAAAGGCCAGAGTACCGAACATCGGTATCAGGGCTTCGGCCACGGGCATAAAGGCACCGCCGAGTCCTTCGTGATACACATGGGCATGCAGAATCAGACCCGTTACACACATCACCACGATTACCAGGGTTAGCGCCAGGTAGGTCATGTATTGCAGCGGTCCGTACACGCCGGATTTGTGCATGTTGCCCATGTAACCATAGGCTTTCAGGTTCTCAATCCAGGCTTTGGGACTGATCACATCACGGAAGGAGCGCCGTTCAATATCGCTTCGACTGAAGAAATACAGATAGGCGCGGCCCAGGGTGATGGCCACCAGCAGGAAGCCGGCGATCAGGTGGCCGAAGCGCACCCAGCCCTGCATCAGATTGTCCGGACCACCGTACTGAACCAGGAACGGCCAGGAGATGTAGAATCCGGAAATCACCAGCAACACGATGGACAGCGCCCTCAGCCAGTGACAGATACGAATCACTGGACTGAAGATGTAATCCCTTGAGTGTGGAACCTTGTTAGACATAGCTCCTCCTTTAGCCGGCGTTTGGTGCTACTTGGAACTGCCCCAAATCCTGGCCTTTGTAATCCATCACGTGTACGGCACAGGCCATACAGGGGTCGAAGGAGTGGATGACGCGGATGATCTCCAATGGCTTGGTAGGATCTTCCAGCTTCATGCCAACCAATGACTGCTCAAATGGACCGACTTTGCCGTTGGCGTCAACAGGACCGGAGTTCCAGGTGGTAGGTACCACAGCCTGGTAGTTCTCGATCTTGCCACCCTTGATGCGAATCCAGTGGCTGAGCAGGCCGCGCGGCGCTTCGATAACGCCCACACCCTTGTACTCTTTGTCTGGATCGATGTTAGGTTCAATGTAAGTAGACTGGTCTACCACAATGTTGCTAACCAGGGCATCGAAGGTCTTGAGGCTGTTTTCAGCCACAAGCATGGTCTGTACCAGACGGGCAGCGGTACGGCCCAGAGTGGTAAACAGCGCTTCGATTGGCAGCCCGGTGGCCTTCAGCAGACCGTTGACGGCATTGACCACCTGCTCGTTGCCCTTGGCGTAGCTCACCAACAGACAGGACAGTGGGCCCACTTCGATTGGCTCGCCGGCGTAACGTGGGGATTTCACCCAGGAGTACTTGCCGTCGTTGTCGAAGGTCGGCAGGGTGCCGTACACGGTTTCACGGTCAATCAGGCCGGTGTAGTTCGGCTCGGTAACACCGTCGTATGGATGACGGGCCGCACCGTCCTGGTACCAGGAGTGGGTCACGTCTTCTTCGATCAGGGTCAGGTCAACCGGCTGTACGTTAGCCAGATCACCGTTCATGATCACGCCTTCGTCGAACAGGAACTCGCCGTTGCCCAGGTAGAAGTCCTTGGACGCCATGAAGTTCTTCACGCCAACGCCACCCAGTACGGAGGCTTCGCCCTTATAGGCGTCGGCCGCCATGACCACGTCAGGCAGGTAAGCACGGTTGATGAAGTCGGTCACCATGGCGTGCTTGTCTTTCCATTCCTGCAGACGGGCTGGGCTCAGCATGTCGCGTACGGAGGTCACGCCGCCCACAACCAGAGACTGAGGGTGAGGCTGCTTACCACCGAAGATGGCCAGCATTTCAGCGGCAACACGCTGAACTTCCAGTGCCTTCAGGTAGTGAGAAACCGCAATCAGGTTCTGCTCAGGGGTGAACTTGTAGGTGCCGTTGCCCCAGTAGGCGTTGGCGAATGGACCCAGTTTACCGGTGTTAACCAGTCCCTGAACCCGCTCCTGAACGGCACGCAGGTCACCTTCACCGGCGTTGATAGGCTTGTCGCTGTACTGCATGGCCACTTTGGCTGCCTTGGCAGGATCGGCGCTCAGCGCGGAGACGATGTCTACCCAGTCCAGCGCGTGCAGGTGGTAGAAGTGCACCACGTGGTCATGCATGTACAGGGAAGACTGCATCAGGCTGCGCAGCAGCTTGGCGTTTTCCGGAATTTTCAGGTCCAGGGCGTCTTCCACGGCTTCGATGGAGCAGCGGTAGTGGGAGTAGGTACAGACACCACAGATACGCTGAACCAGCAGACCGGCATCCATTGGGCTACGGCCCTTCAGGATGGTTTCGATGCCGCGCCACAGGGTGGAGCCAGACCAGGCGTTGGTGATGACATTATTCTCATCGACCTCAACCTCGACACGAAGGTGACCTTCAATACGGGTGATTGGATCGACTACAACACGTTTGCTCATCACTTCTCCTCCACGTCTTTAGCGAACACGCCAGCAACGGCGTGGGCACCGACACCGACAGCGGCAACACCCAGGATGGCGGTACCGATGTAGTCGGCGGTCATATCCAGGCTATGGATGTCGCGACGACCAAGGGGTTTTTCGAAATCGGCCATGGCGTCCCAGAAGTTTGGCTCGGAACAGCCGATGCAGCCGTGACCTGCCAGAACCGGCCAGCTGGTGTGGTGGTTAAAGCGCTCGGTAGGGCAGTTGTTGTAGGTGTATGGACCTTTACAACCCACCTTGTACAGGCAGTAACCCTGCTTGGCGCCTTCGTCACCGAAGGTCTCTACGAATTCACCGGCGTCGAAACGACCGCGACGTTCGCAGTTATCGTGAACGCGAGCACCGTAGGCCCACTTAGGACGGCCGTACATGTCCAGTGGTGGCAGCTTACCGAACATGACGAAGTACATCAGGGTACCGACAATGTTCTTTTCGCTTGGAGGACAGCCACCCAGGTTAACGACAGGCTTGTGAACCACCTGGTCGACACCCTTGGCTTCGGTTGGGTTCGGCGCTGCCGCCTGAACACCACCGAAGGCGGCACAGGTACCAACGGAAACGATGGCCGCCGCACCTTCTGCAGCATGGTGAACGATCTCCATGCCGGTGTGGCCTTTACAGCCCACAGTCAGGTAGTGGCCGTCGTTGGCGGTCGGTACCGCACCCTCTACTGCCAGCACGTAGCCGCCTTTATAGGCTTCCAGTGCGTGCTCCAGGTTCTCTTCCGCCTGCCAGCCGGCAGCCGCCATCAGAGTTTCGTGATACTCAACTGAGATGTGGTCGAAGATGACACTGTCAATGGTAGGGGTATCGGCGCGAATCAGGGATTCGGAGCAGCCGGTACATTCGGCCAGGTGCAGCCAGATGAGAGGCACACGGTCTGCGATCTCTGCCGCTTCAGCCACCAGAGGGCTAAAGGAGAGTGGCAGCGACAGCATGGCGGTAACCTGAGCGGACCAAGTCATGAACTCCCGACGGGAGATGCCTTGGCTTTCTAAGCGTTTCATCAGCGGAGTGGACTTGACCGCGTCAATATTCTTTAACTCGGTTAGTCGCTTTTTTCCCCGCGAAAATAAAGCATCGTACTGTCCCATATTTTTTAATCCTTGCATTGGGTACAACGAGATTGCCAGCAAAGTGTATGGGATTCGGAATAGGACATAATGACCGAGATCAATGTTGCGCCAAGAACTTCATTTATCCGGCGGAATGACTGGGCTTGTCGTGACTTGGGTCATGGTTTTTTCTGTTTCTTGCTCTGAAATGGCTTTTTTGTCTAATTTTTGGGGCGGAGAGTGAAATTTTTTTGTTAGTAAGAATCGCGTTCAATGTGTATTTCTACTTCTGAAATCGACCCTTTCACGGATCAATATGTGCGACAATTTGTCTGTGACTGTTGTCACTTTTGCTCCTTTTTGGGGATATTTGTCCAATTTTGATTTTCCTCAATCTTTTTTGATCGCGTTTTTCGGTTTATTAAAAAGAAACAAAAAAGAGCCAATTAAAATAAATAATTGGCTGGAGAAAATAATATTACCGGGTTCTTAAGATTTATTAATTCGTAATACTTTTCGGCGGCAAAGACAGGGATCTAAATAAGAATTTTTCTCATTGTCTCGTCGCCTCAATGCATCGTTTTTTGTTCAGAATCGGGATCCCAGACCAATTTCTGTTCAAAATGAGTTTTTAATCTGCGCTCAATTTGGTGCCCCTTCAAGGCTAAAGGTTCCAGCGTTCTTGTTGGGCCAGTTCGCTTCTGACACTCAGGGGGGATCGCCGTGCTGCAATCGTGTTTTCGGTGCTCAGGGCTGTATGGAAGTGTACGGTGGTACCCCCTCATGGCTGCTCAGGCCCCCAGAACAGAGAGTGGTCGTTGCTGAGGCGGCACGGATGAGTCGATGCCGTCGCCGACAGGTACCTCTTCTATATAAGGAGTGACTGCCGTCGCCGACAGGTTGTTGCCGCTATATAAAGAAGTGACGGCCGTCGCTGGCAGGCTGTTGCTGCTATATAAGGAGGGACTGCCAGTATAAGGAGGGCAGCCAGAGGTTTAGGGCTGTTGAGCATCAGCTTATCTAAGGCCGCCGGTTGGGTTTCGTTGAAGAGGTAGGGCCATGGCACCTCAGTAGGGCGGTGTCTTCGGCATTGAGGTTATCACCTTGGTTGGCAACAACCGTCCTCAGAGGCCAGCCTCTCGACGGCAACCTCAGGTTGACGTCATGCCGCCGTTGCCAGCCAGTTTCCAGGCTGAGCAGTCTGACAGCGGCGCCAGCAACAGCAGGCGACATATTCATTTGTCCTGCTCTTTGGGTCCACCCTCAAAGCAGCAACCGCTGTCGAAGGAAACCGGCGACGGGTGCCGACGATGCGGTGCCAACAGTTCGGGAAAGGGATTTGCGGAAGATAAAAAAAGCCCGGGTAAAGTTAGATTCGCTTTAACATTAGCTTAATTCGAATAACTCTTGGCCGGCGAAAACTTGATCCTAATCAAGGCTTTGTAAACTTGCATCCAAAATGCCTTTATTGGGGGGCGGGGTTATTTTAAGCTGTGCTCACTAAAACATACATAATATATACACCTTTTAAAGGAGCGCGCCGTGTTTTGTATTCAGTGTGAGCAAACCATGCAGACCCCAGTAGGGAATGGTTGTCAGTATGCCATGGGCATGTGTGGTAAAACTTCAGAAATTTCAGACCTTCAGGATGTACTGGTGTACATGCTGCAAGGCGTAAGTGCCTACGCTCACGCCGGTCGTGAGCTGGGGGTTGTCGATGCCGCCGCTGATGCTTACCTGCCGCAGGCGTTCTTCTCCACCCTGACCAACGTGAACTTCGACGCCGAACGTCTGGTGGCCTACACCGCCGAAGCGGTGGCCACCAAGACCCGCCTTAAAGACGCCTACCTGGCGGCCTGCACCGTTCAGGGTGTGGAGCCAAAACAGCTGGCCGGTGCGGCGCAATTCGAGATCACCGCCGAGAAAGCGGCGATGATCAGCCAGGCTCCGGCCACCGCGGTGAACCGTGGCCTCAACGATGTTGGTGAAGACATCGTCGGTCTGCGCCTGCTGGTGCTGTATGGCCTGAAAGGGGTTGCAGCCTACATGGAGCACGCCCGCATCCTCGGCAAACAGGATGATGACGTGTACGGTGAGTTCCACCGCATCATGGCCCGCCTGGGTGAAGATCCAAGCGATCTGAACGAGTTGCTGGAGCTGGCCATGGCCTGTGGCCACCTGAACTATAAAGTGATGGAGATGCTGGACGCCGGTGAGACCGAGGCCTTTGGTCATCCGGTGCCAACCAAGGTGAACATGAAGCCAGTGGCCGGTAAGGCAATCCTGGTTTCCGGTCACGATCTCATCGATCTGCAACACATTCTGGAGCAGACCAAGGACAAAGGCATCAACGTCTACACCCACGGTGAGATGCTGCCGGCCATGGCTTACCCAGAGCTGGGTGGCAAGTACCCGCACCTGGTGGGTAACTACGGCAGCGCCTGGCAGAACCAGCAGAAAGAGTTTGCCAACTTCCCTGGTGCCATCGTGATGACCTCCAACTGTCTGATCGATCCAAACCCGGGTTCCTACGCCGACCGCCTGTTTACCCGTAACATCGTAGGCTGGCCGGGTGTGGTACACCACACCGGTGACGACTACAGCGCCGTTATCGAGAAGGCGCTGGCGTGTGAAGGCTTCAAGTACGACGAGATTCCTCATTACACCATGACCGGTTTTGCCCGCAATGCCCTGATGGCGGCGGCCCCGGCGGTGATTGAACAGGTGAAGGCTGGCAACATTCGTCACTTCTTCCTGGTCGGTGGCTGTGACGGCGACAAGCAGGAGCGTAACTACTTCACCGAGTTTGCCAAGTCTGCGCCAGACGATACTCTGCTGTTGACCCTGGCCTGCGGTAAGTTCAAGTTCAACGATCTGGAGTTTGGTGACATCAACGGCATCCCTCGTCTGCTGGATGTGGGTCAGTGTAACGATGCCTACTCCGCCATTCAGTTGGCGTTGGCCCTGGCCGAGACCTTTGAGTGCGGGGTGAACGAACTGCCTCTGTCGCTGATTCTGTCCTGGTTTGAACAGAAAGCCATTGCCATTCTGTTGACGCTGCTGGCGCTGGGTATCAAAGACATTCGCGTCGGTCCGACGGTTCCGGCCTTCCTGACCGAAAACCTGATCAACCATCTGCACGAAGCCACTGGCCTGCGCCTGACCACCACGGTCGAGCAGGACATGGCCGACATTCTGGGCTAAGCAAGCGCAACCATTCAGGGGGCTTTGGCCCCCTCGAAGTTCAACGCGCGTCAGCGGCTCTGCCATCGGGATTGTGTGGGTACAACCGAGGGTCTGGGCCGTTTTTGCGTTGGGTGGGATAGCAATTCTAAGGAGTATCACTGATGCAGCTGACCTGCACCGAAATTCGAGCGGAAACCCGTGACGTTAACACCTACCTGTTTACCGCCAGTCAACCCATCGAGTTTATTCCCGGCCAGTTTCTGCCATTGCAGGTGGAGGTGGACGGTGCGTCGCACAGCCGTTGTTACAGTCTGGCGTCGATTCCCGGAGATGCTCATTACGCCCTGACCATTAAACGGGTTGATAACGGTCTGGTGTCCAACTTCCTGGCCGACAACACCAAAGTGGGCGACAAGTTCTCAGTGATGCCGGCGGCAGGTGAGTTTCATTATCAGCATGCCGAGTCCGGTAAGTTGCTGATGCTCAGTGCCGGCTGTGGCATCACCCCGGTGTACTCCATGTTGCGCGCCCGTTTGCTGGCGGATCCGCAGGCTGACATTGTGTTCATTCACAGTGCTCGCACCCCGCAGGACCGCATCTTTGTCAAAGAGCTGGAGCATCTGGCGGACGACTACCCTAACTTAAAGCTGCGCTGGGTGGTGTCACAAGACGCCGAGCAGGGTCAGTCTCAGGGCATGCTGGACGCACGCATGTTGCTGTCCCTGGCAACCGACATCCGTGAGCGTCGCGTGCTGATGTGTGGCCCCCAGGGCTACATGGAAGCTGCCCATGGCTGGTTTAACAGCCTGGGCGTCGATCCGGAACAGGTGTTCCAGGAGGCCTTTGCTGCGCCCCAGAGCGATTCTGAGGCCGTTGGTGGTGAAGGCCATACTCTGACTGTCGGAGACAAACAGGTGGCCATTGACGCCGATCAGAGCATTCTGGAGGCGCTGGAGAAGGAAGGGTTACCGATTTTCGCCGCTTGTCGATCCGGTGTCTGTGGCAGCTGTAAATGCCAGGGCGAGGGGGATAAGCTGGAGCGCAGCTCGGTGAGCACCCTGACGGCGGAAGAGCTGGAGCAAGGGTTTTTCCTGGCGTGTGCCTCAAAGGCCACCGGCGACATGGCGGTGACGCTGCCCTGAGCCTGGGTAACCGGCGAATGAAAAGCCTCCTTCGGGAGGCTTTTTTTGTGCATTTTGTCCCATCGCCAACGGCCGGTTACGCCCGCGCGGCGGTGATCGTGGTCACAGGTGAGTCAAAATGTCCCCCTGCAAAACCGGTGGAAAATCGGGTTCGATAAAACCAGTCACCAATCTGCTATTATTGTGTGATCCAGATCGCACGCTTGGCCGAAAAATGCTCGATTTGCTGTTGCTCAATTGTTAACGGGTGGTTGTTGTTAGGTTGATTTGGGCTGGATCTTGGTAATACCAATTCCCAGCAGGTAGCGCATTTGTTAAATGCATTGTGTTTTAATGATCTTTAAATGTTGCTTTTTATGCATTGTTTGCTTTCTGGTAACTGCATTTTACAAGTTAGTAACCAAATTCAGCCCGCCGATAAGTGATACCTGAATCACAGTCTGGGGTGAGTGCCCTCTATAGACTCCGCCGAAACTGCCGACACAAACACAGCGGAGAATATAATGAAAATCGCCTTGTTCATCCCTTGCCTGGTGAACCACATGACACCAAATGTGGGTATCGCCACGGTAGAGCTTCTCGAGAAGCTGGGGCATCAGGTCATTCTGCCGAAAGGGCAGACCTGCTGCGGTCAGCCCATGACTAACTCGGGTTGTTTCGATGATGCTAAAAAAACCACGCTGAAGCTGCTGAATGCCTTTAAGGGCATTGACTGCGACTACATCGTTTGCCCTGCGGCTTCCTGCATGATTGCGGCCAAAGAGAACTTCCACGAGTTTGACTGCAGCCCGGAAGCCACCGCTGTGATCGGCAAGCTGAAAGAGCTGACCGAGTTTCTGCACGACATCCATGGCCTGGAGCGTTTCAACAAGCCGTTCAACCACAAGATCAGCCTGCAGATGTCCTGTCACGGCATTCGCATGCTGGATCTGGCGACCCCGTCAGAGATCAAAGGTGAAGGCTACAACAAGGTGGAAGCGCTGCTGTCCCGCATCGAAGGTATCGACATCGTCTACCCAGAACGCAAAGACGAATGTTGTGGCTTCGGCGGTACCTTCGCCCTGGATGAAGGCTCTGTGTCCGGCAAGATGGGCAAAGACAAGGCCAAGGCACACGCCGACACCGGCGCCAAATACGCCGTGGGCTTCGATCCTTCCTGTTTGCTGCACCTGGACGGCGTGATTCGTCGCGAAGGTCACAGCATTGAAACCCTGCACATCGCTGAACTGCTGAATCAGGCACTGTAAGGAGATACTCTCATGGCACTAATTGGTGAAATTGAATCTCATGCCAGTGCGGCAGCGAAGTTCAACAAAGACGAAGACCGGGTAAACTGGCACGACAAAGCGCTGTGGACCCTGCGTCACAAGCGTGACCTGGCAGCAGAATCCCTGCCAGAGTGGGAAGAGCTGAAACAGTTGGGCTCCGATTACAAACTGCACACGCTGTCTAACCTGAAGCACTACCTGACCGAGTTTGAAGCCAACTGTAAGAAAAACGGCATTCAGGTTCACTGGGCCAAAGATGGCAAAGAGCACAACGAGATTGTGCACGGCATTCTGAGCAAGCATAACGTTAAGAACCTGGTGAAATCCAAGTCGATGCTGACCGAAGAATGTCACCTGAACCCGTACCTGATTGAGCGCGGCATCGACGTGATCGATACCGACTTGGGTGAGCGCATCATTCAGCTGAATGAACAGCCACCAAGCCACATCGTAGTGCCGGCCATCCACCTCAAGAAAGAGGAGGTGGGCGAGCTGTTCCACCGCAAGATCGGTTCCGAGAAAGGCGCCTCCTGCCCGACCTACCTGACCAAACAGGCACGTGCTCACTTGCGTGAGAAATTCCTGCAAGCGGACGCGGCCCTGACCGGTGTCAACATGGCGATTGCCAGTGAAGGCGCGGTTGCGGTTGCTACCAACGAAGGTAACGCCGACATGGGTGTGAACCTGCCAAACGTGCAGATTCACTGTATGGGCATCGATAAGATCGTGCCTAACATGGAAGCGGCCAGCGTGCTGTCCCGCACCCTGGCACGTAACGCGACCGGTCAGCCGATCACCTCCTACACCACCTTCTACAAAGGCCCTAAGCAGGGCGGTGAGATGCACGTGGTGCTGGTGGATAACGGTCGAACCAAGCTGTTCCAGGACGAGTTGCTGGCGGAAGCCTACAAGTGTATTCGTTGTGGTGGCTGTTTGAACACCTGCCCGGTATACCGCCGTTCCAGTGGCTTCAGCTACAACTCGCTGATTCCTGGTCCTATCGGTATCGCGGTTGCCGCCGGTGACGACGAAACCCGTTCCCTGGCCTGGGCCTGCTCCCTGTGTGGCTCCTGTACTCAGGTGTGTCCGACCAAGGTACCGCTGGACAAGATCATCTTTAAATGGCGTCGCATTACCGCCGAGAAGGGTGAATTGCCTTACGGTAAGGGCAGCTACATGCCGTGGGTGGGTCGTTTCATGGCCAGCGAAACCATGTTGAACACCTCTATGGCCGGTGCTCGTACTGCCCTGCGTATCCTGCCGGATGCGCTGATGAAGCCATTTGGCATGGACTGGACTAAGTACCGCGAACTGCCTAAAGCACCAAAGACCGGCTCTTTCGAAGCGTGGTTCAACAAAAACCGGGAGAACAAATAATGTCTAGCCGTGACGCAATTTTTGCCGCATTGGACAGCTGCAGCCTGCCAGATGCACCGATGCCAACCATCACCGTTGAGCCAAATAACACCGACCTGATCGGCCAGTACGAAGCCAACCTGGCCAAGGTCGGCGGCACCCTGGTTCAGGTGAGCTCTCTGGAAGAGGTTCAGGCGCAACTGAACGCAGCCATGGCAGATAACCAACAAGTTATCAGTCGTGTAGAGGGATTAACTGGCAACCGTGAACTGGATGCCAAGCCTCACGATCTGCACAACGTCGACCTGGCTATCGTCGATGCCGAACTGGCCGTTGCAGAAAACGGTGCGGTGTTTGTACGGGAAACCGCCAGTGGCCACCGCGTATTGCCTTACATTACCGAGAACCTGGCGGTCGTGGTGAAGCGCGATACCACTGTTGCCAACATGCACGAAGCGGTGAAAGTGGTTAAGTTGGAATCCGGCCAGCACGGTGCGTTCATTGCCGGTCCGTCCAAGACCGCCGACATCGAACAGGCCCTGGTGATTGGTGCCCACGGCGCCTGCTCCATGACCGTATACATGATCGGTTAATCGACCGACTGTAACAAAAAGGCCCTGCTCGAAAGCGGGGCCTATTTGTTCGTACAACGATTTCACGTGTAGTTAGCACACACGCTTGGCCCACTTTAGGTGGGCCTTTTTTGTTTCGCCGGCGGCACAACGGGGCGCCCTAGTGGCGAAGTCAGCACACGCGCCTGGCTGATGGCCAAGTCTGTTTTTCCGGCTCAATGGCGGAGCACCTATGGCGCGAACACGCCAAATGGGTGATTGCAACCCGACCGGTTTTTGGCATTTAATGCTTTAGGGAAATTGTTTGTCAAGGAGCGAGAGGTGGCTGAGCGGAGCAACGCACACAATGCCCAGGTTTTGTTACGAGCGCAGGATCTGAGTAAGCACTTTGGCGACCTGGCCGCAGTCGACCATCTGAATCTGGCATTAATGTCCGGGGAGTGCTTCGGCTTATTGGGCCCCAATGGCGCCGGAAAATCCACCACCCTGGAGATGCTCGAGGGCATTCTCAAGCCCACCTCCGGACGGGTTCTATTTAAAGAACAGCCCCTTTTAGACGATTATCGCCACCATATCGGCATTCAGTTTCAGGCGACGGCGCTACCGGAGCACCTGTCGGTGAGAGATTGCCTGACGCTGTTTGCCAGCCTGTATCGCACCACGGTGCCGCTGTCAGAGTTGGCACAGCAGTGCCGCCTCGACAGCCTCATGGACCAGCAACATCAGACGCTGTCTGGTGGCCAGCGACAACGACTGCTGCTGGCCCTGGCACTGATCAATCGCCCGCAACTGCTGTTCCTGGATGAGCCCACCACCGGCCTGGATCCCCAGGCCAGGCACAACTTCTGGCAGTTGATTCGGGATGTGCAAGCCACTGGTACCACCATCTTGCTGACCACCCATTACATGGATGAGGCGGAGCAGTTGTGCGATCGCATCGCCATCATGGATCACGGCCGGGTGTTGCGTCAGGATACGCCGGCGGCGCTGATTGCCGAGGCGTTTTTGTCCCGGATTGTCAGTCTGCCAGCCAGTGCCAGCCTGGGGCCGGATTGGCCACTGCCGGTTCAGCAGCGCAACGGCCTGCTGGAGTTCCAGACCGACGACGTCAATCAGGTGCTGGCGCTGTTGCAGCAGCATCAGGTCGATGTCACCAGCCTCAATATTCGCCGTCCCAACCTGGAAGACCTGTTTTTGACCCTGACCGGTCACCAACTGAGGAGCTGAGATGAAAAGTCTGTTGGCACTGATCCATGCCCGTAACCTGGAGTTTGTGCGGGACCGGTCGGCCCTGGGTTGGAGCCTGATGTTTCCCCTGATGCTGATCATCGGTTTCGGGGTGGCTTTCAGCGATACCGATCGGCCGGAGTACAAACTCGGGGTGCTGGGGTCGCCGCCTTACCTGGCGGCCCTGCAACAGACCCGTTATCTGCAGTTGATTCCCTACGACAATGAGGCGCTGGCCCGCAGTAAGGTCGGACGGCACCAGTTGGACCTGCTGTTGACCGAACGCGGTTACGTGGTTAACCCGGACTCGGCCAAGGGCTACCTGGCGGAACGGATTGTGCTGGGGGTGGTGGGGCCGTTGACGGCGACTCAGGAGCAGGGGCAGGCGGTACGTTACATCGACTGGTTAATGCCAGGCATCATCGGCATGAACATGATGTTTTCCGGCCTCTATGGCGTCGGGTATGTGATCATTCGCTACCGCAAGAACGGCGTGCTGAAACGCTATCAGGCCACGCCCATGAAGCCGTGGATTTTCATTCTGTCGCAGATTTGCAGTCGCATGCTGATGATGATGGCCACCGCCACCTTGGTGTTTGTGGCCTGTGCGTGGATGTTCTCCATCCCCATCATCGGTAACTTGCTGCTGCTGCTGATCACCGCACTGCTGGGGGCGCTGGCGTTAGTAAGTGTTGGCTTACTGGTGGCCTGCCGCACTCGTTCGGAGGAGTTTGGCAACGGGGTGCTGAACCTGATTGCCTGGCCGATGATGTTCCTGTCTGGCGTATGGTTCTCACTGGAGGGGACCGCCGAGTGGATCCAGGCGGTGGCGAAGCTGTTGCCACTTTCTCATCTCAATGCCGCATCCCGTGCCATTATTATTGACGGAGCTGGAGTGGCGACACTCTGGCCGCACTGGCTGGCGTTGACGACAATCTCCGTGGTGGCGATTGCCATCGGTGCCAAGGGATTCCGCTGGAACTAGGAGGCGCGAATGGCAACGGTCTTGGGCGTAGGTGGGGTGTTTTTCAAGAGTGGCAACCCCACGGCACTGGGGCAATGGTACCGAGACCACCTGGGAATGGCGGTGGGTGAGTACGGGGCCGATTTTGTACCGACCACCATGCCGGACAAGGGGATGACGGTGTGGTGTCCCTTTGCCGAGGATACGCAGTATTTCAGTCCGTCAGAAAAGGGCTTTATGTTCAACCTGGTGGTGGACGATCTGGCCGAAGCCTTGAAGCAGGTGGTGGCCGGCGGCGGTCAGCAAGTGGGGGAGATCGTCAAAGAAAGTTACGGTCACTTTGGCTGGTTTCTGGATCCCGAAGGCAACAAAGTGGAGTTGTGGCAGCCGATGTAGTGGCATCGCCCCCCGTGGCTGATTACAATGTGCGCCGTTGAAACCGGCAGGAACATGAGAAGGGGCACAGGTGGAGCAGGACCAATACTGGATGCAGCAGGCCATGGCGTTGGCGGCTAAGGCCGAGGCCTTGGGAGAGGTGCCCGTTGGCGCGGTGCTGGTGAAAGCGGGCGTTAAGATCGCCGAAGGCTATAACCGCAGCATCACCGATCACGATCCCAGTGCCCACGCCGAGATGCAGTGCCTGAGGCAGGCCGGACTGGCGCTGCAGAATTACCGGCAGTTGGATACCACTCTGTACGTGACGCTGGAACCCTGTCCCATGTGTGCCGGTGCCTTGGTGCACGCTCGGGTCGGACGAGTGGTGTTTGGCGCCAGCGACCCCAAAACCGGCGCCGCAGGCAGCGTCATGGATCTGCTGCAACATCCCGCGATGAATCATCAGGCTGAGGTGTGTGGAGGGGTGTTGGCTGAGCCCTGCGCGACTCAGTTGAGTGATTTCTTTAAACGGCGCAGGGCGGAAAAGAAAGCCTTAAAGCAAGCTCAGAAGGCGTCGTCGAACGACGCGTCTTGAACGAATGACTTGCTCCGTTGCAGGACTTTCATATGGCCGCGTTTTCGCAGGGCCCGGCGGCGCTCTGATAAGCTGCTAAGTGCCTTGCGGCGGCGTGCTGGACTCTTCATAGAATCTCCTTACTGGTACTCTTTTTATTTATGGTATCCCCGTCTCTTTGCAGTTCGATGACATTGGGTAGGTTGGCAAAATCACGCTGACCGTGGCCGCTGGGGCCCAGTTCACAGTGTTGGCCGTGAGTGCGACGGATGCCGCTACGACGGGCTCAGATCGTGGAGCCGGCGCCGATTTTTATCTTGCCATTAGAGATAGCGACGATGGCGCCATTTTTCAACCCCTTTAAGGCGCTATCTCTATCAAATCTGGGATCTTATTGGCTATTTCGGTGGAAAGTTCTGTCCCGATCACTCTTCGTTTATCGCGACCTTCAGCGGTGCCAGCATCGGCGGTAGTCGGGTTTCCAGCAGCACCAGAGTGTCGTAGTAACGTTTAATGTTGTCGACGTAGTGGGCTGCGACCCCGCCCTGAGCGAAGCCGTAACGGGTGCGCTGGTAGTAGCGCTTCTGAGTCAGCTTTGGCAGCACGGTTTTTACGTCTCGCCAACTGCTGGGGTTCAGGCCCTGGCGCTGGGCCAGCACGCGGGCATCTTCGACGTGTCCCAAGCCGATGTTGTAGGCCGCCAGGGCAAACCAGAACCGCTCGGGCTCGGGGATGGAGGCGGGCAGGCGTCGAATCAGGTCGTGCAGGTAGTCACTGCCGCCGCGTATGCTTTGCTGAGGATCCAGGCGATCGTCGACGCCGACCCGGCGGGCGGTGGAACGGGTGAGCATCATCATGCCTCGAACGCCGGTGGGAGAACGGGCTTTGGGGTTCCAGTGTGACTCCTGGTAGCTGATGGCGGCCAGTTGACGCCAGTCCAGCTCGCCGGCATAGGCTTTGAACCAGGGTTCATAACGGGCCAGCTTCTGCTCGACTGCTCGAATGAAGGCCCGAGTGTCTACGTAATCGAATCGCTCCACATGGCCGAAGTACTTCTCCTCCAATTGGGCAATGCGTCCGGCCTGCTTGAGCAGGTGCCAGTAATCCAGCAACTCGCTGAACAGGGCGTCGCTGCCTCTGGCATGCAGGGCCCAGCCGACGTCAAACTCCGGGCCGATGTCAAAAGCCGTGGCCAGTTCCGGGTGGATGCGACGACTGGCGGCCAGGGTTTTGTCATCGGCCAGGGTAAACGCCACTTCGCCACTGGCCACCTGGGCCAGCAGTTCATGGGCGGCCTGGGAGTCGGTTTCCTGCCATTGCACCTGAGTGCCCGCCAGGGCCAGGTTGGCCAGCAGCTCGGCGTGGTTGGAGCCGGCCATCACCACCAGTGGTTGGGGCAGGGCATCGATGGCGTCAGGGCGGGGTTGGTTGCGGTTGTAGACGACCTGCAGGCGGGTCTGATAAAGCGGGGGACCAAAGCGCCAGAAGCTGCGGTTCAGGTGGGTATCGGCAAGGCTGGAGGCGATCAGGTCCAGTTTGCCATTGCTCATGTCATTGTACAGCTCAGGCAGTGAGGCGTAGGGGATGACGGTGAGCTCGCGCTGCAGGTGATTGGCAAAACCCTCGGCCAGCTCATAATCCAGTCCCTGTGGGCCCGCCGCTCCCACCACATAGGTGGTCGGGCCGTACAGGGTGCCGACGCGCAGTGGCTTGTCCGGTTCAGGCTTGGGGGCCGCCGGGGTCTCGATCTCCAGCCGCATGCAGCCGCCCAGTGTCAGACACAGGCAGATAAGCAAGCTTCTTGATGTTATTAACTTATTTAAAATCAGCCCCATCTTCCGTTCATTGTAGACTGTTTTGCGACCGCCCTTTCCACTATAATGGCGCCACCTTGGTTTCCGGAAACTGTGATCCAGGTCGGAGCACGGTTAACGGAATTGAGCCCTACACATAACTATATAAGGTAAAAATACCGTGATTAAGATCCTCCGCGGCGCGCCGGCGCTGTCCGCGTTTCGGGTCCACAAGCTGCTTACGGCTTGCCAAAACGCGACTCTCCCGGTCTCTGATCTTTACGCTGAATACTGCCATTTTGCCCACCTCTCCGCGCCGCTCGACTCCGAGCAAACGACTCACCTCGAACAGATATTAACCTACGGCCCTCGACTGGAACAGCATGATCCTCAAGGAAAATTGCTTCTGGTTGTACCACGCCCCGGCACCATCTCCCCCTGGTCCTCCAAAGCCACTGACATCGCCCATAACTGCGGCCTTAGCTCGGTACAGCGACTGGAGCGCGGCGTCGCCTGGTACGTCAAGCTTGAGGGTGAGTTGAGTGATGAGCAGCAGCGTCAGCTGTTGAACTTGCTCCATGATCGCATGGTTGAAGCGGTGCTGACCGACTTTGATCAGGCCGAGTCGCTGTTTGTGACCGCCGAGCCCGGTGAGCTGAAGTCGGTGGACATCCTCGGCGGTGGCCGTCAGGCACTGGTGGCCGCCAATACCAGCATGGGGCTGGCACTGGCCGACGATGAGATTGACTATCTGGTGGAGAACTTCTCCCGCCTGGAACGCAATCCCAACGACATCGAGCTGTGCATGTTTGCCCAGGCCAACTCCGAGCACTGTCGGCATAAAATCTTCAACGCGGACTGGACCATTGACGGCGAGGCACAGCCTAAATCGCTGTTCAAGATGATCAAGAATACCTTTGAACAGACACCGGAATACGTGTTGTCGGCCTACAAGGACAACGCCGCGGTGATGACCGGCTCTACCGCCGGGCGTTTCTTCCCTAATGAAGACGGCAGTTATCAATACCATCAGGAACCGGTTCACATCCTGATGAAGGTGGAAACCCACAACCACCCGACCGCCATCAGCCCCTATCCGGGCGCGGCCACCGGCTCCGGTGGTGAGATTCGCGATGAAGGTGCTACCGGAAGAGGCTCAAAGCCGAAGGCCGGTCTGACTGGCTTTACGGTATCCAACCTCAATATTCCCGGCTTCGAACAGCCTTGGGAGCAAGCCTACGGCAAACCGGATCGCATCGTGACTCCCCTGGAGATCATGACCGAAGGGCCCCTGGGGGGCGCCGCGTTTAACAACGAATTTGGTCGTCCGGCGCTGCTGGGGTATTTCCGTACCTACGAGCAGGAAGTGGCCAGCTTTAATGGCACCGAAGTGCGCGGCTATCACAAGCCGATCATGCTGGCGGGTGGCCTGGGTAACATTCGCGAAGAACACGTCCAAAAAGGTGAGATTCCCGTCGGCGCCAAGTTGATTGTACTGGGCGGCCCGGCAATGAACATCGGCCTGGGCGGTGGCGCGGCCTCTTCCATGGCTTCTGGCCAATCGTCCGAAGATCTGGATTTTGCCTCGGTGCAGCGGGAGAACCCGGAGATTGAACGTCGCTGCCAGGAGGTGATCGATCGCTGCTGGCAACTGGGGGACGACAACCCCATCGCCTTTATTCACGATGTTGGCGCCGGCGGTCTGTCCAATGCCATGCCCGAACTGGTGGACGACGGTGGTCGTGGCGGCCGCTTCCAGTTACGGGACGTGCCTAACGATGAGCCTGGCATGTCGCCACTGGAGATCTGGTGCAACGAATCTCAGGAGCGCTACGTGATGGCGGTGGCAGCCGAGGATCTGCCCCGTTTCGATGCCATCTGTCGCCGGGAACGTGCCCCGTATGCGGTGATTGGTGAAGCCACCGAGGCTCGCCACCTGAGCCTGGAAGACAGCCATTTTGACAATACGCCCATCGATATGCCGATGGAGGTGCTGTTGGGTAAGGCACCGAAGATGCACCGGGATGTGACCTCCGAACGTTGCCAGGCGCCGGCACTGGACCTGTCGGGCATCAAAGCCGCCGACGCGGTGCGCCGGGTTCTGCGCCTGCCGGCAGTGGCGGAGAAGACCTTCCTGATCACCATCGGTGACCGCTCGGTGACCGGTCTTGTGGCCCGCGATCAGATGGTGGGGCCTTGGCAGGTGCCGGTGGCCAACTGTGCGGTTACCGCGGCCTCACTGGACAGCTATCACGGTGAAGCGATGTCCATGGGCGAGCGTACCCCCCTGGCACTGATCAACTACGGTGCGTCTGCCCGCATGGCCGTCGGTGAAGCGCTGACCAATATCGCCTGCGCCGACATCGGCTCACTGAAGCACATTAAATTGTCTGCCAACTGGATGGCCGCCGCCGGTCATCCGGGTGAAGATGCCGGCCTGTATGAGGCGGTTAAGGCCGTGGGTGAGGAGTTGTGTCCGGCCCTGGGGTTGACCATTCCTGTGGGTAAGGACTCCATGTCCATGAAGACCGCCTGGACCGATGACGGCCAGGATAAGAGTGTCACTTCGCCGCTGTCATTGGTGATCACCGCTTTTGGTCGAGTAAACGACGTTCGCCATACCCTGACGCCTCAGCTGCGGCTGGATAAGGGCGAAACGCAGTTGCTGTACATCGATCTCGGTGATGGCCAAAGTCGCCTTGGCGGCTCGGCGCTGGCTCAGGTGTACAATCAGTTGGGCAACCAGGCCCCGGATGTGGATCAGCCGGAGTTGCTGAAGGGCTTCTTCAACGCCCTGCAGTCGCTGATCGCCGAGCAGCGCTTGCTGGCCTATCACGATAAGGGTGACGGCGGTGTGCTGGTGACCCTGGCCGAAATGGCCTTTGCCGGCAAAGCCGGCCTCGAGGCGGATCTGACCGCCCTGGCCGGTGACCGATTGGCTAAGTTGTTTAACGAAGAGCTGGGCGTGGTGTTGCAGGTGACCACCGAGCAGTTGGCGCAGGTTCAGCAGACGCTGGCAGAGCACGGGCTGGCTCAGTGCAGCCATGTCATCGGCAGTGCCAACGACGGTAAGCGGCTGGTGATCACCGATGGCGGTGACACTGTGCTGGACGAGAGCCGTACCGAGCTCAGAGGCATCTGGGCGGAAACCACCCTGGCGATGCAGTCGCTGCGGGACAACCCCCAGTGCGCCGAAGAGGAGCACCAGGGCAAACTCAACGCCGACGATCCGGGTTTGTCGGTCAGCCTCGGCTTTGATCCGGCCGAAGACGTGGCGGCGCCCTATATCCTCAAGGGCAGTGCGCCGAAAATGGCCATCTTGCGTGAGCAGGGGGTGAACTCTCACGTGGAGATGGCGGCAGCGTTTGACCGGGCCGGCTTCGACGCGGTGGATGTGCACATGAGTGACATCCTCGAGGGACGCCTGACGCTGGAACAGTTCCAGGGGCTGGTGGCCTGTGGCGGCTTCTCCTACGGCGACGTTCTCGGCGCCGGTGAGGGCTGGGCCAAATCGATCCTATTCAACGATCGAGCCCGTGAGCAGTTCCAGGGGTTCTTTGAGCGCAGTGACTCCCTGGCTCTGGGGGTGTGTAATGGCTGCCAGATGCTGTCCAACCTGAAGGGGATCATTCCCGGCTCTGAACACTGGCCGCACTTCGTCCGCAATCGCTCTGAACGCTTTGAGGCTCGCTTCTCCCTGGTGGAGGTTCAGCAAAGCCCGAGCCTGTTCTTTGATGGCATGGCCGGTTCCAGAATGCCCATTGCCGTGTCCCACGGTGAGGGGCGGGCCGAGTTTGCCAGCCAGCAGGCGTTTAAAGCGGCGGATGCGTCCGGAACGGTGGCCTTGCGTTACCTGAACCACCAAGGGTTGATCGCCAGCGCTTATCCGGCGAACCCCAATGGCTCTCCGGCCGGGATTACCGGCCTGACCACCACCGACGGCAAAGTGACCATCATGATGCCGCATCCGGAGCGGGTGTTCCGCACCGTAGCCAACTCCTGGCACCCGGATGAGTGGGGAGAAGACAGCCCGTGGATGCGGATGTTCCGCAACGCTCGGGTGGCCCTGGGTTAACCTCGACATCAGCACGACAAAGCCCGGCATTGCCGGGCTTTTTTGTGTCCTCAGGGCCGAGGGGGCTGTCGGCGGCGCAGCACCGCTGCCGGGCTCGGCACCGAATCTGACACTGAATCAGCTTACCCGTGGATGTTGTCTTGGCGCAATATTTGGGCTGCTTTGAGGCGTATTCTGGGACAGAAGCGGCGACAAAAAAAGGCCGCATCCCGGGGAGGGAGCGGCCAAAGAATGCGCTAGCATTTCGCAAAGAAGGTGATACTTGCCTGTCGACACTCAACAGGCCAGGCGATCACTGAACCTGTTGGCGGTACAGTTCGGAAAAGCTACGTTGGTACAGCTTAACCAAGCGATGCAGTAGTTGAGTCATAAGAGCCTCCCCTTAACATGAATGAGTTGATTGTGTTCAGAATCGAAGCGATGTGTTGATTAATCCATCATCTCGTTTCGATGGGGCTATAGTAGATTCGACTGCGGTGGTTGGCAAACTAGAAAAACTCTATTTTCGGATTAGTTTTTCTTATTAAATATCCCTTGTGATGCGATTGTTGTTTTTTAACATTTATTTAATTTCTATATTTTTTAGTAATTTACAGCCATTTGTTGTCTGATCGTTTATTTTGTAGCCGTACTTATATTTGGCCAAACTTGTTAGCTGGCACGGCATGAATCTGAGTACTGCGAGGGTGAATAAAACTCACCTTGAATTTATTAACATTTGATTGATATCTAACCCTTTTTTGTTATCTCTCAATAATTGTGAGTCAGCTCCCAAAAGTGATCAGAGTATTCTGGCAGGGATTGAGGGGTGGGCAGAGGGAATGATATAAAATTGGCTGAATTGCTAGCTGATTCTCTGCTTAACTTTCCGGTGCAGGAGAGCACGGCAGAGTCACAGAGAGGCAAGGAGTGTTAACGGATGGTTGCAGTAAGTGCTTGGAGGCCTGTCATGGATGTAGCGGTGAACCCCTGCTTCTTTGCGTCCCTCTCTGTCGCAGGCCCGAGACTGAGCCCGCGCCAAACTCCAGCAGCCCGGTGTGGTTGTGATGCCCCAATTTGTTCAGGCTTTTTGTCTTTATTTTTTTCTGTACCCCATAACCTATTCCTGAATTCCGGCGCCGCTTCGGCGGCGCGGCAGGCGTAAGGAGACTCCAATGATTGTCGATGAAGTAGTCGATCTATCGCGGTTGCAATTTGCACTGACGGCGATGTATCACTTCCTGTTTGTTCCACTCACCCTGGGTATGGCGTTCCTGCTTGCCATCATGGAATCACTGTATGTGATGACCGATAAGCAAGTGTATAAGGACATGACCAAGTTCTGGGGCAAGCTCTTTGCCATTAACTTTGCCCTGGGGGTGACCACAGGCATTACCATGGAGTTCCAGTTCGGTACCAACTGGGCTTACTACTCCCACTACGTCGGCGACATCTTCGGGGCCCCGCTGGCCATCGAAGCGCTGATGGCCTTCTTCCTGGAGTCGACGCTCATCGGTCTGTTCTTCTTCGGGTGGGATCGCCTCTCCAAGCGTCAGCACCTGGCAGTAACCTGGCTGGTTGCCCTGGGCTCCAACATGTCGGCGCTGTGGATTCTGATCGCCAACGGCTGGATGCAGAACCCCATCGGCGCCGAATTCAACTACGTCACCATGCGGATGGAGATGGCCAGCTTTGCCGAGCTGATCTTCAACCCGGTGGCTCAGGTGAAATTTGTCCACACCGTCGCCTCCGGTTACGTCACCGGTTCGGTGTTCGTGCTGGCCATCAGCTCCTACTACCTGCTGAAAGGGCGTGACATCGCCTTTGCCAAGCGCTCCTTCTACATCGCCTCCGCCTTTGGTCTGGCATCCATCCTGTCGGTCATCGTCCTGGGTGACGAATCTGGCTATGAGATGGGTGACGTACAGAAGGTGAAACTGGCGGCGGTGGAAGCGGAGTGGGATACCCACCCGGCGCCGGCGTCGTTTACCGCCATCGGCATCCCCGACAGCGAGAACATGGAAACCAACTACGCGGTTAAGATTCCCTACCTGATGGGCATCATCGCCACCCGTTCTCTGGACGAGGAGGTGATGGGCATCAAAGACATCAAGGTGGAGCACGAAGCCCGCATTCGCAGCGGCATGGTGGCGTACACCCTGCTGCAGAAAGTGCGTGATGGCTCGGCCAACGACGACGAGATTGCCCAGTTCCAGGAACGTAAGGTCGATCTGGGTTATGGCTTCCTGCTGAAGCGTTACCTGGATGAGATCGACCAGGCCAGCGAAGCCCAGATTCAGGCGGCCGTGGACGACTCCATTCCTAATGTAGGCCCGATGTTCTGGTCCTTCCGGGTGATGGTGGGTCTGGGTGTGGTGATGCTGATTGTTATCGGCCTGGCCTTCCTGCAGAGCGCCAAGCAACGGGTACTGGATAAGCCTTGGTTGTTGAAACTGGCGATTGTGATTCTGCCTGCCCCTTGGCTGGCGATTCAGTGTGGTTGGTTTGTGGCCGAATACGGTCGTCAGCCATGGACCATTGCCGAGATTCTGCCAACCGCCATGTCCACCTCTAGCCTCAGTGCCAGTGAGCTGATCTTCAGCATTGCGCTGATCTGCGGCTTCTACACTCTGGCGCTGGTGGTCGAGATGTTCCTGATGTTCCGCTTTGCCCGTCTGGGTCCAAGCAGCCTCAAGACCGGCCGCTACCACTTCGAATCTGCGGATAACGCCGCCGAAGACGCCCGTTTGCTGGCGAAACTGACTAAAGCTCGACAGTCTCGTGAAGACGCCAAGGAGGCCACTAGCCATGCTTGATTATGAAACTCTACGCGCTATCTGGTGGCTGCTGGTTATCGTTCTGATGATCGGTTTCTCCGTCACCGATGGCTTCGACATGGGAGTGGGCGCCCTGCTGCCCTTCCTAGGTAAAAACGACAACGAGCGTCGGGTGATGATCAACTCCATCGCCCCTCACTGGGACGGCAACCAGGTGTGGCTGCTGACCGCCGCCGGAGCCATCTTTGCGGCCTGGCCTCTGGTTTACGCTGCAGCATTCTCTGGCTTCTACATCGCCATGGTGCTGGTGTTGTTTGCCTTGTTCTTCCGGCCTATCGGCTTTGACTACCGGTCAAAGATCGAAGACAAACGCTGGCGTGATGCCTGGGACTGGGGCCTGTTCATCGGCGGCCTGGTTCCGCCGCTGATCATCGGCGTGGCCTTCGGTAACCTGTTGCAAGGCGTACCGTTTGAATACGACGAGTACCTGCGGGTGTTCTACCGCGGCAGCTTCTTCGGCCTGCTGAATGGCTTTGCGTTGCTGGTGGGACTGCTGTGTGTGTCGATGTTCCTGCTGCAAGGTTGCACCTGGCTGGGAATGAAGACCGACGGTGCTCTGTATCAGCGCGTTCGCAAGGCCACTCAGGTGATTGGTCTGTCCGGCGCGGTACTGTTCGTGCTGGCAGGTCTGTGGCTGTACAGCGGCATCGATGGCTACGTCATTACCTCTGCCCTGGACCACAATGGCCCGTCAAACCCGACCCTGAAGACCGCGGAAGCGGCGGCAGGGGCCTGGTTTAACAACTACAACGCCATGCCGGTGCTGTATTTGTTGCCATTGCTGGCGGTGGTCATGCCACTGCTGACGGCGGTGCTGACTGCCGCTAACCGCAATGGCCTGGCCTTTGTCACCAGTTCACTGAACCTGGTGGCGGTGATTGTGACGGCGGCGATTTCGTTGTTCCCGTTCGTGATGCCATCGTCTCTGAACCCAAGCCACTCCCTCACCATGTGGGATGCCACCAGTTCTGAGATGACCCTGACCATCATGTTTGTGGTGGCGTGCATCTTCGTGCCGCTCATCCTGTGTTACACCACCTGGTGTTACATCAAGATGTACGGTCGATTGAACAACGACTTTATTGAATCCAACAAGCACTCTCTGTATTAAGGAGCCGACACTATGTGGTATT
This sequence comes from Ferrimonas kyonanensis DSM 18153, assembly GCF_000425405.1. GTDB lineage: Bacteria > Pseudomonadota > Gammaproteobacteria > Enterobacterales > Shewanellaceae > Ferrimonas > Ferrimonas kyonanensis. The sequence continues at coordinate 202,731 of NZ_AUDJ01000011.1, read as the reverse complement.
TCACCTGGATTCTCGGCGTGCTGTTGGCCTGTGCATTTGGCATCATCAATGCCTTATGGTACGAGCACTCAGACGAGATGGCTAAAAAAGCCGAGAAGAATCAAGACTAAACCTATTTGATTCCGACTAAGCCGCCCCTAGGGCGGCTTTTTTGTGTCCGCATGACCCGGCGCATGTTGTGCCTAACATCGGCTTTGATTGCCGTAGGACAACCGCAGGCAGAGAGCAGCCACTGCAGCAGCGTAGAGGCTAAGCGCTGATGAGGCCCGGCCAAACCCTGACTCAGCGTGCGCTTGAGTGCATCGATGCCACAGGGGCATGCGGCAGCGCCGGTGGTACCAACCTCACTGTGCTGAGCATGCTGAACGCGGTGGATGCGGGTAACTGTGGATAAGGCGCCAGCGACTGTCTTGCGTTTGCGCCAGGGTTATGTCCGGAACGACCCGCTTATCTTTGCTCAAAGGGGCTGATTCGGGGCCAAAAAAATCCCGCCTGGTGGCGGGATTGTTATGTGGTGAAGCCGGCTTAGGCCTTGAAGTGTGACAGCTGATTTCTCAGCTCGGCCGCCAGGGAGGTCAACTGCTCGGACGCATCGACGGTCTGACCGGCGGTTTGCTCCGATTCCCGAGCCAGCTCGGTAATGCCGTTAATGTTGCGGGCAATCTCCTCGGCTACGGACCCCTGCTGTTCGGTGGCGGTAGCGATGGAGGTGGCGTTCTGAGACAGGTCGGTGACGCTGTGAGAGATCTCGGTCAGCGAGTCACCGGCCTGAACGCTCAGCTGCGACGAGGTCTCGCCCAGTTTGCGGCTTTCGTGCATCTGTCCAACCGCGTCCTGGGTGCGCTGCTGCAGCTGCTCGATGGTGGTGGTGATCTCACTGATGGAGTTCTGGGTTCGCTGTGCCAGGGTGCGTACCTCGTCGGCGACCACCGCGAAGCCACGTCCCTGCTCGCCGGCCCGGGCGGCTTCGATGGCGGCGTTCAGCGCCAGCAAGTTGGTTTGCTCGGCGATCTCGTTAATCACCTGAATCACCTTGGTGATGGCGTGGCTGCCCTCTTCGACTCGACCGATGGCCTGATTGCCGCCCTCCAGGGCATTGCCCAGGGCCTGCATCTGCTCAATCACTTTATCCACCTGTTGATCGCCATCTTTGGCGGCCTGGTCGACGGCCACGGTCTGTTCGGCCGAGCTGGTGGCGTGACGGGCCACTTCCTGCACCGAGGTGGTTAACTCTTCGACGGCGGCGGCAATCTGATCCGTTTGCTGCATCATCTGCTGGGCGCCACTGCCGTTAACCTCGGCGACGTTCTGCATGTCGGCGGCAGACTGTTCCAGTTTGGAGGTGGACTGCTGCAGGGTGCCAATCAGCTCCCTCAGGTTGGCGGTCATAAAGGCGACGCTGTTGGTGATGCGGTGCACCTCGTTGTTGCTCTGGTCACTGGCATTGTTGAGGGCGATGTTCAGCTCACCCTGGCCGATGGCTTCGACCTGTTTGCACAGCACTGTCAGTGGCTTCAGGTTGCGGGCCAGCATGATCCACAGCAGGACGGTGATCAGCACACAACCAAACAGCGACAGGCCGATGTTGGTCTGGGCCAGCGGCAGCAGGGCGTGTTTCAGCTCTTTCTCCGGTACCTGCAGGGTCACCATCCAGTTAGCGTCTGGCACCGGCATCGCCAGCATGTACCAGCTGTCGCCGTTGCGGGTGAAGTTGGACTCGGTCCGCTGTTTCTGGGCCAGGGCCGGGCCATAGATGGACTGGCCCTGGTCATCGGTGAACTGGCTTTGATTCTGGCCGGTATACTCCGGGTGGTACATGAAACCGCCGTCTTCGTAGCGCAGCAGTGATACGTAGCCGGTCTGGCCGATGGTGATTGCCGCCAGGGCGTCGCCCATGGACTGCATCATCTCGGTGACGTCCTGACCGATGTAGAGGATGCCGATCACCTGACCGGCTTCGTCGCGGATGGGACGGTAGCTGGTGGCGTAGCGCTTACCAAACAGGGTCGCGTAACCCTCGTAGGACTTGCCGGCCATGATCAGCGAGTAGGCCGGATGGTTCTTGCCCAGCTTGGTGCCGGTGGCCCGCTTACCGTCTTGTTTGCGCAGTGACGATGAGATGCGGGTAAAGTCATCGCCGTCTTTAACGAATACGGTGGCATTGCCGCCGGTCATGTTGGCAAAGCGATCCACGTGGGCGACGGCGCTGTTGACCAGGCTGCGACCGTGGCGCAGTCCCGGAGCGTTGGCGCCGGCGATGTTGATTCGACGGTCCATCAGGGTGAAGGTATTGGAGAACATCTTGTCAAACAGGTCGGCATTGGTGCGCACCTGTTTGATCAGCAGTTTGTATTGCAAATCCAGAGTGTCGGACAGGGTTCGGGCCATCTCGGCCTCGGACTCCTGCAGTGTTTCGATAAGGCTGTCGGCGGCGACCCGGTAGCCGAAGAAGCCGGTCATGGAAAAGGTGAGGATAGTCAGCAGCAAAGCAGAAACGCCGATTTGACGGCCAATGTTCCAGAAGCGGAAATCCATGTTGTCCCCTGTTAATTTTTATTTTTAAGCGTCGTTCAGGCGCGGGAGTTGGTGCAGCACAGAGTAAATTAATTCGTCTGCGAAAGGGTTGATCGGGGTCACATGCACCTAACGGCATAATGGGATTCATCCTGCAAAGTGAACCGGTACTCTTTGGTTGGTTTTTCAAGTGGTAAAAGTTACATTGATGGGCAAAGACTCACTGTGGGAATCGAACATGCGCTGGATGGGAATGACCGTCGCCGCCGTGCTGCTGCTCAGTGGCTGCAGCCGTATTACGCAAGAAAATTACGATAAGCTGGAACTGGGAATGTCCAAGGCCGATGTGGAAGCGGTGATTGGCCGGGCCGATGACTGCTCTGGCTCCATGGGCACCGAAACCTGCGTCTGGGGCACCGATCAACGGCAGATCAAGGTGGGATTTGCGGCCGATCGCGCCATGTTGTTTACCCATAAAGGCCTGTAGACAGCATCGGGTTACTGGCCTAATCCGTATTTCTCGGAACGGTACAAAAAGGCCTTGTAACCCAGTCCCAGCAGTCGTGCCGCCTCGGTTCGGTTGCCTCCGGAACGATCCAGCGCCGCCTGCAGGTAGGCTTTTTCGACGCTCTCCCAGTTGAGGCCGGCCTCGGGCAGTTCGATGCTGCCCTGGCAGCGAATTGGCTGCAGATCCAACTCCTGCAGCAACACAAACCGCTCCATACAATTACTCAATTCACGCACATTGCCGGGCCAGTCGTGGTTCTCCAATGCCGTCAGTTCGGCAGCCGACAACTGGGGCTTCGGCTGCTGATACTTGTCGCTGAAATGACACAAAAAGTGCTCGGCCAGTGACGGGATGTCTTCCCGGCGTTGCTGCAACGGCGGCAGGCTGACCGGAATGACGTTAAGGCGGTAGTACAGATCCTGGCGAAACCGCTGTGCCTGAACCTCCTCCAGCAGATCCCGGTTGGTGGCTGCCACTACCCGAATGTCCAGCTCAATCTCTTTATGGCTGCCGATGCGGGTGACCCGGCCCTCCTGCAACACCCGCAACAGCCGGGTCTGCAGGGTCAGTGGCAACTCGCCAATCTCATCCAGAAACAGGGTGCCGCCCTGAGCCGCTTCCAGCTTGCCGGCTTTGGCGCCGACGGCCCCGGTAAAGGCCCCTTTTTCATGGCCAAACAGCTCGGATTCCGCCAGGCTTTCGGGAATGGCACCGCAGTTCAGGGCGATAAAGGCACCACTTCGTTGTGACAGACGATGAATCGCCTGGGCCACCAACTCCTTGCCGGTGCCGCTCTCCCCCTGAATCAGCACCGTGGTATTGATGGCACTAATGCGCTCGATGCGCTGATACAGCCGGGTCATTACCGCGCTGCCGCCTACCATATCCAGCAGTTGATTGTGCCGCTGCAATTGGTTGTTGAGTCGCTGGTTGTCCTCTTTTAATTGATGCTGGCGGGCGACTTTGTCGATGGCCAGCAGCATGGCCGGTTTTTGAAACGGCTTGGGCAGGTAATCGTCGGCACCGATCTTGATCGCTTCCACCGCATGGTCGATGGAGCCGTAGGCGGTGGCGACAATGATCCCCAGAGTGGGGAATTGGCGCCGGGCCCGGGCGATGACGGCGCCGGCATCCCCCCTGGCCAGCTTCCAGTCGCTGAACAGGATCTGCCACTCACCCTGAGTCAGCTGCTGCCAGGCGCTGTCGGCGTCGGCCACTGCCGCCACCTGGTGTCCGGCCTGTTGCAGCATCTGCTGCAATAATGCCCTCTGGGTGGCATCGTCTTCTAACAGTAAAATGCGCTGTCCGCTATTGGTGCTCATGGAGTGTCTCTCTGTTGTGGCAGGGCCAATCCGACCCGCAATCCCTGCGGTTGCTCTTCGATTAGGATGTCGCCCTGATACCACAGTCGGGCGATGCGGCGGGCGATGTACAGCCCCATGCCGGCGCCTTCGGGCTTGGTGGTCTGGTGGGGCTCAAACAGGTGTGGACGAATCTCGTCACTGAGTCCGCAGCCCTGGTCCTCTACCCAGATGTAGTGGTGTCCCTGGCTGTGACTGCTGTGGATGCGCACCCATTGATCCGGTTGCGAGGCCTGCTGGGCGTTGGCCATCAGGGTATGCAGTATGGTTCGCAGTTCGATCTCTGCTCCGGCCACGGTCAGTTGTTCGGGCAGCTGATTGTCAAAGTGAACCGGGTGTTGGGCCTGGCTTAGCTCCAGCCTCACCTCTTCCACCAGGGGGAACAGCTTCACCGTCTGGGTACGGTCAAGGCCATTGCTGGACAGGGTTAACAGTGCCGACAGGCTGGTGTCCAGGTGTTCCAGTTTGGCGGCAATCTGTCCTTTCAGCCGTTCCTGCTCCGAGGGCAGGCCGTCGAGCAGAAGGCCGATGGTGTGCAGGGGGTTTCGCAGCGCGTGGGCGATGCCCCGGGTGATCTCGCCGAGTTCGGCCAGGTGCCGGCGTTGCTGAAACTGCTGCTGTTGGTCCTGACTGCGTTTGAGCTCGGTGCTCATGTGGTTAAAGGTGTCGATGGCGCGGCGGGTTTCCTGGGTACCGCTGCGGCGCAGCTGCAATCCCAGTTCGCCCCGGGACAGGCGCTGGCAGCCCTCATCCAGTTGCTCCAGTGGCTGCGCCAGTTTGCGTGACAGCAGCACCACGCCGATCAGGCTCAACAATGCACCGATGAGCAGCACCAATAGCACCCGTTCGACGAAGCGGTTCAGCATCTGTTGCTGCGGTTGCCAATCCAGCGGCACCGCCAGGTTAGCCCCCAGGCCTTTAATGATTAACTGGTTTTGTTGATCCGGAAACACCACCTGGATCTGCTTGGCTTGCTGTTTCAATGCGTCGCGGGCACGTTCGGCGGCGGCGCGAATCTCCTCCACTTGCTGCTGGGACAGGAAGTCGCCGGCGTCGCTGAGAGCGTCGATGGTCATCTCGGTTTGCTGCAGCCGATGCAGGCGATGTTGCAGCTCGTTTTGGTGGGCTTCCAGCTCCAGTTGGGAGTGCACTCGCTCCAGTCGTTGTTCGATGTCGGCAATCTGCTGTTGTTGCTGTTGTAATCGTTGCTGCTGTCGTTGTTCCTCTTCGGCCAGTTGGGCTCGCGCCCGCTGCAGCTCCGCCTCGATGTCGGCATTCAATTGGAGCGGTTGATTCGGCACCGCCTCGGGCTGAAGTGGCTCCGATGGCCGCGGGGCCGTCGCCGCAAGGGGAGCCATGGTTGGCAGCGTCAGTGATTCGGTGGGCAGCAGGGTGTCGATGGTGACTTCGGCGACCTGCTGAGCCACGGTTTCGGAGCGGTTGGCCAGCTGGGCGCGAAATTCGCCGGTGAGCTGCTGGATCAGCAGCCACTGCATCAGGGTAAACAGCAATATGAGCGAGCCAAAGGCGATCATCAGGTAACGTTTCAGGGACATCGGTTCCTCCTCCGTAAGGATTGCCCATCAAGACTCGTGCCAAAGCCGACGTTAGCACGGCTGGGCGCGAGGAACCACTGGCAAGGCCGGTCGGTGCTCATATGAGGAGAGGGGGGACCCATATGGGGAGCGAAGGCCTACCGGTGGCGCCCCAGGTGCGCGCATACGGGCCCCGGCGACCTTGGCACGCTTCTTTCTTAGCTGAGGTTGGGTTTACCTCGAACAAGGAGCACTTCATGACATTAAGATATCTGGCCATTGTGGCAGTACTGTCGGTGTCGGCCGCAGCCGGGGCCGCGTCGCTGACCGCCCGACAGGCCGAGGGCGGGTTGTCACTGGCCTTTGAAGATGTCGGCGAACGCAGTCATCTCAGCCTGGATTCGGCGTCCCCGGACTGGCGCCGGGTGGAGGCCTTGCTGGCGACGTTGGAGCCGTCAATCCGGGATAGCTGGTTGCATCGCTTGCAGGCAATGGCGGCGCAGCCGGGGCAGTGGTCTCTGTGGCTCAGTGACGATGCACGCTCGGCGCGGGTGCGGGTGATTGAGCTGCCGGAGTTGCCCGAGCGGGCGCAACTGCAGCAGCTGCAACAAACTCTGGCCCTGGAGGGGGAGCGGATGGCGGCCCAGGCCCAGGCCTTGGTGGCGGAGTTGGAGAGGCAGGGGCACCAGCAATTGCAGCACTGGCATCAGCACAAGGCGGCCATGGTGGAATCGCTGATCCGCGAGCAGACGTTCAGCGAGGAGGAGGTGCAACGTTTGCGTCGGGCTTTGGATGATAAGGCGGTGAAATAGAGACAGTTAGCTTCTTTGTGTTGGTGTGGTGGGGGCGCCGGGGCCTATGGGCTCTGGTAGTGACGACGATCCTTGACTAACTTTATAGCACCGTTCACGCTCACACAAAGGAGCCCGCCATGCTTGGAGAAAGCCACAGCCTGCTGGATGAATTTCCGGATTATAAGGATCGGATCCACACCTTGAAGCATCAGGATGACGAATTTGCGTCCATGGCCAGAGAGTACCACAGCCTGGATCACCGCATTCGCGGCCTGGAGATGAACGACGTCCCCACCAGTGACACCGAATTTAATCGCATGAAGAGTCGGCGGGTAGAGCTGAAAGATCAGCTCTACAACCGCATCATCAATGGCAGCGGCCGCTGAATCAGGCCGTTGCCGCCAGCGCTGGCCGGGGTTGGGGGCGTCGTCGTCCCCGAATCAGCAGGTAACAGGCCGGCACAAACACAAAGGACAGGAAGGTGGTCAGCAGGGTTCCTCCTGCGATGGCCACCGCGAACGGCGGCCAAAAGCCGCCTCCGGCCAGTATCAGCGGCAGGAAGCCGCCAAAGGTAGTGATGGTGGTGGAGCCGATGTGGCGGCCACAGCCTACCACGGTATCGATGATCGCCTGGGGATCGCCATCACTGGCCTGCGGGTTCTCCTCCAGCTCCGCCAGAATCACAATGGCCGCGTTGATGGCCAGACCCGCCAAGCCCATCAGGGCGTTGATGACGTTAAATCCAAAGGGAAAGCCCATCAGGTATACCGACAGCAGCCCCAGACCGGCAGACTGACCGGCACTGGCCAGAATCACCGTGGTCAGCCTGAACGAGTTGAAACTGAGCACCACCACGCTGATCAGCAGCACCATGATGATGGTGACCGACGACATCAGCTTGGCCACCGCCTGATCCCGCTTGGCGCTTTCGCCACCAATCTCCAGCCGGTATCCCGCCGGCAGTGACTGGCGAAACTGGGCCAGCTCGGCATCGATCTCATCCAACACCTTGGAGGGCAGAACACCGGCCACCAGATAGCCTTCGATACTGTTGATGCGCTGGCCATTGCGCCGGGGAATGGCGGCCCGGCCGGACTCGATGCTCATCTGTGATACCGCCGACAGCGGCAGCATGGTGGGGTTGGCCGACGCGCTGATCAGCTGTACTGACCCCAGATCCGCCGCCTGATTACGATCCCGGGCATTGAGTCGCACCCGTACCGGCAGGTTTTCGACTCCTTCGAGAACCGTGCCGCCTACCACACCGTCCATGGAGGCCCGCAGTTGCCCGGCGACCTGAGACAGGGTCAGGCCGTTGGCCAGGCTGGCTTCCTCGTCGATGGCCAGTTTGACCCGGGCGGCGCCGCTGGTGAGGGTGGCGCGGGTCTGGGTAATGTCCGGCTGCCGGTTCAGCAGTAGCCTCAGTTGATCCCCCAGTTGAGTCAGCTGATCCAGCTCCGGACCATAGACCCGCAGTTCGATGGGGGCGTTGAATGGCGGGCCCTGCTCCAGCTTGCGGACCAGAATCTGCATCTGTGGATGGCGGCTATCTAACTGCTTTTGTAACTGTGGAATCAGCCGGTTAGCCACTTCGAAGTCGGTGGCGGTGATCATCCCCTGGGCGTAGTTGGCGGCACCGCGACGACGCTGCAACAGGTTGTAGTAGAACGACGGGCTGTTGCGGCCAAAGGTCCAGCTGGTTTGTTCAATCCCCGCTTGCTGGCGCAGCCAGTTGTCCAGCTCGCTGACCGCTTCGACGGTGTTGGGCAGGCTGGCTTGCTGAGGCATGAACACCTCGATATGAAACATGTCGCGGTCGGCCGCGGGAAAGAACTGTTCCGTCATCTGGCCCGCAGCCCAGAAGCCGGTCGCCGGCATCATCAGCATCGCCAACAGCGTCAGTTTTGGCCAGGCGAGGGCGATGGCCAGGGTGCGGCGCAGCGCCTGCCCCAGCCAGGGTAGGGTTATGCCTTGCTGCCACCAGTGGTTGCCTTGCCGGGGACCGATAAAGCGGCCGCCGAGGCCGGCGATAAGGGTCAGGGAAACCAGGTAGGATCCCACCAGGGCAAAGCTCACCGCCAGGGCAATGCCGCCGACAAACTCGCCAGCCGGGCCGGGCATCAGGAAGATGGGGGCAAACGCCAGCACCGTGGTCAGGGTGGAGCTGAGCAGTGGCAGCCAGAACTGGCGCACCGTGGCCGTCACCGCTTCGACGCCACTCATGCCGCGACTGCGGCGTTGACCGATGGCATCGACCACTACAATGGCGTTGTCCACCATGATCCCCAAGGCCACCACCAGACCGGTGACCGACATCTGGTGTATTGGCAGTCCGTACAGCTGCATGCAGAACAGGGTAAACAGCACGGTGACCGGCAGGGCAAAGGCCACCAGCAGGGCACTGCGCCAGCCCAGGGTCACCAGCAGCACCGCCAGGATCAGCATGAAGCCCAGCCCCAGGTTGCCCACCAATTCGCTGAGGCGAATCTCGGTGTAACCTTGCTGATTAAACAGGGTGTCCAGGCTGACGTTGCCTGAGAGCAGCGGTGTCAGCTGCGCCAGCGTCTGTTCCACCTGATCGTTCCAGCGGTCGATGCGGGTGTCCGGCAGCATGCGTACCGCCACCAGCACCCCTTGTTGTCCCTGGCTGAGTACCAGCTCCTGAGGTGGCCACTTGGCGCTGCGACTGACACTGGCCACGTCCATCACCCTCAGGGTCTGCAATTGATCACCCGGTCGCAGCGGCACCTGACGAATGCGGTTGAGAGACACCAGCTCGCCGGAGACCTCTAACTGAGCCCTGATGCGGTTACCCTCGAGGTTACCGGAGGCGGTTTTGCTGTCGGCGGCCCGAATCTGGGCGGCAAGATCGTCGATGGAAAGTCCCAGGGCATACAACTCGGCGTCGTCGATACTGACCAGTATCTCCTCCTCCATCTTGCCCAGCACCTTAACGAAATCGGTGCCCGGCACCAACCGCAAGCGGCTGGCCAGCTCGTCGGCATAGCGGCCCAATATGGTGGCGTCCGCCTGGCCTTGTCCCTGCCAGGTGAAAGCAAAGATGCGGGTAAAGGCATAGGCCAGTTGATCGTCCAGGGTCGGTGACGCGGTGCCCTGGGGCAGCGTCGGTGCGGTATCGGCGATCAGATCCCGGGCCCGGGACCAGACCGGGTCGGCGTCCATAACCCGATCCTGCAGTTCAATGGTGACCACCGAGATGCCGGGACGAGAGGTCGAAGTGAGGTTTTTGATCTCATCCAGTTGTCGCAATGACGCTTCCAGCGGCTCGGTGACCAGGGCTTCGACCCGCTCTGCGGTGGCGCCGGGGTAGGGGGTGATGACGGCGGCCACTCGATTGGTGAGGTTAGGGTCTTCGGTGCGGGGCAGATTGGAGAGAGCACTGAGACCACTGACCAGCAGCAAGGCCGTCAGCAGGGCGGCGACTCTGGGGTTTTGAACTAGGGCCCGAATCACAACGTGCCCTCCAGCACCGTGGTCTGACTGACCACCAACTGGGACTGATCATCGATGACTCTGACCCGCTGGCCACTGACCAGTCGCTGCAGGCCGGTGGTGATCAGTCGATCGTCATTGCTGATGGCCCCTTCGACCCAGGCGTGGTGCTGATCGGCATGCAGCACTCGAACGTCGCGGCGACTGATCTGATAGCTGTCGTCGCCCAGGTCCTCCAGCACGTACAGATTCCACAGCCCACGTAGTCCGGCCGTCAGTGCGGTGAGCGGCACTTGAGCGGTGACGGCGGTGATCTGCTCTTCCACCTCCAGATACATCAGCTGACCATTGAGTAATTTCTGTTCTGGACTTAAGGCAAACCTGAGGGTAACGGTGCGGGTGGTGGGATCCACTTCGACGCTGCGGCCGATGTAGTCCAGTGCCAGAGGTTGGCCATCAATGCTGGCGCGCCACGGGTGATCCAATGGCAGCCGCGACAGCAGCCGTACCGGCAGTCCGACCCGGGCTTCGGCGGCGCCGTCGGGCACCAGGGTAAAGGCGGGCTGGCCATTGCCGGTGACCTGACCTTGAGTCAGATGACGTTGGACTATGGTGCCAGCGTAGGGCGCAGTGAGGGTGCTTTTTTGCAACCGAATGTCCACCGATTGCAGGTTGGCTTGCAGTTGCTGGCGTCGGGCCTGCAGCTGGGCCTGCTGGCTGCGAAGTTCATCCAGCTGCTGTTCTGACTGGTAGCCTTGTTTGGACAGGGATAACTGCCGCTTGAGGGTGGCTTGGGTCAGGGACAGATCGGCCTGATTCTGCGCCAGAGAGGCTCGAAGCTGATCCGCCTCGCTGTGCAACAGTCGCGTATCCAGAGTGGCCAGGGTTTGCCCCTGTCTCACCGTTTGCCCCAGATCGACGGCGATTCGATCGACGGTGCCTGAGGGTTCAAAGCCGATCTCACTGGTGAGCGGATGGTAGACCCGGCCGACAAAGCGATGGGTGATCGGGTAACTGGTTTGCATCTGAATCGACCGGGCATACACCTCGGCGGGTGCCTTATCCACCGCCTGGGGAGCGGGCTGCTGGCAGCCGCTTAGTGTCAGGGCCAGCATTGTGGCCGTCAGCCATGGGAATCTTGTCATAACAACCACTTTACAATTAGACTAGTGAGTCTAGTTTGGTAGAATCAAACTAGACTGTCCAGTATGATTTGTAAATTAGTTGTAACTTTATTGTGAGGGCTTATGGGATCAGCAGGTTGCGACAGGAAGAGCAAAAAACGCTGCCAGATATTGGAAGCCGCCACCGAACTCTTTATGCAGAACGGGCTGGAAACCACCTCCATGGACGAGGTGGCTGAACGGGCCGGGGTCTCTAAGCAGACGGTGTATTCTCATTTTGGTAACAAAAACGACCTGTTTGTCCACTGCATCGAGAGCCGCTGCAGCAGCCATCAGATGACCCCGGAAGGCTTTGATCTCGACGCCGAACCGGCCGAAGTGCTGCTGGATTTTGCTCACAGGTTCAGCGACATGGTGCTCAGTCACGAAGCGCGTCATATCTATTGTTCTTGCGTTCGCAGTGCCGAAACTCACCCGGAGTTATCCGAGCTTTACTATGGCGCCGGCCCCAGCCGCATGCAGGCGTTGATGCTGGGCTATCTGATCCAGTTGAATCAGCGCGGAATCCTGGCGATCCCCAACTGCCTGTTTGCGGCACAGCAGTTGCTGTTGATGTTGCAGACCATGGATAAGATGCGCGGTGAGTTGGGATTGGAGCAGGTGATGGACGCTCGTCAACGCGATGACTACCTGCGGCAGACGGTGAGCCTGTTTCTGGCGGGCTACCGGCCTCCTGGTCGATAAAAAAAACGGACGCGTCGGCGTCCGTTTCTATTCATCAAGGTGCCACGGAGTTATTGGCCCAACATCTCCTGCTTGAGGTCTTTGTCGGCCGGTTTATTGCCCAGCCAGATTCCCAGCAGCGCCTGACGGAAGCGTTCGCCTTCTACCAGAGTCAGCAATTGTCCGTTCTTATAGGCTTCGACCCCGACACCGGGCAGCGACAGCAGGGTGAACTGGTCACCCTCGACGATCTTGTCATTGAAGACGGCAATAAAGCGGTCGATCTGCGGCTTGAGGGCGTCGAAGTCGTCGCCAGCGGCATTTTCAAAGCCTTCTTCGATGGTGTCGATCATCTTATCGGAAGTGATCAGCCCGGAAACGATGTTGAGGCGAATGGCACTGGCGTGCTCGCCGTGAATCACGCTGTCGGCGTCCACCCCAGTCGCGGCGCTGTAGAGGGAGCCGACGTACAGATCCATGAAGAACTTAGAGCGGATGCCTGCGCCGCTGAGAGTCAGGGGCTTACCCTGCAGCTGGATCTGGTCGTTGACCTTGACACCGGCGATGTCGGTGGCGGCGACGGCCGAGAGTGACAGGCCGGCAGTGAGGGCGGCAATCAGGGTGAGTTTCTTCATAAACAACGACTTCTTATGAGTTGAGTAAGGATTGCCAGCAGTGATAACAGGTCAGCTCGATGCGAACAAGTGTCGATCTCTGGCAACTCAACTGGTTATACCAGTTGTTTCAGCTTGGGTGCTGTTGGCGCCAGTCGTTGATGTCCTGTTGCGAGTCCAGATACAGCTGTTCGACTTTGTCTCTTGCCCAGGGAGTGCGGCGCAGAAATTTGAGGCTGGATTTCACCGACGGGTTGCTGTTGAAGCAGTTGACTGGAATGCGGCGACCGAGCTCGGTCCAGCCATAATATTCGGCCAGATCTTCGACGATGGTTTGCAGCTTAACGCCGTGCAGGGGGTTATTGGGTTGGGAGTGGCTCATGGTGGCGCCTTGCTGGATGACAAGGCGCCAGTTTAGCATACGCGAGGATTGGACGGCCGGGAATTTGCCGCCACCGGTACTCAGAACATGTACTTCAGGTGGGCGGTGAACAGAGTGTCATCGAAGCTCTGTTTGCCGAGATTGTCGGTAAACTCGCCGTCGTAGTACGCAGCGATAAGGCCCATGGTGACCTGTTTGCTGGCTTTGTAGTCATAGCCGAGCGTGTACGCATAAGACTGGTTGTCGCTGACGTCGCCCAGTGAGGCACCGGCATTCTTAGTGAGCTTACCCAGGCCGGAATCGTCGCCGCCAAACTGGGCTTTGAGGATGTGTTGTTTGCTGATGCTGTAGGCGGCGCTCAACAACCAGGACTGACCCTCGAGGTTGGTGTATTTGAGGGACTCCGAATCCTGATAGATGGCACCCAGTTTAAGATGGTTCCATTTCAGTCCGGCAGAAACCCGAACTGCTTTTAATCCATTCAAGCCATCGGCGTAGCCCAATCCCAGGTAATGATTGGTGGATTTCAGTTTGCCGTCGCCCAGGGTCATGGTTACGGCATAATTATTGGCATCATTCAGATCGGCGCTGCCCTGAAAGTCATCCTCGAGGACGTAGACGGCGCCAAAGCGCACGCCTGCCAGGGTCGGGCTGTAATAGTTGACGGAGTCAGACAGGCGATCATTACCGGCAAATAACTTGCTCATATCCGCCGAGGTAATATTAAACTGATCGATTCCACCTTCGAGCTTTTTAAAGGCAGTGTCATTTCTACCAAATACGACCTCACCAAAATTACCTTTTAAACCCAAATAGGTGTTGTGTGCTTTAAATGGATCTTCAGACTTATCTTGGTCCATGCCCTGAATAATAACCTGGGCTTTGTATATTACCGCCAGTTCAGGGGCGATGTCGTAGCTCCCTTTGATTCCAAGGGTAGAGGAATAGCTCTCTAATGCCGTGCCTTTGACCTTTTCGTTGCTGGCGATTCCGTTATCGGAGTAAGTGGTTCCTAACCACATTCGGCCGTATACAGTGGGGGATTCTGCAAGGGCGGAAGAGGATGCCAGGGAGGCCAGGCAGAGTAGTGCAATTTTTTTCATGATGGATTCCTTGTGTCGTTGCATTTAGTTTAAGGAGTGAAAAAAATTCACATTTTGAATCATGTCACGCTGGAATTAATTGCTATTCAATTTTTCTTAAACCTAATTAAATAGATCGAAATGAACGTCTGAAGGAGTTTGAAGTCGGTCAAGTTTATCCCTTTAGTGGTACGGGTATTCTAAAAATGAATTCAGAAACCCTGCTTGGAAAGGTTATTACTGTGAAAATTAAATTATCCTGTTTATCGGTCGCCGCCGTGCTGATGAGTTTGTCCGCAACCGCTTCTGCTGGTGCGGATTCGCTGGCACAGTTTCATGCTGACATGGGCAGTTGCGAGTCTTGCCATGCCAAGCCCATTGGCAAGGTTGCCGACAGCGAAACCCATGAGAACACTCAGTGTAAAGAGTGTCACGGTGGCTACGAGGAGTTGGCCAACAGTGAACTGGAGTTCGATCCTCACTCTTCTCACCTGGGTGACATCAATTGCAGCTCTTGCCATAAGGCACACGAACAGCCGGTGTTTAAATGTAACGACTGTCACTCTTTCGACATCGAGTCGATGCCGTTTGCCGACGCCAAAGCAAAGCCAGCTTGGGACGCTGAGTGGGATCAGGACGCGATTCAGAAAGCCATCGACAAAGGCCCGGTAGAAACCACCGACGTGATTGTCGTGGGTGCCGGCAGTGCCGGGTTCAACGCCGCCATCTCCGCCAAAATGGCGGGGGCCAAGGTCATTTTGTTTGAAAAGGCGCCGTACTCCGGTGGCAACTCCATGCTGGCTGCCGGTGGCTTCAATGCGGTAATGACGCCGCAGCAGCAGAAAAAAGGGATCAAGGACAGCATCGACTGGTTCGTCGAAGATGCCATGAAAGGGGGGCGTTATCAAAATGATGAGTCGTTGGTGCGGATCATGGCCGAGGAGTCGGCGGACGGCATCAAGTGGTTGGAGTCTCTGGGTGCCAACATGGATGACCTGAAGCGCTCTGGCGGTGCCCGGGTTGAGCGGACTCACCGGCCTTCCGGCGGTGCCAGTGTCGGCCCTCACATCATTGACACCCTGCGTAAAGCGGCCAAACGTGAAAATGTCGACGTGCGCCTTAACTCCCGGGTAGAAAAGCTGGTGCTGAACGACGATAAGAGCATTGCCGGGGTGGTGGTGCACGGTAAGCACTCTGGCTACCGCATGGTGGCGGCCGACTCGGTGGTTCTGGCTACCGGTGGCTACGGCATGAATAAAGAGATGATCGCCTACTACCGGCCTACTTTCGCCGATATGACCAGCTCCAACAACGTCACCGCCACCGGTGATGGCATCACCTTGGCCAAGGAGATCGGTGCGTCCATGACCGACATCGACTGGATTCAGGCGCACCCGACCATCGGTAAGGACAGTCGCATCCTGATCTCCGAGACCGTGCGAGGTGTGGGAGCAATTATGGTCAACACCGATGGTCAGCGTTTTATCAGTGAACTGACCACCCGTGACCGGGCGTCTGACGCCATTTTGAAGCAGAAGGATCAATACGCCTGGTTGGTGTTTGACCAGCAACTGGTGGAAAAGAAGAAGATGGTACGGGGTTACGACCACCTGGGCATGTTGTCAAAAGCCAACACCGTCGAGGAGCTGGCGAGCATCACCGGTATGAAGGATCTGCCAACAACCGTGACCGCCTACAATGGTTACCAGGCTAAGGGTAAGGACGAGGCCTTTGGCCGTGAAGACATGCCACTGAATTTGAGCAAACCTCCTTACTATGCGGTGAAGGTGGCACCGGGCATTCACCATACCATGGGCGGCGTGGCCATCAGCGATGAGTCCGAAGTGCTGAACCTGCAGAGCTGGCCAATTCCAGGTCTGTATGCTGCCGGTGAAGTCACTGGCGGGGTTCATGGCTATAACCGCCTGGGTGGCAATGCCATTGCCGATACCGTGGTCTTTGGTCGCCGGGCCGGTGCCCATGCGGCGGCCTTTGCCAAGGATAAGTAACTCAGAACATCATCATCACATCGACGAAAGCGGGACCTAGGGTCCCGCTTTTTTTAGCCTGCGTGAGGGTTGCCGCAGCGCATTGGCACGGGGCTGGATACACTGTAGGCAAAGGTGAGGGAGAGTCATGAGAATTACGTTAAAGCAATTGACGGTGTTCAAGGCCATTTGTGACGGTCGTCAGCTGTCTAAGGCGGCGCGGCAACTGCATCTGTCGGTGCCGGCGGTGAGCATGAGCCTGAAGGAGTTGGAGTCTTCACTGGGGGCTCGTCTGTTTGAGCGAACCGCGTCCGGGCTGGTGATCACCGATTCCGGCACTCTGGTGCTGACCTACGCCAATACGGTGCTGAATAAAGTGCAGCAGCTGGAGAAGCTGTTTAAGGAGCAAGCTCAAGGCATCGGCGGCACTTTAAGTATTGGCGCCAATAAGACCTCTGGCAATTACGTACTGTCTAAAAAGCTGCCTCATTTCAAAATGCTGTACCCTTCGGTTAACACTCGCCTCAAAATTCTTTCCAGCACCGCCATCGAAGAGTTAGTGACTCAGAATGAGCTGGATCTGGCGTTTATCGGCCGCCCTCCCAAAAGCAAAGATCTGGAGTTCATTCGCTGGCGCAGTGACCGCTTATGTGTGGTCGCGGCGCCTGGGCATAAATTGGCCCACCGGCCAGCCACTGCGGCAGACTTGTCTGCCGCGACCTGGATTCTGGATGAGGAGGATTCGGCCACCCGCATTGAGTCTTTGCATCTGCTTAAGGGGCTGGGGGTGACGGTTCAGGATGAGATCATCATGAACACCATGGGGGCCATTAAGCGGGCGGTGGGCACCGGCCTTGGCCTGAGTGTGTTACCGCTGTTGTCCGTCGATGCTGAGCTGGAGCGGGGCGAACTGGTGGAAGTGGCTACCGACACCGAGACACAGTCGAGGCACATCTACGTCATCTACAAGCAGGCCAATCTGACGCCACTGATGGACACCTTTCTGGACAGTTGTGATGTATCCAAAAAGCCAGCCTAAGGGCGGACACCAACGGCGTATAGCACCAGCAGCAGTAAACAGACGGCCACTAACTTGTACCTCAGGCCGACCTGCATGAGTCTGGACGGGGACACCGCTCCCGACGCCAGAATCAAGCTGTTGGTGGGGGTGGAACTGGGCAACACAAAGGCAAAGGAACAGCCGATCCCCACCAACAATGCCACCTGTTCCTGACTGACCCCCTGAGGCAGCAGCAACAACGCCAACAGCGGCGCCAGCAGAGAAGCACTGGCGACATTGCTCATAAACTCGGTGACCACAGCGATGATGGCCAGTGACAGGGCGAATTGGGCCAGCAGCGGCAGCGCCGAGGCCTGCGGCGATACTGATTGCATCAGTAACTCGCCGCCGCCACTGCTGTGCAGCACCTTTCCCAGGGTAATGGCACTGACAAAGATGCTGACCACCCGCCATTTTATCGACTTCACGACGCTCATGGGGCTTACCAGCCCCTTGGCCAGCAAAGCCAGCACGGCGATCAGGGGCACCAGGCCGTAGATGCGGGTCTGCCCTCTGAGGGCGATGGCGCCGGCGACCCAGATAATCAGAGTGACGAGCACAATGCTCAAGGTCCACCGCTGTGACCGGGTCATGGCGGTGGCTTCGGGCAGTGACATGTTGGGGTTGAATTCAGGTCGAAACTGGATCTCCAGGGTCACCAGCATCAACAGCCACAACACCACCACCACAGGTAGCGCCAGGGTGGACCAGCCAATGAAGTCGAGTCCGCTGAGATTACTGGCGATCAGGCTGGTGGAGCTGCCCACCTGGGTAGCCATGCCACCCAGTGTGGCACTGAAGGCCACGCCAATGCCCAGATAATGAGTCTTGTGGACCTGCTGCTGACTGGGCGTGGTCAGAGCGATACTCATTGCCAGGGGCAGCATTAAGGCGGTGGTCACCACATTGCTGGTCCACATAGAGATCAGCGCGGTCATGGCGAACAGCAGGTAGCAGGCTCGGCGTTCGCTGTGACCGGAGTAGCGGCTTAACAGCGACAGGGTCAGACGATCCAATTGTTGTTCCCGGCTCAGGGTGGCAAAGGTAAAGCCGAAGATGAAGATGGCCAGCACCGGTGATAACAGAATATCGGCGATGTCGGCGGGGTGAATCAATCCAAGTGCCAACGCCAGGGCCGGAATCAGCACAATGCCGGGCAATTCACCCAGCAAGCGACTGCTCCACAGAATCATCGCCAGGGCGAACAGCAGCATGCCTTGCAAGGGGGGCGTTGCATGGCTCATGCCCAGCCACAGCGGCAAGGCCAGCAAGGTTGCGGCAATCCAGTTAGTCATGGCGACGGGGTGTTAAGGCGATCGGGTTCATGGCCACCAGTGTACGGTATTTTCGTCGGGGTCACTGTTGAGGGGGTCATGTTCCGACAGGTCGCCGAGGGTGTTCGGGGGATTTACCCACATTTTATTCGACAGAATTTCAATCTCATAATGAACAATTCCATATTAATGGAAATAATTGCTTGACGGCGATATTAGGCAGGTCTAATATTTCGACATTATTCGAAATGATTGAGAGCTTGTTATGAGTCCCGAGTTTATGACCATGGCCAAAGAGGCGGCCAACATGTTTGCCTTTCTTGCTACCGAGTTGATCATCCTGTTCCTGGTGATCAGCTATCTGGTCGGCGTGCTGCAGGAGTTTCTGACTCCGGAAAAGATTCAGTCGATTCTGAGTTCCCGTAAGGGCAAGGGTTACATCGTGGCGGCGCTGCTGGGTTCCATTACCCCGTTTTGCTCTTGCTCCACCATCCCGTTCCTCAAAGGGTTGCTTCGGGCCAGGGCGGGTTTTGGACCCATGATGGTATTTCTGTTCTCCAGCCCGCTGCTGAATCCGGTGATCATCGGCCTGTTTGTGGTGACTTTTGGCATCAAGGTGGCGGCGTTCTACTTTGTGGTGGCCATGGCGGTGTCGGTCACTGCCGGGATCCTGTTAGAGAAACTGGGCTTTGAGCGTTATGTGAAGCCGGAAGCCTATGAAGCCGCCGGCAGTGGCAGCAGTTGCGGCACCAGCGGTGGTTGTGGCGAACCGGCCGCCAAGACAACCAGCGGGGGCTGCTGTGACAGTGCCCCGGCACCTCAGGCGACCAGCAGTTGCTGCGCGTCTTCCGAGCCACAGGTGACGGTGGCTACTGGCGGCTGCGGCACGGCGACCGCCTGTGGCAGTGTCGAGGTGGTTAAGGAAAATCGCTGGCTGCGTCTGTGGCATGCGACTTGGAAAGACTTCAAGCAGGTGTTTCCTTACTTGATGCTGGGGATCTCGCTGGGGGCGTTGATCTATGGGTTCATTCCCACCGATCTGATTGCCAAGTACGCCGGTGCCGGTAACTGGTACGCGATTCCGGTTGCCGCCGTCATCGGTATTCCGCTGTACATTCGGGCCGAGGCGGTGATTCCGCTGAGTTCGGCACTGGTGGCCAAAGGGATGGCGCTGGGTTCGGTGATGGCGTTGATCATCGGCAGTGCCGGAGCCAGCCTGACCGAGGTGATTCTGCTGAAATCGATCTTTAAGAATCAAATGATTGTAGCCTTTGTCACCGTGATTCTGACCATGGCCATCGGCGCCGGGTTCCTGTACTCCTTCCTGTTCGCTTAAGGCAACAGGCACCACGCCGGCGCAATGCCGGCGTGGTGTGATCCGCGGCGATGCTGGCCCATTGCCAGTCGCGGTGCCGATCAGGGGATCAGGCCGTGGCGTCGCCAGCCAACCAGCAGGGCTCCGGCCAGCAGTACGACCCCACCCAGGCCGCCACCGCTGTAGCCCGGTTTCGTCTCTACCTGAGCAATTTTTTCCTCCTTCACCCGAGTTTCAAAGCGGTGCAGTTCCTTGTCCAGATTGACGGTCATCTGTGCCACGGCCTGGGTGAAGCCCTCCATGGACAGCTTGTCCAGTTCGCCTTTGCGGTGCACAGCGGTGGAGCTGGCGTCCAGCTTGCTCAGGCCCGGCGCCCGAAACAGTAGGGTACGGCTGCGAATATCAAACACGGCGGTGTCGACGAAGGTCTGGCTGGAGTGGTCGTTGCCTTCGATCAGGTACATGCCGACAATGGTCCAGTACAGCAGTGAGGCGGTGTTTTCCTGGCTCTTGGTGATCTGGTCGTAGGACACCAGTGCCATGACATCGATGTCATACAGCCGTGATAGCTGGTCCAGGGTCTCGAAGCCTTTGCCGGCCTTCAGGTAGGTGCTGGGAATCACCTCAATCCGATCGATGTAGTCGTACTGGGTAAACGCGTCTTTGATCTGTTCCAATAACGCCATCTGCTCGGCATCGCTCAGGGCCTGGTCGTGCCAGCTGCTGGAGGGGACGAAGCTTAAGCCGACTTTTACCGGCAGGGTTAACCTGGGCAACGCTGGCTGATGCTCTACCCGGCTCTGCTCATCCGGGTAGAGGAAACTGACTAGGCTGCTGGAGACTGTTTTGTCATTGGTGTTGTATTCGACGAGGGAGCAGGCACTCAATAACAGTACCATGAATGCGATTCCCAGGGACTGACGATTCATTACGACTCCAGGGTGATGGTGGGACTAGGGGCTAAGACACCTAATCTTATGAATTTATTGGATGAATTTAATCCGATTTGGCCAGCAAAGGAAAGCCCTGTGACGGCATTACTGTTGCTGGGGAGCGTCGGCCTCCGGCGCCGGCCCGGTGCTGCCATGGCGAGCGGTGAGGGCAATCAGCACCAGCACCGGCAGCCCCAGCAAGCAGCACAGCAGGAAGAAGCTCGGATAGCCGACCGCGTCCACCAGGGCCCCGGAGAAGCCCGCCAGGAATTTGGGCAGCAGCAACATCATCGAAGACAGCAGCGCGTACTGGGTGGCCGAAAACGCCACATTGGTCAGGCTGGACAGGTAGGTAATGAAGGCGGCGGTGGCAATGCCAGCGCTGAAGCTGTCGGCGGCAATTACCACCGTCAGTAAGGTGGTGTTGTAGCCCACCAGCGCCTGAAGGGAAAACAGCAGGTTGGTCAGGGCCACGGCCAGAGCCCCGGCGAACAGAATCTTCAGGGTCCCGAAACGGGCGATGAGCACGCCGCCGACGGCGGCGCCGACCATGGTCATGATCACCCCATACACCTTGGAGATGGTGGCAATCTCGGCCTTGGAGAAGCCCATGTCGACGTAAAACACGTTGGCCATTACCCCCATGACCACGTCGGAGATGCGGTAGCAGGCGATCAGCAGCAGGATCAGCAGTGCCTGGCGGCCAAAGCGTTGGAAGAAGTCCTTAAACGGGCAGACGACGGCGGTGTAGCCCCACATCAGCAACCGCTGCAACCGTGGCGGCAGGTGCAGCAGCCGCTCCAGCGTGTCCAGGGACTCCAGTTGCAATCGCTGTGGGTTGATCTCAGGCTCTTTGGCCAACAAGGTGGCGATGATGCCGACGCTCATGGCGGCAGCCATGGCCAGGTAGGCCGTTTGCCAGCCCACCGGATTGTACCCATCATCACCGCCGGCCCAGGCGGCGATGGCTAGGGCGCCGGCGGTGGCCAGCATCATGCCGAGGCGGTAGCCGGTTTGATAGGCGGCGGCCAGTGCGCCCTGCATCTCTTCGGGCGCGGTTTCGATGCGAAAGGCATCGATGACGATGTCCTGAGTGGCCGAGCACAGCGCCACCATCAGGGCAAAGCCCACCAGTGCCGTCAGGTTCTGGGTTGGATCGGAGCTGGCCATGCCGGCCAGGCCAAGGACCAGTCCCAACTGCGACAGCAGCATCCAGCTGCGGCGACGGCCAAACAGCCGGGTTGCCAACGGCAGCGGCATTCGGTCCACCACCGGTGCCCACAAAAACTTGACGGTGTAGGCCATGGCCACCCAGCTGAGGAAGCCGATGGTGGTGCGGTCGATGCCCGCTTCCCGCAGCCAGAAAGACAGTGAGCCGAACACCAGCATCAGTGGCAGGCCGGAAGAGAACCCCAGCGCCAGCAGCACCAATACCCGCTTGTGCAGATAGACGGAAAAGGCGCCGAAGCGCTGCTGCAGGCGATCGATCATCGGCTTATTGTTCCGGTAACAGGGTGGCTTTGATCAACAGCAGGGGTTCGACTGGCTTGCTGTCGGCCCCCATGTCCGGATCGTATTCGGTGGACACTTCGCCCATGGCGTCGAGCACCTCCAGTCCTTCGCTGACCGAGCCAAATACCGCGTATCCCCAGCGGCGCCGCGACGGGTCGAGGCGACTGTTGTCGTCCAGGTTGAAGAAGAACTGGTTGCTGGCGGTATGGGGCGCATTTTCCCGTGCCATGGCGATGCTGCCGTACTCATTGGACAAGCCGTTACCGGATTCATTGAAAATGGTGGCCCGTTCGGCGATGGCGTCACCATCGGCGCGGTAGCCTCCGCCCTGAACCACAAACCCGGCCACCACTCGATGAAAGTCGGTGTTGTCGTAGTCGCCGTTGACCACGTAGGTGAGGAAGTTGTCCACCGTTAGTGGTGCCCGGGTACGATCCAGTTCCACGATCAGGGTGCCTTTGCTGGTCTGCATCTGTACCCGAGGGAACAGATTGTCACTCTGTATGGCATCGGCCCAGGCCGATCCGATGAACAGTGACAGCAGCAGGGGGATCAGGGTTCGCATCCTTGCCATCTCCTTATTGCAGGTACTGTTGGACTTCGGCGTCGGTGACGATGTCGGTCATCAACTGAGTCAGGCGGTCGTTCATTTCGCGCTCGATGCGGGCCATGTCCGGTTTCAGCGGACCGTTGAAGTTGCTGCGCACGGTAAAGCGTTTGGTCAGCTGGCGGCCGTTGTTGTCGATGAACACGGTGGCGTCCAACTGGCTGTTGGCGTCGTGCTTAAAGGTGGTCTGATTCACCTCCATCACCAGTCGGTCCAGCGACAGGGTCATTCGAGTATTGGCGGCGGGGTTAATGTCAAAGCCCATTCGGGTCAGGGCGTTGCGCACACCGTTGTCCAGCAGTTGTCTAGGGGGCTCGGCCGGGCTCAGCAGTTGAGCGGCGCCGTCGCCACTGCGAATCTCCACCAGGTACTGTTCGCTGCGATGATCGACGGTTTCCATCCGCAGTTGGCCTTGGGGGCTGTGGCTGGCGACCATGGGGGCATCCGGAGACAGAATCAGAGTGTTGGGGGTCGAGGCACAGCCGCCGAGCAGGAGGGCGGCGGCGATGAGCAGAATTTTGTTCATAGGGGTCCCTAACTGGTGAGGTGGTTAGTGTTTAACGGCATCGAGAATAACAAATTTGGCGTTGGCTGCCACGGTTTCCACCTTGCCAAACAACCGCATCAGTTTGATGTGGTAGCCCAGATGGCGATTGCCGATGACTCTTAAGCGGCCGCCGGGCGCCAGGGTGCGTTTGGCGTCGCGAAACATCTGCCAGGCGATGTGATCGGTGATGGCCTGCTGTTGGTGGAACGGCGGATTGCACAGGATCAGGTCGACGCTGTCGCCATCGAAGTGGGTCAGGCAGTCGTCCCAATGGGTCTGGAATTGTCCCGGTTCGAGGTAGCGGCCCAGGTTGTCGCCACAGCTTTTAACCGCATGCCAGGATTCGTCCACCGCGTGTACCACCGCGTCCGGGTTGGCCCGGGCCGCCGCCAGAGACAGCACGCCGTTACCGCAGCCAAGGTCGATGATCTGCCGATGACCGCCGGGAATGTGTTGCAGCATCAGGTGGGCGGCAAGATCCAGACGGTTGCCGGAAAAGACATTGGGGTAGTTGTCCAGTTGCCAGCCGGTATCGTCGGCGCTCCAGCGTTGCTTTAGCGTCTTGGTGGCGCGGCGGCCACTGGTCCGCCCCGTCAGCAGACGGGCCTTCTTGCGGATTCGGGACGGTTGAATCTCGTCCAGGTAGGCTTCAGTAAGCCCTTTTAGGGTGGTGGGCATCTCTTTCAGTCGGGCGGCGATGATCACCTTGGTGCCCTCGGGCAGGTGGCCATTGAGCCAGTCCAGAATGTACTCCAGGTAGCGCAAATTGCGCGGCAGTTTCAGCCACACCTGTTCGATGGGGGCCTGCGGCGGTTGCAGATCCGCCAGGCAATGGCTGGGCCGGGGCAGGGCATTGAGATCCAGGTTCTGCTTCAGTGCCTGATGGGCAACGAATGAGTCGTTGACCCACAGTGGATTGAGTGTCGCAGTGGCACAGCCCAGGGCGCCGAAGTGGTCATTGATGATCAGCAACGGGCCACTGACGTCGGGCAGGGCATTGAGCATCAACAGTTCATCGGCGGCATCCCAGGCGAGCAAGTCGCTGTGCTGGGTGTCGGGGAAGCGGCGGAGTCTCAGGTTGAGGGACTCCAGGGTCAGGGTCTCGGACATGGCGGCGTGGAAAGAGTGTAGGTGGCGCTATTGTCGCAGAAGTCGGCCGGGGCGCCAAACGGCAAACTGCGCTTAATGGGCGCTCGACCGGGAAGCGATTGCCGCTGACCGGCGCACATGGCACACTGGCCGGGTCCTTCAACAACTCAAAATCTCTATGCAACTGACCAAAACCATTGCCCGACAGATCGTCGAACGCACCATGAAGATCATCAAGTTTTCGGTGGTGGTGATGGACGAAAATGGCTGGATCATCGGTTCCGGTGATCCGCGCCGGCTCAATCAGCGCCACGAAGGGGCCATCCTGGCGATGGGAGACAACCGGGTGTTGGAGATCGATGATGCCATGGCGGCCAGCCTCAAAGGGGTGCTGCCGGGCATTAACCTGCCGATCTTGTTCCAGGGTAAGCCCATCGGCGTGGTGGGCATCTCCGGTAAGCCGGAGCAGGTCAGCAACTACGGTGAGTTGGTAAAGATGACCGCCGAGTTGGTGGTGGAGCAGGCGGCGCTGATGGATCAGATTCAGTGGAGCAAGCGCCATCGTGAGGAGCTGGTGCTCAGCCTGACCCATGGTCAGAGCCTCAATGAGTCGCAGTTGTTGTCGGTGGCCGACCGGTTGCAGCTGGACCTGACTCAGCCTCGTATCGCCGCCATCGTCAAAGTGTTTCCATACAACCGCGATGGCCAGTCCCACCATCACCTGCAGCGGTTGGTGCAGTTGCTGGAGTACCCACAGCGAGACAACCTGGTGGCGATCTCGTCGGTGTCCGACAACGAAGTGGTGGTGCTCAAGCCGGTGGAGTTGACCGATGAAGGCTGGTCGGTGGAGAACGAACGTAAGCGAGTGGATAAGCTGATGAAACGGATCAGCGGCGAAGACCAGTTTCGAATCCGCATCGCCCTGGGGGAGTTTTTCCCCGGCCTGAGAGGGCTGGCCCGCTCCTACCAAACCGCCAAAGCCACCCTGGATGCCGCCGGTGATCATGGTGAGGTTCTTTTCTATCAGGATCATATCCTGCCGGTGTTGCTCAGTGGCCTCAATGCGGACAGCTGGCGCCAGCAGCAACTGCAACAGCCTCTGCAACTGCTGCAAGCCGCCGATGGCAATGGCAGTCTGTTGCGAACGTTGCATCACTACTTCGATCAGGATTGCGACCTCAGCCGCACCTGCGACACCTTGCACATTCACCGCAACACCCTGAGATACCGCCTCGATAAGGTGTCCAGCATTACCGGCCTGGATATCCACACCCTTAGCGATCGCACCCGGTTGTATCTGGCGATGTTGAACCGTTAACCCGGGTAAAATCGGCCTGATTTTGCGCAAAATCCCCACTTGGATTGTGCGAGTGCACAAAAAAGGGGAATTTTTTTCGCCTCATATTCAGTCATCCGTACAAAGAACAAGGTTCCCGCCTGTGCCATAGTAATTGACGCAGCTTCGCGGCTGTGGAAGGGCCGAAGGCCCGTCTTATGGTTACCCTCAGGGATTCTCGGGGGAATCGTCGGCCGACTGTGAGGATTGCACGCCATGAAAATTGTCATCGCCCCGGACTCTTACAAAGAGAGCCTCAATGCCATGGAAGTGGCCTGTGCCATTGAAACCGGCCTGCGGCAGGCGATGCCCGACGCCGACATTCACAAGTTGCCGATGGCCGACGGCGGCGAAGGAACGGTGCAGTCCCTGGTGGATGCCACCGGTGGACGCTTGGTTCATCAACAGGTGACCGGCCCGCTGGGCCAACCGGTCGATGCCTTCTTTGGCGTTCTGGGAGACGGACAGACTGCGGTCATCGAGATGGCAGCGGCCTCCGGCCTGCATCTGGTGCCGGCGGCGCAGAGAAACCCCCTTATCACCACCAGTTTTGGCACCGGCGAATTGATTCGAGCGGCGCTGGATTTGGGGGTTCGCCACCTGATTGTCGGCATTGGCGGCAGCGCCACCAACGACGGCGGTATGGGCATGGTGCAGGCCCTGGGGGCGCGCATGCTGGACGTGTGTGGCAATGACGCCGGCTTTGGCGGTGGTGCCCTGGCCGGACTGACCGAGATCGATCTGTCGGGGCTGGATCCTCGTCTGGCCCAGGTGACCTTGCAAGTGGCCTGCGATGTGAATAATCCGTTGTGCGGCCCTCGTGGAGCGTCACGGGTGTTCGGTCCGCAAAAGGGCGCCAGCGAAGACATGATTCTGCAGTTGGATGCCAACCTCAGTCATTACGCGGATCTGATTAAGACTCAACTGGGGCGGGACATCAAGCACGCCGCCGGGGCCGGAGCCGCCGGAGGACTGGGGGCTGCCCTGTTGGGGCTGCTGAACGCCTCACTGCGGCCGGGCATCGATATCGTCATGGAGGCCGTGGCGCTGCCGGAGCAGCTCAAAGGCGCCGATCTGGTGATTACCGGTGAAGGCCGCATCGACAGCCAGACCATTCATGGCAAAACCCCCATTGGCGTCGCCCGGGCCGCCAAGGCACAGAACATTCCGGTGATCGCCATTGCCGGCTGCGTCTCCGACGACAGCGATGTGGTGCTGGAGCATGGCATCGATGCGGTATTCCCTGTGGTACCGGCGTCGGTGCCTCTGCAGCAGGCGCTGGCCCAGGCACAGACCAACGTGGAACGCACCGCCAGAAACCTGGCCATGAGCCTGGTGCTGGCTCAGGAGATGAACCTCTATACGCGGGCTCGTTCGTCGGCAGCCTAGCCAGACCGGTAAAGGAATACGGTGACAGATGATACTTGATCAGGCCCAGGTGCCGCAGCGGCTGTACCTGAAAGACAGTGAACTGGCCCGCTACTGGCCACAATTTTTGACTCGGGATCAAAGCGATCAGCTGTTTGAGCGATGCCTGGCCCTGCCCTGGGAGCAACCCAGCGTGCAGGTGTTTGGACGTCGACACCAGATCCCGCGCATGCAGTGCTGGTTGGGCGAACACCAGTGCGATTACCGCTATTCCGGTACCCTGCTGAAACCTCAACCTCTGCCCCCTTGGCTGAATGCCCTGATGTTCAATGTCTCGCAGCATTGTGGCACCCGCTTCAATGCCGTGTTGGCTAACCGCTATCGCAGCGGGGATGACAAGATGGGCTGGCACAGCGATAACGAGCCCGAGATGGGGCAGCAGCCGCAAGTGGCCATCGTCTCCCTTGGCGCCGGGCGGCCGCTGCAGTTGCGCAGCCAGGATCATCAGCAGCAGGATTTCACCATGCCTCACGGCAGCTTGCTGCAGCTGTTGCCTCTGGCCCAGCGTCAGTGTAAGCATCAGTTACCGGCTCGAAAGCGGGTGGACCAGGAGCGCATCAGCCTGACCTTCCGCCACATCATTCCCGGATTCTGGCACTGATGCCAATGCCCCTGCTGGCGGTGCGGTTGAGTTCCCCCACTCGGCAGGGTATAAGTGGCCCAAGGCACACATTCAGACGCCATGGAGTCCCCCAATGTCGATTCAACAGGCCATCGAAACCACAGTAAACGAGGCGCTGGCACCGGTTCACCTCGAGGTGATCAACGAAAGCTACATGCACCGTACCCCCAAAGACAGTGAAACCCACTTTAAGCTGATCGTGGTCAGTGCTCAGTTTGAGGGGCAGCGATTGCTGGCCCGTCATCGCACCATCAATGGCCTGCTGCAGCCCCAGTTTGATGCCGGCCTGCATGCCCTGGCCCTGCACACCTATACGCCGGATGAGTGGCAGCAGCAGCAACAAGCCCCGCGCACACCGGGCTGCACCGGCTCGCTGAGCTGATCCCATCTGAGCGAAACAGAGGCTGCCGTCGCTGGCAGCCTGATTGACCGTCTGTCGCGGCGAGCAGCTAGGTTGACACTTCGCTGCCCGAAGCCGTCGTTTCCGCGTTTATTCGCTATCCTCTGCGTTTTTTGTTATCAAGGTGTTAACTCTTGAGGTCCGGTGCTGTCCGGTCATAACGCAAAGGGAGGGCAGGGTGCAGAGATGGATCGAGTGGGGGGATGCCTTCAGTGAACGCCTGGGGCGGCTGTGTGGCTGGATGATTCTGGTGATGCTGTTGTGTGCCATGGCCGTGGTGGCGCTGCGCTATGGCCTTGAAGTTGGCTCCATTGCCCTGCAGGAGACGGTGCTCTACCTGCACGGCGCCGCCTTTACCCTGGGAGCCGCGTTTACCCTGAAGCATCAGGGCCATGTTCGGGTCGATATCTTCTACCGCAACTTCTCTCCCCGTGGTCAGGCTAGGGTGGATCTGGCCGGCCTATTGCTGTTTCTGCTGCCGGCTCTGGTGGCCATCTGGATACTGAGCTGGCCCTACGTCAGCGCCTCCTGGTCTCGCCTGGAGGGCTCCGGCGAAGCGGGCGGCCTGCCCGGCGTCTATCTGCAGAAATCGTTGTTGCTGATGTTGTGTCTGACGCTGGGGCTGCAGGCGCTGGTGGAGGTGGCGCGTAATCTCAGGCAATTGAGGCGGTCGTCATGATGGCGCTGGCGTTGTTTGTCGTGGTGTGTCTGGTGCTGATGACCGGCATACCGGTGGCCTTTGCCCTGGCGGGCACCGCGCTGTGGTTTGCCCTTATCGGCAGTGCCGCCGGGGTGTTTGACTGGGCGTTTATCACCGCCATGCCCAATCGCCTGTTTGGCATCATCAACAACCAAACGCTACTGGCGGTGCCGCTGTTTGTGCTGATGGGGGTGATCCTGGAGCGTTCACGGTTGGCAGAGCAACTGCTGGGGGCCATGGCGCAGCTGTTTGGACGGGTTCGGGCCGGGCTGGCGATCTCGGTGATGCTGGTGGGGGCGCTGTTGGCGGCCAGTACCGGCATTGTCGGCGCCACCGTGGTGACCATGGGGCTGATGTCGCTGCCGGCCATGCTGAGGCGAGGCTACGATCCGGCGTTCAGCGCCGGTGCCATCTGTGCCACCGGTACCCTGGGGCAGATCATTCCCCCCTCCATTGCCCTGGTGTTGTTGGGTGACGTGTTGTCGTCGGCGTTTCAGCAGGCGCAACTCAAGGCCGGGGTGTTCAGCCCTCGAACGGTGTCGGTGGGGGATCTGTTTGCCGGGGCGTTGATCCCCGGCTTGTTGTTGGTGGCCCTCTACATCCTCTACACCCTGTGGCTATCGTGGCGTCAGCCCGAGCGCTTTGCTGCCGATCATCAGGCGGCGCAGCCCGGAGCCCTGAGGCAGGTGTTGTTGGCCCTGCTGCCGCCACTGGTGCTGATCGTACTGGTGCTGGGATCGATTTTACTGGGGCTGGCCACCCCCACCGAAGCGGCGGCGGTCGGGGCGTTCGGTGCCCTGGTGCTGGCCAGGTTACGGGGCAATCTCAACCTTACGGTGCTGGCGGCGGCGCTGCAGGAGACGGTTCGCATTACCGCAATGGTGTTCCTGATCCTGATCGGGGCGTCGATGTTCTCGCTGGTGTTCCGCGGCCTGGGAGGAGAGAGCCTGATTCATGAGCTGTTGTCCAATTTGCCCGGGGGAGTGATCGGCGCCACTCTGGTGGTGATGCTGCTGGTGTTCCTGCTGGGGTTCATCCTCGACTTTATCGAGATCACCTTTGTGGTGGTGCCGCTGGTGGCGCCGACCCTGATGTTGATGGGGCTGGATCCGGTGTGGTTGGGGATCATGCTGGCACTGAATCTGCAGACCTCGTTCCTGACACCGCCGTTTGGATTTGCGTTGTTTTATCTGCGTGGGGTGGCGCCGCCGGGTCTGGACAGCCTCACCCTGTATCGCGGGGTGATGCCCTTTATTGCGCTGCAACTGCTGATGATGTTGGCGTTGGCACTGTGGCCCTCTCTGGCCACCTGGTTGCCGTCTCAAATATATGGTTAATAATTAAACACAATCAACAACAACATATCGACCGCCTGCGGCGAAGTCGTTCGGGGAGGATCTCAATGCGCGTCATGGTTACTGCACTGCTCACTCTGGCCCTGCTGGGCTGTTCCAAACCTCAGGATCAGGAGGTGGCGGCCACTCAACCGCAACAGCTTCATCAATGGAAGCTGGTGACTTCCTGGCCGAAGAACTTTCCCGGCCTGGGGATGGCGCCAGAACGCTTTGCCGAGCGGGTCAATCAGATGTCCAATGGCCGCCTGACCATCACCGTCTATGGGGCCGGCGATCTGCTGCCGGCTTTCGAAGTGTTTGATGCGGTTAGTCAGGGCACGGCCGAGATGGGTCACAGTGCCGCCTACTACTGGAAGGGCAAGGTGCCGGCGGCGCAGTTTTTCTCTTCATTGCCGTTTGGCATGAATGCCCAGGAGATGAACAGCTGGCTGCGCTACGGTGGTGGCATGGCGCTGTGGCATGAAGTCTACGCCCCCTTTGGCATTAAGCCGTTGGCGGGTGGCAACACCGGGGTGCAGATGGGGGGCTGGTTCAATAAGGAGATCAACTCTCTTGAGGACTTTAAAGGCTTGAAGATGCGACTGCCGGGCCTGGGCGGCGAAGTGCTGGCCCGTCTCGGCGGTGTGCCGGTGACGCTGCCGGGGCGGGAGTTGTTTACCGCCCTGCAGACCGGAGCCATCGATGCCACCGAGTGGGTGGGGCCCTATAACGACCTGGCCTTTGGCCTGCATAAGGCCGCCACTTATTACTACTACCCGGGCTGGCATGAGCCGGGCACCACGCTGGAGTTTATCGTCAATCAGCAGGCCTACGATGCCCTGCCGGTGGATCTGCAGGCCATCGTGGTCAGCGCCTCCCAGGCGGTGAACCAGGATATGCTGGATGAGTACACCATGCGTAACATCGATGCCCTGCAGGCTTTGGTGCAGGACCACGGCGTGCAGCTGCGCCGTTTTCCCGACGACGTGTTGGACGCGCTGCGCCAGGCGTCAGCACAGGTGGTGGCCGAGCAGGCGGCGTCCGATCCTCAGATGAAAAAGGTCTATGACAGCTACCGCAATTTCTATCAGGGGGTACGGCGCTATCATAAAATCAGTGAAGAGGCGTATAACCAAGCTCGCGGGCCGATTGAGCAGGATTGATCTCGGCACGGCGTCAGAGTATGGTTTGCGTATAGCCGTTTAGACGTATAGAAGGAAATGGTCCAATGCCACTGCTAGACAGTTTTACCGTTGATCATACTCGTATGGAAGCGCCCGCGGTGCGGGTGGCGAAAACCATGGCGACCCCCAAGGGCGACACCATCACGGTGTTCGATTTGCGATTTTGCCTGCCGAACGCCGAAATTCTGTCGGAGCGGGGCATTCACACGTTGGAGCACCTGTTTGCCGGGTTTATGCGGGATCACCTTAACGGCGACGGGGTGGAGATCATCGACATCTCCCCCATGGGTTGTCGCACCGGTTTCTACATGAGCCTGGTGGGGACGCCGGCAGAGTCGCAGGTGGCCGATGCCTGGCTGGCGAGCATGAAGGATGTGTTGGCGGTGCAGTCGCAGTCGCAGATTCCGGAGCTGAATGAGTACCAATGCGGGACCTATGAGATGCACTCGCTGGAGCAGGCCAAGGCCATTGCCAATGATATTATTGCCCGCGGTGTTGGGGTCAACCGCAACAGTGACATCACCCTCAGTGAAGAGCAGCTGGCCAAGCTGTAACTGGCATTTGAATATGAAAAAGGGGAGCCTCAGGCTCCCCTTTTTGATGCGCTTTTTTAGCGTTAGTTAGCCGCTTTCTGAATGCGGAACACCATCTTGGCGTAGATGTAGATGCCCACCGCCGAGATGGCGCCTACGGTGGCGATGATGTACCAGGCCAGGCCGATGTTGTTGGCCTGATACAGGGTCTGGGTCATCAGCTCCGGAGTGGTGTTGGCAAAACTCACCAGCCGATCGAACGCCTCCCCTTGAGGAATGCCCTGAATTCGGTCGGTGGCCATTCCCAGCTCACCCAGGTAGTCGCGGGACAACCGATCCTTGGAGGCAAACATGTCGTACAGCCAGGGAGCGATAAAGCCCTCCAGAGTCCAGCCGATTCCCTGGGGCAGCATGACGAAGCCCAGGTACATCGCCTTCTTGTCGGCCGGGGCGATGTTGCCCATGAATTCGCCCTTTTTGGGGCTGAGCAGCATTTCGCCGAGGCTGAAGACCACAATGGCCATGATCATAAACCAGGCGCCGGGGGTGAAGCCCACCACCAGCATGGCGCCGGTACAGAACAGGGCACCGGCCAGCATGGAGCTCATGATGCGGAACTTGGCGGTGCCTGCGGCCACCAGGAAGCAGCAGGTGGCGATCATCACTGAGTTGACGCTCATCAGGAAGTCCGGCATCACCCGGGTGCCTTCGTGGTTCAGTCCCAGCAGGCCGATCCAGAACGGATTCTGGGTGCCGCCGGCGCCAAACAGGTCGGTAACGATGGTGCTGGTATCCACCCACTCTTTGATGTGTACCGGCAGTACATCAAACATGGCGTTGAACATGAACCAGAAACCGGAAAAGGCAAACATGTAGCCAAACACCAACGGTTTGCGGATCTCTCTCAGAGACTCTTTCCACAATGCCTGTTGCTTGATTTCGCCGGCCTTCACCGCCTGCTTTCGGGCCAGGCGCTCGTCCTTGTCCGGTTCGGTGTACATCAGCAGAAACAGGAAGTTCAGCGAGATAATGGCGGCACAGGCGAAAAACAGGTGATCCCAGGACAGCTGGCGCAGCTGTACCGCCACCAGTGGACCCAGGAAGCCGCCGATGTTCACCAGTTGGTAGAAGATGCCCCAGGCCATGGTGGTGGACTCTCTGGGCACCGCCTTCACCATGGTGCCCTGAATGCCCGGTTTAAAGATGCCGGTACCAAAGGCCAGGGTCATGGCTCCCAGGGTAAAGCCCAGAAAACTGGGGAAAAACGCCATGATCAGGTAGGCGGCGATCTTTATCAGCGTTGATAGGGCGATGGTTTCTTTATAGCCGAGGCGATCCGACAGGCCGCCGGTGACGATGGGCACCGTGGTCTGAGTCAGGGCGAAGATGAACATGATCACCCCGTAATCGGTCATGGTGATCCCCAGTCCCCCTTTGGAGACCGGGTCGCTGGCGTAGATGCCGGCGGTGGCCTTGACCCCGTAGTAGGCCAGGCGTTCGATGATCTCCATGCCTCCGACCAACCAGAAGATGTAGCCCAGCCCGGCGATGGAGGCCCATAACCCCAGCTGCTTAACCTCGGTCAGGTCGTTGTCTTTGTATTTATCCAGCTGTTGCACCTGTTGTCCCTGTGTTATCGATGTAATTGCGGTGTGCCGACTCTACTCGAATCTGCCCCTGCAACTCAAGTCGGGACTTTTATGCAATAAAATCGGAAAAATATATGACTGAAATTCGATCGAAATTGGGGGTGGAAATATCACGCTAATCATGAGAGGTGAACCGGGTTAGTAATATATTTCACCTGCTTTTCGCACGTTTAAGCGCTTTTTGTTAATAAAACGGCAGTAATCGCAGCAATCGATCCATTCTTTGGTGATTTTCGTAGCAGTATAGGCACGGTTGGGGTATGATTCGCCCGAGTCAGCGTGACATGGATCTCACTAATAGTCATTTTTATGCGGCGGTTCATGTCTGGTTGGTGAATTGCTAACGACGTCAACATGAATTCCTCTTTTCCACCATTCGTGGGCGAAGAGACGAAGTCCCAGACAGCAGTGCAAATGAGTATGATTACAATAAAGAAAGGATTGGACCTCCCCATTGAAGGGAGTCCGGAGCAAAAGATTTTTGAGGGCCCATCGGTCACTCGGGTCGCGCTCCTTGGAGAAGAATATCACGGTATGCGCCCCACCATGCATATCAAAGAGGGTGAGCGGGTGAAGCGCGGCCAGGTACTTTTTGAAGACAAAAAGAACCCGGGCGTTAAGTTTACCTCTCCTGCCTGTGGCACCATCAGTGCCATCAACCGGGGTGCCAAACGCGTATTGCAATCCGTAGTCATCGACATTGATGGCGACGAAGGCATTCGCTTCCCCCACTACACCGTCGAAGAGCTGAGTCAGTTGAGTCGCGACCGGGTACAAAGCAACCTGGTGGACAGTGGCTTGTGGACCGCCCTTCGTACTCGCCCGTTCAGCAAAACTCCTGCATTGGACAGTGCCCCCGCCGGCATCTTTGTGACGGCCATCGACACCAATCCGTTGGCTGCGGATCCCATGGTGGTGATTGCCGAAGCCTACGATGCGTTTTGTCACGGCCTGACGGTGCTGGGTAAGCTGACCGACGGTAAGGTGTACCTCAATACCGGCGAAACCGCGTTGGATGTGGGTGACAACGATCATCTGCAGATGACCCAGTTCAAAGGGCCCCACCCGGCAGGCTTGGCAGGCACCCACATCCATCATCTGTTGCCGGCCAGCATGGCTCGCAGCGTATGGCATATCGGCTATCAGGATGTGATTGCCATCGGCACCCTGTTCACCACCGGTGAGCTGGATTGCCGACGGGTCGTGTCCCTGGCCGGTCCGGTGGTCAACCAGCCGCGTCTGCTCAAGACTCTGCTGGGCGCCGACCTGGCGCAGTTGACCGACGGTGCGCTGTCCAACCCTCATCACCGGGTGATCTCCGGTTCGGTGTTGTCCGGTCATACCGGCAGCGGTTCCCATGGCTTCCTCGGGCGTTTCCACCAGCAGGTGACCGTGCTGGAAGAGGGCGATAGCAAAGACCTGTTCGGCTGGCTGATGCCCGGCGGTGACAAGTTCTCCCTGACCCGCACCTTCCTGGCTCACCTGAGCAAGGGCAAGCTGTTCAACATGAGCACCAGTACCGGTGGTTCCAAGCGTGCCATGGTGCCGCTGGGCAACTACGAGCGGGTGATGCCTCTGGACATTCTGCCCACCATTTTGCTGCGTGATCTGATCGCCAAAGACACCGACAACGCCCAATCGCTGGGCTGTCTGGAACTGGACGAAGAAGATCTGGCCCTGTGCACTTTCGTGTGTCCGGGCAAGTACGACTACGGGGTCGAACTGCGTCGCTGTCTTGAGATCATCGAGAGGGAAGGCTGATGGGTCTGAAGAATTTTATCGAGCAAATTGAGCCGCATTTTGAAAAAGGCGGCAAGTACGAGAAGTGGTATGCCCTGTATGAAGCGGCGGCGACCATTCTGTACACTCCGGGACACACCACCAAGGGTGGCACCCACGTCCGTGACAACATCGATCTGAAGCGGATCATGATTACCGTGTGGCTGTGTACCTTCCCGGCCATGTTTTTTGGTATGTACAACGTCGGTTTGCAGGCGCAACTGGCCATGGCTGAAGGCTTTGGACTGCCAGCCATGTGGCAGGTTGGCCTGTTTGAGATGCTGGGAGGGCAGCTCAACGCCGCTACCGGCATCGGTGGCCTGATGCTGTACGGCGCCTGTTTCTTCCTGCCCATCTACCTGACCACCTTCGCGGTGGGGGGCTTCTGGGAAGTACTGTTTGCCAGTGTGCGCAAACACGAAGTTAACGAAGGTTTCTTCGTGACCTCGGTGTTGTACGCACTGATTCTGCCGGCCACCATTCCGTTGTGGCAGGTGGCGCTGGGGATCACCTTCGGCGTGGTCGTTGCCAAAGAGTTGTTTGGCGGCACCGGTCGTAACTTCATGAACCCGGCGCTGGCGGGACGGGCTTTCCTGTTCTTCGCGTACCCACTCAACATGTCCGGTGACTCCATCTGGCGTGCGGTTGACGGCTACACCGGGGCTACTTACCTGAGTCAGGCCGCGTCCGGCGCCAAGAGCTTTGCCGATTACGGTTGGTTCGATGCCTTCAGCGATGCCGCCTGGTGGGACTCCTTCTACGGCTTCATTGGCGGCAGTGTTGGTGAGACCTCGACCCTGGCCCTGGCCCTGGGTGGACTGGTGATCATCTACGCCCGCATCGCCTCCTGGCGCATCGTCATGGGTACTATGGTGGGCATGATTGCCATGTCGTCTCTGTTTAACCTGATTGGCTCCGACGCCAACCCGATGTTCAACGTTCCCTGGACCTGGCACCTGGTTCTGGGTGGTTTCGCCTTCGGTATGTTCTTTATGGCTACCGACCCGGTGTCCGCCTCCTTTACCGAGAAGGGCAAGTGGGCCTACGGCATCCTGATTGGGGTGATGGTGGTGCTTATCCGCGTGGTGAACCCGGCCTTCCCCGAAGGCATGATGCTGGCGATTCTGTTTGCCAACTTGTGGGCACCTTTGTTCGACCACTTCGTGGTTCAATCCAACATCAAGCGGAGGCTGGCGCGCAATGGCTAACAACAACGAAAGTTTTGGCAAGACCCTGGGCGTGGTTATCGGCCTGTGTCTGGTGTGTTCCCTGGTGGTGTCTACGGCCGCCGTGGCCCTGAAGCCGCTGCAGGAGAAGAACAAGGCCCAGGACACCCAGAAGTACATCCTGGAAGCCGCCAGTCTGCTGGATAAGGTCAACGGCGACGTGGCAGCGGTGTACAACCAGTACATCGAAGCCAAGGTGGTTGACCTGAACAGCGGTGAGTTCGATACCAATGTCGACGCCGCCGGATTTAACCAGCGCCAGGCTGCCCGAGATACCGCCACCTCCATGGTGCCGGTCAACGACGTGGCGTCCATCAAGCGCCGTGCCAATCAGGCGCTGGTGTATCTGGTGAAAGACGACAATGGCGAGCTGGACAGCGTGATTCTGCCGGTGCACGGCTACGGCTTGTGGTCCACCATGTACGCCTTCCTGGCATTGGAACCGGACATGAACACCGTCAAAGCCATGGTCTACTACGACTTCAGCGACAGCGGTGAAACTCCCGGTCTGGGCGGTGAGGTCCAGAACCCGAAATGGAAGGCGCTGTGGCCTGGCAAAAAGCTGTTTGATTCGCAGGGCGATCTCAAGATTCGTGTCACCAAGATGCCCACCGACAAACAACACGACATTGACGCTCTGTCCGGAGCCACGCTGACCGCCAACGGCGTGCAGTACACCCTGGACTTCTGGCTGGGTGAGGAGGGCTTTGGTCCCTTTATTGCCAACGCTCGTAAAGGAGGCATTCTCTGATGTCTGAGAAATCCATGAAGGACATTGTCCTGGGACCGGTGATAGCCAGTAACCCCATTGCACTTAACGTACTGGGTATCTGTTCTGCCCTGGCGATCACCTCCAAGCTGGAAACGGCGTTGGTGATGTCCATCGCCCTGACAATGGTGTGTGCCTTCTCCAACTTGTTCATCTCCATGATTCGCAATCACATTCCCAACAGTGTGCGCATCATCGTCCAGATGACCGTCATCGCCTCGTTGGTGATTGTGGTGGACCAGGTGTTGAAAGCTTACGCCTACGAAGTCGCCAAGCAGCTGACGGTATTCGTTGGCTTGATCATTACCAACTGCATCGTGATGGGACGCGCCGAAGCGTTCGCCATGAAGAGCCCGCCGCTGCCGAGCTTCCTCGACGGTATCGGTAACGGCCTGGGTTACTCGGCGGTACTGATGTCCATCGGTTTCGTGCGAGAGCTGTTTGGTAACGGTTCCCTGTTTGGAGTTGAAGTACTGTCTAAGGTAACCGACGGCGGTTGGTACGTGCCTAATGGTCTGCTGTTGCTGCCTCCGAGCGCGTTCTTCCTGATTGGCTTCATTATCTGGGGCATTCGGACTGCGCGTCCGGAGCAGGTCGAACCTAAGGACTAAGGACAAGATATGGAACATTACATCAGCCTGTTGGTTCGGGCGATCTTTATTGAAAACATGGCGCTGTCCTTCTTCCTGGGGATGTGTACCTTCCTGGCGGTGTCCAAGAAAGTCAAAACCGCCATGGGCCTGGGTGTGGCCGTGATTGTGGTGCTGACCCTGGCGGTGCCGTTTAACCAGTTGATCTTTCAGTACATCCTTAAGCCGGGCGCGCTGTCCTGGGCGGGGATGGAAAATTCGGATCTGAGCTTCTTGAACTTCATTACCTTCATCGGTGTGATTGCGGCTCTGGTGCAGATTCTGGAGATGATTCTGGATAAGTTCTTCCCGCCTCTGTACAACGCGCTGGGCATCTTCCTGCCGCTGATTACGGTGAACTGTGCCATCTTCGGGGCCGTGTCCTTCATGGCTAACCGCGAGTACGGTCACATTGAATCCGTGGTCTTTGGTCTGGGTGCCGGTGTGGGCTGGGCCATGGCGCTGGTTCTGTTGGCAGGCATCCGCGAAAAGATGAAGTACTCCGACGTGCCGGAAGGGCTGCGTGGGCTGGGCATCACCTTCGTGACCGCGGGCCTGATGGCTCTGGGCTTTATGTCATTTTCCGGAGTGTCGCTGTAAGCGGCGCCGAGAATAAGAAGTAAAAGGACGTGTCGATGGAAATTGTACTCGGCGTAACGATGTTTACCGCAATTGTAACCGTGCTGGTACTGGTGATTATGTTTGCCAAATCCAAGCTGGTTTCTTCCGGTAACATCAGCATTAAGATCAATGACGATGAAGATAAGACCATTACCACCGGAGCCGGCGACAAACTGCTGGGCGCGCTGGCGGGTAACGGTATTTTTGTTTCCTCAGCCTGTGGTGGCGGTGGCTCCTGCGGCCAGTGCCGGGTGAAGGTACACGAAGGCGGCGGCGAGATCCTGCCTACCGAGCTGGACCACATCTCCAAGCGCGAGGCCCGTGAAGGGTGTCGTCTGGCTTGCCAGGTGGCAGTTAAGAACGACATGGACATCGAGTTGCCGGAAGAGGTGTTCGGCATCAAGAAGTGGGAATGCGAAGTTATCTCCAACGATAACAAGGCCACATTCATTAAAGAGCTGAAGCTGAAGATTCCTCACGGCGAATCGGTGCCGTTCCGCGCCGGTGGTTACATTCAGATCGAAGCGCCGGCGCACCACGTGAAATACGCCGACTTCGACATTCCGGAAGAGTACCGGGCCGACTGGGAGCGTTTTGGTTTCTTCAACCTGGAATCCAAGGTTGAGGATGAGACCATTCGCGCCTACTCCATGGCCAACTACCCGGAAGAGGAAGGCATCATCATGTTGAACGTGCGGATCGCGACGCCGCCGCCAAACAACCTGAGCTTGCCTTGCGGTAAGATGTCGTCCTACATCTGGAGCCTGAAGGCCGGCGATAAGGTGACCATCTCCGGGCCGTTTGGGGAGTTCTTCGCCAAAGAGACCAAGAACGAGATGATCTTCATCGGTGGTGGTGCCGGTATGGCGCCGATGCGCTCGCACATCTTTGACCAGTTGAAGCGTCTGAGCAGCGATCGTAAAATCAGCTTCTGGTATGGTGCCCGCTCCAAGCGTGAGATGTTCTATACCGAAGATTTCGATGGTCTGGCGGCCGAGAATGACAACTTCGAGTGGCACGTGGCCCTGTCCGATCCTCAGCCTGAGGACAACTGGGACGGCTACACCGGTTTCATTCACAACGTGCTGTTTGAACACTATCTGAAGAACCATGACGCCCCCGAAGATTGCGAGTTCTACATGTGTGGTCCTCCGGTGATGAACGCCGCGGTGATCAACATGCTCAAAGATCTGGGCGTCGAAGACGAAAACATCCTGTTGGATGATTTCGGTGGCTAAACTTGCGAGGCTTCATGTTGTATCGAGCCTATAAGCATCTATGGCTGGCCCTCGTCGGGCTGGCCATCTTTCTTTCTGGATGCTCCCCGACAACGCCGGAGGTGGAGTCCGTTTCCGGACACACCATGGGCACCACCTATCACATCAGCTGGGTCGACACCGACTCGCCGGTGGATCCGCTGCTGTTGCAGGGCGAGATCGACCTGAGGCTGGGTCAGGTCAACCGGTCCATGTCCACCTGGAAGCGCAGTTCCGAGGTCAGTCGCTTTAACCGCATGCAGCGGGTAGGCGGCATGGAGATCAGTTCTGAGTTCGCCAAGGTGCTGACCGAAGCCAAACGGCTTACCGATCTCACCGACGGCGCGTTGGATGTGACCGTGGGGCCGCTGGTCAACCTGTGGGGCTTTGGTCCCGACGGCCATATTGAGACGGCCCCCTCTGACGAACAGATCGCCAGAGTTAAAGCCACCATCGGTCATGACAAGCTGTCCATGAAAGGGCGCTGGTTGTTTAAAACCGAACCGACTCTGAAGGTGGATCTCTCCTCCATTGCCAAAGGCTATGGGGTCGATGTGGTGGCCGAAGTGCTGGAAAGCCGGGGCATTCACAACTACCTGGTCGAGGTGGGCGGTGAACTGCGGGTCAAGGGGCATAAGGTTCAGGGGCAACCCTGGCGCGTGGCCATTGAGCGTCCGGATCCCGCCGGTCGGGATGTGTTCACGGTGATTGAACCGGGCAACATGTCGGTGGCCACCTCCGGCGATTATCGCAATTTCTTCGAGCAGGACGGGGTGCAGTTTTCCCATCTGATCGATCCGGCTACCGGTCGGCCGGTGGCTCACCACCTGGTGTCCGCCACGGTGATCACCAACAGCTGCATGACCGCCGATGGTCTGGCGACGGCGCTGATGGTGATGGGCGTGGAAAAGGGCCTGGCCCTTGCTGAGCGCACCGGGTTAGCGGTAATGTTGATAGAGCGGGCTGATGGCCAGTATCAGGTGCATTACAGCAAGGCGTTCAACGCCTATCTGGAGTCTAAGGAGCAAGCATCATGAACACCTTTATTGCCACCTTTGTGATTATGTTGGGCGTTGTGGCCATCATGGCGGTGGGCTATGTATTTAAGCGTAAGACCATCAGCGGCTCCTGTGGCGGACTGGGCGGCGTTGGCGTCGACAAGGCCTGTGATTGTCCTGAGCCCTGCGACAAGCGCAAAGCCAAGATGGCACAGGAGAGCCGCCGTCAGCAGTTGATGGAACAGCGCATCATCTGAGGCTGATGCTTCCGATTCAATGGCGGGCCTGGTGTTGACACCAGGCCCGTTTTTTTTGCCTGGTCAATGGCCAGGATGTTGCCAGCAATGGCCGACGGATATTGCCTTTGCGACTGCTAATTCGGATTCGAAAAAATGATGAGTCTTTGATTTTGCGACGTTTATATTGAGTTGTCGGCCAGTGGCAGAGCAATATCGTGTTTGCCTCTTCAGCCGTCCATTGCCGCCTGCTTCCGGTATGATGTTTAGCAACGGTAATTTTGGCCGATAACGATAAGAAATGGATGAATTGGGGATCAAGGATGAATTGGTTTAGGGCATCGCTTACTCGGCAACTGGTGGCTTCCATTGGTGGGTCGCTGTTTATCATTCTGACGCTGGTGACCGTGTATCAGGTCAGCCAGAGTCGGCAACAAACCCGGGAACAGGTGGGGCGCGAGGTGGCGCAACTGGTGTCGGAACAGGCCAGCGCCATTGCGGCGTTTTTCGAGGCCAAGGGCCAGGTGATTCACGCGGCGTTTTCCAGTCCGCAGGTGAAGCGCTTCTTTCGCGAATACGATCAACGCGGCGGCTCATTGCAGGGCAACGCTGACTACCACGACGTGACCGATTATTTTCGCTTCTTTTCCGACCAGGACCCGGCGATTAAGAGCTTGTTTTTCGGCAGCAATCACACCTATGAGTATTTTGATCTCAATGGTCGCTACTCCGACGATCCCAACTACTACACCAATAAACGCCCCTGGTGGGGTGAGGCCCTCGGCAAAGATCGCCTCTACGTCACCGATCCGGCGGTGGACGCTAATGACGGCTCGGTCTCGGCGACGGTAAAGCGCACCGTCTATGACCACGATGGCCAGCTGCTGGGGATCGGTGGCATGGACATTTTGATCACCACCATCGGTGAGTCGCTGCTGTCGAACATTAAGTACCAGCAACAGGGGCAAGCGTTCCTGATGACTGAACAGGGCAAGCTGGTATTTTTCCCGGCGTTTTCTGACCGTTTTCCCCCTGGTTCGTTGTTGGGCGAGGTGGACAATCAGTTTGCCGACAGCAGCGGTTTTGCCGCTTTGGCGAGCCAGTTGATCAACCAGCCCACTGGTACCGCCTCGGTACAGTGGCAGGGCCAAACGCAGCGAGTGCAGTGGCAACCGGTAGACAGTGACTATCCGTTAATGCACTGGCGACTGGGGTTCCTGCTGCCGGAGCAGGTGGTGGATGCCCATGTCGCCAGCGAAGCCTGGTCGACCGGACTGGCATCGGTGCTGCTGACTCTGTTGGTGTCCGCTGTGGTGTGGTTGTTGTTGCTGCCGCTGAAAGCCCAGATTCGGCAGCTGGTGAGGGCGATGGAGGAGATCGCTCAGGGAGACGGGGATCTCAGTAGCCGCATCGAGGTCAGTCGCGCCGACGAGCTGGGCCAATTGGGGAGGGCGTTTAATCTGTTCGCAGAGCGGGTACATCAGTTGGTGAACCAGAGCAAAGAGCTGACTCAGTCGGTGTCCCGAAGCAGCCAGGTGGCCACCGACATCTGGGAGCAGACGTTGGCCTCGATGTCGGCGCAAAAAGGCGAAGTGGAACAGGCATCGGCAGCCACCAACGAGATGGCGCAGACCAGCGCCGAGATGGCCCGCAGTGCCGATACCGTTACCGAGCATGCGCAGCAAGTGACGGCACAGATGCGCCAGGCTGGTGATGCGGTGGAGCAGGGCAAACAGGCGCTGGCACAACTGTCGGCCCAGGTCGGCGATGCCAGTGGGGTGGTATCACGGTTGCGTCAGAATGCCGACCAGATCGGCGAAGTGCTGGATGTGATTCGCACCATCGCCGAGCAGACCAACCTGCTGGCGCTTAATGCCGCCATCGAGGCAGCTCGGGCCGGAGAGCAGGGAAGGGGCTTTGCGGTGGTGGCGGATGAGGTGCGCACGTTGGCGTCGAAGACTCAGGATTCCACCGCCAACATTCAGGCCATTATCGCCACCTTGCAGCAATCCAGCATTGAGGCGGAACGTGCCATGCAGACCAGTTGCGCCCAGGTGGATCAGAGTCAGGTCAGCAATCAACAGATTGTCGATACCCTGGCCGAGGCCGGTGCCGAGGTGGGGCGGATTGAGCATCAGGTGCAGGAGATGACTCAGGCCATCTCTCAGCAGGCGCGGGTAGCGGAGGAGATTGCTACCACGGTGTCCCGGGTGCATGAGTTGTCCGACGACGCGGTGGCGCGTGGCGATCAGCTGGAGCGCAATCTGGAGGAGTTGTCGGAAGGGGGCCATCAGTTGGCCAGCGGCCTGGACCGCTACCGGGTCTGACAGAAGCCAGGAACAATCAGGCCACCCCTAGGGGTGGCCTTTTTGATGGCCGCTTTCGCCACCTTGAATGGCGTCTTCCAGCAGAAACCGGGGACCACTGCCTCGAGCAACCACTTCATCGTCGGGGTTGAACAGGGCGCAGGAGCGCATCGACAGGCAGCCACAGCCGATGCAGCCGCTGAGGTTGTCCCTCAGTCGTTGCAGGTTTTCAATCCGTTGGTCCAGTTGGTTTTTCCAGCGGGCCGATAGCCGCTCCCAATCGCGCTTATTCGGCGGTCGCTCATCGGGCAGGCTGGCCAGCGCCTGACCGATCTCTTCCAGAGTCAGGCCCAGCTTCTGCGCCACCTGAATCACCGAGATGGTGCGCAGCACCGACGGGTGAAAACGTCGTTGATTGCCGGCGGTGCGGCTGGCCCGAATCAGCCCCCGGCTTTCGTAGAAGCGCAGCGCCGAGGCCGCCACTCCGGCTCGGTCGGCGGCCTCGCTGACGCTGAGGTAATTGTCTTTTCGTTTCATGGCCCAAATCGGTTTATGGTTCAGGCCTGAAGTATAACTTGACTTAAAGTAATGTTTAAGTTTTAGACTCCGTTTCAGCCTTAACGAACCGGCCCCAGACAGGGGCCGTCAGACCCTTTCTGGAATCGGAGTCCCAATGACCAATCTGTTGCTGCTGCACAGCAGCGCCCGTGAGCAAGAATCCCAGTCTCGAAGCCTGTGCCGTGAGCTGGTCGCCAGCTTAAGCCAGACTCAGTCAATCACATTGACGGAGCGGGATCTGGCTGCCGATCCGCTGCCCCATTTCAGTGGCCACACATTGGAAGCCTTCTATGGTGAACAGAGTAGCCCGGAGATCGACGCTGCCGATCGACTGTCGAACCGGCTTATCGATGAGTTAAAGGCCGCCGATGTGGTGGTGATTGGTGCGCCTGTTTACAACAGTGCGTTGCCCTCTACCCTCAAGAGCTGGCTGGATCATGTGATGCGGCCACGACGAACCTTTCGTTACCATGATGGCGGCATTCAAGGCATGTTGTCCGGCAAACGTGCTTACCTGGTGCTGGCCTGTGGCGGCAGCGACACCGGGGGCGCCGAGTTGCAGTTGCGAGGGCCACTGGCCCAGATGGGCATCACGGATCTGACCGTGATTCATGCCAATCAGCTGGATACCTACCTGCGTCAGCAGGCGTTGGCCAGGATTCGCACCCGGTTGCACAGCGTGGCCTAAGGTCATTGGCATTGCAGTAACAAGCTGATATTCTGATACTGGTTTTATATACAGGTGTTGGCTGGATGCAGCGTAAGATCATTCACATCGACATGGATTGTTTCTATGCTGCCGTGGAGATGCGGGACAACCCGTCATTGCGGGAC
The DNA here is from genome assembly GCF_000425405.1 of Ferrimonas kyonanensis DSM 18153. GTDB lineage: Bacteria > Pseudomonadota > Gammaproteobacteria > Enterobacterales > Shewanellaceae > Ferrimonas > Ferrimonas kyonanensis. The sequence goes on along the minus strand of NZ_AUDJ01000011.1, from coordinate 157,919 downwards.
AAGCCCATTGCCGTGGGTGGTCAGGCGTCGGGGCGGGGGGTGATTGCCACCTGCAATTACCAGGCCCGCGCCTTTGGGGTGCGCTCGGCAATGCCGACCCATAAGGCACAACAACTCTGTCCGGATCTGGTGTTGGTGCCTCACCGAATGGAGGTTTATAAGGCCGTCTCTCAGCAAATTCACGCCATCTTTCGACAATACACCGAGCTGGTGGAGCCGCTGTCACTGGATGAAGCCTTCCTGGACGTGACTGGCAAACCCCATTGTCAGGGCAGTGCTACCCGCATGGCGGAAGCGATTCGGGCCGACATTTACGCGGCAACTGGCTTAACCGCTTCCGCCGGCGTGGCGCCGAATAAATTCCTCGCCAAGGTGGCCTCGGATGAAAATAAGCCCAATGGTCAAATGGTGGTGGCCCCGGAACAGGCGGCCGAGTTTGCCGCCCGGTTGCCGTTGAAGCGAATTCCCGGTGTCGGCCCTAAGACCAGCGAGCGCTTGCAGCGGATGGGGCTCAGTAGCGGCAAGGATGTGCTGGCATTGACGGCGGTGGAGTTGGAGCAGATGCTGGGCAAGTTTGGCCCGGTGTTGTGGCAACGGTGTCAGGGGCTGGACGAACGCCCGGTTGAGCCGAGCCGCATCCGCAAGTCGGTGGGGGTGGAGACCACACTGGCTAAAGATCTGCCCAGCGTGGATGCCTGTCTGAACCAGTTGCAGACGCTGGTGCCGGAGCTGCAGCGACGCCTGGCCAAGAGTCGGCGCAGCATCAAGGGACAGACGGTGAAACTGAAGTTCTCCGATTTCGAACTGACCACGGTGTCTCAACAGAGTCAGCAGTTGAGTCCACAGTTGTTTGAAGCCCTGTTGACCATCGCTTTCAACCGTGGCGGCGGCCGGGCGGTGCGCTTGGTGGGGATTCAGGTGGAGCTGGCGGATGCCAAGGCGCTGAAACAGTTGACCTTGCCGCTTTAATTTTTTTGATCCTCGTCAAAACGCTCAATTAAACAACAGCATAATCTGGTAGTGAGCTTCCTGAAAACACCCGCATGATGCCATAGAGCCAGAGGTGTTGGTGAAGCGGGAACACCAGGCGTGTTACAAGCAGTATCCCCACATTACACATCTTTGCCTGGTTTCGGGTACGGCGTTGCGTCCTTTCTGCCAGCTGGCAATACAGCGCCTACCATCAGTCGGTGACCAGCAATCCACCGGCGACAGGAAGGAGGTTAAGGATGAGAACCTTAGCGAAACAACTGCTGGTGTCGGCGGGTCTGCTGACGCTGGTGATGGGGGTCTGTTACGGCCTTGGGTATGGCTTCTACCAACAAAAGCCAATGCGGGATTCCGATTATTTCACCCAGTATGTGGGCGACAAAACCTTTTGTCGCACGGTGACCTATTATCAGGATCAGGGCAATACCGACAAGGTGAAGGTGCTGCTCGGCTACGCCGAAGACAACGCCATGGGCTATCTGATGCGCCGGTTTGGTAAGGACAAAGGCATCGAGATAGTTAAAGCGTGCGAGACTCAGCGTCATGAGGCGTTGCTGCAGAGCTGCCGCGAGGCCCCCGGCGATCTGGTGGAGATGCTGGTGCTGGAGCACAACAAGCCCGCGGTGAAAAAGAAAGGTTTGATCTGACCCCGTCGGGCATAAAAAAGCCGTCCAGCTGGACGGCTTTTTTGATTGATGGGGCTTACTTGGCTGGAATCGCCTGCAGCACTTCGGTCAGTAACTGCCAGTATTTGTCGACCGTGGCGATCTCCACTTTTTCGTCTGGCGAGTGCGGGAATCGAATGGTGGGGCCGATGGAGACCATATCCAGATTCGGATAAGGCTTCTTGAACAGGCCACACTCCAGACCGGCGTGAATCACCATGATGTTGGGCAGGGTACCGAACTTAGCCTGATAGGTTTCCCGTACCACCGCCATGATGGGCGAGCTGGCATCGGGCTTCCAGCCAGGGTAGGCACCAGACAGGGACAGCTCGGCGCCGGCCAACTGGCCCAGGGCCTTGAGCATGTTTTCTACCATGCTTCGGCCACTGTCGATGGTGGAGCGAATCAGGCACAGAATCTCGACCTGATCGTCGCTGGTGGTGACCACTCCCATGTTCAATGAGGTTTCCACCACACCGTCAAACTCGTCGCTCATGCGGATGACGCCGTTAGGGGCGGCGTGCATCAGGGCAACCAGCTTGCTTTGGGCGTCGGCATTGAACACCTGTGCGGCCTTGTCGGAAGGCTGCAGGGTCAGAGCCAGGCCGGGCTCGGTGGCGGCCAGTTCGTTTTGCAAAATGGCTCGGTACTGGCTGATGCGCTGCTCCAGCAGATCGACCTTAGCCGCCGGCAGTTGCACCGACATCCAGGCCTCTCGAGTAATGGCGTTGCGCAGAGTGCCACCGTTGAAGCTGGACAGACGCAAGCCCAGTTCGTCGGCGTGGCCAAACAGGAACCGGGCCAGCAGTTTGTTGGCATTGCCTCGTCCCAGGTGGATGTCGCAGCCGGAATGGCCGCCTTTGAGACCGGTCAGGGCGATGTCAAAGCTGTGCAGATCCGCCGGAGCGGTTTCGCGGGAGATGGCCACGGTCAGGGCGGCATCGACGCCACCGGCACACCCCATGTACACCTCGCCTTCTTCTTCGGAGTCGGTGTTGATCAGGATGTCGCCGTTCAATACCCCGGCTTCCAGGCCAAAGGCGCCGGTCATGCCTGCTTCTTCATCGATGGTCAACAGCACTTCCAGTGGCCCGTGCTGCAGATCGTCGGCTTCCAGAACCGCCAGCGCCGATGCCATGCCGATGCCGTTGTCGGCGCCCAGGGTGGTGCCGGTGGCCGTCACCCAGTCGCCGTCGATGCGCGCCTGAATCGGGTCACGGGTAAAGTCGTGATCGGTGTCGGCGTTCTTTTGCGGCACCATGTCCAGGTGCGCTTGCAGAATCACCCCTTTGCGGTTCTCCATGCCAGCGGTGGCGGCCTTGGAGATGATCAGGTTACCCACGTTATCGATCTGGGTGCTGAGCCCCTTTTGTTTTGCCCAGCGCTCAATGTGATCACGCAAGGCAATCTCATGCTTGGAAGGGTGTGGGATGGAGCAGATGGTTTCAAACCAGCGCCACAATGGCTGTGGGCTCAAGGAACTCAGTGACTGCACAAGCAATTACTCCTGTATTCGCCGAAAAAAAGGGTCGGGGCAGTGTACCACATCCACCGCAGACCGCTGTGGTCAACTGGAAGCTCAGGTTGACAGGGGGCGCGCAAGGGGAGCGAAGGGGCCGGGGAGTTGCTATCATGGCTCACAAGGGATTTATAGAGGAAAGACAACGTTATGGCACAGGTAATCTTCAGTTCACAGCAGCGGGATGCGCTGTTTGGTCAGTCCCCCTGGGACGCGGTGTTGGTGGTCAGCGATCGATTCGAGCTGGCTCAATGGCCGGAGGTGTCGCAGTTGATTCAGCATGCGGCATCGGTGGATCAGCGCATCGGCAGCGAAGCCACTCTGTTGTTGGCGCCAGGGCTGGCCGGTGGCCGTTTGGTCTTGGCTCCCACCGGTGATCTGGGCAGCGACTATGAAGACGCCCGCCGCTTTTATGAAGCGGCAGAGACCGGCATCAAGATGGCGTATCGCGCCGGTGCCCGCAATGTGCTGTTGCTGGTCGATGGTCCGAAAACCGATGCCCGTTACCTGTATGGCGCCGATGTGGCGGCCCTAGGCTGTGGTCAGGGTCTGTATCTGAATCCGGATGTGGAGGACAGTACCCAGGTTCGGGTTGGGGTGTTGGATAGTCAGGATGCCGATAGGCTGAATGCGCTCGAGCATGGGCGGGTTGCAGCCCGGGACCTGTGTGGCGGCGATCCGGAACAGATGGCGCCACCGGCGTTTGCGGATTATTGTCTGGCGCTGTTTGAGGAGGAGCCGCTGGACGTCTCCATCATCGATGATGCCGAGCAACTGGTGCGGGAGTACCCGCTGCTGAGTGCCGTGGCCCGCAGCAGTTTCGCCGTAGCCCGCCACAGCGCCCGGGTAGTGCGGGTGGAGTATTGCCCCGAAGGAGAGATTCACCAGACCTGGTTGATTGCCGGCAAAGGCGTGACCTTCGATACCGGCGGCGCCGATTTGAAAGTCGGCGGCTCCATGGCGGGCATGAGCCGGGATAAAGGCGGCGCGGCGGCGGCGGCGGGATTGATGAAGGCGGTGGCGATGCTGCAGCCCAAAGGGATACGAATCATCGCCGAGCTGGGGCTGGTGCGCAACAGCATCGGCAGCGATGCCTTTGTGCCTGACGAAATCATTACCGGCCATGCCGGTGCCAAAGTCCGCATCGGCAACACCGATGCCGAAGGGCGGCTGGTGCTGGCGGACCTGCTGTCGCACCTGCGCCAGCAGGCCGACCAGGCCGTGAACCCCAGAGTCTTTTCCCTGGCGACCCTCACCGGTCACGTGGGCCGGGCCTATGGGCCCTATACCGGAGTGGTGGAAAACAGCGTGGCCCGCAGTGGCCAGCTGGGCCGGGTGATGCAGCAAGTGGGGGAGCGCTGGGCAGAGCCGGTGGAGTTGTCGACGCTGCGACGGGAAGACTTCGCTCAGGTGGCGCCGCGCAGTGAGTCGGAAGATCTGTTGTCCTCCAACAATGGGGCATCGGTCAACATCAGTCGTGGTCACCAGTTTCCACTGGCCTTCCTGCTCAAAGCGTCTGGCCTGGACCGGTATCACCTCGGCAGCGACAAGCCCATTCCCTATCTGCATGTGGACATCGCCTCCAGCGCGGTGGAAGCCAGCAACCCGCTGTACGGCAAACCGACCGCGCGGCCGGTGGCCACCCTGCTGGCGATGATGGCCGAGTTGTAATGCCATTACTCAGGCAGGGGCCCGCTCCCTGCCTGAGGCCCGTGAGGCTCTAGAATCAACTTGCCGACGTGGCGTTTCTGTAAAAAGACCTGCTGGGCCTGGCGTATCTGCGACAACGGAAAGCGGCCCGCTATTTTGGGGGACAACTGATCCCGTTCGAGGTAATCCAGCAGGTTTTCAAACACCACTCGTGGCTGAACCGTGCAGCCCAGCAGACTGAGATCTTTCAGGTACAGGGTGCGCATGTCCAGCTGTATCAGCGGGCCGGCAATGGCGCCGGCGATGGCGTAGCGTCCGCCGCGACAGAGCAGCTCCATTAAGGTGGCGGTGTGATTGCCGGCCACCAGATCGATCACCACCTGCACCGACTCCGGCCCCACCTCGGCCAGCAGATCACTGTCTCGACTGAAGACCCGCTCTACCCCCATGGCCAACAGCGACGCGTGTTTGTTGGGCTGCGATACCGCCCAGACTCTGGCATTGCGGCGCCGGGCCAACTCAATGGCGGCACTGCCGACGCCGCCGGAAGCGCCAGTGATCAGCACCCGTTCGCCGGCGCCAAGGTTGGCGCGATGCAACATGTTTTCCGCGGTGGAGTAGGCGCAGGGAATGGCAGCCAGTTCGGCGTCGCTGAGGCGACTGTTGACCCGATACGCCTCCGAGGCCCGGCATAGGGCAAACTGAGCGAAGGCACCGTCGCACTCTGAGCCCCAGGTAATGCAGTCGGGATGATCGTCGGTAACGGCGTGCAGCGGCGACTGCAGCGGTCGCACCAATACTCGCTGGCCCAGCCGTTGTGGCGCCACGCCTTCGCCGACGGCGACAATGCGACCGCAGCAATCGGCCCCCTGAATGCGGGGAAAGGACAGCGGCTGGCCGGCCCAGGAGGCATCCTGACTGGCGAGGGCCTCAAAGCCGTGACGGCCGCCGGCATCGGTTGCCTGAGTCACGGACTTGGAGTACCAGCCGATGCGGGTATTGATGTCGGTATTGTTGATGGCGGCGGCCCCGACTCGAATCAACACCTGATTCGGACCTGGGCTGGGCACCTTTAGATCGGTTCGGTAGTTCAGTGTCTCCAGCCCTCCATGGCCGCTGAGTTGGACGCCACTCATGGTGGTGGGGAGAGAAGGGTGAGTCATGGCGCAGCTCCGATCTGAGAATCAATAAGGGCAGGGTAGGGGCACGCTGTTATTCAGGCAAACGAATAAAATTGGAGTATGATTTAGTAAACCTGAATCACTGGAGCCGCCGATGCCCCCTACGCTGCCGCAGAATACCGATACCCGCCCATTGCTCGACACCGAGTTGCTGAACACGTTTTTGGCGGTGGTGAAACACGGCGGTCTCAAACCCGCCGCGACCGAGGTGTATCGTTCCCAGGCGGCGGTCAGCATGCAACTGAAAAAGCTGGAGGCGCAACTGGGAACCAGCCTGATGAGCCGCTCCAATCGGGGTATTCAGTTGACCCAGGCCGGGCAGACATTGAAACAGTATGCGGAACGGCTGGTGGCACTGAATGCCGCGACGGTGTCGGCGGTCAGTCAGCCTCTGATCACCGGCCAACTTCGTATCGGTGTGCCCAGTGAGTACCTGCCGGCGCTGCTGCAAAAAATGATGCCGGCGTTGTCGATGGAGTTTCCCGGGTTAGACGCTCGTATCGTATGCCAACGCAGCCGGGAGTTGCAGCGCTTGATGGCGCTGGGCGCATTGGATATGGCCATTGTGGCTACCGACAACGCCGACGAGCGTGCCACCGTGTTATGGCAGGAAACCTGGGTTTGGCACGGCGCGCCGCGACTGTTGATGACCCCGGAACAGCCATTGGCGGTGGCCCTGTTCAGCGAGGACTGCCTGGTTCGGGATTGGGCGTTGGCGGATCTTAAGTCCGGTGGGGCTGGACATAAGGTGGTGCTGTCGACGGCGGTGATGGATAACGTGCTGGCAGCCGTCAATGCCGACGTGGCGCTGGCGCTGGTGCCTGAGTCGGTGTTGGCCGCGGAGTCGCGTCCTGCTTTACCTGACTATCTGTCGCGTAAACGGCGATTGACCATTAGCCTGTTACACCAGCCCGAGTTGGAACGGCAACGGGTCAGTCGAATACAGGCCTGCATCCTGAGGGCGTCCCGGGCAATCCGGGCTGAGGATGAATAAATGGCAGAAAGCGGGCCTGAAAGTGTGATCGATGCCACTGTTGTTGGGCAGCTTTGGGGTGAGCTTGTCATTTTGGAGGGGTTTTGTGATGACGGTCGCGCCAGGAGGGTTCATTCACATTGGTTATCATGTAATAAACTTTCAGAAATCGCGGTTTTTTTAAATTAATTCACAGAAAAGCTTGTAATAAAATTACAAAAAGGTATTATAGCAACTGTCGGGAGGCAACTCCCCCTAGTAAAGCCAGATTGGTTTTCTTGCCTCAAAGGGTTGAGGCAAAAGTTTCTCCAAGGAACTGAGCGAGCTGTGCCAAGGAACCGCACCACTTTCACTAGGTGTTAGCATTTTTATCGGAGAACAATTATGAACTACCAATTCGCTTACAACGTTTCCCTTCACGGCAGCTGGTCAAACATGAGCTGGAACGCGACTGCGATTTACTTCGCTCGCTAAGAAGGACGGTAACGGACACCGTTACTCAGCCTCACTTCGGTGAGGCAACAGTATCTCCAGGGAACCGAGTCGCTGTGCCAAGGAACCGCACCACTATTTTAATCAGTGTTAGCAATTTATCGGAGCATACACAATGAACTACCCATTCGCTTACAACGTTTCTCTTCACGGCAGCTGGTCTCACATGAGCTGGAACGCCACCGCGATCTACTTCGCTCGCTAAGAGAAACCGTAACGGCGTCGCCGTTACCCCGCCTCACTCCGCTGAGGCAACCGTATCTCCAAGGAACCGAGTCGCTGTGCCAGGGAACCGCACCACTATCGAATCAGTGTTAGCAACTATCGGAGCATACATTATGAATACCCCATTTGGTTACACCGTTAACCTGTATGGCAGCTGGTCATCCGCCGGCTGGAACGCGACCGCAATTTATTACGTTCGCTAAGCTTTACCCTTTGTAATTTCATCAGTTACTTGTTTTAGACCCCATCTGTGCCATTGGCGGGATTCGCCGATGGTTGTACGGTCCAACTTTGTCATCCTTGACGCCGGCAACCTTGTTGCCGGCGTTTTTTTATCTGTTTTCAGCGGCACCCTGGTACCCATTGGCGTATGCCTAGGCTAAGGAGACCGTCGAAACAGAGTCTGAACCGAGTTTAATCTGTCGGTTAATCCCGATCACATTCCTGCGCATTTTCATAACACTTTTGCCATCATTTTGGCCTTTTGCTTGCTGAAATGAGGCGAAATCCGCATAATTGCGCCGCAACTGCCCCAGGCAGTGCGACTCTGTACTCAAATTATTAAAATACAAAAAAATTAGGACATCCTATGTTGGAAAAGCTCTTCAAGCTGAAGGCCAACGGTACCAGCGCGCGCCAAGAGGTGATCGCCGGACTGACGACCTTCCTGGCGATGGCTTATATCATCTTCGTAAACCCATCGATGCTGGCCATTGCCGGAATGGACCAAGGGGCCGTGTTTGTGGCCACCTGTCTGGCGGCTGCCATCGGTTGTTTCATTATGGGCTTTGTGGCCAACTACCCCATCGCTCTGGCACCCGGGATGGGCCTGAACGCATTCTTCACCTTTGTGGTCGTCGGTCAGATGGGCTACTCCTGGCAGACGGCACTGGGAGCGGTATTCCTGTCCGGTCTGTGCTTCCTGCTGCTGTCGGTGATTAAGATTCGCGAGTGGATCGTCAACGCCATTCCCATGTCGCTGCGTCTGGGCATTGCTGCAGGCATCGGCCTGTTCCTGGCGTTCATCGGCCTGCAAAGTGCCGGGATCATCGTCGATAACCCGGCAACCCTGGTGTCTTTGGGCGATGTGACCCGTTTCGAAAGCATCATGGCGATGCTCAGCTTCCTGATGGTGATTACCCTGGTGCATTTCCGCCTCAAAGCGGCGGTGCTGATCAGCATTCTGGTGGTAACCGTGCTGGCACTGGTGTTCGGTAAGCAGGAGTTTACCGGCATCATGTCGACGCCGCCGTCGATCATGCCGACTCTAATGCAGATGGACCTGGCCGGTGCCATGGAAGTGGGCATGTTGTCGGTGGTGTTCGCCTTCCTGTTTGTGGACCTGTTCGATACCTCAGGTACCCTGATTGCAGTGGCCCAGCGCGGTAACATGCTCGACGACCAGGGCAAATTGCCTCGTCTGAGCAAGGCGTTGTTTGCCGACTCCAGTGCCACCATCGCCGGTGCCATGCTGGGAACCTCCACCACCACCAGTTACGTGGAAAGCACCGCCGGTGTTGCCTCCGGCGGCCGGACCGGCCTGACCGCGGTGGTGGTTGGCCTGCTGTTCTGTGCCTGTCTGCTGTTCTCGCCACTGGCGGGGATGGTGCCTGCTTACGCCACCACCGGGGCGCTGTTGTACGTCGCCATCCTGATGATGTCTGGCCTGGTGGGCGTGGACTGGGAAGATCTGACCGAAGCGGCGCCAGTAGTACTGACCACCCTGGTGATGCTGCTCAGCTACTCCATCTCTCACGGCATCGCCGTGGGCTTCATCAGCTACGCGGCACTGAAGCTGATGACCGGCCGGTTCCGGGATCTGAACCCGGCGGTGGCCATTCTGGCGGTGGCCTTTATCCTGAAATACGCCTTCCTATAAGCAAGTCGTATAAAAAAGCAACGAGTCGTGATGGGCGTCCCTTTTAGGGGCGCCTTTTTGCGTTTTTAAGATGTGCTTTGAGATGGCCTGAGTTATAAAGGAGGGATGTGTCTCTAACTGTCAGTACGATGTCTTCTTTATCAACGTCCTATAAACGCGTGGTGGTTAAGCTTGGAACCAGTGTTCTCACCTCTGGGGGAGAGTGCCTGGATCGGGCCCACATGGTTGAATTGGTGCGCCAGATGGCTCGCCTGAAACGCGGCGGCTGCGAGGTGATTCTGGTCACGTCCGGTGCCATCGCCGCAGGACGGGAGCATCTGGGACAACCGAGCCTGCCCAACAACGTGGCCAGCAAACAGATGCTGGCGGCGGTGGGGCAGAGCCATCTGATTCAGCAGTGGGAGCACCTGTTTAACCTCTACGGCATGCACGTGGGACAGATGTTGCTGACCCGGGCCGATCTCGACGATCGCGAGCGCTACCTCAATGCCAAGGACACCCTGCACGCGCTGCTGAACTTTGGCATCGTGCCTATCGTCAACGAAAACGACGCCGTGGCCACCGCCGAAATCAAGGTCGGCGATAACGACAACCTGTCGGCGCTGGTGGCGATGCTGGCGGACGCCGACAAGCTGATTCTGCTGACCGACCAGCAGGGGCTGTTTACCGCCGATCCCCGCTCCAACCCCGAGGCCGAGTTGATCTCCGAGGTGAACCGCATCACCGATGAGCTGCGCAAACTGGCCGGCGGCAGTGGCACCAACCTGGGCACCGGCGGCATGGCCACCAAGCTGCAAGCCGCCGACGTGGCCCAGCGGGCCGGAATTCCGGTGGCGATCGCCGCCGGTCACAGCGAAGGGGTGATCGAGCGGTTGGTGCTGGGCGAGTCGGTCGGTACCCGTTTTTGCGCCGATGCCCAGCCCCTGGATGCCCGCAAGCAGTGGTTGCTGGCGGCGCCTTCCAGTGCCGGTTCGGTGACCGTCGACGAAGGGGCGGTACGCGCCTTGGTGAATAAGGGCTCCAGCCTGTTGCCCAAGGGCATCGTGGCGCTGCACGGGCGATTCCAGCGCGGCGCTACCATCGACATCTGCAACCAGAATGGCCGTATCATCGGTCGCGGCATCGCCCGTTATGACGGTGCCAGCCTGGCCAAGATTCTGGGCTGCCATTCGGATCAGATTGAGCAGCACCTGGGCTTCAGTTACGGCACCGTGGCGGTGCATCGCAACGATTTGGTGATTCTATGACTAACAACGAATTAAGTACTCTGGGCCAGGCGGCCCGCAAGGCCAGCTTTGCCCTGATGTCACTGTGTCGCCCCCAGAAAGACGCCTTGCTGACCAGCATCATTAACGGCATCGGTGCCGCCGAGGCGGAGATTCTGGCGGCCAATGGTCAGGATCTGGCCGATGCCCGCGACGCCGGCCTGGATGACGCCATGCTGGATCGGTTGCTGCTGACGCCGCAGCGACTGGCGGCGATCTGCGCCGACATTCAGACCGTCATCGGCTTGGCCGATCCGGTGGGCGAGGACATCGACAGCAAGCTGCTGGACAACGGCATGCGCCTGAGTCGTCGCCGCATCCCCCTGGGGGTGGTCGGGGTGATCTACGAAGCGCGGCCCAATGTCACCATCGACATCGCGGTGCTGGCGCTGAAAACCGGCAACGCCGCCATTTTGCGGGGTGGCAAGGAGACCCGCCGCAGTAATCTGGCGCTGGTGGCGGTGATTCACCGGGCCCTGGCGGAGCACGGCTTACCCGAGGCCGCCATCGGCCTGATCGACAACCCGGATCGAGCTTTGGTGACCCAGCTGCTGAAGCTGGATCGCTACGTGGATATGATCATTCCCCGTGGCGGCGCCGGTCTGCATCAGCTGTGTAAGGAGCAGGCCACCATTCCGGTGATCACCGGCGGCATCGGCATCTGCCACCTGTATGTGGATGCCAGCGCCGATCTGGATAAGGCACTGGCGGTGATCGAAAACGCCAAGGTGCAGCGGCCGACGGTATGCAACGCCCTGGACACCCTGCTGGTGAACGCCGAGATGGCCGATGCCCTGCTGCCGGCGCTGCAGGCGCGACTGGCCCCTCAGCAGGTGACGTTGCTGGGCTGTGAGCGCAGCCGTGCGGTGATCGAGGTGGCGCCCGCCGGTGACGGTGATTACGACCGTGAGTGGTTGTCTCTGACCCTGGGCATCAAGGTGGTGGACGACGTCGAGCAGGCCATTGATCACATTCGGGCCCACTCCAGCGATCACTCTGAGTCGATCCTGACCGCCGACATGGCGGTGGCGCACTATTTTGCCGCCAGCATCAATTCGGCGGCGGTGTACATCAACGCCAGCACCCGCTTTACCGATGGCAGCCAATTTGGTTTGGGCGCCGAGGTGGCGGTCAGCACCCAGAAACTGCATGCCCGCGGCCCCATGGGGCTGGAGGCATTGACCACCTACAAGTGGCTGGGCGTCGGCGACTACACCGTGCGTCAGTAAGCCCTTCCTTTCTCGGCGGCGCTACATTCGGCCGCGCCGCCGCAGTTTGCTCAATCTCCCTGAGCGGGTACACTGTGCAGCATTGCCCAAAGCGGAAAAAGTATGAAATTTCAGCACCGTCCTCTGGTTCGACTGACCAACCGTATCGGCATTGCCGCCCTGGCTTTGTTGCTGTTGCCCTCTTTGATTGCCGCACTGGTGTATCAGGGGGAGAGCGGCGAGTCGTTCAGTTTTCTGAACCACAGCCTGTCGGAGCTGGGACGCTACGGCACCTCGCCGCTGGCGGTGCTGGTGAACGGCGGCCTGTTTTTCGGCGGTTTGGCGCTGACCTTGTCGTTTATCTTCAGTAACTGGTTGATCAACAGGAGCTTTCGTTCGCCCCTGTTGGTGTGTGGAGTGCTGCTGAGCCTGTGTTTGTCCGGTTGCGGTCTGTTTCCGGTCAACGTCGGTACCCTGCATTCCAAGGCGATGATGGCTTTCTATGCCATGACCATTATCTGCGCCCTGTTTTACTGCCGCTCGATCCTGGTGGATAAGCCGCCGCGTTGGGGGGTGGTTCCGGCGGTGGCGGCGGCGCTGTTTGCTTCCAACCTGCTGTTTCGGGATGACGCCCTGCTGGTGTTGCAGGACCGCTACCCCTTTGGCCTGTTTGGGGCCGAACGGCCACTGATTTGGTGGCCGGCGTTGTTGGGGTGGCTGTTGCTGGTGTCGGTTACCCTATGGCTGTTTTATGCGTTGGTGCTGGTATTTCGTGACGGCGAAACGGAGCCGCAGCGGCCAGATCCTCACTAAGGTGGCTTAACCAGTCGGCATCCAGGCTAGGGCCGGGCACCAGCCGCATCCATTCTACCCCTTGTTGTTGCCAGTAATGGACGGCGTCGAGGCGGTCTACCGGGCGGGCACCGTGTGACTGTGGCCCGTTGATGTGCAGCAGATTCTGGCCCTCGAGAGTGGAGGCCAGCGGCACTCTCCTCTGCTGGCAGATTTTGTCGCAGTGCTGCTTGTTGCGCCCCTGAATCCGGGCGGTGGCACAGCGGGCGGACACCGCCAACACCGGCCACCCGAAGCCAATCATCTCCGCCGACAACGGCGCAATCAGCGACTCTCTGGACTCGGCGATTAAGCGGACGGCATTGTCATCGCTGATGTCGATGGGCGGGGTAAAGCCGATGGCACCCAGGCTCTGCATCCAGCGAAGGCTGTCGAGGTTGTACAGGTTGAGGTTGGCACTGGCCCAGAACGGCCGTTTTTGCTCCGCCATCAGCTGCACCGCCGTCAGGTCGCTGGCTTCTACCAGAAACTCCGACTGGCGACAGACGTTCTCCACCAGTTTCAATTCCCGTGGGCCGTTCACCAGGTTCAGGGTCGACAGCACCACCTGCTTACCACTGTGGCTGGCCGTTTCGGCGTACTCCAGCAGGGTGCGCAGCGCCGGTCGGTCGCGCTTTTCACACACGGTTTCGCCGAGATAGACCCGGTCGACGCTCAACTGGCTCAGTTGCTGCAGCTGTTGTTGCTGTTGTTGGCGGCTCAGGGGCCAGCTGTTCAGGGTTAATGACAGTTTCATCGAGGTTCCTTATCAGTGCCAGCTGCCCAGATAGGCGCCGGTGGTGATCAGGCTGCCCTCTGCCAATTGTTTCAGTTGTCCCTGCCAGTGGGGATCGCTGCGATAGCCATCCGGATCCTGGCGCCAGCGGTCGATGGCCTGGCGCCAGATCTGGGTGACCTGGCGGGTATAGTAGGGGCTGCGCTGGCGCCCTTCCAGTTTCAGGGCGGCGACGCCGGCACGGCCAAAGCGGGGCAGCAGTGGCAAGGTGGACAGGGAGCAGGGGCGGGAGATGGGGTAGAGGGCTTTGCCTTCCACTACAAACTGGCCCTTACACACCGTCGGGTAGCCGCCGGGCTCGTTGGGGGCAACCCGATCCAGCAGGTGGCCATTGAGGCGTACGTCGCGGCTGTGGTTCTGCGTCTCCCAGCTCACCAGCGCGCCGGGGGAACAGGCGCCGCCGGAGTTGGGGGAGTGGCCGCAGGCGTAATGCGACAGTTGGCAACGGCCTTCGGCCATCACGCACAGGCTGCCGCCGGCAAACACCTCGATCTCCACCGGGCTGTCGGCGCAAATGGCCTCGACGGTGTCGATGTCCAGCACTCGGGGCAACACCGCCCGGGTGATGCCAAACTGCTCGTGAAACAGTTTCAGGGTCGGCAGGTTGGCGGCGCTGGCCTGTACCGACAGGTGGCGCTCGGTGTCCGGGTAGTGGCAGGCGGCGAAGGCCAGCAGGCCGGGGTCGGCCATGATCAGGGCGTCGGCACCGGCTTCGGCGGCGGTGCACACCGCCTGTTGCCAGCGCTGCTCCTGACCGGGTTGGGGAAAGGTGTTGATGGCCACCATCAGCACCTTGCCGCGCTGGTGGCAGCGTTCACTGGCCTGTTGCAGTTCCTCGGCGGTGAAGTTGATGCCGGCGAAACTGCGGGCATTGGTGTCGTTTTTCAGGCCGACGTAGACCGCGTCGGCGCCCGCGTCCAGGGCGTTGTCCAGGGCCGCCAGGTTGGCAACCGGAGCCAGAAGTTCCATGTCTTAAACTCGACTGAATTTGTGGATTTGGCCAATTTACCGGAAACAGAAAACCAGACTTTGATCCTGAACACTGATTGTGACGAAGATCTTATTTACAATGCGTTTTTTGACCTAATAATGGACGTTTAGGTGACCCATACTCTGCCCCATTTTACCCCACCGCTTACTCCCATCGCCTTGGTTTTACAGCAGGTTTTGAAGCTGCGCTTCGATGATTTGCGGCGCCAGGGAGACCTTGATTTTCTGCAAGGCAAACGGATCGCCATTCAACTGCGGGGGATGCCGATGGCGGTGTCGCTGGGGTTGAAAGACGGCGCCTGGCAGATTGACTGGGCCGATGGCAGCGAAGACGCCCTGCTCGATGGCAGTCTCAGCGCTTTCACCTTCCTGGCGTTTGGCCAGGGGGATGCCGATGGGCTGTTTTTCCAGCGTCAGCTGGAGATGAGCGGTGAGACCGAGTTGGCGATGGAACTGAAAGCGCTGCTGGGGCGGGTCAGCCTGCTGCCGCCGTTGCCGCAGTCGTTGCTGCCCTGGTGTCAGCGGTTGCTGAAAGGGCCGTTCGGCTAGGCGCTCAGGCCTTGCCGGTGAGGATCAGGTATTTGGCCATCAGGGTGGCGTCGTCTTCCTGGTGCTCAGGATCCGGGTCGATGCAATCGATGGGGCAGACGCTGACGCAGGTGGCCTTGTCGTAATGGCCCACGCACTCGGTGCAGCGGTCCGGATCAATCTCATAGATCTCCTCACCCATGCTGATGGCCTGGTTGGGACACTCAGGTTCACACATGTCGCAGTTGATGCAGCTGTCGAGGATGATTAACGCCATGATCGTTCCGGTTCGATTGCGAGAGAGGGCGGCGACTTTACCATAAGTTTAGTTGCGAGTCAGCACAGAGCAAAAAGGGCACCCTAGGGTGCCCTTTTGATTGCCTGTTCGGTGCGGCGCTAGGCTGGTTTGATGGGGTTACGGGTGGTTTGCCCCTCGTCCAGGTTGCGCATCAGGATGGCGTGGCCGAGATTGATCTCTTCCGGCAGCGGCAGGTACACGGTGTGGCCGTTGCCCGGCGCCACTGCCATGGTTTCGCCTTTGCGGTTTTCGATGTGCTCCAGGTTAAGGTTGAGGTTGCCCTGTGGGGTCATCAACTCGACGCTGTTGCCAATCTCAAAGCGGTTTTTCACCAGCACTTCCGCCAGGCCCTGCGCGTTGCGCTCGCCGGTGAATTCGCCGACAAACTGCTGTTTCTCGGACACCGAGTAGCCGTAGTCGTAATTCTGGTACTCGTCGTGGGTGTGACGACGCAGGAAGCCCTCGGTGTAGCCACGGTGGGCCAGGGATTCCAGCGACAGCATCAGATTGGGATCGAACGGTCGACCGGCGGCGGCATCATCGATGGCCTTGCGGTACAGCTGCGCGGTACGGGCAACGTAGTAGAAGCTCTTGGTACGGCCTTCGATCTTCAGCGAGTGCACGCCCATCTTGCTCAGGCGCTCCACGTGCTGAATGGCACGCAGATCCTTGGAGTTCATGATGTAGGTGCCGTGCTCGTCTTCAAAGGCGGGCATGTACTCGCCGGGGCGGTTGCCCTCTTGCAGCAGCACGATCTGGTCGCTGGGGGCACCGGCGCCCAGGGTCGGCTGCACGATTTGTGGCTGGCTGGCGTCGGTTTGCGGGTTGACGGCGACCACGTCTCCGGCTTCGTTCTCTTTGGCTTCGTGAACGTTGTAGTTCCAGCGACAGGCATTGGTGCAGGTGCCCTGGTTGGGGTCGCGCTTGTTGATGTAACCGGACAGCAGGCAACGGCCGGAGTAGGCCATGCACAGGGCGCCGTGCACAAACACTTCCAGTTCCATCTCCGGGCACTGCATGCGAATCTCTTCGATCTCGTCCAGAGACAGTTCCCGTGACAGAATCACCCGCTCAATGCCCTGGCGCTTCCAGAATTTGACGCTGGCCCAGTTGATGGCGTTGGCCTGCACCGACAGGTGGATAGGCTGATCCGGGTAGGCGTCTTTGACCATCATGATCAGCCCGGGATCGGACATGATCAGTGCGTCTGGCTTCATCTGCATCACCGGATCGATGTCGCGCAGATAGGTCTTGAGCTTGCTGTTATGAGGAGCGATGTTGGAAACCACGTACAGCTTCTTGCCCTGGGCGTGGGCTTCGTCGATGCCGGTCGCCAGATTGTCCAGGTTGAAATCGTTGTTGCGCACTCGCAGGCTGTAGCGGGGCTGACCGGCGTACACCGCGTCGGCACCGTAGGCAAACGCGTAGCGCATATTCTTCAGGGTTCCCGCAGGGGACAGCAGTTCTGGCTTAAACATGGTATTCCTATAGCTCTTCAGGGCGGCGGGCATTCTACAGAATGCCCGCCTGCGGATGCAAATTTGATTATAAAATAACCATTGCCAACTTGTGGCTATTGCCGCTTACTGGCGGGCCAGACGGTGGTTGGCTGGCAGGGCTTCAAAGTCGCTGCGGAACGGGTTGATGTCGAGGCCGCCGCGACGGGTGTAGCGCGCGTACACCGTCAGCCGTTGGCAACCGCAGTAGCGTTTCAGGTCCATGAAGATACGCTCCACACACTGTTCGTGAAACTCGTTGTGGCGACGGAAGCTGATCAGGTAACGCAGCAGCTTTTCCCGGTCGATGCGGCCACCTTTATAGCGGATCTGGACGCTGCCCCAATCCGGCTGCGAGGTGATCAGGCAGTTGGATTTGAGCAGGTTGGAGCGCAGGGTCTCTTCCACCACCTCGTCAGCGGCGGCGCCGCTGAGGTAATCCGGGTTGAACTGGTAGTCGTCGATGCTGATGTCCAGGTCGTCGATCAGCTCCCCTTCCAGTTCCACCAGAGGCTCGGCGCCAAAGGCATCCGGCAGGACAATGCGCACCGACACCTCGCCCTGGGCACACTGGCTCAGATCCTTGGCCAGAGCCTCGCGCACCGCGTCGACGCTGTCGAAACGGGTCTGGTTAAAGCTGTTGAGGTACAACTTGAACGACTTGGACTCTACCAGGTTGGCGGAGCTGACCGGCAGGGCAAAATGGGCAATGGCCACCATGGGCTTGCCCTTGGCATTGAGCCAGGACAGCTCGAAGCCGGTCCAGATGTCGGCGCCAGTGAAGGGCAGGGCATCGCCGAGACCGATGGCATCACGGTTCAGTTGCCGTGGCACCCCTTGCAACAGCTCTGGGGCGTACTGGTCCTGATACTGGGTTTGCTGACCCAGAGTTAATCCCGACAGGGCGTCGGCCCCATGGTAGGGATCGTGATGATCTGTCATAACGTTTCCGATTCGTGGCACAATAATCCTCTATTCTACCCCAGTGACCCGGAATCTATGAACCACAGTGCCGCATTAGAGCAGTTTTTCGACCGTTTTCGCCACGCTTGGCAGTCTACCCACGGCCAGTTGCCGGTAACCGACCGCGACGAAGCCGGACCGGCGGCGGTGTCGGAGCATGAGCTGGGCCAGCACTGGCAGGCGGTGGCTCAGCAGCCGCTGGGGGCGTTTACCAACCTGGAGCCGGCGCTGGAGTTGCCGGTACACCCGGATCTGCAGGCGTTCTACGGTCACTTCTTTGCCGGCAACCTGCAGTTTGACGCCGAGTTTGGCAGCGGTGAGCTGTTGCAGCCCTGGAACCAGGATGATTTTGCCTTCCTGCAGGAGAACCTGGTGGGGCACGCGCTGATGAAAAAACGCCTCAAGCAACCGGCGACCTGGTTTGTGGGGCTGATGGAACAGTCTGATGCCATGGTGGTGATGGACAATGCCGATGGCAGCCTGTGGCTGGAGATTCCCGGGCAGGAGCCGCATCAGAAGCTGGCGGACAACCTGTCTGAACTGCTGAGCCAGATCGCTCCCAGGGTGATCATGCCGGAACCGACCCCTGTTGAAATGGCACCAAGGCCGGGGTTTGTGGAGCGACTCAAGGTGATGTGGGGCCATCTGCGGGGCCGCTAGTGCGGCGTAGAGGTCTGCGCGCTGGTGGGGCACGTCTTTTCAATGGAAGGCGGCCGAGCCTGAAAATAAGCGAACATCACACGAGTACAAATGTGTAATGCAGCAGGTTAAAAAGAAGGCCGGCTAACCCGGCCTTCGCTCAAATCAACGATTCGCTTTTACGATAGCTTGGTGTTCTGCAAAGTGATCGTAGATGTCTTCAGTAAGGGGATTCTTCTTACGTTTAATGATGGTGTTAACTTGGTAGACGAGTACGCACACGTTAAATGCAAGAGCAATTATGCTCACCGACCAGTAGGCGACAGGATCGTGAGTGGAGGGTACCGCCATACTGCTTTCGATAAAGAAGCTTGGGAAGGTCATCATGGCCATCATATATAAGGCTAAGGTATGAACCCGGTGTTGCGCCCATGCTCCACGTTTGGTGGTAAATGCTGGAATTGTGCAGGAAATTAGCAAGGCCGCGCTAAAGAAGGCTCGGTCAGTCAGGCAATTGTAGACATAGGCGAAGTTCCACAAATCATACGCGATAATCCAGAACCACAGCATATCGGGCCAAACGAGATCATGGTGTTTGTCTTTCGATATGATGATGCCAAACCAGCCGCTGATACACAGGATATTGATAATTCCGGCGAGTGCGTTGACGTAGTTCCAGGGGCCACCCATATAAAACATGCCTTCGGTGATCCCTTGCATTCCAACCACCTCAACTTCGCGAATCACGGCTTCAAGAATGTTGATGGCTAAGATGCCTGGCGCTAATAACAACCACCATTTATTTGCTTGCAGGCGTTTAGAGAACCGCAAGCCTAAACCAATGTAGCAGCCGATTAGCGCAGAATAGGTTTTTATCCAGGCAAACCAGTTTGCGGTTTGAGCACCGCTGTCCGTTCCTGATGTCGTTGGCCACACGAATAGCGTTAATGCAATGGGTAATAACACGAAGAAGAGTATCCCCATTTGCTTGTTGTAACGGGTTACTTCGTTCAGGAGGATAAGTGCCATGAGAATGGCAAACCAGGCCAGGGCAGCCTCAATAGAGATAGTTTCAAATAAGAGCATAGCGTTAAATCCTATTCACACTAAAAGCGAATTTGATTTTCGGAACTCCCCCATCCAAAAAATCGTTTATCAGTAAAGTACGTATTCCTTCAAATGATGCGCTGGTGATTTTTATTAGAACTGATATGGATCAATTCAGGCTGTGTGAATTATAGCCAGTGCAAACTTTTGTTACCATGATCACCACTCTAGACAGGATAAGGTAAATACTCTTCTTAATGTAATTCAAACCGAATTTGAACAGCCTTTAAACTATTTTCATTGGTTAAATGTCACCGCATTTACCCAATTGACTCGATATTGCCATCAATAATATCGACGGTCAGGAGCATAAGCTCGGCTTGAAATGTATTCAGAGAGGCCCGGCCTGCTGGCAACCTATAGAGAAGGTGTCTGATTATTGAGCCGATGGAGCCTGGTGATTTCAAAGACACTCATCATTGAATCAATGTTTTAACAGTGCTGCGAGCATAGGGTCTTGGTAAGGCTGCGTGCGGACAATTGTCGCCGTTGTGGTCGTTCGAATCGCAGTTCTAACGGCATCGCACGATGCCGCTCCTATTTTCAATTTATAAAATACTATAAAAAGCTTTTTATCATAACTATGTAAGGGTTATTTGGCGTCAAAAACCTTGTCTAGGTATTACCTCTTGCCATTCTGGTAACGATCAAAAATACGGCATATCCTATCCAAGATGTCACAATTACCAAGATAACCCAACCAAATTTCTCAGCGCCTCTTGCTCGCTTAGAAAAAACGGTTAAGAAGAAAGGCAGTATAAATGAACCCAAAAACAATGATACTACCAACAAGTTCCAAATACTAAATCCACCCATAAAAGCATACCCTTTAAATTACCATAATTAAAATGTAATTCCTTTTGCTCAACAGCGGTGAAATTAACATAGTTCCAATTAGTTATTGCCTTGTGAAAAACGCTGTATTTTGGTTAGAGCAAGTTTTAGAATCATCCTGAGCCAATGAATGCAAAGACAACATTATATGGCCAAGAAAAAAAATAGACTCACTAGGTAAAAACCTTTGTAACTTAAATCTAGGCACTACTCTATCAGAGAGCCAGTTTGACCTAAATGCGAATAACAACCATTTGCGATAATTGTGACGTGATTGGAAAATTCCATTCATGCGGCATTCGCAAACTCTTAAGAGGTTGCTCCTGGTAGCGTTTCACGTTTTGAGGGCCTTGTTGAGCAAATCCCGGCTTGAGACGTTTATGCCCCAAGGGAAATTACTATCTAAGCTGTTCGTCGTCGAACGGGCATACTGAGGCCTATGACTTTGTTCAGCACTTTGATTCCAGTCAACGCCACGCCGACTTGGGTGTTGCAGTTACGCAGGTTCAGTTTGAGAACAAAAGGGCTGTGTGATGCGATACATGGCCGTTGTTGATAATGAGCGCTGATCGCAATCGTTGTCCTGCTTCCATTTCGACAATTCATCGCTTCGTAACGTTTTCATGGACTTGCTTGTTTAACTGCAGATAGCAGATTAGGCAGTTGCTGGCATAGCCCAATGACGCCGCGACTTCGAGTCGCGGCGGATTGGCTTACTTCTTATTAGCCCTCTGAGATAGACGGTGTCTTTGGAGGTATCAAGCTGGCTGGCAGTCAGAGGAGTGCTGCCTTTGCGCTACAGAGGCATCCATTCTGTGAGCTATATGGATCAATGCTTTATCCATGGTTAAGACAAGAGGACCTTGATGAGTCCCCATAAGTTTGGCAACACCAATTAGGCGCTAATGACAAAAACAGAAGTTTATGGCTAGAGAAATGGCTTTACGTAATACCGAAATCAGATTTCGAGCATCATTAATGTGGATGCCAATAGCAATAGAGCCATGGCATAATTAAAGGCCTTCATTTTTGACTCATTATTTAATGCTGCGCTTAATGTCTTGCCAGCAATTGTCCAAATGCTAACCGATGGAATATTGATTAAGGCAAACACCAGAGAGACAAATAAAACGCCGTACACATTGGTAGAAGCGTTGTAAACGCTAATGGCGGTTAGTGCCATTGACCAAGCCTTTGGATTTATCCATTGAAAGTAGACTGCAGCCCAGAAACTCATTGGCTTATAATCTGATGCACTGTTACCTGTTGATTGGCTCAAGGCGATTTTCCAAGCTAAATACAAAAGATAACCAATGCAGCTGATTTGTAATATTTGTTGGGTGATGGGGTATAGAGCGAATATCTTCATTAAGCCGATACCGACCAAGAACACCATAAGGCTGAATCCCAGTACAATACCAGACATATGGGGGATGGTACGCATGAAGCCAACCTTAGCGCCAGATGTCATCAGCATGACATTGTTAGGACCTGGTGAAACGGTTGATACGAACGCGAAGGCCACTAGGGCGAGGAGCTGCTGGTGATCCATATTTCTCTCATTTCGTGTTGGTTGTGAGTCCTTGTATATTAGTGAGATATGACGTAAATTTTATCCCTAACTTTGCTCAAAAATGGCTTTTTTAGCAATAAAATAAAAATATGGATAGATTTGACGAAAGAATATTGCGCGAGTTGAAGTCGAACGGCAAGCTGTCCAATGTGGAACTTGCCAACAGGATAGGTCTATCTCCTTCGGCGACATTGCGACGGGTTCAGGAACTCGAACGTCTTGGTGTGCTAAAAGGATACCGAGCGGTACTCGACCTTAACAAACTGGGAATTGGCTTTATCGCCTATGTTGCCATTGGTCTGTCGAACCATAGCAAAAAATCACAGCAGGGCTTTGAAGATCACATCATGGGGGCAGTAGAAGTGACAGAGTGCCTCAATGTCACGGGCGAGAATGAGTATTTGCTCAGGGTTGAGACGAGCGATTTAGCGGCCTACAAACGTTTTCATTCTGATGTGCTGGGAGAGATCCCACAAGTGAACGCCATTACAACCATGGTGGTTATGGATACGCCAAAAGACGAAAGGTAAGGAACATTCTCGCCATCTTCTTATCGTTATGATGCCGGAACATGACACGTCACTGGGGTTACCCCGGTGCAGTTGAGTGTTTCCGGTTTAGATTACTGTCCAGGCACTTGAAAAGCCTTTTGCAGTTGGCAGTTCAGTTAGGTTGTCGGTTCGGCTGCTGATTATTGCGCAGGAGAAGACAGGGCAGCGGCTCTCTGCCCTGTCTGGGGATGGTTAGATTACTGTGTTACTCGCCTTTGGGGTGGCAGGTGACACAGGCATAGGGGTCCGGGTACACGGGATCCGTGGTCCAGCTGCTGTTGGTTCTCACCTTCATGTCATCGCTATAACGGCCCCAGTACCCTTGCCAGGTAACGTCCTGTTTTGCAGGGTAGATGCCAAGATTCATGATCGGGGTCAGCGACTCCTGCAACTCCGCTTCCAGCTGGGATACGGCGGCCGCATCGGTGCTGTCGACATCGATGGCGTCGAAGGTGCGGTTAGGAATGTCTGGCGTATTCCCGCCCTGGTACATCTTGGAGATGTAGCTGGAGGCGGTGCCGTGGTTGGGCGGAATGTAGTCCTCCGAGTGACACCAGAAGCAGGTGCCAGTTTCGCCGTGGCCTTTGGGGGCGCCGTTGCTGCCGTGACAGGCGGCACATTGGTACGGTGCCACCAACAGTTGTGAGGCGTCGTCGACCGGGTAGCTGCGCACGCCTTCGTCATAGATGGAGATGGGCTTGGGATTGACTCCGAGGCTGACGCCCACATCGCCGTCGGCGTGAATGCCATCCAGAGAGTGGCAGGTGCCGCAGTCGGCGACGCCCCAGCCGAAGTGCTGTTGATCCAGCGGTGCAATGGCGTCCTCAATGTCGGCCACCGGCCACTTTTCATCCCCCACCAGCCGTTTGGATTCCTCTTCAGGATAGAAATCGTACATGGTGAAGTTAATGACCGTCATCAGGTCGCCGGGGTGGTTCATGACCCAGGTGTCGCTGAAGAAATGAAACTCCTGATCGTTGTACCAATCGCTGATGTCGGTGGTGTCCGGATCGCACTCCTCCAGCCTCAAAGGATCACCGACAGCATCGATAATGCCATCGGCATGATCCAGGCTGGTGTCGCTGGGATCGAAGGGGTTGGACTGGCCTTTGCGATCGCAGTAGGTGGGCATGGTCGATGAGGAGGCACCAATGGCGGTGGAGTCCAGATTGGTTTGCTGGCTGACCATGTACTTGGCGGCAAAGTCCTCCATGGCCCAGCTAACGCCGGTGTTGATAACGTAGTTGTGAAAGCCGGACGAGCGGGCACCGTTAATCTCGTTGATAACAAAGTGCTGCACGTCGACGTCGGACGCCAGTTTGCCCCAGAAGGTGAAGCCTACCGATTCGATCAGTCCTTGTTCCTTCATGCTGAGCAGCACGTCGGCCATGGTAATGGCCTGATCCTTCTTAAACACATCGGGGCGCAGGTTGTGGCTTCGAGCCTCGACGTTGTGAAACAGCAACTGTTTGCCGCCGGCGGTGCCAATGGTTTCGATGGGGGTCAGGGCCACCGTAGGCACCACGATCACGTGGGTATCCTGGCTGTAATAGGAGGGGGTACTGCTGTCTTTCAGTTCCGCCTGGTAGTGCTGAACCGACTCCCGGCGTTTGGTCATCATCGGGCTGTAGGAGCGGAAGTGAAGCCCGGAGTTGGGCTGCACCAACACCTCTTCCAGGCGAAGGTACAGCGCTTCTCCCGACTCGGTGTAATACAGTTCCCGCTTGAAGCGGCCGAAATCGATCATGTAGGTGGCGTACCAGTTGGGATCGGCGTTGACGTCGCCCTCATCGTCGAAGTCACCATCGCCATTTTTATCGTGCCAGACGGTGTAACGGTACGACTGTATCTCATCACTCCACTGGTATTCGACGTGGAAATCGTCCCGGGTCTGTGACAGGTACATCAGTACATCGGCAAAGGTAATCTGATTGTCGTTGAAGATGTCACTGGCAATGTAGAGGCCATCACCCTTTTTATAGGATGCCGCCTTGGCGGCCCGCAGTTTTTCAGGATCGACGGCAATGCCGTGCTCGGGCGTTTTGCGCTCGAACTGGTCGATCATGTCCTGGCGATCGATGTTGCCATCGAGGTAGGCGTACACCGTGGTGTTGAGTTGATACTTAACGTCCGGGCCCCATACTTTCTCAAACGCACCGGTGCCGGTCGCAGGGGTTTCCTGCTCTGGGGGCTGAGTGGGTACCGAAACCTCATTACTGTCACTGTCGCCGCAGGCACTCAGTAATAGTGATGAGGCCAACAGCACCCCGATATTTCTTTTCATCATCTCGTGTTTCCTTATCTGTTTTTGCCCTTTCTGAAGAACCTGGTCAATTAAATTCATTTCTAAAGAAAGCGTTACTCCATACTGCATCGGAATGGCCGGATTTCGACTTCGTAAAATCACACTGAATTTCCGCGATTCAGCAGGGGCGCAGGGCAGGGTTCACAGCTTAGAAACACGGCCCCAAACCAGGGGAGTTTTTTTGAGGTGGGTCTTATCTGGCAGGGGCAAGTTATCGGTACACTAATTGCTATTCAGTCAGTGATGGTGCGCCTTTATGAAAATCCAGTTTGAAGATCTTAATAATCAGCAAGAGGCGTTGTCGGCCATGCTGAAATCACTGGTTACTTCTGTGGGGGCGGTGGATGCGTTGTTTCATATAGACCTCAATAAGCCGGAAGTTTGGCTCGGCAAGTCCTGGTTGAAATGCCTGAAACAGAGGCAGTCGATCCTGTTTTCTTCAGCCAGGTTGGAAGAGACCTTTGAGAGCTACAGGAAGCGACTGAAATCTATGGATATTGAGCTGTCCAAGAGCGTCAGGAAAGATCTCTATAGCTGGTCGTCTGTAAGCAGCCATGCAGCAAAGCGAATTCGGGAAGGGGGCTATGAGCGGGTGGTTTCCGTGTCGATTCCACTGGCGACCTGCAGCGATCTTCGCGGCCGGTTTCTGTATTTTTATGACGGTGTCAGTGAGCAGAGTGAGTTTGAGATTCGCCGCAGTATTGAGAATAGTCTCAATGAAATGATTGTTTATCAAACTGCCGTGAGTGCCTCCCATCTAATTACCAGCCCGCTGGAAGACTACGGAATGTTGAAGTCGGCCACCATCTCGATTATTCGGCATTTATCTCAGGGCTGCTCACGGACCGAATTGTCTGAGGTTCACCATATGACCCCACGAGGCATTGATTACCATCTCGAACGGGCCAAGTGTTTATTAGGGGCGAAAAACACCCATAACCTGGTGCATAAATCTCACAGCTTATTGTTGATTTAAGTGGGCGGTTTGAGAGTCCTCGCTGGCATCGAGACGGCGATGGAAATCCCACCGCGGCAATAGAGAGACCGCGGTGGAGGGGCTTACTTCTTCTCCAGCCCTCTGAGGTAGAGGTAGACGGTGTCTTTGGAGATATCCAGCAGGCTGGCAGTCAGTGGAATGCTGCCTTTGTAGTTGAAGATGCCCAGGCCATGCAGGCGGGTGACCACCTCGCGATTGCGCTTGGAGGGGGTGATCTGGTCGTCGCTCAACACCTGAGTTTTCACCAGCTCCACGGTGCTGCTCACCGACTCCTCCTGGTTGCGGGCAAAGGTTTCCGGGGTGCCGCTGGCGCCGGGCAGGGTGCAGTCCATGGGCACCATGGCCTTGAGGAAGGACTGAATCGGTGCCCCCAGATCCACGTTGATGCACAGCAGGCCGATGGGATCGCCGGCGCCGTTGCGCACGATGGTGGTGGTCGACTTCAGCTCGCGGTTGGTCTCGGTGCGGGCAAAGTAGGAGTCAGAGACGTCTTTGCCCTCTTTCAGCTTCATTAACGCCAGGTTGGTAATGGGCGCCCCCGGGCTGCGGCCGGTGACGTGACCGTTGGCAATCCGGTAGATCCCGGCCGAGTTCTTGTCCAGGCTGTGCAGCGCCACTTCGGTGTGCTCACCAAAGCTGGCGGCGATGCCTTCGACCACGGTGGCCAGGGCATCGAGGATCTCGTAATCACTGGGGGTCAGCTGCTTCAGTTCCACGGTGTGCACTCTCGTCCTTTTCTATTGCGACATGATGTCTATGATAACCGAATCGGTGGCCTGCATGCCGCTGTTAACCACACAGCCGACGTTGGCAATGGTGGCTTCCACCTCTTCCGCGACGATGCCCTGGTTGCTGACCACCTTGTTGCGGCGGGCCATTAAGAAGGCACGTACCGCCGCCGTGGAGGAGGTACACACCTTCATGGCGCAAGACGATTTGGCGCCGTCGCACACCATGCCGGAGCTGTCGCTGAGGACATTCTGGATGGCGTAGCAGCTCTGCTCGAAGCTGCCGCCACTGAGGTACACCATCGCCATCGCCGCGGCGGCACTGGTGACGGTGTTGCCACAGAATGCCGACAGAGGAGGATAATGGGATTTGATGTAGATTGCACCCAGGTGGCTCATGATCAGCGCCCGCGCCAGCTGTTCGTCACTGCTGCGCAGCTGCTCGGCGGTCACCACCACCGGCAGGGTGGCGGCGATGCCCTGGTTGCCACTGCCGTAGTTGCTCATGGCCGGCAGGCTGGCACCGCCCATACGGGCATCGGACGCGGCGGAGGTGCGCATCTGAATCCGGGTGGACAGGTCGTCGCACAGCAGACCGTCTTCGATGTTGTCCTGGAGGGTGCGTCCCACTTCGAGGCCATAGTTGTTGGCCAGCCCCTCCTGCGACAGCCGGTCATTCATCTCGGCGGCATCGAGGATGAACCGAATCGACTCAAACTCCGCATGCAGGGCAAAGTCGTATATGGCTTCGATGCTGATGTCGATGCCGTCGCACACCGAAGCGGTATTGCTGGCTTCGGCACTGGCCTGCTGAAACTGGGTGTGGCCGTTCAAAGAGGTGTGGATGACGTTGGTGTGACCACCGCTGATCTCCACCAGGGACACTGTGTTGCCTTGAGTGGCGATCACCTTGCAGTAGATAAACTCTTCGGTAACCGCTCGTTCGACCGTCACCTTGCCGGCATCGATCAGCGCCTGAGCCACGGTCACATCCTCGCTTGAGACCTCTCCCAGTACCTCCAGCTCTTTGTCCGGGTTGCCGGCGATGGCACCGGCGGCGGCGGCGATGGCCAGACCGGTTTTGCCGGTACCGGGCACAAACACGCCCATGGCGTTCTTGTAGAGGTTGTCCGATACCCACACCTGCAGGGTGTCCGGTACCGCGTTCAGGGCCCGACAGGCCACGGCAGCCGCGTAGGCGGCGGCAATGGGTTCGGTGCAGCCAACGGCGGGTTTCACCACCTTGTTGATGATGTCGATGTACGGATGTGGCTGTGAATCAGGACGCATGGAGTTTCCCCGGCTTAGGCTGTGTGGGCGATGGCTTCGACTTCCACCAGTACGCCCAGAGGCAGATCCTTGACCGCGAAACAGCTGCGAGCCGGGCAATCACGGTTGAAGACTTCGGCGTAGACGGCATTGAAGGCCGGGAAGTCTTCGATGTTGGCCAGGTAACAGGTGGTCTTGAGCACGGTGTCGATGCTGCCGCCGCCGGTTTCCAGCACGGTTTTCAGGTTGGTCAGGGATTGCAGGCTCTGTGCCGAGATACCACCGGAAACCACGGCGTTGGTTTGTGGATCAACCGGAAGCTGACCTGAGGTGAAGATCAAGTTTTCGAAACGGGTACCGTGGGAGTATGGGCCAATCGCTTTCGGGGCTTGGGCGGCATCAATAAGGGTTTTCATGACTTTCCTTAATAATTGAGTAAATCAGTGTGACTGTTGCGGTCAACTGTAAATTCAGCACTCAATTAAATCAAATAAATTTGAGTTTTGACTGGGATTTCACGCAAATAGCGTGATCATTGTCGCGTTTTCTGGCGGTTTTGCTGCGTTTCGTCTCAGCCTTGTTAACGAGCGTGCAAAAATTGTTGAGAAAATAGCATCTCTCAAATAAATTTGAATAAAATCCAAAAACAACGAGACACAACTGATGAATACAAACACGGCAACACTGGGGCAGGGGAGACTGCCTGCCCACGAACAGGCAGGGATGTCTGAATCGGATTGGCGGCAGGCCACGCGGTTCGACAGCGTGGATATTGGCTGGATCGTCATGAGTATCGGCATGGCCATCGGCGCCGGCATCGTGTTTCTGCCGGTGCAGGTGGGGATCATGGGGCTGTGGGTGTTCCTGCTGTCGTCGGTGATTGGCTATCCGGCCATGTACCTGTTTCAGAAACTGTTCATCAATACCTTGGCGGAATCCAAACAATGCACCGATTACCCCGGGGTGATCTCGGGGTATCTCAGCAAGAACTGGGGCGTGGCCCTGGGGGTACTGTATTTCCTGATGCTGGTGATCTGGGTGCTGGTGTATTCACTGGCGGTGACCAATGACAGCGCCTCCTACCTGCAGTCGTTCGGGGTGACCGAAGGGTTGTTGAGTGACAACCTGTTTTACGGTCTGGGGCTGATTTGTGTGTTGTCTTACCTCGGCAGCAAAGGGGAAAAGCTGCTGTTTAAATTGTCCGGTTTCATGGCGGTCACCGTGTTGTCGCTGGTGGCGGTGATGGGCGTGCTGTTGATCTCACGCTGGGACCTGGCCAACATTCCTGCGGTGGGCGACATGGTGCCGATGCTCAAAGACGCCATCATTACCCTGCCGTTCACCCTGACCTCGATCTTGTTTATTCAGTCTCTGAGCCCGATGGTGATCTCCTATCGCGCCCATGAAAAGTCCATCGAGGTGGCGCGGTACAAGGCGTCGCGGGCGATGACCATCGCCTTTGCAATTCTGTTTGTGGTGGTGTTTTTCTTCGCGGTGTCGTTCACCCTGGCCATCAGCCAGGATCAGGCGGTGGATGCCATGAACCGCAACGTGTCGGCGCTGGCGATCATTGCCCATTACTTCCCCGGCAGCTGGGCGACCATCACCGGCGTGGTGATCAACATCTTCGCCATCGTCACCTCTTTCTTTGGGGTGTTCCTGGCGTTTCGTGAAGCCTGTAAGGGGCTGGTGATGAACCTGCTGCTGCGCAGCAGAAGCCAAGAGCAGGTGAATCAGCAGCTGGTGGATAAAGTGGTGGTGGTGTTCATTATTCTGATGGCCTGGAGTGCCATCGCGTTGAATGCGCCAATTCTCTCCTTTACTTCCATCTGCAGCCCGATCTTCGGTCTGGTGGGATGCCTGATCCCGGCGTACCTGGTGCACCGGGTGCCGGATCTGCACAAGTACAAGGGCCTGGGCACCAACCTGATTATCGGCACCGGCATCTTGCTGTGCATTTCGCCGGTGCTGGCGTTCCTGTAATCGGGGAAAGGAGCGACACCACAAACGGCCTCGAAGGAGGCCGTTTGTGTGGCAGAATCCATACCGATAGCCTTGGGTTTACTCCAGTGCGAGGTGAGCGGCCAGATACTCAATAAGAATTCTCACCCTTCGTGGCAGAGTGCGGTTGAGTGGATACAGAGCCGATATGGAGCTGGGGGGCTGACAGTAGTCGCCCAGAAGCGGGCATAACTCACCGCTATCGATGTGGTCTTTAAACAGGAAGCTGGGGCCAAATCCAATGCCCAGCCCCTGCCTCATACCCTCCACGATTAGGTTTCCATCATTACTGGTTAGCTTCCCTGTTACCTTTACTGTTAACGCCTCTCCATCGGGTTTGCGAAACTGCCAGCCTCTGCTCGACTTCGAATCACCGTAGAGCAGGCAGTTGTGTTTCATTAAGTCCGATGGGTGCGTGGGTTCCCCCCAAGCCTGAAGGTAGCTTGGCGAGGCGACAACCTGAAACCGACACTCGCCTAGCCGCCGCGATACTAAGCTAGAGTCTTCCAGTTGCCCGACTCTGATGGCCAGATCAATGCCTTCTTCGATCAGGTTCTCTACCCGGCCGCTGGCGATAACGTCGAGGTCGATGTCGGAGTATTGGCGTTGAAATGCAATCAATAGCTGACTGAATCCGGAGATAATCAGACTTTGAGGAATTGTCATGCGGATTTTTCCTCTGGGGGCGTTTTGGCTGTCCAGTATCTCCGCCCTGGCAAGCTCCGCTTCTTTCATGATCCGTTGGCAGTGGCGGTAAAATTGGCTCCCCTCATCAGACAAGCTCAGGGTTCGGGTGGTTCGATGCAGCAATCGGGTTCCCAGATCCTGTTCCAATAGAGACACCTGTTTACTGACAAAGGACTTTGACAGTTTCAGCTTTTCAGCAGCGGCGGTAAAACTGCCGGACTCCACCACCACCGTAAAAGTCTCCATTAACGCCAATGTATGCATGGTTGTTTCCAATAGGTGAACAATGATGTGAACCTTAGCTTATATATCCACCCTCATGGATACAATAAGCTGGGGCTAGTGATGGTTACCGGGGGACCGGTGTCAGTTCCATTTGAGGCAGAGGTGGCTTATGAAGACGAATCGTATAGATAAACAAAGGTATGGCGTTCTGGCGATGGGATTACATTGGGTCATGGCCCTGATGCTGATTGCGCTCGTCGCCATAGGAAACTACATGGTCAGCCTGGAGAGTGGTGATCCGAATCGTTTGCCGCTGATGGGACTGCATAAATCCCTTGGGGTGGTGTTTATGCAACTGGCCATAGCTCGAGTGATTTGGCACCGAATTTCACGTCCTCCGAAATTGCCTCAGGTGTTGGCGGCCTGGGAGCGTCGACTTTCCCAGACCATTACCCTGGCGTTGTATTTCTTTATGCTGGCCATACCGTTCAGTGGTTATCTGATGACTAATTACGCGGGTTTTCCAGTCATTGTGTTTGGACTGGTGAAACTGCCACTGTTGGTTGATAAAGACCCTGCTCTGGTTGAGGTCGCGAAGCAAGCTCACCTGATTTTGGTATCGGGATTGATGGGGGCTCTGTTGGCTCACATTGCTGGCGCCATCAAGCACCGTGTTTTCGATGCCCCGGAAGCGGATGTGTTGCCGCGAATGTTGCCGGTAAAACCTCGCTCGTAAATCCCTGTTATCCATTTGCCTGGTTACCGCTCGTCAGCAGGAGCGTTGCAAATACCTCAGTTAAAGGAGAACTCTGTTATGAAATCAATAGCGCAAGCGGCCCTTATCTGTTTTGGCCTTTTGCTGTCCACTACGGCGATGGCCACAGCCACCTTCCCGACTCAGGAACCCATGGGAGGAAAAGAGTTCGGTCACAGTGTTAAGCATATCGGTAATGGCTTGTATGTGTTTCGCTGGTGGGTGTATCGAAACTTCTTTCTGGTGACCGACGAGGGGGTAATTGTGTCGGATCCACTGAACCCCAAGGCGGCACAGTTGCTGCAGTCTGAAATTCGTAAGGTCACCACCAAGCCGGTGAAGTACGTCATTTACAGCCACAATCACCATGATCACATTTCCGGTGGCACCATCTTCAAGGATCAAGGCGCCCAATTTATCGGGCATAAAAATGTGTTGGCTGAGTTAGCGGACCACCCAAGTCCGGTGTTGCCACTGCCTGATATCACCTTTGAAGACAGCTACACACTGACCCTGGGAGGCCGGACGCTGGAACTGAGGTATTTCGGACCTAATCATGGTAATAGCCTGATTGTGACTCATTTTCCCGAAGAGAATATTGCGTTTATCGTCGATATTGTCACCCCCAGAAGAGTGGCATTCCGGGGAATGCCGGATTTCTGGCCCGATGAGTGGGTGCGTTCCCTGAAGGAGATTGAACGCATGGATTTAGCCTATGTGATTTCGGCTCACGGGCCTCAGGATCAGCCCGCCATAGATCCGGCTTCGGTGATTAAGGAGCAGCGAGTCTACATCGAAGACTTGATGGCTGCGGTGAAGCAAGCCATGGACTCCGGTGTGCATAGTCCTGATGCGTTAAGGCAGCACATCAAACTGCCTAAGTACCAACAATGGCAATACTACGAACAGTGGTTGCCTATGAATGTTGAGCGAATCTGGGCCTATTATCATATGGGCTGGTAACGGCTGTATTGGATTGGCGGTATTCAGGTTCGGCCCGGGGGATTCCTCCGGGCCGATTCGGTTGGTGGCGACAGGGTCGGGCCCGGGACTGTTAGCCCGGGAACGGGGCTGATACCGGATAGGAGTTACTCTGCTGTCCTGGCTTTACTGAGACAAAGTTGATGTTGATCGCAAATGAGGGCCCAGGATCTTAGCGATCGTTGCTTATGATTCTCCATTTATCGTACCGTACGGTACGGTTCGTTAATGGCCGTGTAACCAGACTCAAAATTTCTTCACTTCAGGTGATGAGGGCTTTGTCATTGGCGAGGGAGAGAAGAGCTCCGCGGTAAAGGAGGGGATATGAATACTGGGATAGGCATTGGCCGTGTGTCGATGGCACTTTCTGGAGAGGTGGCAGTCTTGGAAGGCAAGGAGCGGCTTGAGAGGTTGGCCAAAGCACTGCCACAGCTCGGGCTGCGCTTTATTGATTATTACCTCTATGACAAGGAGTGGCTGGAAGTCGGAGGGGAACTGGGGCGTCGCCCGAAAGAGTCTTGCATAAGACAACCTGCAAGGAGCATCTGCAATTCAGATTATACCCTGAGGTTCAGGAAGCGATGTCAGCACTTGCTGCCGTTTACCTCACGCAGCGAGGCCGGTGACCGAGTCGTGGGCTGCTCCGCCTTTCAATGTGTGAAGCGCCAGTCGTGCACCAACTATTGGGGGCAGTTCGGCGTCGGCGCCAAGGTGTTGGTGGTCATGGAGTTGGACGTCATGCCTCACTGGGTCGCCGTGTTTACACTGTATTCGAGTTACCAGCAGTCTGAATTGCAGAGACGACTTGGATTGCCAGAAGTATCGCATCAATTAAAAGCCTGCAGTGAGGATCTGTTCCGATGTCATGCCGATGAGATAAATCCCTATATTAATTTTTCAGTAATAGGCGCTAAGTCTTTAAAAATCATTGAGCTGCTTTCAAAGGGAGAAACCACGAAGTCGATATCCGATTCTCTCTTTATGACCGAAAGGGGCGTGATGTATCACATCGATACATTGAAAGACAAAATTGGTGCGAAAAACCGGGTTCATCTCGTTTCTCATCTATACCGGAACAGATTGATTTTCTGACGTTGATGGCAGAGTGATGCTCAAACCTTAGGGCATCGAATCTATATCGCGTGGCGAATTACGATGCAGCCAAGCCGGTTTTGCAGGCTTTGAATTCCAATGCCGATCACCCTTTTTAGGCTTGCGCTAAATCTCTATACATTTCGACACAGATTCTCGACCGGGAGTTATAGGAGCATTTCTTTACCGTGCTGGTGATAAATACCACAGGGAAATGATGGCTTTTCAGAGTGACCTGAAAAGGCAGAGATGAAATGAAGAGGTAGGGTACCGATGACAATATTAAAACCTTTCAAGTGGCTGCCAATGTTGCTGCTTGGAGCACTGATAAGCGGGTGTGACTCAGACGATGAGACTGTGGCCGTACCCCCAACTGAACCACCAGAGGTTCAATACGACAACCTTCAACTGCAGGTCAATAACCAATCCAGCCTGGAGGGTGAGGTCACTGTGTATTTGGGACCGTGGTTTCCCTGTGGAGAAGCGCACCCTGAGTTTTGTACTGCAGACAATAAGTCCAGCTCGACGCTGGATGACCGCAAATACATTGTTACCGTGGCGGCGGAAAAATTAAAACAAGCTCGGCCGCAGCCGTTGAGGCCGGATATTTTTGTCGCAGGAAATTATTCACTGCTGGACGTGATGATGTACGTCAGTGATATTCGTGATGACTTTCAGATTGAGCTGACTGGATTTGATGAATCCATCGGCACTCACAAATTCCTGGTGTCTTGGGATGTGAATGGTGATGGTCAGTTCAGTGCCGAAGGTGATGGGGCAGACAACTATCGCAGCCCGGACTGGTATCCAAGATGGGGCTATGCCAGTGAATTGAAGCGAGAGATTGGCCCGGTGGAACTGGAGGCTCATTACCGGCCGGCGGATGAGTTGATTGTGGCGTATGGCACGGAGATTCGATTCGAGTCTCATTCCAGTGCCATGACTCAGCGGCGGGAACAGTTGCAGCGGCAGCAGGTAGCGCGCCGTGCCCGGGATGGCGGTGCGTTGATCATTCCTGAATTTCAGGTCAATCTCAAGGATGGCCGTGGCTATGTGACTCTGGCCAAAGATATTAAAGTCAGGCACTTCAACATTCGTGATGATCTGTTCCAAAAAGACGTATACACGCTGGCTGACTTTTTCATGACGCTGCACTATGACTACGGTTTTAATCTGGAATTTACTTATTGGCCGACTTTGTCGACCAATGCCAGGGTGAATGCGTTTGCGGTCACTCAGTTTGAGGGCCGCGCTGCCAACGGCCTGTATGGCTGGGCCTATCAAGTGGGTGAAATTGCCTCAGAGCGGGACTTTTTCTTCGGCTCCATCGGTAAAGTGGAAGTGCCATTAGAGACGATTCTGGAGAATAAAGATGGAACATTCTGCCCCTGGTTAGGGGAGATGGATCTTGATAAGGCCAAGATCTGTCAGGCGGACTGGAACGACGTATTTGGCGGCAACAAAATTCACCAGATGTCGGATCATTGGGTGTTGAATGCCACGCCTGAGATGGTGCAGCTGCAGTGGCACAACATCATGCCCGGACTGTGGGGAACGCCGCAGCCCAATGTCGTTGGCGATGGCAAACAGGAGGTGTACGATTCTCGCGATGCCATCAAGCCGCTGACAGACAGCCACTTTGGCTGGAAAATTGCCGACTGCTCTCAATGTCACGCCCTGGAACGAACCCATTTGCAGGGAGACTCCCCGATTCTGCCAGCCAACCTTCAGCCCCATTACTGTGCGTCGTGCCATGGCAGTAACGGTGCGACTCCTGGCCATGGTGAAACCGCCCGTTGCAGCTGGTGCCATTCTCAAGACAAGGCGATGATCAATCACGGAACCGCCAGTAACAAATACCGGTTGTCTCAATTGACCTGCCCTGACGGCGAAGCCGGGCCTTGTGCGAACGCGGCGGCATTGCTAGTGAAACCTCATGATGCTGCGGGTAATGGCGAGGGCTATGCGGATGAGCAGCTGACCTCATCCAACTCCCTGTGGCATACCGATGAGCAGTTCCCTGAGCCGTACGCCTGCGTCAGTTGCCACACCACCCCTTAATCAGAGACGAGATTAAGAGAGGAGTGCGTGAGTGCCTGATGGAAACAACCGATGCCCTGCGGCATCGGTTGTTTGTTCCTGGGCGGGCATGTCGGCATTTTTCGGGTTGCGGCAGGGATTGATCGCTTCAACGCTGGCTTGCGGAGAATGCCTTGATGGTGCGGGGGCTTGTCCTTAGAATGGCAACGCCTACCTTGTGTTTAGGCTCTGTTCTCCCAGTCCTGAAGGCCCCAATAGATGCGACCATCCTCAAAAGAGAAGCGAGATAAGATTCTGACTATTGCCAGAGAGCTATTTTTTAAACAAGGGTTTAGTCAGACCAGCATGAGCCAGATATTGGAGTTGTGCGGAGGGTCTAAAGAAACCCTCTATCGCTACTTTGGTAATAAGAAAGGGTTGCTGCAGCAGGTGATTCAACAACAAGTTGAAATGACCGGGGTGCTGTTTCAGTTTGAGGCTGGGTCCGCAGAGAGCTTAGAGCCAAAGCTGATTCAATTTGGTAAAGACTACATCAACATGTTTTACCGTCAGGACTTCATCAACATGTATCGGGTGATGAGTGATGCCTCCAGAGAGGATGTCGAACTGGCCGAGCTGTTTATGGCCCAGGGACCTCGGCGTTTGCACAGCCAACTGGGTGAGTTTCTTAATGATTATGCCGAGAGAGGGCATATCGACATTGCCGATTCAGACATTGCGGCCGCACAGTTTTTGGGCTTGATGCGGGCCAATTTCTTTCATGAAGCCTTGCTGGGAACGGCGCCACCATCTCAGGCGGTCATTGCTGACTACGTTCAACAATCGGTGGCGTTGTTTTTGTGCCCGCAAAGAGCCGGACAGTAGCGGCAGGCGATACCGGTTGGGCCATCAACAGGCATTGATGATGGGGGACCGGGCGGCATGGAACCAACAAGGTTGTACCAACGGCCTCGAAGGAGGCCGTTTGTGTGGCAGGGCTTAGAAGAAGCCCAGCGGGTTGGGATCGTAACTCACTAGCAGGTTTTTGGTTTGCTGGTAGTTGCCAAGGGCCATCTTGTGGGTTTCCCGGCCCATGCCCGATTGCTTATAGCCGCCGAAGG
The DNA here is from genome assembly GCF_000425405.1 of Ferrimonas kyonanensis DSM 18153. Lineage (GTDB taxonomy): Bacteria > Pseudomonadota > Gammaproteobacteria > Enterobacterales > Shewanellaceae > Ferrimonas > Ferrimonas kyonanensis. The sequence continues at coordinate 121,087 of NZ_AUDJ01000011.1, read as the reverse complement.
CGGCGTGGGCGGGATAGAGGTGGTAGCAGTTGACCCACACCCGCCCGGCCTCGATGGCACGACCGACTCGAAAGGCTCGGTTCTGATTCATGGTCCAGATGCCAGCGCCCAGGCCGTAACTGGTGTCGTTGGCAATGGCCAGTGCTTCGGCTTCGTCTTTGAAGGTGGTGATCCCCAGGGTCGGGCCGAAGATCTCCTCCTGGAATACCCGCATGTTGTTGTGACCCTTAAGCAGGGTCGGCTGCACGTAGAAGCCGGATTCCACGCCTGCAGGTTGGCTGGCTTGTCCTCCGATGAGGAACTCGGCACCCTCGGCCCGGGCCACCTCCATATAACTCATGATCTTATCAAACTGCTCCTGAGAGGCCTGGGCCCCGACCTGGGTGTCGGTGTCCAGTGGGTTGCCCTGCTTGATGGCCTTGGCACGCGCGATCACCCGTTCAATGAAGCGGTCGTAGATGGCCTCGTGCACCAGTGCCCGAGAAGGGCAGGTGCAGACCTCGCCTTGATTGAAAAAGCCCAGCAGCAGCCCTTCGACGCACTTGTCGATGTAGGCGTCGTCCTGATCCAGAATGTCTTCGAAGTAGATGTTGGGGGACTTGCCGCCCAACTCCAGGGTTACTGGAATCAGGTTGTCGGCGCCCTGGTGCATGATGTGGCGGCCGACCTCGGTGGAGCCGGTAAAGGCCAGTTTTCGAATCCGCTTGGAGCTGGCCAGGGCCTGACCGGCTTCGTGGCCGTAGCCATTAACCACGTTGATGATGCCGGCGGGCAGCAGGTCCTGCAGGGTTTCCATCAGCACCAGGATGCTGGCCGGGGTTTGCTCGGCGGGCTTGAGCACCACGCAGCAGCCGGCGGCCAGCGCCGGTGCCAGTTTCCAGGCCGCCATCAGCAGCGGGAAGTTCCAGGGGATGATCTGGCCGACCACGCCGATGGGCTCGTGGTAGTGATAGGCGTTGGTATTGGCGTCCAGTTGACCGATGCTGCCTTCCTGAGCGCGCAGGGCGCCGGCGAAGTAGCGAAAGTGATCGACGCACAGCGGCAGATCGGCGGCCAGGGTTTCGCGAATCGGTTTGCCGTTGTCCCAGGTTTCTACCAACGCCAGGGTCTGGCTGTAGGCCTCGATGCGATCGGCAATTTTCAGCAGCAGGTTGGCCCGCTCGGCAGCCGGGGTGGCACCCCACAGCGGTTGTGCCTGATGGGCGGCGTCCAGCGCCAGTTCAATGTCGGCGGCGCAGGACTGGGGGATGTCGCAGATGGTGGAGCCGTCCACCGGGCTGGTGTTGGCAAAATAGCGGCCCTGGCTGGGTTCGACCCACTGGCCGCCGATGAAGTTGGCGTAGCGTGGCTTAAAGTTGAACAGGGCATCGGTGCTGCCGGGTTTGGCATAGATCATGGTGCGTCTCCTTCGCTTCGAGTGGCGAGAGTGACGGCGCGGGAGACGACACAGCACAAAGACGTTGGAGCCCAGAAAATGGCTCGGGCTTCGGCCGCGCCGAAAGCTCTTTGATTGGGAGTTGAAAGGCTTCGTTTATCGAAGCCGAATCGCCAGTATGAAAGGATTGAGGCGTTTCGCCTTTAGACTTTAGTCTAATGCCGGCTCAAATCAGGTCCCAGGACAGGTTGGACACCAGTCGACAGTCGTGGCAGACGAAGTGAAACAGATCGTGGATGGTTTCGCCCAGGTACCAGTCCGGATTGCCGCAGCGGGGGCAGGGGCGTGCCTTCTCCTGCTCCAGGTTGGCACCGCCGACCCGGTACAGGTAGTAATAGGTGGGGACCTGGGTCAGGTACTCGATGCGACCGCGGAGATCCCAGCCGCGGCGGAACAGGGCGCTGTCCACCTGGTTGATCTCGTCCAGGGCGGCAAACTCGACCGCGCCACTGCCAGCCATCTGCAACTCATCGCAGGCTTGCCATTCACTCTGCCATTTAATCAGTGCCTTATGGTCGCCGTTAAAGGTTGCCGGCAACCGGTAAAGGGGCACCGGCATCATGGTTTCACCATCCCGCAGCGGTGAGCAGGTGTGCACGTAGGTGGTGTACAGCAGTTGCCAGTTAGTGGGCAGCACCGGTGAGCTGGCTTCGCTGTTGATGTCGCGCCCCAGCACTTTGAGGCGGGGGCGGGTCAGGCTGGCATCGGCCAACTTATCCAGCCGTTGTTTGACCCAGTCGGAGTGAAACCTCGGATGCAGGCTGTCCTCTTCCGGGCACAGGGCCCGCAGTCGAAACTCGGCCTGGTTCTGCATCACCGGGAACTCTTTTCCCAGGATCTGGCCATTGGCGCGCCAGGCTTCCACCAGCTGATTGATGGCGTACTCCACCTGAGACAGGGTGGTGTCATCAAAGCATTCGAAACGCAGTTCTACCAAGTACATGAGGGACTCCGGTTGGGTTGGGGCGGCCATTATAACGGCGTTGGCGGTGACGGCAAGCTTGTACCTGGGGGCCGCAATCGCTAGGTTGTATACTTTATTCTAAAATATGAGAGTTCAAGGATGACCCAACCCGCTTCAGGTGGCTGGAACGACGCCAGTAAACTGGGGATCGGTGCCGCCATCGCCAGTCTCGGTTACGTATTCTGGGTGGTCGGTGGTATGGAACTGGTGGAGCGACTGGCCTTCTATGGCGTCAAAACCACCGCCAGTATCTATGCCACCGATGCGCAATCCGCCGGCGGCCTTGGCCTGACCATGACCGACTTCAGCTGGATTTTGCTGGCCTGGGCCCTGTTTCAGTCCTTTGTGCCGGTGTTCTTCGGTGCCACCGCCGATCGCATCGGCTACAAGGAAACCATCGCCCTGTCGACGGTGATTAAGATTGCGGCTTATCTGCTCATGGCGTTGTTCCCGTCGTTCTGGGGCTTTTTGCTGGGGGCGGCGACCCTGGCGTTTGGCACCGGCATCTTTAAACCCGGCATTCAGGGCACCCTGGTTAAGTGCTCGACCCGGGAGAACTCGGCCATGGCCTGGGGCCTGTTTTACCAGATGGTCAACATTGGCGGCTGGTTGGGGCCGATTTTAGCGGCTCAGATGCGAATCCTGGCCTGGGATAAATTGTTCTTTGCCTGTGCGGCCATCATCAGCCTTAATTTCCTGTTGCTGCTGACCTACCGGGAACCGGGTAAGGCGCAGCGACGGGCGGTGTCGCATCAGAGCGGCATGTGGCGCAGCGCCTGGCGGGAGATTCGACAACCCCACCTGCTGAGGTACACCCTGCTGTTCTCCGGCTTCTGGTTTATGTTCATGGCCCTGTTCGACGTGCTGCCGGTGTACATTCGAGATTGGGTCGACACCCGCACCCTGGTGACCAGCCTGTTTGGTGGGGCCGAGCCAGGAGCGCTGATGCAGGCCATTCTGGCCATCGACCCCGATACCCTGGCGGTGTTGCCGGAGGGGATCATGAACATCAACTTTGGCATGATCATGCTGGTGTGCTTCCTGTATGCGGCGGTGGCCGGCCGCATCGGTACGGTGCCGTCGCTGGTAACTGGCACCCTGTTATGTTCGTTGGGACTGCTGACCCTGGGGCTGTCCACCTACGCCTGGATCATCGTGCTGGCGGTGCTGGTGTTCTCCTCCGGCGAGATGCTGGCCAGCCCCACCTCCTCCAAGTTCATCGGCAATCTGGCGCCCGATGACAAAAAGGCGATGTATCTGGGGTTTAAAGAGCTGCCCTATGGTATTGGCTGGGTGGCGGAGTCGATCATCGGGCCACGGGTTTACGATGCCTGGGGGGCCAAGGAGACGCTGGCAAGGGAGGCACTGGCTCAGCATGGCATGACGGCGGCGCAGCTCAGTGGTATTCCTCAGGGGGAGTATTTTCAGCATCTGCAGCAGCAGACCGGACTCAGCGCCTCGGTGCTGACCGAGCAGCTGTATCAATCCGGCCAGGTGGGGCTGGTGTGGTATCTGATGGCCGCGGTGGGCTTGGTGACCACCGCTGGCCTGATTCATTACGGTCGTTGGCTCCAGCGCCATCCGCTGAGTTAGCGCCGCTCGGCCTCCAGCTGTTCGATTCGGGCGGTTAACGCCTGGATCTGGCGTTCCAGCCGGGCGAGGCGATCGTCCGGCTCGGCAACGGGGGGCACATCAGTGACCTCGGGCGACAGCTGCAGCACCGAGTCCGGATTCTGCTTGTAGTGTTTGATGGCCTGAATCAACACCGGCATCGGGTAGCTGCCGCTTAACTGGCCTTTGAGGGTGGCCAGAGACACCGTTTGCCCCTGTCGATGCAGGCGGCCAAGTGCCTGTTGTATCTGGGAATCCATAAGGGCCTCCTCAACCTGTTGGGTCAGCCTAACTGTTAGTGATTTTAGCCAACAGTGTGGCGGATTTTATCACTCCACCACAAGTTAAAATTGATTACCCGTTTGTTTTCAATTGGTTAAATAGTTGGCAAAGGACTTGCTCCTAGTAGGTGGTACTGATCATTCCTCAAGGAGACAGAGATGCAATCTAAAGTTTTGTTGCCCATGGTCGTGGCGGCGGCGTTCGGTTTGAGTGGTTGTGTGGTAGCCGTTGGCGGTGACGGCTGGGAGTCAGACAGCTGGGACAGCGATTCCAGCAGTCACTGGGCTAAGCTGGAGAAAGAGAATCGCAAGAAGCTGTCACAGCTGAGCCCGGGCATGAGTGTTGACCAGGTGGTGGCACTGTTGGGGACGGCAGAATTTAATGAGTTTTATCGTCAGGACGATAAGGACGTGCAGGTGCTGTTCTATCGTACCCACCGCACCAAGGGGGATGGCAAGACCACCAAAGAGGAGTGCACGGCGGTGGTGCTGGAGCAGGGCAAGGTGGTTGGCTGGGGGGATAAGGCCTACCACAACGCCATCTAAGCACGGCTTGTATGTATTAATGCGCCGGCCTCGTGCCGGCGCCTGTCGTTGTGCTGGCCTATTTATGCAGCAGGGTATCCAGGGTATCGATAACTTCGCTCCACTGGGCATCGCGATTGCGCTCTTCACTGAGAAAGCTTGATTGGGCTGCGGTCCAGAACGGCGCTTGCTCCAGGGGCGTGGCTCGATCCAGGGGGTGGGCCTGAATAAACTGATTGATGGCTTGCTCGCTGCTGGGCAGTCCCAACTGCTCAAACAGGTGGGGCAGGGTGGCTTGAGTGGTGTCCATGATTAACGGCTCCCAAATCGTTGTGTGATGAAGTGTAGTTGGCCAAAACCGGCTTCGGCGAGCGCCGACCCGCTAAATTGTCGTCATTCGGATTCGCTCGTGCTTTGGTTGGGGTATCCCAATCCCTCATCTTGTGTTATCAAAGGAGGGTTTATAACTAGTAGAGTCATTGGTGCTCTTCACTCCGTCATAACGGCGACGAATCGAGGCGTGGCCTGGCATGACCTGATGCGGAGTGGAGGCCGAGGTGAGCGATGATGCATTTGTTGGGAGAGGATGGATGCAGAGTGAGCAAGTGAGTGCCGTAAAAGCGGTGTATCTGACGGCAGAAGAGTTAAGGGTGGCGGCGTCGCTGTTGTACAACGCCTACCACGATGATCTGTTTTTTCAGCAGGCTTTCGGTCGACAAAGCTATGGCCAGAAGCTGCGGGCCGCCATGCGCGAAGAGTTGAATGAGTTGTGGCATCACCAGCAGAAGGTGATCGGTTTTTACCTGGAAGATGTGCTGGTGGGCGTCGCCTGTGTGGTGGATAAAGAGTATCCCCAGGGCGAGAGCCGCTACTGGTACTGGCGCCTGAAAATGGCCTTGGGTACCGGCTGGACGCCAACCCGCAACTGGATTGAGCGTGAAGATGAACTGAAGCGGTTGCTGCCCACCGACAACTATTGGTTGCTGCAGCTGATTGCGGTACACCCGCAGCATCAACGTAAAGGGTTGGGGGCGCAGGTGGTGCAGTCTCTGATCGAACTGATGGCCGATCACGAAGTGGATGGCTTGGCGGTGTTTGTGTCTCAGCAGGAACACGAAGCTCTGTTTGAACAAAAAGGTTTCAAGCGACTTCAGAAAGTGACCGTGGCTGACGTAAGCGGCCAATTAATGTACTGCACCCAGACGGGTGAGGATGAATTGGCCCAGTCTTGCTGATCGCCTTTGTGCGAGATCTCTTACAAGCGTGTAGGATAAAGGGCCGAAGATTGACGAAATTCGAACAGGTGTTTTCATTTAAGCTCATGAATTAAGTGGTATTTCAGTCAGACTTTCGCAATGTGAAATCTTGAGTTTCGGCTTCAGTATGGTGCGAAAATGCCTTGTTTAGTTCTGTGATCTGAGTAGACTTTAGTTGTGCCAAGGGAAACGGCTAGGAACTGAATTAGTGATGCGTGACAGGAGGTTGCCATACACGAGTTCGGTGAAAGCAAACGGATCAGACATCACTAGGATGGTGAGACTTGAGAAGGGCGCTTACTCTGCCAGGATTGCAGATTCCCATGGATGGATCAGGACACCTCCAGGATGGAGATGAGTTCGATAACAGGATGTTATCGTGTTAAGGACGACAGTACAGTAGTACAAGGAAGCTGAAGGATCAGCGCAAGGAAGACCGCAGGAAGCAGCAGTACGCAAGGATGATGCAGGGAGCACCAATTATAGCAGGATTGCTTAGCGTGTAATATCTAGGGGCGCACTCGTGGCGCCCCGTTCTATTTCTGCTTGTGGGTGCTGGCACCGGCAAGTGACAAACGGCCTGGCTCGAATGCCAGGCTTTTTTGTGCGTCCCTGTCGGCACCCTGCACCCACAACCGCGCTTTTCCGGGCAATTGACTCGTAGGCTAGGCAATAAAAAACCACCGCGTGCGGTGGTTTTTGGTGTGGCAACCCGGGTCTACTTGCAGCCGCTGGAGCAACCGCCGGAACGGGGAGAGCAGCTGCTGGCACCGCCGCCGCCACCGCAGCCGCCGATGCGGCCTTTGCTCTCGGGGGCCTGTTGCCACTCCGGCTCCGGGTACAGGGGCATCTCAACGTCTTTCAGTTTCTTGCCACTGAGCACCACGATGGCGTGCAGTCGGTTGATGCCGTCGGTGGAAAATTCACATTGATAGCGGGTATTCCAGCCCAGCCCCTGGCCAGGGATGAATCCCAGCCGGGCCTGAACCCGGGCGGTGCTGACCCACTGTAGCCGGCGTTTCTGACATACCCGCTTCACATGGAACTCCGCAATTTCAGAGATCTGCCTGAGCTGCCAGAATACGGCGGCAATGCCACATACCAGCAGGCCGAGAATGAGATCGGTGAGATTTAGCATTGATTAAGCCCTGACTAATTGCATGAGATGACCGATGGCGGCCGCCAACTGCGTCGAACGCTGTGGGGTGCGAATGGCGGTCAATACCTGTTGTCGTAAACTTGGCATGGAAACCAGGTCAGAGTAAAGGGCAACGAACAGTTCTTTGTCCTCGGTCGCCAGTCGTTCCAGGTAGGCCATCATTCGTTGGGGTTCAGCCAGAGGTCCCCAGCAGCGAGCGGCGATCACCACCAGGGTATCGGCGCTGGCGTGGGGCAGGGCCAGGTCGATGGCTTTGGCCAGCGCCTGATCGGCCCCCGCCAGGCCACGCAAGACCATCTGGTTAATGGCGTCGTTGCTGCCATCTTGCATCAGGTGCAACCAGGCGTCGGCCATCGCCTCTCCACAAGGAAAGTTCTCGGCCACAGAAGCCAGGGCCGCCAGTGGCTGTGGTGGCATCTGGCCGATGGCGGTGGGTAACTCATGCCGGGCTTGCTGCTCGGTGAGCCGGGCCAGGATGTCTGCCAGTCCCTGCAGCCCGACCTGCTGCCAGTTGTCCCAGCCCATCTGACCCTTGAGGTAACTCTGGCAGTGTTCGAAATAGATGGAAGCCGGCCGCGCCAGTTGCAGGTTGACCCGGGCATGGAACACCGCCAGTTTTTCCTGACCTGGTGCAAAGATGAAAGGGTTACTCTTGAGCCCCTCCTGCTGCGCCTCGGTCATGGGGGCGGTGGGGTCCCGACCCAGACCGTCGACCACGGTTTGCAGAAACTGGCTGCGGGCGGCGGGGTTGAGCAGGCCCTGTTCATCCACCGGTAACTTCAGAAACCAGATAAAGTGCTGCTGCGATTCCTGTGGATTCCAGAACAGGATCCCCAACCAGGCGTGGCCGTTTCTGGGGTAGGGGTAGGGCGTGGTCATCGCTTCGATCTGCGCAAATTCGATGGGATCGATGGGCGTGACGCGGCGGCCCATATCGAAGACCTGATACTGAACTCCGGCGGCTTGCAGGAACTGATGCAGAGTATTGATGTTTTCCATGGTCATGATGATCGCTTATCTGAGGCACGAATCGCTGTGCAAACTAGCCGCGTATTATAGGGCCAAGGCTTGCCCGATGGTATGATTTGGCCCCATTTGTTCCCTGGGAGTGAGAGATGAGCCGCGAGAATGAGGTGCAGCACGGGCTGCTGAGATTGCAACAGGCCCTGCAGCAAGCGCAGTTATGGCAACAGACGCCGGTGTCGGCCGAGGCGCTGGCCAGTACCCAGCCCTTCGCCATTGATACCCTGTCTTTTCCGCAATGGTTGCAGTTTATCTATCTGCCTAAGCTGCAAGCGCTGCTGGACGCGGGTCAACCATTGCCGACCAAGGTGGCGGTGGCGCCGATGGCCGAACAGACCTTTGCGGGCTCGCAGCCCGCGCTGGTTGCGGCCATTGCCCATCTGGATGCGCTGCTCTGCTCGGCCTAGGAGGGTCGCTGAAGCAGTCAGAGACAAAAAAAGGCACGGTATGGGTGCCATACCGTGCCTGTTAGGGGTCTTGCAGGATGATGAACTATTTGTTCTCTTCAACCACCAGTTTGTACGGGGCGGTATCGGAGAAGATCTCGTCTTTCAGCGGGTTCAGCTTGTGCTTGCGGATCTTGTAGAACTGGTAGACAAACAGCGCCACGTTGGCGGCCAGGGCGACGAAGCTGGCGGCGAAGAAGGCATCTGGGTCCCGGGTAGCCGGTACCGGTGCAATGCGATCCGCAAAGGAGGGCACGGACATGACAAACATGATCCACAGCGCCAGAGTCGCGGCCCGGTGTTGCAGCCAGGCGCCCTTCTTGATGAAGAAGGCCGGAATGGTGCAGGACAACAGTAAGATCACGCCACAGTAGAAAGAGTGGTCGGTGATGCAGTTGTAGGTGTAGGCAAAGTTCCACAGGTCATAGGCAATAATCCAGGGCCAGATCATATCAGGCCAAACCATATCTTTGGATTTGTCCTTGGAGATCATAATACCGGTCCAGCCGCAGATGGTAATGATATTAAGCAGGCCAGCGATACCATTCATGATGTTCCATGAACCGGACATTAACCATAGGTTATCGATAACCTGTCCATCCCAGGCACCATAGCTGTAAACCTGGAAATCACGCAGACAGGCTTCAAAAATATTCAGTGCCAGAATAAAAGCGGGGAAGGCCAGTGCATATTTATTCTTGGCTAGCTTAGGGCTGTAACGTATTGCCATAAAGCCAAGGCAGCCAGCCAGTGCAGAATAGGTTTTCACCCAGTTGAACCAGTTACCCGTGCCGTATTCGTTACCCGGCGCTGCGGTGGTTGGCCATACAAAGATGGTCAGCCCGATGGGCATGATAAGATACAGCAGGATGCCGCCCCACATGGTGGTACGACCGAATTCATTGAAGGCCATCAGGGCGATGAGTACGCCCAGGCCGATGGCCCAGCCCATGAGTCCGGGGACTTCATAAAAGAAACCCATAATACACTATCTCCATTTATAATAATTGCGACTGGCCTGGTAATAACTCTGAGTGTCGCCCACAACCGGGTATTCAGAATAGAGTGCTGAATACTTTTAGATTAAATAAATCGTGGGCGCAGAGTTACCTGCGACGGCCAACCTATCGAATTTAGTTATTGTGTTTTTTTCTAGCCAGGCTAAAAAAATAAACGGTTAAATATCACTAATGCAATCTCGTTACGCTAACCTTTATATCGACTGTTTCAGTTACCAAATCACCAATGCTTCATATTTAAATTACGCCTGAATAGACTCCGATTTCTTGTCTTACATCAATTTTTCAACAAATATAGAGCAAATACTCTATTTTTCGTTAGATCAGGGTAACTCAGTGTGACTCAGCTCTCACCGAGGAGGCGTGTCGGCTCGGTACTTGCTGTTTCTCGGTGGTTGCCTGAGTTGGGTGGGGACCACCATCGGTGCCGGGATGAGGCATCACCGACGTCAGCGCTAACCCGCAGAGGCCAAAGTCGGCAAAATCTGGTACCTTTTAGCGCCGCTCGGTGGCGAGCGTGGTTTTTAACAGCAGATTCAGCGGAACCCCATGATTAACATTTTGTTTGAAGACGAGCACATCGTGGCCGTGCACAAGCCCTCCGGCTTGCTGGTGCATCGCAGCTACCTGGCGCGCAAAGAGACCGAGTTTGCCATGCAGATGGTGCGGGATCAGGTTGGCTGCCATGTGTTTCCACTGCATCGATTGGATCGGCCCACCTCCGGCATTCTGATTTTTGCCAAATCTGCCGAGGTGGCGCGGGTGATGCAGCCGCAGTTTGCCGAGCGTGGCATCGATAAACGCTACCTGGCGTTGGTACGGGGCTACGTTAATGAGGCGGGGCATCTCGATTATCCGCTGAAAGAGGAGCTGGACAAGATTGCCGATGCCCGGGCCAGCCAGGACAAAGAGGCCCAGGAGGCGATCACCGATTACCGGCCCTTGAACCAGGTCGAACTGCCCTTCCCGGTGGGACGCTACGACAGTTGTCGTTATTCGTTGGTGGAGATGAAGCCCGTGACCGGGCGCAAGCACCAGTTACGTCGGCATATGGCCCACCTGCGTCATCCCATTATCGGTGATACCAGCCATGGCGATGGTCGCCATAACAAATTCTATCGGGATCACTTCGGTGTGCAGCGGCTGTGGTTGATTGCCAAGACGTTGTCGTTTACCCACCCGGTGACTGAGACGGTGGTGGTATTGGAAACCGAACTGGAAGCCGAGTGGCTGCAGTTGTTTGAGGCCTTTGGCTGGTCACAGCAACAGTCTGATTATCAGCTGTTGGATCGTGACGGCGCTGCCTTGGGGAGTTGAACTTGGCCTTCCATATGGCTCTGGGTAAAGTAGGTAATGCGGCGCACCCGTTGCCGCTTAATGTGGACTTTATGGTGGAGCCGGCGTGTTCGCTGACGGTACTGCATCCTGCCTCCGAGTTAGCGGTTGTTGCGCCTTTACGGTCCTTACAGTAAGGTGGAAATGTGAATTTATCAAGTCGTTAACAGGATGTTTAGGGATGGCTAAGATTAGCGTATTGGTTGGTTCCGTATACGGTGGTGCCGAGTACACGGCAGAGCAGGTGTGTCAGGTTCTGATGGCCCAGGGACACAGCGCCAGCATCAGTGGTGCCCAGAGTGCCGAGGAGTTGCTGGCCGAGGGCAGCGACGCCTGGCTGGTGATCACCTCCACCACCGGCAGCGGCGATTTGCCGGACAACATTCTGCCGCTGTTTACCTCTCTTAATGACCGCTTTCCTCTGATCCCTGATCTTTTTTACGGTGTCATCGCCCTGGGGGACTCCAGCTATGGTGACACCTTCTGTGGCGGCGGCCGCCAGTTCGATGCCCTGCTGCAGGAGCTGACGGCGTCGCGCATCGGTGAGATGTTGACCATCGATGCCTGTGACACCTTTGAGCCGGAGCACGCGGCCGTGGCCTGGGTGGACACCTGGCAGGCGGCGCTGACGCTGGCGCTGTCTCAGGCCTGAGAGGGGCGCTATGACCTTCTCCTGGTTCCGAGGATTGCAGCGGGTCGGTAAGGCCCTGATGGTGCCGGTGGCGGTGTTGCCCGCGGCCGGGCTGTTGCTGGGGCTGGGGACCAGTCCCATGGGGTGGTTCCACCCGGTGGTGCAAAGCCTGCTGCTGCAAACCGGCACCATCATCTTCAACCTGTTGCCGTTGCTGTTCGCCATCGCCATCGCCCTGTCCTTCTGCTATCAGGATGGCTCGGCATCGGTGTCGGCGGTGATTGGTTACGGGGTGATGCTGGCCACCATGTCGGCGCTGGCCCAGTATTACGGCTGGGAAACCAGTACCATATTGGGGTTGCCGACCCTCAATACCGGGGTACTCGGCGGGGTGCTCAGTGGCGGCCTGACCGCCTGGGTCTATCGCCGTTGTTATCGGGTTGAACTTCCAGAATTTCTTGGTTTTTTCTCTGGTCGTCGCCTGGTGCCGCTGGCCAATGTGCTGGCGGCCATCGGCCTGGGGCTGGTGCTGGCCAGCCTGTGGCCGTGGATGACCCTGGTGCTGGATCACTTCTCCAACTGGGTGGTGTATCAGCAGCCGATGCTGGCCTGGAGCCTCTATGGCCTGGTGGAACGATTGTTGATTCCGCTGGGGTTACACCACATCTGGAATCTGCCGTTTTTCTACGAAGTGGGCAGTTTCAATACTCCGGGTGGCTATCTGATTCAAGGCGAAGTCGGCCGCTTCCTGGCCGGTGACCCTAATGCCGGCCACCTGGCCGGGGGCTATTTGGTCAAGGTGTGGGGACTGCCGGCAGCGGCACTGGCCATTTGGCGCTGTGCCGATCGCAAGCAGCGGGCTCAGACCGCCGGGGTGATGCTGTCGGCGGCGCTGACCTGCGCCATCACCGGGGTGACCGAGCCGGTGGAGTTTGCGTTTCTGTTTGTGGCGCCGCTGCTGTACCTGATCCATGCGCTTCTGACGGGGCTGGCCTATGTACTGGTGATCTCGGTGGACTTCCATCATGGCCTGGTGTTCTCCCAGGGACTGCTGGACTTCAGCCTGTTTTATCACCTGTCTCATAATGGCGTCTGGTTTTGGGTGCTGGGTTGTTTGTACGCGGTGACGTATTACGCGTTGTTCCGCTTTGCCATTATTCGTTTTAATCTTCCAACCCCGGGGCGGACGCCTCAGCAGCATATGGAGCGGTTTCAGGCCGAACAGGTGTTGACGGCGCTGGGGGGCGGCGACAACATTCGCGATCTGGACGCCTGCCTGACCCGGCTGCGAGTCAGTGTTCATCAGGCCGGTAAGGTGCGCGAGGCGGTACTGCGCAGCCTGGGGGCCAAAGGGGTGGTGGTGATCGGCGACGGGGTTCAGGTGGTGTTTGGCCCCAAGGCGGAAAAACTGCGAGGAGAGATGCAGGACCTGCTGTGATAGCAACAAGCCACCGAGACGGTGGCTTGTGAGTTTCAGGCTTCTGAAGCGTTACTGCTCGAACCAGACTTCGAGACGATTGCTGGTCATGGCGATATCCTGAATGGTTACCTGACCAGGCAGGTAGCGATCACGGATGTACTCAGCGTTATTGGGGGCGCCGTGATTTTCAGCAAAGGTGGCGATGTCTTGGCCATTGCACACCAACTTATCCAATACCCGGTACGGATTGACCCGGAACACCTTCATGGTTTTGTTGAAGCGATATTTGCTGTCGGTCAGCGAGGCTTTGCAGGTCGCAATCAGGGACTGCTCCATGGCGGCGGTCATGTTGGCCTGGGCAGCCTGAGCTGGAATGGCCAGGCTGGCGGCCAGGGTTACTGCAGTCAGAGTCAGGGCTTTCATTATCAGTCTCTCCTGTGTCACTCAGTCACACGCGGTCGGTACAGAGGGGGGAAGTTCGTTTTAAGCATGGTGCCTGAACCGTGTCCCCACTGTTACAAAGGGTAAACAGGTGTGTCTGCGAGCTGCGAGGGCAAGGGCTGCATAGAAAGGCGGCTAATTTGACTCACTATTCCTTCAAAAAAGTGTGTCCGGTCTGAAACAAAAAAGTCCGCCGAAGCGGACTTTTTTAATTAGCGGGGGTGCCGACCGGGAACCCGGTGACGGCATCGCCGCCGCAGGGCCGTTATTCGGCGCTGCGAAGCAGTTCGTTGATGCCCACTTTGCTGCGGGTCTTGGCGTCCACCTTCTTGACGATGATGGCGGCGTACAGGTTGCATGAGCCGTCGGAGGAGGGCAGGGTGCCAGACACCACTACCGAGCCAGCCGGAACCCGGCCGTAATGCACTTCGCCGGTCTCACGGTCGTAGATGCGGGTGCTCTGCCCCAGGTACACGCCCATGGAGATCACCGAACCTTCCTCGACAATCACCCCTTCCACCACTTCGGAACGGGCGCCGATGAAGCAGTTGTCCTCGATGATGGTAGGGCTGGCCTGCAGCGGCTCCAGAACGCCGCCGATGCCGACGCCACCGGACAGGTGCACGTTCTTACCAATCTGGGCACAGGAGCCAACGGTGGCCCAGGTATCCACCATGGTGCCGGAGTCGACGTAGGCGCCGATGTTGACGTAGGAGGGCATCAGCACGGTGTTGCGGCCGATGAAGGCTCCCTGGCGTACGGTGGCCGGCGGCACCACACGAATGCTCTCTTCGCGGAAACGGGCGTCATCATAGTCGGCAAATTTCATCGGTACCTTGTCGAAGTAGCGGGTCTCACCGCCCTCCATCACCTGGTTGTCGAACAGACGGAATGACAGCAGCACCGCTTTTTTCAGCCACTCATTGACCACCCACTGACCGTCCCGTTTTTCTGCAACCCGTGCCTGGCCTTTATCCAGCATCTCCAGGGCGATTTTGACATCGTTCACCAGGCCGGCATCGGCATTGGCTGGGGTGATGTCGGCGCGCTGTTCGAAGGCGGCCTCGATACGTTGTTGCAACTCGGTCATGAAACTTATCCTCTGAATTTAATCGGTGGTTAGTGCCTGGGTAAGGGAGTCCCGGAACTGGTTCTGCTGATCCGGTGTTAACGGCAGGCCGTCGTCATTGGCCAGCATAAACAGATCCTCGGCTTTCTCCCCGACGGTGGTGATTTTGGCCGAATGGATGGTGAATCGGCACTGATCCACCACCTGGCCAATTCGAGCCAGCAAGCCGGGGGAGTCCAGGGTGATGATTTCGACCATGGAACCCTGTTTGCGCTTGCCGGGAAGAAAATTCACCTGCGTACGAACCTTAAACTGTCGCATACGCCTTGGCAATGGCCGTTGCCGCACTTTTGCCGGTGTCGGTGATAACAACATACGGGTCAGGCTATTGCGGATGCTGTTGATGCGTGATGGGTGTACCACCCGGCTGCCGTCCTGCTCAAGAATCACGAAACTGTCGAGGGCGTAGCCATCTTTGGAGGTGAAAATCTGCGCGTCATGAACGATGACGTTCTTGCCGTCGAGCACCGCCATCACGGTGGCAAACAGGCCAGGGCGGTCACGGCAATAGACAAACAGCTCGGTGCCGGCACTGCTTTCGTGCTCGGCCATGGTCACCAGGGGCTGCTCATCCTTGCGTTCCAGCAGGGCCTGGGTGTGGTTGCACACCTGCAGTGGACTGAACCTGAGGAAGTAGTCGGCGGAGAACCGGTGCCACAACGGGGTGACGTCCGCTTCGACAAACCCCAGTTTCGACAGCTGGTACAGGGCCTTATTCTGATGCTCGCGAATGCGGGCGCGGGTGTCTACCGGTTTCTCCAGGCCATTGAGCAGCATGCCGCGGGTACTCTGGTACAGCTGCCTGAGCAGCGAGCCCTTCCAGCTGTTCCACAGGTTGTCGTTGGTGGCACAGATGTCGGCCACCGTCAGGCAGTACAGGTAGCTGAGGCGGGTGGTGTCACTGACCGCCTCGGCAAAGGTCTGAATCACCTCGGGATCATTGATGTCGCGGCGCTGGGCGGTCACCGACATCAGCAGGTGGTTTTGTACCAGCCAGGCCACCAGGCGACCGTCGTGGTCATTGAGGTTGTGCAACTGGCAGAACTGCAGGGTGTCGACGGCGCCCAGCTCACTGTGGTCGCCGCCGCGGCCCTTGGCGATGTCGTGGAAGATTGCCGCCAATACCAGCAGCCCCTTTTTCGGCAACTGGTCGATGAGTACGCTGCCCAGGGGGAAGATCTCTTTGTGGGCCGGGTCGGCAAAGCGGTCGATGAACTGCAGCAATCGGTGGGTGTGTTCGTCGACGGTGTAGGCGTGGAACAGGTCGAACTGCATCTGGCCGACGATCTGTTGCCAGGCCTTGAGGTAGGTGCCGAGGATGCCGTGGCGGTGCATCAATGACAGTGCCTTGATGCCGTTGGCGTGCCGCAGGATCGCCATAAACTGGCTGCGGCATTCCGGGCGCTCACTCAGAGGCTGTTTCTGGCGTCGGCGGGCGTTGCGCAGTAGTCGCAGGGTCGGAGCGGCCACCACCTCGATCTCGGCATTCCGAGCGCAGTGGCTGAACAGGGTCAGAATCTTGTCCGGTTGCTCGAACACGCCCTCATGGCGCACGGCGATGTAACGGCCCATGCGGCAGAAGTCCTGGTCCAGGTTGACCGGGTCGTCGCGGTTGGCCAGGTGCGGCAACATCTCGCCCTTGAACAGCTGCAACAGCATCTGATTCAGTTCTCGCACCGCTCGAATGGTTCGGTAATAGCGCTTCATCATCTGCTCGACCGGCAACTGGGTACCCTGGGTGTAGCCCAGCAGTTGAGCCACCTTGGGCTGATGGTCGAACAGCAGCCGGTCTTCCGGGCGGCCGGCGGCCGAATGCAGGGCGAAGCGCAGTCGCCACAGGAAATTGCGGCAGGTGTTGAGCTCTTCCAGTTCCTCGCGGGCCAGGAAGCCATGAGACACCAGGTCGGCCATGCAGGAGGCGTTGAAGTGGCGCATCGCCACCCAGGTGATGGTCTGAATGTCCCGCAGGCCGCCAGGGCAGGCCTTGATATTGGGCTCCAGGTCAAAGCCCGAGGACTTGGCGTGCCGACTGCGCTGCTCGTCCCGCTTGGCCAGGTAGAACTCCGAGATGGGCCAGAAATCGGCACTGGCGAGCCGTTGTTGCAGCTGCTGATACAGCGCGATATCGCCACACAGGAAACGGGACTCCAGCAGGTTGGTGGCGATGGTGACGTCGCCGCAGGCCTGTTCAAAGGTCTGCTCTACCGATCGAACCGAGTGACCCACATCCAGCTTGCTGTCCCACAGGGTGGTCAGCAGGGTGCCGATGGCCTCCTCGGTGGCCTGCTCACACTGTTCGGTGGTCAGCACCAGCAGATCGATGTCGGAGTGCGGGTGCAACTCGCCGCGGCCGTATCCGCCGACGGCAATCAGTGCCGTCTGACAGGGGGGCACCTGGTGCTGCTGCCACAGCTGCTGCAGCAGGGTGTCGATCTGATGTGAGCGTTCCGCTAACAGCACGCCAATGGCGTCGCCCTGGGCAAACTGCTGTTGCAGCTGTTCACGTTGCTGTTGCAGCTGCTGGCGGATGTCGATGGGAGTGAGGGCGGTGTTGTCGGGCTTCATGCCGGTGTGGTGTCCTGATGATGAGCTGGGCCCGCATTGAACGGGCCCAGGCTGAGGGCCAGTTAGCTGTGTGAGATCATCCGTTCCAGGGTTTCGTCACTGCGCAGGGTCAGTACTTCGACGCCGTCGTCGGTCACCAGCAGGGTGTGTTCCCACTGGGCGGACGGTTGGCCATCTTTGGTGGTGACTGTCCAGCCGTCTTTCTTGTTCAGTTTGCAGCGGTAATCGCCGGCATTGACCATCGGCTCAATGGTAAAGCACATGCCGGCCTGCAGGGTCAGCTTGGTGCGGTTGCGGTAGTGCAGAATCTGTGGCTCTTCGTGGAATTTGGCGCCGATGCCATGACCACAGTAATCGCGGACGACGGAGAAGCCCTCTTTTTCGGCGATGGGCTGAATCACGGCGCCAATTTCGCTCATGCACAGTCCGGGGCGCACCTGGCGAATGGCGGCGTACAGAGAGTCCTGAGCGACCTGGACCAACTTCTTGTTGCGCAGCGGCGTCTGGCCGATGATGAACATCTTCGAGGTGTCACCGTGGTAGCCGTCTTTGATGACGGTGATGTCGATGTTGACGATGTCACCCTCTTTCAGCTTCTTATGCGATGGAATGCCGTGGCACACCACCTCGTTGACCGAGATGCAGGTGGCCTTGGGGTAGCCATGATAATCCAGAGGGGCCGGAATCGCCTCTTGCACGTCGGTGATGTACTGATGGCAGATCTCATCCAGTTCACCGGTGCTGACGCCCTTTTGCACATGGGGGGTGATCATCTCCAGTACATCGGCCGCCAGTTTGCCTGCGACGCGCATTTTTTCGATCTCTTCCGGGGTTTTTATAACGATGGTCATTGGTCTACTCTTCTATCGAAAACTCGGTGGCGTGGCACACACTTAAGTTGAGCTTTGCTGCTCAGTATGGTATAAAGCGCGCCGGCTCTGTTGAGTCGTGATGGAACCCGGGCTGAATGGCCTGCGGGTCGCCACGCGAACAATGGCGTCTATTATATCGTTAATTTGTTATTAAACCACACACGTATCGGCACATGGTCCGGGGTGCCCCTCGGGGTCGGGTCATGGGATGCGTGGAGGCTTAACCCCGAACTATTATTGAGGAATATCATGGCAACTGTATCCATGCGCGACATGCTGAAGGCCGGTGTGCACTTCGGTCACCAAACCCGTTACTGGAACCCTAAGATGAAGCCTTTCATCTTCGGCGCTCGTAACAAGGTTCACATCATCAACCTGGAATCTACCGTTCCTATGATGAACGAAGCTCTGGCTTTCCTGGGCAACGTTGCTTCTAAGAAAGGTAAAATCCTGTTTGTTGGTACCAAGCGCGCTGCAGGTCAGAGCGTTAAAGAATCTGCACAGAAGTGTGACCAGTTCTACGTAGACCACCGCTGGCTGGGCGGCATGCTGACCAACTGGAAAACCGTTCGTCAGTCCATCAAACGTCTGAAGGATCTGGAAGCTCAGAGCCAAGACGGTACCTTCGAAAAGCTGACCAAGAAGGAAGCGCTGATGCGCACCCGTGAAATGGTTAAGCTGGAGAAGTCTCTGGGCGGTATCAAGAACATGGGCGGCCTGCCTGACGCGATCTTCCTGATCGACGCCGAGCACGAGCACATCGCCATCAAAGAAGCCAACAACCTGGGCATCCCAGTAGTTGCTATCGTTGATACCAACTCCAACCCAGACGGCATCGACTACGTTGTTCCTGGTAACGACGATGCTATCCGTGCTATCCAGCTGTACACTAACGCTGTTGCTGAAGCTGTTACCGAAGGTCGTAACCAAGACCTGGCTGTTCAAGCTGAGCAAGACGGTTTCGTAGAAGCTGAATAAGCATAATAAGGCGTGAGTTTACTCGCCCCTTATTAACCAACAGATATTGGTTAACAGGGGCCCTCGTGGCCCCTGTTTTTTTACGCATTTAAGACGCAAGTCATAGAGGAATTGGACATGGCAATTACCGCTGCCCTGGTTAAAGAGCTGCGCGACCGCACTGGCGCTGGCATGATGGATTGTAAGAAAGCCCTGGTAGAAACCAACGGCGACATCGAACTGGCCATCGAGAACATGCGTAAGTCCGGCCAAGCTAAAGCTGCTAAGAAAGCCGGCCGTATTGCTGCTGAAGGTGTGATCATTGTTAAGAGCAATGACGGCCTGGCGGCAATGGTTGAAGTGAACTGCGAAACTGACTTCGTAGCTCGTGACGAAAACTTCCTGGCTTTCGCTAACAAGGTTGCAGACGTTGCTCTGGCTGGCAAAATCGACAACATCGATGCGCTGAATGCGGCTGAGCTGGACGGCAACACCGTTGAAGTGACCCGTGCTAACCTGGTTGCTAAAATCGGCGAGAACATGAACGTACGTCGTGTTGTTCTGGTTGAAGGCGCTAACCTGGGTGCTTACATCCACGGTGGTAAGATCGGTGTAGTTGCAGCCCTGAACGGCGGTGACGAAGCCCTGGCGAAAGACATTGCAATGCACGTTGCAGCGTCCAACCCACAGTTCGTTAAGCCTGAAGACGTTGATGCCGACGTTGTCGCCAACGAGCGCCGCATCCAGGTTGAGATCGCGGTTAACTCCGGCAAGCCTCAAGAGATTGCCGAGAAGATGGTTGAAGGCCGTATGAAGAAGTTTACCGGTGAGATCTCTCTGACTGGTCAGCCTTTCGTTAAGGACCCATCCATGAACGTTGGCAAGCTGCTGAAAGACGCCGGCGCTGACGTAGCCACTTTCGTACGTCTGGAAGTAGGTGAAGGTATCGAGAAAGCTGAAGAAGATTTCGCTGCAGAAGTAGCGGCTCAAATCGAAGCAGCCAAAAAGGCCTAAGGCCCGCGATAACCTTTGATACAGACCGCGGCGAATTGTCGCGGTCTTTTAGCATTCAGGACACAGAAAATGAGCACCAATCCAAAACCGGCTTTCCGACGCATTTTGTTGAAATTGAGTGGCGAAGCACTCCAAGGCGAAGAAGGCTTTGGCATCGACGCCAAAGTATTAGACCGTATGGCCCAAGAGATCAAAGAGTTGGTCGAACTGGGTATTCAAGTTGGATTGGTTATTGGCGGCGGTAACCTGTTCCGCGGTGAAGGCCTGGCGAAAGCGGGCATGAACCGGGTAGTGGGCGATCACATGGGCATGTTGGCGACCGTGATGAACGGCCTGGCGATGCGTGATGCCCTGCACCGTGCGTATGTGAACGCCAGACTGATGTCTGCCATTCCTCTTAACGGCGTGTGCGATAACTACAACTGGGCCGAGGCCATCAGCCTGCTCAAGCAAGGCCGGGTGGTGATTTTTTCCGCCGGTACCGGTAACCCATTTTTTACCACCGATTCCGCTTGCTGCCTGCGTGGCATTGAGATTGAGGCCGATGTGGTACTCAAGGGCACAAAAGTAGATGGTGTTTACTCCGATGATCCGGTTACTAATCCGGACGCAGTGAAGTATGATAAAATCACCTACAACGAAGTTCTCGAAAAAGAACTGAAAGTCATGGACCTGTCGGCCTTTACCCTGGCCCGCGACCATGACCTGCCTTTGATGGTCTTTAATATGAACGAGCCAGGTGCGCTGCGCCGGGCCGTGATGGGGGAAGCCAACGGCACCCTGATCACCAACAATCTGTAAGATTGACACTGAGTTGACACCGTAAGGAAGTTCACCGTGATTAACGACATTAAGAAAGACGCAGAAGTGCGTATGGAAAAGAGCGTAGAAGCCTGCCGTACCCAGATGGCTAAGGTTCGTACTGGCCGCGCTCACCCTAGCCTGCTGGATACCATCGTAGTTTCCTACTATGGTGCCGATACGCCACTGAAGCAGGTGGCCAACGTGGCCACTGAAGATTCCCGCACCCTGGCGGTAACCGTATTCGACCGCACCATGATTCAGGCGGTAGAGAAGGCGATCATGGCCTCCGATTTGGGTCTCAACCCCAACTCTGCTGGCGCCACCATTCGCATTCCACTGCCTCCACTGACCGAAGAGCGTCGTAAAGACCTGGTGAAAGTGGTTCGTGGCGAAGCCGAAAACGGCAAAGTGGCCATCCGTAACATTCGCCGTGACGCCAACTCCGACATCAAAGATCTGGAGAAGGAAAAAGAGATCGGTGAAGACGATGCTCGCAAAGGCGAAGATGAAATCCAGAAATTGACCGACAAGTACGTGAAGATGGTCGATGCAGTGCTGGCTGAGAAAGAAGCCGAGCTGATGGAGATCTAAGCAGACGCCTTAGTTTGCTAGTGATTTGACGCCGCGTTTGGATATACTACGCGGCGTTTCTGTTTTTAATGGTCAGGATTTTCTTCCCATGCTCGTCAGTAGTGATTCGACAAGCCCGGCATCCTGTGTGCCACTCCCGCAGCATATTGCTATCATCATGGATGGCAATGGCCGCTGGGCCGAGGCCAAAGGCCGCCCCCGGGTCTCCGGACATCGGGCTGGGGTGAAGGCCGTCAGAGAAGCGGTACGGGTGTGTCGAAAACATGGTATCAAGGCGTTGACCTTGTTCGCGTTTTCCAGTGAAAACTGGCGTCGTCCGGAGCGTGAGGTCGCATTATTGATGCGGCTGTTTATGACGGTGCTGTCCCGTGAGGTAAAGTTGCTTCGCAACAACGATGTACGCCTTAAAGTCGTTGGCCACACCGACGCCTTTAGTCCAGAGTTGCAGCAACGCATTCGCAAGGCGGAGGCGATGACCGCCGACTGTCAGGGATTGGTGCTGAACGTGGCCGCCAACTATGGCGGTCGATGGGACATGCTGCAGGCAACCCAGAAAATTGCCCTGGCGGCCAGCCGCGGTGAGCTGGACGTAGAGCAGATCGATGAGGACACCATCGCCCGGCAGCTGACCATGTCCGATCTGCCGGAGGTGGATCTGTTGGTGCGCACCGGCGGTGAGCACCGCATCAGCAACTTTATTCTGTGGCAGGCGGCCTATGCCGAGCTGGTGTTCAGCCCGGTATTGTGGCCCGATTTCGGCGAGCAGGCACTGGATGATTGCCTCAACGAGTTTGCCGGTCGACAGCGCCGATTTGGGCAGACCAGTGCCCAGGTCGAGGCTCAATAACAAGATTAAAATACCCTAAGAGGTTAGTTTTTTGCTTAAGCAACGAGTGTTAACTGCCATCCTGCTGCTTCCTGCAGCGCTGGCCGCAATTTTTCTTCTTCCGGTCGGTGGCTTTGCCATCGCCATCGCATTGGTGATGCTGCTGGCTGCCAAGGAGTGGGGCAGCTTCATTCAACCCGGTGACCGTCTGGTCCAGGTGAGCTTCACCCTGTCTATCGCCGTGCTACTGGCGGCTCTGACCTTCATCATGCCGGTGGATTTGATGTGGAATCAACAGCAGTTGCATCCGCTGGCGGAGATCATCCTGCAGGCTGGCGGCTTGTGGTGGCTGGTGGCTCTGGGGCTGGTGGTGACCTACGTGCGTTCGGTGCGGATGTGGCACCATTCCATGGTGCTCAAGGCGGTGTTTGGCCAACTGACACTGATTCCGGCCTTTGTGGCGATGATGGTGCTGCACAGCCTCAACCAGGGGGAAGACCCGCTGTTCGGGTCCTACCTGGTGCTGGCGGTATTTTTGATTGTCTGGGGTGCCGATACCGGCGCCTACTTCTTTGGCCGCGCTTTTGGAAAGCACAAGCTGGCTCCCCACGTGAGCCCGGGTAAGACCATCGAGGGGCTGCTGGGCGGCCTGCTGGTGTGTGTGCTGCTGGCCATTGCCGGCTGGCAGTGGTTGCCCAACAACGGTTTTGTGCCGGTGCTGGCGGTGGTGCTGGTGACGGCGCTGTCTTCGGCGTTGGGAGACCTGTCTGAGAGCATGTTTAAGCGCAGCGCCAATATTAAGGACAGCGGCCGACTTCTTCCCGGTCATGGTGGTATCCTAGATCGTATCGACAGCATCACCGCGGCCATGCCGGTGTTTGCCCTGCTGTACCTGTATTGGTGGATGTAGTAAATGCAAAAACTTGCGCTGTTCGGAGCCACCGGCTCCATTGGTTCCAGCACTCTGGATGTGGTTCGTCGTCACCCCGAACAATTTCAGGTTGAGGTACTGACCGCCCACAGCAACTGGCAGTCGATGCTGGCGCTGTGTCAGGAGTTTCAGCCTGCGGTGGCGGTGATGGTGGACCCACAGGCGGCGCAACAGTTGAACCAGGCCCTCAAGGGCCAGGCGAACACCGAAGTGTTGGCTGGTGAGCAAGCGCTTACTGATGTGGCGGAGCTGGATTCCGTCGACGTGGTGATGGCGGCCATCGTCGGCGCGGCCGGTCTCAACTCCACCCTGGCGGCGGTGCGCAAAGGCAAGCGTATCCTGCTGGCCAACAAGGAAGCCCTGGTGGTATCCGGGCGGTTGTTTATGGACGCCGTTCGGGAGCATGGGGCGACCCTGCTGCCGGTGGACAGCGAACACAATGCCATCTTCCAGAGCCTGCCCGAAGCGGTGCAACAGCAACTGGGGTATTGCGATCTGGCTGGCAATGGCGTCTCCCACCTGCTGTTGACTGGTTCCGGCGGCCCGTTCCGTACCCGCGACCTGAGCCGTTTCGATGCCATTACCCCCGCCGAGGCCTGTGCCCACCCGAACTGGAGTATGGGGCAGAAGATCTCGGTGGACTCGGCGTCGATGATGAACAAAGGCCTGGAGTACATCGAGGCCCGCTGGCTGTTCAATGCCTCGCCGTCGCAGATTCAGGTGGTGATTCACCCTCAAAGCGTTATCCACTCCATGGTGCAGTACCAGGATGGCTCGGTTCTGGCTCAGATGGGGCAGCCGGATATGCGTACCCCCATTGCCCACAGCCTGTCCTACCCCAATCGAATTGTCAGTGGTGTGGAACCTTTGGATTTCTTCAAGGTCGGACAATTAACCTTTGAAGAGCCCGATTTTCAACGGTATCCCTGTCTGAAACTGGCCATGGATGCTTGTGATCATGGCCAGGAAGCGACCACTGTGGTCAACGCCGCCAACGAACAGGCGGTGGCCGCTTTTCTTCAGGGGCAGATTAAATTTACGGATATCGCCCGGGTCAACAGGTTTTGCCTTGAACAGGCGGATTTGAGCCCACTTACGGATCTGGCCGCGTTGAATGCCTTGGATTCTCAAACCAGGGCCATGGCCAACGGCTGGATAGCCAGGGGAGTGTAATGCTGCAGTTTTTATGGAGTCTTGGGGCCTTTGTGGTGGCCCTGGGGATTCTGATTACCGTTCATGAATATGGCCACTTTTGGGTCGCTCGGCGCTGTGGCGTCAAAGTGGAACGCTTTTCCATCGGTTTCGGTAAAACCCTGCTGCGTCGCGTCGGCAAGGACGGGACCGAGTACACCCTGGCGATGATCCCGCTCGGGGGCTACGTCAAGATGCTGGATGGCCGGGTCGATGAGGTGCCGGCGTCGTTGCAGTCGCAGGCATTCAATACCAAGACGGTGTGGCAGCGCATTGCCATTGTCGCCGCCGGACCGTTGGCCAACTTTGCCTTTGCCATTTTTGCCTTCTACCTGATGTTCCTGATTGGCGTACCCACGGTGCGCCCGGTCATCGGAGAGGTGGCCCCTCACTCCATCGCCGCCGAGGCACAGATCACGCCGACCAGCATCGTCACCCGAATCGGGGATCGTGACACCGTTGACTGGGAAGCGGTCAACCTCGCTCTGGTAGAGTACATCGGCAATGATGAACTGAGCCTGACTGTGGAGGACGGAAACAGCGGCCGTAGCCGTACCGTCGACCTCGACCTGCGCGACTGGCAGGTTCAGCCGGATAAAGAACCGCTGTTTGTCAGCCTGGGCATGATGCCTTGGCGCCCGGCCATCAGCAATGAACTGGCATTGGTGACCGAAGAGGGCGCCGCCTATGCGGCCGGGGTCCGCGTCGGTGACAAGTTAATGGCCATCGATGGGCAACCCTATCAGGACTGGCTGCAACTGGTGGCTCTGGTGGAGGCCAGTGCCGATACCCCGATGGTGCTGACGCTGCAACGGGAGTTCAACAGCCTGGAGGTCACCGTGGTGCCCCGAGGGGAGCCGGGCGCGGATGGCAAGCTGGTGGGTAAGATTGGCGTGTCACCCCGGGCTGAGTCCTGGCCAGAGGAATACCGCATCGATTTGAGCTACGGCGTACTGGATTCAGTGATGCCGGCGTTGCAGCGAACCGGGCAATTGGTGGAGCTGACGGTAAAAACCATTGGTAAGTTGTTTACGGGCGACCTTGCGGTGAGTAACCTAAGTGGCCCGATATCCATTGCCCAGGGCGCCGGCAGCTCGGCGGGATACGGTTTGGTGTATTTTCTTGGTTTTCTGGCATTGATCAGTGTGAACCTCGGCATCATCAACCTGTTGCCCCTCCCTGTCCTCGACGGTGGCCATCTGCTGTATTTCGCAGTGGAAGTGCTGACCGGCAAGCCGGTACCGGAAAAAATTCAAGATTTTGGCTATCGCATCGGCTCGGCGCTGGTGTTGATGCTGATGATTATCGCTATCGTCAACGACGTAGCACGACTGTAGGCCCAAGGAATAATAAGAATCTTCGTCTATGAGACTGAATAAAATTATGGCATCGATGGTATTCATCGGTGCGGCCATCACGGCACAAGGGCACGCTGCAGGCTTTGATGCCTTTGTGGTAGAAGATATTAAGGTTGAGGGACTACAGCGGGTAGCCCTGGGTGCTGCGTTGCTGAATCTGCCCATCAAAGTGGGGGATCAGGTTGATTCCGTCACTCTGCAGCGGGCCATCAAGGCGTTGTACGCCTCCGATAACTTTGAGGACATCTCGGTGTCGCGGGACGGCGATGTGCTGATGGTGGCGGTGAAAGAGCGGCCGACCATCTCCAGCATCGTGTTTGAAGGCAACAAAGACATCAAAGACGAGCAGCTGCAGGAGAGTCTGGACGGGTCGGGCATTAAGACCGGCGAGCCTTTGGACCGCACCTTGCTGACCGAGATCGAATCCGGTCTGCAGGACTTCTACTACAGCGTCGGTAAATACAACGCCAAAGTAGACGCGCAGATCGTCACGCTGCCGCGCAACCGGGTCGAGCTGAAGCTGAAGTTCACCGAGGGCGACGCCGCCGACATCCATCAAATCAACATCGTCGGAAACACCGTCTATCCGGATGACGAGCTGATCGGCCTGCTGGAGCTGACCGATTACGTGGCCTGGTGGGATTTCTTCGGCGATCGTCGCTATCAGAAGCAGAAGCTGGAAGGGGACCTGGAGTCTCTGACCTCCTACTACAACGACCGCGGCTACCTGAAATTCAAGATCGATTCCACTCAGGTGGCGATGACGCCGGATAAGACCGGGCTGTACGTCACCATCAACGTGGAAGAGGGGGAGCAGTACACGGTTAAGGACATCAACCTGACCGGTGAGTTGCTGGGTAAAGATGAACTGCTGAAATCCCTGGTGCCCATCGAGACCGGTGAGATGTACAACGGCGGTGAAGTGACCTTTACCGAGGAGCTGATCGGCAAGTTCCTCGGCCGTTACGGCTATGCCTATCCCCGGGTGAGTACTTACCCCGAGGTGGATGAGGAGACCAAAGAGGTTACCCTCAACATCAACATCGATCCCGGCAAGCGAATCTACGTTCGCAGTGTCAGCTTCTCCGGCAACAACGTCACCAAAGACGAAGTGCTGCGCCGGGAGATGCGCCAGATGGAAGGCGCCTGGCTCAACAGCCGTTCGGTGGAACTGTCCAAGGAGCGTCTGAACCGTCTGGGCTTCTTCGAGACGGTGGAGACCGAAACCACGCCGGTGCCGGGCAGTGATGACCTGGTGGATGTCGCCTTTAAGGTGAAAGAGCAGCCTTCCGGCTCGTTTAACTTTGGTGTTGGCTACGGTACCGAGAGCAAGCTGAGTCTGCAGCTGGGTGTGTCTCAGAGTAACTTCATGGGGACCGGTAACAGCGTCGGCATCAACCTGAACAACAACTCGTACCAGAAGGACATTAACTTCTCCTACCGCGACCCGTACTTCACCAAGGACGGAGTCAGCCTGGGGGGCAGCATCTACTGGTCCGAGTTTGACGCCGATGAGTACTATCTGGAGTCCTATAAGAACAACTCCTACGGTGGGGGCTTCGACCTGTCCTGGCCGCTGAACGAATACAACCGATTGGGTGTGGGCCTGTTCTATCGCCACAACGAACTGTCGGAAGTGTCGCCGTATCAGCAGGTGATTAAGTTCTACAACATCTATGGCGATGCCAGTAACTCCGGCAGCAAGATTGCGTTCAACAACTACGAAGTGAACGGCAACTGGACCCGCAGTACCCTGAACCGGGGTACCTTCCCGACCTCGGGTAACAACCAGAAGTTCTTTGCCAAGGCCACGATTCCTGGCAGCGACATTCAATACTTCAAGTTGAGCTTTGACACCAGCTTCTACTTCCCGCTCAACCGGACCCACGACTGGGTGTTCCTGACCCGGGGTAAACTGGGCTATGGTAACGGCTACGGTCAGTACAAGGGCCAGGACAACATCCTGCCGTTCTGGGAAAACTTCTACGCCGGTGGTTCCACCATTCTGCGAGGCTTTAAGACCAACTCTGTGGGTCCACGGGCCTTCTACCTGACCGGTGACGGTACCCCATGCATTCCGGATCCGAACGGCGGCTTCGGAGGCTGTAATTTGCCGGGTGATCCTGATACCGTAGCGGTTGATACGGGTCGTTCCATCGGTGGTAACGGCATCGCCACGTTGAGTGCCGAGCTGATTATCCCGACTCCGTTCCTGGATGAGTCGTACAAGAACTCGGTGCGAACCAGTTTCTTCGTCGATGCCGGTAACGTATGGGACACCGAATTTGATTACGAAAGCTACCGGGCATTGCCCCAGTCTGAGTTCGAGAAGATTCAGGATTACTCCGATCCGATGCGCATTCGAGCGTCGGCCGGCTTGTCGGTGCAATGGTTGTCCCCCATGGGGCCCATGGTGTTCAGTCTGGCCAAGCCGATCAAAGAGTACGAAGGGGATGACAACGAAGTGTTCTCCTTTAACATTGGTCGAACTTTCTAAACCCGATGCTCGATGGCACTGGGATAAAATACAGAGGATAGAAACTTGAAGAAGTTAATGACAATTGCCCTGATGATGGCAGTAATGGCACCTTCGGCCTGGGCTGAGAAGATTGGCGTGCTGGACATGCGGGCCATTATGGCGCAATTGCCTCAGGCGGAAGCAATGATGCAGGGTCTGCAGAATGAGTTCTCCGAGCGTGTTGCCGCGGTACGTAAGATCGAAACCGAGCTGAAGACACTGGCTGAAAAGCAGCAGAAAGACGCCCTGATCATGACCAATGAGCAGAAGACCGAACTGAGCCGTCAGCTGGAAAGCCTGAATGCAGACTACCAGCTGAAAGGCAAGGCGCTGCAGGAAGACATGAAAAAGCGTCAGAACGAAGAGCAACAGAAGTTGCTGATGAAGGTGCAAACCGCCATCAACAGCGTTGCCGAAGCGGAAAAGTTTGACATCATTCTTCAGCGCGGCGCCGCGGTTTACGTGAACGACGCCGCCGACATCTCTGCCAAAGTGGTCGAAGCCGTAGGTAAAGGCAACTAACAGTATGACAAGCAAAACCCTGACGGAGCTGGCCTCACTGGTCGGCGCTACCGTTAAAGGGGACGGCAATAAAGAGGTGGCCCGCGTGGCCACCTTGGATAACGCCGGCCCGGATCACATCTCCTTTCTCGCCAACAGCAAGTATCGCAAGCAGTTAGACCACACCGCCGCCGGGGCGGTGATTTTGTCTGAGGCTGACAGTGACGCTTACTCTGGCAATGCGCTGATCGCAGCCAATCCCTATGTCTGCTTCGCCCGAATCGCCCAGATTCTGGATACCACACCGATGGCCGCCGATTGCGTTCATCCGTCGGCGGTGATTGATGCCAGCGCCCGCCTCGGTACCAATGTGACGGTGGCCGCCAACGCGGTGATTGAAGCCGACGCGGTTATCGGCGACAACGTTCAGATTGGTGCCGGTTCGGTGGTCGGACGGGGCGCCCACATTGGTCAGGGGACTCGCCTGTGGGCCAACGTCACTCTGTATCATGGCGTCGAACTGGGGCAGGATTGCATCATTCATTCCGGTGCGGTGATCGGTTCCGACGGCTTTGGTTATGCCAATGAAGCCGGTCAGTGGATCAAGATTCCCCAGGTGGGCAGCGTGCGCATCGGTAACCGGGTTGAGATTGGCTCCAATACCTCCATCGACCGTGGTGCCATCGACGACACCGTGATTGAGGATGGGGTGATCATCGATAATCTGTGTCAGATCGCCCACAACGACATCATTGGCGCCCATACCGCCATTGCCGGTTGTTCGGTCATTGCCGGCAGTACCAAGATTGGTCGTCACTGCATCATCGGTGGCAACTCCGCCATTGCCGGTCACATTGAACTGGCCGATGGCGTACAGATTACCGGGATGTCCCGGGTGAGTAAGGGGCTGCGTGAAGCCGGCGTCTACTCCTCCGGTTCGCCCATTCAGGACAACAAGTCCTGGCGTCGCAACTCGGTTCGCATGCGTCAACTGGATGATATGCATCAGCGCCTGCGCGAGTTGGAAAAACAGCTGCCGGATTCCGAGCAGGATCAATAACCGTTTTTGGAGACGACTTTGTCTGAGCAATTAAACTCCATGGAGGTCAATGAAATCCTCCAATACCTTCCCCATCGCCACCCCTTTATGCTGGTGGACCGGGTGCTGGATTTCGTTCCTGGTGAATCGCTGCACGCGCGCAAGAATGTGACCTACAACGAACCCTTTTTCCCGGGTCATTTCCCCGCGGCTCCGATTATGCCCGGTGTGCTGATCCTCGAGGCTCTGGCCCAGGCGTCTGCCATTTTGGCCTTTAAGACCTACGGCAAGAAAGAGAACGAACTGTACCTGTTTGCCGGCATCGATAACGCCCGCTTCAAGAAGCCGGTGGTGCCAGGGGATACTCTGGATCTGCACATCGAGTTCATTAAGGATCGTCGCGGCATCGGCTTCTACGCCGCTCAGGCGAAAGTGGATGGTAAAGTTGTCTGTACCGCAGACCTGATGTGCGCCAAGCGAGAGGCTTAATATCGTGATCGATTCTCAGGCGATTGTTCATCCCGATGCCAGCATCGGTGAAAATGTCACCATTGGACCATTCAGTTACATCGGCCCGGGCGTCAGCATCGGTGACGACACCTGGGTGAGCGCCAATGTAGTGATTAAAGGCCCTACCAGCATCGGTAAGGGCAATAAGATTTTCCAGTTTGCGTCCATTGGTGAAGAGTGCCAGGACAAGAAGTTCGCTGGCGAGCAAACCCGTCTGGAGATTGGCGAT
This sequence comes from Ferrimonas kyonanensis DSM 18153, assembly GCF_000425405.1. GTDB lineage: Bacteria > Pseudomonadota > Gammaproteobacteria > Enterobacterales > Shewanellaceae > Ferrimonas > Ferrimonas kyonanensis. The sequence goes on along the minus strand of NZ_AUDJ01000011.1, from coordinate 90,506 downwards.
AACAACGTGTTTCGCGAATGCTGTACCGTTCACCGTGGCACGGTTCAGGATCAGGGGCTGACCAAAATCGGTTCCGGCAACCTGTTTATGGCCTATACCCACGTGGCCCATGACTGTGTGGTTGGCGATAACGTCATTATGGCCAACAACGCCTCCATTGCCGGTCACGTGCATGTGGGTGATAACGCCATTCTCGGCGGCATGACCGGCGTGCACCAGTTCGTTAAGATTGGCGCCCATGCCTTTACGGCTGGCTGCTCTCTGGTGCTGCAGGACGTGCCTCCCTACGTGATGGCTTCCGGCCAGAGCGCGGTGCCACGGGGCATCAACAGCGAAGGCTTGAAGCGCCGTGGCTTCAGTAAAGAGGCCATCGCCGCCATTCGTAAGGCTTACAAATTGCTGTACCGCAGCAGCTTGACCACCGCCGAGGCCCTGCCTCAGTTGCGGGAACTGGCGGAGAGCTTCCCCGAGGTGGCCTTTATGGCCGACTTCGTTGAGCAATCCAGCCGTGGCATCGTTCGATGAGGATGGTTGATTGAGCCAACTGACCATAGCCATTGTCGCCGGGGAACTCTCCGGCGATATTTTAGGTGCCGGCCTGATGCAAGCCATTCGCCGGCGTCACCCCGATGCCCGGTTTGTCGGCATCGGCGGCCCCAAGATGCAGGCCATTGGCATCGAAAACCTGGCGGACATCGAAGATCTGTCGGTGATGGGGCTGGTGGAGGTGCTGGGCAGCCTGCCGAAGCTGATGGGAATCAAGAAGACCGTCATCGACACCATGATCGAGTGTCGTCCCGACGTGTACATCGGTGTCGATGCGCCGGATTTCAACCTGCGCATCGAGGCGCCCCTGAAGGCCGCCGGCATTGCCACGGTGCACTACGTCAGCCCGTCAGTATGGGCTTGGCGACCAAAGCGAATCTTTAAGATCGCCAAGGCCACCAACCTGGTGCTGTCGCTGCTGCCGTTTGAAAAGGCGTTTTACGACCAGTATCAGGTTCCCTGCCATTTTGTCGGCCATACCCTGGCGGACGAGATTCCCCTGGTCAGCGATCAGGGCCAGGCCCGGCAGACGCTGGGACTGGATGGGGAGGCTCAGGTACTGGCGCTGTTGCCGGGCAGTCGCGGTGGTGAGATGAAGCGTCTCAGTGCGCCGTTCCTGGAGGCCGCCCGCTTGCTGCGGCAGTCGCATCCGCAGTTGCAGATCGTGGTGCCGCTGGCCAACGAGGCGCGTCGATTGCAGTTTGAAGCCCTGAAAGCGGAACTGGCCCCGGAACTGGAGCTGACCCTGGTTGAGGGCCAGTCACGTACCGTGATGGCCGCCAGTGACGTGATTCTGCTGGCGTCCGGTACCGCAACCCTGGAAGCGATGCTGGTGAAGCGACCAATGGTGGTGGCCTATAAGCTGGCGCCGCTGACTTATCGCATTGCCCAGCGGCTGATGAACATCGACCGCTTCAGCCTGCCCAACCTGCTGGCCGGGCGCGACCTGGTGCCGGAGCTGATTCAGCATGATTGCACCGGCCCGCAGCTGGCCGAACAGGTGCGTGGTTATCTGGACGGTGACAATGGCGAGCTGCTGGATACCTTTACCCGCATGCACACCGAGCTGCGCCTGGACGCCTCCGAGCAGGCAGCGAAGGCGGTATTGACCCTGATTGGAGCCGATCATGATTGAGTACATTGCCGGCGTCGATGAAGTGGGCCGTGGCCCCTTGGTGGGGGACGTGGTGACCGCCGCGGTGATCCTCGATCCCGACAACCCCATCGACGGGCTGCGGGATTCAAAAAAGCTGTCCGAAAAAAAACGCAACGCGCTGTTCATCGAGATTCAGGAGAAGGCACTGGCGTGGCACGTGGGCCGAGCCAGCGTGGCCGAAATCGACCAGTTGAACATTCTCCATGCCACCATGCTGGCGATGCAGCGTGCGGTGGCCGGATTGACGTTGACGCCGACGCTGGTGCGAGTGGATGGCAATCGCTGCCCGGATTTTGGCGGCTTGGCGGCGGAAGCCCTGATCAAGGGCGATGACAAGGAGCCGGCCATCAGTGCCGCTTCGATTCTGGCCAAGGTGGTCAGAGACGGCGAAATGTTGGCGCTGGACCGCCAGTATCCCCAATACGGGTTTGCCCAGCACAAGGGGTACCCCACCAAGGTACACCTCGAGCAGTTGGCCGCCCTGGGGGCCACGCCTTTTCACCGAACCAGTTTTAAACCGGTGCGACGCGCACTGGGTCTGGAGTAAACGAACACCATGGCCGAACCACGCTTTATTCACCTGCGGGTCCACTCCGACTTTTCCATGGTCGACGGTATGCAGAAAGTCGGTCCCATTCTCAGCCGGGCGGCGGAGATGGAGATGCCGGCACTGGCCTTGACGGATCAGACCAACCTCTGTGGTCTGGTGAAGTTCTATGGCGGCAGCCATAAAAACGGCATCAAGCCGATCATCGGTGCGGATTTCTGGCAAATCTGTCCCGAGCTGGATGACATGCAGTGTCGGTTGACGGTGCTGGCCATGGACAACGACGGCTACAAAAACCTGACTCTGTTGATCTCCAAAGCGTACCTGCGTGGTCACGTCGATCACCGGCCGGTGCTGGACCGGGCCTGGCTGGCGGAGCACGCCAAGGGGTTGATCCTGCTTTCCGGCGCCAAAGACGGCGATGTGGGCCAGGCGTTGACCAAGGGCAACCAGCAGGTGGTCGATTCCCTGTTGGCGTTTTATCAGCAGCATTTTGCCGATCGTTACTACCTGGAGCTGATTCGCACCGGCCGCAGTGGCGAGGAGACCTATCTGCACCGGGCGGTGGCGCTGGCCGACGCCACCGGTCTGCCGGTGGTGGCCACCAACGAGGTGGTGTTCCTGGACCCGGAAGATTTTGATGAACACGAGATTCGGGTCTGCATCCATGACGGCTTTACTCTGGATGACAGTCGCCGGCCGCGGCTGTATTCGCGGGAGCAGTACCTGCGCAGTGCCGACGAGATGGCTGCGCTGTTCGAGGACATTCCCGAGGCGCTGGACAACACGGTCGAGATTGCCAAGCGTTGTAACGTCACCGTGCGCCTGGGCGAGTACTTTTTGCCGGACTTCCCCACCGGCGATCTGAAGATTGAAGAGTTCCTGATTAAGGTGTCGGAGGAGGGACTGGAGCAGCGACTGGAGTTCCTGTTCCCCGACGAGGCCGAGCGGCTGCAACGGCGGCCGGAGTACGACGACCGCCTCAAAATCGAACTGGAAGTGATCAATAACATGGGGTTCCCCGGTTACTTCCTGATCGTGATGGAGTTTATTCAGTGGTCTAAGGACAACAACATTCCGGTGGGGCCGGGACGGGGTTCCGGTGCCGGCTCGCTGGTGGCCTACGCGCTGAAGATTACCGATCTGGATCCGCTGGAATACGATCTGCTGTTCGAACGCTTCCTGAACCCGGAGCGGGTGTCGATGCCCGATTTCGATGTCGACTTCTGCATGGATCGTCGCGACGAGGTGATCGATCACACCGCCGAGCTGTATGGTCGAGATGCGGTGTCGCAGATCATCACCTTCGGTACCATGGCGGCCAAGGCGGTGATTCGGGATGTGGGTCGGGTGCTGGGGCACCCCTACGGCTTTGTGGATCGCATCTCCAAGCTGATTCCGCCGGACCCGGGCATGACCCTGGCTAAGGCGTTTAAAGAGGAGCCGGCGCTGCCGGAGATCTACGATCGTGACGAGGAGGTGAAGAACCTCATCGACATCGCCCGTAAGTTGGAAGGCTGTACCCGTAACGCCGGTAAGCACGCCGGTGGGGTGGTCATTGCCCCCACCACCATCACCGATTTCGCGCCGCTGTATTGCGATGATACCGGCGGTAACCCGGTGACCCAGTTTGACAAGAACGACGTCGAAACCGCCGGCTTGGTGAAGTTTGACTTCCTGGGGCTGCGGACTCTGACCATCATCCAGTGGGCGTTGGATATGGCCAACCCGGCACTGGAAGCCAAAGGGCAGGCGCCGATTCGCATCGAGAGCATCCCCCTGGATGATCAGCCGTCGTTCGACATGCTGCAACGGTCGGAGACCACCGCGGTGTTCCAGCTGGAATCCCGCGGCATGAAGGATCTGATTAAGCGGCTGCGTCCGGACTGCTTCGAAGACATGATCGCCCTGGTGGCCCTGTTCCGCCCCGGGCCGCTGCAGTCGGGGATGGTGGACAACTTCATCGACCGTAAGCACGGTCGCGAAGAGGTGTCCTATCCGGATGCCGAGTATCAGCACGAATCGCTGAAGGAGATCCTGGAACCCACCTACGGCATCATCCTGTATCAGGAACAGGTGATGCAGATCGCTCAGGTGCTGGCGGGCTATACCCTGGGTGGCGCGGATATGCTGCGTCGTGCCATGGGTAAGAAAAAGCCCGAGGAGATGGCCAAGCAGCGGGGCACCTTCCGTGAAGGGGCCGAGAACAACGGCGTTGATGGCGATCTGGCGATGAAGATCTTTGACCTGGTGGAGAAATTCGCCGGGTACGGCTTCAACAAATCCCACTCGGCCGCCTACGCCCTGGTGTCTTACCAGACCCTGTGGATGAAGCGCCACTACCCGTCCTACTTTATGGCGGCGGTGATGTCGGCGGATATGGACAACACCGATAAGGTGGTGACCCTGGTGGACGAGTGCGAGCGCATGGGGCTGACCCTGTTGCCGCCGGACGTCAACATGGGCCTGTTCAAGTTCAACGTCAACGCCAAAGAAGAGATTGTGTACGGCATCGGCGCCATCAAAGGGGTCGGTGAGGGGCCGGTGGATGAAATACTGGCGGCCCGCAACAGTGGCGGACCGTTCCGTGACCTGTTTGATTTCTGCAACCGGGTCGACCTCAAGAAGGTCAACAAGCGCACCATCGAGAAACTGATCATGGCCGGCGCCATGGACAACCTGGGGCCGCACCGGGCGGCGATGATGGCGACCCTGGACCAGGCGGCGAAAGCGGCGGGCCAGAATGCCCGCAACCAGGCTCAGGGCATGGATGACCTGTTTGGCAGCCTGACCCCGGAGCCGGGCGCTGCGGATCAGGCCTTTGTCTCGGTGCCTCACTTCCCGGAAAAAATCTGGCTCGACGGCGAGCGCGAGACCCTGGGATTGTACCTCACCGGCCACCCCATCAATCAGTACCTGAAAGAGCTCAGAGGCTGGACTTCCGGTCGCCTTAAAGATGTGGTGCCCACCGGTCGCGGTAAAAGTACCAGGGTGGCCGGGTTGGTGATCGCCGCCCGAGTGATGATCACCAAGCGCGGCAGCAAGATGGGCATTCTGACCCTGGATGACAAGAGCGGTCGCCTCGAAGTGATGATGTTTGCAGAAGGGGTAGAAAAGTACCAAGATCTGTTGGTAAAGGATAAGATCCTGATTGTCGAGGGAGAGGTCAGCTTTGATGATTTCAGCGGTGGCAATAAAATGTCTGCCAAAGAGGTGCTGGACATCAGTCAGGCGAGGGAGAAATGGGCCAAGGGCGTCAGCCTGGAGCTGGACTCCGACAGCCTGGATGACACTAAACTGACCAAGATAAAAGCGCTGTTGGGGGAATACCGCTCCGGCAGTTGCCCGGTACAGATTCGATTTAACCGACCCGATGCCAGCGGCACCCTGCAGTTGGGACAAGACTGGCAGGTACGCCCGGACGATGAGCTGTTGTTGCAACTGGCAACGCTGTTCGGTTCGGATAAAGTAACAATGACATATTGATGAGTGCCAACAGGCACCTTTAGGTGATCAGACTATGAGCCTGGATTTTTTGGATTTTGAACAGCCGATAGCCGAGCTACAGGCAAAGATTGACGAGCTGAAGAACGTCAGCCGCAACAGCCAGTTGGACATGGATCTTCAGGATGAGATTCAACAGCTGGAAGAGAAGCGTGAAAACCTGATTACCAAGGTGTTTTCTGACCTTGGTGCCTGGCAGGTCGCGCAGATGGCCCGCCATCCGCAGCGCCCCTACACCCAGGACTACATCGACCGCATCTTCACCGAATTTGATGAGCTGTGTGGTGATCGTGCCTACGCCGACGATCCGGCCATTGTTGGCGGTACCGCCCGTCTGGACGGCATGCCGGTGATGGTAATCGGCCATCAGAAGGGCCGTGACACCAAGGAGAAGGTGCGCCGCAACTTCGGCATGCCACGTCCGGAAGGCTACCGCAAGGCGCTGCGCCTGATGGAGATGGCCGAGCGCTTCAAGATGCCGATCATCACTTTCATCGATACTCCGGGGGCCTACCCGGGTGTCGGCGCCGAGGAGCGCGGCCAGAGTGAAGCCATCGCCCGCAACCTGAAAGTGATGGCCGGCCTCAAGGTGCCGGTGATCTGCACCGTGGTCGGTGAGGGCGGTTCCGGTGGCGCGCTGGCCATCGGCGTCGGCGATCGGGTTAACATGCTGCAGTACTCCACCTACTCGGTGATCTCCCCCGAAGGCTGTGCCTCCATTTTGTGGAAAGACGCGGCGGAAGCGCCGAAGGCGGCCGAAGCCATGGGCATCACCGCCGAGCGTTTGCACGAGCTGGAGTTGGTGGACAAGGTGGTACCTGAGCCCAAGGGCGGTGCCCATCGCGACATCGACGGTATGGCCCGCAACCTGAAAGATCAAATTCTTGCCGATTTGAACTTGTTGAACACTCTGGATGTGGATACTCTGCTGGAACAACGTTACGACCGGTTGATGGAGTACGGTTATTGTCGTTAAACCAGCTTGAATCCAGTGTCAGGGCCGCGCTGTCGGCCCAGCTGGACAATGCCCGCCGCGTGGTCCTCGCCTACAGCGGCGGCATTGATTCTGAACTGCTCGCCAGCATCCTGGCCCGTCTGAGGCCGCAATTTCCTGCCCGCCCTTTTCTGTTGATTCATGTCCATCATGGCTTGTCGGATCACGCCGATGCCTGGGCCGAGCACTGTCAGCGCCGGGCCGAACTGTATGGCCTGCCGCTAACCGTGGCCAGGGTGACGGTGGAGCAGGGCAGCCGCATCAGCCTCGAGGCAGCCGCGCGCAGCGCCCGTTATCAAGCCCTGGATCGGCTGCTGCAGCCCGGTGACCTGCTGTTGACGGCCCAGCACAAGGACGATCAGGCCGAGACGCTGTTGCTGGCCCTGAAGCGAGGCAGTGGCCCGCTGGGGTTGGCAGGGATGTTGCCCAGCCAACCCTTCGCCGGTGCCACCTTGCTGCGGCCCCTGCTCGGCCACAGTCGCGCCGAGGTGGAGCTGGCGGCTCAGGAACTGGGGCTGGCTCACATCGAGGACGACAGCAACACCGATGTTCGATTCGATCGCAATTTTCTCCGTCACCGAATCCTGCCGCTGCTGACCGAGCGCTGGCCCGGGTTCAACAACGCGGTCGCCCGCAGCGCCCAGCTGTGCGGTGAGCAACAGAGCCTGTGTGATGAGATGGCCGCCGAGGATCTGAGTCGGCTCAGCCTGGCGGCGGATGGATTGGCGATCGAGGGCCTGAGTCTTTTGTCTGCGCCGCGGCGCAACAATCTGGTAAGGTATTGGTTACGACGGCATAACCTGATGATGCCCTCGCAGGTGCAACTGCAGCAGATCGCCCAGTTCTGGCTGGCACGCGAGGATGCGCAGCCGCAGCTGAAAGTGGGGCAGCATTGGCTGCGTCGTTATCGTGATGGCTTGTACCTGGTGGCCGAGGATGACGGGCCGCAGCTGGACACCGAGATGATGATTCCCCGGGTTCGGCAGCAGATGGCCAATGGCGAACATTGGTGCCTGGAGGCGGCCTGCAGCGGCGAACGCTTGCGGTTGCCGAAAGCGGGGGAGGCGATCACCATTCGTTACGACCTGCTCGGCACCCAGAGAGTCCGTCCTCATCTTCGCAGCGGCTCCCGGCCGCTGAAGAAGGTGTGGCAGGAGCTGGGTGTGCCCCCCTGGGTGCGCAGCCGCATTCCGATGCTGTTCTTTGGAGAGCAGTTGGTGGCGGCACTGGGATACTGGCTGGAGCGCGATGCGCTGGTGCTCGCCGGCGAAGGCTTGCTGCCAGTTCGACAAGACTGAGCGCTGGCCGTCTCACAATCGATTCGAGTACGCTTTCAGGAGGAAACGCACTGCCGATGGAACACGGTTCTCTGATCCCCATTCTGTTACTGGCGCTGGTGGCCATCGGTTCACTGGTGGTAACCCGACGCCTGCGGCTGCCGGTGATTCTGGCCTGGCTGGTGACCGGAGGCCTGGCGGGCAGTCAGGGATTTAACTGGCTGGAGAGTGGCCAGATTGCGCTGGTGGCGGAGATCGGCATCGTGTTCCTGATGTTCTCCCTGGGGCTGGAGTTTTCCCTGCCGCGATTGTGGGCCATGCGGGCCCGGGTGTTTGGCCTGGGCAGTGCCCAGGTTCTGATTACCCTGCTGTGTACCTCGCTGTTGTCCTGGCTGCTGGGCCTGGACGTGCGGGCTGCCTTTGTCTGCGGCGGTGCCATCGCCCTCTCTTCCACCGCCATTGTGCTGAAGCAGCTGGATGAACGGGGCTGGATCAACCGTCGTCATGGCGAACTGTCGGTCAGCATTCTGCTGTTCCAGGATCTGGCGGTGATTCCGCTGTTGATTGTGATTCCGCTGCTGGGATCCGACAGCAGCGGTGCGGTGCTGGCGATGGAGTTGTCCTGGGCGCTGCTGAAGGGGGCTGCGGCCTTCGTACTGCTGCTGGGGTTGGGCGGCTTCCTGCTGCCGAAGATTTTCGATGAGGTGGCGCGCTCGCGCTCCGATGAGCTGTTTGTGCTGACCACCCTGGCGGTGGCCCTGGCCACCGGCTTTGTGACCCTGTCTCTGGGGCTGTCCATGACCCTGGGGGCGTTTCTGGCGGGCATGCTGCTGGGTGAGAGCCAGTACCGTCAGCAACTGGAGGCGGACATTCGGCCGTTTCGGGATCTGCTGATGGGGCTGTTTTTCGTGTCGGTGGGGATGTTGCTGGATCTGTCACTGTTATGGGCGCAATTGCCGCTGCTATTGGCGTTGGTAGTGACCGTGATGCTGTCCAAAGCCGCCATCATCTGGGCCCTGGCCGGCCTCTCCGGTGAAAAAGCCAAAGACGCCCTGGCCACCGGCATCTGCCTGGCTCAGGTGGGGGAGTTCAGTTTCGTGCTGATTGCCCTGGCGGTGAAGTGGCAGGTGCTGGAGCGGGATCTGGCCAACCTGCTGGTAATGACTGGCATCTTTTCCATGGCGTTGACCCCGACGTTGGTGGATCGTTGCCTGGATCTGGCCAAGCAGGTACTGGGTCAACGGGAGCAATGGCTGGGAGATGAACCGCCCCAGCCGGAACTGGTCACCCGTGATCATGTGGTGCTGCTGGGCTATGGCCGGGTAGGCCAGACCATTGCCCGGTTCCTGAAGCGGGAAAAGATGCCATTTGTGGCGGTGGATCTGGATCCGATTCGTGTCCGCGAAGCCCGTACTGGTGGTGAGCCTGTGGTGTTTGGTGATGGCCGTCGTCAGGCGATTCTCAAAGACGTCGGCCTGCCCCATGCCAGGCTGGTGGTGGTGACTTTTGATAACCGCCGCGACATCTTCAATCTGCTGGATTGCATCAAGGGGCTGGCGCCCTCCATTCGCACCCTGGTGCGGACCCGGGACGACTCCACCCTGGAGGCGCTGGAACTGGCTGGCGCCGATCAGGTGATTCCAGAGAGCCTGGAGGGCAGCCTGATGCTGGTCAGTCAGGTGCTGTATCAATTGGGAGTGCCGTTGCCGAGGATTTTATTGCGCATCGAACGGGAACGGCGGGATCGCTATCGAATTCTGCACGGTTTCTTTGGTGGTGAGGATCTGGCCCCGGGGCGAGAATTGTTGCATGCGGTGACCCTCAGTCCCAATGCCTGGGCGGTGGGCCATTTCGTGGTGGAGTTGCCGCTGAATCATTGGCGGGTCAAGCTCGACGGCATCAAGCGAGACGGTGAAGCGTTGTCCTTCGTGCCCACGACCCGCTTGGCTCATGGTGACACCCTGCTGTTGCTGGGGACCCCTCATCAGGTTGAACTGGCGGAGCGGGCACTGCTGGAAGGGCCGTGATCATCAAGATCGAAGAACAGCTTCAATTGCCGCTGCTTGTCGTTGGCATCGTTAAAGCCCAGCTCTATCAACTCCTGGCAATACGCCGCTTCAAACATCAGATAGCTCAGCAGGCTGGACTCACTCTGATCATCCACCCCAATCACCTTTAACAGCGAACGCACGCCTCGGGGCAGAGAACCGTAGTGGCGCAGGGCGATGGCGTCCAGATTCTGTGACGGTTTGATGGTCATGGTTTCGACGGTTTTCAGTGGCTGCATCACCCGCCGCTCCGGTGGAATCAACGCCAGCGAGGCGTTGATGCGGGCGATGCGCTCCAGGTCTGAGTTGAGGGCATCGGAAAACACCGCGTCCAGCAGGTGACCGGTGATCAGGCCGCTGTTGGGCGGGTTGTGCTGGGGCGCGGGGTTGCCCGGGCTTTCGAGGTTGATGATGAAGATGCGATCGGCCCCCAGATGTATCGGTGCGCTCAACGGCGACAACTGGTGCACGGCACCGTCACCGTAATGCTCGCCGTCAATGGCGACCGAGGGAAACACCAAAGGAATCGCCGCCGAGGCCATCAGGTGATGTATGTCGATGCTGGCCGGCACCCCGCGGCGACGGAATCGTTGCCATGGGCTCAGGTTCGGTTGCCCCTGAAAAAAGTTGACGCAGCAGGGGTGGCGATAGCTGGAGGCGGCGACGGTCAGCGCCTTGAGGTGGCCGGCATCGATATGGCGTTCTATCTTTTCCAGCGGCAGAACCTGCTGCAGCAGCGTTTGCAGCGGGGCGTTGTTGAGCAGGCTAGGGGGCTGCTGAGGATCTTTTCGGTGCAGTACCTGATGCAGCAGGTAGCGGCCCAGAGGCCACGTCTGGGCGTGGTAGACCTTGCTGCTGGTGAAATTGCGCCAGATCCACTCCAGCTTGCGCACCCCTTTGTGAAAGGCGCCGGCGTAGCAGGCCAGGGTGGTGGCGTTGATGGCACCGGCGGAGGTACCACAGAGGATGGGAAACGGCAGGCCGTGGTTACGGGGATAGAAGTTGGCTATCGCCTTAAGTACCCCTATCTGATAGGCTGCACGTCCGCCGCCGCCGCTGAGTTGCAGGGCCCATTGGCCTTGGTTTGGTTTGGCTGTCATGTGTTTGCGTATCGTCCCTGTGACTGGATCCATGTTGTCGGTGGGCGCCGATACCATCGCCGTCATTTATTACCTGATAAAGACAATGGGATTAACAGGATGGCGCAATGAGATAAGTATAGTTCAGCGCCGAATCGGCTTGATACAAACTTGGCTGTATGTATAATAAGCGACTATACAAACATCCTTGCATGTAACTGAGTGTTCACCATGACAGCGTTCGTCGCCTACAATCCCGTCAGCTACCTGATCATCGGGGCGGGAGTAATATTTCTTTTGGCCTGGCTGTCAGATTGTCTGGCAAGCGACAGGCATTAACCGCGGAAACCCAATGGCCAGAAAGACCAAAGCCGAAGCCGAGAAGACCCGTCAGCTGTTGCTGGATGCGGCGTTAAAACTGTTTAGTGAGAACGGCGTGGCCAAAACCACCCTGGCGCAGATTGCGTCGGCCTGTGGAATGACCCGGGGGGCCATCTATTGGCACTTTGAGGACAAGGCGGCGATGCTGCACGCGCTGTTTGAGCGTTCCATCTCTCCGGAAATGGAACGCTTGTGGCGCAGCATTACCGATGAGGGGGCGGATCCACTGGAGTGCCTGCTTAAGGCCAGTCGCTCCTTCTGGCACGAACTGACCCGAGAGTCCAACATGCGCCAGGTGATGATGCTGTACCGACAGGCGGAGATGGTGCCCGAGCTGAGTGAAAGCCTGGATGAGCTGCATTGTCAGGAAGATTCCCACATGCAGCAAGCATTGCAGATGGCCCACGACCAGGGCAAGCTGCATCCGGGCATGTCGGTCAGCACCGCGTTCCTGCTGTTTAATGCCATGCACGATGGCTTGACTCGATTGATCTGCAGCCCTCGCCAGTGCATGCAAGGGGTGGATCTGGATGCGTTGCTGGATGAGCTGATCGACGGTGTGGGCCGTGCAGTCCGGGCGCCTGAGGCCCAGTAACGACGCTTCAGCCTGGCTGATATCAGCAAACACAAAAAAGGGTTGGCCATGGCCAACCCTTTTTGCTGCGGTAGAGGCGTGCTTAGCCGTTCAGCTTAGTGTTGAGGGCCTCGACGATGGCGTCGATGGCAACTTCCTCTTTGCTGCCGTCGGCACGCACTTTCAACTCGAAGCAGCCGGCATCGATGCCGCGCTCGCCGATCACGATGCTGTAGGGGATGCCCATCAGTTCGGCGTCGGCAAACATGACCCCGGGACGCTCTTTGCGATCGTCGAACAGCACGTCCACTCCGGCGGCCTGCAGGTCGTCGTAGATCTTGGCTGCCGCTTCCTGAACCCGGTGAGACTTGTGCATGTTCATTGGCACAATGACCACCTGGAACGGTGCGATGGCCGCCGGCCAGATGATGCCGCGGTCGTCGTGGTTTTGCTCGATGGCTGCCGCCACGATGCGGGATACCCCAACGCCGTAACAGCCCATGATCAGTGGCTGAGCCTTGCCGTTCTCATCCAGTACCGTGGCTTTCATGGACTCGGAGTACTTGGTGCCCAGCTGGAAGATGTGACCCACTTCGATGCCGCGGGCGATCTTCAGGGTGCCTTGGCCACATGGGCTGGCGTCGCCTTCCACTACGTTACGCAGATCTTCAACCCGTGGCAGGGCCACGTCCCGTTCCCAGTTGATGTTGAAATGGTGCTTGTCGTCGATGTTGGCACCGGCGCCGAAGTCATTCAGGGTGGCGACGGAGCGATCGATGATCAGGGGCAGTTTCAGGCCGACGGGGCCCAGGGAGCCAGGGCCAGCGCCGATGGCGTTGCGAATCTCTTCTTCGCTGGCAAATTGCAGTGGGGTGGCCACCTCGGCCAGCTTTTCGGCCTTCACTTCGTTGAGCTCGTGGTCGCCACGAACCATCAGCGCCACCAGGTCGTGTTCACAGCTGTCGCTGGCGTGCACAATCAGGGTTTTGACGGTTTTGTCGATGGCCAGGTCAAACTGCGCCACCAACTCATCGATGGTTTTGGCGTTGGGGGTGTCCACCAGGGTCATCTCGGCACCGGCGTCGCCGCGCTCACCCAGGGCCAGCGCTTCTGCTTTTTCGATATTGGCAGCGTAGTCGCTGTCGGTGGAGAACACCACCGCGTCTTCGCCGCTGGAAGCCAGTACCTGAAACTCGTGGCTCAGGGCGCCACCGATGGCGCCGGTGTCCGCCAGAACCGGGCGAAACTCCAGTCCCATCCGCTCCAGAATGTTGCAGTAGGCTTTGTGCATGGCGTGATAGGTATCATCCATGGTGGCCTGATCCAGGTGGAAAGAGTAGGCGTCTTTCATCAGGAATTCGCGAGAGCGCATTACGCCGAAACGGGGGCGGACTTCGTCACGGAATTTGGTCTGAATCTGATACAGGTTCAGCGGCAGTTGTTTGTAGGATTTCACCTCATTGCGAACGATGTCGGTGATCACCTCTTCGTGGGTCGGGCCCAGCACGAAGTCGCGGTGATGACGATCCTTGATGCGCAGCAGCTCTGGTCCCATGTCGTCCCAGCGGCCGGTTTCCTGCCACAGATCCGCAGGTTGTACCATCGGCATCAGGGTTTCCACTGCCCCGGCGCGGTTCATCTCTTCGCGGACGATGTTCTCCACTTTCTTCAGGACCTTCAGTCCAGTGGGCAACCAGGTGTACAGGCCAGAAGCCAGTTTGCGAATCATACCGGCGCGCAGCATCAGCTGATGGCTGATGATCTCGGCGTCTGATGGGGTCTCTCTGAGAGTGGAGACCAGGTAACGGCTGGTTCTCATCAATAAAATCCGTGCAAAAAAATGAAGCCAATATTCTATCAGGCCTGTGGCGCAAGTCTAATGGCACGGCGAGGTTGGGGCGGATTATCCGCCTATTTTCGCCTCTGCGACTGTCGTGAGCACCTTATACTGACAAGGGATTCGGTGATGTCAGCGAATCTAAGGTTAGTATTATTTGTTTTATATGGAATAATTGTTAAAAGTTTTGGCGGGAGTGCGGCAGCGAATGAGCAAGAGGCGATGGGACATCGTGGCGGTGGTGCTGGTCGGGGTGATGTCCACCTCATGGCTGGCGTTTAAGCTGTATCAGACCGAGCAGCAATCCCTGGAGCGCGATTTTGATTATTTTGCCGCCAACCAGGCCCGGCTGATCAAATGGCGCATCGATTCGTCGCTGTCGGTGCTCAATTACCTGTCCACCCTGTATCAGGGGTCTGATGAGGTCACCGAGCAGGAGTTTGCCATGGTGGCCGATGGCATCCTGGCCCGGCATCGTGAGATCAAGGCGCTGGAGTGGATTCCCCGGGTGAAGGCGAGTGAGCGTGGCGCCTTTGAGGCCGCGATGCAGCAACGTTATCCGGCTTTTACCTTTACCGACAAGGTGCAGGGGCAACCGGTGGCCGCCGGCCAGAGAGAGCGTTACTACCCGGTTTATTACGTGCGCCCCTTTTCTGGCAACGAGCGCCGCTTCGGCATGGACATGTCACGCCAACCCGAGGTGACCGACGCCTTTGAACTGGCGATGAACAGTGCCAATCCGGCGCTGACCGCCGTAAACCTGGATGTGGACCTTGGCAAGGTGGTGATGGCGGTGGTGCCCATCTACCACAGCCTGCCGCTGACGGTGGCCAGCCGGGAAAAGCTATTGAAAGGCTATTTGCTGGGGGTGTTTCAGGTGGAGGAGATGCTCCATGACCTGGTGCTCGACGGCCACCGGGCTCACCTCGAGTACCAGATCTGGGACGACAGCGGCGACAATAGCATCTTGTTGTTGGGGGCCGAACCGCACCCGACTGTGGCTGGCGAGCGCAGCAAGCGCTTTGTGTACGCCGACCTGGCTGGGCGTCAGTGGCGCCTGGAGGCGTTGGCCAATCCCGCATTCTTCTCCAGCAAGCGCAGCTTGACCCCCTATCTGGTCGGCATCGGCGGTGCCCTGGCAGCCCTAGCTTCCGGAGTGTTCATGTGGCAGATGCGTCGGCGCAACCGGGAGGTGGAGGAGTTGGTTCGAGCTCGTACCGAGGAGTTGAACCGGGTTAACCAGCAGTTGACCCGCCAGAGCCTCACCGATGGCCTGACTCAGGTGGCGAACCGGCGTCAGTTTGATAACTGGCTCAGCCAGGAGTGGGAGAGTGCCCGGCGAACCAGCAAGCCGATTACCTTGTTTGTCATCGATGTGGACCTGTTTAAATCCTATAACGATCGCTATGGCCATCTGGCCGGGGATCGGGTCCTGAAGAAGATAGCCCGAATGCTGGCCAGTCAGTTGAATCGGCCGCGAGATCTGCTGGCACGGTACGGCGGCGAGGAGTTCGCGGCAGTGCTGCCGGAAACCGGCCGCAAGGCGGTGAAATTTGCCGATAGCCTGCGGGCGATGGTGGAGGCGCTGGGTATCCCTCACGAGGGCTCCGACATCGGCAGTTATGTCACCATCAGCATTGGTGTGGCGACGCTGGTGCCCGAGGTGGATCAGACTCCGGAGCAGTTCTTCGAGTTGGCGGACAAGGCGCTGTACAAAGCCAAGAGCCAGGGCCGAAACCGCATCGCCTACCACAACGAACAGCACGGGGATCTGATGCTGGGCTGAGCCCGGTGCCGGCCTACCCTGGCAGAGTGCGGCGGCGGCGAGCCGCCGTTGGCGTCAAGGGGGGCTCGGGGGCTTAGGGCTGTCGACGATCGCCAATGACCCGGGCAGGGTTGCCGGCCACCTTGGCGTAGGCGGGCACATCCTTGGTGACCACCGAGCCCATGCCGATGACGGCGTGATCGCCGATGGTGACACCGTCGACGATGCAGACTCTGGCGCCCACCCAAACGTCTTTGCCGATCACCACCCCTTTGGAGCTGACGCCTTGTTGATACAGGGGTTGATCCAGTGCCATGCCGTGATTAAAGGCATAGATCGACACGTCGTGGGCGATGCGGGTCTGATCGCCGATGCGAATCCCGGCCCGGCCGCCATCGAGACTGCAGCCATGGTTGATGCTGACTTCATTTCCAAACTGCAATGGACCGTGGAGAAAGCTGTTGCTGGCCAGCATGCAGCGATCGCCGAAGACGATGTCGCGACCGGGTTCGGCAAACAGGGCACACTCCTCTGCCACAAAGCAGTCGGCGCCGAAGCGAACTGTTTCCAGCTCCATCAGCTGGTGCTGGTGCTGCTGCTGCCAGGGGCGAGCCCACGCCAGGTGCTTCTCCTTGAGACGATAATACAGCCACGGCATCCAGTTCAGTCGCTGCTTGTGCTGTGCGCGGTAGCGATCAGTCATGGCTGGCCAGCGGGGCTACCGCGATGATGTGATTGACGCCGTCGATCACTTGCCATCGCAGATCAAATTGGTGCAGTTGCACGCCGTATTCGCGGTCGCTGTCGCCTCTGTGATAACCGGGACGGGGGTCCTGGGCCAGCACCTGCTCCGCCAACTGACGAAAGCCGGGTTGACGACGTTCGGCGTCGTTCATCTGCCGCTGGGCGGCGTCACTGAGGGTGACGGCCATCGGCTCCGGGGGCTGTTGGGCAAAGCCGCCACAGGCGTCGGGCAGGGCGTCGGAGTAGGGCACATAGGGTTTGATGTCGTAGATCGGGGTGCCGTCCAGCAGATCGATGCCTTCAACCTCCAGATAGTGCTGGCCCTGTTCGCAGCCGATGCCCCGCAGTTTAACTGCCGACATGCCCAGGCCATTGGGGCGAAAGGTGGCCCGTGTGGCAAACACCCCCATGCGTTCGTTACCGCCGAGGCGCGGCGGCCGTACCGTTGGTTTCCAGCCTTGATGCAGGTTCTGATGGAAGCTGAAAATCAGCCATAGATACTCAAACTGCTCAATGCCTCGCAGCACATCGCCGGTGTTGCACTCCCCTTGCAGCAGCAGGCGGCCTACCGCCGCTGGCACCAGTCGTGGCTGCCGGGGAATGGCGAACTTCTGCTTGTAAGGCGACTGGCACAGGGCCACCGGTGTCATCTCAATCTTCATGAACCACCAGGGCGCGGGCGTAACAGACAATGGAGTGCTGGCAATGCTTGTCGGCACTGAGTTCGATGCACTGGCTGACCCAGATGGCGTTGGCCCCTTGATCTGCGGCCAGCCGACGGAGCTGGGTGCGGGCATCGGCCTGGCTGGCGGGCACGGCGTTGCTGTCGGCTTGACAGCTGGTGGCTTCCAGCAGTCCCAGATCCCGCTCAGCGGCGGGAGGGGTGCTGCCCTGATAAACCTGCACCTTACCGGCCTTGAAGTAGTCATCGACGGCATCGCTGTCGAGGTTGGATGAAAACTGGAACTGGCTGCTGCAGCCACTAAGCAGCGGCAGAACGAGGGCCCATCGGTGCCACGAGGTCAATGAAAACATGGGAGATATCCGAGTATAGAGATGACAGAAGTGTACCACAAAGGGGCCGCCGGGTGAGTGAACCGGCGGCCAGTGCCCTTAGCGAGCGGGCTTGTTCAGGTATTTGTGGTACAGCTGTTTATGGCGGTTATTCAGGTCGATCTGGCGGCCGTCGATCAGCACCATGCTGACCCGGCTCTGGCCTATGTCCAACAGGTCGCCGTCGCTGATCACCAGGTTGGCTCGATAGCCGACTTCCAGAGCCCCCATGTCGGACAGCCCCAGAATGTTGGCCGGGGACAGGGTGATCGCTTTCAGCGCCCGGGCACCGCCGAGGCCATGGGCGGCGGCGTAACCCGCGGCGAACGGCAGGTTACGGCTGTCCCAACTGCCGGGATAAGCCAGTGCCAGCTCAACCCCGGCGTCGGCCAGCAGGGCCGGAATGGTAAACGGCAGATCCACGGGTTCGTGGCGCCGCAACGGCAGGCTGTTGGCATGGGTGTACACCACCGGAACCTGTTGCGCCAGCAACTGGTCGATGAGGCGGTAGCTGTCGTAGCCACCCACCAGTACCATCTTCAGCCGATAGCGATCCGCCAGCCGTAACGCTTGCTCGATTTGTGGTTGAGTGTCGGCGTGTACAAACAGCGGCCGCTGCCCCTCGAACACCGGCAGCATCGCTTGCCAGCGCCGATCCTGGCGTTGGGCGTGTTGCCGATTCAGGTAATAGCCATAGGCCTGCTCAAACGCCTGGTTGAGTTGGGTCAGTTGCCGCTGTTGACGTTGCCGTTGTCGCTCTGCTAACTCGTCGTCGCTGACACTGAGATGAAGGTCGGGCCAATACAGGTGCAGCCCTTCGCCGCCGGGTACCAGGGCATCATCCAGGTTCCAGGCATCGAGGTTCAGAAGGGAGGACGTGCCCGCCAGCAGATCCCCGGAGGGCGTCAGCTGGATGTGGGTAATGCCGTTGCTGCGTACCGTGGGGATCAGTTCCGAGTCCGGGTTGTAGGCCACGGCGGCCCTCAGCTGCGGATTGAGTTGGCCCACCTCTTCGCTGTCGACGGTGGAACGGATCATCTCAATCTCTTCCAGGCCCAGGGTGTTGGCCAGGGCGATCAGGCCCGGGTACACTCGTTGGCCGCTGGCGTCAATAAGGCGGGCATCGGCGGGCACGGGCAGTGCGGTACCGATGGCGCGGATGCGACCCGCTTCCACCAGCAGGTCGGTGTTGGGCAATACGCCCTGGGTGACGGTGTGCAGGGTGCCGCCCTGAATCAGGATCGGTTGAGACTGGGGCGGCGCAACCATCAGGGCGGTGGCCAATGCCGGGCTACCTAGGGCCAGCAGTAGCAAGGTATACAGGGTTTTCATCATCGGCTCCTTAATGCTGGTGGATGAGGCTGTCGCAGTGCCACAGCGGCACCTCGTCCGGGGTGAGCGATTCGCCCTCCCCGTCATCGCTGTCATCGAGCAGCAGTTTCTGAATCAAGGCCTGACGTTCGGCTCCGGCTTGACGCTGCAGCTGCCGATCGCGCTGGCGGTCGAAACGACGCACGCCATCCACCCAGGTGGACTCCACCCGGGCATACACCGACATCGGCGGTTGGTCCCACAGCACCAGATCCGCCTGTTTGCCCGTTTCCAGTGAGCCGGTGTAGCGATCAATCTTCAGCTGCTTGGCCGGGTTGATGGTGATCATCTTCAGGGCTTGTTCGGCGCTCATGCCGCAGTACATCATCGATTTGGCGGCTTCCTGATTGAGCTTGCGAATCAAGTCGGCGCTGTCCGAATTGATGCTGGTGTTGACGCCTTTCTGCAGCAGCAGGCAGGCGTTGTGGGGAATGGCATCATAGACTTCAAACTTGTAGGCCCACCAGTCTGAAAAGGTGGACGCACTGGTGCCATAGCTGGCCATCTCATCGGCCACCTTGTAGCCCTCGAGGATGTGGGTGAAGGTCTGAACGTGGAATCCCAGCCGCTGCGACAACCGCAGCAACATCAGAATTTCCGATTGCACGTAGGAATGAACGTGAATGTTGCGGCTGCCGTTCAGTATCTCGATCAGGGCCTCAAGCCGGTCGTTGGGGCGCGGGGCCAATTGGCGCCGTTTCTGGTTACGACTCAGGCTTTGGTAGGCCTGTTGCTGACGTTGCAGTTCCCTGGCCTGTTCAAACTGATCCTCCAGGTAGGCTTCTACTCCCATTCGGGTTTGGGGAAAGCGACTGACGTAACGATCGCCCCAATTGCTCTGTTTGACGTTTTCACCCAGGGCAAACTTAATGCTGGCTGGGGCCTGTTGAAATTTGAGGTCATGGTCGGATTCGCCCCAACGCAGTTTGATCACCTGGGCCTGGCCACCAATAACGTTGGCGCTGCCGTGCAGCAATTGAGCGGTGGTGACCCCTCCGGCCAACGACCGGTAGATGTGAATGTCGTCGGCATCGAGAACGTCACCGATTCGGACTTCGGCGGTGTTGCTGTCCGACGCTTCGTTGACACCGCCTCGAATGGCGATGTGGCTGTGCTCATCGATAAAGCCGGGGGTCAGGTGTTTGCCCTGTGCATCGAGGACGTCGAAGCCTTCTGGGGTGGTGAGGTTCTCGCCGATGGCGCGAATCACCCCATTGTCGATCAGCAGATCGGCATCGGCGATGATGCCGTCGTCAGCGGCGGTCCACAGGGTGGCCCCGCGAATGTGCAGTCGTTCCTGCTGCAGGGGGGCGTCGGTACCGAAGGCCCGGTTCGGTCGAGTCAGACGGCTCAGGTAGGTCGGTGCTGTCACTGGCTCCGGTTCGGTGCTCGTGGCTATCGGACCCAGGTAGCTGGCTGCCAGCGGCAGCAGTTGACCGTCGTGCTGGGTCAGGTTGCCAAACAATCCTTGGCGGACCCGGTGCAAGGTCAACCGGGTTAATCCGGGTAAGCCCAGTTCCGTCAGGTCGGCGACGGCGCTGAACTGTTCCGCCGCGCTGTGGGAGACGTCCAGCAGAATCAGCCGTTCGCCGCTTTCAAGTTGGGCGGAGAGTTCGCCCTGATCCTGGCTCAGAACCAGCGTCAGGTCGGTCTCATCAATGGACAACTGATATTGACCCGAAAGCCGACTACCCAGTTGCGGATTCAATGGCAGAGGTCGGCCCTTGAGGTACAGGCTTTCAATCTCGGCTCCGGCAAACAGGTCACCGGTGGCGATCACCAAATCGGCCTGAAAGCCGGGTTGCAGTTGGCCAAGGAAGTCGTCGACGCCGGCATATTCAGCGGCGACGGTAGTCAAGGCGGCCAAAGCGGTGGATTTGGGCAGTCCATATTCCACCGCTTTGGTTATTCGGTTCCAAAACTCGAGTGGATCGATTCCATGCTGAGTGATGGCAAAGGGAATATTGGCGGCGGCGACTGCCGCAAGGTTGCCGGGACTGCGCTCCCAATGGCGAAGCTGTTTAAGGCTAATATCCAATCCGGCATCCAATGGCGGTTTTGCAGCCAGAGTTAATGGCAAGATAAGCCGAGTTTGTTTCAGCGACTCCAGTCGCTCAAACTCTAAACCATTGCCCACGAGTACCGGCGAAGGATGAAATGGTTGCAACAGTTGCAGCGCGCGGGAGGCGTTGTTTCCTTGTCCTGGGTCAAATATGATTCGTTGATTGTTAAACTGTAACAGTTTGGTAAAGGTTTGATTCAGGTTTAACGATAACTGAGGTATTGATTTGCTGGATTGCTGTTGATACCACTGTGCATCTTTTAACGTTTGTCGAATAAGCGCAATACTGCCCATGAGCGAGTTTGGGTATTCTTGCTCAGAACTTCCCTTGTCAAATGACATCAGGTGAGCGCCTTCGATGGCATAGATACTGCTTTCAGAATGAAGGTCAATGAGGGAGACCGTTGCACTCATGCCCTGAAATAAGCCGTCGAGTTTGCCGGTTTGTACCGAAGTGAAGCCATTATTATGCCAATCTTGAGCGCGTTCATGATCAAATTGGAAATGGTCCGCCCAGTTCATTTCGGCGTGGATGGCCCGGTTATTTACCTTGGCGCCGGCTTGTTCGGCATTATAGTGAGGCCCGCCGTCGGGGTAGTCGGAATACTGCCACTGTTGGCCAAAGTCGGTATAGGGGTCAATAAAGCCCGGATAGATGGTTTTTCCCCTGGAATGGATCTCTCTTGCCCCGTCTGGAACCTTGTTACTTTCTGAAATAGAAACAATTTTCCCATCTTTTATCACCAGCGTCGCATTCTCGAGTCGCTGGCCGGGAGTGGGGATTAAGGTGGCATGGGTAAAGGCCAGGTAGTGATCATCGGCACTGGCAATGGCGCTGACGGGTTGAGTGGGGCTGGCAAATGCCGGCAGGCTGGCGGCGCAGGCGAGCACCTGACACAGCAGCCGCCAACGCCAATGAGTTGTGGGCAGAGGCATTCAAAAATCCTTTTGTTTTATTATTCCTGAATCGAATCCATTATCCTTGCATCGACGAGGGGCTGCAATTCGCCTTCGGCAAGCGGGCATAAAAAAACGGCTGCCATTGGCAGCCGTTTTAGGAAACTTTGTAACTAAATCTTAAATCAGAAACTCTTCCAGGGAGTGACCTTGATCCAGTTTTTCTTTGATGGCTTTTGGAGTGCGGCCTTGGCCGGTCCAAGTCAGGGTTTCGCCATCAACAACAATCTTGTATTTAGCTGGGCGTGGTGCACGCTTGCGACGTGGAGAAGCACTTTCCAGTGCATTTAGCTCATCAACGCTAATTCCATCTTCTGCAAGTTGCTTGCGGATTGCTTCAATTTTAGCCAGGCGTTCAGCTTGAGCAGCAATTTCTTCCTCTGCTTCAGCTTCGCGCTCGTCTGCAATTTTCTGCAGTTTAGCGATTACATCTTTCAGCTCATCCAGCTCTAGCTCTTTAACTTGAGCCTTTAAGCGGCGACCGTGAGTCAAAATTTCTAAGAAATCAGCCATCGTGGATTCAACCTAATTATCAAGTGTGCAAATTTAACAGTGTTTAGATTAGCATGGGCAATTATAGTTGTCTCGTAAATTAAGACAATTAATTACTCATTACTAAGATGATATATCGATATCTTTGCAGACATTTACATTATTCAGGAGTTCCGTGTCATTGAAAAAAATGTCCTTCGATGTCACTGGTTCAGCTTCTGTTCATTTTCACCCTGCTGCCGGCCTTTGAATGTTGACGTTTACGTTAACAGTAATTAGAGTGGGAAGCAGTGTTATGCAAAGTCGATTCTGGCGCTAAACAAAGGACGTACTATGAAGATTCTGGTTCCGATCAAGCGGGTGGTCGATCCCTATGTGAAGGTGAGAGTCGCTGCTGATGAGTCAGCGGTGGAACTGGCCAACCTGAAGATGGCGATCAACCCCTTCTGCGAGATCGCCGTCGAGGAAGCGGTAAGGCTAAAGGAAAAAGGCCAGGCCGATGAGATTATTGCGGTATCAATCGGTCCTAAAGTGGCCCAGGAGCAATTGCGTACGGCCATGGCCTTGGGCGCCGATCGCGGGATTCTGGTGGAGCACGATGAAGAGTTGGCGCCCATCTCGATTGCCAAGGTGTTAAAAGCGGTTGTTGAAAAGGAGCAACCCGATTTGGTGCTGTTTGGTAAGCAATCCATCGATGGCGACAACAACCAGACCGCGCAGATGACGGCGGCACTGGCAGGCATGGGGCAGGCAACCTTTGCCTCCAGCATTGAGGTCGAAGGCGATCAAGTCACCGTTGCCCGGGAGATCGATGGCGGCATTCAAACCCTGAGTGTCAAACTGCCTGCCGTTGTGTCTGCAGATCTGCGCCTGAATGAACCGCGCTATGCGTCGCTGCCGAATATTATGAAGGCCAAGCGCAAACCACTGGACACCGTTACAGTGGCGGATTTCGAGTTGCAGTTGAAATCCCACCAACAGGTAATAAAGGTAACGGCCCCGGCGGAACGCAGTGGCGGCATCATGGTGGGCTCGGTTGAAGAGCTGGTTGAGAAGCTGAAAAACGAAGCGAAGGTGGTCTAATGGCGATCCTCATTATTGCAGAGCTGGACAAACAGGGCCTGGGTGCCGAGTGTGCCAAAGTCGTGGGTGCGGCCACTCAACTGGGTCAGGAGATTCATGTATTGGTCGCCGGCAGCGGCGTGGCCGAGGCCGCCAATCAGGCGGCACAACTGGCTGGCGTCACCAAGGTGTTGCTGGCGGATCACGATGGGTATGCCCATCAGCTGGCAGAACCGGTCGCCGACCTGGTGCTGGAGCTGGCCGGTGGCTACAGCCACATCCTGGCCGCAGCCAGTGCCAAGGGCAAAGACGTGCTGCCGCGGGCGGCGGCATTGCTGGACGTGGCTCAGCACTCCGATGTTATTGCCATTGAGTCAGAAGACACCTTTGTGCGCCCGATTTATGCCGGTAATGCCCTGGCAACGGTACAAAGCCTGGATGCCATCAAGGTGCTGACCATTCGAACCAGCGCGTTCGATGCCGTAGCCACTCAGGCGGCGGCAGACATCGAGACGGTGTCCAGCGTCAAGGACAGCGGCCTCAGCCAGTTTGTCGGCGAAGAGCTGGTGCAGTCTGAGCGTCCTGAGCTTGGCGCCGCACGGGTGGTGATCTCCGGCGGCCGCGGTTTGGGCAGCGGCGAGAACTTTGCTTTGATCGAAGCTCTGGCCGACAAGCTCGGTGGAGCCATCGGTGCCTCTCGGGCGGCGGTGGATGCGGGCTACGTAGCCAACGATTTGCAGGTGGGACAAACCGGTAAAATTGTCGCCCCGGATCTGTACATCGCGGTGGGCATCTCCGGTGCCATTCAACACCTGGCCGGCATGAAGGAGTCCAAGGTGATCGTGGCGATCAACAAGGACCCGGATGCGCCGATTTTCCAGGTGGCCGATTATGGACTGGAAGCGGATCTGTTTGACGCTGTCCCTAAGCTCACAGAACTGTTATAACTGTGATATAACTCACAATATGGCGGCATCTGCTGGTCAAGTGAGGGGCACTTGCAGTTAGAATGCCGCCTTCGCATCTTCGTATGCGAGTACCGATAAGGTAGAGGCGCATCGCCTATCAGTAAGCCGGTCGAGGTTGATACCCGACGACGCCGGCCCAAAGGAGTCGATGCCGAAGTGTGCCGGGCATCATCCCTGCGCGCTGGGGTTACTTCTAACAGGAGTAACACTGCCATAGTAAATTCCAACCGGATGTTGGGAAGATGATTTACTATGGAGCGCTACTGAATGGAAGGTGGATCTCTCGCTTTTTGCTAGTCCCCCGCGGCTTTGGCCGTGTCAGTTGCCTCCATCGCTAATAATGACGATAACATTACGATGGCTTTAATTAGTTACGCCGATTCGGCACTCTCCCTGCTGCCCCCCGTGGTGGCCATTGGCATGGCAATCGCCAGCCGAAAAGTTCTGCTGTCCCTGGGGTTAGGCATTGCCATTGGCATCCTGATGCTGGTGGATTTCTCTGTGGTTGATGGCGCTTCCGAGCTCGGTTCCCGTGCCGTCTCTCTGGTTTGGGATGACGGCGCCCTCAACAGCTGGAATCTCTACACGCTCGGTTTTCTGGTGTTACTGGGGGTGATGACTGCGCTGATTTCGGTCTCCGGGGCGACCCGTGCTTTCGCCGATTGGGCCCGTCACCGCATCCGCTGCGGCCGCGATGCCAAGTTGATGACCATGGCACTGGGGGTGGTGATCTTCATCGATGACTACTTCAACACTCTGGTGGTGGGCTCGGTGGCCAGGCCGGTGACCGATCACTATCAGGTGTCGCGGGAAAAGCTGGCCTACTGCATCGACTCCACCTCGGCGCCCATCTGCGTGATCTCACCGATCTCCTCCTGGGGCGCGTACATCATCGCCCTGATCGGGGGCTTGCTCACCACCCATGGCATGACCGACATCGGTTACCTGAGTGCCTTTATGCAGATGGTACCGATGAACTTCTATGCCATCTTTGCCTTTGCCCTGTTACTGGCGGTGGTCTATTTCGGCCTGGATTTCGGCGCCATGGCGGACGCCGAGCAGCGAGCTCAGCGCGGTCAACTGTGGGACGAAGCCAAAGGGGTGCCTGCCGGTGAAGAGCTGGACCTGCCCGAGGCCAACAATGGCCGGGTCGCCGGCCTGGTGGCCCCCATCGGTTTCCTGATTGCGATAACGGTTTCTTTGATGTTGTTTTCCGGCAACCAGGTCTTGGCGGCGGACGACAAGGCGTTCTCCCTTATCGGTGCCTTTGAAAACACCGATGTCGCCTGGTCCCTGTTCTACTCTGGCCTGGCCGGGGTCGGCTTTACCCTGCTGTTCGGTTTGCGCCAGGGGGTGCCGGCGGCCTACATCAGTAAGGCGGTGATCAGTGGCATCAAATCGATGCTACCGGCTATCTACATTCTGCTGTTTGCCTGGACCATTGCCGGGGTGATCAGCGACATGAAGACCGGCGAATTCATGGCGACTCTGGCCCAGGGTAACCTGCCTGCCTGGGGATTGCCGGCGTTGCTGTTTTTGCTCAGTGGCTTTGCCGCCTTTGCCACCGGCACCAGTTGGGGCACCTTTGCCATCATGCTGCCCATTGCTGCCAACATGGCCGAAGCGGTGGATCTGGCACTGATGCTGCCGATGCTGTCTTCGGTACTGGCCGGTGCGGTGTTCGGCGATCACTGTTCGCCGATCTCCGACACCACCATCCTGTCCTCCACCGGTGCCGGATGCCACCACATTGATCATGTTACTACTCAGTTGCCCTATGCGGTGCTGACCGCACTGATCTCGCTGGCCGGTTACCTGGTACTGGGGATGACCGGGTCGGTCATGGCCGGATTTGCCACCGCCACCCTGGGGCTGGTGCTGGTGATTCTGCTGCTGAAACGCCTGTGTCGGCGCTGAGGTTAATCCGCTGACACATCGGGCCCCACCAGGGGCCCGATTTGCGTTTGCCGCCGCCATTTTTTGCCCCCCCACTCTGGTTCAGATCCGGGCTTTTCGGTAGACTTGCCTCAGCGATTACTGGGGGATCAATTTTGGCTCAACTCTACTTTTACTATTCGGCAATGAATGCCGGAAAATCCACCTCTCTGCTGCAATCGGCGTACAACTACCGCGAACGGGGCATGCAGGTTCTGGTGATGACCGCGGGCCTGGATGACCGTTACGGTCAGGGAAAAGTGACGTCGCGAATCGGGTTGTCGTCCGATGCCCTTATCTACCGCAAAGAGGATGATCTGATCCAGATGGTCCTGCGGGAGAATGACGCTCAAGCGGTCAATTGTCTGCTGGTGGATGAGTGTCAGTTCCTGACCAAGAGTCAGGTGCGTCAATTGACCTACCTGGTGGACAAGATGGACATTCCCGTACTCTGTTACGGCTTACGCACCGATTTCCAGGGGGAGCTGTTTGAAGGTGCCCAATACCTGTTGGCCTGGGCGGATAAACTGGTTGAACTCAAGACCATCTGTCACTGTGGCCGTAAAGCCAACATGGTGGTTCGGCTGGATGAAACCGGCAACCCGGTGCGCAACGGTGACCAGGTACAGATCGGTGGTAACGACAGTTATGTCTCCATGTGCCGGACCCATTATCGAGAGTTGGCCTGGGACTGAGTATCGATGAATCAGGGGGTGTCGCATCGAACCGGTGGGGCACTCTCGGCTGAAAATACGCCCGAATATTGCAAGCTGGTAAACCGCTGCTAAATTTAAAGCAGTTTTAAGTTGCTAGCGCAGTGTGGGTTTGCCGGTATGTGCCGGCTTTTTTTTGCCTGGCAGAAAGGGAAGGTTGAAGCTGGGGAGAGGGGCAGGAATCCATTCCCGCAATTCGGTGTTATCGCAATGAAGCGAGGGTCTGTTTGACCTGGTCGCGCAACCAGCGATTGGCCTTGCTGTCTTCCATCTTCTTCAGATAGGTCAGATACAGCGGCACCGTTGGAATGTCGAAGCTGGTCTTAATCTCTGCCAGTTCGAATTGGCTGGCGTACTTTTCCCACAACCAGCGGGAGATGGTCACCAGGGTGTCGGTGCCCTGAGTCATCATCATGGCGTTGAAGGGGTTGTTGGTGTCCAGGAACACTTCCCGTTCGTCGACGTAACCCATGTTCATGGCGTTGCCCATCTTGTAGCCAATCTGGCCGACGGCGTAACGGCAGTGACGCTGAGCCAGGAAGGTGTCCATGTCGATGACCTCTTTGGTCAACGGGTTGGATTTGCAGCCCAGAACCACCATCTCTTCGTCCAGCACCTTCTCCTGAATGATGCTCTTCATGTCGATCTTCATCGCCACTAGGCACAGGTCGTTGTTGTCGATCTGCAGGCTGTCGATGATCTTCGATTCCTCTTCCACCAGGTTATTGACCGACACCTTGAGTTGACTGTTAAAGGACTCGATGTGGCGGGCCAGCGGGTGAAGAATGATCAGGTCAAGAATGTGGTTGGCCGAGATTCTAAAGCGACGTTTGCTGTTGGCTGGATCGAAGTCGCTCAGGCTTTCAACGCCGTCCTGCAGCAGATCCAGGGCCGAGTTAACGTAGCCGTACAGCTCCATCGCGAAATCGGTGGGTTCCAGTCCATTGCTGGTTCGGGTGAACAGTGGGTGGCTGAAGTATTTACTTAGTTTTGACAGGGATTGACTGACGGCACTAGGCGTTACGGACAGTTTCCGGGCGGCTTTGCTTAAGCTACCGGTAAAAACCACTGCGCGGAACACTATGAGCAGTCGTATATCAATCGAATCAAAGTCACGCATTAACACTGGCATAGTACTTTCCAACTTACGCTGACTAAATTCATTATATTAATAAATCTTAGTCAAGTTTTAGACATTCATCTGGCCGCGGAATCTAACATGCATGAGCGAGTAGGTGCAATAGTGGGGGTTTGGTAGCAGTTCACACTTTTTCTTTGATGATCTAACTGTTTGATTTAAGAGAAGCTTTATAAGCTTTTTTTATTAATATCGTGTTTTAAGCAATGGTTGGATTGCTCGCTTTTTTCGAGCAATTTGGCGCTTTCGGAAAGTCTAAGCTTCTGAAAAGATGGGTAAAAATCCAGTCGCATATGTAAAAATACAGTTGTGACTGGATTCTTTGCGTTAACACTGAAGATCTGGCAGGTGCTTAAATTGTTGCAGAGATTCAGGGTTGGCCAACGCGTCGGTGTTGGTGATCGCCTGACCGTGGACCACTTTTCTCACTGCCAGCTCCACTAACTTTCCGGACAAGGTTTTTGGCAGATCCTGAACCTGAATGATTTTCGCCGGCACGTGCCTCGGGGTGGTGTTGGCGCGAATGGTGGTGCGAATCTGCTGCTGCAATGCATCGGTCAACCTGGTGCCGGGTTTGAGCACCACAAACAGCACCACTCGCACGTCATCCTGCCACTGTTGACCGATGGCCAGGCTTTCCTGTACCTGGTCCACCTTTTCGACCTGGCGGTAGATCTCGGCGGTGCCGATCCGCACCCCTCCCGGGTTGAGTACCGCATCACTGCGACCGTGGATGATCAACCCTCCCTCGGCGGTGGTTTCGGCGTAGTCGCCGTGAGCCCAGACGTTGTCGAAACGGTCGAAATAGGCGTGGTGGTAGTTGCTGCCATCGTCATCGCCCCAGAAGCCGATGGGCATCGACACGAACGGCGTGGTGCACACCAGCTCCCCTTTTTGCTGTTGCAGCGGCTGGCCTTGCTCGTTATAGACCTCGACCTTCATTCCCAACCCGGGACTCTGCAACTGGCCACGGTAGACCGGCTTGATGGGATTGCCCAGGGCAAAGCAGGAGACGATGTCGGTGCCCCCGGAGATGGAGCTCAGACACAGATCCGGGTGGATGTGCCGATACACAAAATCAAAGCCTTCGTGGGCCAGGGGCGAACCGGTGGACAGCAGCCCTTTGAGCTGAGTCAGCCGATGGTGTTCCGCCGGCCGGTAACCGGCCTTTTCCAGGGCGGCGATGTACTTGGCACTGGTGCCGAACACCGAGACCTCCTCCTGTTCGGCCAGCTGCCACAGCACTTCCGGGCCTGGGGCAAACGGACTGCCGTCGTACAGCACCAGGGTGGCACCGGTGGCCAGGCCGGAGATCAGCCAGTTCCACATCATCCAGCCGCAAGTGGTGAAATAGAACAGCACATCTCGACGCTGAATATCGGTATGCAGCCGCAACTCCTTCAGGTGCTGCAACAGGGTGCCGCCGGCGCCATGAACTATGCACTTGGGTTGCCCGGTGGTGCCTGAGGAGTACAGCACGTACAGGGGGTGGTCAAACGGCAGTGGCGTAAACGACACGCTGCGGGCCGGGTTATCCAGGGCCTGATGCCAGCCAATGGCCAGTGGATGCTGAACCTGAGCGACCGCATCGAAGGCCGGTACCACGATGACCTGCTGCAGCGAACCGATGGCGTCGGCAATCTGGGCGATCTTGTCGCTGCAATCGATGACTTTGCCGTTGTAACGGTAGCCATTGGCGGCCACCAGCACCTTAGGTTGAATCTGGCCGAAGCGGTCGAGGACGCCGTTGAAGCCAAAGTCCGGCGAACAGGAGCTGAACGTGGCCCCCAGGCTGGCGGCAGCCAGCATGGTGACCACGGTTTCGATGCGGTTGGGCATAAAGGCGGCCACCCGGTCGCCGGCCACCACGCCCAGGTGGCGCAGGTGGTGGGCCAGACGGGCCACTTCGTGATACAGCTCGTTATAGGACAGGGCGACCCGGTTGGCGGCTTCATCGCGAAACACCAGGGCGATGCGGTCGTCCTGATAGCGCAGCAGGTTTTCGGCAAAATTGAGCCGGGCGTCCGGGAAGAAGCGAGCACCAGGCATCTTATCGCCATTTAGCAACAGCCGTTGACCGGGCGTGCCGATCACCTCGCCGAACTGCCAGATTGCTTGCCAGAATTGATCCGGATGGTCGGTACTCCAGCGATGCAGCTGCTGGTAATCGCTCAGCGTCAGCGCCAGCTTGTTATTGACGAAGTGGCGAAACGCTTCCATCTGGCTGGCATCGATGCGGCTCTGGCTGGGTTGCCAGATTGGGGAGTGAGTGCTCATGCCGGTTGCTCCTTATGGTTGGCGAGCCAGGCCTGGGCGACCTTACTGGAGGGCGGCTTGTTCAGTTGACGGCAGATCGTGGTGCCGGCGGCAATGACGGCGTCCAGGTTGACGCCGGTATCCATGCCCAGCCCATGCAGCATATACAGGAGATCCTCGGTGGCCAGGTTGCCGCTGGCCCCCTTGGCATAGGGGCAGCCGCCCAGTCCGGCCACGGCGCTGTCGAAGGTGGTGACACCCAGATCCAGACAGGCGAGCACATTGGCCAGGGCCTGGCCGTAGGTGTCATGGAAATGCAGCGCCAATGCCGATACCGGTATCCGTTCGGTCACGGCCGCCAACATGGCTTTGGCCTTGGCCGGGGTACCGACGCCGATGGTGTCGCCCAGAGAGATCTCGTAGCAGCCCATTCGGTACAGCGATTCGGCGACGTCGGCCACCTTGGCGACGTCGATGTCGCCCTCATAGGGGCAGCCCAGCACGCAGGAGACGTAGCCGCGAACCGGCAGGCCGGCGCGGCGGGCGGCGGCAAACACCGGCTCGAAGCGTTGCAACGATTCGCTGATGGAGCAGTTGATGTTGCGCTGGCTGAAGCTTTCCGAGGCGGCGCCGAACACTGCCACGCCGTCGACCTTTGCCTGCTGCGCCGCGTCAAAGCCTTTGATATTGGGGGTCAGTGCGCTGTAACGAACGCCCGGACGCCGCTGAATCCGGGCGAACAGTTGGTCGGCATCGGCCATCTGTGGCACCCATTTCGGCGAGACAAAGCTGCCGGCTTCAATCTGACTCAGGCCGGTGCCAGAGAGGGCATCGACCAGGGCGATGCGCTGAGCCAGCGTGACTGCGGCTTCATTCTGCAGCCCATCCCGGGGCCCGACTTCGACGATGGTGGCGTGACTCATGACTCCTCCAAGGCTTCCAGCGTTACCAGGGCGGTGCCGTCATTGACCTGCTGGCCAGGTCCATAGGGCAGTGCCAGCACCTGACCGGCGTAGGGGGCGGTGATGGTGTACTCCATCTTCATCGCTTCCATCACCAGCAGCGGCTGACCGGCTTCGACGGTTTGCTCCAGTTCGCACAGCAGGGTGACCACGGTGCCGTTCATCGGTGCCTTCAGGGCGTCTTCGCCGCTGTCGTCGCCGTCACCGCCCTGATGGCTGACGGCATCAAACCGCAGTGGGCCTTGTGGCAGGAACAGGGTCACGGATTCTCCACAGCGCTGGAACGGCCAGTGGCACAAGTGGCCATCCAGCTCCAGGCTCAGCTGATCGTCATCGATGCCGATGACGGCCTGATACGCCACCTCGTTGAGCTGAACCGTCAGAGCCGGCCAGTGGCCTTTGACCAGCAGCGGGTAGCGCTCGCCGTGATCGTCCTCGAGGTGATGGTGCATCACCGGACTCTGGTTGAGACGGAAACCGGCGACGGAGTGCCATGGGCTGCGTTGGCAGCCCGGTTGACTGATCACCAGCGCTGCGGCGATAGCGGCTACGTGGCGCAAGTCATCGGCACCGGTCAACTGGGCGTAATGGGTGTCGATAAAGCGGGTATCGAGGTCGGCGGCCTGAAACTGTGGGTGATTAATGATGCGCCCCAGAAAGGCCAGGTTGCTGGTGACTCCGGCCAGCTGGGTTTGCTGCAGGCCGCGACTCATCTGTTGAATCGCCTGGGTGCGAGTGTCGCCAAAGGTGATCAGCTTGGCGATCATCGGGTCGTAATGAGGACTGATCTCGTCGCCCTCTACCACGCCGCTGTCCAGCCGCAGCGATGCGGGGACCTCAAAGCGGGTCAGGGTGCCCGTGGCCGGCAGAAACTCTCGCTGTGGATCCTCGGCGTAGAGTCGAACCTCGAGGCTGTGGCCACGAATCTCAACTTGCTGCTGGGTCAGCGGCAGCGGTTGACCCGATGCCACCAACAGCTGCCAGTGCACCAGATCCTGGCCGGTCACCATCTCGGTGACCGGGTGTTCTACCTGCAGGCGGGTGTTCATCTCCATAAAGTAGAAGCGACCCTGAGCATCGAGCAGGAACTCCACGGTGCCGGCGCCCAGGTAGTCGATGGCTTTGGCGGCCTTGACGGCGGCTTCGCCCATCTGCTGGCGCAGGGTGTCGGACAGACCCGGTGCCGGCGCTTCCTCCACCACCTTCTGGTGGCGACGCTGAATGGAACAGTCCCGATCCGACAAGTAAATGCAGTGTCCATGGGCATCGGCGAAGACTTGCACCTCCACGTGTCGCGGCGCTGCCAGGAAACGTTCCAGTAACAGCATGTCATTACCAAAGGCGCTCTGGGCTTCGCGACGGGCGGTGGCCAAAGCGGCGGCCAGTTGATCCCCATGCTCGACGATGCGCATCCCCTTGCCGCCGCCGCCAAAGGCGGCCTTGACCAGCAGCGGGTAGCCGATCTTGGTTGCCTCTTCGGTCAACCTCTGGTCACTCTGGTCATCACCATGGTAGCCAGGCAGCATCGGCACGCCGGCCCGCTCCATGATCACCTTGGCGGCGCTCTTGGAGCCCATCTGTTCGATGGCTTCGGTATTGGGGCCGATAAAGGCGATGCCAGCGTCGGCGCAGGCGCGGGCGAATTCCGGGTTCTCCGACAGGAAGCCATAGCCGGGGTGAATGCCATCCACGCCCGCCAGGCTGGCGAGGGCGACGATCTTATCGCCCAGCAGGTAGGACTCGGTGGCGGCTGCCGGGCCGAGCAGAAACGCTTCATCGGCCATGTTGACATGCTGAGCGTTGCGGTCGGCGTCGGAGTAGACGGCGACGGTGCGGATGCCCAGAGCCTGACAGGTGCGAATGATGCGACAGGCGATCTCGCCGCGGTTGGCGATCAGGACCTTGGTTAACATTAGGATTCTCCTTGCCAGAGGGGCGGGCGCTTATCAAAAAACGCCTGCAGGCCTTCCTGGCCTTCCGGGGACACTCGGATATGGGCAATGGCGTCGGCGGTCAGTGCCAGCAACGCGTCATCAAAAGGGTGCTGCTCTATGGTGTGCAGCAGCGATTTACACGCCTGCATCGCCTTAGGGCCGTTGCCGGTCAGGGTGGTGATCAGGCGCTCGCTGCTGCTGTGCAGATCGTCGCACACCTCATGCACCAGTCCGATCTGATGGGCGGTGTTGGCATCAAAGGTTTCGGCGGACAGCATGTAGCGCCGCGACTGGCGCTGGCCGATGGCCCGGGCCACGAATGGACTGATCACCGCAGGGATCAGTCCGAGTTTGACCTCCGACAGGCAGAAACGGGCGCGGGGGCTGGCCAGGGCGATGTCACAACAGGCGATGAGCCCGAGGGCGCCACCGAAGGCGGCCCCGTCCACCAGCGCCAGCGTCGGCGCCGGAAACCGATCCAGGGTGTGCATCAGACGGGCCAGTTCGCGGGCATCGCTGAGGTTGGAGGCCTGGTCCATGGCCGCCTGGCTTTTCATCCAGGCCAAATCGGCACCGGCAGAGAAGTGCTTGCCGTTGGCCGCCAGCACCAGCAGGGTCGGCGGTTGGCGGGTCAACCCGGTCAAGGCCTGATTGATCTCGGCAATCATGGCGTCACCGAAGGCGTTGTGCTTGTCCGGCCGGTTCAAGGTCAGGCGGGCAACGCCGTCGCTCTGGGTCAGGGTAATGAATTGAAAGGTCATTTCACTCTCCTTACATGCGGAACACGCCGAAGCGGGTGGCTTCGGTGGGCGCATTCATTGCCGCGGTCAGGGCCAGGCCGACCACGTCGCGGGTCTGGGCCGGATCGATGATGCCGTCGTCCCACAGGCGGGCGCTGGCGTAATAGGGGTGGCCCTGGCGTTCGTACTGCTCGACGATGGGCTGCTTGAACGCCTGCTGTTCATCGTCGCTCCAGCTGTCGCCTTTGCGGGCCAGGGCGTCGGTCTTGACCTGGGCCAGGACGTTGGCGGCCTGCTCGCCCCCCATCACCGAAATGCGGGAGTTGGGCCACATCCACATCATGGTGGGGTCGTAGGCGCGGCCGCACATGCCGTAGTTGCCGGCGCCATAACTGCCGCCGATCACCACGGTGAATTTCGGCACCCGGGCGCAGGAAACGGCGGTCACCAGCTTGGCACCGTGCTTGGCGATGCCTTCGTGCTCGTACTTCTTGCCCACCATAAAGCCGGTGATGTTCTGCAGAAACAGCAAGGGGATGTTGCGCTGGCAGCAAAGCTCAATGAAATGGGCGCCTTTAAGGGCCGATTCCGAGAACAGGATGCCGTTGTTGGCCAGGATACCCACCGGCTGGCCATAGATGCGGGCAAAGCCGCACACCAGAGTGGCACCGTAGCCGGCCTTAAATTCGTCGAAGTCGGAGTCGTCCACCAGCCGGGCGATCACTTCCCGTACCTCGAACGGCTGTTTGAGGTTGCTGCCGACGATGCCATACAGGTCGTCGGCGGGGTAGCGGGGGGGGCGAACGTCGGTGTCGGCCAGTGGCTGGGCGCGATGGTGGTTGAGGCGGGCCACGGCCTGGCGGGCCAATTGCAGCGCGTGTTCGTCGTTATCGGCCAGGTGGTCGGCCACCCCGGAGATCTGGGTGTGAACGGCGCCGCCGCCCAACTCTTCGGCGCTGACCTCTTCGCCGGTGGCCGCTTTCACCAGTGGTGGCCCACCGAGGAAGATGGTGCCCTGCTCTTTGACGATGATCGATTCATCCGCCATCGCCGGCATGTAGGCGCCACCGGCGGTGCACAGGCCCAGTACCACGGCAATCTGGGGAATCCCCTTGGCAGACATGTTGGCCTGGTTGAAAAAGATGCGACCAAAGTGATCCTTGTCTGGGAACACCTCGTCCTGACGCGGCAGGAAGGCGCCGCCGGATTCCACCAGATAGATGCAGGGCAGGTGGCATTTTTCGGCAATTTCCTGAGCCCGAAGGTGTTTTTTTACCGTCAACGGGTAGTAAGTGCCGCCTTTGACGGTGGCGTCGTTGGCGACGATCATGCATTCGATGCCGCTGACCCGGCCAATGCCGGCAATCACGCCGGCGGCGGGCACCTTGTCGTCGTAGCACTCGTGGGCGGCCAGCTGGCTGAGCTCCAGGAACGGGGCGCCAGGATCGAGCAGCAGTTCGACCCGTTGTCGAGGCAGCAGTTTCCCCTGGGCCAGGTGTTTGTTGCGGGCGCGGTCATTGCCGCCGGGAACGATGGCGTCGAGTGTGGCGGTCAGATCGGCCACCAGGTCGGCCATGGCATCGCGCCGGGCCATAAAGCCCGGCTCCTGCCGGTTAATGCTGGAACGGAGTATGGTCACGGTTGTCAGTCCTTTAACGGGCGGGGCGACCCCCGCCAGAGCGTGCGTTAGGCGGTTTCGGTAAACAGTTCCCGGCCGATCAGGAAGCGGCGAATCTCGGAAGTGCCGGCACCGATTTCATACAGCTTGGCGTCCCGCAGCAGGCGCCCGGTGGCGTACTCGTTGATGTAGCCGTTGCCTCCAAGCAACTGAATGGCGTCCAGGGCCAATTGAGTGGCCAGCTCGGCACTGTAGAGAATGGCCCCGGCGGCATCTTTGCGGGTGGTTTCGCCGCGATCGCAGGCTTGGGCGACACTGTAGACGTAGGCCCGGGCGGCATTGCTGCGGGTGTACATGTCGGCGACTTTGCCCTGCACCAGCTGAAACTGGCCGATGGCCTGGCCAAACTGCTCGCGCTGGTGGATGTAGGGCACCACCTGGTCCAGGCAGGCGGCCATGATCCCCAGCGGGCCGGCGGCCAGCACCACCCGTTCATAATCCAGGCCGCTCATCAGAACCTTGGCACCGTTGCCGACGCCCCCGAGAACGTTCTCTACCGGCACCGGGGTGTCCTGGAACACCAGTTCGCAGGTGTTGGAGCCGCGCATTCCCAGCTTGTCCAGTTTTTGTGCCTGGCTGAAGCCGGCAAAGCCGCGTTCGACGATGAAGGCGGTCATGCCTTTGGCACCGGCGCTGGTGTCGGTTTTGGCGTAGATCACGTAGGTGTCGGCGTCGGGGCCGTTGGTGATCCACATTTTATTGCCATTGAGGATGTAGTGATCGCCGTCGAGGCGAGCGCTGAGCTTCATGGACACCACGTCGGAGCCGGCATTGGGTTCGCTCATGGCCAGGGCGCCGATGTGCTCACCGCTGACCAGTTTCGGCAGGTACTTGGCTTTCTGCTCGTGGCTGCCGTTACAATGGATCTGATTCACGCACAGGTTGGAGTGGGCACCGTAAGAGAGGCCCACCGAGGCGCTGGCCCGGGAGATCTCCTCCATGGCGATGGCGTGGGCCAGGTAGCCCATGTTGACGCCGCCATACTCTTCGGCCACGGTGATCCCCAGCAGTCCCATGTCGCCCATCTTGGACCACAGTTCATTGGGAAAGCTGTTGTTGCTGTCGATGTCTGCTGCCAGCGGCGCGATCTCGGCCTGGGCAAAGTCCCGGACCGAATCCCGCAGCATCTCCAGTGTTTCTCCCAAGCCATAATTGAAGCTGGATTGGTAAAGGCTCATATCTTCTCCCCTTGGTTCCTTTTGGGCAGCAAGACTGGTGGCACTCCGGCCACAAAAGAGGGCCCGCCTGTTATTGTAGTTCGGCGGTGAGCTCTTGCAGTGCTTGCTTGCATTGCTGTTCGGCGGAGCTGAGTTCCATCATCACCACCTTAATGTCGTCCATCTGTTGTTGAAGATCCGCTTTCTTGGTTTCGATCAGCTCCAGCATGGTATGCAACTGAGTGCCGCTGCTCTTGTCGGCGTCGTACAGGTCGAACAACCGACCGGTTTCCGCCAAGGAGAAACCCAGACGTTTGCCGCGCAAGATCAGCTTCAGCCGGACTTTGTCCTGCAGGCTGTAGATGCGGGTCTGGCCACGACGCCGGGGGCTGATCAGTCCCTGATCTTCGTAGAAACGAATGCTGCGGGTGGTGATGTCAAATTCACGAGCCAGCTCGCTGATGGAATAGGTCACGTCTGTAGTTTCTGTCATCTTGGTATCGGTCTCTTCTAGCTTAAAGTCACCTTATAGGAAGTTTACGTAAAGGTAAAGTTTGTGTTGCGACTGGTCAGAAGTTAGCCGATGGTCGAATGGGGCCGCCGGCCGTCATCTGCTACAACTGAAAGCCTGACCCAGTTAATCCCGACCATGGAGGCCCTATGCCGTTAAATAAGGTCAAGCAGATGCAGCAGCAGGCGTGGCAGAACCCTCAGGCGTTCTGGCGTCACGCCGCCACTCAAATCGAATGGATGCAACCGGTGGATCAGGTGCTGGATGATCGTGATGCGCCCTTCTATCGCTGGTTCCCCGGTGCCAGCCTCAATACCTGCTACAACGCCGTCGACCGCCACGTTGAGGCGGGGCACGGTCAGCAGGTAGCGATTCAGTACGTTAGCCCGGTCACGGGCACCGAAGAGGCGATCAGCTACCAGCAGTTGCAGCAGCGGGTGGCCACCCTGGCCGGAGCCATGGCCAATCTGGGGGTGGGCAAGGGCGATCGCGTGGTGATCTACATGCCGATGATTCCAGAAACGGCCTATGCCATGCTGGCCTGCGCCCGTCTGGGGGCGGTGCATTCGGTGGTGTTCGGTGGGTTCGCACCACCGGAGCTGGCCAGTCGCATCGATGACGCCAAGCCCAAGCTGGTGCTGTCGGCTTCTTGTGGCATCGAGCCGTCCGGGGTGATTCCCTATAAACCGCTTTTGGATAAAGCGCTGGATCTGTGTGAGCACCGGGTGGAGTACGCGGTGGTGTTTCAGCGGCCCCAGTGTCCGGCGGATCTGGAGCGCCAGGGCGACCGGGACTGGCAGCAACTGTTGCAGCAGGCACAGCCGGTGCCCTGCGTCGAGGTGGCGGCCAGTGACCCGCTCTACATTCTCTATACCTCTGGCACCACAGGCCGACCCAAAGGGGTGGTCCGTGATAACGGCGGCCATGCGGTGGCGCTGGCCTGGTCGATGAAACAGATCTACAACATCGATGCCGGCGATGTGTTCTGGGCGGCCTCGGACGTGGGTTGGGTGGTGGGCCACTCCTACATCGTCTATGGGCCGCTGTTGGCCCGGGCGACCACGTTGCTGTACGAAGGTAAGCCGGTGGGGACGCCGGACGCCGGTGCCTTCTGGCGGATCATCGAGCAGTACCGGGTGAAAACCTTTTTTACCGCCCCGACGGCCATTCGGGCCATCAAGCGGGTGGATGCCACCGCCAGTTTGCTGCAGGGGGTGGACATCAGCAGCCTGCAGGCGCTGTTCCTGGCCGGTGAGCGTTGCGACCCGGATACCCTGACCTGGGCCGCGGACATGCTGCAGGTGCCGGTGGTGGATCACTGGTGGCAAACCGAGACTGGCTGGCCCATCTGTGCCAACCCCTTGGGGATGGCGCCGCTGCCGATCAAACCGGGGTCGCCGGCACTGGCAGTGCCCGGCTATCAGGTGGAGGTGCTGGATGAGCTGGGGCAACCGGTGGCCGCGGGACAAAGTGGCGCGGTCACCATCAAACTGCCACTGCCGCCGGGCACCTTGATGACCCTGTGGAACAACGACGATCGTTACCGGGATGGCTACTTGAGCCGTTACCCGGGTTATTACCTGACGGGCGACGCCGGCTATATGGATGAGGACGGCTACCTGTATGTCATGGGCAGGGTGGACGACATCATCAACGTGGCCGGGCACCGGCTTTCTACCGGTCGATTCGAGGAGGTGCTGGCGCAGCACGGGGCGGTCGCCGAGGCGGCGGTCATTGGCGTTAAGGACACCCTTAAGGGTCAGTTGCCGCTGGGGTTGGTGGTGCTGAAGCAGGGGATGGACACCGATCTGGAGCGGATTAAAACCGAGCTGGTGGCGTTGGTTCGGGCCGAGGTAGGGGCGGTGGCGGCCTTTAAACTGGTGGCGGTGGTGGAAAAGTTGCCCAAGACCCGTTCCGGTAAGATCCTGCGGGGCACCATGCGTAAGCTGGCCAACGGTGAGGCGGTGGTGCCACCGGCCACCATCGAAGACCCGGACAGCCTCAATGTCATCGGCCAGGCGTTGGCGCAGATGGGGCTGACCACCGCCCATCAGCCGGTGCTGGACCTGTCCTGAGTGGGCGATGGCCTAAAACAAGGGGCTCTTCGGAGCCCCTTCTTGTTTTGCGTTGATCAGAAACTGGTGCGCTTGTAGTCGCGGTATTCCGGTTGCCAGAACTGTCGCTCGATGGCGTCCTTGAGGTCGACGTTCTTGATCATCTTGGCGACGCCGTCGGTCATGGCGGCCCGGGCCACGGCAAAGGCGATCTGTTTGCTGACCTCCTGAATCTGCTCCAGAGGTGGCAACAGCGCGCCTTCCCCTTCGATGGCCAGAGGTGAACACTCCGCCAGGGCCCGGCTGGAGGCCATCAGCATGCCATCGGTGACCCGGTCGGCGTTGCAGGCCAGCACGCCCAGGCCGATACCCGGAAAGATGTAGCTGTTATTGCACTGGGCGATGGGGAAGACCTCCCCGTCCAGCTCTACCGGGTTGAAGGGGCTGCCGGTGGCGACCAGGGCCTGGCCTTGCGTCCAGCGCAGGATGTCCTCCGGAATCGCTTCCACCCGACTGGTGGGGTTGGACAGTGGAAACACGATGGGGCGGGGACAGTGCTTGTGCATGGTCTTGATCACCTCTTCGGTGAACAGGCCCGGTGCCCCGCTGACGCCGATCAGCACCGTGGGTTTGGCGTGTTCCATCACCTCCAGCAGCGACACGGCGCCGTTGTCACCACTCCAGGACTGGGTCTTGTCCAAGCATTGGGTCAGTTTTTGCTGGAACGGCAGTAGGTTTTGCATCCCTTCCTGCAGCAGACCCCAGCGATCGACCATGTGCACCTTCTCTCGAGCCTGGTGATCTTCCAGGCCTTCGGCCACCATCTGGGCGATGATCGCCTCGGCGATGCCGCAACCGGCAGAGCCGGCGCCCAAAAAGGCGATGGTCTGCTGTTTGAGTTGGGTGCCGGCGGCTTTGCAGGCGGCCAGCAGCGAGCCGACGGTGACCGCCGCGGTGCCTTGAATGTCGTCGTTAAAGCAGCACAGCCGGTCTTTGTAGCGCTCCAGCAGTGGCATGGCATTTTTCTGGGCAAAATCTTCAAACTGCACCAGCGCATTGGGCCAGCGGCGTTGCACGGCACTGAGCACGTCATCGACAAACTCATTGTATTCGTCACCGGAGATACGCTTGTTGCGCCAGCCCATGTACATGTGGTCGTTGAGGCGCTGGGGGTTGTCGGTGCCCACATCCAGCACGATGGGCAGGGTGTAGGCCGGGCTGATGCCGCCGCAGGAGGTGTACAGCGACAGTTTGCCGATGGGAATGCCCATGCCACCGATGCCCTGGTCGCCCAGGCCCAGAATCCGCTCACCATCGGTGATCACGATCACCCGCACGTTATGCCGGGTGGCGTTGTTGAGGATGTCATCGATGCGGTGACGGTTGGGGTAACTGACCATCAGGCCGCGGGCACGGCGGTAGATGTTGGAGAACTGTTCACAGGCCTCACCAACCGTGGGGGTGTAGATGATCGGCATCATCTCGGTGATGTGGTTGTTCACCAGTCGATAGAACAGGGTTTCGTTGGTGTCCTGGATGTTGCGCAGGTAGATGTGCTTATCCATGTCGTTACTGAAATTTTGAAACTGAAGGTAGGCGCGTTCTGCCTGTTCTTCAATATTTTCAATCGCTTCAGGTAACAGGCCTGCCAGGTTGAATGCCACTCTTTCCTCTTCGGAGAAAGCGGAGCCTTTGTTCAGCAGGGAGGTTTCGAGCAGCACCGGGCCAGCATAGGGGATGTACAGGGGACGTTTAATATCTTCCATCGGCATGTTTTTATTTGTGGTTTTAGACCCCTCTAGTGTATCAGCAACTGGCCTGAGTGTGACACTCATCACTGAGGCTCGGCAATAAAAAAGCGGGCTCGAGGCCCGCTTGGGTGTTTCTGTGACGCAGGCTTACAGCGCCATCAGCAAGCCACCGGACGCCAGGCCACTGAAAAACATCGTCAGTTTGGCTGTGCGCCCCAACAGCGGGTTGAGGGCGGCGCCCTGGGTATGAGCGAATTCGGTCGCCAGGGCCTTGGCCATGGGGATGGAGATGGCGCAGGCGGCCACGGTGGCGCCGGGCAGGAGTCCCATCAGCCATCCCAGCGTCACCATCAGGTAGGGGCTGGCAATCAGCATCTGGTACAGCAACTGCGACCGCTCCAGTCCCAGGCGCACAGCCAGGGTACGTTTGCCGGCTTTAATGTCGGTGCTGCGATCCCGAGTGTTGTTCACCAGCATGATGGCGGCATTGAGCAGGCCGACGGCACTGGCCAGCAGCCAGGCACTGGAGTCGGTGGTGCCGGTCTGAATGAAATAGCTGCCCACCACGGCCACCAGGCCAAAATAGATGTAGGCGGCAATTTCTCCCAGCCCATGGGAGGCCAGCGGGTAGGGGCCGCCGGAGTAGCACAGGGCACCGGCCAGGGCGAACAGCGCCAATCCGGCGATAGGCCAGCCGCCGACAAAGATCAGGTACTGGCCGATGAGGGTGGCCAGCGTCAGTGA
Organism: Ferrimonas kyonanensis DSM 18153; assembly: GCF_000425405.1. Classification (GTDB taxonomy): domain Bacteria; phylum Pseudomonadota; class Gammaproteobacteria; order Enterobacterales; family Shewanellaceae; genus Ferrimonas; species Ferrimonas kyonanensis. Next base: position 48,516 of record NZ_AUDJ01000011.1, on the reverse strand, counting down.
CAGGATCATGCCGTTGCGCACCGAGGTGGCCGACAGCAACCCTTGCTGGGTGACTCGGGTTGGCCCCAGGCGTTCGTCGGTATCGACACCGGATTTGAAATCGAAATAGTCATTGGCCAGGTTGACGCCAATCTGCAGCAACACCGCGCAGGCCATGGAGGCGATGGCCACCAGCCAGGAAAAATCCTGGTGGTACACCGCCAGGACATTGCCCACCAGCAGGGGGCCGATGGCTGCCGGCAGGGTACGGGGCCGAATGGCCAGAATCCAATATTGTAGGTTCATTGTTTCTCTGGAAGTGGTTAGGACGCGTTTATTGTAACCCGAAAGAGAGGAGTTTCACTTTTCATCCTATTCGGTTGTGATCCGGGTTAAGAATCGGACAACGAAGCCGAGTTAATACTGGCAATTAAATTAGGATTAACTCATTGTTTTCAAATGGAGAGTGCTTTCTTTGGCGAATAGAAATCGATGGGGAAGTTACTTGGGTTGGTATGGAATTCAGGGATGGAAAGTGTATGAATTCAATCCGTTTTGATGATCAGGTGGTGATCCTCTCTGGCGCCGGTCGAGGCCTGGGACGGGCGTTTGCCATCGCCCTGGCCGAGCGGGGCGCCAAGCTGGTGCTGGTGGACAACGGCTGTGACGCCGACGGTAGTGGCGTCGATGCCAGCTACGTGGAGGAGGTTGCGGCACTGGTGGACAGCCTCGATGGCGAGGCGTTGCCGATCTGCGCCGACGTCACCGACTACCAGGCCATGGAGGCGGTGGTCGAGGCGGCGGTCAAGCGCTTTGGCCGGGTCAATGCGGTGGTGGCCAATGCCGGGATTCTGATTCAGCAAACGATTCAATGCCAGCTCGACGAGTACCGGCGGATGATGGAGGTGAATCACTTCGGCACCGTCAACCTGATTCATGCTGCCACCGACGAGCTGATCAAAAGCCAGGGGGCCATCGTGGTGGGCTGCGGCTTCTCGGGCCTCTACGGCGACCGCGAGCTGGGAGGCTTTGGCGCCAGTATGATGGCCAATCGCGGCTTTATGTTGTCCCTGTCGCACCTGACGACCGAGTACGGCATTCGCTGCAACGCCTTATGCGCTTCCGCCGCCACCCGCATGGTGTCTTCTTTCTACGACGCCGAGCAACTGAAGTACCTGCAAAGCAGTGCCGTGGTACCCGGACTGCTGTATCTGCTGTCTCCGCAAGCCCCCAATGGGGTAACGCTGACGGCGGCCGCCGGTCACTTTACCCTGGCCAAGACCGTTGAGACCCATGGCATTAAGCTAAGACCGGAGAACCAGCGCCCGGAGGAGTTGTGCCTGGCCTGGGATGAGCTGAAGAGCGAATCGGTGGTGAACCCCTACTCGTCGTTCCGGGATCGGATTCGCAATCTGTTCAGCTGGTAGTCGCGACATCGTCTCAGCATCGCCGTTGCCCAAGGCGTGAGCCTTGGGTACCATGAACGGCTGATTGGTAAAATAGAGACGCATCAATGTCCAATTCACTGGATACCCTGCTGGAGATCATGACTCTCGAGCAGCTAGAGCAGGGCCTGTTTCGGGGTCAGAGTCAGGATCTGGGATTTGGTCACTTGTTTGGTGGGCAGGTACTGGGTCAAGCGCTGGCGGCGGCGACTCAGACCGTGGCCGACGATCGTCAGGTGCACTCTTTTCACTCCTACTTTCTGCGTGCCGGTGATCTGCAGCGGCCGGTGATCTATGAAGTGGAGAACATGCGAGATGGCGGCAGCATCAGTACTCGCCGGGTCAGTGCCATTCAGCACGGCCGGCCGATTTTTCACCTGACCGGCTCCTTTCACCACAGCGAACCCGGATTTGAGCATCAGGCTGCCATGCCGGATGTGGCCGGCCCTGACGGGCTGGCGAACCAGTTCCAGTTGGCCGAGGCGATGCGGGGCAAGGTGCCGGACAAGTTACTGGACATCTACCTCAACAATACCGCCATCGAGATTCGATTGGTGGACCCCATCAACCCGTTGAAACCGGAACCCCGTGAGCCGGTGCGCTATGTATGGATGAAGGCCAATGGTCCGTTACCGAGCAACCAGTCCCTGCAGCAGCACCTGCTGGCGTACGCGTCGGATCTGAACTTCCTGGTGACCGCGGCACAACCCCATGGGGTGTCTTACCTGACGCCGGGATTGAAGATGGCGACCATCGATCACTCGATGTGGTTCCACCGTCCAGTGGCGTTCGACCAGTGGTTGCTGTACGCCGTCGATTCCCCCAATGCCATGAACTCCCGCGGCCTGGTTCGTGGCCAGATTTTTAATCAGCAGGGGCAGTTGGTGGCATCTTCGGCCCAGGAAGGCTTGCTTAGACAGATGCACCGAAAATCCTGATTATGTGACAATAATCACCAAAAAAGCGCGCCTAAACGGCGCGCTTTTTGCTAACGTATGCAGTTCCACCTTGGCGGGTGGAAACCCGGATGAAGGTAATAGGAGAGTGACGCACTGCGTCCGCCGAAGAAGTAAATCTTTCAGGCGTCGGCTTCTGCCGATATGGACTGTTACTGGACGGGCCTCTGGAGAGATCCATTGACTTGGACGCCGAAGGCGCAAGCTCGACACCCCCTAGGGCGGTGGCGAGTCAAACGCTCAGGCAAAAGGACAGGGTGACATTGCTCAATTTTTTTCCTTTCAAAAGGACGGATCCTCGGATCTGTCTGTCCGGCATGGTTCTCCTCTGTGTAGTTAAGATGTCACACTGAGGAAGACAATCAATGAACACAATCGAACACGCACTGTCCACCCTAAGCAGTTGGGTATGGGGACCGCCGTTGCTGATCCTGCTGGTGGGCACCGGCTGCTACTTTACCTACCAGTTACGCCTGATGCAGGTGCGAAAACTGCCACTGGCGATCTCACTGATGCTGAGGCCGAATCAGGCCCAAGGCGACATCAGCAGTTTCTCGGCCCTGTGCACCGCCCTGGCGGCCACCATCGGCACCGGTAACATCGTCGGCGTGGCCACCGCCATCAAGCTTGGGGGCCCGGGCGCCCTGTTCTGGATGTGGATGGCCGGGTTTGCCGGCATGGCCACCAAGTACGCCGAATGCATGCTGGCGGTGAAGTACCGTCGTCAGGATGAGCGCGGACAGCAGGTGGGCGGACCCATGTATTACATCCTCCATGGTACCGGCAAAGCCTGGTTGGCGAAGCTGTTTGCCTTCTTTACCCTTGGAGTGGCGTTTTTCGGCATCGGTACCTTTCCGCAGGTCAATGCCATCGTCGACGGCGCCCGCATCGCCTTTAGCATTCCCGACTGGTTCTCCATGGCGGCGCTGGCGATCCTGGTGGCCCTGGTAACCCTTGGCGGCGTTAAGCGCATTGCCAAGGTGGCTACTGCGCTGGTGCCTTCCATGGCGGTGTTTTACGTGATCGCCTGCGTGATGCTGCTGGGACTGAACTGGGCGGCGGTGCCGGCGGCGGCGGCATTGGTGGTGGAAGCGGCCTTTACCCCTCAGGCGGCCGGCGGCGGCTTCGCCGGTGCCACGGTGATGATGGCGATTCAGTTCGGTATTGCCCGCGGGGTGTTTTCCAATGAATCCGGCCTCGGCAGCGCGCCGATGGCAGCGGCAGCGGCCCGCACCAACTCGCCGGTAGAGCAGGGCCTGGTGTCCATGACGGGGACGTTTTTCGATACCATTGTCATCTGTACCCTCACCGGCCTGGCGCTGATCGTGACCGGCGCCTGGCAGGGGGAGCTGGCCGGAGCGGCCATGACGTCGTCGGCCTTTACCTCCGGCCTGTCGGCGACAGTGGGCCAGCAGGTGATTACCCTGGCGCTGTTGTTTTTCGCTTTTACCACCATCCTGGGCTGGAACTACTACGGCGAGCGGGCCGTGCTGTTCCTGTGGGGCGAACGCGCCCGCTTGCCTTACCGCTGGTGCTTTGTGGCGCTGGTGGCCGTGGGTGGCCTGCTGCAACTGGACATGATCTGGCTGCTGGCGGATGTGGTGAATGGTTTGATGGCGGTACCGAACCTGATTGCGCTGCTGTTGCTGCGTAAAGAGGTGGTGGCTGACACCCTGGCTTACTTCGCCGCCCGTCAGCCTGTGACCGGTGTTCAACAGCCCGGCTAGAGGGGCCGAGCGCTGCGGCGACTGTTCGCCGCAGCGCAGATTTGGTATAAAGGCTCCAGATAACTGGAGCTTTTTTTATGTATAAATCCTTGCTGACTGCGGTGCTACTGTTGGTGTTGACCGGCTGCGTTACCGTGAGCGGACCTGAGCTTGAGCATCAGGATATGGTGAGTGTGGCAGGTCTGGCCGGTGCCAACGGGGTGACCACCCTGCCTCAGGAGGCGGTGATTACCGTGGCCATTATTGATGCCAAGGTACCGGGGAGTATCCTGGCACAAAAACGCTTCAGTGTCGCCAAGCTGCCGGCGTTGTTCAAATTTCAGCTGCCTAAGGAGAGCATCGATGATGATGCCGACTACGTGGTGGTGGCGATGTTAAAAATTAAAGACAAGTTGGTACTGCAGACCTATCAGCGCTACCCGGTGATCACCAATGGCGAAGAGGTGGCTACGGTGACCATGGAGGTGCTGCGCTGATCGCGGTTCGAGGCAGATTCTTGAGACTCGCAAATTTTGCGCCAAGGCACCTTTCGGTGCCTTTTTTGTTGTTCGAAAGTGAGCCTGGTCACTTTTCACGATCAAAAAAAGCTGCTAGGGCGCAATTAGCAAATCAAAGCCTGTTTTAGATCAAAAAATCAATACCTCTTAGTTGTTACATTCCTTCGCAACTTGTTGGGAAACCGCATGAATTTGGTTTCCGAGTTTTCATGGAGTGAGAATAATGATGAAACAAACCCTCGTAGCCGCCCTGGTTCTGGCTTCCCTGTCTGCCCCAGCCTTTGCCGCCCGCGAAGCCGGTGATTTTATTGTCCGCGCCGGCTGGGCTCAGGTGAATCCCGATGAATCCTCCCCGGATGTGGCCGGTCAAGGTTCCTTTACTGTGGATGAAGACAACCAACTGGGTCTGAACTTTACCTACATGCTGACCGACGCCTGGGCCATTGAGGTGCTGGCAGCCAGCCCGTTTAAGCACGATGTGGGTCTGGAAAAGGTCGGTAAAATTGCCGAAGTCACCCATCTGCCGCCGACGGTCATGGCCCAGTACTACTTCGGCAGTGGCAACTTGCGTCCTTATGTGGGTGCCGGTATCAACTACACCTATTTCTGGGATGAGGAGTTTACCAACGATCTGGGCGGCGCCCTGACCGATTTGGAAGCATCGGATTCCTGGGGCCTGGCGGGTCAGGTGGGCATCGATTATGAAATCAACAGCAACTGGCTGGTGAATGCCTCCATCTGGTACATCGACATTCAGACCGACGTGGAATTCAAGCTGGCCGGGGATGATGTGAAGATCAAAACCGACATCGATCCCTGGGTGTACATGGTGTCTGTGGGTTACAAGTTCTGATTGCCATTCGAGCAATGAACAACGCCGGCGTATGCCGGCGTTTTTTTTGGCCCTGAGATTACTTGTATTTGCGCTTGTTGTAGATGAACTCAGGCAACCAACGACCCAGCCAGGCGATCAGTCGCCAGCGGCGAGTGACGTAGCTGGTGTGGCGGGCTCGTTTCAGATCTTTGAGGATCTGGGTGGCCATGGTGTTGAGGTTTGAGCCCCAGGCCTTGCTGCCCCGAGCCTGCATCTTTTCCATGAACCCCAGCCGCAGGTCGCTGATGGTGATCGGCAGTTTCAGTCGCTGGGCATGCAGTCTCAGTCCCTGCAGGTAGTTTTGTTGAAACGCCTTACTGGCGTGGAAGGCACTGCTGGCGCCGCCGCGCTCGCCGGCGATGGAGGTAATGGCGGCCAGTTGGCCGTATTTCTGCTCCCGAAATTCGGCAAAGGCGGCGTTGGCCAGGGCGGTGAAACCGGTGACGTTGACCTCCAGTACCTGTCGATCGGCGGCCCAGGGCAGATCCAGCTCCTGGTGGGAGGCGGCGGTGTTGATGATCACCAGCTGAACCCCGTCAAACTGCTGCCACAGGCTTTGCAGCGCCGCGCGGCTGGCGTCGGCGTCGAAGATGTTAATCTCTCTGGCTAACGTGTTGTCCGGCAGCTTGTCCAGGGTCGGGGCCAGGGCATCGAGATCGGCGGCCAGTAGACCCAGGCGAACCCCTTCACTGGCCAGCTTGTGGGCCAGCATCTGACTGAGGCCGGCATTGGCGCCGACGATAATGGCGGAGAGTTGGCTCATATCGACCTTCATTTCATTCTAAGTAGCGGAATGATAGCAGTTATTGCGCCTGGCTTCTGCGGCTAACCCGGGTCGTCAAAGGCAGGATGTCGATTTTTTGGCTGTCTGGAGTTGTAGCCGTCTAGATGTCTTGGTATAACAGGGTATCAAGTGAGGAGAGGTGCCATGCCAGTCAGAATACCCAGTCGTTTGCCCGCATCGGAAATTTTGCGCAGCGAGAACATCTTTGTCATGTCCGATGAGCGGGCCGAATCACAGGACATTCGGCCTCTTAAGCTACTGATCCTCAACCTGATGCCCAATAAAATTGAAACGGAAACTCAGTTGTTGCGGTTGTTGGGTAACTCGCCGTTACAGGTGGATGTCGAGTTGCTGCGGATTCACCGCAAGCCTTCCAAGCACACCTCCATTGACCACATGGACGATTTTTATCGTGATTTCGATGAGGTGCGGGACAACAACTACGATGGCCTGATCATCACCGGGGCGCCGCTGGGCAACATCGAATTCGAACAGGTCAGTTATTGGAATGAGATCTGTGAAATCATTCAGTGGTCGCAACAGCGGGCAACCTCGGTGTTGTTTTTGTGCTGGGCGGCTCATGCGGCTCTGTATCACTTGTATGGCATTAAACGGTACCTGCGGGACGATAAGATCTCCGGGGTCTTTCGTCATCGCCGGGTGCACAGCCATGTGCCGTTGCTGAGGGGGTTCGACGACGAATTCTGGGTACCGCACTCCCGTTACGCCCAGGTCAGCCTGGACCGGCTTAAGGCCCACGACCAGTTGCAGGTGTTGGCAGAATCCGATGAGGCCGGGGCCTACCTGGTTGTCAGCGAGGACAACCGCAACCTGTTTGTCACCGGTCATCCCGAGTACACCCGCACCACATTGCAGGATGAGTATCGACGCGACAGAGCCGCCGGTGGCAGTCCTCAGGTGCCGAAAAACTACTACCCCAAGAATGATCCAACCCAGCCGCCCCACGCCCGTTGGCATGCCCATGGCGCCTTGTTGATCAGCAACTGGCTCAACTATTGTGTCTATCAGCAAACCCCCTACGATCTGAATTCACTTCATCAAAAAACCGAATAAAACCACTGATAAATATGGTTTTTTAAACTAGGGGCGGAAAAAGATTTCCGCCCCTAACAGATGGCGCTATCCCTTGGCAATGGGTAAAATGTGATCCGGGTAGACATTGGATAATTAACTACAGGATGTAGGTCACATGAGACGAGAGCGTTCCGTCGTCAACGAAGAAGTCGTGGTTCCTCAGGGACAGGAGTTGGTCTCCACTACCGATTTGCGTGGTGTCATCACCTACGCAAATCCGGCATTTATCGACATCAGCGGTTTCAGTGAGCAGGAGCTCATCGGCCACAATCATAATTTGGTCCGCCATCCGGACATGCCACCGCAGGCCTTCGACGAATTGTGGCAGAAACTGAAAGCCCAACAGCCTTGGCGGGGCATCGTGAAAAACCGCACCAAAGATGGCCGTTACTACTGGGTGGATGCCTTTGTAACGCCGATCTTTGAGCATGGTCAGGTGGTGGGGTACCAATCGGTGCGGCGGGCGACCAGCGCCAATCTCAAGCATCGGGCCACGGCATTGTATCGGCGCCTGTCGGCGGGAAAACCCCTGTCCCGCCATCTGACTCTGGCTCAGAAACGCTGGCTCAGCGGTGTCATTCTGACTCTGGGATTTGTCGGGGTCGCCTGGCTGTTCCAGCCCTGGGTGGTACTGTGTGGCCTGCTGATGGTGGCGTCGATGCTGGCGTTGTTCTTTGATGAGGCGTTTCGAGTGCCGGCGCAGTTGGAAGCACTGAAACAGGAGTACGACAGCGTCAGTCGTTATCTGTTTTCCGGCCACGGCAGCAGCAGCATTCTCGATTTTCAGTTGCAGCTCTCCCAAGCCAGAATGACCGGCGTGCTGGGGCGGACCCGTGATGCCGCCGGGCAACTGGATGCCATGTCCAATACCCTGGTGGCCATGAGTGAACAGGCCAAAGGTGGGGTTCAGCAGGAAAATACCCGCCTGGATCAGATTGCCACTGCGGTGGAGCAGATGAACGTCTCGGTCACCGAGATCGCTTCCTGTGCCGAGGAGTCGGCGGCCAGCACCGAGCAGTCGCGGCAGTATTGTCGGGCGGCTCGGACCGGTATGCTCGACAGCCGTGACAAGATCGTCGATCTGGCCCGGGAGGTAGAAGCGGCGGCAACCCATGCCTCAGTGTTGCACGGTGAAGCGGAGAAGGTGGCCATCGCCATGAATGAGATCGATGGCATTGCCGAGCAAACCAACCTGCTGGCCCTGAATGCGGCCATTGAAGCGGCCCGGGCGGGTGAGCAGGGACGGGGGTTTGCGGTGGTGGCCGATGAGGTGCGGGCGTTGTCCAATCGCACTCAGCAAGCCACCACCCAGATCACCAACAACATCGACGGGATGCACTCGACTCTGAAGCAGTGGGTGGAAAAGATGCAGCACAATCATCAGTTGGCGGAACGCTGCGCCCAGGCCGCCGATGCCAGTGCCGCCGAAATAGAGCAGATCAACAGCCACATCGATCTGGCCAACAACCTGGCCGGACAAAATGCCACCGCGGCGGTGCAGCAGCGCCAGGCGGTGAATGAGATCTCCACCAGCCTGGCGGAGATTCAGGAGTTGACTTTTGGCAACCTGGAAACCACCGAGCAGGTGGAGGCGTGCAGCCAGACCTTGCAACAGCAGGTGGGGGTCATCGGCTCGTTGCATTTGAGTTTTAATCAATAGCCCGCTCTGCGAGGCAAATCAGCGGGGGCGACCCCGCTTTTTTTGTGGATCAGGTATGAACCATCTGTTTGAGGCTGCGCATCTGGCTCTGCACCAGCTCTACCAGTTTGGGATCCTTTAGGCGCCCCTGGGAGTCGAAGGCGTGATGGGCCTCACTGAGCATGATCTCCGGTTTGTTCAGTACCCAGGCATTGAGGAACACCATCACCTGGCGCAAATGGTACTGGCAGCGACAGGTGCCCATTCGTCCCGGACTGGCGCCCATGATGGCGATGGGTTTGTTATGAAAACCATGGGGCTGATAGCGTGACAGCCAGTCGATGGCATTTTTCAGGACTCCGGGAATGGAGTAGTTGTACTCCGGGGTTACGATCAGGATGGCGTCGGCACCAATCAGCAGTTGGTGAAGCCGGTCGACACTGGCGGGAAAACCGGCGTTTTGCCGATCCTCATTGAACAGCGGCAGGTCGCTGAGATCGCCATGGCGGAAGCGCAACTCTTTGGGGGCCAACTCGATGGCCTGGTGCAGCAGCTTTTTGTTTAAAGATTGTTGCCGAAGGCTGCCACACAGGGCAACCACATTGATGGTGTCCATATCATCACTCCTGAAGGGGAATCCACTCAGTGTAGCCGCTGAGTGGTACGGCGGCAGGATTCGGGCAGTGAATCCGGTCACGGAACCGATGTTTATATTAGAATTGGCTAATTCTAATTGTTATCTTATTGCTAATAGGCCTGGCAGCCATCGCCTTTTGGACAAGGATAGAAGCATGAAAACTCAGGATCTGCATACTCTGGTACAAACCGTGGAGCTGGGCAGTATCTCCAAGGCGGCAGCGTCGATGAACCTGTCCCACTCCGCCGCGTCCCAGCGGCTGAAGCACCTGGAGGAGCGCTGTGGTACCTCGCTGCTGAATCGGCAACTGACGCCGATTCAACCGACGGCGATGGGAGAGTTGGTGCTGGAGCACGGCCGCCGAGTGTTGGAGATGGAGGCGCAGTTGCTGTCGCGATTGCAGTGCTCTGGCAACGATGCACTGCGTCTGTGCTGCACGCCGGCCTTTGGTGCCAGTTATTTTCCCATTGCGCTGAGTGAGTTCAATCGTGAGTATCACCACTCGGTGGAGTTTGACTACCTGGCCAGCGACCAGGTGGTCACCGCCCTCAACGAGGGGCGCTATGACATCGCCATTACCGAGCACATTAAGCCCATCAGCACCAGCACCTGCTGGCGCCATCCGCTGCCACCGGACAAGGTGATCTTTGTGGCGGCGCCGTCGTTATTGAGCAGCATCGATTACCAGAGCCTCAATGCACTGTTGGCCTACCCCCTGTACGTCGCCAAGCCCGGCTGTTGCTCCCGCGAACTGTTGATGCACAACCTCAGCCGTCGTGGCATGGAGCTGGAGAGCTTTAAGTTTCAGGTCTCCTGTGGCGATCTGCACGTGATGGTGGATGCCCTGTTGTCCGGAGAGGGGGTCGGTTTTATCTCCAGTGCCTTGATACGACCCCATCTGCGCTCGGGGGCCTTGATGGCGTTTGAACTGGATGGGTTTGAGCATCTGTGTCATCGCAGCTTGCTGGCGTCCTGGGACAGCCAGAGTCAGCCCTGGTTCCGGCCTCTGGTGTCCAGCATTGAGCAGGCGTTTATTCAATGACCCGACAGGCAACCGTGACGCCGGTGAGAATCGCCGTAATCGATTACCCCGAGGCGATGCCGTCATCGGTACTGGGGTTTTGCGACCTGTTTGGCTTGGCAGAGCGGTTGTGCCGCCAGCATCACTACCCCTATGGTTTTGAGCTGCAGCGGTTGTCGCTGCAGCAGTTGCCCGCCTTTGAGGCGTCAGGGTTTCAAGTGGTGCTGGTTCCCCCTTGCCTGGAGGGGGAGTTTTACCGGCAACCGGATCCTCAGTTGCTGCGGTGGTTACGTAGGCAGCACCGACAGGGGGCCACTCTGGCCTGTGCCTGTGCCGGCAGTTTTATCGTGGCCGCGACCGGCTTGCTGGCTCGGCGTCCAATGACCACTCACTGGCAGTTGGCATCGGAGTTTGCCGATCGGTTTGAGGATGTGGTGCTGAATGTCGATAAGATCCTGATCGATGATGGTGATGTGATCAGTGCCGGCGGATTGATGGCTTGGCTGGATCTGGGCTTGGCTCTGGTGGCGCGGTTTGGCAGTGAGGCGCTGATGCGGCAGTTGGGCAAGGTGTTGCTGGTGGATACCGGTGCCCGGGAGCAGCGTTACTATCAACGTTTCTCTCCACGCCTTGATCATGGTGACGCCGCCATCGTCCGTGTGCAGCACCATATGCAGGCTCAGTATGCTCAGGGGATCAGTGTGGTTGAACTGGCGCGTCTGTCCAGCCTGACCGAACGCACCTTCTTGCGCCGTTTTGTCAAACACACCGGCCTGAAGCCGCTGCACTATCTGCAACGGCTGAGGATTCAGCAGGCCTGCGATCTGCTGGAGTCCACCACCGAGTCGGTGGAGCAGATTGCCGCCCGGGTGGGCTATGAAGATGCCGGGGCGTTTCGTAAGGTGTTCATTCGGTTAATGGGGCTGGCACCAAGAGAGTTTCGGCTTCGGTTTCAGCGTTAGCCGGCGCCAAAAAAGGCCCACCATATCGGTGGGCCAAGGTGACACTGCTCGGGAGTCTTACTGCTTTTTCTTGTTTGCGGCTTTCATTGGGTCGAGGTCATACCCCAGCTGTTTCCAATCCAGTCGTCCCTTTTTGCCATGGCAGTCCATGCAGCCCAGAGCCTGCTCTTTGGGCGAGACCATGTGGTTGATGCGCCACCACATCTCGGTCTCGGCAAACCCTTTCTGACCGCTGTAGGTCAGGCCCTTGGCCTGCATGGCCGGGTGGGTATTCATGCCCGCAGTGGCGGACTTGTCCCAGTCAAAGGTTTTCCAGTAACCGTCCTTGCCAAACACCTTGGTGGGAATAAACACCTTGTGTTTGGCATCGTACAACTGCTTGCCGCGGTGCACCTTGAACGGGTAGATCTTGGACTTGCCGTCATCCTTAGCGCCCGCAGGCTTGCTCAAGGCGGTGATCTTGGTTGGATCCATTTTGTCACCAAACAGGTAGGCTTCGGCGGTGCCGTTATACCAGGCGTACTCGGGCTGAACCTTCTGGCCCCACTGGAAACTGCCCTTCTTCTTCATGTAGTCCTTGCGACCCCACTGGTTCTTGACCTCTTGCCGTTCCTGGCCCGCTTCAGACCAGTCCCACCACAGCTTGGTGGGTTCTACCTTGGCAAACTCGGGGATGTGGCAGGTCTGACAGGCGACCTTTTCCGTGTGGCGGTTGAGTTTGGCGTTGCTGTGGACAGTGTTGTCGTGGCAGCTGCTGCACTCCATGTGGTCGGTGCTGCCGGGGGAGACACTCATTGCCTGACCCTGGATGGTGTGGGATTCGCCCTTGTGGCAATCCTGGCACTGGAAATCCATGCCGTCGGCGTCCATGTGCACATCCAGTGCCTTGTCCGGGTAGGCCATGCTGGAGTCCATGTCACCGTGCTTGACGCCGTCGCCACCGCCACCGTAGAAGTGGCAGCTGCCGCAGTTGTCGCGCACCGGAGCACCGACATTTTGAGCGATCTTCAGCAGGTTAGCCCCTTTGAAGGCATAGCCGCTGAGATCTTTCTGGTAGGTGCCGGTGGTGTCGTGGCACACCAGGCAGTCCACCCTGGTGGCGTCGCTGAAGTCAAACGTGGCGTCCTCGTAGCCGTAGCCGGCGTGGCACTTGGTGCAGCGGGGCTCGTTGCTGGAGACGGAGACGCAGTAGTTGTTGATGGCGTTTTTCTTGCCCAGTTTGACGGTCTTGCCGTTGACGGTTTGCTCCTTGGCCCAGGTCCAGTGACTGGTCTTCATAAAGGCGTCGGTGTGCTCTTCATGGCACTCGATGCACTGGGCGGTGGCGTCGCTGCCGTTGTTGATGGGACCGGAGATAAACTCCTTGTGGGGGTTCTCCGCGTGTGCGCCAACCGGCAACATCAGGCCGGTTAGCAGAGTCGTTAACAGTAATGTACGCATATCTTTTCCCTGCAGAGGCGGCCGCCCCCTCTGGTGCTGAGGTTGGGCCGCCGAGATGATGAAACTTAGAACTTGACGGTGATGGAGGCGTTGACGTCGTAGGCGGTGTCCACCACCGGCAGCATGCTGAAGGCGGTGCCATTGAGAATGCTGTCGATGTTCTGCGGCGCCCCGACCGGTGAGCCGGAACCGCTGTAGTCATAGTCGTAATACAGCGCCGCCAGTTTGATGAACATCTTCGGATTGACGTCGTAGATGTAGTAACCCTCGTAGGCGTGACCCCGGGTGGCCAGCTTGCTGCCGATGGGATCATCCTGAGCCTGGGTGAAGGGGGTCCAGTACTTGGAGCCGTAGTTGTACTCCAGGCCAAATTTGCCGCTGCCCACCGGGATCTGCACGCCGGCGTACAGGGAGTAGCCGTCGTGGGCTTCGGCGTCGGTAACGCCGACGGGGGTGGCCTCGGTCGGGCTGGTCATCTGGTACAGCGGGTCGCTGTTCATGCCGCCGAACATACCGAAGTTGCCGTTGGGGTCGGTGCGGGTCCAGCCCAGGGAGGTGAACCACTTAATGCCGTTGTCTTCGTCGCGGACGAAGGTCAGGCCGCCCAGGTAGATGTCACCGATGTTGGTGCTGGGCTGATAGCGCAATACCGGTGTGATGTTGCCCATGCCCTGTTGCTGGAACAGGCCCAGCATCTCGTCGGGCATCGCCATGGTGCCCTTGAAGCCATCGGCCACATCCTTGGCACCAAACAGGATCATCTGCAGGAAGTTGGTGCCGTCGTTAAGGAGGTCGATGTTAAAGCCACCCAGGTGAACATCGTCCACCGAGGTGTTGCCAAACAGTTCGCCGTTGCCCCACTGGGACTCATAGCCCTGACCGTAGCAGAAGCGCACGACCTGACCTTCGATGCCGGTCAGGTGTTCGGTGTGGTAACCCAGGGTGGCACCGTCGAAATTGAAGTTCACCAGGTGGCCGGAAGGCGTGCCGCCACGCAGTTCGTTTTCGCGGAAGTTGGTGGGGTAGCCATAGGTGGACGGGCGGCGGCCAACAGACAGGTAGAACTGGCTGTCGTTGATGTTTTTCCAGTCAAAATAGGCTCGCTCCACCCGGACGTAATCGCCATTGGGGTGACCGCTGCTGGTGCCATCCATGGTAAAGGAGTTCCAGGAATCGAACACGTTGACACCGGTGGAGTCGCCCCAGTTCTTGAACATGGTCAGGCGGCCGGCAAAGTTAACGTTGTCGAACACCTTGGCTTTCATATTCAGGCGCAGACGCGTGGTGTAGTAGACGTCGTTGTCGATGTCTTTAGGGCTTGGGGTGTAGCCCTGTCCCTGATCGAACATGGACCGCATCATCTGCCCTTGCGGGGTTTGGATGGTCATTCCCGGACTCCAGACCACGTCCTGATAGTGCAGGGTGTGGGCCTTGGTACGGAAGTCACCGGTAAACAGGATACGGTCGGTGGCGGCGTGCGACTCCGGTTTGTCGAGGCGGTCCGACAGGTATTCCAGCTCCTCGGTCACCTCTTGAAGTTGGCGTTTGAGTTGCTCGATGCTCTGATCGGTGCTGTCCGAGGCCAGGGCCTGGGGAAGGATAAGTGCTTGGCTGACAAGCAGTGCTACGAGTGTGGGTTTCATCATCATCTTCCTTAACACAGGGTTTTGTTTTTATTGGTTAGCCACAGGTCGCCGGTTGATCGGAGTCGGCGGCGTGGTCATACAGGAATTGCTGAATGTCTTTCAGAGCCTGTTCGGACAGCCCTTCGAAGGCTTCGGGCTTGGCTTTGTGTTTATTGCGGTCAAAGAAACGGTCCCATTGGGACATGGTCTTGGACATGGGCGTTAACTCCATGCCTTCGCTGCTCTGGCTGTGGCACGCCTTGCAGTGTTTCTTATAGAGGTGCTTGCCTTTTTTGGGATTCCCCCCGTCGGCGGCGGCCAGCCCGGCGGAAACGGTCAGCAGTAGAACTGCGGTAAGAGCTTGAAATGAACGGTGTTTCATAGATACCTCTGAGCAATGTTGTTTCTTTAGTTACAACTGTATTAGAAAAATCTAATTGTTCAGAACGCATAAAACCGTGGGGGGTATAAGAAAAACCGGCAGGGGGTAAGTCTTGATTCTCGAAACTGAGTAAAGGGTGAGCAGGATCACGCCGGTGGGGGCACAGGGCGGCAGAACCGGGTTGGCGGATGGGGTTAACGACTCAAAGTGGGTTACGAAATTGTGAACAAGACAGCTGCGGTTCAGGAACCGGGTTGGGTCCACCCCAAGTCGGCGGCCGACAATGAAAAAGGCCCCCTCGGTAAAGTGCCAGGAGGGGGCCGTCTAGGGAGAGCGTCGCTGGCCTTAGAAGCTCATGTTAAGGCCAACGTAGAAGTAACGCCCGGTGACGTCATAGGCTTCCGATGCGGTATTGATACCGGTTCCGCCGTGCACCGTACCCTGAGGCAGCAGTGGCGGCTCTTTATCGAACAGGTTACGAATACCCAGGTTGGTCTGAACGCTGTCGGTGACGGCGTAACCGAAGTTCAGATCGTGGATCACGTAGGTGCCGACGTTGTTGAACTCATCCAGTGGCTGGAAATCGGTGAAGTTGAAGTTGGCCCCTTCCACAGAGTCCACCACCTCATCCCAGAAGCGGATACGCCAGCTGACGTCGAAATCGTCGTAGCCGTAGCTGAGGTTGGCCACCGCCCGGTTTTCCGGCTTCAGTACTTCTCCAGCCAGATCGATGCTGTCGCCACTCTCGATGCCGGTTTCCACATACTCTCGAATGTAGTTGTAGATCAGCGCCGCCCTGAAGTCGCCGCCAAACATCTCCTGGTTGTAGCTCAGTTCAAAATCGAAACCGGAGGTGTCGATCTGGTTTTCGTTGGCGGTACCGGAGTTGACCTCAATCAGGGCGCCATCGGCGTTACGGATGGCGTTGCCACCACAGGTCTCTTCAAACTGAGACGGGTCCTGCTCAAAACAGCGGCGCAGTACCGTGGTTCGGGTGGTGGTGGTGATGGCATCATCGATGGAGATGTCGTAGTAATCGACGGTGAACGACAGGTTGTCCATGGCCTGCCAGATGAAACCCAGGCTGAAGGTTTCGGCGGTTTCCTCCTGCACGTCCGGGTTGCCGCCGACGAAACCGCCGGTACCCTGAGCCTCGGTCTGGGTCAGCACGAAGTCGCCGTCATCGGCCACTCGCTGGGCGATGGCGTCGATGGACAGACAGTTGTCGAGAATGTTGCCGGAGGTGCCTTCCGAAATCAGGCCGGAGCAGGGGTCACTGACGCTGGCAAAGGTCTGGCCGCGGCCGCCGAACAGGTCGGCGATGTTAGGAGTTCGTACCGCCGTGGCCGCAGACGCCCTCAGCTTCAGTGATTCGATGGGTGAGTATTCCACCCCGGCGTTCCAGGTGGTCTGGCCGCCGACAATGGAGTGATCCGAGTAACGGGCCGCCAGATTCAGAATCAACTCATCGAGAATCGGCAGTTGCAGCTCACCAAAGATGTCGTTGGTGTGGAAGCTGCCGTCGGTGGGTTCAGACAGGTTGGTACTGGAGGAGCCGGTTTGGGCCAGATCCCCGGGCTGATAGTTACCGGACTCATCGCGGTATTCATACCCCAGCACCGCACCGATGCGGCCGCCGGGCAGTTCCAGTGGCATCTCACCGGCGACACTGGCACCGAACACCTCCTGGGTGACTTCGCCGGTGGCTTTAGCCGGGGAGCGGACGTAATCCACCGCGCCCGGGGTGACGGTGCCGGCACCGAACAGGTCCAGCGGCACACAGCCTTGCAGGCGGGCGGTTTCATCGCGACACACCAGGTTGCCGCTGCCGTCATCGATCACATCCAGTGCCAGAGCGGCCCGTTCGATGTTGATCTGACCGCCGTTGTCCTGCCATTGGTCGGTTTTACCCCAGGTGTAGTAGAACTCGGCTTCCCAGTCGTCATTGATGGTCCAGTCGAAGCCGGTGGCCATGCGAATGGTGTCTCGTTCGACGTCGGTGGAGCGAGCGCCGAATTCAACCAGTCGGCGCACAAAGGCCACTTCGTTGAGGTTGGTGATGCCGGCGTTGATCAGTTCCTGACGCATCAGCTCTGGGATCAGCGGCGAGTTAACGTCCATGCCGCCGGTGCCGTTACGGTCTTGCAGCCAGATGTCGTTGACCACATCCAGCGGCGTCGGCTCAATGGTGGAGTCGTTGGTTTCGCTGCCGTTGTAGTTCAGTTCGGCAAAGAAGCGTACGTCGTCGTTGATCTCCTGATTCAATCCGGCGGCGGCGTAACGGCGCTCAATGGGAGTCACCAACTGACGGTAGTCGGCCCGGTTGAAGCGACTGTCGGCGGTGAAGGGGGTGCCATCGGCATTGAAGCTGCCGACATCGGGAATGGTGATCCGTCCCTGGGGTGGGAACGAGGAGAACAGCACATCGGCAAATTCGTTGCCGTTTTCATCCAGATAGATGGCGGTATCCTGGGCGGAGAAGCCGCGATCGCTGGCCTTAAGGCCCTCGTCGTCGTCCCAGCCCATGGTGACGTAGGCGTTACCCGAGCTCCAACTGCCACCGGCGGTGATGTTCAGCTCCACCGTATCGCGGTCACTCTCGTCTGAGGTGCCGTACTGGGCGTTGACCTCTACCCCTTCAATTTCGCTGCGGGTAATGATATTGACCACCCCGGCGACGGCGTCGGAGCCGTAGATGGCGGACGAGGCGCTCTTGAGAATCTCAATCCGCTCGATGATGGAGGTGGGGATCGAGTTCAGATCCACCGCATAACCGGTGGACGGATCCACACCCGAGACAAAGCGACGGCCGTTGACCAGCACCAGGGTTCGTTCCGCTCCCAGGTTTCGTAGTTCGGTGGTCGCCAGGCCGACGGTGGTGGTTGAGAACGATGAGTTGGACTGGTCGCTGCCGGCGATGGCCACCGGTGAGGAGTTAAGGACATCGGCCACATTGAGGGCGCCGATGGCGTCCATGTCTGAGCGGCTGATGACGGTGACCGGTACCGGGGTCTCGACATCGGTTCGCTTAATTCGCGAACCGGTGACCTCAATGCGTTCGACTTCCTCTTCGGCGTAAACAACGGGTACCGCGAGGGCGGCGGTGGTGGCACCAGCGATCATGGAAAAACGGATCGTGGTGGACAGTAAACTGTTTTTCATCTTCGTCTCCAAATCCCTTGAAACTTATTATCTGTGTAGTTGTATCCGCATGCTCCGCAATATCGGAGCGCAAATGTCGGTTAATACGACACAACATTGAGCGTAGTAGAAGATTTTACAAATGCACTGTGAGCAGAATAATTCGCAGCAAAATTCTAATTTATTCCGAACTCGCTTGGTTAATTGTCGTGATAAATAGCTGTCAATTAGCGAGACCCACTGAATTGGGGGCGAAATAAGGCTCGGTTAGTCTGCGCTGGCGGTGAATTGTCGTGGTCGATGTAACGAATGGAGGCAAAAGCAATGAAGGTTGGGCTCAAGATGAGAATTTTTGTGATGGTTTAATTGCCGTAAGGCAGATTATAAACCGGGCGTTGTTATAGTGTGGCGGACTAATACAAAAATAGAGTGTCACTATTTTTGATTATTCCCTATATCGATAAAGTTGTGCGGTTGACCTGGATACGGATTGGCACAACAAAATCGAGTTTGGTATTGGTTTTGCTCTTGTGGTTACCCTCTCTGGGAAATTAAAGACCAATGTGGCTATTAAAAATCTCGGCCATCGACACTCTGCTGGTCTGGTTCGTTATTGGCTGTCGCCGTGCTGTTGCAGGGACACCGGTAAACCGTGGTCGTTGATCACCTGAGCGTGATCCCGGCGCAGCAATCGTGGCTCCCGTACGCCACAGGAGTGCGCGATGACACCGACTTCGTGCATCAGGTTGGTGGCGTAATGGGCCACCCGGATAGCCTTGTCTTCCACCACCAGCCCTTTTTGCAGTTTGGGGTCGTGGGTGGTGATGCCGGTGGGGCAGGTGTTGCGGTTGCATTGCAGCGCCTGAATGCAGCCCAGAGAGAACATAAATCCCCGCGCCGAGTTGATAAAATCGGCGCCAACACACAAGGCCCAGGCCACGTCGGATGGGTTGACCAACTTGCCGGAAGCGATCACCTTGATGCGCGATTTCAAGCCGTGGCGCTCCAGGGTGTCCACCACCAGCGGCAGGCTGCGTTTGAGCGGCAGGCCCATGAAGTCCATCAGCGACTGCGGGGCGGCACCGGTGCCGCCATCGGCGGAATCCACGGTGATGAAATCCGGCGCCGAGTCCGGCCCTCGGGTTTTGATGGCGCTCATCAGATCTTCCAGCCAGGCGGTGTGGCCGATCACCGATTTAAAGCCACAGGGTTTGCCGGTGACGTCGCGCACTCGAGCGATCATCGTCAGCAGATCGTCGACGCTGCGTATCTCCGGGTGGCCATTGGGGCTGATGGAATCTTCCCCCTCTGGAATGCCACGGATTTTGGCGATCTCGGCGGTGACCTTGCCGGCGGGTAAAATTCCCCCTTTGCCCGGTTTGGCGCCCTGGCTCATCTTGATCTCAAACATACGCACCTGCTCATGGCGGGCCACCTCCCGTAACTTGTCATCACTGAGGTTGCCGTCGGCGTCACGGACGCCGTATTTGGCGGTGCCTATCTGAAAGACCACGTCGCAGCCGCCCTCCAGGTGGTAGGGAGACAGCCCGCCCTCACCGGTATTCATCCAGATACCGGCCTCCCTGGCGCCGATGGACAGCGCCCGTACCGCCGGCACACTCAGGGCACCGAAGCTCATACCAGAGACGTTGAAAAAGCTGCTGGTGGTATAGGGAATGCGGGCCACCCCTTCGCCGATGGTAACCGGGGTGGGCGGTACCGCATCCTCTTTCAGAGTCGGAAACAGACAGTTGAGGAAGATGATGTCGCCGGGTTGATTTAACGGGCGGGTGGAGCCAAAGGCGATGGTGCTGTCAACGTTCTTGGCGGCCCGGTAGACCCAGCTTCGTTGAGCCCGGTTAAACGGCATTTCATCCCGGTCCAGGGCAAAGAAATACTGGCGAAAGAACTCGCCCATGTGCTCGAACCAGTAACGGAACCGGCCGATCACCGGGTAGTTGCGGCGAATCGCCTGTTGGGTCTGGGTGACGTCCTTGATGTACAGGTAGATCACCACCAGCAATCCCAGCCCCAGCAGGAAGATCAGCAGGGCCGCACTCAATTCGAGCAGGCGGCTGAACCAACTGATCATCATCTGTCCGTTATCCATTGAAATCCCATCTGTTTGTAACTGGTGAATAAAGAATAGTGGAGATTGCGTCAGCGTGGGCTTACAGCGTGGTGAAACTTTCGGCGTTATTAAACCAAAGTTTACGTTGCCGTAAACGTCAGATATCAAGTAACCTAGCCCTAATCGGAATACAAGGAGTTGGAAATGATCAAGGATCACGAGATTGTGATAGCGGCCGCCAGTCGCACCGCCATGGGTGGTTTTCAGGGGGGCCTGAGTGGCGTCGCGGCGCCGGAGCTGGGTGCCGCTGCCATTGCTGCGGTCGTCAAGCAGGCCGGGCTGGCTGCCGAGCAGGTGGATGAGGTGCTGATGGGGTGTGTGTTGCCCGCGGGCCTGGGGCAGGCCCCGGCCCGTCAGGCCAGCCTGAAAGCCGGTCTGCCGCAATCTACCGGTGCCACGACGGTCAACAAGGTGTGTGGTTCCGGCATGAAAACCGTGATGCTTGGCCATGATCTGATTAAGGCCGGCAGTGCCGAGGTGGTGGTGGCCGGCGGCATGGAAAGCATGACCCGTGCGCCCTATCTGCTGGAAAAAGCCCGCGGCGGCATGCGCATGGGCCATGGTCAGGTGATGGACCATATGTTTCTCGATGGCCTGGAGGACGCCTATACCGGCAAGGCCATGGGGGTGTTTGCCCAGACCACGGCCAATGACTACGGGCTAACCCGGGAGCAGATGGATGCCTACGCGTTGGAAAGTCTGCGCCGGGCCAACACCGCCATCGAAGCCGGAGCCTTTGAGGCTGAGATCACTCCGCTGACCCTGACTACCCGCAAGGGCGACGTGACCGTGACTGTGGATGAGCAGCCGGGCAATGCTCGCCCTGACAAGATTCCCGCCCTGCGTCCCGCCTTTGCCAAACAGGGCACCATTACTGCCGCCAATGCCAGCTCCATCTCCGACGGCGCCGCCGCGGTGGTGCTGACCAGCGCCGGTTACGCCCGGGCTAACGGCTTGCCGGTGCTGGCGCGCATTGCCGGTCACCATACCCACTCTCAGGCACCTGAGGAGTTTACCATTGCCCCGGTTGGCGCCATGAGTGGGCTGCTGGAAAAAACCGGCTGGCAGCGGGATGAGGTGGATCTGTATGAGATCAATGAGGCCTTTGCCATGGTGACCATGCTGGCGATCTCGGAACTGAATTTGGATGCCGCCAAGGTCAATGTCAACGGAGGTGCCTGTGCCCTGGGACACCCCATCGGTTGCTCCGGAACTCGATTGCTGGTGACTCTGGTGCATGCCCTTAAGGCCCGGGGGCTGCGCAAGGGGGTGGCGTCCCTGTGCATCGGCGGCGGAGAAGCGACCGCGGTGGCCATCGAATTGGCCGATTAACAACGGCACCTCTTACAACCAAGGATTGGTCACCTGCTGATAAGAACGCCGTTAAGGCACAGGCGGCAGGTGGCGACATAGCTAACGGGAGAAGCAACAATGACCACACAAGTACAGCACTTAATTGGCGGCGAATGCCTGAATGGCAGCGGCGACCGCATCATCGAGATCACCAACCCCGCCGATAACGGAACCATCGCCCAACTTAACTGTGCCACCGAAGCGGAGGTCAACCAGGCGGTGGCCAGCGCCAAGGCCGCCCAGCTGCAGTGGCGGGAAACGCCAGTCTCGGAGCGGGCCCGCTTAATGCTGCGCTATCAGCACCTGTTAAAAGAGAACCACGACCGCATCGCCACCGTGTTGGCCAAAGAGACCGGTAAGACGTTTGCCGATGCCAAGGGGGACGTCTGGCGTGGCATCGAGGTGGTGGAGCAGGCGGCCAACATCGCCAGCATGATGATGGGGGAAACGGTGGAAAACGTGGCTCGAGGCATCGATACCTACAGCTACATTCAGCCGCTGGGTGTCTGTGCCGGTATCACGCCGTTTAACTTCCCGGCCATGATTCCGCTGTGGATGTTCCCGATGGCCATCGCTTGCGGCAACGGCTTTGTCCTCAAGCCCTCTGAACAGGACCCGATGACGCCGATGCTGCTGGCAGAGTTGTTTGAGCAGGCCGGGGCGCCCAAGGGGCTGCTGAATGTGGTCCATGGGGCCAAAGAGGTGGTGGATCAGATTCTGACCCACCCGGACATCAAGACCATCTCCTTCGTCGGTTCGGTGCCCGTGGGGCAATACATCTACAAAACCGGTACCGCCAACCTGAAACGAGTCCAGGCGTTTGCCGGTGCCAAGAACCACATGGTGGTGATGCCCGACGCCGATAAGGATACCGTCATCAATCAGTTGGTGGGGTCCTCCGTGGGCGCCGCCGGTCAACGCTGTATGGCGATTTCGGTGGCGGTATTTGTCGGCGAGTCCAAGCAGTGGATCCCTGAACTGCAACAGGCGCTGGCCAAGGTTCGCCCCGGCTTGTGGGACGACGAGGAGGCAGGCTACGGGCCGCTGATCAACCCAGGTGCCAAGGCGCGGGTATTGGAACTGATTCAGTCCGGCAAGGAGGAGGGGGCCACCTGTCTGCTGGATGGCTCCGAGTTTACCGTGCCCGGTCACGAGTCCGGCAACTGGGTGGGGCCAACGCTGTTCAGCGACGTGACGCCACAGATGCGCATCTACAACGAGGAGATCTTCGGGCCGGTGCTGTGCACCAGCAACGTCGATACCCTGGCCGAGGCCATCGAACTGGTCAACAACAACCCCTTTGGTAACGGCACCTCCATCTTTACCAACTCCGGCGCCGCTGCCCGTAAGTACCAGCACGAGATTGAAGTGGGCCAGGTCGGCATCAATGTGCCGATTCCGGTACCGCTGCCGTTTTTCTCCTTTACCGGCTGGAAAAACAGCTTCTATGGTGACCTGCATGCTTACGGCAAGCAGGCGGTGCGCTTCTACACCGAAACCAAGACCGTCACCGCCCGTTGGCCCGAGTCCGGCATTGTCGAAGGTCAGAACCTGACCATCGCCCTGAAATAAGGAGGCAATTATGGATTTTAATCTGACTCAGGATCAGCAGGCCTTCATCGAGGTGGCGGAGCAGTTTGCCGAGGCGGAACTGGCGCCCAATGCCGGTCAGTGGGACAAGGACCACCACTTTCCCAAAGCGGTAATTCAACAGGCCGGTGAGCTGGGCTTCTGTAGCCTGTATTCGCCGGAAGAGGCCGGTGGCATGGGGTTGTCCAGACTCGACAGTGCGTTGATTTTCGAAGCGCTGTCCAAGGGCTGCACCGCCACCACCGCCATGATGACCATCCACAATATGGCCACCTGGATGGTGGCAACCTGGGGCACCGAGGCGTTCAAAACCCAGTGGTGCGAGGCGCTGACTACCGGGCAGAAACTGGCCTCCTACTGCCTGACCGAGCCGGGCAGTGGCAGCGACGCTGCCAGCCTCACCACCAAGGCGGAGCGGGACGGCGACCATTACGTACTTAATGGCGCCAAGATGTTCATCTCCGGTGCCGGAGCCACCGAACTGTTGGTGGTGATGTGTCGCACCGGCGGCGACGGCCCCAAGGGGATCAGTGCCATCGCGGTGCCTGCGGATCTGGACGGCATTATCTACGGCAAGGCCGAAGAGAAGATGGGCTGGAACGCTCAGCCGACCCGGCTGGTGACCTTCGATAACGTGCGGGTGCCGGTGGCTAACCTGTTGGGTGACGAAGGCCAGGGGTTCACCTTCGCCATGAAGGGGCTCGATGGCGGTCGCATCAACATCGCCGCCTGCTCACTGGGTACTGCCCAGGCGGCACTGGAGCGGGCGCAGCAGTACATGGCCGAGCGTAAGCAGTTCGGCAAGCCGCTGGCGGCGTTTCAGGGGCTGCAATTTAAGCTGGCGGACATGGCCACCGAACTGGTGGCGGCACGGCAGTTGGTGCGTCTGGCGGCGTTCAAGCTGGACAACGGCGACCCCGAGGCAACGGCCTATTGCGCCATGGCCAAGCGCTTCGCCACCGACGTTGGTTTCATGGTGTGTAACGAGGCGCTGCAGATCCATGGCGGCTACGGCTACATTCAGGAGTACCCGCTGGAGCGCCACGTTCGTGATGTGCGGGTCCATCAGATTCTGGAAGGCACCAACGAGATCATGCGGTTGATCATCGCCCGGCGCCTGCTGGACGACAACGCCAGCGCCATCGTGTAACGGAGAGAGTAAATGGAATTTTTGACACTTGAGCGTCGGGACCACATCGCCCTGGTGACCATCAACAACCCGCCGGCCAACACCTGGACGCTGCAAAGCCTGGGCGAGCTGGAGCAATTGGTGGCGGAATTGAATGCAGATTCCTCGGTGTACGCCTTGGTTTTGACCGGAGAGGGCGACAAGTTCTTCTCCGCCGGCGCCGATTTGAAACTGTTTGCCGACGGTGACAAGGCGGTGGCGGCCAATATGGCCCGCGCCTTTGGCCGAGCCTTTGAAGCGCTGTCGGCGTTTCGAGGCGTGTCTATCGCCGCCATCAATGGCTATGCCATGGGCGGTGGCCTGGAGGTGGCATTGGCCTGCGATCTGCGGGTGGCGGAATCTCAGGCGCAACTGGCGTTGCCGGAAGCCACCGTGGGGCTGTTGCCTTGTGCCGGAGGCACCCAGAACCTGACTGCGCTGGTGGGCGAGGGCTGGGCCAAGCGGATGATCTTGTGTGGTGAGCGTCTCAAGGCGGATCACGCCCTGGCCATCGGTCTGGTTGAACAGGTGGTGGATCGCGGCGGCGCCCTGGAGGCGACCCTGACCCTGGCGCAAAAGGTGGCCAGGCAGAGTCCGGTCGCCGTGGCGGCCTGCAAAACCCTGGTTCAGGCGGGCCGCAGCATGCCTCGTCAGCAGGCGCTGGTGAATGAACGGGAGCGATTCCTGGATCTGTTCGATAGCGAAGATCAGGGAGAGGGCGTCAACGCCTTCCTGGAGAAGCGCGCCCCACAATGGAAGAATCGCTGATGACTGAGTTGGTTCATGTTCAAGAACATCAGGGCCGCGATGGTGCCCGTATCGGTCAGCTGACCCTCAATAGTGAGCGCTCACTCAACGCCCTGTCTCTGCCCATGGTTGAACGTCTGTACCGGCAGTTGCTGGCCTGGCAGAGTCGGGATGACATTCAATGTGTGCTGCTCGACGGGGCCGGCGATAAGGCGTTTTGTGCCGGCGGTGACATTCGGGCCATGTACGACGCCTGTGTGGCTCACCCCGGCGAGCGGGTCGAGGAGGTCGAGCAATTTTTTACCGCCGAGTACCGACTCGACCATCTGATCCATGTCTATCCTAAGCCCATCGTGCTCTGGGGCAGTGGCATCGTCATGGGCGGCGGCCTGGGGTTGATGGCGGGCGCCAGTCACCGGGTGGTCACCGAAACCTCCCGTATCGCCATGCCCGAGATCAGCATCGGTTTGTTTCCCGATGTGGGTGGCACCTGGTTTTTGAATCGCATGCCGGGACAGTGTGGACGCTTCCTCGGCCTGAGCGGCTATCAGATGAATGGCGCCGATGCCCGTTATGTGGGGTTGGCGGATTACGGGGTGGCCAGCCAACGCCGTGGGCGGCTGCTGAGCGATCTGTGCCAGCTGGATTGGTCTGGCGCCGAAGCCCATCAGGTTCTGGACGGGCTGCTGCAGCGGTACCAGGACGAGGATTTGCCGCAGTTACCGGACAGTGTACTGCAGGCCAATCAGGCCGATATTGATGCCCTGATGGCCGGTGACGAGGTGGCCGAAGTGGTGACCCGTATGAGTCGGCTGGACAGTGACCAGAAGTGGCTGTCCCGGGCTGCGGCCACCCTGGCGATGGGCAGCCCCATCACCATGCATCTGCTGTGGCACCAGCTGCAGCAGGGGCAGAACTTGAGCCTGGAGCAGGTGTTTGAAAAAGAGCTGGTGATGGCCGTACGCTGCGCCGAGCTGGGGGATTTTGTCGAGGGGGTTCGAGCCCTGTTGATCGACAAGGATCGCCAGCCAAAGTGGCGTTTTGCCTCGGTCGACGAGGTGCCGGCGGCCCACATCGACGCCATGGTGACCCCACCCTGGCGTGATCACCCATTACAGAACTGGAACAAGGAGTAGTTATGGCGACCATCGCTTTTATCGGCCTGGGTAACATGGGGGGGCCCATGGCCCTGAACCTGGTCAAGGCCGGCCACACCGTGCGGGTGTTTGACCTTAATCACGACGCCGTACACGCCATTGCCGAGCAGGGAGCGATTCCCTGTCCCTCCAGCTGTGGCGCCGCCGCCGGTGCCGAGGTGGTGATCACCATGCTGCCGGCGGGCCAGCACGTTCGCGGCCTGTATCTCGGAGAGTCGGGCCTGGTAGAGACCGTGGCGCAGGGCACCTTGTTGATCGACAGCTCCACCATCGATGCCGAAAGTGCCCGAGTGGTGGCGCAGGCGGCCCAGAATAAGGGGCTGAAGTTTGTCGATGCCCCGGTATCCGGAGGCACCGCCGGCGCGGCCGCCGGCACCCTGACCTTTATCTGCGGCGGCAGTGATGATGGTTTTGCTCAGGCGCAGCCGATTCTGGCCTCCATGGGCGCCAACATCTTTCATGCCGGCGCCGCCGGTGCCGGTCAGGTGGCCAAGATCTGCAACAACATGCTGCTGGCGGTGCTGATGGCCGGTACCTCGGAAGCGCTGCAACTGGGGATTCAAAATGGCCTGGATCCCAAGGTGTTGTCGCAGATCATCAAGGTCAGCTCCGGCGGCAACTGGACCCTGGAGAAATACAACCCCTGCCCGGGCGTGATGGACAGTGTGCCCTCCAGCAACGGCTATCAGGGTGGGTTTATGGTGGACCTGATGTGCAAGGATCTGGGGCTGGCGGCCCACACCGCCACCGACAGCGGCAGCGCGACGCCGATGGGATCGCTGGCCACCAGCCTGTTCCGTCTGCATGCGGCCAAAGGCAATGGTCGGCGGGATTTTTCCAGCATTTTTGAGCAATTTGAACAGCAGAACACGAACAAGGGGTAGAGATGGAACTCAACAACAAGGTGGTGGCCATTACCGGCGGAGCCCGAGGACTGGGGTTGGCCATGGCACAGCGCCTTGGCCGTCAGGGCGCCCGTCTGGCGCTGCTGGACATTCAGGCCGAGACTCTGGACCAGGCCTGCCAGGCGCTGGCGTCCGAGGGCATTGATGCCAGTGGCTATCAGGTCAACATTACCGATGAAGCGGAAGTGGAAGCGGTGTTTGCCGCCATCAAGCGCGATCATGCGGCGCTGGATGTGCTGGTCAACAATGCCGGCGTGCTGGCGGACGGCATGTTGCTGAAAGCCAAAGAGGGGATCGTCAGCGCCAAGATGAGCCTGGCACAGTTTCAGAAGGTGATTGACGTCAACCTCACCGGTACCTTCCTGTGCGGTCGGGAAGCCGCCGCGGTGATGGTGGAAACCGGCAGTCGGGGGGTGATCATCAACATCTCATCGCTGGCCAAAGCCGGTAATATCGGCCAGACCAACTACTCCGCCTCGAAAGCGGCGGTGGCCACCATGGCCGTAGGCTGGGCTCGGGAGCTGGCTCGCTACGGCATTCGCACCGGAGTGGTGGCACCGGGAGTGATCAAAACCGAGATGACCGATGCCATGAAGCCCGAGGCGCTGGCCCGGTTGGAGCAGGCGGTGCCGGTGGGGCGTCTGGGGCAGCCGGATGAGATTGCTCAGGCCATCGAATTCATCATTGCCAATGACTACTTCTCCGGTCGCTGCATCGAGGTCGACGGCGGCATCCGCCTCTAGTTCAGCTTGGGTGGATCCAGAATGACGCCACGGGGTAACTCGTGGCGTTTTTATTTTGAGTCAATGACTTAACCCTACTGGTTGTGGGTTGTATTTGGCCTCAGTGGCCCTACACTGAGGCGCCGTACCGTTCCCGCTCGAGCGGAAACTCAGTGTCCATGGGAGTGTCGATGGAGCAATTAAGCAGTTACATCCTGGCCATTGGTCAGTGCCCTTCCGTAGTGAAGTTGGTCAGGCAGCAGCAACAGCAGCGCTGGCATCAGGAGCAGGATTTGCAGGTGTGCGAAACCGAGTACCGCTACTGGTTTGACAACGGTGTCGAGCTGGTGCACCTCGAAGAGCAGGACCTGATTCCGGAATCGGAGGCGGCAATGGACTCTTGTCCGGAGTGCTGGATCAGTTATCGGGTCACCGAAACTGCGGGGTTGGCGATTCGGCCACTGGGCAAACAGTTTTACAATCGCTGCCAGCAGAGGCACTGGCTTAAGATGCAGGTGGCTCAGCAGGCACCGTGATCAACAAACGCAGTGCTTGGTTTGGGCTGGGGCATCTGGGATAATGGCCGGCTTATTGTGTTTTCCCTTCTTGTATAACGACGGCCTACTATGAAACTTTTGGTACGAAATCTTGCCCGCACCCTGACCGAGGCTGAGCTGAAAGCCTTGTTTGAGCGTTTTGGTGATGTCAGCGACTGTACGCTGGTCATGGATGAGCACAGCGGCGAGTCCAAGGGCTTTGGTTTTGTTGATATGCCGAGCTACGACAAGGCCCGCAAGGCGATGTTTACCCTCAATGGCAAACTGATCGAGCGTAAACCGATTAAGATTCGTCAGGCCGATTAAGGTCGTTATGACGTGTCATGCAGCCGCGCCTTTGCGCGGCTTTTTTGTGGTTGGGGCAGTGGAACGGCGGCGGGTTATTGCAGCATAACGGTTGGCGCCGATCTCCAGGGTCAGTTTTTGTTCGTAAATTGTGGTAAAATTTAATAGTTACATGAACTTAACTCATGTGCGAGTGGGCTTCGGGCTAACCCCGACTCCTGCTACGAATGGATAACACCCTCAACTAAGCAGGTTTTATGAATGAACAGAGACTCCTTCAATTATCGGTAGCAGTGACCTTTGCTTTTGCCCTGTTCGGGGTCGGGTGGGGGCTCCTAACCTCATCCGCAATGATCCTCTTCGATGGAGTCTACTCGCTCATCAGCATGGGCCTGAGCCTGTTGTCTCTGCTGGTATTACAGCAGATACAGCAGGCGGATGAAGACGAACGATTTCCCTTTGGTAAAGCCCATTTTGAACCCCTGTTGGTGGTGTTCAAGTCACTGACTCTCATTGGCATGTGTGCCTTTTCAGCCTTTGAAGCCCTGGCCGATCTGATGGCCGGTGGCCGCGATGTGTCCCCCTCTTCGGCGATGCTGTATGCCTTGATAAGTTCGGTGGGCTGCGTGGTCGTAACCCTGGTGATCGAGCGACGCAATCGGCGCCTTTCATCCGGATTGCTGCAGGCAGAGCGCAACCAATGGCTGGGAGATTCATTGCTCAGTATCGGTGTCCTGGTGGGGTTTTCGGTGGCTTTTCTACTGCAGGGAAGCGCGTACAGTTGGTTGGTGCCCTACGCGGATCCACTGATGCTGGTAGTGGCCTCGAGCCTGTTTATTCTGCTGCCATTGAAAAGCCTGGTGTCGGCGTTCAAAGAGGTGTTGCAGTTTCGGGTGGGCGATAAGCAGTTGGCGCCGCTGCGGCGGGAGGCTGAAGCCATTGCCGCCGAGTTGGACGCCCAGTTTAAACTGCGTACCGTCAGTGTCGGCCGGAACGTGACCGTGGAGCTGAATCTGTTGATGGCTCATCGAACGATGACGGTGAGGCAGATGGACGAAGTCCGTTATCGCGTCGCTGACGTGGCGTCGAAGATTCAGCCCGGCTATTGGGTGAATGTCAGCTTTACCCATGACCCGGAATGGATATGATGGTCCCCTGTCTCTAACTGGCCCGGACTGAGGTCCGGGCACTTTGTTGTCAGTAAATCGGAAACTCTCTATGTGGCGTTGGTGGATGGTGGCTGTGGCATGCTTGTCACAGCCGGTGTGGGCGTCGGTGCCGGGATTCAGCGGCATGGCGCCGTTGGATGGCCGCGCCTTTGTGGTGGTGCTGGACCGCAAAAGTGATGCGGCGGGGGAGCGGCTGGGGATTGTGCGGTTGACCCCCTCGTCCGGTTACGAGTATCGGCCGGTGCGTATCGATGACTGGCACAGTCCCGATGGCCAGGCCAGTGACCTGGAGTCGCTGTGCGCCCTGCCGGGACGGGATGGCGAGTTTTTACTGGCGGAGTCCGGTACCTGGCAGGGACGGTTTGGCCGAGTCTTCCACGTACACCTTGAGGGGGATCGGGCCCGGGTGATGGCGGTGTACCCGTTGCCCAGACGGGTGGACAGTAAGCCCGGGATCGAGGGGGATAATGTTGAAGGCATGGTGTGTCTGGCATCGGATCGCGGCTTTAAGGTGATCATTGCCGAGCGTGGCGGCAGCCGCCACTACCCCGAAGGGGTAGTGCGTCTGGGGGAGTTTGAGCCTCAGAGTGGCCGCCTGAACTGGCTGGATGCGCCATTGATGCGGGTGACGGCTCCGGGGCCGCAGCGCCCGGGACGCCGGGCGATCTCCGATCTGTATCTGGATGCTGACGGTACTCTGTGGGCTTCGGCCACCGATGACGGCGGCGACGCCGGTCCATTTCGATCGCTGATCTACTCGGTGGCACAGTTGAATTCGGCCCCGGCCGGACCACTGTTGCGACCAGTTCAGAAGCGGGGCATGGGCTGGATTATCGACGGCTTTAAGGTGGAGGCACTCTCCGGGCCGGCTGCGGGGGTGGCCGGCAGCGTCATGAGCTTCGCCACTGAGGATGAGCATTACCCCGGGGTATGGCGGCCATTGCTGCCGCCATCGACGGACTTCGATGCCCTGCAGTGGTGAGGCGCCACACTGTGGCCATGGGAGAGAAGCATGAGCAAGGGTAATGGCACCAAGCGTGGACGCTGTCTGCTGGCGGGCATCAGCGTCGCCGCTCTGGCGGCCTGCGCCGGGTCGGAATTGCGCCTAACCGAAGAGGGCCTTACCGGGCTTGAGCTGAGTGCGCCAACGCGGACCCAGGTGCAGCGCCGGTTCCCAGAGTCGCAGGTATTCGAGGAATGGCCGCTGTCTGAGGCTGGGCGCCATCGGCAACTGCGGGTGGTCAATCTGCAGCAGCAGGAACTGATTTTTCATTTTGACGATAAAGGCTTATACAGCCTTGAGAATCGTCAGTCTCAGATTGCCTCCTACCTGGATCATCGAATTGGCGATGGTTTTGAATGGGTGTACCCGGATGGAACCGAACTGTGCGTGGCTGGGATGGAGGCGTTGTCCGGCCGGGTGATCTGTCCGGCGCCTGGCAGCGGCCACATTCGTTATCTGTTTGATTATGATTGGCCCGGCCCCGATGGCGAGTTGCCGCCAAAGTTTGTGTTGAAGGGCGCAACATTGGCGGCCATGTTCTGGTTCAATGACTGACTTATCAATGGAGTGCCATTGCCTTTGAGCGATGAGCATGATGTTATCGACACAGTGTGTGCAGGAGGTGCCCTTGAAACCCATTTGGCGAGTGGCCGTAGTGATAATGATGATGATGACCACCATGGTGGTTCGGGCGGCAGGCGATCCCCGGGGAGAGGCAGAGCGACTGCTGGATTCCATGGGCATGGCGCAGGTACTGGAGCAGTCCATCGACCAGATGCTGACTCTGCAAGTACAACAAAACCCGGCCATGGCGCCTTACCAGCAGGTAATGAGCCAGTTTCTGCATAAACACATGAGTTACACCAGTCTGAAACCGCTGTTGGTGGATATGTACTCGGAAGCCTTTACGGCACAGGAGTTGCAAGACCTGAATGCTTTTTACCAGACCCCCACCGGCCGTAAGAGCATTGCCCTGATGCCGCAATTGACCGCTCAAGGGGCCAAATTGGGGGCGGCGAAAGTGCAGCAGAACATCGCCGAATTGCAGCAGATGATCGCCCAGGAGGACGCGCGGCTGAAGGCGTTGGAAGGTGACTCTGAGGGCCACGCCCACTGATCTCGCTGTGGCTGGGCGGTGCCCCCCATTGCAGCGGCTCGGCCTGCCGTGGGCTTGAGTCGGCGTTGGCGGTGCTGGAGCGGCAGTGGTCAGCAGTGCTGGCGCCGCTTTAGAATTTCAGCCTCAGTCCCAGGTTGGTCTGCCCCTGCCAGAACATGTCGGATTTGATTTTCCAGACGCAGCGCTCGCCGTCGCACAGGATTCCTCCTTCGGAGTCGGTAAAGGTCGCGAAGCCGCGAATCTCGGCGAAAAATGACAGCCGCGAACTGATCTGATA
Organism: Ferrimonas kyonanensis DSM 18153; assembly: GCF_000425405.1. Classification (GTDB taxonomy): domain Bacteria; phylum Pseudomonadota; class Gammaproteobacteria; order Enterobacterales; family Shewanellaceae; genus Ferrimonas; species Ferrimonas kyonanensis. The sequence continues at coordinate 16,131 of NZ_AUDJ01000011.1, read as the reverse complement.
CTCCAGGCCGGTGCCCAGCCCCATTGAGAACTTGGTTTCATTGGACAGGTCGCCGCCGGGGCGCAGTTGTGTCAGGCCGATGCTGGCGCTGATGTAGGGGTTGAACTGAGCCTGCGGGTAGTAGCGAGTCCCCCCCAGGTGCAGATAGTCGACGCTGAGCGTTTCTCTCAGTTGTGGCGTGAATGCGCCACCGCTGCGAAGGTCGGTGTCCTGATGGCTGTAGTAGAGGTAGACGCTGCCGGTGTCGTCGACCATGGTGCCTGTCATGAAGCCAAAGTGGCTCGACTCTTCGATGCTCAGATTACCGCTGTCTTGTTCTTCTTCGGTGTTGGTCAGATCAAAGTCACTGGCACCGAAACTGTAGCCGCCAAATGGGGCCACAAACCACTGTGCCGATGCCGGGGCACAGCAGAGCACACTTAGCGTCATCAATGTCACGGCTTTCATGGTCACTCCCTTAGATTTTCATAAATTTAATATCGCTAGTTCATGCACTTATGTTTTCCTTTAACCTATCCTAGGTCAGTTGGTAGATTCTTGCCTGAACTTTTGCTTAACCGGGTAGCTTGCCACTGCGGGGCGGTAACCGGCAGCGGGTATTGTCGTGAGGAGAGAAGTGTGAGAAACAGGGGCATTCCAATGGTGTTATCTGTGTTGTCGGTTTTAGCCGGTTGCAGCGCCGAGCCGGGGTCACCCAGCGGCCCGGCCTTTGACTGCCAGCAGGTGGAAAGCGGGAGCATGGAGTCGCGCATCTGCCGGTCGGAGTCGTTGGCGGCTTTGGATCGGCAATTGAGCCGAGTGTATCGCCAGGCGCGTACTGTGGCAGAGAGTCAGCCTGGTTCGATGCTGGTAGCGGAGCAGCGGGGTTGGATTAAGGGGCGCAATGACTGTTGGAAAAGCGCCGATCCCGATCGCTGCATGGCGGACAGCTATCGGCAGCGCATTGTCACCCTGCAGGCGGAGTACGAACTGGTTGAAGCAGGCCCCTGGCTCAGCTTTCGGTGCCAGACGACACCGTCGCAGACGTTACGGATCAGGCACTATGCCACCTCGGAGCCGACGCTCGTGGCCGACTACAACGGACAGCGGTCGCTGATGACTCGCCAGCCCAGTGGCAGCGGGGTGCGTTATCGTGGTCGCAATGAAAGCCTGTGGGAACATCAGGGGGAGGTCAGGTTGACCTGGGGCTACCAGGCTGAGGCGGTGGTGTGCCAGAGCCATGGTGCCAATCACTGAGGTTGAAGGCGAGCACCCAGTTTTGTGACTAGGGGGTATTTTAGCGGCTTGAACGGTGGTTCTTATAAATCTAACACTCTATGATGCAAGGCAATTTTGTATGTCATTGGGAGTTGTACACGCCGTGAACAAAAAAATCGTTGCCGTAATCTTGGCGCTGGCCAGTGCGTTTTTCTTTTATCAGCCGTTCAACAGTTTTGCTGGTTTCTATCAAACGGGAGAGCATTGGGGCGGAATCGCCTACGGGTTGTTGGGACTACCCGTGTTGTTTGCGATTGCTATCTGGGCCAGACAGAAAGCCCTGGCGGTGGTGTTTTCCGTCGCGACCCTGCTGCTGGCCGGCAAGTACGTTATGGATATCGGTGACAACGTTGGCTGGGGGTTGATGGGCATTGCCGCCTGTGCGCTGGTGTCGGTACTGCTCTCCGCCGGCGTGAAAGCCCGCTAACTCTTCCCTGGGGCGAAAGCCTGTTCGCCCCGTTTTTCTTTTTTCGGCGTTGGCTGTCTCTATGACAGCACCAGAGGGTCTGCTATCGGCGTCTTGCCGGTTGCCACCCGCATCATCAGGTTTGGCCGAACTGGGACAGAAGTTTGATCATCTTCGGGTCGGTTGGCTGAGCAAAATAGTGCGAGCCGGATCGAGAAATTGCCGCGCCGAAATAGGAATCGGTTAATAGATCAAGGTCTTTCGTCGCTATTCAGCGTATAACAACACCACTATAACTATATCGGCCTCACTGAGGCCAAGGGTCAGGATGCATCGACTGCCCGGCAACTTTGTTGCCAATTTAAAAGAGAGCTGCATCCATGATATTGACACGATTACTTCAACCACCCTCCATCCGTGCATTGCTGGCCGGGGTATTTCTTGGCTTGTTTTCCCTGTTTTTGGTTGTGGTTGGAACCATTTACCTGAGTTCCTCACGGGTTGGCGACGCCGTCGGCCAACTTGAGCAGGGCTTTTTGAACCAGTCCGATCTGAGTCAGATCAGCGTTGGCTTCGACGGCCTGCGGCGCGAAGAGCTGGGGTACATCTTGCGGCGGGACATCGGTGCTCCGATGCCGGATACCGCCCTTAGCTATCTGGAGGATCTTCGTCAGGATCAACAGCGAGTATTAGCCAAAGCCCTGGCAGAGAGTCACGGGCAGGAGCAGACGTTGCTGCAGCAGCTGCAGCGCGACATTGCTCAGTACAGTCTCATCCACGATCAGTTTTTAACATTGGATGCTGCCGGCGACACCCAGGGTGCCGCCCGCTACCTGTCGTCCCGGCAAAGCTGGGAGGTGTACATGCAGGTTCAGCAAACGCTGGATCAGTTAAAGCAGTTGTCCGCCAGCCGGGTGGAGCAGGCCAAAGGCACCACGGTGACCGCTCTGAGTGAGTTGTCGCAGTACAGTCTGGTGGTGTCCGCCTGTTTCATTGCTCTGCTGCTGTTTTCGGCGTTCTTGCTACTGCGCAGCATCATGGTTCCCCTGAGCGCCATGGGGGACTTTTTGCGCCGGATTGCCGCCGGTGATCTGACCTCCAGCATCAGCGACGACGGTTTCCACGCCCGCGAGTTTGCGGAACTGGCCAGTGACGGCCTGCAGATGCAGCGTCAGTTGAACAGCCTGGTGATTGAACTGAGTACGGCCGCGACCCAGTTGGCGACCGCCGTCGAGGAGGTCAGCGCCATCTCTCAGGATGCGGCCACTGGCATGGAGCGCCAGCGTACCGATGTTGATATGGTGGCGACCGCCATGAATCAGATGCAGTCGTCCATCGGTGAGATCTCCGGCAATACCTCGGAAGCGGCCGACACCGCCAACCAGGCTCGAATCTCGGCCAATGAGGGCGAGCAGGTGGCCCAGTCGGGCCAGGCCAGCATTCAGGCGGCGTCTCAGGAACTGACCGAGGCCAGCGAGGTGATTCGTCAATTGGTGGCCGACAGCTCCCGGATTGCGGTGGTGCTGTCGGTGATTCGGGAGATCGCCGATCAGACCAATCTGCTGGCATTGAACGCCGCCATTGAAGCGGCCCGGGCCGGTGAGCAGGGACGGGGATTTGCGGTGGTGGCCGACGAGGTTCGCACCCTGGCGAGCCGGACTCAAGACTCGACTACCCAGATTCACGAGATCATCGACAGCACCCAGCAGCGCGCGTCCGATGCCGAGCGGGTGATGGAGCAGAGTCGCAATACCATGGCGAAAAGCGTGTTGGAGACCAACCGCACCGGTGAGGTGATTGGTGCCATCAATGCGGCTATGGGCCAAATTGGGGATATGTCGGCACACATTGCCAGTGCTACCGAGGAGCAGTCCAGTGTGACCGCCGAGCTGAATCGCAATATTGTCAATATTCACGATACGGCGGCTGAGGTACTGGCGGGGACGCAGCAGACGGCCAGTGCGTGTCAGGAGTTGGCTAAGCTGGCCCACGGCCTGACCGAGTTGACCCAGCGCTTTCGTGTCAGTTGATTGAGGGAGTGTGAGATTGTAATTGGCCGGTCCTTTGGACCGGCCTTTTTGTTGCGACGGACTTAGCCGTAGAAGCGCAATCGCTCTGCCAGCAGGTCCACAAAACCTTGCCGGTCCAGGCCTATGGCCACTAGGGTATTGGCCGGTTTGCCGGTGAGATGGTAGTAGTCCACCACCGTCATCCCCTGAGTGTGCTCCCCTTGAGTCTCTACCCCGACCCAGCACTCTCGCGTGTCAAACAGCTCTGGCGCCACCAGCCAGGCGATGGTGCAGGGATCATGCAGCGGGGCACCGGTAAAGCCCCACTTGGGATCGCGATGATAGATCATAAAGAAGTCCAGCAGTTCCGCCACCACGTTGGAGATGGGGTTGCCGATGGCACGAATTCGCTCGATGTCTTCGTCCATAATCTGGGCTTCATGGGTCACATCCAGACCACACATGGTAATGGGGATGCCGGATTTGAACACCATGTCGGCGGCCTCTGGATCCACGTAGATATTGAACTCCGCTGCCGGCGTCCAGTTGCCCATGGCGGCGGCTCCGCCCATCAGCACAATGCGTTCTATCTTGCTGTGCAGCTCCGGGTGATTGGCCAGCAGCAGGGCGATGTTGGTCAGTGGGCCGGTGGGGACCAGAGTAACGGCAACTGAACTGGCTCTGAGTTTGTTCGCCATCAGCTCTACGGCATTGATGGATTGGGGGGCAAAGCCAGGATCCGGCAGCTTGGGGCCATCGAGCCCAGATTCACCGTGGACGTTGTCGGCGATGATCAGCTCCCGGGCCAATGGCTTAATGGCGCCACCGGCCACCGGGATGTCACTTCGCTGTAACAGTGTCAGCACCCGCAGGGCATTGTTCAGGGTTTTGTCCGGGGTTTGGTTTCCGGCGCTGGTGGTCACTGCCAGAGGCTCGAGTTCGGGGCAGGCCAGAGCCAAAATGAGGGCGATGGCGTCGTCATGGCCGGGGTCACAATCAAGAATAATCGGGGTACGCATTGGGGCTCCATACTGATGTTGCGCAGGAAGATAACGCTATCAGGATTTTCGGCTGGGAAAGGTGACAAGGGTAGCGAAACTCAGGGTGTCTGGGTAAATCTGTCAGGACAGGTGGGGAGAGGGCCTTAATTAATGTACTGCTAAATTAATTAATATTAATTAAGGATAAATATACAGACTATTGGGTATATTCATTCATAATTAAACAAGCCTATAATTTGCCGCTTATCGATATTCTCGCTCATCATATTTGCTAAGTCATATATTTTCTTATTGTTTAATCATTGGATTCATATTGTTAAACGAATTAACTTTTGAGAAAACTTTATTTGCATATGATTTTTAAGGATTTTTTTGTTTTTCGTTGAATGGCTAAGAACCCTGAAGGTGGAGCGGGTGATATTGTTTACTTCTCGGTTGATTTTTGATTGGTCTTTTTGATTTTTAGGATTAATATTGCCAGCGAAAATAGAAGAGTAAATATTGAAGATTAGGATAGTAGCTAGTGAAACGACTTTTAATAGTTCTGTTTCCTTTGCTGTTGTGCGCCTGTGGGGGCGGCAGTGGCGGAGGATCCACATCAACCGATGTTGTTGAAAAAAAAACGCACCCAGGTCTTAAGGTTGCGTCCATTACCCATGATTATCAGTCTGACTTATTGTTGCCGCTGGAGATAAGCGGTGGAAAAGGCGTTGTGGGTGTCGGCTTTGCCGACGGGGAAGCGGTAGATGTTATTGCGCTGACTCTGCGTGATGAAGTTCGGATTCTTAATGCCGGCCACACGCGACTAAAGGTCAGCGACAGTGGGGGCAGTCATTATAAAGAAACGGCCGCCTACATCGATGTGGTGATTAATAAAGCTAACCGGCCGCCACTGTTGGTGGATGATCTGATGTTGGGTTATCAGCCTTATGATGAACATGCCATTGTCACTGAAGGAAACAAAGGTGCACTGAGTTACACACTGACGGGTGAGTCTGGTGTGGTTGAGGTCAACGATTCTGGTTTAATTCGAGTGCTGGGTGTGGGAACCACTCAGATCACGGTTCGGGACGCGGGCAATCGCAATTATCAGCCAGCCGAGGCCAAGATTTCAGTTCAGGTTCGGGCAACGGATGAGTCGGTCGCTCGCTTTACTGATCTGTCGCCAAAGCCCTTTGTCAGCGGAGGTAAGTTAAAACCCGCTTATGTGGGGCCGCTTCAGGCTCACCACAGGTTCGAGATTGCGGCGGGGGCGGCGGCGGATGTTATTCGAGTCAATCGAGACAGTGGCGATATGGATATTCTGCATGCCGGGGCAACGGAGGTGGAGGTTACTCAATTTGCCACCGACGGGATCACGCCGGTATCGGTTCAACGTTTTAGGGTCGTGATTGAGAAGGTCGCCAATAGCGCGTTTTCGGTAGAGGACCTGACGTTGGATTACGGCTTCGATCAATCGTTTACCCTAGTGGCTTCTGGTGCCAAGGGGGCATTGACCTATGCCCTGAACCAGGACGACAACAGTGTCGTGCATCTGATCGATGCGGCTCAGGGGCTATTTGGCTTTGACGGTATTGGAGACACAGAGGTGGTGATCACCGATGCCGGCGATCGCGACCACCTGCCCGCCGAAGTGACGGCAACCATCAACGTTAACCAGCTACCAAGCTCCGGATTGACCACCGAAGCGGTGCGTCGGACGTATGGGGTTAATGCCCAGTTCGCTGTGCCTGTGATTGGTGCCAACGGTCAGTTGAGTTTTGGCCTTGTCGAAGGTCAGCCTCAGGATGTGGTGACGGTGTCTGACGACGGTCAGATTCAGGTATTGAAGCCCGGCACCACCATCTTGTGGGTGAATGATGACGGTGATGGTCTCTATCAGCCTCAGAGTGCCACCGTCGAGATTACCATCGACAAGATGGTGAATGAGGCTTTGGTGGCTGATGACCTGTTGTTGCAGTTTGCCGACGATGTGCAGTTAACGCCTGTGGTTCGAGGCAACCGCGGCCAGCTCAGCTTCAGCGTTGAAAACGGTGATGTGTTGCGTCAAAACGGTGATGGCAGCCTGACTCTGGTTGCGGCTGGCAGCAGTCTGGTGACGGTGACTGACAGTGGCGATGATTTCTACCTGAGCAGCAGTACCCAGTTTCATGTGGACGTTTCCTATGCCGATGGCACTTTGAAAGTGGGGAACGTATCGGCCGGTTATGTTGAAGGCAAGCAGTTGTCGATTCCGATATCCGGTGTGCTGGGGAGATTGAGCTACCGCTATGACAGTGCTCAGCCCGAAGACGTGGTAGAGATCGATCTGGACAAACGTCGCCTGATCATTCGCAATGCGGGAACGACCGTCATCGGCATTACTGATTCTGGCGATGCCGGCCATGGAGCCCGGGGTGTCATGATGCGGGTGACCATTGATAAGGCGCCGCAGAACACCACGTTGTCGCTGGAGCAGACCTTGCTCGAAGCGCGTTTTGAGGATGGTAAAACCGTGCTGGCGCCGACGGTAACTGGGCAAGCCGAGGATGGCAAGCTGCAGTTCCTGCCGGTGGACTTCAATCAACAGGTGGTGGATCTGGACTACGACAGTGGCCAAATGACCGTCAACAATGCCGGTGAGGCAAAGTTTGTGGTGACAGAAACCAGCCGCAACTTCGAAGACACCAGCCTGGAGTATACACTGCGGGTGAATAAAGCCTCTTACCCGGATTCTCTGGAAATTGAGGCCCCCATCGCTCAAGCGTTTGTACCCGGCATGCTCCTGCCGCCGATTGCGGTGGTCGATCCAAAGGGCAGCCTGCATTATCGACTCGTGGCAGACTATACAACATCGGATTATGACCTGAGAGAAGATGGCACCCTGGTTGTTCATCGATACCCTCAAAGCACACCGATAAACGTCCTGGTGACCGATGATGGCGGTCGCAATTATCAGCCGGCCTCCCGAATTGTCCCGGTGTATTTCAAAAACTATGAGGCGGGAAGCGGAGAGGAGAGCACGCTGAGTTTTGACGGAACCTCGCTGGTGATTGACTCGCCTGCACAGGTGGCAGCCAAAGAAGCCAGCTACTTCTCAGTTTTTCAGCTGGGTCGTCATGGTACCACCTCAGGGGATGACGACAATCTTCACGGAGGCTACAGCTTGCAGGCCGCCGCGGTGTGTCTGAAAGATCGTCCTACGGCTTGTCTGAATTTGACGTTGAGGTTGCAAAAAACGTCGGTGTGTCAGGATGGATCTCAGTTGGCGTTGCCACTGGCCTCAACTTTGGTAAACAGTTGTTCGTCTCAGGTGACGGTGACATTCAACGATGCTGATCCCTTTAACGCCAGCTTGCCGTCGGGTCATTTTGTATCGAAAACGCCGCTGATGCTGGTGCACTATGCTCGTCCATACCAGCCGGGAGGCGTGGTTGACAGCAGCGAGATTCAGGCCAGGGTCTGGTGGTTGCTGGACGTGGATATCGTCATTCCCTAGCGAAGACAACGCCCCCGATTGGGGGCGTTACTGTCTCCAGGGGACTGTCGTTGCACTCGGATGATTCTTCATCGTGACTAGCAGTTGCTAGCCTGTTTACCGCAATGGATGCGGCGTTACGGGCCAAAGACAACAACGCCGTGGCAGGACCACGGCGTTGTTGTATTTATTTGGCACAGATCGCTGAAGGCGATGATTCCCATAGGCGGGGGGCATGACAAGGGGAAGAGCCTGGTGTGGCTAAGGCGGTTGGGGTCCGAAAACGACAACGCCGCGGCAGGGCCACGGCGTTGTGGTGAAGCAGCGAGGCGTTAGCCTCCCAGTTCGTCGACCGCCACTTTGTAGGTGGGATCTTCGATGACATTCACTTCGACCAGGTTACCGGCTTTTTGCAGCAGTTTGCGGCATTCGTCGGACAGGTGGCGCAGATGCAGGTGCTTGCCCTGTTTCAAGTAGCGCTCTGCCAGAGTATCGATGGCTTCCAGTGCCGAGTGATCGCACACTCGGGATTCGCCAAAGTCCACAATCACCTCCTGAGGGTCATTGTTGGCATCGAACTGCTCCAGAAAGCTGGAGGTCGAGGCGAAAAACAGCGGGCCATTGATCTGGTAAACCTTGCGGCCGAATTTATCTTCCTTACTGCTGATGACCATATGGGTGGCGTGTTCCCAGGCAAAGCGCAGCGCCGAAACGATCACACCCACCAGTACCGCGATGGCCAGATCGGTGGCCACGGTTACCGCAGACACCAGCACAATCACAAAGGCATCGGACTTGGGGACTTTGCGCATGATGCGGAAACTGGACCACTCAAAGGTGCCCAGAACCACGATAAACATCACGCCCACCAGGGCGGCCAGCGGCACCATCTCGATAAGGCTGCTGGCAAACAGTATGAAGGCCAGCAGGGCCAGGGCGGCGGTGACACCGGACAGGCGCGAGCGGCCGCCGGAGTTGATGTTGATCATGCTCTGGCCAATCATGGCGCAGCCACCCATGCCGCCGAAGAAACCGGTGACGATGTTGGCAACCCCTTGACCGACACACTCACGATTTCCCTGACCACGGGTCTGGGTCAGTTCATCCACCAGGGTCAGGGTCAGCAGCGACTCAATCAGACCGATGGCGGCCAGAATAAAGGCATAGGGCAGAATGATGTACAGAGTTTCCAGGGTGAAAGGCACCATGGGGATGGCAAACTCCGGCAGCGTGCCAGACAGGCTGGCATTGGCATCGCCGGTCATGTTGCGCAGGAAGTCCACGACGGTACCGGTTTCAATGCCGACAAAGTGCACCAGAGCCGTCACCGTGGCGATGGCGGCCAGCGAGGAGGGCACGGCGGTGGTCAGCTTGGGCAGGAAGCGGATGATGGCCATGGTCAGGGCAATCAGACCGAGCATGATGTACAGTTGCTCGCCTTGCATCCACACCATTTCGCCGGCGGCATTGGCCACCTTAAACTGGCCCAATTGTGCCATAAAGATCACAATTGCCAGGCCATTCACAAAACCAAGCATAACAGGATGGGGCACCAGGCGAATGAATTTACCCAGCTTAAAGGCACCAGCGCCAATCTGAATCAGTCCCATCAACACCACTGTCGCGAACAGGTACTGAACGCCGTGCTCTGCGACCAAGCTGACCATGACCACAGCCAGGGCGCCGGTAGCGCCGGAGATCATGCCTGGGCGGCCGCCGATGAGGGCGGTGATCAGGCCGACCATAAAGGCGGCGTAGAGGCCGACTTTGGGTTCGACTCCTGCGACGAATGCAAAGGCAACGGCCTCTGGCACCAGCGCGAGGGCAACGGTTAATCCCGACAGAATATCGGCCCGAGCCGATGCGTCTGGATTACTTCTAAGCTCAAACATTGCTTATTTCACCACTGTATGTTGGTTGATGGGACACTAAAAAGCCGCGCAGTCTGACATTATTGACTAGGATAGTCAAAAATAATTACATTTTCGTTGCTTTTGGGAAGGTATGGAATATGAAGCTTTATATGTCAAAGTTTGCTCGAGAATATTCGCTTTCTTTTGGGATAATAATTGGTTTGATTGTGTAATTATCCCTATGAAAAATATGGGAAATATTGGTTATTGGTGGATATATCTGTTTCGGCATTAAATCTGAGGATTAACGTTATCTTTATTGATGAAATATTCCTGGTGACACTTTTTTGACGGCAACGGTTGATTTTTCAGGTGTTTGCGAACATGTTAAAGGGGAGTCAAGGAGGCATCATTGTGGTGATTGAATCTGTCAATCCACTGATACAGCGGCTGTACGTTGCGGGCACCGAGGAACAGCCCTGGTTGGCCTGGATTAGGCAGTTGCAGGCACTATTGCAAGCCGACGCCGTGCAATTGGCGGTGGTGGGGGTTGCCGATGGCCGCGACGTGGTTATCAGTTGTGACCACGATGATGGCCATGCTCGGGATAATCTGAATGCCTTCAAGGCCGCGCTGATGTCTGAGCGTGACCACGATCGGGTGCAGCAACGATTTGGCTGGTTTGCCCGCCAGGACACCCCCTACGGGTTGTGGTTGTGCCTGGGTTCCGATGAACAGTCGATGTTGTGGCAGCATCCCGCCATGGACCTGTTACGGCCCCATCTGGTGCAATGGGGCAGTGTGCTGCACGCCAGCGTCAAACCGGAACAGTTTCTGCTCTCGGCGGATCATACCGCAGCACTGCTGTGTGACCATGGTGGTCAACTGCTGGCCAGTAACCCCTTAGGGGCCGAACTGCTTCGGTGTCAGTCTGCCCACTCTGTGGCAATGCTGCCGTCGCCGCTGATGACGGCCCTGACCAGTGTAATGGAAAGCCATCAATCCTGTTGGGTACCGAGGATGCTGTGGGGTCGCAGTTATCAGGTCTTGGTACGGCCATTCTTCGACCCGCCGGGATCGCACCTGATGCTGATTCGGGTGCAGGGGCAAAGCCGGGCTTTTTCCGCGGACTATTTTCAGAAATTGTACGACCTTTCCAAAAAAGAGGCCGCTGTGGCGGTGCTGCTGGCTAACGGTTTGCTGGCGCAGCAGATTGCCGAGAGTCTCTACATCGGTGAAAGCACCGTTCGCAGTCACATCAGAAAGATCCTTCAAAAAACCGACAGTCGCAGCCTTAATCACCTGATGGTGAAGATGCATTGCGGCCTCAATGGTTTGGAATGGAGCGGCCTGTACCCATCGCTGCGGCGCTACAAAGACAGCGGGGAGGAGAGCGATGCCAAGGCTGTCTGACAATCAGGTTAATGACCTGATTATCAACCTCTATCAAGGGGTGGTGCACGGGGGGCATTGGCAGTATTGGCTGGAGACTTTTCTTCAGGACGCCGGTTCCGATGCCGGTTGGGTGACGCTGGTGGATAAGCAGACGCTGGCGGCAGACAGTCTGGCCGACGTAGGCTTCGAAGGCATTGCCGATTACAACCACTACTACCACGATAAAGACATGGTGGCCGAAGCGTTGATGGTCAACCGGGAATTGAAAGAGGGGCGCTTCTACGCCATTCAGGAAGTGGTGGATTTCGACAACTACCTGAATTCGGAAATCTATAACGATTTCAATGCCGATCACGGTATCTTGCATCTGTGCGGCGGCTACGCCAGCTTGCCGGGCAGTGATAAGGTGTTTCGGCTGTCGTTTTTCCGCGGAGCCGATAAGGCGCCATTCAATACCGATTTTGTTCGTCGACTTGATCTGTTGATGCCGCACCTGACTCAGACGCTGCAACTGGATGAGTTGAGCCGTTACCACCTGCAGTGTCGTGCCGGCCCATTTCGTCATCTCGATGAGATGAAGGTGGGGGCGGTGGTGTGTGATGCCACTGGCCGGGTGCGCTCCTTTAACGCCGAGGCCGAAACCCTGTTGCTGGCCAATGGCGGCGGCAAGATCAGCGGTGGCCGTCTGGTGCTCAGTGACCACAATCAGCAACAGGCGCTGCAGCAGGCCTTGTATCGTGCCTGCAACATTGTCGATGAGCACAGCGTGCCGCAACTGTCTCCCTTGATGCTGGGCAGCCGTACTTCGCCACTGGAAGCCTTGGTGCGCCCCTGGTGTGTCAGTAGCCACAGCTTCGAGGATGCCAGCCTCAATGCGGTGCTGCTGTTAAGAAGCCACCACCAGGCTGAGCACCTGAGCCTGAGTCTGATGCAACGGCAGATGGGGTTGTCGGCCCGGGAGTTGGATGTGGCGCAATACGTCGCCAGGGGGCTGGATGCCCGGTCCATAGCCAATGAGTGCTTTGTGGCGGAAACCACGGTGCGGACTCACATTCAGTCTCTGTTGAGAAAATTCAATGTTCACAGCCAGCAGCAGTTGATTGCGCGCTTGCACGACCCCCTGCTGACCCTGGCCGGTCACCCGGATTTGATCCCTGCCCGGTAACGTCCCGACACGGCAACTTCCTTGTTCCTTTTCAACCCTGACTGTATTCTTTGTATATCAAGCAGTAATGCGATTCTATTCGCGACCGCCGCCGATTTCGGGACGTTGGTCGTAATCGGGAGATCCTATGGCGAATGTGAAAATTGGAGTGGCTCTGGGCAGCGGTGCTGCCAAAGGTTGGGCGCACATTGGCGTGCTGAGAGGGTTGAATCGCATCGGCATCATTCCTACTCATGTTGCCGGTTGCTCTATTGGGGCGTTTGTGGGCGCAGCGTATGCGGCGGGCAAGCTGGATGAACTGGAGCAGTGGGTACGGGGGTTTTCCAGCTGGGATGTGGTGGGGCTGTTGGACCTGTCATGGCGCCGGGGCGGATTGGTGTCCGGAGATAAGATCTTCAAAGCCGCCAGTGATGCACTGGGAATTATCGACATCGATCAGCTGAACAAACCCTATGTGGCGGTGGCCACGGATCTGTACACCGGGCAAGAGGTGTGGTTGGACAGTGGCTCGCTGTCTGACATTGTCCGTGCCAGCTGTTCCATCCCCGGCCTGATGGAACCTAAACAGATTGGCGAGCGCTGGTTAGTGGATGGGGCGGTGGTGAACCCGGTGCCGGTATCGGCTTGTCGTGCCATGGGGGCGGAGCTGGTGATTGCGGTGGACCTGCACGGCGATGCCCGCCAGGCGGTGGCCGAGCCGGTGCGCCTGACCAAGGTTGCCAGCCAGGTGCAGCCACAACCTGAGGAGTCGGCGACCGGTTTTATGGACCTGCTGGCCAGTGGTAAGGAGTTGGTGAATGAGTTTGCCGACCGCTTCTCTAATGCCGCGACCGCTCAGCCGAACATGCTGGCGGTAATGCACCAGTCGATGGAGATTCTCGAGCAGCGGCATAAGCGGGCACGGTTAATGGGGGATCCGCCGGAAGCCCTGGTGATGCCCAGAGTGGGCGACATCAACACCATGGAATTTCAGCGGGCGGGTGAGGCGATTGCCGCCGGTGAAGAAGCGGTGCTGAGGATACAGCACCAGATCGAAGCCGAAGTGCAGCGCTTCTCGTAACGCATCAGGGAGGCGAGCGCTTAACTCGGCGTGCCTCAGAACTGGCCAGCGGTTGGCTACGTTGGAGAGTGAGCCGCAATGGCCCAATGGGCGCAGCCAGTGCTGCAGTTACTGACGCCGTTTCAAATCATCGAGTACCTGAACCATCGATGGCAGGACGGTGTGGCCGTACGCCAGTACCTCATCGCTGGGGGCCACGAGATCCGGGATCTGGTAGGTGATCATGTCGGCCGCCACGGCGGAGTGGACGCCATTGTTGGAGTCCTCAAAGGCCAGACACTCTGTCGGGGCAACATTGAGCCGGCTGGCGGCCAGCCGATAAATCTCCGGATCCGGTTTGCCCTGGCTGACTTCACACCCAGTGGCCAGGCTGTCAAAGTAGCGGTCTAGCCCTGCCAGCGTCAGTTTTTTTCTGGCTACCTCTCTGGCCGTCGAGGTGGCGACCGCCATAGCGATGCCATTGGATTGCAACCACTCCAGCAGGTCAATCACGCCGGGTTTTACCGGAATCGGCTGATGCTCCACCACGGCGTGGTAGCGGCAGCGCCACTCTTCATGCAATCGGTCGAGATCCTCGCCATACGCCTGTCGAAAGATGCGTTCAATGCCCGCGGCGTTGCGGCCAATGATAGACAGGTAGACGTCTTGGTGGAACGGCAGTTGTTGGGTGTCACAGGCCTGTTGAAAGATGCGCATGCACAGGCGTTCGGTGTCCAGCAGTAGGCCGTCCATGTCGAAAATGGCAGCGTGATATGTCATTTGGCGTACAGCAAAAGTGAGCGAAGGCCGGCATTATGCCACAACCCCACCCCTGTCACTGACAAATCCCTCATATCAAGACACCCAGACTACCAGCCCCTATTTACGACTCTCATATTCAGACACCCAACCCCTTATCAATCCCTTATAAAGACACCCAGGTTAAAAGCGTTTACCAGAATTGATAGGCATCAGTTCCGAAGAGGGGAAATTGGTTGGTTCTGTCAGGTCGACGTCGTATTCGGTGTGTTTTGTCGAATCCCTTATAAAGACATATATGGGCGCCCCAGCGATGTCAACGTAGGCAATGCCCCCAAGATGTAAATCTCGGTACTTTGCTCTAACCTCCTACCGACTCGCAATGCGATGATTTGGTCGATTTTGTAGTAGTTTACTGCGCTACTCTGACATATATCCGGGCTTAACTGCCTTGCAGCGCCCCAAATGAGTTCCGAGCCAACACACCCTAAACTGGTTTCACCCATGCGGCTTTTAAAGCCATGTCCCAAGCGGGTTTAGTGTAGGCCGGGTATACCGTTGTTCATCTTCGCCAAGTTAGCAGGTAGTGGCCACCAGAGGCTCTAAACACCCAACCGGGCTCGTTGACCCTTGTCTTGTCCGAGCTACCCTGGTGGCGATGACTGGTACGCCACCGTCTTCAAGCTGAAGCCGTGTACTGAGGTTGATAGGCCTCCCCTTTGGCTAACAGAATCCACATCAGGCGAGCAAGCCGATGCGCCGTTGCTACAACCGCTTTGTTTTTGCCCCGTCGCTCGACGAGTCGGTTAATCCAACGACTAAAGTCATCGTTCTTCTTGTGAGCATGTGACACCACCGTTCTCGCACCGTGAATAAGCTGTTTTCTCAGGTATCTATCGCCTCTCTTGGTTATCGACCCAAGTTGGTTTGTCTCACCCGAAGCATGCTGTTTAGGGGTTAGGCCCAACCAAACCGGAAGCTCTTTGGCGTTCTGAAAGGCCTGACCTTTATCGATAGCAGCAGAGAATGCTGAGGCAATGATTGGGCCAACACCTGGAAGGCTCTGCATGAGTTTGGCTGCCGGGCTTTGTTGGTTGTATTGGCGAATGAGGCTATCGATAAGTGCTAAGTGTTGGTTGAGTTGTTCCAGCTCATCGTAGACCGTGTTCAGCAATAGGCGCACTGAGGGCCGGATGGTGTTGTCGCCCATGTAATCAACCAGCGCTATCTTAAATTGAGCGTGGCTTTGGGGAATAGTGACGCCAAATTCAGACAGGATGGAGCGAGTTTGATTGATACACTGGGTTCGGCAACCGATAAAGCGCTCCCGCATGCGGTGCAGTGCCAGCACTTCTTGCTGCGCTTCTGATTTGATAGGCACAAACCGAATGTTTGGACGCCGACTGGCTTCGTAGATCGCGAGGCAGTCGTTCTTATCATTCTTGTTGCCACGAACGAAAGGTTTAACGTGCTGAGCTGGAATAATGGCTGTTTGGTGCCCCATCTCATTAAACAAACGCCCCCAATAATGAGATGAAAAACAAGCCTCAATGACAACAAACGCAGCAGGTTGCAGCCTCATGAATTCAATCATTTTTGCTCTATTCAATCGCTTGGAGAACAGCTTATTGCCCGAGCTATCGACACCAAGCAATTGAAACACATTTTTAGCCAGATCGATGGTGATTGTGTTAGCTTTCATGATGGACGCTCCTAATGTGAACTGATTTGTACAAATCTCAGTTTGGCGCATTTGACGCCGAATTTAGGGGCGTCCATCTCATCACCCA
>NZ_KE384365.1:81593-299372 GCF_000425405.1 Ferrimonas kyonanensis DSM 18153 | reverse complement strand
CCGCGTGCGCGGGCACGACGGAGGTTATTTGAAGGTGGGTTGTAGCGGTTAGCTCCGAACGTTGAGGCGGGCTCGGCAGCAAGTGTTCCACAACCCCCAAAACGTGTCGCCCTTGCGAATGCGAGGGGCCAGTGTCTTTGGTTCTGCTGCGTGCCCAAAAGCTGTTAAAGCATCGGGTGGGGCCTTAGGTAACGGGCGAAGCGGGGCAGGCCGGCGTCGGTGGTGCCGTTGTAGCGGTAGGTGATGACGGTGCCGATGGCGGGAGGGTTCTGGCGTTCGGCATCGCTGAAACCACTGCCGATGCGAAAGCGGCGTCCATCCTGGGTTTCTACCTCTACCGCGCCCAGCATGCCTTGGTATTTGCCTTTGCCTTCCTGGTGGGCCACCACTACCGCCTCGGCATCCTGATAGCTCTTGTATTTCAGCAGTTGGCTGGAACGGCCGGGCAGGTACAGGTTGTCTTTGTGGTGCAGCATCAGTCCCTCGCCCCCTAACTCGGTTACCAGTTGCAGTTGTTGCTGTAATGCTTCGGGGCTGCTGATCGGTCGCTGCTCAACAACCTCAATGAAGGAACGGTCGATGCCTCGAGCAATGGCTTGAAGCCGTTGATAGCGCAGTTGAAACGGTTCGGTGCCCATGGGCAGATCAAACAGGTACAACCCCACCTGACGCCACTGTTTTTCGTCGGGTTGCTGGTCGCGCACGATGGACATCAGGGTCTGAAAGCGACCCCGGCCCATCCACAGTTCGCCTTCCAGTTCGATGGCCGGCAGCGGGGCGGTAAACCAGCTTGGGGCGTGGATGCGTTCTCCGCTGCGACTCCATAGGGTGCTGCCATCCCAATAGGCTCGAATGCCATCGAGCTTTTCGCTGACCAGGTACTGACTTAAGTCCAGGGACTGTGGGTAGTCAGAAGCCAGCATCAGTGTCGGGGCCTGGGCGGTGGCGGTGAAGGGGTAGTGACTGAACGTCAGGCTCAGGCTGACAGCCAAAGCCAGAGAGTGGCGATTCATAGGGTACCTCCTTGTACACCTAAGCGTGATGTTGCTGGCCTCGAGTCGAGGTGTCTTACCGAATCAGTGTAGTCGCTTTTACTCCGTCCGCTTACGCGTCAATGGCAAAGGGGTCGTTGTTTGGGTCGTCGTTCCACTGATACTCGGCCAGGGTGGCAATGCGGTCTGCTTCGGCACGGCCACGGTATTGGCTGATCAGGGCCAGGGCCGCGTCGGTGCCGGCAGAAACCCCCGAGGAGGTGATGAATTGGCGATCATCGACCCAGCGGGCCCGGGTTTGCCACTGTACCTTGTGGTTGAGGCTACGCACCCACTCAAACGCCTGCTTGTTGCTGGTGGCCTTGTAACCTTCCAACAGCGGAGTGGAGGCCAGCAGTGCCGAACCGGTGCACACCGAGAAGACCTTGTTGGAGACATGACACTGCCGGGTCATCCACTCCAGAAACACTTCATCTTTTACCAGGGCACGGGTCCCCATACCGCCGGGAATAATAAACAGATCGCAGTGATGCACCTGGTTGGTGTCCAGGTCGGCCACGACCTTTGGCCCCTGATAGCTGCGAATGATGCTGCGGGAGCCGACCAGCTCAATGTTGACCCCTTTCATGTGGCCCAGCATCTCGATGGGGCCGTGCAAGTCCAGGGTTTCATAGTCATCAAACACCAGGGCGACAATGCGAAATGTGTCGTGATTGCTGCTGGCATAGAGAGGCAGGGAAGCGGCGGCCATTGAGGCGGAGGTCGCCATAAGGAATTGTCGTCGGTTCATGCTGATGTCCTGGTTGGGTACGATGTGCCCCTGTATTCAGGGTGTTGTCAGCGAAGAGAGTAGCCTAGTGCGTTCAGCCTGGGTACAGGCGTGGGCAAAAAACACGCGGTTTTTCAGGCGCCAAAGCGTTAGTGAATGTGTCGAATTGAGGGGATGTTTCACAAATGTAGGCGGATAACTCCATTTGTTCCGCCTTTGGGGGGTTAATCGTTACTGCAGTTGTCTCGGCTGACAAAGCTCTGCAGAACCAGAGGGCCGAACTGATCACCGGTATTCAGAGGCACTGAGCAGGAGGTATGCAAATCCAGAGTCTGCTGCAGGCCATCGGCAGTCAGCAACAGCTTGGTCTGAGCCGGCAGGCGTCCTGCTCGGCCACCGGTACCGTTCGCAACCACCACCAGGTTACCGCCCTTGGCGACGCTGGGGGTTAGCACCAGGATGTCACGCTGCGGCTGATCGAGGCGGAACTTGTGTTGGAAAGTGGCCACATTGATGTTGTCGACGTTGTTGAGATCGCCGGTGCACTTGAAGTCGTCCCCTTGGTCATTGTCTGAGGCCGCACAACTGCCACCGACGTAGGTAAAGGTAAGTTGCTTTGGCCGACACTCACAGGCGTTTTGCTGCTCCTGAGGCGTTGACAAACCCGCGGCCACCCAGACAAATGACGCCGGATCGATGGTTTTGCTGCCGTCCGGGTTCAACACGGCGAGGGGATCTACATAGGGATCGGTTTCCGACAGAATCTCAATCTCGATGAAATCGACGCCGGCGGGAATGGGCACGTTACGAATGTAATCGTCCCACTCGTCGCCTTGGTTGCTCATCAGAGCGTCGGCGTCACGAATTTCGTTGGCCGGATTGTCTCCCACGCGAATCACGACCACCGAGGGGCGATCGTTACCGGTCTGGCCGTCACCTTCTACGCTGGCGACGAACATCGACAGGTTGGCGAAACGTTCGCTGCCGCTGGGGGCGAACTCAAACCGCACTGGAACGGTTGAGCCCAGCGTCTCGGAGAACTTGTCGGTGCCCGGGTAGTTGCGTTCCCACCACGCGGCGTCGTGGCCATCTTTCAGTTGCAGGGCATTGGATGAGCTATCGCTGTAAATCAGCATGATGCCTGCACCATTTTTACCGTCATCACCAAAATCCGGATTGGGTAGAGCGATGTCGTCCAGGCCAGAGATCAGCAGGGTATTACTGCCCGGCTGTACCAGGTTCAATGCGGTAATGTCGGCTCGAATGGTGGCGCTGTAGGCGTTGTAGAACGAGATGCTGGGGCTGCCGCCAAACCCTTCGACATACTCACCAATCACCTCACCGGTGACCATGGTTGGGGCGCCGGAGCCGACCCGCTCCACATCAATATCAAGATCATAGCCGGTGTCTTCATCGAACACTTGCCAGTACAACAGAACCCGTTCGATGGTTTCGCCGCTGTTGACGGTAATGCTGATGCTGCCGGGAGTTTCCGGCAGCGAGTGCAGCCCGGTGCCGGCGATGCGGATCTTGCTGCCCCGTTGCAGGGCCTCTATTAACATCTGATTACCGGCGGTGTTGGCCACATCCCCCAGCATCTCATTGCCTTCTGAGAAGCTGGACGGGGAGAGAAGCAGAGTGGAAGAGAGTAGTAGGGCTGATATGGACCCTTTAGATAAGCGATAAAGGGTTGAATTCATAACATACTCCTTTCAATGCGTGACGTTGGTACGTCTGAAAAGACCCAAGGAGTATAGTCATTGTCTTACTTTTGGCGAGGTGAATGGCTTACTTTTTTGTGGGCGTGAATTTCGGGCTCGGCAAGGATGTGTCGCAGCACGCTGGCGCTCGGCAAAATACCAATTGCTGATATTGGATTATTTAATATCAACCTGAAAATACTGCACTCCATTGGAATTATTGAAAGCGGATTTTTGATGTAATTTTCGTCGTGAGCAAGATCACTAATTGTTTTTTATCCGACCATAGAATGAACTCAACACTTAAAACAGGGTTGGGAAATAAAATGAAAAAACTCATTGTCGCATTATCCATGGTTATGGCGTTTGGTGCTTCTGCCGCTAATTATAAAGAGGGGGTTCATTATCAGGTTTTAAAATCGGAGTCTTTTAATGCGCCTGATTCCGTTGTCAAAATCTATTCTGTAAATTGCCCATTTTGTTATAAATATGAATTGGGCGTTATTCCAAACATGGTTAAAAACCTGCCTGAAGGAATGACTTACGACGCTTATCACATCACCACTAAACCGCCCTTTGGCAAAGAGAAAGCCAGTGTGATTGCGGTGGCCAAAACACTGGGCCAGGAGCAGTACAAGAAAGTGAAGATGGCCTACTACGCCCGTTATCACGATCAGAAGCTCAAGTTCGACACCGCCGGCGAAGTGATCGACTTCGGCATTAACTTGCTGGGCATCAGCCACAGTGAGTTCGACGCCAAACTGGCTTCAGACTCGGTGGTGGCGCTGCTCAAGCAGTGGGACCAAGGGGTGGAGATTGCCAAGATTCAGGGCATTCCTGCTCTGGTGGTGGATGGCAAATACCTGATTAACACCAAGTCCATTACCTCGCTGACCATGTTGGACGACCTGGTTGCCGAGCTGGCCCAGAAATAGGAGGCGGTATGGAACTCATTAAACAAGGCTTTTCTGACTTGAAAGCCTCTCCAATGGACACCCTGATGCTGTGGCAGCGACAGCGATGGATATGGCTGTTGATGAGCTCGGCGGCGGCGTTTCTGATTCTTTCGGCCATGTTCTATTTCCAGTGGTTTTTGGAGATGGACCCGTGCGAAATCTGCGTCTACATCCGTTTCAGCCAGTTTTGCATCTTCTTTGCTGGCTTGCTGATTGCCATTAAGCCCGACAACCAGATTCTAAAGGCGTTGGGGCTGCTGCTGGCCTGGTACGGGGTGGTGCGAGGCATGGCCTGGTCCATTGAGCTGCAACAACTGCATATTACCGCCCACGCCCTGGCGGATGCCATTAGCCAGGGGGGCGACCTGTTTGCCGCCGGTGGTGGCGGTGCCGCTTGCTCTACCGAGCCAACGTTCCCACTGGGACTGCCGCTTAATGAATGGTTCCCGTATGAATTCCAGCCTTCCGGTATTTGCGGTGAAGACGACTGGAGTCTGCTGGGCATGAATATGGCTGACTACTGCGTTATTGCCTATAGCGTGTTTATGGTGGCGCTGGCCTCGGTATCGGTTGCCTGGATTAAAAGCATCATCAAAAAACAACAATAAGCTCGTCCCTGCACTGCTTGGCGGGTCCGCCCGTCCTTTTTATACCCGCTGTCGATGACTGTTCTTTGTCTCACTGTGCCATTCAGTGGGGCTGGATAAGTGCGGCCGGTCGACAGCAACAGACTCAATATTAAAACTGGATGACTATTATGAAAAAACACTTAATTTCACTTTCTGTTGTGGCGGCATTGGGAATGTCGACGTTGGCCACCACGGTGAATGCGGCAGGGTTTAAACCTGCCCCGGCGGCGGGCAATCTGGGCGCCATGCTGGTCAACCCTTATGGAAACTCACCGCTGACCGCCATCCTGGATCTGGGTGGCAAGTTCCCCACCGACGTTAAGGTTGAGGTACAGGGCAAAGGCAAAAACGGCGTGGCGATTCGCTATCCGGTCGGGCCTCAGACCATCAACACCTACGACGGCATTCCGGTGTTTGGCCTGTATGCTAACTTTCAAAACACCGTGACCGTGTCTTACCAGCTGCAGGGCAAGCCGGTGTCGGAGACCTATCAGGTACTGACCGGCGCCATCAGCAACGACTACCTGGACAACCGCAACATCACCGCCATGCAGGAAGTGAAGGTGAAAACCGTGGCCAAGGGTTTTGAAGACCGGCTGTACATGGTGAACTCGCACACCTACAACCAGCAGGGCTCCGACATTCACTGGGCCGGGGAAAAGGGCAAGAGCGCCGACATGTTCCAGTCCTCGCCCGCCAAAGGCGCACTGCCGTTTGAAAACCCGCCGATGACCTACGTGGTCGACACCCAGGGTGAGGTGCGCTGGTGGCTCAACCAGGATGCGGTATACAACGCCGCCGACATCGACATCAATAAGCGCGGTTACCTGATGGGGTTCCACGACACCGGCCATGGTGGTTACTCCTTCGTGCAGGGTCAGCGTTATGGCTCCTTTACCCTGCTGGGTAACGTTAACTCCCGCCGTTTGCCTCGCGGTTACATCGATGCGTCTCACGAGCACAACCTGATGCCTAACGGCCATTCACTGGTGCGGGCGGCCAAGTCGAACTACGTCAACCAACAGGGCGACCTGGTGCACACCGTGCGTGACCACATCCTGGAGTTGGACAAGGACGGTAACCTGGTGGACGTATGGGTGCTGCCACAGATTCTCGACCCCTACCGTGATGCGCTGTTAGAAGCGCTGGACATGGGCGCGGTGTGCCTGAACGTCGACATGGACCATCAGGGTGAAACCGCCGAGATGAAGATCGATGCCCCCTATGGCGACATTCCCGGCGTTGGCGCCGGTCGCAACTGGGCCCACGTCAACTCGGTGGATTACGACCCTGCGGACGATTCCATCATCGTGTCACTGCGACACCAGGGGGTGATGAAGATTGGCCGCGACAAGCAGGTGAAGTGGATCCTGTCGCCGTCTGAAGGCTGGAACAAGGCGCTGGCGCCGAAGCTGCTGACGCCAGTGAATCACAAGGGCAAGGCGATCTCCTGCACGCCTAAGGGTAAGTGTGAGCAAGGCTTTGACTTTACCTACACCCAGCATACCGCTTGGCTGAACCGCGACAAGCATCGCCTGACGGTATTCGATAACGGTGACGGCCGCGGTCTGGAGCAGCCGGCACTGCCCAGCATGAAGTACAGCCGCTTCGTCGAATACAAGATTGACGAAGCCAAGGGCACGGTGGAGCAGACCTGGTCTTACGGTAAAGACCGCGGTTACGAGTGGTACAGCCCGATCACCTCCAACGTGGAGTACCGCAAAGACCACAACACCATCTTCGGTTTTGGTGGCTCCATCAACCTGTACTCTCCGGGGGAGCGCACCGTGGGTAAGATCAACGAAATCGATTACGACACCAAAAAGGTCAAGGTCGAGATCGACGTGCTGTCAGACAAGCCCAATACCCCGCACTACCGGGCATTGATTGTGAACCCCACCAGCCAGTTTGGTCAGTAACCGTCGGAGAGTCACCCCGAGGGTCTGCGACGGCCCTCGGGGGCTAGAACAACAATGAAAAAAACAACTGCACTGTGTATTGCACTGGCGTCGACCGCCTTGATGAACGCTTCGGCCCAGGCTGAGGTGTTGTACCAGGAAAACAGCGTACGGGTGGGGTATCAAACCCTGCTGGATGCCGAAGACAAAAATGCCAACCGTTATGACCAGGGTTACCTGGCCTATTACCACACCACCCTGGCCGACTGGGGCAGCGCCCTGGGCTGGTTGTGGCTGGAAAACCCGCTGGATAACGCCGACAACCAGCAAGGCGACGATGCCGGCGCCACCACCAAAGGCTGGCTGAAAATCGATTACGCCCTCGGCGACACCCCGTTTAACCTGTGGCTGCAATCGTTCTTTATGGGTAACACCACCTGTATGGAACAGAACCTCTACTTTGGCGGCTCCTACTCGATTCGGGCCGACAACCTCAACGGTACCTTTGGCCTGGGGGCCAACTACTCCTATGGCTCGTTCCGCCCGGCCAACAGCAGCTTCAACGGTGCCAATGGCTATGCGGCCGTGGTGGCGCTGGCCTACAACCTGACGCCGTCACTGGTGGCCCGAGGCTACTACGAGGCCCAGTTCGACCGCGACGACGAGTTTCAGACCGCCCTGGGCTACGACCAGTTTGGCTACCAGGTGCAACTGGGAGTGGACTACCACATCAACAGCAGGCTGATGCTCAGCTCCTCCTACATGTATCTCGACAGCTGGGGCGCCACCAAGCGTGACGGCGGCGAGATGCTGTTTGAACTGGGCGTGAAGTTTTAAGGTCGCAAATAGGGAGAGAGACGATGCGAATCAATACAGTACGCAGTGGGCTGGCCCTGGCGATGGGGCTACTGCTGGCGCAGCCGGCGCTGGCCGATGTGAAGGTGCAACGCACCAGCGTCAAGGTGGGTTACGACACCCTGCTGTCGGCAGACAAAAATAAGAACCTCGGCGACCAGGGCTATCTGGTGGTCAACCACATGACGGTCTCAGACTGGGGCAGCTTCATTGGCTGGTTCCGGTTTGAGAACCCGCTCGACAGCGCCGAAAACCAGTTGGGTAAGGATCTGGGACCGGCCACCAAAACCTGGATGAAACTGGATTATGGTTTGGGCGAGTCGCCGTTCAACCTGTGGCTGCAGTCGTTTACCCTGGCCAAGTCCACGGCGGTGGAGGAGAACTTCTACCTGGGTCTGTCTTACGATTTGTCTTATGGCAAGTTGCTCGGCACCGTGAGTATGGGGGCGCAATACGCCTACGGCTCGTTCTCGCCCACCAAGGAAAGCTTCTCTGGGATCAGTGGAATGGCAACATCGTTGATGCTGGGGTATAAGTTGACGCCAAAATTGATCGGTAAGTTTTATTATATAGGTCAATTTTTCCGGTCGGATGATCATCAAAATACCTTTGGCTATGACAGTTATGGGCATCAATTGATCACCGGAGTGGAGTATCACGTTAATAAAAGAGTCTTTGTCGGAACATCTTATAAACACAGAAAGAGCTGGGGCGGGGCATTAGAAGCCGGCGACGAACTGCTGTTCGAGGCTGGTTATAAGTTCTGATTATTACTGACTCATATTAACAGATGGAATCAGTCGCCGTATTTGGTTCATGGCGGTGGGCGAATAAGCCTCGATCACAACTGTGGGCCAAATACGCTCTTTATTAAAAAAGCGAATTGAATTAGAACTCAAATTAACCGTAATTTAGTTTCACCTGCCACCCAAATTAGTATTAATGGTTTGCCTATGAATATTAACCAGAATGTTAGAGATTTGTCGGTGGCTCATCTGCAGTTAATTCTGTGCCTGCTTAAGTGCGGCAACGCCAGCGTGGCCGCCGAACAGCTGGGCATGAGCCAGTCGTCGGTCAGCTATCAGCTGCGTCGCCTTCGGGTGATGTTTGAAGACGAGTTGTTTCTGCGCACCGGCAGCGGCCTAAAACCCACCGAGCGCTGCCAGCAGATTGGCTTCATTGCCGCCGATCTGGTGGTGCGCATTGAGGAAGACCTGCTGCACGCCGGCCACTTCGAGCCGATGGCGGTACGGCGGGACTTGTCGGTGGTGGCCGACGGTACCATTACCGGCTGGTTTGCGCCGCTGTTTCTGGAGTTTCAGAAGCAGATGCCCCGAGCCCGATTGTGTGCCCGCAACTGGCACCTGAATTCGTTCCAGGATCTGGACAAGGGCGAGGTGCACTTTGGGGTGCACGTGATGCCAGCCGACGGCGCCGGCGTGTGCGAAGTGGAGATGGACCCCTGCTACCGAGTGTTTGTGGTTCGAAAATACCACCCGCTGGCGCAAAAAGGCGCAGTGGCGCTGGAAGACCTGGCCATGTACCCGGTGCTGCTGCACGACCTGTGCGGCATGAACAGCCACGGCAATTCGCTGATGGAGCGGGTGATGAGCGATCGCGACCAGAAACTGAACCTGGTGTCGAAGATAGGGGAGGTTCACAGCATCTTCGAGATGCTGCGCTACTCCAATGCCATTACCTATGCGGCGGTGGCCAGCCTGCCCCGGGACCTGAGCGACTTCACCCTGCTGAAGGCGCCGGACTGCTTCAGCGCCATTCAGGGCTTCTATCGCTTGTATGTGTGCCGCTCACGCTACGGCTCTCAGGAGACCAACTGGCTGATCGAGTTTCTGCGCGACTCATTTTGCCGCTACATTCAGCTCAAGCACAGCCGCCCGGAGCTGGCGGGGCTGATTCCCGATGATGCACGGCGGTTGTCGACCGAAGCCAGCAGTGCCCTGTGAGCGCCATCGGTTCCCGGCAGGGATCAGGCGTAAATCTTACTGCTGAGGCGATCTTCGCTGCGGCGGCCGGACAGATGACGGCGATCGGCCTTATCCTCTTCGAAGCGCACTTCACCGCGACGCTCTTTGTGGCTGCGGCGGTCGTGATCTCGGCGTTCGGTAGTGGGTGATTTCATGGCGGCTCTCTCCCGGTGGCTGATGATTTAGTTATAGGAGAGGTTGTCGGGGCTAGCCAGTCTGCGCCGTGATTGGTCTGAGCAGTACGGCGATGGTGAGGGTGGGCGCGGCCTGGGGCCGGGCTTTCTTGACCGCAGCTGACAAATGATCGCGATAAGATCGATACAATGCTATACAAGTGAAGAAAGTGTGTTACCATCTGCCTCGGCCTGAAATCAGACCTATTTATATGAAACGCAATATTATGCTTTAGAACGCTTCGTCCGGACGCTTACGCATCCAGCATCATGAAGTTTTTCCTATCATAAGTTTTAGCTCACATAAGTAATTCATTTCTTGGCTATATCTGCGCATAATGCGAATTATTTTTTGAAAAATTAGGATTAATCATGTCTAAGTCTACTGGTATCGTTAAGTGGTTCAACGAAGAGAAAGGTTTCGGTTTCATCACTCCAGACAACGGCGGTGCTGACGTATTCGTTCACTTCCGTGCCATCGCTTCTGAAGGTTTCAAGACCCTGGCTGAAGGTCAGCAGGTTTCTTTCGAAACTGAGCAAGGCCAGAAAGGCCCTCAAGCTGCTAACGTAGTAGCTCTGTAAGTCAAAGCCTCGCTTTGAACTTCAAAAATGCTGGCTGAGGCCGGCATTTTTTGTGCCTGGCGTTTGCCGCCAGGCCAGCCAGACAAAGGCGCAGCGGTGGTTACCGGCTGCGCCTTTTTGGTTTCTCTCCCCGCCGTTTTTCGAATCCCCTTCAGCTGATCCGCCTCAGTAAAGCGTCACCTTAACGGTGTAACTCATTGGTATTTATGGTGATATGCCGTAGATTAGTTAGCAATGACAGGCCAATACAGCCCTTTAGGTTCGCCCCATGCATTCCCCGACTGCCGAGTTTTATCGCGACAATGCTCAGTCGCTGGCTGACAGCTACAACGCCTTGCCGTTCACCGAGGTGCATCGGTCGTGGGCGAAGTTCTGGCCTCAGGAGCCGGCAGACAACTTGACGGTACTGGACGTAGGCGCCGGCAGTGGTCGCGATGCCCACTGGTTGGCTCGGCGCGGTGCCCAGGTGGTTGCGGTAGAGCCCAGCCCGGGATTGCGGATGGTCGGCCAGGCGTTCACCAAAGGCATGGCCGTGAACTGGCTCGACGATACACTGCCAAAGCTGAGCACCACCATCGAACTGGCGATGCGCTTCGACCTGATTCTGGTCAGTGCGGTGTGGATGCACATCGCCGCCGGTGAACGGGAACGCGCTTTTCGTAAGCTCGCTCATCAGCTAAAAGCCGGTGGTCATCTGGTGATTACCTTGCGCCACGGCTCCTTTGATGATGTGCGTAAGGCTTATGGCGTATCGGCCGAGGAGCTGGAACAGCTGGCGGGCCGCTATGGCCTAGTGGTCAGCCTAAGATCAGACCCTCAGGTTGATGCCATGGGTCGCGACGGTGTGCAGTGGCAGACCGTGGTGCTGACCAAGCCAAAAGACGGTAGCAATAACCTCGTTTTTATTGCGCCTAAAGTATTGAGTAGTTAAATTCTAACTATTCAGGTGGCACATACACTTATGACAATTTCTACCGGACAGTTTATGAACGAAACACCTCAAAAGGAACGTGGACACACGTTCCTTGAAGCATTGAGTGTGATGTCGAAATCATCACCATATGCAGTCTCGACAGAACGAAAAGAAGCTCTCTCTCAAGCTCTCGATGAAGTCAAAAAGTACTTGTACATCAAAACCGAGATCGAGCTTGAGTTTGAGCGCATCCTAAAGGGGATCTCGACTCAAGGCGAAAAAAAGCTCATTTTTCTGTGTGGCAGTAGTGGTGACGGCAAATCCGAGATCCTAACCAAATATAATCTTACGTTTGCACAGAGAGCCGACTTCCACCTAGATGCGACACACAGCTTCCGACCAACAGACAGTGCAATTCAAACCTTGGACGAACTCTTTTCCAATTTTGAGCAGGAAGAAAAATCGCTGGTTGTCGGTATCAATGTTGGGATGATGGGCAACTATGCAGAAGAAGGTGATGTAACTTCAGTTCGGACTTCGATAAAGAACTATCTAGAGCGAAAAGCTACGCCGGATAGCCACATCTATCTCAACTTTGAAGACTACCCAAGATTTACCTTCAAAGACGAAGGACATTGCTCTCAGTTTGTCAGCGACTTGCTAGCAAAAATCACAGCGCCAGAAGACAACTTGATTCGCCAGTACTTTGATAAAGAACTGCAATCAGTAAAGCCGAATCGACGCCTAGTATCTAATTATCAGCTCCTTAGCCGAGCAGAGGTTCAGGCAGTCATTATCGACGTGCTGTTCAAAGCCAGATTGATGAAAGATCAGTTCTTAACTGCACGCTCTTTGCTCGATTTTATCTTCCACTTACTGGCCGGTCCCGGCCCACTTCAAGACAACCTGTTTGCATCCCAAGAAAACGAACTTACCAGTAAGATTGCAGATTTTGACCCGGCTAACATTCGTTCTAAAGAGCTGGATGCCTTCGTCCTGGCCCGCAACCTAAGACTGGAAGACTCAGAATTCGACGCCTTTCGTGCGGAACTGGTGGAGCTAGGGACACAAAGCAATATCAATGCAAGTTCCTATGTCAGGTTGTTCTATCTATTGCGCCATGCTCATTTAAGCAACAACTATCATCATCAGTTTTCCAATGACTTTGACGAGCCTCTCTTGTCGCAGTACTCGAATCTTTGGCAAACCCATGTGAATTACAGCAATGAGGGAGCTGAGCGTAAGATGCTGCGTGAGTTCTATCGAGATACTGCTGTCGCAGCCATTCACAAGTACATCAACCGTAATGCGCCAGAACTGAGCAAAGGTGAATACTTTGTTTCTAGCCATAACGGTATTCAGCTAGCCGCTGAATTGGACATAAAACCATCATTTGAAAAAATTCAGGCTGATGGCGAAAACAATACCGGGCATTTTAATGCGTACTTCAAGATCGGTGAGGCGACCATTGTAATGCCGATAAGCATCAACCTGTTGAGCTTGATGCAGCGCATCCTCCAGGGTTACATGCCCAACAAACACGATAAAACAACTGTAGTTATGTTGGACGAAGTAACCGACCACATCGCTGAGGTTGCCAGTAAGGCGAAGTCTCTCCATGTTTTGGTTAATGGAAAGAAAGTAAAAGTCAGCAATATCGAAGATGAAGATTTTGAGGTAAGTGGACTATGACGGTTGCAGCAATCAGGGCGGATCTCCCTCAGACAGGTGAAGACGTGAGCCCAAGCAACTCCTTAAACAGTTACTTTCCTATCCGGACAAGTGACAGGAAAAACAAAGATATTTTTGATTGGGATGCCGTACTTGGATTCACAGTAAAAAATGCTTATCGCAAGCCCCAAGAGCTCGATATTGAGGCCTTTAAAGCCGAAGTGGAAGCCCGTTTTGTCGACAAGCTCGATGAAGCGGAATTTTGGCAAGTTCTCGAACAAATGTACTTCGAATGTGAAGGATTTTACAAAATTGCACCTGAATTTTTGTTGTTCAAAGCAAATAAGAAGTCAGGAGCAACCGCCAGCTCCCGTCTGGGTGACATGTACTCAAGTTTGATGCAGGACTTTATTCCAACTGAGAAGCTTAACGTGTCGATGAACTTTCTCGAACGGCAGCTTTACGAAGTGTTGCAAGAACAACTTAATAAGCCTCTAAAAAGCAAGAAAAATGGTCAAGTTTATGGCAATAATGAGCACCCGTACCTGCCCTTCTTGACTAAGCAGTTCCAACAAGATCTTCACTTTCTCGAAGAACACCCCAAGTACCTTCTTTCTACTTTTACGGATTTTCTGCGCCTGTATGCTGCGCTCTATACCTCTCAACTGGCATTAAATTTAGGCAGCTGGCGAGACGGTGAGCCTAAACCTAAGCCTTGCTACTTCATTTTAGACAGTGAAAAAGCCAGTGAAGAGCGGATCAAAGTGAAGGATTTTGGCTTTGGCCAGTTGAATCGTGCAATGCACAATATCTTCCCCTACTTGGCGATGAACGATAGTTTGCAGATGCCAAAAGAGCGCAAGCAACCTATCTGGAGGCTCGCGCAGCAGCTTCAGGAGTTTCCGGGTTTTACCGAAAAATTGAATAATTACGCAGAAGCTTTCAACGAACGCCGAGGCCTCAACCAGCAACTAGTGCAAACGGAAGATCCCTTGGCCGCCTTGCAACAATTGCTCAAATTATCGAAAGATGAGTTTGGTCGAACCATGTCCAAACACTCAATTAACATTGAGTATGTCCGAACGATTCAAAAAGAGCTGTGTTCAAACTTTATCTATACCCGAGGACGTATCGGTAAAGTTTTAGTGATCAATCAAGATTATTTGATGCTGCTAACCAACCTTGCCATCGGCAGCCAAGATAAAGTGCGTTTCCACGAGCTGGTTTTAGCATTTGAGTCTCGTGGTGTGTTTTTCGATAAACAAAGCCATGCCGCATTAATCGCGTTCTATGAGCGCATTGGGAATGTAGAGAGAATGAGCGACAGTGGAGACGCAGTTTATGTCCGTAAAACCGTTTGAAGAGTTCCTGGCAAAGCTGTTTCTAGCGGACAGCAAATCGACCATAAAAGCCGGGTTTCGCTATCAGTTTCAATCGCCGAATAGTGAAAATAGCGCCCACCTATACGAAGCATTGTTAGCAAAATCGACAAGCAACATTGAAGCATTTGACGTTCGTTTGCCCGTGCTAGATTGCGGAGCAGTAAAACTGGTGCCAGTGTTGCACCGAGATGAAACGGTCGAACGGCAAGGTAAAGAGGAAGTCGAATCAAAGCCTGCAATCAATTTGGATCAACAGAGCAGCTTTTCAGAGAACTTCATCTCTCGCCTGCGGGACGATATTGCTGGTCAAAATGGCATCTTTAGAGGCTGTGCTCTGCTGGTTATCCACAACAGTATGCTCGATACACTCATCAACTCAGCCGAAGACATCGCACAGCCCGGAGCAATCTGGTGCCCGGAACGAATCAAAAAAGCACTGTCAGACCTGATTGATGTCGACTGTGAGTCTCGTAAGGTTTCAGAGTGTTTGCTAGAGCAGCGCTTCGCACAGATCACCGAAGATGGCGCAACCATGTTTGGCTTCGAGGAGCTGTATAAAGTTATCGAAGATGGTGACCTACAGTTCCGAGAGTTGAACCTGTTGAATGATCCCAAAATATTAGATTGGCAAGACAACCCAAAACAAATCGAAGAGCGGCTAGAACAAAACCGAAAGCTACACGACCGGATTGACGCCATCACTCAGTACTACCCGACTGAGCTGAAAGATAAACTCGCTGAACTCGACTTTAGCGACAAGTTTATTACTGACCACTTTGGTGGCAATGATACCTCTAGCTGGAGAGACAGTCTAACTCTTGGAGAGTGCTTTCAAGAGCAACAAAAAAACAAACAGAATGTGCTGGAGCTGGAAACCGAAAGTCTTGCCTTGGGTGAACTCATCCCAAGGAGCAAAGCGGATACCAAAGCGGGACAACGTGAACGCCACCTCATCCTGCTACTGGAAGATGAACAGCAAACCTTCAATCTCGAATTAAGCTTCTTAAATGGCCGGGTGGAGAAGAAACAATGCTTAATCCAGCATGATTACGATGACGCTGTTGAATTCACCGACATCATCAATGCTGGTGGTAAACGCAGTCGGGTTCTATTAAAAGGGGCTTACACTGGCAAGCCCGTTTTCTTTACCCTGTCATTAAAGCGAGACAAAACCGCAGAGCGTTTTAAATTTAAAGTTCTAGCTATCCGTGCAAGCGATTTCCATGTTGATGCGTTTCGTACCAACTTCTTAATTCAGCCAGCAACTTCAGCAAAGAAAACACCTCAGGTAGTGCTGCAGACTGGAGAGCACTCCTTAGTTATTGCAGAACAAGGCTCAAAAGTCGTACTAGACACAATTGGGCAGGTTTTCGACCGTACCGAGGTTGGAGCCGTTGACTTTCAAAAGGTCGCGAACGAATCCGATGAGCTTCATTTCACTGTCAGCAGCGGTGAAGCTTCTCTTACCTTCAATATCGAGGGAGCCATCGCAACCGACTCGCTAACACTACCTTTAATGCTCGATCAAAGCCGACACGTCAAGCTGTTTAAGCACGATGATTACTTTGGCCAATTCCGAGCAAACACCAAGGTTGTACTCGATAACAAAGAGACCTCCCCGAAGGGCCGCCGCTTAACTCTATTACAGTGGGAAGCCCAGCTGGTTGATCAGCGCTTGCTTAGTGGTGAGATTGTCGATGGGAGCCGAGAGAGAGAACGGCTCAGCGTTTTAGACCTTGAAGCCAGTTATCCCTATTTGCATCTGGCCTACCGTGAGCTGTTCGATTACTGCGAGGACAACCGCACCCTGATTAGCTTGGCTGGATGGGGGCCTGAATTCCGTGAGCTAGTGAAAGCGGTCGTCCAACACTACTATGACGCACTTGAGACCATCGATAATGATGTGTTGCTGACCAAGCAGCAAAAGCAGCTGATCGCGATCGGTTTTGTCAACGCGGAAGGGCGAGAGTTTATCTCACCATTTAGCCCGCTAGTCCTCGCTCATTCGCTTGAATTAGCTCAACGAATCGAAGCTGATAGTGCAGATAGTTTTAAGGAGCTACCACCGGTTACCGTCGAACGATTGAATGCCCGTGGCCTATTGCCCTACCTCTATGATGCACGCAATGGTTTTGCATTTAGCCAAGAAGAAAAGGACAACGCCTTCTGGATGGCACTGATGCCACAACAGGAAACTAGCTACGCCTTTGTCCGACGCCTGGTGAAAGATAAGGTGACTGAGTTTAAAGAGGCATTTTCTGCACTGTTCTCTGCGGGCTCGCAATCGACCCTGATCATCAACTCCGTCAACAACCATAAGAACCGTGAATTGTTCTTGGGCTTGGTCGATTACGTTAAAAGTCAGAAAGACAAAGTCTGTCAGATCCACGTAAACCTGTATGACGATAAATTGCTCTATAGCGAATTCGACCGGTTTGCCGAAACCGGTAGTTATGACGAACTGAAAGCTCTGTACGATCTGGATAAGGGCAGCGCTAAAGCCCGTGAGCAGGCCGATATGGTGGTCGACTTACTCCGCTCTCGCATCACTTACAGCAAGTTCGAAAATGGTAAAGTCGATGGTGAACAGGCCTATGCTCACCTAAGCTTTTTCCGCAACAACAGTAAGGTTGAAGCCCGCGATGTTAACGTTGAAAAGCAGCTTAGCGGCATTGTGTGCCATGGCCTGATGGCTGGCGAAGCCTCCGAGTCAGAGGAAGGCAGTTACAACACCGCCTTTGGTCTGCGTGGGGTAGATTGCGCCAATCAACCACATTTACAAATAGCACAAAAACTAAATAGCCTGATCAAACCGGCTCGACGCTCTGGCGAAAAAACCAGTAACGCCAAGTCGATGAGTTTGATGGTCAGTGATGACTTCAAGACGTTGCTAGACCGTTCTTATCAGAACTCTATTTGGACTACCATCATCGATCCAAAAGTCACTTTGGACTTCTTTGATGCCTCCAAGGACATCGTGCTTATCCATTACTCGGATAATTATACGAACTCCACCAATTACGATGCCATCACCGTCACTAAGCAAACCGAGCTCTATAAAAAGGTCTTAGAACAAGGGGAAGGCGGTATCATCGAAGAGTTCAATGCCTTCAATGGTGAGTGGCTACTGAAGATGGTTGCAGCAACGGGCAATCCAACGGCAATAGCCAACAGCCGCAAAGAGAAACGCGGCATCATTGGTGCCTACAAATTTGTAAACTGCCTATTGGCGCAGTCTGACATTACGTGGGTACCAATGTCTGTCGCCGAGATGCTACGTGTCGCCGGTAACATAGGCCTCAACATGTCGGACAGTGACTTTTCTCGTAAAGCACAAGGCTATAAGTCTGGTGCCATTTCAGACGATGTGCTGTTTGTTGGCTTTAAAGATCAACAAATGTATTTGCTACCACTTGAGGTAAAAGCAGGCCAAAAGCAAACTCATAGCAAAGGGGTGAAGCAAGCGCTTGAGCTGAAACGCTACTTATCGGAAGACATTCTCGGCAGAGATGACTTAGCCGGTAACCTCTATCGTGGCTTGTTTGTCCGCCAAGTGCTGATGCAGGTAGATAAGTACCAGCTTTACGATCTGTACCAAGACAATTACTTCGACCCATTCCTCAGTCAACGCGAATGGTGGCTTCAAGGTGATTATGACCTAACGGACATTGCTGAGTACCCGAAAGGCTTCTTGGTCTCAATGGTTGAAAATGACACCTTCATCTGTGAAAGCTTTGAAGAAGTAGATGAGATTCTTAAGATCGAACTGCCCGTCAGTGACGTGACCAAGTTTATTGTCACGCCATTACAGACACTCATCAACGACATCCGCCCGGAAAAGCTGTGTGCGATACCGGAGCAGTACATCCTAAAAGGAAAAACTTCCAGCAATTCTGCGGATTCAAAGTGTAGCAGCGCAACGCCGGATGCTTCTGAAGCTCAACATGAGCCAGGGTCTGCCACCGAAGTCGACACAATTGATCCAGCTCTGCCTGCCACAACAAATCCAACACCCTCAGTCGATGTTCAGCCGATGATTAAAGACGGCGCGGAATCGCTAAAAGTATTGGTTGGTCACGACGTTCGTAATCAAGAGCCGATGTTGTGGGAGCCGACCAATACTGCCAAGTTCATGAATACCAACACCGGCATTATTGGCACCATGGGTACGGGCAAAACTCAGTGCACTAAGTCTGTGGTGACCCAATTGCATCGCAATCAGCACTTAAACGTGGATGGCAAGCCAATTGGCCTGCTGATCTTTGACTACAAATCCGACTACGTTGATGACAAGTTCCTTAATGCCACAAACGGTAAAAAATTCAATCTGTACAAGCTGCCCTACAACCCGCTAAGCCTGTTTGGTGATATGCCGATGCTGCCGGTACACACTGCACGTGGTTTTGCTGAAACTATGACCAAGGCCTTTGGTCTCGGCAAAGTCCAGCAAAACAAGCTGCAGCGGTTAGTGGGTGAAGCGTATGAACTTGCAGGGATTAAGAAGGCCGATAAATCAACCTGGAGCCGACCAGCCCCAACCATTGCTGATATTTGGGCCTTGTTTGAAGCCAGTGAGCCTGCTGAGGATTCGCTCTATGCCGCTCTGATGAGCCTGCAAGAGTTTGAGATTTTTGAAGACGATATCACCAAGTGCACCAGCCTCTATGAGTTGGTCGAAGGCATTACCGTTATCGAGTTAGCCGGATACCCTGGCGAGATCCAGAATCTGATTGTGGCACTGACCATGGACTTGTTCTATTCGCAAATGCAGAAGATGGGCAAACCAGAGGTTCGTGGTGACTTCCGCCAGATGACCAAGATGATTCTTGTGGATGAAGCCGACAACTTCATGTCGCAGAACTTCCCAAGCCTGCGTAAAGTACTTAAAGAAGGGCGAGAATATGGCGTCGGTGTAATCCTCTCGACACAGGACATTACCCACTTTAAGACCAGCGAGAACGATTACTCATCTTACGTCTTAACTTGGATTGTTCACCGGGTCTCGCAGATCAAGAATCAGGACATCAAATCGATATTCAATATCGATGCGAAAGCTGAACAAGATGCCTTGATGAAGAGCATTGGTGTGCTTGAAAAGCACCACAGCCTCTATGTAGATGGGGATAAAAGGGTCAAGAAGATTAAAGATAAGGCGTTTTGGGAAATCACATAACTTAATTTTTAGACTAATGGCTTATGAAAACAAGCCATTAACACTTGATAAAAATCCAATAGGTAAAAAATGTCCCATCAAAAGATAGATTTCATTAGCTTGAGTAAGCTAGAGTTAGACAAAGATAATCCAAGGCTTCCATCTCAATTTAGGAAAGGAAGAGTAACTCAGGAAAAAATTGTTAATTGGATGCTTGAGGACGCATCTATTATTGAATTGATGCTTGCTATTGGTCAACAAGGCTTTTTTATTGGCGAGAGTCTCCTTGTAATAGAAGAAAAAAATAAATATGTGGTCATTGAAGGAAACCGAAGACTAACTTCAACCATTTTGTTAAGTAATCCAGATATTGCTAAAGTACACAAGAAGAAGATTTCAAAGGTTTTAAGCGAGACCCCCCATAGACCACAAGAAATTCCTTGCATTGTGTTCAAAAATCGAGCCGAAATCACTAAATATCTTGGTTATCGACATGTAACAGGAATAAAGTCCTGGGGGATCTTACCAAAAGCCAGATATCTAAATCAGCTAAAGTCAGAGCTTGATGCTCAAGATTTTATTGACCAGTGTAGGGAGCTGGCAAAATCTATAGGGAGTCGAAGTGACTATGTTAGAAAACTATTAGTAGCATATGCTATATATGAAATAGTGGAGGATGAAGCATTTTTCAGAATTAGAGGGCTAGATGAAACAACAATTTACTTCAATTATTACTCTGATTCACTCTCCAGAGACAATATTAGAAATTTTATAAATGTTGATATGGCATCTTCAGACCCAACTGCCAATGTTAACGTTGAAAATCTAAAACTTCT
The DNA here is from genome assembly GCF_000425405.1 of Ferrimonas kyonanensis DSM 18153. Classification (GTDB taxonomy): domain Bacteria; phylum Pseudomonadota; class Gammaproteobacteria; order Enterobacterales; family Shewanellaceae; genus Ferrimonas; species Ferrimonas kyonanensis. The sequence goes on along the minus strand of NZ_KE384365.1, from coordinate 278,879 downwards.
AACAACATGGTTTTTTGAAAAAAATGAGAATCAAAGAACTCGATTGCTAGGTGATAGTAAGCATTTATCAATGCTTGATAAGGTACTATCCGATGAATGTGCAACTGAATACTTCAAAACCGGTAGCGGCAGTATTCAAGATGCTTACGATACAATTTCTGTAACAACAGATTCTTTTAATCAAAAAATTGATATTGCCTTATCGACGCTAAAACAAGCAAATGACATTATTCACAAAGTGGATAAGCACCACGAATCAGTAAATGGAAAATTAAAGGAGATTTTCCGACTAGCCAAAAACATGAAGGTTGCAATTGAATCTATGGCTGATGGTGAATGGGATGATTGAGCTAAAATCATTATCTAATACGCCAGACTATCCTTACTGTAATACACATTATTATTGTGACTACATTGAGCTACTAGCACTTGTTGATGGTGATGATGGCACATCTCAACATGACGTATATGACCGATTTTATGAGAACGAAAAAGTTACACAAATTGGAGAGGCCGATGGGGCCTCATCAATAGAAGATTGGCGTACCAGGATACAACTGTGGTTCACTGAGTTAGAAGTGAGATCAAATAACTATCTAGAGTATTACCCTTTTTATTTGGAAAGTTCTAGAATAAAGTTGAAGTCAGACCTTACTGTTGGTCAAAAATTATATTTGGGGTTACTGTTGTGCTCATCTCTTTCTTATATATCCAAAGGAAGAAATATCTTTACTGACTCTTTTGAATTAGTGTCTTACTTTGCAATGAAGGCTTATTTGCCAGAAACCTCTGAGGTTCATATTTTTGGTACTTCTAGTTTTTCAAACAAAAAATTTATAGGTAGCTTAAAAGATAAAGTTACATCACTATCGATTGAACTGAATTGCAAGATAAAATGTGAAGATAAAACATTCATCCAGTATGACAATGGAGATGGTGGAGTTGATATCGTTGCTTGGGTACCATTTAAAGGCGATATGAACCAGAACAGGAAACAGATATTTTTTGGTCAAAGTGCTATAGGTAAAAATTGGTCCAATAAACAAGGAAGTGTTGACAGGATGGATAACTATTTAACACTTCCAAAAAAAGTACAAAATGTACTCTATATTTCATATGACCTAAGGGATTCCGATAGGGATTTTTCTGAAGATGGAAAAATCACAACAGATATTATATTTGACCGACAAAGAATATTAGAATTAGTAGATGCTGATGCGATATTCGATACAGCTTCTGGAAGCAATCTTATGAAAGCTGTCGAATTTTCTATTCTAGAAGAAGAGGATATTATTTGATTATTCAATTTATAGGGGCAATTAATGCCCCTATCGATTACAGCTTTTGGAAAATGTAATTAACAAATATCTCTGAGTTACCCTTTTGACTGTTAGTTTCCCAAGACTCCACATGCTTTAAACTTAATTTGTTTTCAAATATTTCTGAAATCTCACTTCTCGAGTAAGTATAAAACGTTCTACCATCAAAGTTTGAAGGCTCCTGTTTTTTCAATGAGAAATAAAGGTAACCTCTAGGCTTCAATGACCTATGTAACTTATGGCCTGCACTGATCATCTGCTCTTTACTTAGATGGAGCAAAGATGCACATGCCCAAACTAAATCAAACTTCGGAGGAAACTTTATACTTCCGAATGTTTCATTTATGCAATATGAAAAAGGATATTCATTACATAGTTCAACCATTCTTTTTGAGGCATCAAAAGAAACAACCTTGAATCCGTGTTGGATAAAATAACGCGTATCTCTTCCTGTACCACAACCAGCGTCCAAAATATGCGAACCATTTTTCACATACTTCCTAACTTTATCATAAACTTCTTTCATATCTAGTTCATGAGTTTTGTAGTAGTAATCTAGATGATTTCTATCGTAAAAACTGACTGTATTATTAAGAGAGAACTCACTTTGTTTGGCGCCCGAAATGATATCCAACAACCGGTTTATCTCACTTTCGATTGCACCATTAATCTCTAATGGGAAAACAATATCCTCAAGCTCTTTACCTAGTCCATCAAGTCCACCCTGATGCGCTAACGCTAGTGTTCGATAATGAGCCGACAGCTTTCCTAATAAGCTATGTAGAGATGGGTTGTCGACATAACCACTTTTTTCTTCAATAAGCACTCTAACTTTTTCTGATATTTCAACTATTTGTCCCAGCAACTTTTGATCGTATTCACTTAGCTTGCTTGACCCCTTAAGTCCGTCATGAGTATTTTCGGTTAGAAAACGTAAGGTTCTAAAGTAACCACCATTTTTACGTTGTTCTTTTTTTTCTTTTAAAGCAAAAAACTCATATATCGTAGCCGATTCTTCTAATAAAGCCTTGCAAGGACCAAAGAAATTTTCAATCTTCTCTTTCGCAAAACGAATCCTTGAGTCTGCTAATTCCTTCTCATGTGATTTCTGCTGCATTTTGTAATCCCGCGAATATTTTCTAATTGTGTGGGCAGTTAGAATAATAGATCCTAAAACTGCTAATATAGATCCTATCGCTGTGATCTCTGAAGCATGCAGCCCTCCAAAGGACTTCGGAACATCAGGCTTTGAAGTATTGGAATTTATTTCGATATAGCATTTATCTGAACGAATCTCAGAATTACTACTCTGCATATCAATAAATTTAACTTTATCCTTAGAAGTTGATTCAAAAATTTCAACGTGCTCACATAATAAAGGCGAGAAACAAGAACCCTTATCAATTTGGCTCATACCAGCCTCACCGAAAGTTCTACTATTGATTTGCTGCTCCTGATCGAAGATATTCCATCTTCAACATGTGCTGACCAAGCTTTCATACTCTCTTTGTCATCCAGCTCAGGATACTCTAACTGAAGCATCAGCTCGGTGACTTGACTGGTTTCCCCCAGCCAAGTCACTTTATCGAGAACTAAAGCTCCGTCTAGCTTTCGGCCATCATCATGATAACGGAAGCCGGACTCAATTGAGCGGAAAAAAGCAATACGGGCGGCTACGTTGGGGGTCACGCCTGTATATTGTTTTAGCCTTTTCAACTGCTCTTCCACTTGCTTGGGAAGGTTCATGCGATTGGGTAGCATCTTAGTTGGCTCCTACAGCTTGAGCGTTATCACGCTCCCAAAAGTAGCCTTCACGAAGGCTAGAGGACTTAGTCTTGGCATCAAAGACGATCTCAAATGCATGTGAGATATCGTCTTTCAAGTAACTATCACCAAAGTAGGTTTCATCGATCTCAGTATCTGTAGACAAGATAATGACCTGATGACTGGCTTCTGGGAAGTAATGTTCAATCAACTTGTCACGGTGCTTCGAATCCAGTCGACCCAATGGGGTATCGATAATAATCGGCAGTTTTTTACCGGACGTCTTAGCTAGTGCCTCAAGAATGGAGATAGCATAAATCTGCTTTTCGCCTGCTGATAGGGCCTTACGGTTAATGACGCGCTCATGTTCATCGATTAACTCCACATCAAAGGTGGTGGTATTAATACGGGCAGAGAGCTGTAGATCTTCTTTGCGTGCAAGCTTCTGGTAGCTCTTAATGAACTCTGATTCCAGCTGCTTTACTCGAACCTGAGTTAGGCTGTCGCTGAACTCCGCCAGCATCGCATGAGTATTCTGTGCATTAACTAGTGATGATTCGGCATTGGCCGCAACCTTATGCTTATCATGTAGTCGCTGAATCTTACGAGCTAACTCAACAGCAACACGATACTGCTTTTTCGCTTCTTCGGTCTTGGCTTGGTGCTCCAACAATATTTCAGCGCGCTTTGCATTAAGCGCTTGCAAAGCGTCCACTTTGTCCTGAATCTGCTCTTGCTCCGGAGCTCGAGCAATGTTTACCGACAGCTCTGCAATAAGTGCTTCCACTTCGGATAGTCGCTTGCGAGCTTCATCAAATCGCTGAAAAGAGCCTTTCGCCGAAACGTTAATTTGAGCATCTAGCTGGCTAAATTCTCGGTCAGACAAGTCCAATTTAATGTCATTACGGCTAAGACCTTTTGCTTGCTCAGTGGCCAGTAAACGAGCGGCTTTAAGCGTACTCAAATCGTCAGTTTTTGCTTCCAGTTGACTCAAAAAGCCATCCAATTCCGCTTGAAACGTTAACTTTTGCTTCAATGCTTGCTCAGCTTCCAACTGCGATAACAGTTTTGCCATTGCCTTTGGAGCCAAGGCCAAAGGCAAACTGCCATCCATTTCAGCTCTGAGGGTTTTCTCCAGTTCTTTGCGTTCGGCTTCAAGCTCTAGCTGGCGCTTTTGCTCTTGCTCACGACTTTGCGCCCAGGCACCGCCTCGAGCGGAAAGCTCATGCTCAGCCTTATGAATTTCTGCTGCAACCAGATCAATACGAGCTCGACTCATGGCCACATCGTTTTTCATAGACTCAGCTTTCTGAGCGGCGTCCTGATGCTCAACTTCCAATTTTTCGATCTGTGCTTTAATGCTGTCGGGCATTGCCGCAGCATCATGGCGTTTAAGGTAGAGCGCCAAATCATTACGCAAGCGCTCTGCGACGTCGATACCCAACAAACGACGCACAGCCGTTTGCAAGACCTGCCCTGACTCATCCTCAGCCAACTCAGCTATCTTCTCACCGTCAAAGAAGAACAATTCAGAGATCCCTGTTGGAACCAATTCATTCAAGAAGCTTTGACACTGTTCAGGTGACATATTGGATAACTCGTTACCATCTTGGATAAGCAATAACTTATCTTTGTGGTTGCGTTTCCATCCACGTACAACACGATATTCACTCTCAACTCCATTTTGGCTGTGGGTGAACAATAGCTCAATTGAGGTTTTCCCTTCACTGATGCCAACACCTTTGTGGATTAGGGCATTGAGCTGCTCCTGATAATCGGCATTATTCAGGCCTCGACCGAATGCGGCGCGGCCATATAAGGCAACCCGTACGGCTGTCAAAATTGACGTTTTACCTGCACCATTTAGACCGCCAAAAAGCACGATTGGTGCAGCTTTAGACTGTCGTACGCTCGCTTTTCTCGGCTCAAGATCGATCTCATGGACACCACGAAAAACACGAAAGTTATTTAGCACTAAGCTTTTGATAATCATATTACAGCTCCACCGTCGCTTGCTTATTTAGCTCCGCAATGGCGTTTTCATATTCTTCAATCTGACCTTTAAAGGCATCAAACTCAGACTTACCCTGAACTTGGCTGGTTCGCGCTTTGATCTGTTCATACGAACCCCAGTCTTGCCGTAACAAAGTGCCAATTCGCTCAAAGACACCGGTACGACGGCTCAAGCCTTCCATAGAGACTTCTAAGTCCAACAGTTTCTGTACCATCTCTGGTGCCACAGCGTATTTTTCGCCCAGCTCTTCAAGGATCTGAACCTCGATTTCACCGAAGGCAGCGTTATCGTTAACGACCCAGTCTAAGTCTCTGCCATACACCTCTCGGTAGATTTTTGGTAACGAATCTGCCCAATCTGGCTCGTTTGGGTCGTTCAACCACTCTTGGCGAATGGCATGCAACTCAGGCTCTGTAATTAGCGCTACTTGGTAGCCATCTTCATTGAAGGCCTTTTCTTTCTCCAATAGTTCTTTCAGCCATGCTTTGCGGTATTTCAGCCAGTAAGGACCTGGAATATATCGGAATAACTCCCAGATCTTTTTCTCGCTATTGCGTTGAACCATCGCAATAGTCGTTTCGCCATCTTTCAGCTCAGCAATGTCACCATTTTCAGCTAACTCAAATTGTTGAGTTGGTAAAAGCTCCAGATAGTCATTTCCAGCTTTGCGTAGAAGCGCTTCAACTTGCTCTGACGATTTAATGTCCTTTGGAAGCGCTTTACGCTGCTCATGAACTTTACCAGTGCGGCGCTTAAAGTTCCGGTAGGTATCTTTGTTCTTGGTTTCGTTGGTTGCAGCCAGTTTATTGCGGAACGTCAACAGAGGCTGCATCCAGCCTTCGCCATTTTGGATCAAGCTTTCCATGGCGCGATCCTTGGTTACAACGGTACAGGTCCAACAGCCGAAACGTGAATTACCACAGGAAGGTGTACTGTCATCGATAACCAGTGGGCACTCGCCTTGATCTGATGAATCTTTATAAAGATTCCATAAGGTTAGGTTTTTAGAACCCCACGGGTTTTCCCACTCTAGGTCGTAGTCATTTTTCCATTTCTTACCAATGCCCATTGGTGAAATTGTCACGTCAAGGCTGCACTGACGAATTACCTTCCAAACGTCATCCATGCTCCAAGTATCAATTGGGGTATAGATAAATGCGTTTGGCAATGTGGTATGGCGAGCCAAGCGAGAGTTTTCAATCTTGTGTTTCGCAATTACCTGAGCACGCGACGCACTTTCTTGGCTACGAGAACCAAGAACAACAATCACCTCATCGTGGCGAGAGATCTTGTCTTTGATGAAGTCACTTACAGGATCGATCTTCATCCGCTCAGTACACCAACGAAAGCTTTGGGTTGGCGCAGGGTAGCCTTTCCCCAACAAGCAAGACCAAAATGTCTGGTTGGGTTTAGGTAATACCTTGTGGGTCGTCATTGGCAAGTTATCGCGCTTCGCTTGAGTGCCGATTGCATCCAATGAACGGTTTACATGGTCAACCACTAATGGAGTTTCAACCAGTGTGTCCGAGGCAACTACGTATACTGGCTTGGTACGTTTTTTTTCATCAAGCGCCTGCAGCGCTAGGTAAACCAGAATCACCACCGCAGTAGAGTCTTTTCCGCCACTGTAGCCAATCACCCAAGGGCGATTGTCAGCGCTATACACAGCTTGAACATCATCAATAAAATGACGAAGTGGTTTACCTTCTACTGCGCTCTCGCGAGCAAGTTCACGACTCAAGGCGATACTATTTGGGTGCTTCAGATCCTCACCAAGGTTATCGAACCCTTGAAGAGCAGAAGGAAGCTTTAGATGGTTGCCGTAACGTTTAAAACCAGCAAAGAACTCATTTTGAATGTATTGATACTGTTCTTCGTCCAGCGCCTCGGCCTGAAATAACTCAGCCATGGAATGCCTCGCTGTTTAGAATGTGTTGCTGCTCTAACGCACGCTCATCTGGCGATAGCGGAAGAGAGAGAATTTGTTTTAATGCGTTGGTAGTCAACGCAATGTTTGTCGAGGCCTTGCTCAGCTTTCCGTGAAGCATACTGCGGTTGGCCCATAGAGGGTTTGCCTTACGCCAATCAACTTTCCGAAGCTGCTTGATAGTGTCTTGCCACGAGTCTGGCTGGGCGGTAATCAAGGCACACCCGAGGGCGCCAAGGGCGTGAAGACCAACGCCGTGTGCATGGATAAATTCTTGCCGTAATTGATATGGCGAGAGCTCTTTGTTCAAGACCATTTGCCATTCTGGCGTCGCATCAAACACCGCTTGCCAGTACTCTGCAGCGAGAGCTCTTTCCTCATCAGTAAAACCATCTTTGGCACCTTTACCGAGTAGGGCACGATTTGCTTGCTTTAAGCTACTCAAAGTGAACAACTTACCGCTTTTCGAGCTAATACTGGATTTCTCCATCTCCGTGAAACCCTTAAATGGCATCACATTACTTGCAAGGTGGCGGGCAAGTTCTGCACTCTCATCTCGGTGGTCATACAATGCCGACAAGGATGGACTTGGCTTGACTGCGTACTTATTTAGGTCCGCAAACATCTGCTGGCTGCGCTCTAGCCCCTCATCAACGAAAAACAGGACAGGAATGTTGTCGTGCCCTAGCTCAGGCTTTTCTCTGAGCGCGGCTTCAATCGCTGCCCGACGATGTTGCCCATCATTGATAAGAATCTGCGCATCCATAGGCACCTTTAAGGTACCTAGGTTTGGCATGTCTCCTTGCGATGCTTCCTCGAAGTCTACTCCAGTACCAACAGATACGGTTAATGCAGAAAAAACGTAATCTTTGGGGTTTTCTACAAGATAACGTACCATATCGGGAATTCGTGATTTATTTAACGTACGTTGTGCACGTAACTCTGGTGGCACTTCATATTCGTTGAACATGAATATTTTGGGAATAGTGCTGAGTGGGCAAGTCGCTATGTAGAAGGGCTTTCCTGCTTGAAGGCCTTTAACAGCAGGGAATGAATAGCAGTAGCCGTCTTTTGCGGAGGTCATCTTAGAAGCACCGTTAATCAAACGTGACCATAGTTATGGTTCGTTATCTTGATAATGTCAAATGACGTTCATTACGTTATCGGAATGACGTAGGGGATTGTTTCATTCTACGTTGATGCCGAACAATTCGAAAGAGAAATTTGACTAGCTTTGTAACCTACTGAACTACCTTCCTAATTCAAATCGTAAAACCGGCTCGTCCTCACATAGTTTCCTGCCTGATTGAGCCTGAAGACGTCTTTTGAAGTTGCACTATTCAGTTATGTTTGATGCCTGTTAACCCAAGGCCTGTGCATTCGCAGCACAAACTAAAAAGGCGCAGCGGTTACTAACCGGCTGCGCCTTCCTGTATATGGTGGCCCCTGGGGGACTTGAACCCACGACCAAGCGATTATGAGTCGCCTGCTCTAACCAACTGAGCTAAGGGGCCTTATCTGTTTAGCGAGCTTAGAGGCCCACTGAGCTGCTGAGTATATCCAAGCCAAATCCCGTTGTCATCCGCTCTGTGGGCGTGAAAAGCCGTTGCCAGTGGCGTTTGCTTAAGAAAACGCCAGTGAGGGCGAATTGGGGTTCGAACATGGGTAAAAACCAGCTGTGTTTGTGGTGGCCAAGTAGCGGCGCCGGCGTTGATTAGGATCATGGTTTGCCAGCGGTCACTGTGGTGCTATGGCGGTGAGGGCAGGGTCTGCGAAGGAGTGTGTTAGCTTAGGCATTTACTTCGTACCGTTTCACTAACCGATGGAGAATCAGGATGAACGCATACAAAAAGGTATTGATGCCACTGGATTTTCACAGTGATAACGATCAGATCATGGCCAAGGGCCGGCAGATGGCCGAAGCCAATGACGCTGAGATGTACCTGCTGCACGTCAACGAACCCATGGCCGGGGTCTATACCTTCGAGGCGGTCAGCTTTGGCGATCAGATGGAAGAGTTCAAAGAGCGAATCCGCAGTGAAGCCAGAGAGCGTCTGAACCAGTTTGCCGGCGATCTGGGCATTGCCCCGGAACGGCAACTGATTCGTGAAGGCAAGGCGTCGCGCGAGATTGAAGAGGTGGTCAACGACTTTGGCATCGATCTGGTCGTTATGGGCACCCATGGTCACTCCGGCCTGCAGCGGCTGCTGGGCTCCACCGCCAACAGCGTGCTTAACCACGTCGATTGCGACGTGCTGACGGTGCGCATTAAAGAGTAAGCGTCAGGCGCGCTTCGAGCGCGGATTCGGCGGTGAATGGCAGGGGAAGTGGGCGTTGGCTCTCGGCCCCTTTAGCGCCACCGGTTTGCCGCCATCTAAGGCTGTTTTCTCAATCCCCTTTGTTTGTTGATTGCGCCGCTGTCGATTCAATCACCTACAATTAATGGGGATTAACAGGGTTTTCGCTGTTGCCGTGGTCAGGCTAGGGCTGTTGTCTGGCCAAAGCCGACACTGGCGCCGCCGAAGCCAGCCATCGCGGGAGGTTTGAAATGAGCGTTTACAGCAAGGTTTTAATACCGCTCGATTTTCATGGTGACAATGAGTGGATCGTTGCCAAGGGCATGAAGGTGGCGGCCGATCATGGCGCCGAATTGTTTCTGCTGCATGTGGATGAGACGCTGGCGGAGCGCTACCTGTTTGAGTCGGCCAGTTTCAGTGGCCACCTGAAGGGGTTTAAGCAGGAGATCTGCCAGGAGTCGCAGCAGCGAATGCGGGCACTGGCTAAGGATATGCAACTGGACGACGACCACGTGCTGGTGCGAGAAGGCAAGGCTGCCAAGGCGATTGAGGCCACGGTCACCGAGCTGGGCATCGACCTGGTTGTGATGGGCACCCATGGCCACTCCGGCCTGCAGCGGCTGCTGGGCTCCACCGCCAACCGGGTGCTGCACAGCGTCGACTGCGACGTGCTGACGGTGCGTAGCAAAGAGTAACGGCCGGTGCTGGCTCAGTAAGCGGTTAGAGCATTGGTTCAGGGGCTGGGGTGTCGGCTCAGGAGGCGGTGCGCGCGACCCGAGTTACCAGTTGCAGCTTGTGTGCCAGCAGCACGATCAGCGCGTAGCAGCCGAGGCTGGTGGCCACCACCAGGTGCCAGCCGCCGTATTCCCAAATCGGCAACAGCACAAAGCCACCGAGGCTGGCGCCCAGGTAGTAATGCACCAAATACAGGGAGCTGGCCTTGGCCCGCTCTTTGACCGCGTTTTTGCCCACCCAGCTGTAGGCCAGGCTGTGAATCTGGAAAAAACCCACCGAACACAACAGCAAGCCAACAATGATGATGCGCAGGTCCGCCGACAGGGTGATCACCGTGCCCATGATCAGGAACAGGGCGCCGGTCTGCATCCCCGCCGGGGCGGTGTAGTAGCGCAGCCAGCGGCCCGACAGCTGGGCCGAGATGCTGCCGGCCAGGTAGGTCAAAAACAGCAGTGACAGCTGAAAGGTGGTCAGGCTCCACGGGGTCTGAGACAGCTGGAACGTCAGCACGGTAAACAGGTTAACGAAGGTGCCGAAGGTCAGCCCGGCAATCAGGAACGCCGGTTGCAGCTGCGGGTTTTTCAGGTGGGCTATCAGCCCCTTGGCGGCGTGGCGCAGCGAGGTGGTGCTGGGCTGAAAGTTGCGTTGTTGCGGCAGCATTGTACTGAGCATCAGTGCGGCAGCGCAGCTGAGCACCACCAGGGTAATAAACGGCACCTGCCAGTCGTCGAAGTAGCTGGCCATGCCGCCGATCAACCGGCCGCTAAGGCCACCGATGGCGTTGGCGGCCACGTAGCTGCCCATGGCGGCGGGCAGGCGCTGGGCGCCAATCTCTTCCGACATCCAGGCGGCGGCCACCGCCACAAAGCCGGCCAGCATAATGCCGTGAACAATGCGCAGCACAATGAACCACTCGACGCTGCTGGTGTTGAGCAGCGCCAGGTTGATCAGCGGCAGGCTGGTGAGCGACAACAGCATAATGGGGCGGCGACCGATGGCGTCGGAGACCATGGCCCAGGGGATCAGGAATATTGCCAGCGCCAGCGGCGCCCCGGCGTGCAGCCAGTTGGCGGTGGCGGCGTCCAGCTCAAAGGCTTCGGCCAGCATCGGCAGCATTGGCTGTGCCACGTACAGGTTGCAGAACACCACCATCGCCGCCAGGGTGAGGGCGGTCAGGGCTTTGAGGTAGTTGCGGCCGGCGAGGGTTGCCATCTATGGGTTACTCTGTGCTGTCAGTGTCCACAGAATACTCTCGTTTCAGAGTGTGGAATAATACAAATCATCAATGAAGTCTTAGATTTGACCTTATCCGGTAAACGCGGTAGAGCGCGCAGAAATCCTGCTGAGGGTTGCCGATAATGGCGTCATCTCTGTGGTATTGCCTTCGGGCAGAAGAATAAAAAACGAGTCTACTATGTCGCAAAAGATTATTTTTGATACCGATCCGGGCATCGATGATGCCATGGCCCTGCTGTTTGCCCACGCCCACGACAACGTCGATATGGTGGCGATCACCACGGTGTACGGCAACGGCGTTATCGAAGATTGCACCCGTAATGCCTGTTACATCAACGACACCTTTAACATGGGCGCCACGGTGGTGCAGGGCGCGGCTGGTCCGCTGACCCGCGAGCCAGTTGGCCCTACGGTGGTGGTGCACGGTGAGCATGGCCTGGGTACGGTGGAGGTGCCGCTGGATTACCCCATCAACATCGACCCTCGCCCGGCCCACGAATACATGTGCGATATGGCTCGCGAGAACCCCGGTGAGATCACCCTGGTGGCGGTGGGTCCGCTGACCAACCTGGCGCTGGCGCTGCAGCACGACCCGGAGATCGTCAACAACGTTAAAGAGGTGGTGATCATGGGGGCGGCCTTTGGCGAAGGCGGCCATCGCGGTAACGTGTCACCGGTGGCCGAGGCCAACATTCACGACGACCCTCACGCCGCCGATCAGGTGTTCTGCGCCGACTGGCCGGTGACCATTGTCGGTCTGGACGTAACCCACCAGACCTTCTTTACCGGCGACTACCTGGATAAGCTGCGCCACAGTGCCGGCGAGGTGGGGGAGTTCATCTGGCAGGTGAGCCGCTTCTACCTCAAGTTCTACTCCGAGAAAGTGGGCGTCGATGGCTGCCATGTGCACGATCCATCGGCGGTGGCCTACGTGGCCGATCCGAGCCTGTTCGGGGTGCGCAAAGGCCCGGTACGGGTGGTCACCGAAGGTCCGGCCATCGGCATGACCATCCAGAAGAGCGACGAGCGTTTCTACCATCACGACGAGTGGTCTTGCTTCCGGGCGCAGCAGGTGTGCGTCGAGGTCGACAACCAGCGTCTGCTGCAGATGTACCAAGACAGCATCAACTCGCTGGCGTAAATTCGTGCGATAGAATCGGTTGGCTTAAAGTTTGCCTTTTCGGGGTCGCTTTAAGCCAACTATTGCTGGAGATCCCATTACCGGATGCGGTATTTTAGGTGGGTGTCACAATAGGTTTTTGAAAAGGCAGTTTATTTGAGGCGGAGATTACAAGGACTCATGGTATGTCGCATCGCCTGATCCAGTTGAGTCTGGCGCTGTTTCTGGCGGCCAGTGTGCTGTTTCTACCCTCCTGGCTGGTGTCGTCCAGCAATGAAATTCAATGGTTGATGCAAAACCTGCCCTGGGTGCTGCTGACCAGTGCCTGGATCGTCAGTCGCATCTATCGCCTGCAAAAACTCAGCTTCATGGTGCTGGTGTCGCTGGCCAGTTATTTGGTGATCCAGTGGAAGCTGCAGGTGCCGCTGCCGCAGGGCAACACCGAGCTTATTTTCTGGGGCCTGTGCCTGCTGGCGCCGCTGCTGGTGTTCCTGTTTGATGTGATGCCGGAGAAGTGGATCGCCACCGGTCATAACGGTTTCGCTTACGCACTGCTGCTGGCTCCGGTTGCCCTGTTCTCGATGCTGCTCAGCTCCAGTGCCGAGGCCACTCACCAATGGCTGGCGTCCTGGGTAACGGCGCTGGGTGGCTACCCGCTGCCCTGGGTGCTGACCCTGATGATGGCCTGCTATTTTGTCATCTCCACCCTGATTCAGACCCGCCGCCGCGATAAAGGCGACTCGGCGGCGCTGCTGTGCCTGATGGCACTGGGCCTGACCTGCTATCAGTTCGACACCCCTGGGGTGTCCTCCTCCATGTTCACCATTTTGGGGCTGTGCCTGCTGGTGTTGCTGGTACTGCACAGCTACCGGCTGGCGTTCTTCGACTTGCTGACCGGGGTGCGCAACCGCCGCAGCCTGGATGCGCTGATGCAGGGGTTGTCCGGCCGTTATCAACTGGCGATGGTCGATATCGACCACTTCAAGAAATTCAACGACACCTTTGGCCACGACGTCGGCGATGACGTATTGCGACTGGTGGCGCAGATGCTGACTCGAGTAAAGGCTGGCGGCACCGTTTACCGCTATGGCGGCGAGGAGTTCACCATCGTGTTCCGCAGCCGCGAGCGCAAACGCTGCCTGGCGGCGCTGGACGCCATTCGTGAAGAGATTGCCGCCTACCCGTTTTACGTGCGCAGCCCGCAAAGTGCCGGGGTGGCCCGCCGAGGCCGCAGCCAGGCGCCTAAGGTGGCACCGCAAACCATCACCGTTAGCATGGGGCTGGCACAGCCCCGGGCCGACGATGCCAGTGTCGACCAGGTGGTGAAGCGCGCCGACGAGGCCTTATACCAGGCCAAGCAAGCCGGTCGCAACTGCATCAAGGCCGATCGCCTGCTCAACCGGCGTCCCAGCCGTCGCCGGGTGGCGGCGTAAGCCATTACCCCTGATTTTTATATGCCTTTGCCTACTCCTTAGGCGATAGTCGACTACCCTTTACTGATTGGATACAAAACGCGGCCCATCAGAACCGCGACAATCGGATAGGATGTCCTTATGGTTTTTCGTTCAGTGCAGCTGCTGTTGCCTGTGCTGTTGGGTGCATTGGCGGCGCTTTTGCCGGCGCTGGTGGCTCAGGCACAGCCGCTGGTGCATCAGGGGGTGCTACTGCTGCCGTGGCTGCTGCTGCCCATCGCTTGGGTGGTCAGTCGCCTGTACCGCCAACCTAAAGTCAGTTTTCTCATTCTCATCAGTCTGTTGACCTACTCATTGTTGCAAAGTCAGCGGCTGCACCCTGAGCTGGCGATCAATACTGAGGTGGCATTCTGGTTGTTGTGCCTGCTGGGGCCGCTGTTGATCATGGTATTCAGCTGGCTGCCGGAGGAGATGACCGGTGAAGCCAATAACTGGCAGTGTTACCTGATCATCGCCACCATCGGGGTGGTGTCTCTCAACCTGTTGCAGCAGTTTCCGCAGCAAACCTCGTACTGGATGCAACAACTGCTGGCGTTGGAGCCGGGCATGCCCCCGGTGGTGCCACTGCTGCTGCTGACCCTGTACTTGCTGGTCACCGGGTTGTCGCTGATTCGCCGCCAGGAAACCAGTGACGGCGTGGCGCTGCTGGCGTTGCTGAGCATGGGGTTTGGCTTCTGTGGTTTTAATACCGAGTGTGGGCCCGAGGTCAGCTTCGGCTTGTTTGCCCTGATGGTGGTCACCATGCAGGTGCTGCACAGTTACCGATTGGCATTTTTCGATCCGCTCACCGGTTTGCGCAACCGCCGCAGCCTGTTAAGCATGCTGCTGGACCATCCGAAAGGCTACCACCTGGCGATGGTCGACATTGATCATTTCAAACACTTCAACGACGCCTTTGGTCACGACGTCGGGGACGAGGTGCTGCGGGCGGTGGCCAAGGTGCTGGAGCGAGTTGGTGCTGGCGGCAAGGTGTTTCGTCTCGGCGGTGAGGAGTTCGTGGTGGTGTTCGTCAGCCGTGACCGTAACGCCTGTATCGGCGCGCTGCAGGCGGTGCGGGAGATGGTGGCCCATTATCCGTTTACGGTGCGCCAGCCGCTGAATGCGCCAGCGCAGCAAGCGGCGACGCCGTTGCAGCCCCAGCAGATTACCGTCACCATCGGTCTGGCTCAGCACAGCCCTCAGGACGACAGCGTCGATGCGGTGCTGGCTCGGGCCGATAAGGCGCTGTATCGGGGTAAAAGTCGCGGCCGCAACTGTCTGGTGGTGGACGATGGCAAGCCGGTGCCTTGGGTCACCATCGGCGGCGAAAAGCGGCTGGTGTAGTCGCGTTACCAGATTCCTTTCGATTTCACTTTACTGGCCAGCGCCAGTTGGGTATCCAGGCTGGGCGCCTCGGCATCGGCTTGCACCGATGCCGAGCTGCCACTGCTGATCTGGCTGCGCAGTGCTTTCAGTTGGGTCATCAACTTATCCTGCCCCTGCTTCAGTGCCACAAACTGGCTGCCAAGGTCGACATGCGCATCCGGTTGAGCCGTCGGTGTGTTGTTACTCTGGCTGGCCAACTGCTGTAGCTGGGCCAGAATCTGCTGCTGTTGCTGCTCCAACTGGGCCAGTGCGCCGGACAGGTCGCTGCCGGATTGTGCCGGTTGCGGCCGGTTAACCAGCTGCTCCAGCTGTTGCTGCAGCGGTGCCAGGTTGACCTCGGCGCTGGCCTTGGGGGCCGCCATGGAGGTCTTGAGCATCGAGGTCAGCTTGGTCCACTGGCCCTCAGACAGGCCGGCGCCGCTGTCGCTATCGACACTGACGCCGCTGGCGGCCAGCAGTTGAGTCAGGGTCTGCCCCTGCAACCGCTCTTCCACCAACGCCTGGGCCAGCATCGCCGGCAACTGCGGCGACAACTGCTGCAGAAACAGGCCAGACAGATACAGGTCGCGATGGAAGCCATTGCGGCGCAGCTGTGCCACCTCATTGCTGTCGCCGCGCCCCTTCTCCTGCTGCTGCCATTGGCGCAGGGTATCCACGGCGTACTGGTGTGAGCCGTGGAGCTCAGGTTCCAGGGTAAAGCTGCATCGAATGCGCATGGGCTGCCCTTATTAAACCGCTTCGGCCGGCTCGGCGGCGTGGTAGCAGCAGATCTCCCGAGACAGGGCTTCCTGCGGCTCCTGAACCAGCACAATCTTGTCGCCCAGGGTCGGGTAGGCGGCGCGAATGGCGGTTTCGATCAGCATGGCGCCACCGCCCACCAGGTAGATGCGGTTGGGGTTGCGGGTGAAGGTTTTGGCTTCGTAAGCAACGGCGGCGCCCAGTTCGGTGATCTTGTCTTCGATGCGCTCCAGTACCCAGTCAACTTTGGACAGGTCGTTGATCACCTCGTTGACGAAGTCGCGGTCGTGGCGGCGCTTAATCAGTTCGTTGGCGACCAGGTAACTGGCGTCGCTGTCGGCGGCGGCCAGTGCCTTACGGGCGGCATTGGTGACCATGGACACGCCAATTTCGGCATTGCCGTACACCGCCGACACGTCATCGAATTCACCGACGATCACGCCCATGTCCAGGGTGGTGCCGCCGCAGTCGATGACCAGTGATTTGGTGAATTCGTTGACGCCGGAATCCATCAGGGTGGTCAGTACCGCCGGCAGGCTTTCTGGCAGCACTTCGACGTCGACAATTTCAAACAGCTCGCCCTTGTTGAGGCTGATGTCGCGCATCAGGTTGGCTTTCTTACGAGCGATGTTGTCTTCGTTCTTCTGACAATCATCAGCTTTGTAGTACTCGGTGATTGGCAGGGTCACCAGAATGCTGACCGGGCCGGGTTTTACGCCGGTTTGCAGCAGAGCGTGGTGTACCGACAGCAGGTTCAGATCGTCGTACTGAAAGGCCACGTGAGTGGTGGACAGGGCTTTGTCGGAGGTGGCGTCGTAGGTGTATTTGGTGGCACCAATCTGGTAGTTGAAGACCTTGCGGTCGCTCAGCAGCGCGGCGCTTTTCCAGTCTTTTCTAAAGGAGTTGGGGGAGGTGACACTGCGCACCAGGCCCTTTTCGATCCAGCTGATTTTAACGTTGGTGGAGCCATCATCGATGGCGAATTTCATGTTGGCTGACTGCATCCCAGTTCCTGTAAAAAAAGCCCACTACCGTGGGCTAATGCGACCCCTGAATCCACAAACTTAAATCGAATTTTGAAAAAAGTGAGGTTGATGCGCCGGAGAAGAGGGCTGATTGCGGATGCGAGAGGTCAGTGTCTCCACCCCGTCGCCCTTGCGAACGCGAGGGTCCAGTGACTTTGGTTTTGGGTTGGAGTAACAAAGCAACTGGGTACCCGCGTACGCGGGCACGACGGAGGGATGGTTGGAGTACGTGGGTAACGTCAACACCGAGCGCTGCCGAAACCGCAATAACTGCTCAGTTAGTACCAGCCCTGCCCATGAGCACCGTCGCCCTTGCGAACGCGAGGGGCCAGTGTCTTCATCCCGTCGCCCTTGCGAACGCGAGGGTCCAGTGTCTTCGGTTTTGGGTTGGGCGCAACAAAGCCACTGGATACTCGCGTGCGCGGGCACGACGGAGGGATGGTTGGGGTACGTGGGTAACGATAAGCGCCGAACTCTGCCGAAACCGCAATAACTGCTCAGTTAGTACCAGCCCTGCCCATGAGCACCGTCGCCCTTGCGAACGCGAGGGGCCAGTGTCTTTGGTTTTGGTTGGGCGCAACAAAGCCACTGGGTACCCGCGTGCGCGGGCACGACGGAGGGATGGTTGGGGTACGTGGGTATCGGTCAGCACCGAGCGCTACCGATACTGCAAGAACTGCTTACTTAGCAGAAACCCTGCCGATGAGCACTGTCGCCCTTACGAACGTGAGGGCCCAGTGTCTTCATCCCGTCGCCCTTGCGAACGCGAGGGCTCAGTGTCTTCATCCCGTCGCCCTTGCGAACGCGAGGGCCCAGTGTCTTTGGTTCTGGTTTAGTGCAACAAAGCCGCTGGGTACCCGCGTGCGCGGGCACGACGGAGGGATGGTTGGGGCACGTGGGTAACGAACTGCACCGAGCTCTGCCGATACCGCAATAACTGTTCAGTTAGCACCAGCCCTGCCCATGAGCACTGTCGCCCTTGCGAAGGCGAGGGGCCAGTGTCTTCGGTTTTGGGTTGGGTGCAACAAAGCCACTGGGTACCCTCGTGCGCGGGCACGACGGAAGGGATGGTTGGGGTACGTGGGTAACCATCAGTACCGTGCTTTGCCGAAACCGCAATAACAGCTCATTTAGCACCAACCCTGCCCATGAGCACCGTCGCCCTTGCGAACGCGAGGGGCCAGTGTCTTTGGTTTTGGGTTGGAGCAACAAAGCCACTGGGTACCCGCGTGCGCGGGCACGACGGAGGGATGGTTGAGGTACGTGGGTAACGATCAACACCGAGCTCTGCCGAAACCGGAATAACTGCAGGTTTACTACCAATTCATCCAATTCGCACCGTCGCCCTTGCGAACGCGAGGGGCCAGTGTCTTAGGTTTTAAGGCGTTAAAGCCGCTGGATTCTCGCTTGCGCAAGAATGACGAGAGGCACAGCCACTGGATACCCGCGGGCACGACGGAGGAGCGGGCACAAAAAAAGCCACCGCATGCGGTGGCTTTTTGGTCTCTGCAGTCAGAGTTTACAGCGCTTTGAGCTGCTCTTTCTGCTCTTCCAGCTTGCTGATGTCGCGCTTGGCTTCATCCAGCTTGGCTTGTTCCTTGGCCACCACCGCTTCCGGTGCCTTGGCCAGGAAGCCCTGGTTGGAGAGTTTCTTCTCCACTCGCTCGGCGTCCTGGGCCAGCTTGGCGATCTGCTTGTCGATGCGGGCCACTTCGGCAGCCACGTCGATGAGGCCGGCCATGGGGATCAACAGCTCCATTTCGCCAATCAGCTGGGTGGTGCACATCGGCGCGTCGCCGGACAGCACCTCGATGGACTCCAGGTTCGCCAGACGGTTGAGGAAGGTGCGGTTGGTTTCCACTCGGGCCAGATCCTGCTCGCTGGCGTGCTTCAGCAGCACGTTCAGCGGCTTGGAGGGGGCCACGTTCAGTTCACCGCGGATGTTACGAACCGCGACGATGAACTGCTTCACCCACTCCAGGTCCGCTTGCGCGTCGGCGTCCACCAGGGCGGCGTCGAAGCTTGGGAATTCCTGCAGCATGATGGTGTCGGCCTCGATGCCCACCAGCTTAGAGACGGTCAGCCAGATCTCTTCGGTGATGTACGGCATCAGTGGGTGCAGCATCCGCAGCATCCCTTCCAGAACGGTCAGCAGAGTGTGGCGGGTGCCACGCTGCTGGGCGTCGCTGCCGGAGCTCAGAACCGGCTTGGTCAGCTCCAGGTACCAGTCACAGAACTGGTTCCAGGTGAACTCGTAGGCGATGTTGGCGGCGATGTCGAAGCGGTAGCCTTCCATCGCTTCGCGGATGTTTTTCACGGTGTCGTTGTACTGGGCCAGGATCCAGCGATCCGCCAGAGACAGCTCCAGTTCGCCACCGCCAAAGCCACAGTCGTGCTCTTCGGTGTTCATCAGCACGTAGCGGCTGGCGTTCCACAGCTTGTTAGCGAAGTTGCGGTAACCTTCCAGGCGGTTCATGTCCCAGTTGATGTCACGACCGGTAGAGGCCATGGCGGCCAGGGTGAAGCGCAGGGCGTCGGTGCCGTGAGGGGCGATGCCGTCAGGGAACTGCTTGCGGGTGCTCTTCTCAATCTTGGCGGCCAGTTGCGGCTGCATCATGTTGCCGGTGCGCTTTTCAACCAGGGCTTCCAGATCGATGCCGTCGATCATGTCCAGCGGGTCCAGGACGTTGCCCTTGGACTTGGACATCTTGTCGCCGTTCTCGTCGCGGATCAGACCGGTGACGTACACGGTTTTGAATGGAACCTGAGGCTTGCCGTCTTCATCTTTGATGAAGTGCATGGTCATCATGATCATCCGGGCAACCCAGAAGAAGATGATGTCGAAACCGGTGACCAGCACGTCGGTGGGGTGGAAGGTCTTCAGATCTTCCAGGTTGTCCGGCCAACCCAGGGTGGAGAAGGTCCACAGGGCGGAGGAGAACCAGGTATCCAGCACGTCGTCGTCCTGGCGCAGCACGGCGTCGGCGGCGATGTCGTTGTTGGCACGCACTTCGGCTTCGTTGCGGCCGACGTACACCTTACCGGATTCGTCGTACCAGGCCGGAATGCGGTGGCCCCACCACAGCTGGCGGGAGATGCACCAGTCCTGAATGTCGCGCATCCAGCTGAAGTACATGTTTTCGTACTGTTTTGGCACGAACTCGATGTCGCCGTTCTCCACCGCTTCGGTGGCGGTTTTGGCCAGCGGCGCGGCGCGCACGTACCATTGGTCGGTCAGCATCGGTTCGATCACCACACCGCCACGGTCGCCGTAAGGCACCTGCAGCACGTGGTCTTTGATCTCTTCCAGCAGACCCAGCTCTTCAAACTCGGCAACCACGGCGCGGCGGGCGGCAAAGCGCTCCATGCCGTGGTATTTGGCCGGCAGCTCGTCGCTGTAGACGTCGGAGGCTTCACCGTTGAAGTCGAACACTTCGGCGGCGTCACGAATGTCGCCGTTGAAGGTCAGGATGTTGATCATCGGCAGCTTGTTGCGCTTACCCACTTCGTAATCGTTGAAGTCGTGGGCCGGGGTGATCTTCACACAACCGGTGCCCTTTTCCATGTCGGCGTGTTCGTCGGCGACAATCGGGATGCGACGGCCAACGATGGGCAGTAGCAGCTCTTTGCCGATCAGATCTTTGTAGCGCGGATCTTCCGGATTCACCGCCACACCGGTGTCGCCCAGCATGGTTTCCGGACGGGTGGTGGCTACCACGATGTAGTCTTTGCCATCGGCGGTTGTAACGCCGTCGGCCAGCGGGTAGCGGAAGTGCCACATGAAGCCTTTCTTTTCCTTGTTTTCCACTTCAAGGTCAGAGATGGCGGTGTGCAGTTTCGGATCCCAGTTAACCAGGCGCTTGCCGCGGTAGATCAAGTCGTCTTCGTACAGGCGCACGAACACTTCCTGAACTGCTTTGGACAGGCCTTCGTCCATGGTGAAGCGCTCACGATCCCAGTCCACAGAGGCGCCGAGGCGACGCAGCTGCTTGGTGATGGTGCCGCCGGACTCGGCTTTCCAATCCCACACCTTGTCGATGAAGGCGTCACGACCCAGCTGCTGGCGAGTCTGGCCCTGAGCAGCCAGTTGGCGCTCTACCACCATCTGGGTGGCGATGCCGGCGTGGTCGGTACCTACCTGCCACAGGGTGTTTTTGCCCTGCATCCGCTGGAACCGAATCATGGTGTCCATGATGGTGTCCTGGAAGGCGTGACCCATGTGCAGGCTGCCGGTGACGTTCGGCGGCGGGATCATGATGCTGTAGGCGTCTTTGCTGGTGTCGCCGTGAGGCTTGAAGTAACCCGCATCTTCCCAACGCTGATAATGGCGCTGTTCAATCGAGTTAGGATTGTAAGTCTTATCCATGGGTGTTCCGAAATCAGTTAAAACGAAAGCGGCTGCTTGGCCAGGTCATGGGTGGTTAGGGCCACCTTAAGCTGTCGGTAGGCGCGAAAGCGCTCCCGAGCCTGAACCTTGGCATCGTCTGCAGCCGGCACAAAATCGAAAATTTGGGCAAATTCTACCGCAAATTGCGGCACAGTGGCGGACAGGTTTATTAAAACTGGCCGTTTTTTTGAGCTGAACTGGTCATTATGACCGATTTCCACCGGAGCGCCACCCCTGGGGCCCTCGCCAACCAGGTTGTGGGGCACGAATCGCTGTGGGTCAAATTGCCATAACTTCTCGTCGATCTCATGGCTCTGGCCTTGATCCTGGCAGTGAATGTACACCGGCTGGCCGCGGCGGTAGCAGTCGGATGCCAGCAGGCAGGCCAGGGTCAGGTGATCCGGCTCGGCGTCGGGCGCCATTACATAGAAGGTGGCATTGGCCATGTTCGCGGGGCTTCCTCTGGTGGTGAAGGCGTTATTCTACCCGGTTCATGCGGCCAGGGACAGGCAGTCGCACCGGGGTGGTGTGGCGATAAAAAAAGGGCGCCCAACGGCGCCCTGATTCGGTGTCGAGACCAATTACTCGGCGTCGAGTTCGCCTGCCTTGGACAGCAGGAACTGGGTCAACAGCGGTACCGGACGACCGGTAGACCCCTTGTTGGCGCCACTTTCCCAGGCCGTACCGGCGATGTCCAGGTGAGCCCAGCTGTACTTCTTGGTAAAGCGGGACAGGAACGCGGCGGCGGTAATGGTACCGGCCGGGCGGCCACCCAGGTTGGTCATGTCGGCAAACGGGCTCTTCAGCTGCTCCTGGTAGTCGTCCCACAGCGGCATGCGCCAGCAGCGGTCACCGGCTTGATCGCCGGCGTGTTGCAGGTCGTGGGCCAGGGAGTTCTGGTTGGACAGCAGGCCGGAAGCATGCTTACCCAGGGCGATGACGCAGGCACCGGTGAGGGTGGCGGTGTCGATCACCAGCTCAGGGTCGAAGCGCTCGACGTAGGTGAGGGCATCACACAATACCAGGCGGCCTTCGGCGTCGGTGTTGAGCACCTCCACGGTCTGGCCGGACATGGTGGTGAGGATGTCACCGGGGCGATAGCTCTTGCCGTCGGGCATGTTTTCGCAGCCGGCCAGTACGAACACGATGTTGATGTTCAGGCCCAGTGCGCACACTGCCTTCATGGTGCCCAGGACACCGGCGGCGCCGCCCATGTCGTACTTCATCTCATCCATGCCTTCCCCGGGTTTCAGGGAGATACCGCCGGAATCGAAGGTCAGGCCTTTGCCCACCAGCACGATGGGGCGCTGTTCGTCGCTGCCGCCGCGGTAGTGACACACGGTCATCAGCGATTCGTTTTCACTGCCACGGCCCACGGCCAGGTAGCTGTTCATGCCCAGTTCGGCCATCTGCTCTTCGCCGATCACTTCCACCCGCAGGCGGTCGTATTGCTCCGCCAGTTGGCGGGCCTGGCTGGCCAGGTAGGCCGGGTTGCAGATGTTCGGTGGCATGTTGGCCACGTCGCGGCACATCTTGCTGCCGGCGGCCACACCCAAACCATGGGTGATCGCCTTTTCGCCGATGGTCAGCTCGCGGCGGGTTGGTACGTTGAATACCATCTTGCGCAGGGGCCGACGGGTTTCGTCCTTTTTGCTCTTCAGAGCGTCAAAGGTGTACAGGGTGGACTGAGTGGTCTCAATCGCCTGGCGCACCTTCCAGTAGGTGTCGCGGCCCTTAACGTGCAGTTCGGTCAGGAAGCACACCGCTTCCATGGAGCCGGTCTCGTTGAGGGTGTTGATGGTTTTTGCGATGATCTGCTTGTACTGGCGCTCGTCCAGCTCCCGCTCCTTGCCACAGCCAACCAACAAGACCCGCTCGGACAGCACATTAGGTACATGATGCAACAGCAGCATCTGACCGGGTTTTCCCTCCAGGTCGCCCCGACGCAGCAGGTTGCTGATGTAGCCGTCGCTGATGCGATCCAGCTGCTCACCTACGGCGGACAACCTGCGCGGTTCAAATACGCCTACGACGATGCACGCGCTACGTTGCTTCTCTGGGCTACCGCTTTTTACACTGAACTCCATGCCATCTCCCGGTTTCGTAAAGACAAAGCGTGTTAATTGTTAGATAATGGTCCCTTTATCGGCTTCTGAAAGCTTCATTGCAAGGTGGGTTTTGCTAAACTCCCTGCGGTATTGCTTGTTCCCTTCACTGGGATCAGAAGGCCCGGGCTGGTTACAAAAACATCTGAAAGTAACCAGTTTACTTAAATAACTTCTCGTTTCCAGAGAAATTACAAGTTTGCAAGTTGAGCTCCGACTTTGATTATCTTTCGCTACTTGTTGAAGGAAGCGTTTAGAGCACAGATTGCCGTATTGGCTGTGCTGGTTTCCATTTTTGTTAGTCAACAATTTGTCCGCATTCTGGCGGATGCCGCCGAAGGCCAGTTGCCAGGGAAGCTGATCGCTACTCTGGTGGCCTTAAACATGCCTGAATTGTTGTCATTAATCCTGCCTTTATCGCTGTTTTTGGGCATTTTGCTCGCTCATGGGCGTTTGTACGCCGACAGCGAGATGACCGTGCTGCACGCGGTGGGGGTGTCCGAGTGGTACGTGACTCGGGTGACCCTGGTGCTGGCGGTGATCATGGCCATACTCTCCGGAGTGATCGCCATTAACGTGGCGCCCTGGGCCAAAGAGACCGAATACCAGGTGTTGGAGAAGGCGGAATCGGAAGCGGGGCTGGCGGCACTGGTTCAGGGCCGGTTCCAGCAGGCGTCCAACGGCAAGGCGGTGATCTACGTCGAAGGCCTGTCCAAGGGCAAGCTGGAGAACGTGTTCGTGGCCATGCTGCCGCCGAACGACAAGCCCGACAGTGAAACTTCCATCGTGATCGCCGAGGCCGGTTCCATGGTGGAGGAGCGCAATGGTTCGCAGCGGCTGCAGCTAAGCCAGGGCACCCGCTACAACATGTTCTCGGGCACGCCGGAGTCCAACCAGATCACCTTTGATACCTACCAGATGGAGATCAAAGAGCAGGAGGTGGACAAGAAACGGCGCAAGCTGTCGGCCTATTCCATGACTCAGTTGCTGGAAGAGGGCACCCCCCACGCCTGGGCGGAGATCCACTGGCGACTGGCGGTGCCGCTGGCGATTCCACTGCTGACGTTGATCGCGGTGCCCATGGCCCGAACCAATGTGCGTCAGGGTAAGTTTGCCAAGATGATGCCGGCGATCCTGATGTATCTGGGGTACTTTGCCCTGATGATGGCCGGGCGTAAGGCCATCGAAGATGAGGTGATTCCCGCCACCTTCGGCATGTGGGGCATCCATCTGGCGGCGCTGGTGATCGGGGTCATTCTCGTCGGTAAGGGACGCCCAACCGGTAAGAAGATTGCCGCCAAACTGGTGAGGACCAAGTGATGCTGAAGATCCTCGACCTCTACATTGGCCGTACCATCATCAGTACCTCGGCCCTGTGCCTGTTGGTGCTGACCGGGCTGTCCGGTTTGATCAAGTTTGTCGACCAGTTGCGCTACGTCGGCCGTGGTGATTTCGACATCTTCGATGTCGGCCTGTACGTGCTGTTCCTGGTGCCGCGAGACATCGAGATGTTCTTCCCCATTGCCGCCATGCTGGGGGCGCTGATCGGCGTTGGTATGCTGGCCTCCAGCTCCGAGCTGGTGGTGATGCAGGCGGCGGGAATGTCCAAGTTTGAGATCACCATGTCGGTGATGAAGACCGCCATTCCGCTGATGCTGACCATCATGCTGGTGGGTGAGTATGTGGCGCCGGCGTCAGAGGCCACCGCCCGTGAGATGAAGGCGCAGAAGATCTCCGGCGGTGATCTGATTGGCGGTGCCCGGGGCTCCTGGGCCAAAGACGGCGACAGCTTCGTCAACATCGGCCGGGTTCAGGACACCGGCCATCTGGCCAACATCACCATCTACCACTTCGGCAAAGACAAGCACCTGGATGAGGTGACCTTCGCCAAGCAGGCGGTGTTTGACGGCGATGCCTGGCGCATCATCGACATCACAGATACTCGGCTGACCAAGCCGCAGGTGACCGTGACCCATCGCGAACAGGGCCGCTGGAAGTCGACTTTGACCCCAGACAAACTGCAGGTGGTGACGGTGCATCCGGAATCGTTGTCCATCAGCGGCCTGCTGGATTACCTGGATTACCTCAAGGTAAATCAGCAGGACCCGACCCGCTACGAGCTGGCGCTGTGGCGCAAGGTGGGGCAGCCGGTGACGGTGGCGGTGATGATGCTGTTGGCGTTGTCGTTTATCTTCGGTCCGCTGCGCTCCGTGACCATGGGCGCCCGGATTCTGCTGGGGGTGATCACCGGTTTTGGATTCTACCTGACCAGTGAGAT
Organism: Ferrimonas kyonanensis DSM 18153; assembly: GCF_000425405.1. GTDB lineage: Bacteria > Pseudomonadota > Gammaproteobacteria > Enterobacterales > Shewanellaceae > Ferrimonas > Ferrimonas kyonanensis. Next base: position 253,097 of record NZ_KE384365.1, on the reverse strand, counting down.
CTTCGGCCCCATGAGCCTGGTGGCCAACCTGCCGCCGTTTTTGGGGGCCTTCCTGCCGGCGATGCTGTTCGCGGCGGTGGCCATCTATTTGCTGCAGAAACGCTAGCTGTATGGTCCATCAAAAAAGGCGCCCTGAGGCGCCTTTTTTGATGATGGTCTACTTCATTTTGTTGTAGATAAACAGCACCAGCAAGGCCCCCAGGGTGGCCACCACCAGGCTGCTGATGTTGAAGCCGGTGACGGCGCCAAAACCCATCAGGGTCGCCAGGTAGCCGCCGACCACGGCGCCGACGATCCCCAGCAGAGTAGTCATGATAAAGCCGCCGCCGTCTTTGCCCGGCATGATCCATTTGGCCAGAATTCCCACCGCCAATCCCAGCACAATCCAGGTCAGTATGCCCATGGTGTTTTGCCTCTTTGCGTTGATTTTCCAACACTAAGCGTAGCCGAGTGGCGTCAGGGCAAGCGGGAAATTGTGGCGTTGGGTTACTGCCCCAGGCGGGCGCGGTTCTGCTCGATGCTCAGCTCCACCAGCTCGGTGTGGCTCCACTTATCGTGCAGGCTGCGCTTGTCGTCGCTGAAGACCATGGTCAGGGCCATCAGCCCGAAGCCGGAGGTGATGAGGCGGATCAGTGCCTGGTGCCAGCTGATCAAACTGCCGTCGATGTTCTGCAGTTTCAGCCGCCAGGCACGCATGCCGATGGTCTGGCCGCTTTTCTGCCAGAAGTAGCTGAAAAACAACATCACACCACCCCATTTGAAGCCTTCGTTGGCCAGAGTCCAGCCGGGGCTGCTCTGTAGGATATCGATGGCATGCTGCTGCTCGGGATTGCTGATGATCCCCTGTGACACCAGGGCACCGAACAGCATAAAGAACACCGCCCCAAAGGCCATGTACACCGCCAGGCCCAGCAGGCTGTCGTAGAGCAAGGTGGCCAGTCGACGCTTTAGGCTGGCCCGGGGGGCATTGGCGTGAGGGTGCATGAACAACTTCCTTATTACTGAATTGGCAGCAGTGTATCAGAGATAGAGGCGGAGGCTGAAGTTGTGGCGCCGATCACGCGGACTGGCAATCTGGTGTGCGCCGAAAGCACAGAACGCCAAGGTTCTGTGAGTAGGGTTACAAGTCACTGGTGATTTTGAGAGATTCGCTTCAGTAGGTGGCTGTTTTGTGACAAATTACACTCGCTTCGGTTTCGGGTCGCTTTGAGAAGTAGATAGCTTCTTATGGCCATTTTTTTGAGTCTTTTAGTCGTACTTGACTCGAATCGGTGATCTGGGATTTATTTCTTTATTATCAATGTATTGAGTTTTAATCGGCGATGCTGACCAGGAACCGGGCAGCCGTTTACGGTCGAACAGGCCGAATCTGTATCAAGTTCAGTGCTTGCCAGCCGATAACAGGGCTATAACCGGGGCAGGAGATCCGGGCGTCAGAATCACAAGGTTGTGAAGTTCAGTCACCTCGAACACGTTTTTGTGATCGGGGAGGGGCAATGGTTGCCATCTAAGGGCGTAGACCCGCACAACATAACTATGTGGTTAATGGAGAAAGTGTATGAAACGACTCGGATTAATGGGCAAGATGTTGTTATTGGCGGCGTTGCCGTTAATCATGACCATCGTGGTCGTTTCGGGCAGCTCGGTGTACTTCAAGACTCAGACGCTGGAAGAGCAGGTCGCCACTTTCACCCAGGATCTTCGCGACCAGAAGATCAAGCAGGTGGAAGATGCGGTGACCATCGCCGTTGGCGTGGTCCGCAACCAGATTGCCGCTCAGCCCGGTCGTGATCCGCTGGAAGTGGTGAGCGAAACCCTGGCCAAAATTGAGTTTGGTGATGGCGGCTATTTCTTTGTGTACGACATGGCCGGGACCAACCTGTTCCATGGCCTCAAGCCGGAGGTGGAAGGTAAGAACCTCATCCACCTTAAAGATCCCAACGGCACCGCCTTTATTGTGGATCTGATCAACGCCGCCAAGCGTGGCGGTGGCACCTCCTCCTATTTCTATCAGAAGCCCGGCGTTGCCAACCTGGTTGAGAAGATCAGCTACGTGAAACCGCTGGATGAATTCGGCTGGTGGCTGGGCACCGGTGTTTACGTGGATGAAATCGATGCCGCGGTGGCGTCATTCAAGTCCGATGCCGAAGCCATGGCTCAGAAAGAGACCACCACCAACATCCTGGTGTCCATCGTGATCATGGCGCTGGCGGTGGTGGGCATCATCATCATCTCCCGCCGCACCGTGCGGCCGGTGAACGACATGCTGGAGAACCTGCAGGAGATTGCCCAGGGTGAAGGGGATCTGACCAAGCGGCTGGTAGTGACCGGTGAGGATGAGATTGCCCAGTTGGGGCAGGCCTTCAACCAGTTTACCTCCAAGCTGCAGGAGACCATCAGCCAGGTGGCCGATGCCACCGAGCAGGTGGGCATGGCGGTGGACAACATCAACAGCCAGACCTCCACCATTACTCAGCAGTTGGCGGTGCACAACGACGAAACCGAGCAGGTGGTGACCGCGGTCACCGAGATGAGCACGGCGGCGGCACAGATTGCCGGCAACGCCAACCAGGTGGCCGATGCCACCCAGGCTGCCACCGATGACGCCAACACCGCCCAGGACAAGCTGGGCAACTCGGTCAACTCCATCAACGAGCTGGTGGGTGAAGTGGACCTGGCGGCTCAGCATATCGACCGCCTCAGCGAGCAGTCGTCCAAGATTCACAGTGTGCTTGGGGTGATTGGCGACATTGCCGATCAGACCAACCTGCTGGCGCTGAACGCCGCCATCGAAGCGGCCCGCGCCGGCGATCAGGGCCGTGGCTTCGCGGTGGTGGCCGATGAGGTGCGTGGCCTCGCCAGTCGCACCCAGACCAGCACCCACGAAATTAAAGAGATGCTGGATGAGCTGCATCAGTCGGTGTCCAAGGCGGTGGTAACCATGGGCAACAGCCAGTCCAACTGCGAAACCACGGTGCAGTCGTCGTCGGAGATCACCACCAGCCTGAACGCGGTGTCCGGGGCGGTGACTGAGATCAACGACATGACCAGCCAGATCGCCACGGCGGCCACCGAGCAGAGCTCGGTGACCGAGGAGATCAACCGCAACATGGTTTCCATCCGCGACATCGTGACTGAACTGGTGCACGCCAGTGAAGAGTCGGCGCAGATCTCCGAGCAGCTGGGTCACTCCGGCAATCAGCTGCGGCAGTTGGTGGGTCAGTTCAAGGTTTAATGCCGACAGGACCGGGGCGTTGGCCCCGGTTCGGCGGATTTCTATGCAATTGAATCAGCAAGGGGTTGCGCTCAACGCTGAGCTGTCTATAATGCAACTCCACTAAGCCGAGGTGGCGGAATTGGTAGACGCAGCGGATTCAAAATCCGCCGGTGGTGACACCTTGAGGGTTCAAGTCCCTCTCTCGGTACCAAATTAAGAGAAAGGCCCAGTCGAAAGACTGGGCCTTTTTCGTTTGTGGCATTTGTGCCGCTAGGCGGGCGACGCTTCTCCCTAGCGGCGACACCTTTGACACACTCCTTCCTGTTTGCCCCCTGTTTTCATCAAGCCGTTAAAAATTGCTCAAGAAATAGGGAATCATCAGTGCGTTGGCCAGATCGATGAAGAAGGCGCACACCAGCGGTACCACAATGAAGGCCAGTTGCGAGTTGCCGTACTTGTGCGACACCGCCGACATGTTGGCCATGGCGGTGGGGGTGGAGCCCAGCGAGATGCCGCCGAAGCCGGCACACACCACCGCGGCGTCGTAGTTTTTGCCCATGGCGGGGAACACCACCAGCAGGTTGATGGCGATGGCCACCAGGAACTGCGCGCTCAGAATGGCGAAGATCGGCCCGGCCAGATCCACCAGTGTCCACAACTGCATGCTCATCAGCGACATCGCTAGGAAGGTGCCCAGAGAGATGTCGGCGATCAGCGCCAGGGCGGGCTTGCGCGCCGGCCACTGAGTTCCGGTGATGCGGGGAAAGCCGTTGGGCATGATGTTGGTGATCAGGATGCCGGCAAACAGGCAAGTGACAAACAGAGGCAGCTGCAGACCCAGTTGCTCAACCCCTTCGTTGAGCAGGAAACCGACGATGATGCACATGTGGATGGCGAAGATGGCGTCCAGAAAATCGAAGGCGTTGATGGTGCTGTCGTCGTCGTTGGCCAGGCCGACATTGGGTTGATCATGTTTGGCTGGCTTAAGGTCATGCTTGTTGATCAGATACTTGGCGATGGGGCCGCCCATCAGGCTGGCGAGGATCAGGCCAAAGGTGGCGCTGGCGATGCCGATCTCCATGGCGTTGCTGATGCCGAACTGTTCGCCAATGGAGGGGGCCCAGGCGATGGCGGTGCCGTGGCCACCGATCAGAGAGACGCTGCCGCCCAGCAGGCCAACCGGGGTGCCTAAATCAAACAGGCCGGCGACGCCGATGCCGGTGAGGTTCTGCAGCACCATGTAGCCGATGGTCACCGCCAGCAGAATCAGCAGTGGTTTTCCGCCTTTAAGCAGATCGCCCAGGCTGGCGTTGATGCCGATGGTGGTGAAAAAGTACACCAGCAACACGTCGCGGGCGTTGAGGGTAAACTCGATCTCGACGGCGGTCAGCAGGTACACCAGGGTCAGCAGCAGAGAGACCAGCAGGCCGCCGGTTACCGGCTCGGGAATGCTGAACTCCCGCAAAAAACCGACGCTGGCGTTGAGGCGTCGCCCCAGAAACAGCACAAAAATGCCTATGGTGATGGTAAAAAATGGGCTGATGGTCAGGACGTTGTTGTCCAGAATGAGATCCATAGGCTGTGCTCCGACTCCTTGGGGACAGTGGTTATTTTGCAAGCTAACACAAATTGTATTGAAGTGAAGCTTGTCGCAGCATGAATCAGTTTCACAATAAATATCATATCGATATCGCCGATTAAGGTGGCGCTTGTTGCCCTCGGTTGTGCGTTGATTGGTACTCTGCGGCGTTAGAATGCGGTTTCGAAGCGGTGGCAGGTCTTCGTCGGGTACGGGTGAAGCCTGAATCTAACTCATGCTTCAGGTCACAGATTCGACATAAGCCTGTGCAGAAACTGCGCCATTAAATTGTATGAAGATTTTCGTAAGAGTAATATTTTCTCCAGTAACCCTGATACTGGATTGTGTTGATGAACCGCTTTTCTCGTACCCTGCTGGCCGCGCTGGCGCTGATCTCTTGTTCTACTTCGGCCCATTTTCAGGAGCTGATTCCCTCGTCGAGCCTGGTCACCGACCAGGGACCGGCTGAGTTGGAGCTGGCCCTGACCTTTACCCACCCGATGGAGCGTGGCCCGGCCATGGCCATGGGCCAGCCGGTGCAGTTCGGCGTACTGGGTCCGGCAGGGCATCAGGACCTGCGTGATCGGCTGGTGCCGCACCAGGTCGACGGTCAACCTAACTACCTGGCCCGCTACCGGGTTACCCGCCCCGGTGACTACCTGTTCTATGTCGAGCCGGCGCCTTACTGGGAGCCGGGTGAGGGCAAGATGATCGTCCATTACACCAAGGTGGTGGTCGATGCCTATGGCTATCAGGAGGGCTGGGACGCCGACGTGGGTTTCCCGGTGGAGATTGAGCCCCTGGTGCGGCCGTTCGGGTTGTGGACCGGCAACCTGTTCCAGGGCATCGTCAAGCAGGATGGCCAGCCGGTGCCGTTCGCCGAGGTTGAGGTGGAGTGGAAAAACGACGGCAGCGTTGAGGCCCCGGCCGACGCCTTTGTGACCCAGGTGATTCGTGCCGACGCCAATGGCCTATTCAGTTACGCCATGCCTCGTGGCGGCTGGTGGGGCTTTGCTGCCTTGCTGGAATCCGAAACACCGATGACCAACCCGGAAGGGGATAAGGTACCGGTGGAACTGGGGGCGCTGATCTGGGTCAATGCCCGTGACATGAAGTAGGAGCAAACCATGGCACACATCCCTGACGGAGTGTTGTCGCTGCCGGTGCTGATCACCGGTGCGGTAGTGACCGCAGCCACGGTGGCGGTGGCGACCCGGCGCATGGATTACGATCGCATTCCTCAGGCGGCGGTGTTGGCGGCGGCGTTTTTCGTGGCGTCGCTGGTCACGGTGCCGGTGGGGCCCTCCAGTGTGCACCTGATCTTGAATGGCCTGATGGGGGTGCTGCTGGGCTGGGCGGCGGTGCCGGCGGTGCTGATTGCGCTGTTGATGCAGGCGATGTTCTTTGGTTATGGCGGCCTGATGGTGTTGGGGGTCAATACCGCCAACATCGCCCTGCCGGCGCTGTTGTGCGGGGCGCTGATCGCGCCCAGGTTGCACGCCAGCGAAGGCCGGGCCACCCTGATGTGGGGGGCGCTGGCCGGAGGGCTGGCGGTGGCCCTGACCGCGGTGATGGTGAGCCTGTCGCTGCTGCTCAGCGGACCGGAATACCTGCCGGCAGGCAAGGTGGTGGCGCTCACCTATCTGCCGTTGATGGTGGCCGAGGCGGCGGTGACCGCGGCGGCGCTGAGTTTTATGCAGCGGGTAGCACCTGAGTTGCTGCTGGCTGGGAGAGTATGATGAAACGACGAATTTCGATGATGGCCGCACTGTTGATGCTGGTCAGTGGTGCCTGTCAGGCCCACCTGCTGAAGGTGTTTGCCTACGTGGAGGGCGAGGCCCTGCACGGCAACGCCTATTTTGCCGGCGGCGGCCCGGCCACCGGCGCCCGCATTGAACTGCATAATGGCAGCGGTGAGTCGGTGGCGACACTGGTGCCCGATGCCAACGGTGAGTTTGCCCAGATGTCGTTGCCCGCCGAGGTCACCGAAGTGGTGGCGGTGATTGGTGATGGCCATCAGGCTCGCTGGCCATTGCAGCGGACTGCGGCGCCGACGGTGTCGGCGCCACAACCTGTGACCCCGGTGAATGCGGCCCTGGATGCGGATGCGTTGGCCAAGTTGGTGGAGCAGGCCGTCGCCCGCCAGGTGGGGCCGCTGCGCCAGGAGTTGCAGGCCAGTGAGGCCCGGGCGCGTCTGTCTGACATTGTCGGCGGCCTGGGAATGATCTTTGGCATCGCCTTTGGCCTGATGTGGTGGCGCGGGCGCCGATGAGTCTGCTGCCCGCGACCGGGGCATCGAGCTGGCCCGCCTGGGCCGCGGCGCGGGATCCGCGCCTGCCGACCCTGTGCGCGCTGCTGGCGGCGGTTACCGCCGTGTGTCTGAGCCAGTTGCCAGCGCTGCTGTTGCAGTTGGCGTTGATGCTGGCCCTGGCCGCCCTGCTGGGCACCAACTGGCGCACTCTGGGACGGCGGCTGTTGGCGCTGGAAGGCTTGATGATCATGCTGCTGCTGACGCTGCCATTTACCGTGCCTGGCGACCCGCTGTGGCAATGGCACAGCCTGACGCTGAGTCTGCAAGGGCTGGAACGGGCGGCGGTGGTGGCCTTGCGGGCCAACATTGTGGTGATCGCCATGGTGGTGTTGCTGGGGGCATTGGCGCCGGAGCAGCTCGGTCATGCTCTGGGTCGACTGCGGTTGCCGGATAAACTGGTGCACCTGTTTCTGTTTACTGCTCGTTACCTGGTGGTACTGCAGGAGGAGTATCGGCGCCTGCGTACGGCGATGCGGGCGCGCGGGTTTGTGGCCCGATCCAATCGCCATAGCTGGCGCAGCCTGGGATGGTTGGTGGGCATGCTGTTGGTGCGCTCGATGGAGCGGTCGCAGCGAGTCACTCAGGCGATGAAGTGTCGTGGCTTCAAGGGCCGGTTTTACCTGCTGAATCCGCAATCCTGGTGCCCGGCTGAGACCGGATTGTTGTTGTCCTTTGGTGGCCTGATGTCGCTGCCGCTGTTGCTGGAGTACCTGTTATGAGCGAGCCGTTGATCCAACTTGAGGAGATCGCCTTTGGTTACGCCGGACGGCCGGTTTTCTCCGGCGTGAACCTGAGCCTGCAGGCCGGGGAGCGACTGGCACTGGTGGGTGGTAACGGCGCCGGCAAGTCGACTTTGCTGGAGTTGATGGTGGGGCTGCGTCAGCCCAGTTTCGGTTCGGTACAGCTGCTGGGGCAGCGCTGCAGCAGCGAAGCGGAGTTTCAGCCGATGCGTGGCCAGGTGGGGCTGCTGTTTCAGGATTCCGATGATCAGTTGTTCTGCCCGACGGTGCTGGAAGATGTGGCCTTCGGGCCGCTGAATCAGGGCCTGGATGAGACCCAGGCCAAGGCGGTGGCGATGCGCACCCTGGCCAGCCTGGGGATGGAAGCTTTCGCCATGCGCATTACTCACCGCCTCTCCGGTGGCGAGAAACGCCTGGTGGCCCTGGCCTCGGTGCTGGCGATGCAGCCTAAGGTGCTGCTGCTGGATGAGCCCACCAATGGCCTGGACGACAACGCCCGCCAACGGTTGCTGGCCCACCTGCTGAGCCTGCCCCAGGCGATGATTCTGGTGTCTCACGACTCCGGCGTCATCGGTACCCTGGCGACCCGGGCGGTGTTGCTGCAGGAGGGCACCCTGACCGAAGGGGTGTTGCACCGTCACCCCTATCAACACAGCCACAATCAGCTGCACATTCACCCCACTTCCTGAGATCGCAATGGCCCGGCGCTGAGCCAGGTTCGTGGCGGCGATCACTAAACTCACTTTATAACTGGCATATGCCAATAACTGGGCGTAGAGTAATTGGCAAATGCCAACTACGAGGTGGTTATGCCAAGACCAAAACTGACCCGCAATGTGCGTTGCCGTGCTCCCTACAGCCTGTATAAGCCCAACGGCGTTCCCGGTAAGCAGCTGCAGAAAATCGATCTGGGTGCCGATGAGCTGGAAGCGATGCGACTGGCGGACATGGAGGGGATGAGTCAACAGCAGGCCGCCAACGAGATGGGCGTTTCACGACAAACGTTAGGCAACATACTGGCTTCAGCGAGAAAGAAAGTGGTCTGCGCCCTGGTGCAGGGTCACGCCCTGGAGATGGAGTCGTCGTTGCCCTACCCACAAGATTCAAGTGAGGAATAACATGACTCTAGCGATTGCTGTAACCCCGGATTTCCGGGTTGCCGGCCACTTTGCCAAGGCCCCCGGGTTCGCCATTTACGACGCCAGCGGCGCCCTGGTGGACACTCTGGATAACGACGCCAACGCCAGCGGCTGTCAGCAGAAGAAAAAGATGATGGCGCAGTTTCGTCACCTGGGGGTGTCCCGGGTGGTACTGAAGAACATCGGTGAACGTTCCCTGGCCAGACTGCTGGGCGCCGGCATTCAGGTGGACAGTGTCCGCGGCCGGGCGACGGTGTCTGACGTGCTGGCCGGAGCGGTGTCGGTCTCGACCCTGACCGAGGCGTCTCAGGGCCGCCCCTGCAAACCCAAGTCGTCGTCGCACAAGTGCTGTGGCAGCCACAGTCACGACAATAAGATCATCAGCGGTGGCCTGGCCAAGGGCGACGCCAAACTGAAGCGGGTCAGCCTGAGCTTCTAACTCTCCCCGATCGGTTGGCACCAGGACGGTGCCGGCCGATCAATCCACCCTGACGTCGTCACGCACCAGCTTTTTCAGTATCCCCATTAATTGCTGCTGTTCCTGCGGAGTGACGCCGGCAAAGAACTCCTCTGACATCGCCTGAATCACCGGGGTACAAGCCTCATTGATACGATGACCCTCGGCGGTCAGCGATAGCATGCGCGCCTTCTTGTTGGTGTCGCTCTTACTGGCTTCAATCAACCCTCGTTTAATGCCATTGTCCACCAACCGTTTGGCCACCGAGCGGTTGCGCTTCAGTACGTCTGCCAACTGTTGCTGAGGAATGCAGCCCAGCTGTTGCAGCGCCCGCATTGCCCCTACCATCTCCAGGCTAATATCGAATTCCGCCATCAGTCGCTGAGTGCACAGGGCCCGGTATTGCTTCTGGGCCAGGCTCATCAGAAAGGTCATGCTGTTATCCAGCGCGGTGATTGAGGTGATGCTCTGTGTCATGGTGTGTGCGTCCGTAAATCAGCCCGCTGAGGGCCAGTAGCAAAAACAGGGTCACCGACAATTGCCAGCCGCGCAGGAAGGTGTCCTGCAGGCCGATGTCGGAGGTGCCCATGTACAGCTGAATGGGTAAGGCTATCCCAAGCAGGGCGTCGCCGTGAAGATCTTTTTCTGCGCCTTGGCTGCGGCCGATGAGCCAGGCCAGGGCCAACACCAGCAGAAAAACGCTCAGGCTGTAAAACAGCACCAGTTGTTGGTGCCACAACAGCAGCAGCTGAAACAGCATGGCCAGGGCGCAGCCTCCAACCTGGGCGGTGAAGCGGGCCCGAATCACCGCCAGGTAGCCAGGCTTGCGGGTCTGGGCGGCGGCGATGATCACCGGCACCATGCAGAAGGTGGCCGAGATCAGATCGACAATCATCAGAAACGCCAGCCCGGCTCCCAGTAACAGCAGGTACCAGAGTCGATCCCGATAGCTGACCGGCTGCGGCGGCGGTGCGCAAGCGGCCGCTTGGCTGGTGCGGGGAAACAGGCCGTTCATCGCTTTCATCACCACTATGGTGATCACCAGGCTCAGGGCGATCTCTCGAATTCGATCCGCCATGACGAAGCTGGGCTGCTGAGCAAAGACCACGATCATCATCCAGTTAAAGGTCGGCAGAATCAGGCCGCCGAGCTTGGCCGGGGTGGTGGCCCGGCGCCGAAGCTGATCGAACCCCACCAGGCTCAGGCTCCAGACGATGAAGGGGTGATCGCTGAACAGCTCTACGGTCAACAGGGCCAGGGTGGCGGCAACCACCACCGGCAGAAACATCTTGATCAAACCGGACCAACGGTAATCGCGGGCCTTGGTCACCGACAGGATCGGAAACAGGGCCAGGTACACCGGAGAGCTCAGGTGCAGGTAGCGGCCGGCCAGCATACACAGGGTGACCGTACCGGCAATGCGGCCCACTTCGTTCCAGTCGGTAGTGCGTTTCATTCGGGGCTCCCCTTAGTACAGATAGCGCAAATTGCTGACTACTTGCATCCACAGCCGGGCGCCGCTTCCCCACAGGCTGTCGGAGCGATGAATCATAATGCTGGCTCGGGAGCCGGAGAACAGGCGCGGATCCAGCTGTGGCACCTGGATGCGGGTGCGCACCTTCTGTTGTTCGCGGATCCAGCGGCTGTCGTTGGTGATGTTTGCCAGGCCACTGGTCTCGGAAGAGGCGTCGTAGATGGCCTGTTCGCGGCTGGTGATGGCCCCTTCAAACAGTTTCCCGGGAATGGCATCGAAGGCCACCAGCACTTTGGCCCCCGGTTGCAGCAACGCCAGGCCTTTCTCGTTGAAGTCGGCGTTGATCCAGCTGTCGTTGTCGTTAACCAGAAACAGCACCGCGGTGCCGCTGCCGACGTAGGTGCCCGGGCGCAACTGCAGGTTGGTGATGGTGCCATCGGTGGGGGCGGTGATGCGGGTGCGGATCAGGTCCAGCCGGGCAGTTTCAAGTTTGGCTTCGGCCAGGGCAACGGCGGCGTTGCCGTCGTGTTCGGCCAGCTGTACCCGCAGCCGCTGAATGTCAGCCTGTGCGGCGACCACGGCCGAGTCGGCCACCGCAGCCGCGTTAAGGCTGTCGTCGACACTTTCTTGAGTGACCAGGCCCTGGGTGACCAGAGTCTGGTGACGATCCAGTTTCAGGTGGGCATTACTGGCCTGTTGCTGCTTCTGCACCAGGGTGGCTTCGGCGACGTGCAGTTCTTCAAATTTGGCCTGATGATCCTGGCGAGCCTGCTTCAGCTCGGCCTGGGCTTGCTTGAAGGCCAGTTGGTAGCGGCTGTCATCGAGCTGCATCAGCAACTGGCCCTGGTGGACATGGTCACCGTTGTTGACTGCGATGGCGGTGATCTCCGCCGACACTTCCGGGGCGATTTCGGCGATGGATTTTCGGACTTCTGCCTGTGTGGTAAAGGGAGCCTGGTTATCGGAGCTGATCAGAAACAGCGAAAAAGTCAGGGCGCTCCCCAGCACCAGGTACAGGCCCCATTGATAGATGTATTTGCTCATTATGTTTCACCTGCAACAATATTGGCAGTAAGGATAGCAGATTTTGTTTCATTAGCAACAAAAATTGAATTGAGCAGGACGTCAGCCCGGGATTCGGCTATGGTGAAGTTTTCACCAGCAGGGAATCGCGACATGAAGACAGCCCTTATCTGGGGGGCATTGCTGTTGGCGGGATGCAGCAACCTCAATACCACCTTTAATCGCCCCTATGCGCAGCCGGAGTCGGTTGCGGCTTCGGCCGCGGAACCGCCGCCCGAGCCGTTGTCGCAGACTCGTGCCGAGGCCGGAGAGGTGCAGGTGGTGGCCGTGTTGGGGATGACACCGCAGCGGCAGATGCGGTTGCAGCTGGCGTCATCGGCGACGGAGCAGTGGGTGACTCTGACGGATGTGGACTTGCCCGGGCTCAGTGACCGCTGTCCGCTGGAGAGGAATCTGGCCCGGGGACTGAGCTACTGGCTGCAGCAGCAGTTGGACCAGGGCGCTCGGCTGGTGCTGAGCCAGCAGCGCCGCAGTGGCGATCGCAGCGTGCTGGCTCAGGCCCACCTCGATGGCCACCAGCTCGGGCCGCTGTTGCTGGCCGAAGGGCTGGCGCAGCCGTTCGGCAGCGGCCGCTGGTGCCCAGAGTCAGCGCCCTAGGCCCATTGCAGCTGGAAGCGGAATTCGGTGCCCTGCTGTACCTGACTGGAAACCTCAATCTGGCTGCGGTGCAGGGCCAGCAGTCGCTTGGTAATGGCCAGTCCCAGGCCACTGTGGGCGCTGTCGCCGCGAATGCTGTTGGCGGCTTTGTAGTGGGCATCGAAGATGTGGGGCAGGTCTGAGGCGGGGATGCCGATGCCGCTGTCGCTGACCGACACCTCCAGGGCGTCGCTGGCGGCCACAAAGCGGACGGTGATGGTGTCGCCGGCCTGGCAGTGGCGCAAGGCGTTATCCACCAGATTGGTGAATACTCGCTCCAGCTTTTCGATGTCGGCCACCACCTGCAGGCCGGGATCCTTGGGGTGCAGATCCAGCAGCACCTGTTTGGCCTCGGCGGCGGGGCGGTATTTCTGCAGCACATCCTGAACCAGCTCGGCGATGCCGACGGACTCCATCTGCATCGGTACCTGGTCGCTTTCCAGTCGCGCCAGCTCCATCAGTTGGTCCACCATCTTATGGATCTTACCGGCATTCTGGTGGGCGATATCGATGTAGGTGGGATCGGGCTGTTGGCCCTGTCGGTGCTGCATCATCCAGGTTTCCAGGTAGCCCTGCAGCGATGCCAGCGGCGTGCGCAGATCGTGGCTGACGTGGGCCAGCAATTCCCGCCGCATCTCATCGACGCTTTTGACCTTCTTATATTGTTTCTGCAGTCGCTGCGACAGGGTATTGAACGCCTGTTCCAGTTGCTGAATCTCCCGCGCCGGGGCGCGGCTGTCCAGCTGCAGCGCCGGGGCGTGGAAGCCCTGGCGCTGCAGCTGGCTGATGGCGCCACTGAGCCGACTCAGGGGCCGGGTCAGCCAGGCAAACAGCCCCAGGGTGGTCAGCAGCAGAAACAGGGCACCGCTGATCAGCATCAGCATTGCCAGTGGCAGCCAGCCACTGGCTTCCACCTCCGAGGCCAGCGAATCGTAGATCTCGCCGTTGATGATGATGTACAGGTAGCCCTGCAGGCGCTCGTCCATCACCACCGGCGCCACCGAAAAGATCTTGTTGCGATCGCCAGAGCGGGGATCCGGTCCCCGCAGCGGCAACCTGGCCTGGCCGGACAGCGCCTCATGAATGGCGGTCATCGGTAGGGTAAAGCGTTGAATCTTCTCCTTGGGGGCCGAGTAGTTCAGCACCTTTCCGCTGGGAGAAAGCAGGTAGAACTCAAACCCCTTGCCGAGAATCATCATGTTGTGGAACGCCTTTTCCACCGCCACCGGGTCCGGCTCATCGCCTTTAAACAGCGGCCCTTCATGGACAATGTGTTCGGACAGGGAGAAGTGCAGCCTTTGGGTAACCTCATCCTGAAAGTTGTTGTCCAACTGGCGGCTGAACCATACCAGCATCAGCGCCAGCAGCAGGAAACTGCTCAGCAGTACCAGTGCCAGTCGGGAAAACAGCGAGTTAAATCGAAAGCCTGTCATTGAATTTGTACCCTATGCCCCACACGGTGAGGACGTACCTGGGGTTGCCGGGATCGTGCTCCAGCTTGGCCCTGAGTCGGTTGATGTGGGAGTTGACGGTGTGCTGATAGCCGTTGTGCTGATAGCCCCAGACCGCTTCCAGCAACTGATCCCGGCGGTATACCCGGCCCGGGTGTTGCGCCAGGTACCACAGCAGGTCAAATTCGGTGCTGGTGAGATCCACCGGCTTACCTTGCAACTGCAGTTCGCGCCGCTCCGGATCCAGCTGCAGATCGCCGTGGTTGACCAGGCTGGTGCTGGGGGGCGCCTGGGTCAGTTGGGCCCGCCTCAGGTGGGATTTGACCCGGGCCTGCAGCTCGCGAACGCTGAAGGGCTTGCTGAGGTAGTCGTCGGCGCCGCTCTCCAGCCCCACCACCCGGTCGGTCTCGCTGTTGCGGGCGGTCAGCATCAGGATCGGGGTGTTGCAGCCTTCCCGGCGCAGGGTTTGACACAGGGTCAGACCGTCCATCCCCGGTAACATCAGGTCCAGAACAATCAGGTCGAAATCGCCACGGCGGGCTTGCTGATAGCCGTCGTGGCCATCGTGACAGCGGTGGATATCGTGATTCAGCGCTTGCAGATGCAGGGACACCAATGCGTTGATGTCGGCATCGTCTTCAATCACCAGTAATCGTGCCATACGGCCTCCCTTGCCAGTCGGTTGCCGTTGCCCCGGGCGCGGCGCCGGGGCAACAGCAGAGTAGACCGGGGTTACTGGCTTCGCATTACAGTCAATCTTGCTACCGGGGCGTCGAAGCTATGGCGGCCGTCCAGAGCCGAGTCGGCGGCGCCGTCCTGATTACCGACCACGCCGGGGTGACGGGCGACGAAGTCGACGTCATCGCGGCTGCTGTCGAACCCGGCGCCACCGCCTGCCGGACCGGGAATGGTGGCCGCCAATTCCGAGTTGGCTTCGGTGCCGGCGTCGTACACCGGCAGGGTGACGGTCATGCTGTCACCCACCGCCAGATCGGTGAGGTCCCAGCCGTTGATGCCGGCAAAGGCATCATTGGTATTAACCAGCATGGTGGCGCTGGTCAGCATCAGGGTGTTGCCGGTCTCCAGGGTCAGGCTCAGGGTCTGGCTGGCCCCGGGCATCAGGATGCCGTCACCGCTGGCCGTGGCGAAGGCGCCGTTGTCAGTGGCACGGCTGAGCCAACCACTGCCGTCACCGGCTTCCGCCAGTTGCTCCAGTTCGACGCTGGCGGCTTGACCGAAGCGCCAGCCACTGGCGGTGCCGTTGTGCAGGTAGGCGGCCACCGGCGACATCGGTTGAGCCGCGGTCAGGTTGATCACCGTGACCTCGAAGGTGGCCATCTCGGGCTCCTGCGGCTCGGGAATGATGGCGTTGCTGTCATTGTCGCTGCAACCGGCCAGCAGGCTGGCGGCGGTCAGGGTGAGGATGGGGAGCGAGCGATTCATGCCGACCTCCTTACTGTACGGTAACAGTGATGCGGGCGACGGGGTTCAGCCAGCGATGAATGCGGCTGTCGACGTCGCTGATGCCACCACTGGCATTGCTGTCACCGAGGTTGCCGCGGTGAATGTGCACCTTGGTGTTGGGTTCTTCGGTGGTGACGCCGCTGGCACCGCTGCCGCCATTGGTGCCGGGAATGGCGGGCATTCCCGGTGTGCCGGGTGCGCCACCGGCGCCGGCGACCAGCACCTCATCATTGGCTTCGGTACCGGCATCGTAGGCGTTGAGGTTGATGGTGTAGGTGCCGGGCTCGGAGGGAATCGGCCAGCTGTCCAGGCCGACAAAGCCGTCGTTGCTGGGCAGGATCATGGCGGTGACCGACAGCACCATGCCGCTGTCCACCTCCAGGCTGGCATTGGTGCTGGCCGCCGGCGCCAGCAGGCCCTGAGCCGGATTGGCCGCGGAAACGGCGCCGATGCTGTCGGCCAGGGTCACCAGTCCGGTAATGTCTCCGCCCTCGGCCATGGCGGTCAACTCGGCAGAGGCGTCGGTACCGGATTGAAACAGGTGGTATTGGGCGTCGTGGGCACTGACGAGCAGTGGGGTAAAGTAGATGCCCTGAGTCAGGTTGGTGATTTCAACGTTGACGGTCTGGGCGCCGGCGGCCGGTACGGCCAGCAGGGCGGCCAATGCGAGGGGTTTGAGGGTCATGGTTTTCCGTCTCCTGGGTTAAGGTTCACTCCAGTCTAGGAGGGGGATCTCAACAAGGTTTCACGGATTTATCACAATTTGGTCACGATTTGTCGGGGCGGGCGAGGGCGGCGGAGGAGCGTGCACTGTCGCCGATATATTATTGCCAGCGACACTGGACAAGTTGTCGAATTATCCTCGTAATACAGTAATTAATCATTGTGAGAATAAAAGCGAGCGCCTGAATCTGGCCGAAAAAAACAAATTGGTTGTCATTTGATAATTGCAGATAATTAGTTTTGCTCTTGGTTAAGAAACGGGAAAAATTGTTAATGACTGCGGTTATTTCCTATTTTCACCGTCTCTCGGCCACCGCAGTGGCAGGCCCCTGGCCGGTGGTCGCAGACTGGGATCGACCGCATGCCGGTGTCTGAGTGGGATGTGACGTGGCCCCGTTTCGGGCCCGCAAAGCGGCGCCAGGCGGCGGATGGCGGGGCTGAGTCGGTTGCCCTTCGGCGGTTTCATTTTGTCGTTGAGGGCGAATTGTTGTTATTGAATGTGCGGGCCTTCAAAATTTTCGTTACTGGCTTTCATTAAACGTGGTGTAGCTAACATTCGGTTTCAGTTTAGAGGCGTACAGTTGCTTTAGATTCAAAAATTAAGGAGTTCTAGTATATGGAGCAGGAAGCCAAGTCAGGGCTTAACTCGAGCCATTGGGCTTCGCCTGTGCATGCGCGTTTCCGGCAACGGGACCAGGCACTGCTGAGATTGGGAGAAAGCCTGGTTAAAGAACAGGGCATTGTTTCATTTCGTTTCTCCGAATTGGCACCCCGCGCGGGATGCAGTGCCGGCACTCTGTACAAACATTTCAACTGCAAAGAAGATTTGCTGGTGGCGATCTTCGCCAAGCACGTTGAGTTGTTAACAGAGCGTCAGCCCGAGCTGATGAGTGCCGACCTCAACCATGCCGAGCGTTGGCTGGCGATGCACCTGTACGGTGCCATGGCCGTCAAACAAACCAGCTGGACCCTGGGGTTCAATGCGCTGGCTGGGGCGCACGGCATTGTCGATAAGGTCAGTGACTATCGGCTGCAGGAGATGCAGATGTTCGTTGAGCAAGCGTGCTCGACGGCGAAACGAGTAGTGGAAGCGGCGCGAATCGAAGGGCAACTGGTGTCCGACGATTCGGAAATCGAGGTGGCCCATGCCACCATGGTGGCCTGTCAGCGCGGTGCGACCACCATGATCAACAATCCAATGATCGCCAAGAATCTGAATTTTGATGAGATGGCGAAGCTGTATCAGAGTCTGGCTCTGATCACCAACACCTTGAACTGGCGGGTCGGCTTGACCAGCGAGTCCCGAGAGCGGGTCATCAAGGCGGTGGAAGAGCAGCTATTGGCGCTGGAACAGGAGCATGAACTGGCCGCAGCCTTTTAAGCGGCGTGGCGGCCACTGCGATTGAGGTTCGCCGCAAATTCCGGTCGACTGGCCAGCAGCCGTTCCCGCTGCTGGTCGCTCAACTGCCCTTCCGGTAGCCGCAGTACTTTGCGGGTCAACTTGGTGCGTGCCGCCGCGGTGATCTTCAGCGGAGCCACCGGTCCTTCGATGGCGTACTCTTCTACTGCACCCGCCCGGGTGAGAATGCCAGATTCGATCAACTCGTTGACGCCGTGATGGTTCAGCGGCATGGCAATGCTGCCTTTTCCTTGCAGGACGAACTCACGCAGGATGGCCCGTTCGGTGTTGTCCAGGGTGAGGATTTTCTCCGCCACTTTCTGTCGAATCTGTCCCTGATAGCGCTGGTTGAGTACCTGACCGAACACCAGTCGCAGTCCCAGGGTGGCCAGGTAGGCACCACTGGCGACGGCGGTCAGGCCAATCCAGGAGGCGTAGCTGCTTATCCACTGTTGCAGAAACAGCGACTGGGCCAGGTTCAGGGGTAACCACAACAGGGCGCAACTGGTGATCAGCAGCCATAAGGCCAGGGTGTGGCTCGAGGCGAATCGGGTTGGCGAGTGAAGCAGGGTGTTGCGGCTTCCCATGTCAGGGTCCTTGTGTCGAAATTTTGGCGGAGTGGATCGATACCAGTGTAAAGCAATTCCGGTGCCAGCTGAAAACCGTCACACCGGAACTGAGGCCTAGCTTCTTGGCTAGCTGGTAATGGCGTCGATTTTCAGATGGTTGCCATCGTTGCTGACCTTAGAGGGGCCGTACTCCCGATCGGTGGTCAGGCTCTGCAGGCCGATCTCCATCTCCACTTGCGGGAACAGACTGTGGCTGGCACTGATGCTGACCCGAGAGAAAAATGACTCGATGCGCTCCTCGGTTTCCGCCAGCAGCAATTGGGCTTCGCTGAGTTTGGCGCTGTTTTGCTGCTGGGCCAGGGTAAACTGCTCCACCAGCTTTTTGCGCTCTTCGTCGCTCTTGTCGTTGGCCATGGTGGCCTTGTTGATCGCCTGCCTGAGCTTGTAACTCTGGGCCAGCAGTGCCTGTTCGCGTTGCTGATACTCTTTGGCGGCGTGGCGCAGGCGGGTGATGCCGGCACCGGCGCGAACGCTGCTCTGAGTGGCGGCCCGGGAGCCGAGGTTGATGCTGCTGAGGGAGTGAATCACCACGGCGCGCCCGCCCACCAGATCCCCTTTCTTGCCATTGGCCACGCCGACGGTGAGGTTGTCACCACAGTGGGTGTGGCAATGAATCAGCTGGGTCTGGACGTGGATGTCGCCGGCCGATTTCAGGGTGGCGTACTGGGCGAAGCTGACGTGAATCTGCCCTTGGGCTTCCAGGGTGGTGGTCAGGGACTCATCCGGGCGCTGACGGCCGATGACCCCTTTGGCGACGATGATGTCGCCACCGGCTTTGAGGGTGGCGTTGTCGACAAAACCATTGACGGTGATGTCGCCACCGGCGGTCACTTCCATGTCTTCTTCGATGTTGCCCTGAATGACGATGGCGCCGTGGTATTGGATGTGGCCGGTGCCGACGTCGACGTTTTTCAGGGTCAGTACTTCGACAATCTCCAACCCGTCTTTGGTTTCTTTGGGCTGGCCGTCGGTGGTGGCCAGCAGCAGGTTGTGATCCTGCTGGGCGGCGATGGTGCCTTTGCCGGCTTTGAGTTTACGGTCTTTGCCGGGTTTGGCTTTGAGTACTTCGCCGATGACGTTGTAGCCGTCAACGCCCGGGCGGGGTTCGTGTTTGCGCATCACTTCATCGCCGTTGCTGACGGTGATGATCTCGCCCAGATCGCGCATGTTGACCTTGCCGTTGTCGAGCACCTTGGGTTTGAGCAGCCGTTCCCGTGACAGCTTGACCAGCCGCTCCAGTTTGGCGTCTTTGCCGTGAACCGGCGGTTTGCCCTTGGCAATGGTGGCACTGATGCTCTCGCCCGGGGTGCCGTGCTCGGCTTTGGCCAGTAGCGCATTGATGTTGTTGCTCAGAAGACCGTTTTTGATTGCCAGGCGCTGCAGTTCCTGTACCAGTTCGGCGAAGCCGATTTTGCTGCCGCCCTGAGGGCAGGTGAGGGTGGCGGTGACCTGCATCTTGTCGGTGGACAGGCTCAGCTGACAGCTGCCGTCAATCTGTTGGGCGATGGGGATTCGCTGCGACTGGCCCTTGTTGGCGCCTTTGGCCTGATGCTTGAGCAGCTGCAGGGCTTTGCGCACGTCGTGGTCCAGAAACGCGAATTCGCGGTACTGGGATGAGAGGTGCAGCTGCTGCAGTTCATGCAACTCAACCAGCGCGTGACGTTCGGGAATCAAGTCCACGCACAGCAGTTGATGCTCATGATCAAAATAGAGTAAATCGGTTGCTATCATCGCGCCGGTACTTATGATTATTTGGCGAGTCTAGGGAGTATACCGGATTGAATTAAAACGGGAATAGCAAAAAGCCCCGACCAAAAGGTCAGGGCTTCGAAATTTGGTGCAGATGGAGAGACTTGAACTCTCACGTCCTTGCGGACACTAGCACCTGAAGCTAGCGCGTCTACCAATTCCGCCACATCTGCGTATTACATTTTTTGCTCGCTGTCAGAGATCATAGCTGAACTCTCACCGGTTGCGATACCGAATTAAGACTTCGGTGGGCCTATTAACCACTCAAAAAAGAGTGGTGCAGAAAGAGAGACTTGAACTCTCACGTCCTTGCGGACACTAGCACCTGAAGCTAGCGCGTCTACCAATTCCGCCACTTCTGCATCGTGACATCAATGAGTGGTGCAGATGGAGAGACTTGAACTCTCACGTCCTTGCGGACACTAGCACCTGAAGCTAGCGCGTCTACCAATTCCGCCACATCTGCTCTGCATTTACTCATTGGTACGGGGGCGCATTATAGAGAGATTCCGTTGGCCGTCAACAGCAATATTCAAATCATTTTCCGTTCGGCCAAAATTTAAGCTTAAACTCTGCGATCCGCGTAGATTTTGAACTTTTTGTCCTGGGCAACGATGTTGACCCGGCCAAAGGCCGCCTGCAGCGCATCGCCATAGGGCAGATGATGATTGGCGACAAACACCAGTTGGCCGCCGGGCTTCAGGTGGCGACGGGCGTGGGCAATGAAATGCTCGGCGGTGGCGAAGGTCTGTTTGCCGGCGTGGTGGAACGGCGGGTTGGACACAATCAGGTCGAATTCACCGTCGATGTCGCTGAAACCGTCGGACGGGTAGACCTTGGCTTCCAGGTTGCTGGCGGCCAGAGTGGCCTGGGTGCAGGCCAGGGCAAAGGCGTTGATGTCCACCATCTCCACCTTTGTCTGTGGCGCCCGCTGTTTAATCAGGGCGCCGATCACGCCGGCGCCACAACCAAAGTCCAGCACTCGGCCGGTTAACGGCGGCAGGTGCTGAAGCAGCAGTTCGGTACCGGCGTCCAGTTCGCCCTGGCTGAAGACGCCCGGCAGGGCGCACAGGGGCAACTGGCCCAGCTGGGTATCGATGACCCGAGGCTGGTCAGCGGTCAGGGCCGGTGCCTCGCACGGTTGGCTTAGGCCGGCGATCATCTGGCAATGGGCGCCACTGGCAAATTTACTCACCTGATCGAACTGCACCGCCATCGCCTTGGTGGCGCTTTTGATGCCGCCCTTGTTGTCGCCCACCAGGTAGGTGGGGGTGTGAGCGGGCAGCACGCTGGCCAGCCATTGCATCAGGTGAGCGGCCAGGGCCTTGGCCTGGGGCAGCACCAGGATGGCGGCGTCGATTCGACTCAGGTCGCCGAGTTGAGGCTGGCAACCAAAATGCAGCGGTGACACCTGCAACTGTTGCAGGTGGCGCTGCACCAGGTAGTCGTGACTGCAGGCGATGACCTCGATGCCGTCGCGATTCAGCTCGGGGATCAGGCCGTCGGCCATGGGGTTTACAATCAACAGGCGGTGGCCGAAGTCGTCGGCGTACTTACGAATTAAGCGGCTGGGGTTGGTCAGAGTCATGGCAGGGGTCCAAAAAGCGATGCTGGCAGTATACCAATCCCGGCAAGCCCTTGACCAACTTTCCCATTCGCGTCGATCGATCCGGTGTCGGGTCTCAGCTGTTCTACACTTGAAGTGACTTGGACGTTTTCAATTGCAGGTACAGTTATGGAACAGCGAAAAAGCCTGCGAGCTGGGCTGGGAATGGGTCTACTTTTTCCGGGGGGACGGTGATGGCGTCACTCCCTTTGCCTTTTGTCAGCTTGCGCTGGAAGTTTGTCATGGCCTTGATGGTGATGATGGTGGTGCTCAGTGGCTTCCTCGGCCATCTGGCGTTGCAGCGCTTCGATCGCCAGATGGATGCCATGCTGGTGCAGCGGGCGGAGTTTTTAAAACAGGATTACGAGGAGACCCTGAGCATCATCGAGCGGCGGCTGGGGGTGGTGGCTCAGGAGCTGGCCCAGAGCTTGAATGGGTCTGCGGGACAGCCGCTGGAGTCCTCGTTGCGGGCCCAGTGGGTGGAATTGAAACCGCTGTGGGGACTGGCCGGGCTGTCGCTGTACGACATGGAGCTGAATGCGGTGGCCCGGGTCGGCAGCCACCCGCTGCCCGCCGACGGTTGGCTGGCGGCCATTGAAACGCCGGAGCAGCGCCTGAGTCGACAACGCTGCCGCCAGAGCTGCGTGCTGGATGCGGCGTTTCCTGTGGTGCTCGGTGGCCAGTTGCACCTGCTGGTGCTGGTAACGCCGCTGGAAGAGGTGCTGACCATCATCAATGAACACCATGATTCGGAGATGGCGATTCTCGGCCAGGTCCAGCCTAGTAACCTCAACCCCTGGGGACGCTCGATCCTGAGCCTGACCAACCGTGATGCCAACTACCCGAGGCTGCTGGCGGCCTCCGGGCAACTGGAGTTCGAGCAGATGCTGCAGGGGCCGCAGGCGGTGGCCCTGGGCGACCGCCACTGGAGCTTTGTGGTGTGGCCGGTTGATCCGTTTCACAGCCTGCTGCTGTTTTCCGATGTCACTGAGCTGGAGCAGGGCCAACAGGCTTACCTGAGGGATCTGGCCGGGCTGGTGTTTATCTGCATCGTGGTGGCCGGGCTGGTGGGTGGGGTGCTGTTCTGGCGGCCTCTGGGGCGGATTCAGCAACTGCAGAAACTGCTGCCGCTGTTGCCAAGCCGGGAGTTTTCCCAGCTCAAAGCGCAACTGAAACGACCGCATATCGGCTTTCCCGATGAGGTGGATCAACTGGAACAGGCGGCCGAGGATGCCGCCAATCAGCTGGAGCAGTTGCACGAAGAGGTGGATCGCTATACCCATGAGCTGGAGCGGCTGGCGATGATGGACACCCTAACCGGTCTGCCCAACCGCACCATGATGCACCATGAACTGAGCAAGTCTCTCAGCAGCCTGGGGCGCACCGATGACAAGATTGCCCTGCTGTTCCTGGATCTGGATGAGTTTAAGCGCATCAATGACACCCTGGGCCACGATGTCGGCGACGAGTTGCTCAAGACCGTAGCCAACCGCTTGAAGAAGAGCGTCCGCTCCATGGATACCGTCTGCCGCCTTGGCGGCGATGAGTTCACCATCATCATCCGTGGTCTGGGGGAAGGCACCAACATTCACCGCATCATCCATCAGATCTTTGTGTCGCTGCAGCAACCGGTGCAGCTGGGACGCCATACCCTGATCGTCACCACCAGCATCGGGGTGGTGTTCTGTGATAACCCGATGCTGCGACCGGAGGAGTTGCTGAAGCGGGCGGACCTGGCCATGTACCAGGCCAAACAGGCGGGCCGTTCCAACTACCGGGTGTTTGATGAGCAGATGCTGGAACTGGCCAGTCGTAAGCTGATGCTGGAGGCGGATCTTCGGGTGGCGCTGGAGGAGGGGCAGATCGCCATCAGCCTGCAGCCGATTCTGTCCATTAAAGATCAGCGGGTGGTGGGGTTCGAGTCGCTGGTGCGCTGGTACCACCCCAGCCGTGGTTTGTTGATGCCGTCGGAGTTTATTAATGACCTGGAGGGCAGCAGCGAGATTCTGGCCCTCAGCGACTGGGTGATTCAGAAAAGCATGCAGTTGATGCTGAAGCTGAGCAAGCTGGCAGGCAATCAGGAGTTTTACATCGCGGTGAACCTGTCGCCGCACCAGTACCTGCATGCCAGCCTGGGGCATCGCATTGAGCAGTTGCTGAATGAGCTGCAGGTGCCGCCGAACCGATTGTTGCTGGAGCTTACCGAGGAGAGCCTGATTAAGAACCTGGACCAGGCGCTCAGCACCATGGAGCGCCTCAAGGGGATGGGGGTGAAGATCGCCATCGATGACTTCGGTACCGGCTACTCATCGCTGAGCTACCTGAAACAGTTGCCGTTCGACATCCTCAAGATCGACCGCAGTTTTGTTCGTGATCTGGACAGTTCCGACGTCGACCGCAACATCGTCAGTTCGGTGATCGATCTGGCTCACAACCTGCGTCGCACGGTGATCGCCGAAGGGGTAGAGAGTCATGACCAGCTGCAGTACCTGATCAAGTCTGGTTGTGATCATGCCCAGGGCTACCTGTTTTCGCCGGCTCTGGACGAGCAGCAGGTGATGGAGTTGATACGGCAGATGGGGCCGCAGCTGGAGTGGGCCAACATCGAGTCGTTGCAGGCGGTGTTCCACCCCTTAAGTGGCAATCGCAGCTAAGGTTTGCTGACCCATAACCACACAGGCCGCCCTGGGGCGGCCTGTGTGGTTATGGGCGGTTTACGCCCTGGCCAAGCGGGCCTCGATGGCGTCGTACAGCATGGCGGTGATGTCCACCTCGAACTCGGCTTCGATCTCGCGAATGCAGGTAGGGCTGGTGACGTTGATCTCGGTGACCTTGTCGCCGATGACATCCAGGCCAACGAAGATCAGGCCGCGGCGTTTCAGCTCCGGACCGATGGCCCGGGCGATGGCCCAATCGCTGTCAGACAGGGGCCGGGCTTCGCCACGGCCGCCGGCGGCCAGGTTGCCGCGGGTCTCGCCTCCCTGGGGAATTCGGGCCAGGCAGTAGGGCACCGGTTCGCCGTCGATGATCAGGATGCGCTTGTCACCCTGTTTGATCGCCGGCAGGTAGTCCTGAACCATGGTGTACTGGTTGCCGAGGTTGGTGAGGGTTTCGATGATCACCCCCAGGTTGTCGCCATCGGCCTTGACCCGAAAGATGGAAGCGCCGCCCATGCCGTCCAGCGGCTTGATGATGATGTCACCGTGCTGGCGGTGGAACTCGCGGATCTTGTCGGCCCGACGGGTCACCAGGGTATTGGCGGTGTAGTCGCTGAACCAGGCGGTGAACAGCTTTTCGTTGCAGTCCCGCAGGCTCTGGGGCTTGTTGACGATCAGGGTGCCGAGTTCCTCGGCCCGCTCCAGCATGTAGGTGGCGTAGATGTATTCGGTGTCAAACGGTGGGTCTTTGCGCATCAGCACCACGTCCAGATCCGCCAGCGGCCGCTCCTGCGGCTCTGCCAGGGTGAAGTGGTTGCCCGCCTCGTTGCGCACCGTCAGAGGCTGCATGCGGGCCATGGCCTGGCCCTGTTCCATATAGAGATCGCTCATCTCCATGTAGTGCAGCTCATAGCCGCGCTGCTGAGCGGCCATGAGCATGGCAAAGCTGCTGTCTTTTTTTATGTTAATGGACTCGATGGGATCCATTACGATGCCGAGTTTGATCACGGGTTTCTCCTTTTAGCCCAGATCGCCGAAGCGGGTTTGCAGGGCGGTAATGGCGGTCAGGGAAGCGGTTTCGGTACGCAGTACCCTGGGCCCCAACAGTATGTCGACAAAATGGTGGTCGCGGGCGGCGGCAATCTCGTCGCCGCTGAGGCCACCTTCGGGACCGATCAACAGTCGGGCTCGGGTCATGGGCTGCGGCAGGGTCTGAATGCTGTAATCGGCCCTGGGGTGCAGGTTGAGCTTGGTGGCCTCGGTGGCTTCACCCATCCATTGCTGCAGTTTCATTACCGGCCGAATCAGCGGTACGCGGTTGCGGCCACACTGCTCGCAGGCACTGATGGCAATCTTCTGCCACTGAGCCAGCTTCTTATCCAGCCGATCCCCCTGCAGCTTGACGCCGCAGCGCTCCGACCACAGCGGGGTGATGGTGTTGACGCCCAGTTCCACCGATTTCTGAATGGTGAACTCCATCTTGTCGCCGCGGGAGATCACCTGTCCCAGGTGCAGATTCAGTGGCGATTCCCGGCTGATCTGCTGTTGGGTCAGCAGCTCCACCAGCACCTGTTTCTTGCCGCTGTCACGAATGATGGCGTCGAATTGGCTGCCGTCGCCGTTGAACATCTCCAGTGCCTGGCCGGCCTGCATTCGCAGCACCCGGCCAACGTGATTGGCACCGTCGGCGTCCAGCGCCACGGTGGTGCCGGCCGCTAGAGGACCGGGCTGATAGATTCTTGGGACTCGCATGAGGCTCCGTTTATTGACATTGCTGGGCCACGTAGGGGTTGGGCCACCCTTGCAGCTGACTCACCTGCCGGTGCCGCTGGCATTCCAGTTCGGTGACCGGGTAGAGGCGGTTCCAGCTTTGCATTAACTGTAACTGAGATCGGGATAGCTTAACCTGATATTGCTGCTGCATATAGAGGTAAGTGCGGGCGATGGCACCACGGGCGCGATTGGGCGGCTGCACCTGCTTGGCTTTGAAATCCACCACCATCTGGCATTGACCATATTGATAGGGGGTCTGGCCCATGTCGGAGAAGCGGTAGTTGGAGCGGTCCCCGTTGACCTCGCCGATGGCCGGCACCAGGTTGTGCAGATCCGCTTCCATTCGTTTAAAGGTCGGATCTTTGCGGCAGTGTTTGCGGCCGCCTTGCTGCCAGCACTGCAGCTGGTGACCAAAGGCCCAGGCGGGCATCACGTGCTCCCATTCGATGCGCTGGGCCCGGGGCGCCTGTTTACGCACCTGGTAGCCGCAACTGGCCAGGGAGGGGATCAGTTTCTTGCCGTTCTGCTGATAGTCGCAGCCGCAATAGAAGGTCTGAGCCGGCAGGTTGGCATAGAGGGTAACCAGTTGTTTTTTGGCGGCCCGAAAGCTGCTGGGGGCAGCCAGGGCAGTGTGGCTGATTAACAGCAACAGGAGCAGTTTTTTCATTACTTTTTTTCTTATACGAGCGGGAGTGAGCGATGGTAATCCGTTGGTGACGACGGGGCAACGATCAGGCCGGGGTCAACGTCTGGCCGCAGCGGCGACACTGGTAGTTGGCCTGGCCCCGCTGCACCTTGTTGTGGCGCCTCAGGGTCAGTGGGTGGCTCTGGCAGCCACAGCGGTAGGCAAAGGTGGCCGGCTTTACCGAACTGACGTCGAAGCTGTGGCGGGTTCGGGGTGGGCAGTCAAACACCTCGGCCATCAGCCGTTGCCACTGCGGGCCATGGGGGCGAACCCGGCCATGCAGTTGCCACACCAGCAGGTGCGCCACCTCGTGGGGCACCACTTCGTCGACAAAGGCCTGGGGGTTTTCCTGCAGCAGCACCGGGTTAAAGCGCAGCCGGTTGTCGGCCAGGTGAGCGGCCCCGGCGCTCATCCCCCGCAGGGTGAAGCCGACCTCGGGGTAGGGGAAGCGGCGGCCAAGGCGGGCTTCGGCCTGGCGATAGCACCACTGCAGCTTGGCGTCGATTGCCTGGGTCAGTGCCTCCATCAGACCTGCTCTTCCAGTTGGGTGCCGCAGTGGTTGCAGAACAGGGCATCGTTGTCATGGCCGCTGCGGTCGCAGTTTTCACAGCGGCGCAGATCCCGGTGCAGGTTCATCTCCTGGCTGATCTGGGCGGTAAAGATGCCGGTGGGGACGGCGATCACCGAGTAACCGATGATCATGGTTACCGAGGCGATGAACTGACCCAGGGGCGTTTGCGGGCTGATGTCGCCATAGCCGACGGTGGTGATGGTAACGATGGCCCAGTACACCCCTTTTGGGATGCTGGTAAAGCCACTGGCCGGGCCTTCGAGGGCGTACATGATCGAGCCCATGATGCAGGCCAACAGCAGCACGAAGGTGAAAAAGACGGTGATCTTTCTCAGCGAGGCCTTGATGGAACGCCACAGCATGTTGGCTTCCGCCAGATAGCGAATCGCCTTGATGATTCGAAACACCCGCATCACCCGCAGCAGCCTCAGCACCAGCAGGTACTGACTGCCAGGCAGCAGCAGTTGCAGGTAGCTGGGCAGAATCGCCAGCAGATCGATGATGCCGTAGAAGCTCTTGGCGTAGTGGCCGGGTTTCGGCGAGGCCCACAATCGCAGCAGGTACTCGAAGGAGAACAGCAGGGTGAAGCCCCACTCGGCATAGCGGAACCAGGGGCCCCACTGGGCCTTGAGGGCATCGATGGAGTCGAGCATCACCACCACCACGCTCAGGCCGATGGTCAGCAGCAGCGCTATGTCGAAGCGCTTGCCCGCCGGGGTGTCGGTGCCGAAGATGACGTCGAAGACTCGCTCTTTTAAGCTGTTGTATTGCATGGAACAGGGGGTCTCAAGGTTAAAGGGCGGCAATGGCCTGGGTTAGCATCGCCTCAATTTGGCGGACGATGGCGGTTTCGGTTTCCCGGTCGTACTTGGCGATGCGCGGGGTGTGGATGTGGCCCACACGCGTCGGGCTGCCCAGTTGATTGGCCAGTAACACGGCGCGGTAGCTGATCTCATTGGACAGGTAGCCGCCACCGGAACCGGACACTGAGGTTTGGCCATCCAGTTGCGCCAGGGAGTCCGGTTGCCACTGGCCTTTCTCCAGGGTGGCGATGTGGCGATTGTCGTTGATGGCCCAGGGGCCGTCGGCTTTTTGCATGGCGCTGACCGGCAGGGAGAACTCCACAAATTCCGGTCCGTTCAGCGGCTGGTCCAACAGCCGTGGCGGCAACGGTGCCTCTTTAGTGGCGCCGGTGAGCACATTGCGGTTGCCCGGCGCGGCGGCACTGCGGTTGCGACCGGGAAAGCGCTCAAGATCGAAATCGTCCCGGCCCATGGAGACCGTGGCCACCATGTCGACGTGCGGGTGGCGCAGATAGGGGGTCAGCAGCGATTCGATCATGCCCTGGTCGAAGTCCTCGAACCGTACCGGAATCATCGCCGTCTGAATCTGTGCCTTACGGCCGTTGAGCGTCAGGGTGCGGCCATCCAGCGCCAGCGCTGCCAGGCCGGAGGGGTTGGACTGATTCAGGTGGCGGTCGAGGAAAAAGGGATCGAAGCCGGTCACCAGGATTTTTACCTCGGCGTCGTCGTCGAAGTGGATGTCGCCGAAGCCTCGGGAGCTGCGCTCAAAGCCGTCGATTGCCGCCTGCGTTTGGGCGTCGCTGGCGCGGAAGGCCGGCGCTTGCTGCTTGATGTCCCTGCGAAGTTGCAACCGGCTCCAGTACAGGGGCCGGTCATCCATGTGGCCGGACTGCACCAGTGTTACCGCCTGTCGCCACAACCTCTGGCCGGAGTCGGCTGCCGCCTGGCTCAGGCTGGCTTCGTTGCGGCTGCTGCGGTGTTGTACCACGCCGGCATCCAAGCTGGTCGCCAGTGGCGTTAATAGCTGCGGCAGCTGTTGGGCCACATCGGCCACTCGTTGCTCCTCTACATCCAGGGGCAGGGCAGACAAGGGCAGGCTGGTGCAGAGGGTCAGCAGGGTGGTGAGCAGGCGCATTGGGGACTCCGTGTCGGGGTGAGAACTGAGCAGTAAGGGTATCCTAGTTTGCCCTGAAAACGAAAAAGCCCCGGCTGTGGCCGGGGCTTGTTGTTTGTCGGGGCGGATTACAGGCCGGCGTCGGCGCGCAGGGCTTCCGCTTTGTCGGTTTGCTCCCAAGGGAACTCGACACGGCCGAAGTGACCGTAGGCTGCGGTCGGCGCGTAGATAGGACGCTCCAGCTTCAGCATCTCGATCAGGCCGTATGGGCGCAGGTCGAAGTGGCGACGAACCAGCTCGATCAGCTTCTCTTCTGGCAGCTTGCCAGTGCCGAAGGTTTCGATGCTGATGGAGGTGGGCTCTGCCACACCGATGGCGTAGGACACCTGAATTTCGCAGCGATCGGCCAGGCCAGCGGCAACGATGTTCTTGGCCACATAGCGAGTGGCGTAAGCAGCAGAACGGTCTACCTTGGATGGATCTTTACCGGAGAAGGCACCGCCACCGTGACGCGCCATGCCGCCGTAGGTATCGACGATGATCTTACGACCAGTCAGGCCACAGTCACCCATGGGGCCACCGATAACGAAACGGCCGGTTGGGTTGATGTGGAACTTGGTGTCTTTGGTGATCCACTCGGTAGGCAGAACGGGCTTGATGATGGTGTCCATCACCCCGTCACGCAGATCGGCAGTGGAAACGCTGTCGCAGTGCTGAGTAGACAGTACTACGGCATCGATGCCAGCTACAGTGCCGTCGGCGTTGTAGGCGAAGGTCACCTGGGATTTGGCGTCAGGACGCAACCAAGGCAGAGTGCCGTTCTTGCGAACTTCGGCCTGGCGCTTCACCAGACGGTGAGAGTAGGTGATAGGCGCTGGCATCAGTACGTCAGTTTCGTTGCTGGCGTAGCCGAACATCAGGCCCTGATCACCGGCACCCTGCTCACGTGGGTCAGCTTTATCAACACCTTGGTTGATGTCTGGCGACTGTTTACCGATGGCAGACAGCACCGCACAGGAGTTGGCGTCGAAACCCATATCGGAATGGGTGTAGCCGATGTCACGGATGGTCTGACGGGTCACTTCTTCGATATCAACCCAGGCAGACGTGGTGATCTCGCCAC
Source organism: Ferrimonas kyonanensis DSM 18153 (assembly GCF_000425405.1). Lineage (GTDB taxonomy): Bacteria > Pseudomonadota > Gammaproteobacteria > Enterobacterales > Shewanellaceae > Ferrimonas > Ferrimonas kyonanensis. Next base: position 222,714 of record NZ_KE384365.1, on the reverse strand, counting down.
CCACCATGACCATGCCGGTTTTAACATAGGTTTCGCAGGCGACGCGCGCTTTGGCGTCCTGAGCCAGGATGGCATCCAATACGGCATCAGAGATCTGGTCCGCGATTTTATCCGGATGGCCTTCAGAGACAGACTCTGAGGTAAATAGGTGACGTGCCATGGCAATCAACTCTCAAATTAGAAACAGGGGGCAGATGCTGGAAAGTGACGTTGCGACGCCTTGGTTTCAAGCTCGCAACATTAGACGCATCTACATCTAGACGGCTATTTTATGTGTTTGGATTTCAAAATCCAGTGAAGTACAGCATATTTTTTGCCGAATCTTGGTGGGCTTGTCAGTTTAACTTGCCAGTTGTGCCGAATTGGCCGGGGTTGTGGCCCGGTTCGATGGGGCTCGATGAGGGCCGGAAAAATTGCCGGGCGGGGTATGGTGCAAATGGAAAAATGGGAGTATAAAGCGCTCAGTGGCAACAGCCCCAATACTTACGATTAACTGACTGAGGTTTTATGGTTCTCGTGGCGTAAGCCGCTCAACCCTGATTGGCGTTGAAGCGGCATCCCGTAGGATAGGAATACATCTATGATCATCTCCCCTGTTTCAGGGCCTGTTCCGGCCCGCTCGCGACCCGTCACCTCTGTTGTATCTACACTGTCTTTGTTTCTGTGCCCCGGCGTGGGAGCATGGATGTTATCTGGTTCGGAGAGAGCGTCATGAGTGACACCCAATACCTAGAGACCCTGTACCCGGGGTATGGCCAACAGTTTGCTATGGACACGGTGTTGTTCCGTGCGCCGACTGAGCACCAAGAGTTGATCATCTTTGATAATGAACGCTTTGGTCGGGTGATGGCGCTGGACGGCATCATTCAGACCACCGAAGCCGATGAGTTTATCTATCACGAGATGCTGACCCATGTGCCGATTCTGGCCCATGGCAGTGCCAAGAAGGTGCTGATCATCGGCGGCGGCGATGGCGGCATGTTGCGCGAGGTGATCAAACACCAGGCGGTGGAGCGAGTGGTGCAGGTGGAGATCGATCATACGGTAATCGAGATGTGCAAGCAGCACCTGCCTAACCACAGCCAGGGCGCGTTTGACGATCCTCGGGTGGAGATCGTTATCGATGACGGCAAGGCGTTCGTGCTGGGCTGCCAGGAACAGTTCGACGTGATCATCTCCGACTGCACCGATCCCATCGGTCCCGGCGAAGCATTGTTTGAGTCCGATTTCTATAAAGGCTGTAAGCAGTGCCTGACCGAAGGCGGCATTTTTGTGGCTCAGAACGGCGTGCCCTTTATGCAACAGGGCGAAGCCGAGACCACCTACCAGCGCCTGGCGCCCTATTTTGCGGATCGTCACTTCTACGTGGCGGCGGTGCCCACCTACATCGGTGGCGCCATGAGTTTTGCCTGGGCCAGCGACAATGCCGCGGCCCGGCAGGTGGATGTGGAGGTTCTGAGCCAGCGATTTGCGGCGGCGAAGCTCGACACCCGTTACTACAACCCGGCCATTCATGTGGGCAGCTTTGCACTGCCACAATACCTGGTCGACCGTCTGGCTAAAGTCAGTTAGTTGGAGAGCGCCCGTGAGCTGGAGCGTCCAAGATGCGCAGCATCTTTATAATGTGCCCTATTGGGGGCGTGGTTATTTTCAGATAAACGACGACGGACAGGTTGAGGTGCGCCCCAACCCCGCCGAACCCGAGTGTAAGGTAGCGCTGACCCGATTGGCGGAGCAGCTGGCGACGGAGCGTGGCGCTCAGTTGCCGATGCTGGTGCGTTTTCCGCAGATTCTGCACTCCCAGGTGCAGGGGTTGTGCAGTGCCTTTACCACCGCCATCGACGATTATGGCTATCAGGGCCATTATCTGGCGGTGTACCCGATCAAGGTGAATCAGCAGCGCACCGTGGTGCAGGGGCTGCTGGCCGGTGGTGGCCAGTCTCTGGGGCTGGAAGCCGGTTCCAAACCGGAGTTGCTGGCGGTGCTGGCGATGGCCCAGGACAGCGCCCAGGTGATCGTCTGTAACGGTTACAAGGACCGCGAATACGTGCGCCTGGCCTTGCGCGGACAGCAGTTGGGTTACCAGGTGTTCCTGGTGATCGAGAAGATGTCGGAGCTGAAGCTGGTGCTGGAGGAAGCCCGCGAGCTGGGGGTGACTCCGCTGCTGGGGGTGCGGGCCCGCCTGGCGTCCCAGGGCAAGGGCAAGTGGCAGGCGTCCGGGGGCGAAAAGTCCAAGTTCGGCCTGTCGGCGGCGCAGATTCTGAAGCTGGTGGAGACCCTGCGTGAGGCCAATCGCCTCGATTGCCTGCAGTTGCTGCACTTCCATCTCGGCTCTCAGATTGCCAGCATTCGCGACATTCAGAAGGGGCTGACCGAGTGCGGCCGCTTCTATATGGAGCTGCGCAAACTGGGGGCGCCGATCACCACGGTGGACGTGGGTGGCGGCCTCGGGGTGGATTACGAAGGAACTCGCAGCCAGAGCAACTGCTCGGTGAACTACTCGCTGCAGGAGTACGCCAACAACGTGGTGTACGCCATCGGCGACGTCTGCCGCCAGTACCATCTGCCACACCCCAGGCTGATCTCCGAGTCCGGCCGGGCCATGACCGCGCACCATGCGGTGCTGATTGCCGATGTGATCGGGGTCGAGGCCTATGAGCCGGAGACGCTGCCAGCGCCGGGTACCGGCGCACCGCTGGTGCTGAAGAACATGTGGCAGACCCTGGAGGACGTTCGTGAGCACACCGATGCTCGGGCCCTGGGGGAGATTTACCACGATACGGTGAATGATCTGGCGGATGTGCACGCCAAGTACAACTACGGGCTGCTGGATCTGTCCCAGCGGGCGTGGGCGGAGCAGGTGCACCTGCAGGTGTGCTATCAGGTGTCGCGGGAGTTGTCGCCCAAGAACCGCTCTCACCGGCCGATCATCGACGAGCTGAACGAGAAGCTGGCGGATAAGTTCTTCGTTAACTTTTCCCTGTTTCAGTCGTTGCCGGATGCCTGGGGTATCGACCAGGTGTTTCCGGTGTTGCCGCTGTCGGGGCTGGACACCAAGCCGGACCGGCGGGCGGTGATACTGGACATCACCTGTGATTCCGATGGCACCATCGATCAGTATGTGGATGGTCAGGGGATTGAAACCACTCTGCCGATGCCCACCTGGAGTGCCGAGCACCCGTACCACGTGGCGTTTTTCATGGTGGGGGCCTACCAGGAGATCCTGGGGGACATGCATAACCTGTTTGCCGATACCGACGTGGTGGACATCAAACTGGATGAGCAGGGCAATGCCGAGGTGGTGGAGTACCTGCAGGGCACCCAGGTCAATGAGGTGCTGGAGTACGTCAACCTGGATCCCCAGTGGATGTTGACCCGCTATCAGCAGCGACTGGAGCAGTGTCGGCTTGCCGAGGACGTGCGTGAGCAGGCGCTTATGGAGCTGGAACAGGGGCTGATTGGCTATACCTATCTGGAATCCTGAGTGAATTTGCTCGAGTGACTCGCTGAAATAGCACTATAAACGGCCGAAAGGCCGTTTTTTTATGGGAATGATTTGCTAAGGCGGTCACAAATGGCGAAAATATGCCCCCAGAATTACAGAGCATAACCACCTAGATAGAAGTTGGAGCCAAGATGTCATCTCGTAAAGAGCTAGCTAATGCTATCCGTGCCCTCTCCATGGATGCTGTACAGAAAGCCAATTCCGGCCACCCCGGTGCCCCTATGGGGATGGCAGACATTGCCGAAGTACTGTGGCGTGATTTTCTGAAGCACAATCCAGGCAACCCTGAATGGGCCGATCGTGACCGCTTCGTGCTGTCCAATGGCCATGGCTCCATGCTGCTGTACTCTCTGCTGAACCTCAGCGGTTATGATCTGTCCATCGACGATCTGAAGAACTTCCGTCAGCTGCACTCCAAGACTCCGGGCCACCCTGAGTACGGTTATGCCCCTGGCGTTGAGACCACCACTGGCCCGCTGGGTCAGGGCATCACCAACGGCGTGGGCATGGCCCTGGCCGAAAAGGTGCTGGCGTCGCAGTTTAACCGTACCGGTCACGACATCGTCGATCACCACACCTACGTGTTCATGGGCGACGGCTGCCTGATGGAAGGCATCTCCCACGAAGCCTGCTCCCTGGCTGGCACCCTGAAGCTGGGTAAGCTGGTGGCGTTCTGGGATGACAACGGCATCTCCATCGACGGCGAAGTGGAAGGCTGGTTCACCGACGACACCGCTGCCCGTTTCGAAGCCTACGGCTGGCACGTGATTCGTGACGTCGACGGTCACAACCCGGAGCAGATCAAGACCGCCATCGAAGCGGCCAAGGCGGAAAGCGACAAGCCGACCCTGATCTGCACCCGCACCATCATCGGCTTTGGTTCGCCAAACAAGTCCGGTTCTCACGACTGCCACGGTGCCCCTCTGGGCGACGCCGAAATCGCCGCCGCCCGCGAGTTCCTGAACTGGCCACACGCGCCGTTCGAGATTCCGGCCGAAGTGAAGCAAGCCTGGGATGCCAACGAAGTGGGCAGTGCCCGTGAGTCCGACTGGAACAGCCGTTTCGACGCTTACGCCGCCGCTCACCCTGAGCTGGCCGCCGAGCTCAAGCGCCGCCTGGCCGGCGACATGCCCGCCGACTGGGATGCCAAGGTGGCCGAGTACATCGCCGACCTGCAGGCCAACTCCACCAAGGTGGCGACCCGTAAAGCGTCTCAGAACTGCCTGAATGCCTTCGGCCCGATGCTGCCGGAATTCCTGGGTGGCTCTGCCGACCTGGCACCGTCCAACCTGACCATCTGGAGTGGTTCCAAGTCCATCACCCCTGATGACGCCTCCGGCAACTACGTTCACTACGGTGTGCGCGAGTTCGGCATGAGTGCCATCATGAACGGCGTCACCCTGCACGGCGGTTTCAAGCCTTACGGTGCCACCTTCCTGATGTTCATGGAGTACGCTCGTAACGCGGTGCGTATGGCGGCGCTGATGAAGCAGCCTTCCATCTTTGTCTACACCCACGACTCCATCGGTCTGGGTGAAGATGGCCCGACTCACCAGCCGGTTGAGCAGATTGCCTCCATGCGTCTGACCCCGAACCTGAGCACCTGGCGCCCTTGTGACTCGGTGGAGTCCGCCTACGCCTGGAAGCACGCCGCCGAGCGTAAAGATGGCCCGACCGCGTTGGTGTTCTCCCGTCAGGGACTGGCGCCGATGGCTCGCGATGCCGAGCAGTTGGCCAATGTCGCCAAGGGCGGTTACGTGCTGAAGGACAGCGCCGGTGCGCCAGAGCTGATCCTGATTGCCACTGGCTCCGAAGTGGAGCTGGCCATGAACGCCGCCGCCGAACTGGAAGCCCAGGGCAAAGCGGTACGGGTGGTGTCGCTGCCGGCCACCGACGTGTTCGAAGCCCAGAGCGCCGAATACAAAGAGTCGGTACTGCCTGCGGCAGTGACCAAGCGAGTGGCCATCGAAGCCGGCATCGCCGACTACTGGTACAAGTACGTGGGCCTGAACGGCAAGGTTGTGGGCATGACCACCTTTGGTGAGTCGGCGCCTGCGGATCAGCTGTTTGAGATGTTTGGCTTTACCGTCGCCAATGTGGTTGAGGTGGCCAACTCACTGTAACGGTGAGCGTCAGCTAAGAAAAAACCGGCCTCGGCCGGTTTTTTTGTGTCTGACTGTCGGCAGCGTCCTAGCTGGGGCGGTTGCCGATGCGCAGCAGGGTGTCGTCGACAAAGAACAGCGCCTGCTGGCGGCGCTTGCCGATCACCAGCGCCGCTTCGTCGGCAAACAGGAAGCACTTCCAGTTGCGGCGGAACACCCGCCAGTTGGTTTCCAGCACGTGGTCGCTGCCGTAACAGATCCACACCACGGTATTGGGATCCCACTCCAGCTGCTCGTCGACCGCCTCGGGCAGGGCGTGGTCGTCGGCCTCAAAGGCACTGTCCCACCGGGTCTCGGTGGTCCAGGTGTTCTGGTTTTTGGCCCAGTCGCCTTTTCTCAGGTCGGTGCAGTGGTTGCCATTTTTACTGATTTGCGCTTGCCAGAGCTCGTCCGCCGCCCTGGGGGTGAGCGGCTTGATCTGGTCCATATCCACGGGGTCCACGCCCATGTCGTCGCGTTTGAAAACCCATAGGTAGGGGTAGAGGCTGAAGTCGCTGTATTTCATCTTTGAGGTCCGCAAATCTAATCCCGCTAACTTTACCAGATGGGCTACTCTTATTCAGCAAACTTGAAATTCAAAGTCCTCTACATTTTTGGCTTGTTTTGTAATTTAATTTCACAAAAGCATGCTCTGTGTCACAAAATTCGTCCGCTTGTCGGTGTAACTTTAAGCATCACTTGTAAGGGAGCAACGAAACATGGCAACTAAGAAAGAAATTGGTGCACTAAAAAAACTGGTGCGCGCAAGCAACTTTCTGTCTGTAGCACAAATTTACCTGAAGCAGAACGTTCTGCTTCAACGTGACCTGCAACACGACGACATTAAGCCTCGTCTGCTGGGTCACTGGGGTACCTGCCCGGGCATCGCGTTTGTTTACGCCCACATCAACCGTCTTATCTGTAAACACAACCGCCCATTCCTGTACCTGGTCGGCCCTGGCCACGGCTTCCCTGCCGTACAAGCCAACCTGTTTATCGAAGGTTCCCTGTCTCACTTCTACCCTGACACCATCCCGTACAAAGAAGCGGGCATGAAGCAGATTTGTGAGAAGTTCTCTGCCGCTTACGGCTACCCATCCCACGCTAACCCTGAAGCCCCTGGCCAGATTCTGGAAGGTGGTGAGCTGGGTTACTCCCTGGCTGTCGGCTACGGTGCCGCCCTGGATAACCCAGACCTGATCAACGTGGTTCTGGTGGGTGACGGTGAGTCCGAAACCGGCCCTCTGGCGGCTTCCTGGTACGCCAACCGCCTGATCGATCCTAAGAGCTCCGGTGCGGTACTGCCGATTCTGCACATCAACGGCTACAAGATCTCCGGTCCTACCCGTCTGGGTCGTATGGACGACGAAGAGATTCGCATGGAGTTCACCGGCCTGGGCTACGAAGTGCTGTTTGTCGATGACGAGAAAGAGCAGGACGTGTACGAGCAGATGGCCGATGCCATGGATCGTGCCTACGAGATCATCACCGACATTCAGACCCGCGCTCGCAACGGCGAAGACGTGTGCAAGCCGCGTTGGCCTGTTATCGCCATGCGCACTGCCAAAGGCTGGACCGGTACCAAAGAAGCCGATGGCAAGAAGCTGGAAGGCAACTGCGACTCGCACCAGGTAATCATCAACAACTGCGCCAAAGATCCTAAGCATCTGAGCATGCTGAACGAGTGGCTGGCCAGCTACGAATTCGACGAGCTGTACAGCATCGGCGAAGATGGCGCCCTCAAGTTTGACGCGGAAATCGAAGGCCTGATCCCACGTGAAGATCTGCGCATCGGTCGTCAGATTCTGTCTTACGGTGGTGAGGTGGTTCGTCCGCTGAACAAACCTGACCTGAAAGCCCTGAGCTACGGCTCCGAGACCCCTCGTGGTCAGCGTGGTGTGTCCATGCAGAAGATGGGTCAGTGGATGCGTGATGCCTTCCGCCTCAACGCCGAGCAGAAGAACCTGCGTATCTTCTCCCCGGATGAGACCTACTCCAACCAGCTGCAGGCGGTATTCGAAGAAACCAGCCGTGCCTGGCAGTGGCCTATCAAAGAGTGGGACCAGGACATGAGCCGCGATGGCCGCGTCATGGAACTGCTGTCCGAGAACCTGCTGTTCGGTATGCTGCACGGCTACACCGTGACCGGCCGTCACGGCATGTTCCCGACCTACGAAGCGTTCGCGCAAGTCGTGTCCTCTATGTGTGACCAGTACTGTAAGTACGTGTACGCCTCTCAGGGTGTACCGTTCCGCAAGCCGGTACCGGCGTGCAACGTGGTACTGTCTTCGCTGTTGGAGCGTCAGGATCACAACGGTTACTCTCACCAGAACCCGTCCCTGCTGGGCGCGATGCTGGAGAAGCACCCGACCATCATCTCGGCATACCTGCCTGCCGACGGCAACAGCACCCTGTGCTACACCGAGAAGGCGTTTGACGATCGCGACAAGCTGAACGTGATTGTGGCCGGTAAGAAAGATCTGCCTCAGTGGCTGACTCTGGATGAAGCCAAGAAGCAGTGTGACGAAGGCATCATGACCTGGGACTTCGCCTCTGACGAAAACCCGGATGTGGTTCTGGCGTCTTGCGGTGACTACGTGACCCAGGAGTGTATGGCTGCTCTGGTTATTACTCGTGAGCTGCTGCCTACCCTGAAGATTCGTTTCGTGAACATCTCCGAGCTGACTTCGGACGGCATCGGTAGCCTGAAGTACGGTCAGAACCCGACTCTGCTGGATGAGTACTTCACCGCCGATAAGGGTGTGGTCATCAACTACCACGGCTACCCGAACACCATCCACAAGTTGCTGTTCAACTACCCAGGCATTCAGCGTTGCCGCGTTAAGGGCTACGTGGAAGAGGGTTCCACCACCACTCCATTCGATATGGGTGTTCGTAACGGTACTTCCCGTTACCACCTGGTGATCGACATGGCGTACAAGGCCTTCCAGCAGGGCGTGATCACCGATGCTCAACACGTCGAGATCACTACCGACATGCTGCAGCGCCTGGTTGACCATCGCAACTACATCAAAGAGTTCGGTGTGGATCCTAAGGAAATCACCGATTGGGTTTGGTCTCGCTAATCCCGGTTTGATGCACAGAGAGGGCCCCGAGGGCCCTCTTTTTTTATTTTCGCTGTACTACTATTTTGTTTTTTTATTACGAATTTGATGGCTGATGTTGAGACTGTCGACCCGTTATGGCGATTTGGTGTTATTGCCTTTCGTTTTGCTGGGGTAAACTGGTGCCGGGTTTCTTGATTTTGGGTCGGATGGCGGCGGTCTGAGTGCCGGGAGCCGCTTAAGCCTTTGGGTGCGGGGCGGTTCTGAGCTAAAATGGCGTCCGCTCAGCATCAACATTAAGTGAATAATGACAATACGGGTCGCCATTAACGGGTTTGGCCGCATCGGCCGTTCCACCTTGCGAGCGCTCTACGAGAGCGGTTTACGTGAACAGATCGAGGTTGTGGCCATCAATGAGTTGGCCTCGCCGGAAGCCATCGCCCACTTGACTCAGTTTGATACGACCCACGGCCGTTTCGGCCAGCGCGTCAGTCTGGGGCAGGACTGCCTCCATGTGGGGGCCGATTGCATCGCGCTGTATCACTGCGACGACCCGGCCGCCTTGCCCTGGCGGCAACTGGCGGTAGACATTGTGCTGGAATGTACCGGCAAGCTCAGCAGCCGCGACGACGCCGGATTGCATCTGAATGCCGGCGCCGGCAAGGTGCTGTTTTCCCATCCGGCGGCACCGGATGTGGACGCCACCGTGGTGTTTGGCATCAACGAATCCAGCCTTCGGCCTGAACACCGGATTGTGTCGAACGCCTCCTGCACCACCAACTGTTCGGTGCCGGTGATTACCCTGTTGGATGAAGCCTTTGGCATAGAACGTGGCGCACTGACCACCATCCATTCGGCGATGCACGATCAACAGGTGATCGACGCCTACCACAGTGATTTGCGCCGCACCCGTGCCGCCAGTCAATCCATCATTCCGGTGGACACCAAACTGGCCCGGGGCATTGAGCGCATCCTGCCGCATCTGGCAGACAAATTTGAGGCCATTGCCGTTCGCGTTCCCACCATCAACGTAACGGCGATGGACCTGTCGCTGACCTTAAAGCAGCGAGTCGACATAGCGACCATTAACCGTACCCTGGCCGAAGCCGCCAGCGGCAGATTACGGGGGATTCTGGACTATACTGAATCGCCATTGGTCTCCAGTGATTTTAATCACGATGCGCACTCCAGCATCGTCGATGGCACCCAGACCCGGGTGGCCGATGGCCATCTGGTGAAGTTGTTGCTCTGGTGCGACAACGAGTGGGGGTTTGCCAATCGAATGCTGGACACCTGCCTGGCAATGTCGGCACAGAAGTAGATTTTGATTATGAACTTTACGAGGAAATAAAATGAGCGTTATCAAGATGAAAGAGCTGGCCCTGGCCGGCAAACGAGTTCTGATTCGCCAAGATCTGAATGTGCCGGTGAAAGAGGGTAAAGTGACCTCGGACGCCCGCATTCGCGCGTCTCTGCCGACCATCAAGCTGGCCCTGGAGCAGGGTGCCAAGGTGATGGTGATGTCTCACCTGGGTCGTCCCACCGAAGGCGAGTTTGCCGCCGAATTCTCCCTGCAACCTGTGGTGGATTACCTCAAGGCCGAGCTGGATTGTCCGGTGCGTCTGGCCGTCGACTACCTGGATGGGGTTGAGGTTGCCGAAGGCGAGCTGGTGATCCTGGAAAACGTTCGTTTTAACCCAGGCGAAAAGAAAGACGACGAGACGCTGTCCAAGGCCTACGCGGCTTTGTGTGACGTGTTCGTGATGGACGCCTTTGGTACCGCCCACCGCGCCCAGGCGTCTACCCATGGTGTGGCTAAGTACGCCCCGGTTGCCTGCGCCGGCCCACTGCTGGCCGGTGAACTGGAAGCCCTGGGCAAGGCCCTGGACAACCCGGCCCGGCCGATGGTGGCCATTGTTGGTGGCTCCAAGGTGTCTACCAAGCTGACGGTTCTGGAATCCCTGGCCGGCATCGTTGACCAGCTGGTGGTGGGGGGCGGCATCGCCAATACCTTCATCGCTGCCGCCGGTCACCCGGTAGGCAAATCGCTGTTTGAGGCGGATCTGGTCGAGGAAGCCAAGAAGCTGACCAGCGAAGCCCAGAGCCGTGGCGGTGACATTCCGGTACCGACCGACGTGGTGTGTGCCGACAAGTTTGCCGAAGACGCCACCGCGACCCTGAAGCCGGTGGCCGAGGTCTCCGACGAAGACATGATTTTCGATATCGGCCCCGACAGTGCCGCGGCCCTGGCGGAGATTCTGAAGTCTGCCGGTACCATCGTCTGGAACGGCCCGGTAGGGGTATTCGAGTTCGATCAGTTCGGTAAGGGCACCGAAGCCATTGCTCGTGCCATCGCCGAGTCCAAGGCATTCTCCATTGCCGGCGGTGGCGACACCCTGGCGGCGGTCGACAAGTACGGCATTGCCGATCAGGTGTCCTACATCTCTACCGGTGGCGGTGCTTTCCTGGAGTTCCTGGAAGGCAAGACCCTGCCGGCGGTTGCCATGCTGGAGCAGCGGGCGAAAGCGTAATCTCGCCGCTGCCATACAATAAATATAATCAGGCGCGCAGGAACGCGCGCCTTTAAAAACCTTACATCTATAACAGGAGCCCTTCCATGGCACTAATCTCTTTGCGCCAAATGCTGGATCACGCCGCCGAACACAACTACGGTGTGCCTGCCTTTAACGTTAACAACCTGGAGCAGATGCGTGCCATCATGCAGGCCGCTGAAGCCACCGACAGCCCGGTGATTGTGCAGGCGTCTGCCGGTGCCCGTAAGTACGCCCGTCCTCAGTTCCTGCGTTACCTGATGAACGCAGCACTGGAGCAGTACCCGGACGTGCCTGTGTGCATTCACCAGGATCACGGTACCTCTCCGGACGTGTGTCAGCGCTCCATTCAGATGGGCTTCAGCTCGGTAATGATGGACGGCTCCCTGCGGGAAGACGGTAAAACTCCGGCGGACTACGGTTACAACGTTCAGGTGACTCAGCGTACCGTCGCCTTCGCACACGCCTGTGGTGTGTCTGTCGAAGGGGAAATCGGTTGCCTGGGCAGCCTGGAAACCGGCATGGCCGGTGAAGAGGACGGTGTCGGTGCCGAGGGCATTCTGAGCCACGACCAACTGCTGACCGATCCGGAAGAAGCGGCGCGCTTTGTGGCTGCCACCAAGGTGGACGCCCTGGCCATCGCCATCGGCACCAGCCACGGTGCCTACAAGTTCTCCAAGAAGCCGACCGGTGACGTGCTGCGCATCGACCGCATCAAGGAGATTCACGCCCGCATTCCTGACACTCACCTGGTGATGCACGGCTCCTCCTCGGTTCCTCAGGAGTGGCTGGAAGTGATCAACATGTACGGCGGTGCCATTCCGGAAACCTACGGGGTACCGGTGGAAGAGATTGTTGAAGGCATTAAGCACGGCGTACGCAAGGTCAACATCGATACCGACCTGCGCCTGGCCTCTACCGGTGCGGTGCGTAAGTTCCTGGCGGAAAACCCGTCTGAGTTTGACCCGCGCAAATTCCTGAAGGCGTCCATGGAGGCGATGGCGCAGATTTGTACCGATCGCTTCGAAGCCTTTGGCTGTGCCGGCCAGGGTTCCAAGATGAAGCCACTGTCGCTGCAGGCGATGTACAAGCGCTACCAGACCGGTGAGCTGGACCCTAAAGTCCACATCTAAGTCTCTGAACGACTCGATTGAAGAAGCGTCCTGCCTGGCAGGGCGCTTTTTTTTATGCCGCAATCAGAAAAGGCGCCGACAAAGCCATCATTTGCCGAGGCGTTTGCCCCAAGTTGTGATAAATTTGTTGCCATTGAGGCCGGTGGACACGTTCGGCCTCGTATTTAGGGAAGCAGTAAAAAAGGAATGCGTGATGAAACAGCTATTTTTGGCCACCGCAATGGCGGCCGTGTCTTGCGGTGTCTGCGCCGCCGATGAGGCCATTGCGCCGTCAGGAAACGTCGAGTTTGGTTTTTCCAGCACCACCGGGAACAGTGAAGTCACCACGGTAAAAGGCAAAGCCGAGTACACCCATTGGCTGGGGCAGTTTGAAAACCGCTACCTTCTGGAAACCCTGTACACCGAAGATGAGGACCAGGTCTCCAAAGAGCGCTATTACGGTGAGGCGCAAACCAACAACCGCTTCAGCGAAACCTCTTACCTGTTTGGCTTCCTGTCTAACGACATCGATAAGTTCTCCGGCTACCGTTACGTGGCGACCGTCGCCGCCGGTTACGGTCATCGTCTCTACCAGGGCGATAAGATGCACCTGGATGGTGAACTTGGCCCGGGTTACAGCTACAAGCGGGTGGATACGGCCCAGGCCCCGGATGCGGACAACGAGTCCTCGGTCATCGCCCGTGCCAACCTGGATTTCTGGTGGGCGTTTTCCGACAATGCCGAGTTTCGACAGAAACTGTCGTCGGACGTGAGCCTGTCCGGCAACGCCACCATCAGCAAGGCGGAATCGTCAATTACCGCCAACCTGGTAGGGGCGCTGGCGATGAAGTTTGCATTTAATATCAAACACACCACCAAGCCAGTAGACGACAAAGAGTCTCTGGATACCGAAACCTCTATGACTCTGCTGTATAAGTTCTAGCGTCATTGGGCGGCTGGCGGTCCCCCACCCAACTGATGGGGTGGCCGCTGGGCAGTCGCTTGTTGGCGTCATCCAATTGGGCCAACCCTTCCCGCAGGGAGCGGCCCGTCGCCAGCCAGGTGGCGCTGATGCGCAGCTCCACCGGGGTGTCCTCGAAGCGCTCATTGAGCCCCTGCGCCAGGGTTTCTGCCTGACTGGTGCTGCTCTGGCTCAGCAGTACCACCAACTCTTCGCCAAACTGGGCAATGCAGCTATGACGGGGGGCCAACTCCTTGAGGTGCTGCACCACGATGCGTTGGTTGATGGCCCAGCTTTGCGGCTGCTGATGGCGGGCGCGGAACTGGCGTAGGTTCAACAACGCTTCCGGCCCGCTGGCGTCCTGATGCATCAACTGCATCTCCCGGAACCCGGCCAGTGGCGGATTGCTGGCGTCATCGCTGCCCTGCCGATCTTGCAGGGTGAGTATCCACTGACTCTTATCGTCCCCCTGGTTGACGCTGGCCAGGCGCGGCTGCATGCCGTGGTGATGAGTCTTGAGCCATACCGGCTGTTGCCACAGACCGTCGCGAGCGACACTTTGCTGCAGATCGCTGAACTCCATTCCCTCCGGCAGGCTGATCAGCCGGTCGAGTGGCAGCGGCCGGTTGTCATCCGCATCCCGCCCCAGCCACTCCCTCAGGCTGGCATTGCACAGTTGCAGATTCAGTTCATTGTCCATCAGTGCCAGCCCGACCTGGGACTGGGTCAGGGAGCGGTAGGCATTCTCATCATCGGTAACCGGCTGCAGGTTGGCGATCACCAGTGGGAACAGGTTGTTGCTGCTGCTGTGACGCAGCTCTATCGCCAGAGAGCGGTCCTGACCGCCTGGCGACAACTGCCCCTGCCATTGGCCCTTCTCCAGGGTGTGCTCCCAGCCGCGCTGAGCACGATCGCTGCCAAATAACTGGTGGAACCACAATCCCTGGTTGCCGCTGGCTTTCAGGCCCAGTAGGCGATGGGCCGACGGGTTGGCCAGAATCAGCTTGCCCGAGGGGGAGAACAGCAGCGTGCTGCCGGCGTGTTGATACAGCTGCTCTGCCACATCCATCGCCAGTTGGAAGTGGCCCTGCTGTTTCTGTAGTCCGTGCTTTTGAATGGTGAGCCAGCACAGGAACAGAATCAGCACCAGTCCCAGGGAGCCGACGATGCGGCGATGATCCCGGGCCAGCAACAGCAGTTCATGGTCATCGAAGTAGCTGACCAGATAGAAGGGTTCAAAATGGCCAGCCTTGACCCGCAGGAACAAAAAGTTGCGGTCTTCAATGTTGAGCTGACCGAACTCCTGCCCCTGAATCTGCGGCCACAGGGCGGCCATCCGCTGCTGATCTTGCTCGCTGAGGCGGTCGTTGCCACCGGTGTGGCTGAGCTTAAAGGCTTTGCCCTCGATATCGAACAGCATCAGCGGAATCTCTCCCATCTGGTCGACACGATAGAAGGCGCTGAGCACCGGAGTCAGATCGGCATAAATGGCGGAGTATTTGACCCCATGGGGGTTGGCGGGTACGGGCACTCGCTGCCAGTGAGAGACCCGGTGCTGGCCGGTGTCGATCAGCAGCGGTGAGTAGCGGGCCTGGCCCTCTCCCTGGGTTTCCCGATTGTCTGCCTGGCCTTCATAGTGCGGCGAGGGCGTGAGGGTACTGGCCACCACCTGGTTGTTGCTGTCGTACAGCTCGATGCGTTCTATCGCTTCCAGTTTGTCGGTCAACCCCTGCAGATAGCTCTGTAGCTGTTCGGTGTCCAGTTCCGGCGCATTGAGCAGGAACCGCAGCACGCCGATCTGCGAGATGACCTGGCCGCGGCTCTGCAGTGACAGCAAACGATCGGTGATGCGATCACTGTACAACTGAATCTCGGAAAAACGGTGGTTACCCAGCTGCTCTTTCTGAAGCTTGAGGTTGACGCCAAAGGCCCAGCCCAAGGCGACTGCGGTCAGACAGATGATGATCGCAATCTGTGGCCAGAGCATGTCGAACTTGCGGTTGGAGCCGCGCAGTTCCGGCATCGAGTCCAGAAAGGTGGTCAGCTTATGGTTCATCGTTGCGTGTTATTCACTGAAGGTAGCTCACTGTATCACCAGAAGGTGCCGTCGGCTATGGAGCCTGGGGCGCTAACCGACCACGTCCAGGTGGCGGTGTTTGAATTCCACACCGGCGTCGTCACAGATGCGCTGGCAGGCGGCGATATCCACGCCTTCGAGGCCGTCAATGGCGGACACCGAAACCGAATCGATGTAGCTCGGCGCCAGGCGAATAAACTCACGGACGGCGTCGTAGCTGCCTTTGAGTTTGGGCTGGCAATGACGTTCATAGGTGGCCTGATCCTGGGCGTTGAGGGAGATCGACAGGCTGTCGATGCACTCTCCCAGTTCCGGCAGGATGTTGCGCCGGTGGAACAGGTTGCCCAGGCCATCGGTGTTGATGCGGGTGTTGCCGCCCTGGGCCTTGACGTGGCGGGCGATGGCCAGCAGCGGTGCCAGGTTGAGGGTGGGCTCACCGTAGCCGCAGAACACAATCTCGTCGAAGTCGGTCACTGTGCCGAGCAGGGGGATGATCTCCTCCGCTGTCGGCTGTTTATCCAGCTTCAGCTGATACTGATGCACCTCGGTGCTGCCGTTGTGCTTGGGGCAGAACTGGCATCTCAGGGTGCAGCGGCCGGTCAGGTTGATGTAGCGGCTGTTGCGAATGTCGTAGACCAATTGGCTCATGGCAGGACCTCAGTCGCCCACCGGGGTGGGCGACAACGATGGGACATTATTTTTTCTTGGCTTTTTTGGCTTTCTTCGCCTTGGTGGCCGGCTTTTTCTTCTTCGGTGCGCTGGGCTCTTTGGTCTGAGGCTTCAGATCCTGAATCACCCGGCGGCGAATGGGCTCGCCAACGTAGCGCTCGATCTTACCCAGGTAAGGGTGATCGTGGGCCTCCACCAACGAAATGGCACAGCCTTTGGCGCCGGCGCGGGCGGTGCGGCCGATGCGGTGCACGTAGGTGTCGGCGTGGCGGGGCAGATCGTAGTTGAACACATGGGTGATGCCATTGATGTCCAGCCCCCGGGCGGCGACGTCGGTGGCGATCAGCACGCGAATGCCGCCGTCTTTGAAGCGAGCCACGGCGGCGTCGCGTTTGGCCTGGGGCATTTCACCCTTGAGGCAGTTGGTGCGGATTTTGGCCCGATCCATCTGTGCCACCAGCTTTTCGACCCGTTCCCGAGTGCGAACAAACACCACTGCCTTGGTGCACTCTTCATCCGCCAGCAGCCGCTTTAGCAGCGCCAGCTTGTGCTGGGCATCGTCGGCGCGGTAGTAGTACTGGATGATCTTCTTGCGTTCTCGGCGCGACGGTTCGGCGTCGACTCGCATCGGTTCGTCCAGCAGTTCGCGGGCAAAGCCCTCGATCCCTTTGCCTTCCAGGGTGGCGGAGAACAGCATCGATTGCTTCCGCCAGCGGGCTTCGGCGGCGATGCGGTCCACATTGGGGCCAAAGCCCATGTCCAGCATGCGGTCGGCTTCATCGATGATCAGAATCTCGATGTCGCGGCAGGCCACCTTCTCTTTCTCGATGTAGTCCAGCAACCGCCCCGGGGTGGCCACCAGCAGATCCAGGTTCTTGGCCAGCATCTGGTTGTCTTGATCGAAGTCGACACCGCCGGTCAGGGTGCCGGTAGTAATGCCCAGATCGCCGATCAGCTTGTCGGCGTACTCTTTGACCTGGGTGGCCAGCTCCCGGGTCGGGGTCAGGATCAGCACCCGAGGGTGGCCGGGCTCCCGGCGGGGAAAGTCCAGCATGTGCTGCAGTGCCGGCAGCAGGAAGGCGGCGGTTTTACCGGTGCCGGTGGGGGCATTGGCAAGAATGTCTTTCTGTTCCATCGCCGCCGGAATCACCTCTGCCTGAACGGCGGTCGGCTCGGTATAACCGGATTTGGTCAGCGCCCGAATCAGGCGATTGTCGAGCTCTAGGGTGTCGAAACTCATGTTATTTATCCATTCAGATAGAAGTTGGCCGTCAGGTGTTTGAACTCATCGCTGTACACCCCCTGATGGTGGTGGATGACCAGCTGTGTCTGCTCACAGGTGACGGCCTGGCGAGCAAGTTCAAGTAGATACAGTTTATCAGGCTTACGGGCGACGGTTTTGACCGCCGTCAGCCGACTCAGGTGCAGCGCGTGTTCAGCCCGGGCCTGTTGCAGTGAGGCGAGGGCCGTCGCCGGAATCACCAGGCTGATTCGTCCCTGCGGGTGCAAGCGCGTTACCAGAGCGTCGAGCAACTGGTTAAAGGGCAATCCGTGCCTGGCCCTGGCCCGCTGGGGACAGGGGGCAACCACTCCGGCTTCAAAGTAGGGAGGGTTGCTGATCACATGGTGATAGCCATGTGTCTGGGTGCGGGCAAATGCACCGAGTTCCTGCCGAATTACCTCGATCTGGTCTGACCAGGGGCTGCGTCTGACGTTGCTGGTGGCCTGATCGCAGGCGGCCGGGTCCAGCTCTACCGCATCGATGTGGGCCTCACTGCGCTGAGCGCACATCAGCGCCAGCAGTCCGCTGCCGCTTCCCGCATCCAATATTCGCCCTTGTTGGGGCAGCCTGGCCCAGCAGCCCAGCAGGACGGAGTCGGTACTGACCTTCATGCCGCAGCGGTCGTCATCAACATGAAACTGTTTAAAGGTAAAGCCCATCTCTATGCCCGCCGCAGAACAGGGGGCGAATTCTACCAGATTTGTGGGTAAAAACCCTGCGCTTGTGCGCACAATGAATGTTAACAGCTTGGTGTTACTTGGTTTCATTTCATGGTGGGGCTATTGCGCTCACCGATGGCGCATGGTATTAGTTGCGCTGTGATTTGATGGTGACTTGAATCGCGATTTCGAAAAAAGAACGAGAAAACAACCAGGGATACTCGCTTTTACCAAACGATTGGTTAGAAAAGCCTCAATGACTGAGGCAATAAGAGAAAATTGGCTGTAATCGAAAGTTTACACGTGAAGGCTTTCGAGCAGAAAGTTTAAAGAGAGAAGAAGAGGCAAGTTTGGAAAAGCGATTGACAGTAATGGACACCCTGAGTGTCGGCTTTATGACCTTCGCGTTCTTTTTGGGCGCAGGTAACATGATTTTCCCTCCCATGGCCGGGTTCCTGGCCGGGGACAACTATTTCCCAGCCATGATTGGCTTTCTGTGCACCGCAGTGGGACTGCCACTGCTGGGCCTGATCGCGGTCGCCAAGGCCGGCGGCAGCATTCCGGTGATCACCGCCAAACTGCCCGCCTGGATTGGTGCCACCATCGCCTGTGCCATCTTCATTATTATTGGTCCGGCGTTTGCTGCTCCCCGTGCCGGGTTGGTGGCTTATGAAATGGGGGCGGTGCCCTTTCTCAACGGCGACAACGCCACCACTCAGGCGCTGTACTCGGTGATTTTCTTTGGCATCGCCATGCTGCTGGCGTTGTTCCCGGGCAAGCTGGTGGACAGTGTGGGCAAGGTGCTGACTCCGGCGCTGATCGTGCTGTTTGCCATTCTGGCGCTGGCGGCATTTGTTTTCCCTCAGGATCCCATCGTGGCGGCCCAGGGCGGCTATGAAAGCGGCGCCTTTACCAAGGGCTTCCTCGAGGGCTACGGCACCATGGACGCGCTGGCATCGCTGGTGTTCGGCATGCTGATCGTGGACCTGCTGCGCAAGAAGGGCATCACTGAAAGCGGTCAGCAGGCCAAGTACCTGGGTATTGCCGCCATCATCGCCGCCGTCGGCCTCAGCTTTGTGTACGTGCCGCTGTTCTATCTGGGCGCCACCAGCTCGGTGCTGGGGGCGGGCGCCGATACCGGCGGTGCCATTCTGACCACCTTTGTCAATCAGGTGTTCGGCGCCTATGGCGTGGTGATGTTGGGTGCGGTTGTGACCCTGGCTTGCTTGACCACGGTGATCGGCCTGTTGTCGGCCTGCTCCGATTACTTCGGTGAGTTGCTGCCGAAGATTGGCTACCGGGGCTTTGTGGTCATCAATGCGCTGTTTTGCGCGGTGGTGGCCAACGTGGGCCTGAGCCAGCTGATCACCATCAGCATTCCGGTATTGATGGCGGTCTACCCCATTGCCATGGCGCTGATTGCCTTCTGCTTCGTGCGTCCGTACCTGCAGAATGAGCGTGCCGGCCTGATCATGATGGTGGCGGTATCGACCCTGTTTGGTGTCATTGATGGGGTCAAGGCGGCCGGTGTCAACACCGACGCCCTGAACTTCCTGCCGTTCTATGATGTGGGCATGGCCTGGTTGCTGCCCACTCTGCTGGCAACCTTCGTGGCCCTGTTTGCCAAAGCCAGCCCGCAGCCGGCGATGCGTTAATTGGCACTATGGCTGAGAACGCGCCACGGTTTACCGTGGCGCGTTTTTTTATGCCGCTGTTTTACGCCGGTACCCCGGCTTCCCGAGCCAGTTTGAGCGGACTGAACAGTTCCTGGCGGCAGATGGCCTCGATGTCGGCGTCATCGACGACCTCTGCCATGGCCTCAACCAGGGTGTTCCACTGGGATTCATTCATGGTCTCGATCAGGCTGGCAAACTCATCGGATATCGGCTGCGCTGGCACGTAGAAACGGTACATCTTGACGATGGATTTCAGCATCGGCAGATAAGGGGACAGCTCGGAGGTGGTGGAGAGGGCATCGCTGTCGATCCAGCCAACCGCCACCTTGCCGATGCGGTGCGGGCTGAGTAACTGTGACTTCAGCAGCAGTTCCATGTCAAAGGCAAATTTGGTTTCCATCATCTCCCGGGTCAGCGGGGTGACGAACTCGCTGCGGAACATCTTGAAGCCACACTGGGTGTCGATGATGTTGTGCAGTTGCGGCAGCAGGCGTTTCCACAAGTAGATAAACAGCTTGCCCCTGTGGTTGCGCATCCCCTGTTTGACCACCACCGAGGTGGGTTCGCGACGTGAGCCGCAGGCGATGATGTTGTCGTGGTGGCTCAGGTTGTCCACCAGCAGTCCCAGTTGTCCCAGGTGGGTCGACAGATCGGCGTCGGTGTAGGCGATGAAGTGGTTCTTGGTTGGCCCGGTGCGGGCGGCGTGCCACATACCATAGGCGATGGAACCGCCTTTCTGGCTGTCGGCGGTGGAGGTCAGAGAGGCCGCCGGCCCCTCTTTGGCAGCGATGGCTCGACTGAGGAAGCGAACCTCAATCTTGTGTCCCTGCTCCAACTCCTCGACCTGCTCCTGGGCGCACTGGCCACTGCGCTCCGGGCAGCCGTCGTCCACCAGAATCATGCGCCAGTCGACGTTAGGCAGATCCTTGCATAGCCACTGCAGTTGCTCGCTCTTGCGGCGAATAAAGTCTTCACCATGGGGGTGCTCCATGGGGCTGAGCATTCGTTGATGTTCTTTATACATGGCAAAAACCACACTTATCAGCGTGTTAGGTCTACACTTCTGTAAGCAGAGTTTGGATATGGCTAGCTTGACGGCCATCTTGGCGGCCAGGGCCTGATGCAGGATAAGTTCCTGCTCCATGGCTTTAAGCTGAAACAGATCCATGCCGGAGTCGAGTAACAGTTCTGCCATGGCGGTCAGCTTGGCCAGGTGCTGACCATTGGTGAGATTGAGTTGGTGGGTCAGTTCGCCCTGCTCGACCATGAGCGCCGTCAAAGTCTCCCTCATAACCCCTCCCTGGGTTGTGGCTAGGTTGTTACTTTAACGCTAGGACAGGATTCTGATTTGTACCAAAAAATTAGCCGGAATATTTAGGCCCTAGGGATTAGGGGGAGCATTCAGTGTGAAAGTGCCGATATGCCAGGGATTGGCGTTAGGGCTGTGGTTGGCCCTGAGTTCAGCTTGCGTGGTGGCGGGCGAAGGCGAGTTTTACCAGCAGGCCGCCAAGGCGGCACCGCCATCGTCGTCGTCGCCACTGACGCCGGCGATGGCGTCGGAGGCTGAGACTCAGGCTGCGCCCGCGTCGGAGAGCTGGAATGGCGTCTGGACCGGGGTGTCCAGCTCTTTTGCTCTGCCCTTTGGCGAGTGGCTGGATGAGCAACGCCCCTGGTACAGCGGCTGGTCTGGTGGTCTGGCGGCCTATTACCCACTGAAAGACAGCGTGATGGCGGCCGACCCTGACAACAATGTCGGCGGCATCGAAGGTACCAACCCGTCGCTGACCGCGACTTTCAAGTACAGCCCCATCGGCAACTGGTTTGCCACCGTCAGCCTGTATCACTACTTTGATGGGGATCTGCAACAGCCCTGGGAGCCGGACTACACCTATGTGTTTGGCTACAGCGACTGGCGCCCCTATACCTTGAGCTTGATCTACTCCAACTACGGCGGCAACCGATTTAGCCCGGAGCCCGGGGAAAGCAGCACCTATTTCCGTCGTGGCACCTGGTCATTGGGGTGGAAATTTCCGGTGCCGACGCCCTGGTTGCGGCCGTTTTCGATATTTGACGATGCCGCCATGGGCTGTCAGA
This sequence comes from Ferrimonas kyonanensis DSM 18153, assembly GCF_000425405.1. Classification (GTDB taxonomy): domain Bacteria; phylum Pseudomonadota; class Gammaproteobacteria; order Enterobacterales; family Shewanellaceae; genus Ferrimonas; species Ferrimonas kyonanensis. The sequence goes on along the minus strand of NZ_KE384365.1, from coordinate 200,921 downwards.
CCGACTTTCACTATACCCCGGAGTATTTTGATCTCGAAGGGGACGCTTATCTTGAGCACGGCCGCAGCCTGAGCCTGGGATGCAAGTACACCATCACCGGCAACTGGTATTTGAATTTCTCGTTGTTCTACTACCCGGACAGTGCCCAGAAGCAGCCCTGGAGTCCGGATTTCACCTATGGCTTTGGCTATTTCGACTGGCGACCGTTTACCTTCTCTTTGCAGTACAACAACTACTCAGGTAACCGTTACCCCTGGAACCCGTCAGTCGATGACACAGGTCGACTCAAAGATGGCGCTTTGATGCTGGCCTGGAGTTGGGCCCTGTAGGGCATCGACGGGACTGAGGCTGATGCAGTAGCGATTGGACAGCGGCTTGAGGTCCAGCCAGCGATTGCTGGTGTTGAAGCCGGTGGCGGAGACTTGCACCAGGTAGCGGCCACTGGGCAGGGCCAGTCCCTGAACGAAACGGGGGCTGATATTCAGAATCTCGATGCGGGCGTGGGCGGGCTCGGTCTTGATGTACAGCGGCACGACGCTGATTTCGTCACTGTGCTGCTGCTCCTGTTGCTGCTGCCAGCGGGCATCGAACTGCTGCTGACGTTCGCTCAGACTGCTCAGTTGTCGTTGCTGTCGGTGCTGCTGCTGTTGCAGTTGACGCTGTTGCTGTTGCAATTGACGCTGTTGTTGACTGACTTGAGTCAATGCCTGCTGCAGTGCCGGATCCGCAGTCAGCGATGGAGGTGGCGGTGGTGCCGGGGTGTCGACACTCAGCGGCTGTAGCAGCGGCGCTAGGGTGACCAGATACAGCACCAGAAACTCATCGAGGTCCACCTCTTCGGTACGGTAGCCGTAACGGCTGAGCCGCTCCAGCTCGGCCCAGGGCAATTGAGGCTGATCGCGCCACTGCTCGAGCCGATGCTCAATCAGACGGTTGATCAGCAGTCGCTGATGCAATTGCTGTTGCTGGTGTTGCAACTGCTGTGATGAGATCGACAGCCGCCAGATCACCAATACCAGGATCAATGCCAGTCCCAGCCACACCCAGGTTCGTACCCGGGAAACTCCACTCGCCTTATCCATGGCAGTGTTCCTACTCCCTGTTCTAGTTAGCTATTTAAGTGTAGTTCAAAATGCAATCAGGTTTGCCGACTGTGGTTTTGTCGACTAGCGTTAGTTAAGCACAGCGAAAAAATGCTGACAGGGATGTGGGGCGTTATGAAGCTATTGATTGTTGAGGATGCCATGGATGTTCGCATGGTGTTGGCTGCCGCGTTGCGCCGGTTTGGCTACGAGGTGCACCAGGCCGCCGACGGTGCCGAAGGGCTGGCGATCCTTAAAAACGATACCAGCATACAGCTGGTGATCTCTGACTGGTCGATGCCGGTCATGGACGGGTTCGAATTGTGCCGACGCCTGAAGCAGGAGCAGCAGGTCGAGCGCTTCGTGTACTTCATTATGTTCTCCTCCAATGACGATGAAGAGCGAATCATCGCCGGCCTGGAGGTGGGCGCCGACGACTTTATTGCCAAACAAGCCCCCAAGGCAGAGCTCAATGCCCGCATCCGCGCCGGCGGCAGGCTTATCGATCTGCACAATGAGCTGCAGCGCAAACAGGAGAAGCTGGAGAAGGCCTATGCCAGCATCGAAAACGACGTGATGCTGGCGGCGGAGATGCACCACAAGCTGTTGCCGACGGTAAAGGAGTTGCCCGGCGTGCAGTTTTCCTGGCTGGCCACCAGTTCGGCCTTTCTCGGGGGAGACATGTTTGACTACCGCCGCCTGGATGAGCATCACATCTCGTTTTACTTGCTGGATGTGTCCGGCCATGGGCTGCCATCGGCGTTGCTGTCGTTTACCCTGAAACACGTGATGTCGCCGTCGCAGAAGGGCTTCAGTGTCATGAAGCGACACCTGCCCCAGCCTCCCTTCTATGAGATCGTCGATCCCGCCGAGGTGGTGGCGACCCTCAATGATCGCTTCCAGTCTCAGGGGGACAACAGCCAGTATTTCACCATGGTCAATGCGGTACTGAATGTGCAGACCGGCTTGCTGAAACTGTGCCAGGCCGGTCATCCCGGCCCGCTGCATCAGACCTCTTCCGAGGTGATTGAACACACGCAAAATGGGTTTCCAGTGGGGATGTTGCCGGACCTGGAGTACAGCTCCTATGAAGTGCAGCTGGCCCCGGGGGATCGCATCTATCTGTACTCCGATGGTGTCACCGAGTGTTTCAATGCCACCAAAGAGGAGTTTGGTGTGAGCCGCTTCATTCAGTCTCTGCAGCAGCAGCGCGACTCGAGCATGGATACCCAGCTGCAGAGCCTCAAGACCCAGCTGGATCGATGGAATGTCGGTCCGGATTTTGACGACGACGTATCAATTCTGGCCATTGAATGGCAGGGACAATAGAGGAAGTAAGCGATGGACATGCGAACTGAAAAACGAGATGGATACTTGGTGATTAGCCTGGAGCAGAGCCGGTTGGATGCGGCCTCGGCCCCGGGGTTTCGCAGCGGGGTGGAGACGGCAATTTCCGAGGGTAATCAGCGGATTGTGCTGGACTTGTCCAAGGTGAACTTCATGGATTCCAGTGGCCTGGGAGCGGTGGTGGCCGTGTTGAAGACCCCCAACTGCGGGGAGCTGAGGATCGTGGGGTTGCAGCGGGCGGTGCAGGAGCTGTTCCGGTTGACCCGCATGGACCGAATCTTTGAGTGTCATGACGATGTGCCCGCCGCCTTGAAGGCGGTGAAGGCCTAGGAGGGAAAGCCGTGCAAGGTATGATTTTAGGAGCGGGAAAGGGCACCCGGGTGCGGCCGATCACCGAGATGATCCCCAAGCCGATGATCCCGATTCTGCGCCGGCCGGTGATGGAGTCCATCGTGCAGCACTTTAAGTTGCACGGTATCGATGAAATCGTGGTGAACACCTGCTATCTGGCGGCCAAGATCGAGGACTACTTCCGCGACGGTTATCAGTACGGTGTCGACCTGTGTTACTCCTACGAGGGGGAGATGCAGGGGGGCAAACTGGTGGGCAAGGCCCTGGGCAGCGCCGGTGGCATGCGTCGAGTACAGCAGAACTCCGGCTTCTTTCATGACACCTTCGTGGTGGTGTGCGGCGATGCCTGGATCGACCTGGATTTTACTGCGGCGGTGGCCTGGCATAAACAAAAGGGCGGCCTGGCGACCATCATCACCAAACGGATGGCGGCCGACACCCTGCACCGCTATGGGGTGGTACAGACCGATGATCAGGGGCAGGTACTGGCGTTTCAGGAGAAGCCGGCTACCGGGACGGCGGTCAGTGACATGGTCAATACCGGCATCTACATCTTCGAACCGGAGATCTTCAACTACATTCCCGCCGAAGGGGAGTACGACATCGGTTCGCAGCTGTTCCCGGAGCTGGTGCGGCAGAAGATTCCATTCTATGCCACCGCGTTTGAATTTCAGTGGGTCGACGTGGGCCAGTTGAGCGACATCTGGCAGGTCACCAGCAGCATCCTCAAAGGCGAGGTGGAGAACTACCCGATTCCCGGCCGGGAGGTGGCACCGGGGATCCACATGGGCATCAACTGCGTGGTGGATCTGGAGATGCTGGATATTAAAGGACCGGTGGTGATCGGCAATGGCTGTCGCATTGAAACCGGCGCCAAGCTGCGCGGACCGCTGGTGATCGGCCACAACTGCATCATCGAAAAGGGCGCGGTACTGGAGAACAGCTCGGTGGACGATTACACCTACGTCAGCGGTATCGCCGCCATCGTCGATCGCATGATCTTTCAGGATCACTGCATCGATCATTTTGGCAACCACTTTACCCTCAAAGAGATTGGGGCCCACGAATTGCTGTGTGACAGTCGAATTCAGAATCGTCAGCGCTGGCAGTCGCCCCCTTGCCTGATCAGCGCCAAATGACAACCTAGGGAGCAAGGCAATGGAATGCTGCATCACCCTGAAAGGCACCGCCAGTTACGACGTGGTGGCGATGATGGCCAAGTCGGTGGCCGCCATGTACCAGCTGTCGGCCTTGCCGCTGGAGGACGCCGGTCTGGTGGAGTTGGCGGTGGCTGAAATTGGCAACAATGTGGTGGAGCACGCCTATGGCAACCGCCCCGGCGGCAGTCTCGAGATTCGGTACCGGCAGTGGGCCGACGGCATTGAGATTGTGCTGGTGGACGAGGGCATCGCCATGCCGGAGGCTCAGCGCCAGCGGGTGACCGAGCCACAACTGCTGGAGCTGAACCCGGATGATCCCAGTACCTGGCTGACCAGCGGTCGGGGTCTGGGCATTGTCGGTCAGGTGATGGACAGCCAGAGCTACTCGCGGGAAGACCAACGTAACTATTTTCGCATGACCAAACAGGCATAAGGACGGCCGTTATGGGTTTTTATTTCGAAGGCTTCGAGGATCGAAAGCCGCCACCGCCGCTGCCCCACAGCCCGGCACGGGAACTGTTGTTTCAGCTGCTGGCGACCATCAACCTGACCCTTGGTGCCTGGTACATCTGGTGGCGCTGGACCGATTCCCTGAACTACGATGCGCTGTGGTTTGCCATTCCCCTGGTGGTGGCCGAAACCTGTGCCTACATCGGCCTGGTACTGTTCAGCATCAATCTGTGGCAGACCCGGGATTACCCGCGACGGCCGCCGCCAGAAACCATCAACGACTGCCTGGCGCAGCCGTTGGAGGAGGACAGGCCGCTGCACGTGGATCTGTTTTTCCCCTCCTACGATGAGGAGCCGGAACTGGTGCGGTTGTCGATACGCGATGCCAAGGCGGTGAGCTACCCCCATGGCATCGACATTCGCATCGCCATCCTCGATGACGGCAAGCGGCCGGCCATGGCCGCGATGGCGCAGGAGGAGGGGGTGGGGTACATCACCCGCGAAGACAATGTCGGCTTTAAGGCCGGCAATTTGCGCAACGCCATGGAGCAGACCAGTGGCGATTTCATCGTTATCTGTGATGCCGATACCCGCCCGTTTTCCACCATACTGGAACACACGCTGGGCTATTTCCGTGACCCCGATGTGGCCTGGGTACAGACGCCGCAATGGTTTTTTGATCTGCCCGAGGGCAAGCGGTTGCCGCAGTGGCTGCAGGCTCGATTGGGCACGCCGGGCCACTGGCTGGGGCGGCTGGCGGAACGGGTATACGGACCGGTGACCATAGGTCAGGATCCCTTCGTCAATGACCCGCAGATGTTCTACGACGTGATTCAGCGGCGGCGAAACTGGGCCAACGCCTCGTTTTGCTGCGGTGCCGGTTCCATCCACCGCCGCGAAGCGGTGATGGAGGCGGCTCTGAAATCGTACTCTGAGAACATCGACAAGCAGCGACGCCAGCAGGATCAGAAGATCAAGGCCCTGACCGGAGAACAGGAGTTGAATCCGCAGCTGCAGCAGATGATGGATACTCAGACCATTCTGGATACTGAGTTTACCCCCTATAAGTTTCATGTCTCTGAAGACATATACACCTCGGTGGTACTGCATTCTGACCCGGATCGAAATTGGAAGTCGGTGATGCATCCTCAGGTGGAATCCAAGATGCTGTCGCCCCAGGACCTGCAGACCTGGATGATTCAGCGGTTTAAGTACGCCGGCGGCACCCTGGACATTGCCAAAAACGACAACCCGCTGTTTCGCCCCGGTATGACCTTCAGGCAGCGGTTGATGTACGCCACCACGGTGTGGAGTTATCTCGGCGCGCTGTGGAACGTGGTGTTCCTGCTGTCACCCATCGTCTACCTGCTCACCGGTATTGCGCCAGTGTCGGCCTATTCTCAGTCGTTTTACCTGCATTTCATCCCGTTTATCGTGATGAATGAGCTGGCGACCATGGCGGCCACCTGGGGGCTGGCGGGCTTTAAGGGTAAAGCCAATTATCTGGCGTTTTTCCCGGTGAACCTGCGGGCGATCTGGACCGTGCTGCGCGGGCGGCAGATCAAGTTTCCCACCACCCCCAAGGAGCGGCAGGAGGGCAACTTTTTCCACCTGGTGTTGCCCCAGGCCGGGGTGATGGCACTGACCCTGCTGGCGTTGGTGCTGGGATGGCTGAATATGGAGTTTCAGTGGTACGGCGATCACTCCCTCAGCGGCATGATCGTCAATACCTTCTGGGGATTGAATAACGTGGTTGCCATGTCCGGCCTGGTGTTTGCCGCCTTCTGGCGACCGGATGTGGCGCCTGCGGAGGCGTCAGCGCCTTGAGGCCCTGAGGGGTGCTGGGATTGTTGCTAATGGATAATCGATAGGAGAAAGCAGGGATGGCTTTCAAACAAAATGTGCTTAATGCCCGCCACCACCTGGTGTTCCTGCTGGGATTGGGGTTGGCGTTTACTCTGGTCATGAGCCTGGAGCAGCAGGAGTTCAATAATGATCTGGTGGATAAACTGCACTTCTCCGCCACCATTCCTGATCCTCAGCCCCGGCCGCTTACCGTTCAGGAACGGCAGTGGGCCGAAACCGCCTGGCAGTACTTTGAAGCCAATACCCAGGCCGGTACCGGACTGGCTAACTCGGTGGACGGTTACCCCTCCACCACCATGTGGGACACCGCCTCCTACCTGATGGCCATCATCGCAGCCGAGCGGTTGCAGCTGATCTCCCGCCATCAGTTCAGTGGTCGTCTCAGCAAGCTCTTGTCCAGCCTGGGCAAGATGCCGCTGTTTGATGATGTGCTGCCCAATAAGGTGTACGACACCCGCTCACTGGCGATGGTGAACTATGACAACACTCCCAACCCCAGAGGCATTGGCTGGTCGGCCATCGACATCGGCCGGTTGCTGGTGCCGTTCAACATTTTGGTGTGGCAATACCCGGAATTTACCCCTCAAGTGCAGCAAGTACTCGGCCGCTGGAATCTGCAGCCGATGTTGCGGGACGGGGTGATGTTCGGCGCTCGGGTCACCAATGAGCTGACGGAGTTTGTTCAGGAGGGGCGCATCGGCTACGAGGAGTATGCCTCCAAGTCGCTGTCGTTGATGGGGCAGGATCTGTCTCAGGCCCTGAGGTACACCGACTTTCTGCAGATGGTGGAGATTGACGGGGTTCAGGTTCCTACCGATAAGCGCGACCCCCGTCGCTACAAGGCCCACAACTACGTGGTCAGCGAATCCTACATTTTAGATGGGTTGGAGTTTGGTTGGGACCGCATCTCCCATGAGTTTGCCTGGCGGGTCTATCAGGCCCAGAAGGCCCGTTTCGAGCGCACCGGCATCCTGACCGCCGTCAGCGAAGACAACATCGACCGTCCACCGTATTTTGTCTACAACACGGTGTTCTCCAGTGGCCAGCCCTGGCATGCCACCACCGATACCGGAGAGGATGCGTCTGAGTTTCGCAGCCTGTCCACCAAGGCCGCCTTTGGCTGGTATGCCCTGTATCAGGACGACTACAGCCAGCAGTTACTGAGCCAGGCCGCGCCGCTGACCAGCCCGGATCGGGGTTTCTACTCAGGGTGGTACGAACAGCTTCAGGAAACCAATACCGCCCTGACTGCCAACACCAATGGCATCGTGCTGGAGTCGTTGTTGTATATCCGTGAGGGCAAGCTGTTGAATGTGGGCCGGCAACAGGCGCTGGTGCAACTGGCGGTGCAGGAGGAATAGCATGCGAAATTGGCTGGTGGGAAGTGTGGTGGTGCTGTCGGCGTGCGCGAACCCCTTGTTGGAGGCGCCGAACGAGGCCATGGTGGCCACCGAGCCCGGTGACGGCATCGGCGTGGCACGCCCGGCGCCAGAGCCGCCGGAGGTGGCGGTGCCCGGACCTCGTCGTGGTCCGCTGACCGAACGGGAGATGGCCATGGCTCGAGTGGCCTGGCGCTATTTTGAAAACAATTATCAACCGTCTACCGGCCTAGTGAATGCGGTGGATGGCTACCCGTCAACCACTCTGTGGGATACCGCCTCCTACCTGGGGGGCATGGTGGTGGCCCGGGAGCTGGGGCTGATCGGGAAGCGCGAGTTTGATGACCGGATGGTGCGGATGGTTAAGACCCTCAACACCCTGGACCTCTATCGGGGGGAGGTGCCGAACAAGGCCTACAACACCCTGACTGCCGCCAAGGTGGATTACGGCAACAACCCGGGCGAGATTGGCTATTCGGCTCTGGACCTGGGGCGGTTTCTGATCTGGATGTGGATCATCAAGGAGCGCTACCCGGAACACGCTCCGGGCATCGATGCGGCCATATTGAGATGGAATTTCTGCAACGTCGTGGATGAGCACGGCACCATGTTCGGTGCCCTGGGTTCCGATGGTCAGCCGACCCAGTACCTGCAGGAGGGGCGACTGGGGTATGAGGAGTACGCCGCCAAGGGGTTTCAGCTGTGGGGGTTCTATACCGAGCGGGCCTCCAAACCCGAGCCTTACGATCTGATCAACGTCTATGGCATCGATATCCCCTATGACTCACGGGATCCCCGAGAGTTGTCGGCGCACAGCTATGTGGTGACCGAAAGTTACGCCCTGGATGGCATTGAATTCTCCTGGGATCACCCCTGGGATAAACAGACCGACAGCGAAGACTTCAGTCACCTGTGGATGGCCGATTTCGCCCAGAGGGTGTACGCGGTTCAGGAAGCCCGCTACCTGGATACCGGCATCATTACCGCCCGTACTGAGCACCAGCTGGATAAGGCGCCCTATTTTGTCTATGACACCGTCTACACCGACGGCTACAGCTGGAACACCATCTCTGAGAAGGGCGAATACATGCCCCAGTATGCGGCGGTGTCCATCAAGGGGGCCATTGGTCTGTGGGTGTTGTGGGATACCCCCTACACCGACGTTCTGTTTGAGCACATTGCCGATTTGTACAATCCGGAGAAGGGGTTTTATGAGGGAATCTATGAGAATGGCACCGGCCTTATTAACACCTATACCTCCAACAACAACGGTATTCTGCTGGAAGCCCTGGGCTACAAAGCCTTTGGCAAGCTGGCGGAGCCTCATCCTTGGCACCCACCCAGCCGTTGGGATGCCGAGCTGAATGATGAGTTTAGCCTGCATCTGGGCCAATGTTTGCCGTCTCGCCACAGCTGCAAGAGCTGCCGCCATTGCCCTGATTGCGGCTAGCCTGATTGGTGGCTGCGGGGTGGTGGTGCGGGGTGTGCAGGACTCCTACAATGGCCTGGCTAACTCCGACTGGTTCTGGCATGGTCGCCACGGTGATCTGACCGAGGAACAGCGTCAGTGGCTGGCTACGGCCTGGCGCTATGTGGCCAACAATACTCACCCGACCACCGGGTTGGTGGGGGCCATCGACGGCTATCCGGTGTTTACCATGGCCAACGTCGCCGAGTACCTGGCGGCACTGCATACGGCCAAGCAGTTTGAGCTGGTGGGCGCCAAAGAGTTCGATGAGCGGCTGTCACTGTTGCTGGATTTTCTTAACACCATGGCGTTGGTCGACGGCGTGCTGCCCAACCGCAGTTATCACACCGAGTCCGGACAGATGGTGGATGCGGCGGCTCAGCCAGGCATCGTTGGTTGGTCGGCCATCGATCTTGGTCGGCTGCTGATCTGGCTGAACTTGTATCGCCGTCACTACCCCAGTTTTGCCGAGTACATCGATAAGGTGGTACTGAGGTGGGATTTCTGCCGCTTGCTTGATGGCCGCGGCCAGCTGACCCGGGGCGAGTTCCGGGACGGAGGCTGGCTGCCGGTGCAGGAAGGGCGGCTGGGGTACGAGGAATACGCGGCCTACGGGTATTACCTGTGGGGCCAGATGCCGACCCTGGCCGACCGCTTTGAGCCCTATGAACGGCGCCAGTTCTACCAGGTGCCCCTGCTGGTTGATGGTCGTGATCCCAGGGTGGATCGGGTGATCGATCCGCTGTTACCGACCCCTTATTGGTACGCCGGCATGGAGTTTAACTGGGATCGTTGGGACCAGCTCGACGACGATGACGATACCGATTACGGTCGGCTGGACTTGGCCCGGCAGGCCCACAGCCTGTATCTGGTGCAGGAGCGGCGCTGGCGTCGCGATGCACTGTACACCGCTCGGGCCGAGCACATCCTCAGTGAGGCGCCCCATTTTGTTTATGACGCGGTCTTCGGCCTTGGCAGCCCGTTCCCAACCCTGGATGCCCAGGGACAGTTTCATAACGAGGCGGCGCTGGTGTCCACCAAGGCGGCGTTTATGATGTGGGTGCTGTGGGACACCGAGTACACCGATGCCCTGATGGGGGTAATGCGCCACCTGTACGACCCCGAGCGGGGCTGGTACGAGGGCCGCAAGGAGCGTACCGCGGGCTATGATCAGTCGCTGACCCTGGCCACCAATGCGGCGGTGCTGCAGTCGATGCTGTACAAGCAGCAGGGCAAGCTGTTTCGGGCGCCGCCACCGATGTCGAGACTGCAGCGGGTGCTGGGGGATGAGTTTATTCACCCTGGCCGTTGTCAGCCGGTGTTAGAATTTTCCTCTCGCTAACGGGTTCTTAATACCAGCCGTAGTTCAGCAGGGTGCCGGACAGCGGGGTGGCGGTGCGATTGGAGAGCATCAGCTGAGGGGTTGCCACCGGGCGTTGGTGATGCAGGAAGCCGGAGTCGGGCTGGTATTTACGCCAGGGATAAGACAGCTCCGTAAGCGGGATGTAAGCCCGGAACCGGTGCTGTTCGGCATCGGCATAGCCAAGCAGCCGCGCGCTGCGTTCAAAACCGTGAGCATCCACCAGGCCTATGAACAGGCCATCGTCCAGCGGTGTGGTCAACGCCAACTCCAGCCACAGTCCGCTGGCATTCGGCTGTCGCCGCAGCGGCAGTCGTTGTTGCTGCCATTGACTCAGGTCTATGGGGTGAGGGCCGCGATTATGGGTGAGCGGCACGGCCCCCTCGGGCAGGGTTAGGGTCAGCAGCGGCTGGCCGCCGTTGCGCTCGGTCAGGGTGGCCGGGCCGTGGAGGCCGGCAATGGGCAACGACAGGTGCAGGCGATCGCCGGCGCCGCTGAGGATCTGGCCCCGGTTGGTGGTCAGTTGCCAGTGCAGCCAGCGATTAAAGTTGAGGCTGAGGTGCTTTGGGCTCTGCCGCTGTGCCACGATGCGGGCGTCGTCCTGGCGCTGCGGCGCCATGGCCGCCAGGGTGGCGGCGGCGGATTTTGGTTTAAGTTCCCGGGTAAACAGGCCGAAATGGGGTTCGGATTCGGCAAACCAGCCCTGTTGTCCCGGGTCGTCTACGGCGGAAAACCAGTTGATGGAGAACAGGTTTTGTTGGCGAAGTGCGGGCAGAATCCGCGCCAGCTTTTCCAGTTCAACCTGTTGCCGCTGTTGCCAGCCAGGCTCCGAGGGCAGGGCGCTGTAGGCCAGCATAAAGGGTTTGTCGTGATCCTGCTTAAGCCGCTGGCTCAGGCGCAGGGTGCGCACCCAGGGGGACCAGTCCGGAGATTGATGGCTCAACTCGGTGTGGGGGGAGACCATCAGCATGGCGGCGGTAAAATCCCCCATGGCCAGCACCTGCTGCAGTTGCGGCGACGGTGGCTGTGCCACCGGATCCCAGTCGCCGAGAACCAGGGCCACCTGAATCTGCGGCGCCCGCTGGCGGATCAGGGCAAACGCCTCCTGCATTAATTGTGGCCAGCCGGGCCACTGTTCGATGCCGTTTTTGTTGAACTCTGGTTCCAGTAGCAGGTAGGCCTGCGGCAACTGCTGCAGCAAGGGGATAAGCCGGTTGCTGAGGGTCTCCAGGTAATCCTGACGGTGTTGCTCCACAAACTCAGGGCTTATTTCGTCACCGAAATACCAGAACGCGATGCTGGGGGTGTAGCCGGCGCGACTGGCGGCCCTGAGCAGATCCGGTTGCAGCCAGCTCCAGTCACTGTGGCGGCTGATCCACAGGGTCAATTGCTGCAGCGGTAACTGGCTCTTGGGCAGGTGATACCACAGTGGCCGGTAGTCCTGGCCAGAGCCAACCGGGTGGTCCAGACTGAGGCGGGCGCCGGCGCCCCAGATTACGCCGGTGTCGTCGAGGGCTGGAGCGGCGGCAGCGGCAGGCGACACCAATGCCAGTGCCGCGGCCAGCCGTTGCTGCCAGACCCTGTGCAGCAGTGAGTCACCGGGCAGCGTTCGCGGCAGTTGTTGCAGGGTTCGGGTTAACTGTTGCCGGGCCAATGCGGGTTGCTGCAGGTACAGCTGACAGATGGCGTAGCCCAGCCCCGCTTCCAGGGCGGTTTCGCTGTCCGGGTATCGGCGCATCAGCGCTTGGTAATGCTCTGCCGCCCGTTGTGGCTGATTGTGCCATTCCAGTTGCACCAGCGCTTGCTGCAGGGCCAGCCTCGGAGTGAGTGCCGAGTCGGGAAATTGGCTGAGGAAGACCTGACTGCGGCGCTGAAAGTGCTGAGGTTGCCCCTGTTCCAGCAGTCGCTGCAGCCGCAGGTATTGTCCCAGCGTTGGCTCGTGGCGATAGCGGCGAATCAGACCGTGGTAGTGACGGGCCTCGATGCGATGCACCGAGTCATGCTCCTGACTGAGATAGGCCGCAAACTGATCCAGGGCCTGTGACCAGTTGCCATCGGCGCTGCTTAACCTCGCCTGCAGATAGAGCCAGTCGCCGTGCAGTGGTCCCTGCTGTCTGAGCAGTTGAGCGGCGGTGGTGTCATCCCCCTGGTACAGCGCCATCAGCGCCCGGTGCTGGGCCGGTAAGGCTGAGGTGGCCGGAATCAGCATCAGGCTAAGGGACAGCAGAATCCACTTCATCACTGTTTTTTTGCTCCAGGGTCTCGAACCAGTTCAGGTTTATGCGGATGGCCTGCAGTTGCTGCTGCAGTCGCTGTCGATCCGCCTCGCCGGCGGCCTCACTGGCGGCTTCCAGTGCTTCCAGGTTGGTTTTAATGCCCCAGACCATCACCTGAAGTTTGCTGACGGCCTGGTTGATCTCGTCGGCCACCTCCTTGAGTTCATCGTCCTGGCGCAGGGAGAGTTGGGCCTGAAGATCGCCGTTGCCCACCCGCTGCAGGTGCGAGCGGATGGCCAGGGTGGGGCCGGCGATACGGCGACTGAGCCACAGGGCCGCCAGGCCGGCAAACAGGGTGTTGACCAGCAACAGTGGCACAGTCCAGACGGCGAGGGCCCAATGCAGGTTGGGCAGTTGCCGGCTGATTTCGGCTAGCTCATGGGGCAGCAGCTGAAACGCCAGCAGTTGTGCCAGCTCATTGAGGATGTGGTCGTAAAACAGGTAGAACTGCAGGGCGCTGATGAGGCAGAACAGCAGACACAGGACACCGATACGAACCGTGATGGTCCAGGGCAGCGGGCCAGCCAGACGAGAGTAGAGATTTCGTATCTGTCGTTTCATGTTGTTTCCTTTGACTATACTGATCGCGGGGAATCAAGGAGGAAGCCCACGATGCTAAAAATGCCCATTGTCGCTGTTTGCCTGGCCGCGCTGCTGTGTGGCTGCCAGTCGTTGCCGTTTTCCCATTCCGCCGGGGGGCAGCCCCAGGCCTCGACTACCGAGCGTCAGGCGTTGTGGCAGCGACTCCGGCATCAGCAGGCCGATTCCCTTGCCACCCAGCCTCGTTCGGCGGGTTGCAGCCACCATCGCTGCAATCACAGTCTGGACTGTCAGTGACTCGCAGCGGTGTCTGCCGGGTGTGGGCCGGGGCCATGCAGCAGTTGCCCGATCAGGCCAATGGCGGCGGCGTTGTAGTCGATGGCAAACTCGTTGACCGAATAGTCCCGGGCGTCGTCGACGTAACTGAGCATGCCCTGTCCTTTGGGAGCGATGCTGGCCTGACTGTCCTCATTGGGCCCTCCCACCATCATGCCCGGTGGTGAAACCTTAGCGGCCCTGGCCCAGATGTGATGCAGGTTACGCACCGGCCGGGCCCCAAGCCCGGTAACGAAACTCTGATTGAAAGGGTTAAGGCCCATCAGGTAATGCCATTGATGCCAGGCCAGCTGCCGGTAACGGCGATCGCCACTGAGGCTGGCGCACTGGGCCAGCAGGATTCCCTGTTCGGCCACCATCTTATTTGAGCCCCAGATGAAGCGCTGATTAGCAATACGAAACTCGCTGGCCTCGGCCTGGGTTTTCAGTTGCCGGCAGCGTTGCAGCAGGCGCTCACTGAGCAGGGCATGCAGGGGGGCGGCGCGGCTGCTGGCCAGCAGGTGGATCACCCCCATGACGCTGGGATCCTTCCACTCAAACAGGTCGATGGTGGTTGGCAGATGTTGACTGGCGTACTCCAGGTAGTCGGCCTGGCCGGTGGTCAGGAACAGTTCGGCGGCGGCCCAGAAACGATCGTCGCGATCGTGCTGCAACGACGGCTGTTGATCCCACTGGTTGTAGATATAGGGACCGGAACCGCCATCGTCCCCCGGGTGCCAGTCGATGCGTTGTTGTGGCTGGCTTTGCAGCCAGCGCCAGCCGGACTCGGCGGCGGCCAGGTAACGCTGTCCGAGCTCAGGCTGCGCCGGCATCAACTGGCGGGCCGCCTGAGCCAGTACCGCCGAGGCTTTGGCGCTGTCAGGAGTGGATACGCCATAGATGTATCTGGGCTGGCGATCCTGATGAGGCGGCACCAATTCAGGCCAGCTGGCGCCGCCTACCTTACGGTAGAAGGCGCCATCGATTCGTTGCATCTTCAGGAGCCAGTCCAGACCAATCTGCGCTTCTTGAATCAACGCCTGGGCCAGAAGGGGATCCCTCGATTCGGCTTGCTGACCGGCGTCCAGCAACCGTGCTGCGGTGATGGTGGTGGTGGCGAGGTATTTGCCGTAGTCACCGGCGTCGTACCAGCCACCGCTGGCGTCCAGGTAGTGCCCCTGTGGATGCAGATCGTCGTCATGGGCCAGGCGGCCATCCTGAAGATGGGCGGCTGGCCGGCGCAGGCCGGTGGCCGGATCCAGCAAGGGTTGGCCGGCGTGTTGATAGTGGAACGCCCGCAGCAGCAACATCAGGCTTTGCTTCTGACTGTCGAGGCCAATGGGAAACACCTCGGAGCGATGCTGTTCGTTCTCCAGCAGGTACCAGCCGGGCCCCAGGCCGATGGGCAATGACAACCAACCGTCGGCGGGCGGGGATAGGGTGGCGATGATGCCATCGCTGCTGGCGCTTTTCAGCAGCAGAGTCTGCCCGGGCGGGGCCTTGATCTGGCCCGGTTCAGCGGCCAGGTAGCCGCTTTGGTTCACCAGGATCTGGGCCGGCAGTTTCAGACTCAGCAGAGCCAGCAACATCAGTAGGGGTTTCATGGTTGTACCTCAAAAGTGAACTGACTGCTGGCCAGGTGGCGGCCGTGATCGTCATGCAGGGTCGCGCGGGCCAGGTAGCGGCCCGGTGTCAGCGGGCGGTTGGGAAATGGCGCCAGCGCCAACACGCTGTCTGGCTGGATATGCAGCTGCTGCTGGCGGTGGTCGACGACGACGTCGCCCTGGTGCAGCGTCAGGGTCAATTGGCTGCCGGGCAGGGTATACAGGTGGTCGTTGATGATCACCACCGGCAACGGCACCGGCTCATGACGGCTGAAACGATCGCGGTGGTGCATGATGCTGGGCAGCAGCGGCTGGTAGGCCTGCTTCAGCGCCTGGTATCCGGGCTTGGGGTTACGGCGATAGTCGACGATGCCCCAGTTCATGGAGGGCCAATGCTCCACAAACATAAACTGGAAAATGGCCCCCACCGGCTGGTATTTCTGGCGGCGGTAACTTTCGGCAGCAAAGCGGGTCAGGGTCTGTTGGTAGCGCTGGGTGTTGTCTATCAGGCTCAGGACGTTTGGCCCGGGGTCGATGCCCGCCAGCTCAAAGGTCTCATGGGGCTGGAAGTTGTGGTATTGCCACTGGCTCCAGTCATCGGGCAGTGCCGGCCAGTCGGCCGGTGCCTTCAGCAGTTGGTACAACACCGGCGCATCGGGCAGCGCCTGAGCGCCAAATTCGGTGATCAGCTTCTCCTTGGCCGGGGCGCCGTAATCGGTCCAGTGGCCGCTGTACCAGCCATACCAGGGGTGCTCTGCGGTGCGTGACAGGGCGAAGCTGGGCCGGTGCGGATCCAGTCGTCGCAGGCTTTGGTACAGGGCCAGGTCCAGCTGTTCATTCTGTTTGGGGTGGTAGTCCTGATAGCGGTAGCGCATCCAGTCGGCGTCCCAGGGCGGCTCATTGTGCGCCGACCAGGTGATGATGCTGGGATGGTGATGAAACTGGTTGACCATCTCGGCCAGCTGCCTCTGGGCATCGCGGTGGAAGGCGTCGCTGTCCTGGTAGCCCCATTGCAGGGGAAAGTCCTGCCACACCAGCATGCCCATGCGATTGGCCAGATCGTAGAACCGTTGTGGCAGCAGGTGGGCGTGGACCCGGACCACGTTGATGTGGGCCTGCTGCATCAGTTGCAGATCCTGCAGCAGCAGCGACTCATTGGCCTGAGACAGGAACTGATGGGCGATGTAGTTGGTGCCGCGCAGAAACAGCGGTTGGCCATTAACGCTCCAGCGTCCCAGTTGGCCGTCGTAGTCGATGCTGCGAAAGCCGACGGTCTGTTGGCTGTGAAGCAGGGTCTGGCCGTCGCTGATAAATCGAGCCTGCAATCGGTACAGATTCGGTGCGCCCCGTTCCCTAGGCCACCACAGTGGCCGCTTGGCCTCGGGGATCAACAGGGTTACCTGGCCGTCGCCAGCGGGCAGTTGCCCCGGTTGGCGCCAGGTTTCTGCCTGGCCTTGAAAGTTAACCGGAGTCAGGCTCAGTTGCCATTCGCCCAGATGCTGCTGCTCACTGACGTAGCTCAATTGCCACTGGCCCCGGCTGAGGTCGGCGTCGATCTGGCTGTGCCAACGCTGGCTGTTGAGACGCACCTCCCCCTGGGGCTGCAGCCATACCCGACCCCAGATGCCACCGGTGTTGCGCTCCTGACCGCGATCGCTCCAGGCGCCTCCGGCGCGGGTGTCATGGTGGCCCAATACGCCTTTGATCAGAGTCTTATGCAGCGACCAGGAGTCGCCCTGCTGGGATTCCAGCGGACTGTCTACCCGCACCGCCAGCAGATTGGCGCCGGGTTTCAGCTCAGTGTCGACGTCAAAGTAGAAGGCCCCGAAGTAGCCGCGGTGTTGCCCCAGATACTGGCCGTTGAGCCAGATCTCGGCCTGGTAGTCTACGCCCTCAAACCAGAGCCGCTGACCGGCCGATTGGGATTGAGGCTGCCATTGAAAACGGGTTCGGTACCAGTGCGCCCCCTGGGTATCGAAGCCCTGGCTACTCCAGTTGCCTGGCACCCGAATCTCGGGCCAGTGGCTGTCATCGAATTCCGGCTGTGCCGGCGCGGCATCGACGGCGACCTGGGGTTGAAACCGCCAGTGGCCGTTGAGGCTCTGGGATTCGGCCGGAAGGCGGGGTGACGATTGGCACCCCAGCAGCAGGGCCGCCATCCATAGCAGGCAGAGTGTTGCGTAGGGCATTCCTTTCCCATTGGCTGTCTGGTTTGAAAAACACAGGGCTTTTCAAAAGCCTAGTTCAGGGATTGGTGGCTGGCAAACCGGAAGGTGGTGCTGGGGCAAAACAAAAGGGACCCGAAGGTCCCTTGTGGATATTGCTGAATTACTCGGTGGCTGTCGGACGCCACCACCAGTGGTAGAAGCGCTTCAGTACCCGTTTGAAATCATCCAGTATCAGGTACAGGCAGGGCACCAGGATCAGGGTAACGGTGGTGGAGAACAGAATGCCGAAGGCCAGAGAGGTGGCCATGGGAATGACGATCTGGGCCTGCAGGCTCTTCTCGAAGAACACGATGGGCGCCAGTCCCAGGAAGGTGGTCAGCGAAGTCAGGGTGATGGCCCTGAATCGCTGGGTGCCCGCCTGGATCACCGCATCCCGCACTCGTATGCCGGCCTTTCTGGCCTGGTTGACGAAGTCCACCATGATCAATGAGTCATTCACCACCACCCCGGCCAGGGCGATGATGCCGCACAGGCTCAGGACGTTCAGGCTCAGACCCAGCACGTAGTGGCCGATGGCAGCACCGATCATGCCAAAGGGGATCACCGACATGATGATCAGTGGTTGGCTGTAGGAGCGCAGTGGAATCGCCATCAGGGCGAAGATCACAAACAGGGCCAGTACCGCCCCTTGCCCCAGACTCACCAGGGCATCGCTCTCTTCGGCGCTGGCCCCGTCCAGTTCGGTATCGACGCCGGGGTAGCGTTTCAGCAGCTCCGGCATGAACTGGTCGCTGACCTCCTGGGTGACCTTGCCGGGCTCGACAATGGCTTTGTCGGCACGGGCGGTCACGGTAATGGCGCGGCGGCCGTCGGTGCGGGTAATGGCACTGTAGCTTTCCGCCAGTTCGACCCGAGCAACGGCGGAGAACGGCACTTCGACGCCGGCCGGGGTGCGAATGCGCATGTTCTCCAGGTGGCCGAGGCTACGGCGTTCGCTCTCCGGATAGCGCACCATCACCTTGACCTCCTCCTTTTCCCGCAGCATGCGCTGGGCTTCGTAGCCATAGAAGCCGTAGCGTACTTGGCGGGCCAGGTCGGACAGGGTCAGCCCCAGGGATTCGGCCTCGGGCTTAATGGCCAGCCTCAGCTCCTGACTGCCGGAGGAGTAGTTATCGTTGATGTCGCTCAGGCCCTCGTAACTGCCCAGGTGCCGTTTCAGCTCGGCGGCGGCGGCGGCCATCTGTTCCATGTCTTTGCCTTCCAGGCGGAAGGCGATGTCGGCGCCGGCGCCGCCGGTGGATCCTTCGATGTCGATGGACTTGACCCCTGGCAGGTCACCGATGGCGTCGCGCCACTGGTTGCTGATCTGCACCGTATCCAGTACCCGGTCTTCGCCCTTGGTCAACTCGATGAAGAAGGAGCCGGAACTGCGGCTGTCCAGATCCGCCAGCACGTGTTTGACCATGGTCTGGCCGTACTCCTGCTCCCACTGCGCTTCCAGGTTCGACAGTTGCTGCTCCATGTGCTGCAGGGTAATCAAGGTGCTGTTTTCCGAAGTGCCCTGCTCCATGGTCAGGTTAACCTGAATGAAGTCGGAGGGGATGTCCGGGAAGAACACGAATCGAATGTGGCCGGCGGCCATCATGGCGATCACCAGAATCAGGCCGCTGACAAAGCCGGTGAACACGGTGTAACGGCGGTTGAGGCAACGCTCCAGCATCGGCTTGTAGCTGTGTTCGATGTGATGACGAATCCACAGGTTAAAGGCGTGCTGGCGTTTGCCCAGCCAGCCCAGTTGCTGTTTTTTCTTCAGCTTGGTGTGCACCAGGTGCGCCGGCAGGATCCACTTGGACTCCACCAACGAGAAGGCCAGACACAGGATCACCACCCAACCGATGGTTTTCCAGATCACCCCAAAGGGGCCGGGCACCAGCAGCATGGGCACGAAGGCGGCGATGGTGGTCAGTACCCCGAAGGTGGCGGGCATGGCGACCCGCTTGGCCCCGGCAATGACGTTGTCGGTGGTGTGGCCGTGACGTTCAATTTCGCTGTAGGCGGACTCGCCAATGACGATGGCGTCGTCGACCACGATCCCCAGCACCAGGATGAAGGCAAACAGGCTCAGCAGGTTGATGCTCATCCCCAGGGGCGGCATCAGGAACAGGGCGCCGAGGAAGCACACCGGCAGGCCCATCATCACCCAGAACGCCACTTTCAGTTCCAGGAACAGTGCCAGGATGATGAACACCAGCAGGGCGCCCATGGCCATGTTTTCCAGCATCATGTTGAGGCGCCCTTCCAGGTAGAAGGTGACGTCGCCCCAGTGCTCGATCTCGATGCTGGCGGGCAGTTCCTGCTTGAGCTCGTCGACCTTGTCCCGCACCTGCTCGGAGATGGTCAGGGCGTTTTGATCGCCGACACTCTTGATGGAAACGAACACCGAAGGTTTGCCGTTGAAGCGGGTGTAGCGCAGGCCTTCGACAAACTCATCCTTGATGTAGGCTACGTCCGACAGCATCACCCGAGTGCCGTCGCTGCGGGTTAGCACCAGAGTCTGGGCGAAGTCTTCGTCGGTGTAGGCCTGGCCTTTGGTGCGCAGCAGAATGTCGCCGTCCTGAGCGCGAATGGCGCCACCGGGAAGGTCGATGGAGCTGCGCTGTACCGCCTGAGCCACCTGCTCAAAGGTGAGGCCGTACTCCCTGAGTTTGTTTTCCGAGACTTCGATGCTGATCTCATAGTCGGGGGCACCGACGATGTCGGCGCGGCTGACCGAGGGCAGGTTGGTCATCTCATCGCGTATGGTCTTGGCCAGTTCTTTGAGCTCGGTCAGAGGGGCGTCGCCGTAGATGGACAACCAGATGACATCCTGCTCCGGGCGGATGCGATACACCTCCGGCTTTTCGATACTTTCGGGGAAGGTGGAGATGGTGTCGATGCGCAGCTTGACCTCATCCAACACCTCGGCGGGATCCGCTTCGTCTTCCACCTCAATGGTGACGCTGCCGGAGGAGTCGGAGGCGACCGAGGTGACTTTCTTGATCCCCTGAACGTCCTTGATCGCTTCCTCGATCTTAATGGTGATGCCCTCTTCAATCTCCTGCGGAGCACCGCCGGGGTAGCCGACCGAGACCCTGAGCAGGTTGAGCTCAAAGCGAGGGAACACCTCTTTGTTGATGGTGAAAGTGGCGATGATGCCGCCGATCAACAGGCCAAACATCAACAGGTTCGCCGCAACACTGTTGCGGGCGAACCAGGCGATGATGCCGTTGCGAGTATCGATATCACTCATTGGCATTGGCCTCCGCACTCAGGCTGCCGCCGACGTTGGAGGCGGGCTCCGGTTCACCGAGAATCTTCACTTCGCTGCCGTCCTGGAACGAGTTGAGGGCGGTCAGAGAGATGCGCTCGCCTTTTTTGAGGCTGTCGCGAATGTAGACGGAGTTGAGATCGGTATGGACCACATCCACCGGGCGACGCTCCAGCAGATTGTTGTCGTCGATCACCATCACCGCACCGTTGCGGACGCTGTGGCGAGGCAGACGGACGATGTTGTCCAGGGTGCGGCCTTCGATCTCGGCGTTGACGAAGCTGCCGAACTTCAGCGGCCCGGCAGCCAGTCGGCCCTCTTTGTTGTAGGGGTCGCGCAACTCGGCCACCAGGTAGATCATGCGGCTCTGCTCATCGATCACCTGCTCGGAACGCACCAGGTGAGCCTGCCACTGCACCGGGCCGGTGGCACTGGCCTGGGTCAGGGTGACCGGGCTGTCCGGGTTGTCAGGGTGGTTAATGAACTGCAGCTGATCGGCGGCCAGGGGCAGACGCACTTCGGCGACGTCGGTGCCCAGCACTTCGCCCATCATCACGCCCAGGCTGACGTACTGCCCGAGATCGACGTTACGGCTTTTGATCAGTCCATCCAGAGGCGCTCGAATCACGGTGCGCTCCAGGTTGCGCTGGGCGCGGGCCAGGGCGGCTTCGGCGGAGCGCAGCTTGGCCTGTTCCTGAGCCAGTTGCGGTTTACGCAATCCCAGCTCCGGTGGAATGCCGGTGGTGACGCCCTTCCACTCCTGCTCGGCCACTTTTCCGCGGGCAATTTCCTCTTCGAGAACCGCTTTGGCCTGGGCCAGGTTGGCCTGGGCCTGCATCAGGTCAGCCTGGTAATCGGCGGGCTCGATGCGGGCCAGGATCTGCCCCTGGGTCACTTCGCCACCGGCGATGAAGCTGGGATCCAGCGCCACTACCCGGCCGCTGACCTCAGCCACAAGCTGAGTCTGATGACGAGGCTGGACCACGCCGTAGGACTTCATCTTCAGGGTGATGTTGTCGCTGCGAATCTCACTGACTTCAATGATCGGCAGGATCTTGCGCTGCTCTTTGACCTCAGGTTGAGTTTTGGTAGCGAAGATCACTGCCAGCCCGACAAACAGCGCTGCAAGGATGATGATAATAGGCAATAATCGTCGAGTCCAAACCGACATAGTCGCGTTCCTTTGTCATAATTTTACGTTATGGTGCCACAGGTTAACAAAATGTTGTCTCCCGAGTCAGAGATATTTGTAAGTGAGTTTTTTTATTCGGTAAGGGGAATGCTTACCTTTGTAATCCAAGGTGTTAACCATGTCTGATGCCGATGTTATTGAAGGGTTCTTAGACCACTTATGGGCCGAGAAGGGCCTGTCCGACAATACCCTGAATGCCTACCGCAGTGATCTGAATCGATTCCGGGAGTTTCTGCAGCACCGTTCCCTGGGGCTGCTGCAGGTGTCGGACGAACCGGTGCGCCAGTATCTGGCCCATCGCCAGCAGCAACAGGTGGCCAAGACCAGCACCGCCCGTAGCCTCAGCGCCCTGAGGCGTTTCTACGGTTACGCCCTGCGTCAGGGATTGTGCGATCGCGATCCCATGACCCGCATCAAGCAGCCCAAATTGAGCCGAACCCTGCCCGAGACCCTGAGTGAAGATCAGGTCAGTGCCCTGCTGGACGAGCCTGATCGTGACGACCCGCTGGAACTGCGTGATGCCGCCATGCTGGAACTGCTGTACGCCACCGGATTGCGGGTGTCGGAGCTGGTGGGGTTGCAGTTGGAGCAGGTGGGACTGCGCCAGGGGGTGGTGCGGGTGGTGGGCAAGGGCAGCAAAGAGCGGCTGGTGCCTCTGGGGGAAACTGCCCTGGAGCTGTTGCTGGCATACCTTAAGCTGGGCCGGCCGGTGATGCTGGCGGGGCGGGATTCCGACGTGCTGTTTCCCAGCAAGCGCGGCTTGCTGATGCAGCGCCAGACCTTCTGGCACCGGATTAAACTGTACGCCAGCCGCGCCGGGATTGACGTGTCCATCTCGCCGCACACCCTGCGCCATGCGTTTGCCACGCACCTGCTGAATCATGGCGCCGATCTGCGGGTGGTGCAGCTGTTATTGGGCCACAGTGACTTGTCGACCACCCAGATTTACACCCATGTGGCACAAGCAAGGTTACAAAAAATACATGAGCAACATCACCCTAGAGGGTGAATGAGGCTTGGCGAATCTATCCCCATACTGTAATTTCTGCTGACTAGGCCCGGTCTATACTGCTGTGGCATCAAGGAGTTTATAAACAATGAAAAAACAGATTTTTTCTCTGCTGGGTATGCTGGCACTGGTTGCGGGTACCGCCTCAGCGGGAGAAGCGGAAGTCAAAGCGGCGCTGGAGCAGAAGCTGGGCATGCCGGCAGAAGCGATTGCCCCGGCCCCCATCGCCGGACTGTATGAAGTGGTGACCCCTCAGGGACTGTTCTACGTCACCGAAGATGGCAGCAAGCTGATTCACGGCCAGGTGTACGATCTGAACAACAAAATGGCCAACCTGACCGAGCAGCGCATGGCCAGCGTCCGTAAGGAGTTGCTGGCGAAGGTGGCCGACACCGCCATCGAATTCAAATCTCCAAAAGAGAAGCACGTGGTGACGGTGTTTACCGATACCACCTGTGGCTATTGCCGTAAGCTGCACAACGAGATGCAGTCCTACCTGGATGCCGGCATTACCATTCGCTACCTGGCTTACCCCCGTGGCGGTGAGCGCAGTGGCGCCTGGAAGGAGATGGAGAAGCTGTGGTGTGCCAAGGACCCGAAAGCGGCCATGGGCGACGCCAAAGCCGGCAACAAGCTGCCGGCCGCCAACTGCGACAAGGCTTCGGCCATTGCCGAACATTACGCCCTGGGCAACACCTTCGGTGTCAACGGCACTCCGGCACTGGTGTTGGAAGACGGCACCCTGGTGCCCGGTTATCTGCCGGCAGAACGCTTGCAGATGCAGCTGAGTACCCGTTAAGCTGAGATACCCAGACCGAAGCGGGCCCAGGCCCGCTTTTTTATTGCCTCCATGCTGAGACTCCGGAACGTAGCGCCCCATGACTAAGATTGTTCGCCGCCCCACTGTCGATGACAGCCACCTGCCCGCCCACCTGCCCGATCTGCTGCGCCAGCTGTATGCCCGTCGTGGAGTGAGTGGCGGTCACGAACTGGAGCGGGAGCTGAAAGGGCTGTTGAATCCGGCCACCCTCAAAGGCACCGAGGCGGCGGCGACGCTGCTGGCGGAGGCCCTGCAGCGCCAGCAGGCGATTCTGGTGGTGGGGGACTTCGATGCCGATGGCGCCACTTCCAGTGCCCTGACGGTGATGGCGATGCGCATGATGGGGGCACAGAAGATCGATTACCTGGTGCCGAACCGGTTTGATTACGGCTATGGCCTCAGCCCGGAGCTGGTGGATCTGGCCGCCGGGATGCAGGCCGAGGTGCTGGTGACCGTGGACAACGGCATCTCCGCCCACGAAGGGGTCGATGCCGCCAAGGCCGCGGGCATGACGGTGATCGTGACCGACCACCACCTGCCGGGGGAGCGACTGCCAGACGCCGATGCCATCGTGAATCCCAGCCAGCCGGGTTGTGAGTTTGCTTCGAAGGCGATGGCCGGCGTGGGGGTGGCGTTCTACCTGATGCTGGCCCTGCGGGGACAGCTGCGACAGCGAGGCTGGTTCGAGCAACAGCAGCTTGCGGTGCCGAACATGGCGACCCTGCTGGATGTGGTGGCCCTGGGCACCGTTGCCGATGTGGTGCCGCTGGACGCCAACAACCGGCTGCTGGTGCAGCAGGGGATTCAACGGATTCGTGCCGGTCGTTGCCGCCCCGGCATCAGCGCTTTGCTGGAGGTGTCCGGTCGCAGTGCCGAGCGGCTGGTGGCCTCGGATCTGGGGTTTTCCGTTGGTCCCCGGCTCAATGCCGCCGGTCGCCTGGATGACATGTCACTGGGAATCGAGTGTCTGTTGGCAGACAACCTGGTGACCGCGCGGCAGCTGGCCAGCCGTCTCGATAGCCTCAATGCCGAGCGGCGTGAGATTGAGGCCGAGATGCAACAGGAGGCGGTGCAGGCGCTGGAGTCGTTGCAACTGCGGGACGACGACCTGCCCTGGGGGGTGGCGCTGTATCAGGCCGACTGGCATCAGGGGGTGATCGGCATCCTGGCGTCGCGCATCAAGGAGCGTTATCACCGGCCGGTGATCGCCTTTGCCGATGCCGGCAAGGGTGAATTAAAAGGTTCGGCTCGCTCCATTCCCGGTTTGCACATGCGCGACCTGCTGGAGCGCATTGATACCCTCAATCCGGGCATGATCCTCAAATTTGGCGGTCACGCCATGGCCGCCGGCCTGAGCCTGAAGGCGCAGAGCTACCCGGCGTTTGCCAAGGCCTACGACCAGGCCGTGCATGAATTGCTGGATGAGTCGCAGTTAACCGGCGAGCTGCTCAGCGACGGCGAACTGGCCGCCGCCAGCCTTAGCCTGGAGACCGCCCGGGTGCTGCGGGAAGCCGGCCCCTGGGGCCAGGCGTTTCCCGAGCCGCTGTTTGACGGTCAGTTCCGGCTGCTGGATCAGCGCCTGGTGGGGCACAAACACCTGAAGATGGTGGTGGAGACTGCCTGTGGCAGTCTGCAGCTGGATGCCATCGCCTTTAATGTCGACCTGAAGCAGTGGCCGAATGCCGCGGTGCAGTGGGTCGAGCTGGCGTACCGGCTCGACGTCAATCACTGGCGCGGCAACGACAGCGTTCAGCTGATGGTGGAGTTTATCGATCCTCGCTGAGTGAGCTGCGCCGTCGCTGGCTCAGCATCAGCATCACAATCAGCAGCAGCGGCCAGATGATCAGCAGTGACACCTGTTGGCCTGCCAGGGTGAAGCCCAGCAGGGCCAGGGTGGCGGTGAACAGCGCCAGGGGCAACTGGGTGCGGACGTGATCCACCGGGGTGCAGCCACTGGCGGTGGCACTGAGCACCGTGGTGTCGGAGATGGGCGAGCAGTGGTCGCCAAACACCGAGCCGGCCATGACTGCACTCAACGCCGCCAGCAGCAGTTCGGGCTGCAACTGGTGGGCGATGTCGGCGCCGATGGGAATCATCAGGGCAAACGTGCCCCAGCTGGAGCCGGTGGCGAAGGCGGTGACCGCACACAGCAGGAACATCCCCGGCAACAACAGCCCGGGGTGCAGGTGAGCGGCAGCCCAGGTTGCCATCACCTTGCCGGTACCCAGGTCGCCAATGGCGCGGCCAATCATCCAGGTAAACATCAATATTGCCAGCGCCACCGCGACGCTACGCAGGCCATGGCCGGCATTGACCAGCAGGGTTGGCCATGACTGCTTGCGCCGACGCAATAACCCCAGTGCCAGGGCGACCGCCAGCAGACAGGCGTTGCGCATGGCGCCGCCGATGTCGGCATTGGCCAGCCATTGCAGCAGGTCACTGCCATCACTGCGCTGGGCGCCGGAGACAACAGCCAGGAGCAGGCTGCCGAAAATCAACACCGCCACCGGCAGTCCCAGTAACCAGGGGGAGCCTTCTGGCGCCGCTTCGACGGAGCTGGTAACCGGTGCCGGCAACGGACCGCGAAAGCCCAGGTTGGTCCAGGCGACAATCAGTGCCAGCATCAGGGTGCCGATGGCATAGAAATTAAAGCTGGCGATGGTCACAAATGCCGCCAGCGGCGGCACCGTCAGGAAGCTGATGCTGGCCAGCAGGGTCATGACGTAGGGGCCCCAGCTGGAAAATGGCAGGATCGAGCACAGCGGCGAGGCGGTGCTGTCCACCAGGTAAGCCAGCTGAGTATTGCGAATGCGGTAGCGTTCACTCAACGGCCGGCTGACGTTGCCGTTGGCCAGGCAGCTGAAGATGCCGTCGATGAACACCAGCCATCCCAGCAGCACCACGGCCAGTCTGGCCTGGCGCCGAGAGCGAATGCGGGGGAACAGCCAGTCGGCAAAGGTGGCCACCGCGCCGCTGCGGGCCAGCAGTTGCGTCAGCACCCCCAGCAGCGCAATGGTGGCGATGACGTCCAGATGCCAGCGTTGCCACTGGCCGTCGGCATACAGCTGGCCGATGAAGTTATGGCCCAGGTACTGCAGCGGTCCACTGAGGCTGCCCCAGTGCAGAATCAGCGCGGCCAGCAGCAGGCCGCTGCCCAGTGCCAGCAGAGTACGGCGCAGCAGCAGTGCCATGGAGATGGTCAGCAGCACCGGCATCAGGCTTAAAAGTTCTTTGGATATCATTGCGTTGTTGGCCGTCCTTTGGAGTGTTGCCATCATGCCCCAAGGGTTAAGGCAATTGCCAGCGCCGGCTGGCTTTTTCACCCATTCACTATGAGCTGTCCCGGTTGCGATTGGGATGGCGGCTGACCGGGATAAAAACTGCTCAATTCCTTTGGCCCGATAGGTGCAGTGGCGCTGACTTTCGGTTAAAATTGCCGGTTTGCATAGTGTCATCAATCTGTAGGACGGAAATGTTCGAAATTAATCCGGTTCAAAACAAGATTAAGGAGTTGTCTGAGCGGACAAATCTCCTTAGGGGGTACCTTTGACTATGACGCCAAGAAAGAGCGTCTAGAAGAGGTCAATGCCGAGCTGGAGCAGCCAGATGTGTGGAACGAACCTGAGCGCGCTCAGGCATTGGGCCGCGAACGGGGTGCTCTGGAAGAGGTGGTGAAAACCATCGATGATCTGGACCAGGGTCTGGAAGATGTGGCTGAGCTACTGGAGCTGGCGGTGGAAGAGGAAGATGAAGACAGCTTCCTGGAGACCCAGTCCGAGCTCGAGGAGCTGGAAGCGCGTCTGGCCAAGCTGGAGTTCCGCCGCATGTTCTCCGGGCCACAGGATGGCAGCGATGCCTACCTGGATCTGCAGGCCGGTTCCGGCGGTACCGAAGCCCAGGACTGGTGCAACATGCTGCTGCGCATGTACCTGCGCTGGGGGGAGGCCAAGGGCTTTAAGACCGAGATTTTCGAACTGTCCGAAGGGGATGTGGCCGGCATTAAGAGTGCCACCATCAAGTTCAGTGGCGAGTACGCCTATGGCTGGCTGCGCACCGAAACCGGCGTGCATCGCCTGGTTCGCAAGTCGCCGTTTGATTCCGGCGGTCGTCGTCATACCTCCTTCTCGTCGGCGTTTGCCTACCCGGAAGTCGACGACAACATCAACATCGACATCAACCCGGCTGAGTTGCGCATCGACGTATACCGGGCATCCGGTGCCGGTGGTCAGCACGTGAACACCACCGAATCGGCGGTGCGGATTACTCACCTGCCGACCAATACCGTGGTGCAGTGCCAGAACGAACGTTCTCAGCACAAAAACAAAGATCAGGCGATGAAGCAGTTGAAAGCCAAGCTCTATGAGCTGGAGCTGCAGAGCCAGAACGCGGAGAAGCAGGCAGCGGAAGACGCCAAGTCCGACATCGGCTGGGGCAGCCAGATTCGCTCCTACGTATTGGATGACTCGCGCATCAAGGATCTGCGCACCGGGGTGGAAAACCGCAATACCCAGCAGGTACTGGATGGCGATCTGGATCGCTTTATCGAAGCCAGCCTGAAATCCGGCCTATAAGATTGAGTAGAGAAAATGACTGAACAGGTTCAAGACGAAAACAAGTTGATTGCCGAACGTCGTGCCAAACTGGCTACGATTCGTGAAAATTGCCCTGCCAATGGCCACCCCAACAGCTGGCGCCCAGAGCACAAGGCTTCCGAGCTGCAGGCTCAGTTTGGTCACAAGACCAAACCCGAGCTGGAAGAGGAAGGCCACATCGTTTCCATCGCCGGTCGCATCATGGCCAAGCGTGGTCCTTTCCTGGCCATTCAGGACGTCAGCGGTCGCATCCAGGGGTACGCCTCCAAAGAGGTGCAGAAAGAGCTGAAGGCCATCGGTGGCCTGGACATTGGTGACATCATCGGCATCAAAGGCCAGCTGCACCTGTCCGGCAAGGGTGACCTGTATGTGGACATGGGTGAGTACCAGCTGCTGACCAAGGCGCTGCGTCCGTTGCCAGAGAAGTTCCACGGCCTGACCGACCAGGAGCAACGCTATCGCCAGCGTTACGTGGATCTGATCGTCAACGAAGAGTCCCGCAACGCCTTCGTGATCCGTTCCAAGCTGGTGGCGGCCATTCGTCGTTTCATGGAGTCCAAGCAGTTCATGGAAGTGGAAACGCCGATGATGCAGCTGATTCCTGGTGGTGCTACCGCCCGGCCATTCATTACTCATCATAATGCCCTGGACCAGGAGATGTTCCTGCGTATCGCGCCGGAGCTGTACCTGAAGCGTCTGGTGGTGGGCGGCTTTGATCGGGTGTTTGAGATTAACCGTAACTTCCGTAACGAAGGCCTGTCTCCTCGTCACAACCCCGAGTTCACCATGATGGAGTTCTACATGGCGTACGCGGATTACAACGATCTGATGGATCTGACCGAGGAGATGCTGCACGCCGTTGCGGTTGAGGTGCTGGGTGCCAGCTCCATGCCGTACGGTGATGAAACCGTCGAGTTCGGTGGTACCTATGCCCGCATGAGCATGCTGGATGCCATCAAGCACTACAACCCGGATCACGCCGACATTCAGGCGCTGACGTACGAGTTGGTACAGGATCGCGACCACATGGCGGCCATTGCCAAGTCGGTCAACGTCGAGGTAGAGACGTTCTGGACCTGTGGTCAGTTGCTGGAGGAGATCTTCGGTGAGACCGCCGAGCCTCAGCTGATTCAGCCCACTTTCATTACCGAGTACCCGGCCGACATCTCGCCGCTGGCCCGTCGCAATGACGATAACCCATTCATTACCGACCGCTTCGAATTCTTCATCGGTGGCCGCGAAGTGGCCAACGGCTTCTCCGAGCTTAACGACGCCGAAGATCAGGATGCTCGCTTCAAGGCTCAGGTGGACGCTAAGGACGCCGGCGATGACGAGGCGATGTACTACGACGCCGACTACATTACCGCACTGGAGCATGGTTTGCCGCCGACAGCCGGCCAGGGCATCGGCATCGACCGTCTGGCGATGCTGTTCACCAACACCCACACCATCCGCGATGTGATTCTGTTCCCGGCGATGCGACCTCAGTCCAACGGCTAAGGATTTCGCACAGCGACAAAAACCGGGCACTCTGCCCGGTTTTTTTATCTATGCTGATGGGTGAATAATTCGGCAGTCACCACCGTCAGTCGCCCTGAGCTCTGCCGATGTTGACAATGTTTCCAAGTTGTTACTGCCTTATCTGCGGCCAAGTCTGGCCCAGGCCGACGATCTCACTGTTAAATCAGCCTAAAGCCAGTTAAAAAACAAGGTGATGGGATTTATGCGCAGTGTGCCTCTGAGTGCACTTGTCATTTTGTGATCTCGATCACCTAGTGAGTTATGCTGGCTGAATCCGGTACGTTGGCGGATGAAACTGGGGTTTTGCCGGTTTTGCGCTGGATGTTTTCTCTGAACTTGCCTTTGTAATTGGATAAATCAACTGTTAACGAGCTGGCAACCGCTGCCATTTCGCTGGTAGGGGGCGTATGATGCGATGCCAACAGTGACGGTACCAGGGAAAGGCACCGTGACAACGAGCAGGACGCCGGCGGCAGTATCGGAAATCATCATGCAATCACACTCGCTCTCCAAACGCATCTTTACCGGCCTGTTCAGTGGCCTGGTTCTCGGCGCCCTGATTCAGTTCGTGCTTAGTGACGTCGACTTTTTCCAGCAGACCCTGGTGGGGCTGGCCAGCATGGGGGGGCAACTGTTCGTAAACCTCATCATGCTGCTGGTGGTGCCGCTGGTCTTTTTCTCCATCGTCAGTGGCGTGTGTGAATTGCCGGATATCAAGGCCTTTGGCCGTCTCGGCAGCAAGACCTTTGGCCTTTACATCCTCAATACTCTGGTGGCCATCAGCGCTGCGGTGGCAATTGCGCTGCTGTTCGAACCGGGCGCCGGGGCCAACCTGGTGGCCATGGGCACTGCCGAGATCAAGGCCACCGAGTTGCCAAACATCACCGATCTGATTCTCAACATCGTCCCTCGCAACCCCATCGACGCGTTTGCTTCCGGCAACATGCTGCAGGTGATCTTTATGGCACTGCTGCTGGGGGCTGGCATCAAGAAGCTGGGTCAGGAGGTAGAGGGGGTGGCCCGAGCGTTCGCCACCGGCAATAAGATCATGATGACCCTGATCACCATGGTGATGAGCCTGGCCCCTTATGGGGTGTTCTGCCTGATGCTGAAGCTTGGCGCGACCCTGGAGGCGGAGACCTTCCTGTCGGTGATGGGCTACCTGGGGCTGATTCTGTCGTTGCTGTTGTTCTGGCTGTTTGTGGTGTACCCGACCGTGGTGGGGATGACCACCGACATGAGTGCCTCGGAGTTCCGTCGTAAGACCCAGGAGCAGGTGCTGTTTTCCTTTTCTACCGCCAGCTCCAACGCCACCATTCCGGTGACCATGCGTACCCTGATCGATAAGATCGGCGTCAGCCGGGCCACCGCTGGCTTTGGTGTGCCCCTGGGGGCGACCATGAACATGAGCGGCGTGTCCATTTACATCACCATCGCGGCCTTTTTCCTGGGCAACGCCTATGGCGCTCCCATCACCATGGAGCAGTTACCGTCGCTGGTGACCGCCTGTTTCTTGCTGTCTGTGGGCGCCGGCGGCGTTCCCGGTGGTGGCATGGTGATGATTGGGGTGTTGATCCACCAGATGGGTCTGCCGGTGGAAGCCTTTGCCCTGGTGGCGGCGCTGGATCGGGTCATCGACATGGTGCTGACCTCCACCAATGTGGTGGGCGATACCGCCGTGGTGACCATAGTCGATAAGACTGAACCGGCGACGGAGGCCGAGGTTCAGCCACAAGCCAGCCCTCAACATTCGGCCTGATTTTGGTTCGAGCCCGATTAAAGACCCCGCCAGTGCGGGGTTTTTCTTTATGGGGAGTCTGTTATGCTGGTCAATAATGCGGCGCAATCAGGGGCAATGGAATGAGCGTTTGGGTTAATGGAACCGTAGTAGAGCGTATTGATTGGAATGACAAACTGTTCACTCTCAAGGTGGAGGCGGACACCGATCCCTTCGTTGCCGGCCAGTTTACCAAGCTGGGGCTGGAGCAAGAGGGGGAGCGGGTGCAGCGAGCCTACTCCTACGTCAATGCCCCATCCCAGCAGCAGCTGGAGTTTCTGGCGGTGGCGGTGGAAGAGGGCAGTTTGTCGCCGCGACTGCAGGATTTGCACCCGGGTGACCAGCTGATGGTGGCCAAGCGAGCCACCGGCTTCATGGTGCTGGATGAAGTGCCGGCGGGCCGCGACATGTGGATGCTGGCCACCGGCACCGCGGTAGGCCCGTTTCTGTCGATGCTGAGGTGCGACGATACCTGGGAGCAGTTTGAGACGTTTAACCTAGTGTACGCGGTGCGCGAACTCAGAGACATGGCCTACCTGGAGGAGATTCGGGCACTGCAAGCCGCCCGCCCGGAGCAGTTTCGGTTTGTGCCTGTGGTCAGCCGCGAGAGCATCGATGGCATGCTGCAGGGACGGATTCCGGAGTTGATCACCCAGGGTAAGATTCAGGACTACGCCGATACCCCTATCACCCCGTCTCGAAGCCAAGTCATGATTTGCGGCAACCCGGACATGATTCGCGATACCGTGGCGGTACTGGAAGGGATGAAGCTGCGGAAGAACCTGCGCCGGACCCCGGGGCAGATCACCATGGAAAAATACTGGTAACGGCCGCTGCGCCTTAAGTGGTGGCCGGAGGTGAGTGTGATGATGCTGTATTACTCCGATGCCTCCCCCTTTGCCCGCCTGGCACGAGTGGTGGCGCGGGAGCTGGCGATGGAAGGCGTTAACGAGATCCGCTGGAGCCCGTTTGACGACGAAACTCGCCTGCACAACCCATTGGGAAAGATCCCTTTCCTGATCATTCGTGATCGTCAGGTGCTGTTTGACAGCGACGTTATCTGTCGCTACTTCGACTCCGAGTGGGGCAATCAGACCCTGTTCCTGCCATTGGCCCATCACTGGGGCCGCCAGTCAATGAATGCACTGTTGCAGGGGCTGCTGGAGACGGCGGTGGCACTGCGGATTGAGCACAGCCGCGAAGATGAAGGCAGTGCGTCGCCATTCTGGAATCAGCGCCACCGGGATACCCTTCATCAGGGGCTCACGGTCCTGGCGTCACAGCTGTCGTTGTTGCCGGAAGAGTGGTCGATTCTGGACATTAAGTTGGTGTGCCTGCTGGAGTACCTGGATTTTCGTCATCCCGGCCTGGGCTGGCGCAAACACCACCCTCGACTCAAGACCTGGCTGGAGTCGGTAAAGGATCGACCCAGCCTGATCGCCACCCGGCCGCATTAGCGGCAAGGATCAAAAAAGCGGCCCGAAGGCCGCCCGAATGAGACTGGAGTATCACTCAGTTCTGGTAGTTATTGCCGACGTCCGGTTCCCGGTTGCTGGCCTGCGGCACGTGACACTGGGTGCAGTTGTAGAAGCGGTTGTCCAGGTTGCCGTCGCCCAGGTAGTGACTGGGGTCGATGGCGGTGGTCTTCATCCGCTCGGCCTTTGCCGGCGCGTGGCAGCTGACGCAGCCGTTGCGCTTCAGGTTGATGGGGTAGCTGGCCTTGTGCGGTATCAGCGGTGGCTGATGCGCCATGGTCCGCTCGATGGACTTGCCCTTTTTCGGATACTGGGCCGCCGCCTCCGGCGCACCCTGTTCGGCCACCGGGGTGGCGCCGCGCAGGGAGTGAGTGACGGCGTCGTCCGCGGCTCTGGTCGCGAAGGCCAGGGTCAGTGTGCTCACCAGGGTGGTGATGATAATGGCTGTTTTCATTGTGCTTCCCCTTACGCCTTAACCACTTTAACCGGACATTTCTTGAAATCGGTCTCTTTCGAGAGCGGGTCGGTGGCGTCCAGCAGCAGTTTATTGACCAACTGACGGGCGTCGAAGAACGGCATAAACACCAGTCCCTGAGGCGGCTTATTGCGGCCCTTGGTTTCGACCCGGGTGCGCACTTCGCCCCGTGGGCTGGAAACCACCACTTCGTCGCCCTGTTTCACGCCCCGTTGCTTGGCATCCTGAGGGTGCATGTAGATCTTGGCGTGAGGATAGGCCTTATCCAGCTCGGCCACCCGCTTGGTCATGGTGCCGGTGTGCCAGTGTTCCAGTACTCGCCCGGTGGACAGCCACAGGTCGTACTCTTGGTTCGGCTCCTCCACCGGTGGCTCGTACGGCGAGGCGATGATCAGCGCCTTGCCGTCCGGCTTACCGTAGAAGTCGAAGTCGGAGCCCTTCTTGGCGTACGGGTCCATGCCCTCTTTAAAGCGCCATTTGGTTTCCTGGCCATCGATCACCGGCCAGCGTTTACCGCGAACCTGATGATAGACGTCGAACTGATCCAGATCGTGCTTGTGGCCACGGCCAAAGTCGGCGTACTCCTCAAACAGGCCTTTCTGCACGTAGTAGCCGAAGTCGTCGGATTCATCGTTGTAGCGGCCTTTGCACTCGGAGCGCGGGTATTTGTCGACCACGCCGTTGGCGAACAGCACCTGGTACAGGGTTTTGCCGCGGTATTCCGGTTTTTGCATCAGCAGTTCATCGCCCCAGACCTCTTCCACCTTGAAGCGCTTGGAGAACTCCATGATCTGCCACAGATCCGATTTGGCACCGGGCTGGGGTTTAACCATCTGGTGCCAGAACTGGGTCCGGCGCTCGGCGTTACCGGTGGCGCCCTCTTTCTCCACCCACATGGCGGTGGGCAGCACCAGATCCGCCACCATGGCAGTGACCGTTGGGTAGGGGTCGGATACGATGATGAAGTTGTCCGGGTTAAGGTAGCCTGGCAGGGCTTCCTCGTTGGTGTTGGGGCCCGCCTGCATGTTGTTGGTGCACAGGGTCCAGTAGACGTTCATCTTGCTGTCTTTGAGCATGCGGTTGTGCAGGACGGCGTGGTAGCCCGGCTTGGCCGGGATGGTGCCAGCTGGCAGTTGCCACTTGCTTTCGGCGATGGCGCGGTGCTTGTCGTTCATCACCACCATGTCGGCGGGCAGACGATGGGCGAAGGTGCCCACTTCCCGGGCGGTGCCACAGGCGGATGGCTGGCCAGTGAGGGAGAACGGGCTGTTGCCGGGCTCGGAGATCTTGCCGGTCAGCAGGTGCAGGTTGTAGATGGAGTTGTTGGCCCAGACGCCGCGTACGTGCTGGTTGATGCCCATGCACCACAGGCTCATCACCTTGGTGTTTGGATCGGCGTAGACCTTGGCCAGTTGCTCCAGATTCTCCTTGGGCACGCCGGACATTTGATGGGCGTACTCCAGGGTGTAGCTGGAGACGTATTTGGCGTAGTCGTCAAAGCTGATCCCCTTCATCTTGCCGTTGCCGGGGTTCTTGGCTTTTTTCTCCAGCGGGTGCTCAGGCCGCAGGCCATAGCCGATGTCCGGAGTGGCTTCGGCAAACTTGGTGTGCTTGTTGACGAAGTCGGTATTCACCGCTTTGTTTTGAATGATGTAGTTGGCAATGTAGTTGAGGATCACCAAGTCTGATTGCGGCTTCATCACCATTTTGTTGTCCGCCAGTTCGAAACAGCGGTTTTCATAGGTCGACAGCACGTGCACGCTGGTGCCTGGATTGGACAGGCGACGGTCAGACATGCGTGACCACAAAATGGGGTGCATTTCGGCGGCGTTGGAGCCCCACAGGATGAAGGCATCGGCGTGTTCGATGTCGTCGTAGCAGCCCATGGGCTCGTCGATACCAAAGGCGCGCAGGAAGCCGACGACCGCAGAGGCCATACAGTGGCGGGCATTGGGGTCGATGTTGTTGGAGCGGAAGCCGGCCTTCATCAGTTTGGCGGCGGCGTAGCCTTCCCAGACAGTCCACTGACCGGATCCGAACATGCCCACCGAGGTTGGGCCTTTGGCCTTCAGGGCGGTTTTCCATTTATCGGCCATCACATCAAATGCCTGATCCCAGTTGATGGGCGTCAGTTCACCGGATTTGTCGAACTTGCCATTTTTCATGCGCAGCAGCGGTTGGCTCAGACGATCCTCTCCGTACATGATCTTGGGCAGGAAGTAGCCCTTGATGCAGGTCAGGCCCTTGTTGACCGGGCTTTCCTGATCGCCCTGAGAGGCCACGACGCGGCCATTCTTGGTGCCCACCATGACCGAGCAGCCGACGCCACAGAAGCGACACGCGGCTTTCTCCCACTTGATCTCCTGGTTGGCTTCGGTAGCGGCTTCGACCACCTTGACCGGCAGGGTGGCGCCGACGGCGGTGGCGGCGGCAACGGCGGCGTTGGCCTTTAGAAATTTACGACGGCTGATGCTCATGCAGTGTCCTCGTCTTCGAACTGTTCGACTTGGTGATAGGCCAGGGCTGATGAGATGACGCCCTGAAGTTGATTGATGGTCTCGATGCCGTTGAGCACCGCCTGGCGGCTGTCGCCCTCCAGGGTGACGACCAGCTTGTGGTCGTCGGTGGTCGCCACCAGATCGGCGCCGGCCACCTCAGCAATCTGCTGCTGCAGTTGCTGTTGATGGGTAGGGTTGGCGTGAACCGCCAGACTGACTACGTGGTATTCCTGACTCATGGCTCGTTCCAAAAGCGGGTTTAAAATCAGTATGGTTTTGCGACCGTCACAGCCAAATACCCCCTTAGTAATAACGGGCAAAATGGCCGATCTCGGTCACTGTATCCGGCCTATTTTGTAAATGACTTGAATTGGTTTTGATCGGCTTGATACTGAAAACCAATGGTTTTTAACCTAGACTCAATCTGTTGCCGGGACAGTCCCAGGTCGTCTTCCAGGGCGGCCAGGTCGTCGCAGTCGTGCCGCAGCCGTTCATTGACGATGCCCAGCAAGATGTTGGCATCCAGTCGTTCCGGGTGGTCAATTTCCATGGGACCTCCGCTGGTTTATGGCCCGGTTGGACTTAACTATAGACCAAGTTTCTGAGGATGATTCAGCGCTGGGGATGATCGGGAAATGATCAGCAGAATCAGAAATCTATTTTGCAAAATCAGCTCTTTAAAACCCAAGAGCGTCAGGGCACTATGACTTAGGGAAGCGCAAAGGAATGAGAAGCCGATGAGAACACTAGCCTGGTTGTTGCCACTGCTGAGCCTGTCCCTGCCCTGTTGGGCTCAGGACTACGGGCCTCTGGTTGTGAAGGCCCAGTCGCCACTGCAAGCGCAGAACTACACGCCGATGCTGCGCAGCGGCGAGGTGCTGGAGACCGGCACGGTGGAGTGGCTGGTGAACGGCACTATCGCCAGTGTCTGGGCCGAAACCCCGGACTACGTCATGGATTACTATCATAACGAAGTCAATGTTGGGGTGCGGTTTGCGCCCATCGAACGGTGGGAGTTTGAACTCAACTACCAGTATCGTTTCGCCGCCAACAATGGCCTCGACAGCGTTACCGAGAAGTTTCATGACTTTTTTGGCCTCGGGCAAAATGGCCGCGATGACGTGCCGAAACACCGTTTCTACATCGAAGCGCCCGGTGTATTGCTGGAGGATTTTAAGGGAGAGACCCTCAACAATGCGATAAGTGGCTACGCCGGCTATCAACTTTACCGTGATGGCCCTCAGGCGCTGTCGGCGGGGATCGGTCTATTCTATAACTACGTGGCGTCGGGACCGTTTGAGGTGAGCTCGTTTGAGCAGGTGCTGCAGCTGAATTATCGTTACGATGCCGGCGGCAACCATGGGTTTTATGCCACCGTGGGCACCGCCCACAGCAGCAACGCCGAAACCTCTGGCGGACTGGAGCTCAGTGACTGGGCCTGGATGCTGGCGGGCAGTTACCAGTATCGGTTCAACCCCAGACACAGCCTGCTGCTGGAGTACCACGCCTACAGCGGTGAAACCAAAGAGGTGGATGCACTGGACGAAATCTCCCATGAATTTCTGTTGGGGTATCGTTACCACCTGACTAGTGGCGCCATCGAATTCACCATGATTGAGAACGTGTTCAATATGGACAACAGCACCGACATCGCCTTTTCTCTGGGCTACCGCCATCGGCTCTGAAACCCTTGGTGTGTCTTAGAAACCACAACGCCGGCAATCGCCGGCGTTGTGCTGTGTTGGGGCTGGAGCTCAGCTGTCGCCAAACAGCGGGTAGGGGCGAGGTTGCAGTGTCAGTTCGACCTCCCCTAAACGCAGACGCGTGTCCGCCTCAATCTCTTTGGCCAATATGGTGGTCAGCCACAGCTGGCCGTCCACCAGTGCCTGGTTCAATACCACGCCGGCCCGGCGCCAGTTGTCACCGATGGCCATCTGCAGTTCGCTGTCATCAGGCAGCGCCTGCGCCGGCCCCATGGCGACGTACATGGCGCGCTTATTGCCACCGCGGAAATGCATGCGCGCGATGGTTTCCTGGCCGATGTAGCAGC
This sequence comes from Ferrimonas kyonanensis DSM 18153, assembly GCF_000425405.1. Taxonomy (GTDB): domain Bacteria; phylum Pseudomonadota; class Gammaproteobacteria; order Enterobacterales; family Shewanellaceae; genus Ferrimonas; species Ferrimonas kyonanensis. Next base: position 162,839 of record NZ_KE384365.1, on the reverse strand, counting down.
CCTTGTCGTATTGAATGCCGCCGACGGCGTCCAGGTTAAGCATCTGCGGCACCAGTTCGCCGCTGTGCTCCTGGGTCAGCATTGGCCAGGCCTGGGCCACTTCGTGGCGTTGCCAATGAGACAGGTCAGCGGCATCCAGGTTGGCCAGGGCATCGGGCAATGCACCGACAATCAGGGCGCTGTGGCTGTCTCTGAGCAGCTGAGTGTCGCCAAGACGGCGCAGAGTGTCATTGCCCGGGAACAGAGCATCGGCCTGGGCCAGGGCATCGTTACCCAGCAGCCCGTGCAGTGGCAACTGGTCGCTGATGTCGCTCAGTTCCACCTTATTGAACACGGCGTACTTCTGCATCTGCGGCAGATCCACCGTAATCAGGTCCCGCGGCATGATCAGCAGTACCTCGGCATCCCGTTTGAAGATGCGAAAGCTGGCCAGCAGCTTGCCTTTGGGATCGCAGTGGCCGCCCCAGCTCCAGTGGGTGGGCTCCAGCTGGTTCATGTTGCAGGTCAGCTGACCCTGAAGGAATGCGGTGGTGTCATCACCAGTCAAACGGACAATACCCAGGTGGGTAAGGGGAATAAGCTGCGCCATGGCGAGTCCTACAATAGGGATACGGTTATGGCGGTTAAGTTTAAGTGATGGCGGGCGGGAAAAAAACCACGCTAAGTCCCCATTTTGCAAAGGGACTTAGCGTGGGGATGGTGTTAGTGGAGAATGCGGGCGCGAATGGTACCGTCGATGGCGTCCAGTTGTTCTAAGGCATCGTCGGCATGCTGGGTCGCCACGTCCATGACCACGTAGCCCAGATCGCCTTTGGTTTGCAGGAACTGCGCCAGAATGTTGATCTCCTTGGCGGCAAATGCCTGGTTGATCTGATTCAGGATGCCGGGCACGTTACGGTGGATGTGCAGCAGGCGGCTGGCGCCGGTGTGCTCGGGCAGAGACACTTCCGGGAAGTTGACCGCCGACAGGGTCGAGCCGTTGTCGGAGTATTTGGCCATCTTGGCCGCCACTTCGATGCCGATGTTTTCCTGGGCTTCCTGGGTGGAGCCGCCCACATGGGGAGTCAGGATGACGTTGTCGAACTCTCGCAGTGGCGTCAGCAGCTCTTCATCATTGGACTTGGGCTCCACCGGGAACACGTCGATGGCGGCGCCACGAATGCGCTTGCTGGACAGGGCGGCGCACAAGGCCGGAATGTCGACTACGGTGCCCCGTGAGGCGTTGATCAGGATGCTGCCCTGGCGCATGTGTGCCAGGGTGTCGGCGTTGATCATATCCTTGGTGGAACGGGTTTCAGGTACGTGCAGGCTGACGATGTCGGCCTGGCTCAGCAACTGCGGCAGCGACGGCATCTGCCGGGCGTTGCCCAGCGGCAGCTTGTTTTCGATGTCGTAGAACATCACCTGCATGCCGAGGCTCTCCGCCAGCACCCCCAATTGGGTACCGATATGGCCGTAGCCGACGATGCCGAGGATTTTGCCCCGGGCTTCAAAGCTGCCGCTGGCGCTCTTAAGCCAGCCGCCTCGGTGGGCGAGGGCGTTCTTTTCAGGAATGCCCCGCAGCAGCAACAGGATCTCACCCAGCACCAACTCGGCAACCGAGCGGGTGTTGGAGAAGGGGGCGTTGAACACCGGGATGCCGCGACGGGCAGCGGCTTCCAGGTTGACCTGGTTGGTACCGATACAGAAACAGCCAATGGCCACCAGTTTCGACGCGCCGTTGATGACCTTTTCCGTTAGCTGAGTTCTCGATCGAATGCCGATAAAGTGCACATCCTGGGTGCGCTCAATCAGCTCCTCTTCGCTCAGCGAGGTTTTCAGGACATCGACGTTATCGTAACCGGCCAGCTTAAAGCTCTCGATGGCTCGGGGATGAACGCCTTCCAGCAGTAGAATTTTGATTTTACTTTTGTCGAGGGAGTAGTGGTTCATGGTTCTGCTTCCATACAGCGAAAGTCACGATGGCTTGGAGTCCGCGGGCGTGCTGCTGTGAATAGTTATGCCAAAAATGCGGATTCCACTACCTTACCCTAAATCCTTTTTCTATGAACAGCGTATTTGCTGGTTATACTAAGGTTCAATTATTTTATTGCATAAATAGATAGTGTTAATGACTGCTACCCTGTCCCGAATTGTCTGGGCCGCGATATTTTCCGCGGTACTCATCTGGTCTGCCATCGAACCGAAAGACACCTTTACCTGGTTCCTTGAGGTGCTGCCAGCCTTGATCGGTGCCGCCATCCTGCTGGCGACGCTCAAGCGCTTCCCCTTAACACCGCTGGCGTACCAACTGGTGTTGGTGCATTGCATCATTCTGATGGTCGGCGGCCACTACACCTACGCCGAGGTGCCGCTGTTCGACACCATCAGCGACTGGTTCGGCTGGCAGCGCAACAACTACGATAAGGTCGGCCACCTGGCACAGGGCTTTATCCCTGCGATGTTGGCTCGGGAAATATTTGTTCGTAATCAAGTGGTTAAGATGGGAGGCTGGTTGTTCTTCCAGTGTGTCTGTTTTGCCCTGGCGCTGTCGGCTTTCTATGAGCTGATCGAGTGGTGGGTGGCTGTGGGGACCGGTGAATCGGCGGAGGCCTTCCTCGGGACTCAGGGCTATCAGTGGGACACCCAGTCCGACATGATGTGGGCCATGTGTGGGGCGATTCTGGCGCAGTTACTGCTGGCCGGGCGCCACGATGCCCAGATGGCGGCCCTGAAGTCCTAGTGGCTTAGATCTGGTGTCCTGGCTTGGCCAGGGCATTCCAGAATATCGCCATGGCCGCCTGCTGGTGAGCGGGATCCTCTCTGAGCTGAGGGTGATCGATGAAGTAGGCGGCACTGGTCATAAACAGGGTATGGCACACCTCCATCATCAGGTCGTCGGGATAGTCGGCGGTCACGCCCTCCCTCCTGCCCATCTGCAGCAACTCCAACACAAAGCCCAGGGTCTCGAACTTGGCGGTTTTGCGGGCCTCGGCTGTCAAAAACGGCGACTGGTAATAGGCCAGCAAAAAGCGAATCTTATCCGGGTGCGTCAGTGCCCAGTTCATGGCGCCCTGCCAGATGGCCGAGGCCATCTCCAGGGTTCGAGCCTCGGCGTTCAGTGGCGGCAGAGTATCGGCCATCTGCTGCTTGATCTGCAGGTACAGGGCCGAGATCAGCTCCTGTTTGTTGGCAAAGTGGTGAAACAGGGTGCCGGTGGCGACTCCGGCGGCCTTGGCAATCTTGGCCGTGGCCGCGCCCTCCAACCCCTGTTGCACAAACAACACCAATGCGGCATCCAGAATTTGTTGACGTTTCGACGCGCTCACCCCGTCTCCTTAACGTAGGAAAAGTTTAAAAATCAGAGTTTGAATCCACTTGCCATAGGGCGGGTGCATCAGAATGCCGGAGCTGAACTTACCCTGGGTCAATACCGTTTTGGCCTTGGAGAAGGTCTTGAAGCCCTCGATGCCGTGGTAATGACCCATGCCAGACGGGCCGATGCCGCCAAAGGGGGCGTCGTCTGCCGCGACGTGGAACAGGGCGTCGTTGATGCACATGCCGCCGGCGTGGGTTTCACTGATGACCTTTTGCTGCAGCACTTTATCATAACTGAGCAAGTACAGCGCCAATGGGCGAGGGCGGTGACGAATGTAATCCAGGGCGTCGTCGATGCTGTCGTAGGGGATCACCGGCAGCAACGGGCCGAAGATCTCCTCCTGCAACACCGTCATCTCTTCGGTGGTGTTCAGCAGCAGGTGGGTGGTGAGGCGCTGGCGGCTGTCATCGCGGTGCTGACCTTCGGCGCAGGGAATGGCGGTGGCGCCTTTGGCGGTGGCGTCCTCCAGCAGTCCCAACAGGCGTTGATACTGACGGTCGTTGATGACCGAGCCGTAGTCGCGGCTGTGGACCCCTTTGGGGTACATCAAGGAGAAGTTTTTCTGATAGCTGCTGACAAAGTCGTCCAGTTTGTCGCGGGGTACCAGCACGTAGTCCGGCGCGACACAGATCTGGCCGGCATTGAGGCATTTGCCGTAGCTCATGCGTTCGACGGCGTTGTCGATGTCGACGTCCGGGCCGACAATGACCGGCGACTTGCCTCCCAGCTCCAGGGTGACCGGGGTCAGGTTATCGGCGGCGGCGTGCATGACGTGGCGGCCGATGTTGGTGGAGCCGGTAAACAGCAGGTGATCGAACGGCAGTGAGGTGAACTGCGCCGCCAGCTTGGCATCGCCTTCGATGCAGGCCACTTCGTCGTGGTCAAAGGCGCTGGCCAGCATCTGCACCAGCACGGCGTTGGTGTGGGGAGTGAATTCGGACAGCTTTACCATCGCCCGGTTGCCGGCGGCAATGGCGGTGATCAGCGGCCCCAGTGACAGCATTACCGGAAAGTTCCATGGCACCACGATACCCACTACGCCCAAGGGCTGATAATGCACCTCGACCTTGGCCGGCGACAGCAGTAAGCCGGCGTGACGGCGCTCGGGGCGGGCCCATTTTTTTAGCCGCTTGCAGCTGTACTTGATGTTCATGATGCAGGGCAGAATGTCGGAGATCAGGGTGTCCTGGGTACTGCGGCCGTCGTAATCCTGATTCAGGGCTTCACAGAGGCGATCCTTATGGGCGAGTAGGGCGGCCTTGAGCCGTTGCAGGCTGTGGATTCGAGCCTCTACCGAGGGCATGGGCATCTGCTGAAACGCCGCGCGCTGTTGGGCAAACCGATCCAGCATCCGTTGATGATCATCCGATACTTGATTGAGTTGTTGCTCGGTCATGGTGATTCCTCGATATATTGCTGGCCGACTGATTGGTCGGTCTAATCATCGTCCAAAAAAAGAGCGCCGTCAAGGCGCTCGGTTTGTTTGAGGTTAGATGCTGTTTTGCGGGTGCATCAATTGCTCTATCTCGGAGACGATTTTCACATCGTTCGGCTTGGTGGTCGGCGCCCAGTAATCCACCACCTGTCCCGCGGGATTCACCAGGTATTTGTAGAAGTTCCACTTTGGCGAACCGCCCTGGCGAGCCAGCTCCTTGAAGATGGGATCGGCGCTGCTGCCACGAACGGAGATGGGCGACAACATGGTAAAGCTGACGCCGTAGTTGCGGTAGCAGACCTCGGCGGTCTTGGCTTCGTCATCCTCTTCCTGAAAGAAGTCATCGGAGGGAAAGCCTATGACCACCAGGCCCTGATCGGCGTATTGTTTGTGCAGCGATTCCAGCTGTTTAAACTGGGGAGTGTAGCCGCAGTTGCTGGCGGTATTGACGATAAGTACCGGCTTGCCGGCGGTCAGGTCACACAGGTTGACCATCTCCTTGTCGTGCAGGCGGCGTTTATTGACGTTGAGCCAGTCCGGACAGCTGGCGGCGGTAACACTGAAGCTGGCAAGCAAAGCCAGGGTACAAACTAGGGTGCGCATCGCAATCTTCCTTGTAGACCTGAAAACGGGATTCCATAACCGTTTACGGTGAGGGGGTGGCAGCCGATCACCCAGAAGGTGACCGGCTCGAGCTTACTTGATGGTCTTGACCCCTTCCGGAGTGCCCAGCAGCAGCACGTCGGCGCCGCGGTCGGCAAACAGACCGTTGGTCACCACGCCGACGATGGCATTCAGCTGGGTTTCCAGCTTGGCCGGCTCCATGATCTTCATGTTGTACACATCGAGAATGATGTTGCCGTTGTCGGTGATGACGCCTTCGCGGTACACAGGGTCACCGCCCAGCTTAACGATCTCGCGGGCGACGTAGCTGCGGGCCATGGGAATCACTTCCACCGGCAGAGGGAAGTCGCCAAGAATGTCCACTTGTTTGCTGCCATCGGCGATGCAGACGAAGGTTTTGGCCACGGCGGCCACGATCTTCTCCCGGGTCAGGGCGGCGCCGCCGCCCTTGATCATTGCCATGTGCGGATTGATCTCATCGGCGCCATCCACATAGACCGACAGTTCATCGACGCTGTTGAGGTCAAACACCGGAATGCCGAGGGCTTTCATCTTGGCGGTGGAGGCTTCGGAGCTGGACACCGCACCTTCGATGCTGGATTTTTTGGTGGCCAGGGCATCAATGAAGTGGTTGACGGTTGAGCCGGTGCCTACGCCGACAATGCTGCCATCTTCTACGTATTCAAGTGCGGCCCAGCCAGCGGCCTTTTTCATTTCGTCTTGTGTCATGGGGCAATCTCCAGGAAGTTTGCCCGAATTATAGTTCCCTTAGGGCACAGAGATAAATAGATGTCTGACAGACAAAGGGGAATTGAGGTGGAAACTTGTGGTTGTGGCTGCAAATGGCGGGGGTTGGGGTGAGCCTTCTTATCGGGGCCGCAGGGAGGAGCGGCCCCGATGGGGTCAGGTTTTAGGCGTCAACCAGACGACCTTGCTGCTTGATGGCGATCTTTTTCGGTTTCATCGCTTCCGGAATCTCCTGCACCAGATCCACGTGCAGCAGGCCGTGTTCCATATTGGCGTTGCTGACCTGTACGTGGTCGGCCAGCTTGAAGCGGCGCTTAAAGTTGCGCTCGGCAATGCCTTGGTGCAGGAAGTGGCGGCTCTGTTCGGTTTTGGCCTTGGTACCATCGATGCGTAGGGTATCTCCCTCGACTTCAATGGCCAGTTCATGATCGGCAAATCCGGCCACGGCCATGGTGATTCGGTAGTGGTTTTCCTCTACCAATTCAATGTTATATGGGGGGTAGCCATTCTGGTTTTCACTGCGCTGGGCTTCGTCCATTAACTTGGCGAAACGCTCGAAACCGATGGCGGATTTGTACAGGGGGGCAAGATCAAAACTACGCATAATGTGTGTCCTCAATTGAGCAACAAATAGAAAGTATCGGTACCTTGGACTGGCCTCCATTGAGCACCAGCCCGGTACACTTACTAGATGGGGTTGGGGAAACGGCTTTCAAGCCCTGGCACACATTTTTTTAGTTGGCGGCCTCGGCATTGGCTGGATTGAGACGGCTTATTGCGCTAAGAAGCTGTTGTTTTTCAAATGGTTTTGGTACGTAGTAGTCCATTCCAGCGTCGTAGCAGGCACGAACGTCGTCATCGAGGACGCTGGCGGTTAGGGCGATGATGGGCACGCGGCGGCGCTTGTGCCCCTCCTCGATCTGACGAATCTGCCGGGTGGCCTCGAACCCGTCCATTATCGGCATCATGCAATCCATCAGAATGATGTCAAATTCCCGCTCTAGCACCAAGTCGGTGGCGATCTGGCCATTTTCGGCGACGGTGACCTGGTAACCGGCTTTTTTCAGGATGATTTCTGCCACCCGTTGGTTGGTCTTATTGTCTTCCACCAGCAGCAGTTGATTGTGGGCATCGTGGCTGTGCCTGGCGTACCCTGGGGCGTCGCTGGCCCGCCGTTTCGGAGTGCGTGTGTGGGGGATGGGCTGCTTGACCTGACTCAGCAGCTTCAGCAGGTTTTTGGCCAGCCGCTCGCCGCGGACCGGGGTCATCAGCATCTGGGTCGGGGCGTTGATCTGTCCCAGAGTGAGTCCGGATGACAGATCGTTGAGTACCAATACCGGCAGTGGCTGGTGGCTCAGGGTCAGCAGTTGGTTGAGATCATTCAAGCCGTCGCTCAGGCTGGAGTAACGTACCATCATCAGATCAAACTGGTGATGGTCGTGGTCCCTCAGCAGGGTTTCAGCATCCTGCAGGCGACTGGCGTAGTTGACGCTCATGTGCCAGGCGTTGAGTTCGCGGGTGTAGCGTTTGGCCGAGTTCAGGTTGGTGTCGAGCAGCAGCACTTTGGTGCCCTTTAAGTTGCTGCCATACCCATCCGGACTGGCATTGATTTCGGCGCAAATTCGAACGCTGAAACAGCTGCCCTCCCCCTTGGTGCTGGAGACCACGATGTCGCCGCCCATCAGTTCGGTGAGCTGGCGGCAGATGCTCAGCCCCAGGCCGGTGCCGCCAAACTGGCGGGTGGTCGAGCCGTCCTCCTGCTTAAAGGGGTGAAAGATGTCCTCCAGTTTGTCGGCGTCGACGCCGATGCCGGTGTCGCTGACCGACATGGTCAGCATCACCATGTTGTCGGCTTGCCGCTGGCCCTGACAAGACAGCAGTACCTCGCCGTCGTTGGTGAACTTGACGGCATTGGAGAGCAGGTTCAGTAGCACCTGTCGCAGTCGGTGGCCGTCGATCATCACGTGAGACGGCAAATCCGGTGGGAAATCCACATCGAACTGAATCTGTTTCTCCATTGCCTTGGGGGCGATGACGCTGGCGACTTCATAGAACAGCTCGCTGAGCTTGGTCTTGATGGGGGAGATCACCAGGCTGCCGGCTTCGATCTTGGACAGATCCAACACGTCGTTGATGATCGACTGCAGCGCCCGCGAGGAGTTTTGAATGGTGTTGAGGTACTCGATCTGCTCGCCGTCCATGCTGGTGGAACTGAGGATGTCGGTCATGCCGATGATGCCGTTCAGCGGGGTTCGAATTTCGTGCGACATGTTGGCCAGGAAGATGCTTTTGGCGTGGTTGGCCTGCTCGGCCTCTTCCTTGGCCTGAATCAGGCTGGCTTCGAAGCTGCCTCGCTCCTGAATCAGCCGGTTGAGGGTGGCGCCGAGGCGGGTCAGTTCGTCGTTGCCCGGCAGTTGAATGCGGGTGCCATAGTCGCGGCTCTCCTCGACGGTTTTCATGGTGGTGCCGATCACCTCGATGCCGCGGTTAAGGTGCCGGGACAGGCGCATCGCCATTAAAATCAGCAACACCATCATCGACACCAAAATGGTGAGATTGATGATGAAATTCTGTTGTCTGTGCGCGTAGGCCGAGGCCGCCGTGGCGGCGATGTCCTGGCGTACCGAGTTCAGCACTCGGCTGAGCAGTTCCATGCGGTTGTCGGTGGCGCTGTGGTCGCTGCTGTCGCTAAAGTCCCCGCTCAGCAATCGCTGCTTGAGGGCGTTGCCCGAGGTGAACGCCGCTTCGGTGAAGGTATCCAACAGCAGGTTGATCTGGGCCTCGGTGGCGTAGACGGTCAGGTATTTGTCCAGAACCGACTGTTGCAACAAGGACAGCTCAACCAGCCGGGCCTGCATCAGCGGGTGCAGGTGTTGCTGTTGCAGGGCATCATTGACGATCACCTGCTCCTGGCGGGCATACTCCTGCATAAACAGCAGTTGGTTATAGGCTTGAATGCCTTCGCGGACGATGCGGCTTTCTACGTCGACCGGCAGGGATTCCACCAGCCGCAGGCTGCCCATCTGCCAGTCGTTGACCAGCGTCAGCCATTCCCAGATGGTATCCCGCCCCTGAGCCGGGTCCGGCAGGCTGCCGATCAACATCTCCAGCTCTTCGAGGTGCAGGGACAAATCGCCACTGCTGGTTTCAAACAGGGTGCTGAAGGCGGGGTCGCCGAGTCGGGTTCTGGCCAGTTGGGCGTCGGACAACAGGGTGGCCATGTGGGTGACCGAAGGAGCCAGAATCAGCTGCTGACGCAATTGATCCATGGTGCACATGCCCAGTTGAAAATCGGAGATCAGCTGATAGCGCTCGTCAATCTGCTTTAAGTCCTGCAGCTCTTGGTATTGCCACAGTAGGTAACGGCCAAAGATGATGGAGCAGAACAGCACCGGTATGGCCACCAACAGGCGGATTTTCGCACGCAAAGACAGACTGACGGCCATGAGCATCCCTTCTCAAGCAGCAAAAGTCGAAGAACTTTCTATACTGTTAGCTAAAGCCTAGCAACTAATCTCAATTTTGCTGCTCAAGGATGGGCGTTGATGAAAACACCTTGGACAATTGGTGGCCGGAGGCTGCTGCTTGTATTGGCACTGATGTGGCCAGGCGTTGGCCTGTGTGGCGATTATGTGCTGATCACCCTCAATGATGCCATGCCCGCCATCAGCGAAAGCAAGGCCAAAATGTTGTACTTGGGCAAGCTGAGATCCATCGAGGCCTTTGGTAAGGTGGAATTGGTGGACTGGCCCGAGGGCAGCCTGGAAAAACAGACCTTCTACAAATCCTTTCTGAATAAATCCATCCCCCAGATCAACAGCCGCCGGGCGCGGATGGCGTTTTCTGGCAAGGGGCAGCCACCAGACGCCATCAGGGAGGCGTCCTCCGAAGCCATCTTACAGTGGCTGTCTGACCACCCAAGAGGCATCGCCTATGTGGATCGGCAACAGGTGCCCCAGGGGGCGCGGATTATTCTCGATATCGAACAGGGAGTGGGTCGATGAGAGCAGCAAACGTTGTGTTGATGATGGCCTTGGGACTGGTTGCCGGACCGGCCTGGGCGGGCATCGCCTTATGGGATGATTACCTGGTGCTGTCGGGATTTGCCTCGGTGTCGGCGGCCAAGAGCGACAACGCCACGCCGCTGTACATTCACCGTCGCTTCGATGATGACTGGTGCTTCGATTGTGACACCACGGTGGGGTTGCAGCTGGACTCTCAGCTCAGTGACTCGTGGCGGGCGTCGGCACAGGTGGTGAAACGGCCGCAGGATACGTTTTCCGATCCTCAGTTTGAGTGGGGCTATCTGGGCTGGCAGTTGACCGACAATCTTGAGGCTCGAGGTGGCCGGTTGCGACTGCCGCTGTTTGTGGCCTCGGAGTACTACTACGTGGGCAACGCTTACCCCTGGGCTCGGCCCCCCATCGACGTGTACGGCACCATGCTGGGGATCACCGCCTTTAATGGCATCGACCTGTTGTACAACTACAGCCTCGGCGATGAACTGCAGCTGCAGCTGCATCCTTTTTATGGCGGTCATAACCATGAGAATGTGGATTTCGGGCCGTCGACACTGGAGATCGAAACCGAGGTGCAGGCCGGCATCAACCTCAAGCTGCACGGCGCTCGGTTCCTGCTCAATTTCACCTACTTTTATGCCGATTTTGAGGTGGGGGGTGATCCCGACACGCTGGATGTGTTCTCCCTCGGTGGTCGCTATGAGTTTGATCAGTGGGAGCTGTGGGCCGAGTTTGAGCGCGACAAACTGCAGCATGCCGCTTACGTGGCCGCTGCCTGGCACCTGGAGTTGTGGCAGCCTTATGTGATGGTATCCCAGGCCTGGAAGCGGCTGGAGTCCACCAGTTACATTGCCGGTGTCCGCTATAACTGGTTGCCGAATCTGTCGGTCAACCTGGAGTACCAGTTGGCGGATGCCCGCAATGGCAGCAGTGGCCAGTTTACTCTGCCGCCCCAGGTGATGGGGGAGTCGAGCGAGGCCAACCTGGTGACCCTGATGCTGAGTTATAACTTCTGAACTAACGCCCTGGCTGACACTGCAGCCACTGCGCAGGCGTGGCGATGGCGTCGATGTCGATGTCCCAGGGTTGCGGCGGCAGCGAGATAACCTGCTGGCATTGATGGGCGATGCCAATCAGGTGGCGGGGACGGTTTGGCCCGGCCAGAAAGCGATCGTAGAAACCGCCGCCCATTCCTAACCGGTGTCCCTGTGCATCGAATCCCACCAGCGGCATCAGCATGACCTCCAGCTGATGTTTCAACACCAGTTCGCTTTGGTTCCAGTAGGGCTCGGCGATGCCAAAATGATTGGGTTTGAGTCGAGTGTCGGGGGCGTAGCGCTGAAACAGCATTCGCTCCCGGCAAAACGGGTGCATCACCGGCAGTGCCAGGGTTTTCCCCTGTTGCCATAACTTTTGGGTCAGAAGCTGCAGATCGGGTTCGCCGTCCTGGGGCAGGTACAGGGCGATAACCTGGGCGTGTTGAATCTGTGGCTGCTGACTCAGTCGCTGGCACAGTTGCTCCGCGGCGAGCCGCTGCTGGGATTGAGTCAGGGCCCTGCGGGCCTGGCGCAGCTGTTTCCTGAGCGTCTGTCGGGGATCGGTACAAGTCATGATTCAGGGATCGATGGAATCGAGGGTGAGGTTACCCTACCGCAAAACCGGAGCAGGAAGAAGGCGAGTACCGAGAGATGGTGCTCCCCGTTGATGCCGCTGTAAGGTGTAAGCCCGTGAACCGTAGGTTCAGGGCGGAATCGCTGTCATCACCGTAGGCTTCTCGGTACGTGCCGAGCCTGCACAATAGCAACAAGCAGTGACCCCTTGGATCTTAAGCATCGGCCAGGGACATAACCTACTGGCGAACATCACAGGGAGCTCAGTATCTGTAGAGCATTCTAGCTGGCGGTACCTGAATCCAGCCTTAGCCGCCGAGTGGACGGAGATGGCGGACGCCGATTGTGGCAGAGGCACCATTGCACTTAGCCTGTGCAATTATTTGAAGCCGCATGGGCGTGAGTTTCCCCGTAGATGCCGCTGTCAGGCGTAAGCCCATGAACCGTAGGTTCAGGGCGGAATCGCTGTCATCACCGTAGGCTTCTCGGTACGTGCCGAGCCTGCACAATAGCAACGAGCAGTGACCCCTTGGTTTGTAAGCATCGGCCAGGGACATAACCTACTGGCGAACACCACAGGGAGCTCAATAAGTGTAGAGCCAAAACCCTTACGGCGCCTTAACCCTACGTCTTCAGTCTATTGTGGCTCGGAGTCGGACTCAACCGATTTCGGTCGCTCCTTTGCGCGATCGCACAAAGCCTGTGCAATTGTTTTCTCAAGTGCTTGAATTCGCTTCGATGTTAGTTGTTGCTGTTCATCGGCACGGGTCTGGTAGGCGAGCAATTCATGGGTCAGGTTCAGGGCCGCCATTACCGCCAGCTGATCGATGGTCAGCAGGGCGTTGCGTTGTTTCAGCTCCATGAAACGACGATTCAGCAGTTGGCTGACGTGTTGAAGGGTGGCCTCTTCTCCCGGTGGGCAGGCGATGGTGTATACCCGTTCAAGTAACGTAATTTCAATGGTGTTGGAGCTCATTCTGGTTCCCGGTAACCTGGCTGGTTGCCGACTGTATATCGGCGTGACGAATTGTTCAATGCCGAAGGCGTGTCATGGGCTCAATGGCATTGATATTGCTAGATTAGCACAGATAGTGGCGGCTGCGTGGATTGTGGAATCCGGTTTCTGCCCAGTGGCATGGTCATGGCGTCGGGCGGCGGCGGGGACTGACGTGGATTCGGCGACGATCTCGGCCTGGCGGTAAGGGCGAAGATATGGAGCGTTGCAGTTGCCCGTGATAGCATGAGCTCACTTCTAATGCGGGAATTAAACTCATGAAATGTAACTCACCTTTGTTGATGAATAAGCTGGAAGCGGCGCTGAACAAGTCAGACCTGACTATGTTGCCCAGTGAGTTCCACGGCCTGATGACGGGCCTGGTCTGTGGCGGCATTCGCCTGGACAAGCGAGGGTGGCAGAAGAGTTTCCTGGAGCTGGCCAATGACGGCCAGCCATTCAGCGGCGAACTTGAGCAGGTGATGAAAGACGTTTATCGCTGCATCGATAACGGCTTGTCCGAAGATCCGGAAGTGCCGTTCCAGCCACTGCTGCCCGATGAAGACGAAGCCCTGTCGGAGCGGCTGGAAGCATTGATTGAGTGGATTCAGAGCTTCTTCCTTGGGTTGGCCCGGCTGCAGCCGTCCTTCAATACCGTTAAGGGGGAGTTGGGCGAGATGCTGGGTGACTTGCGTGAAATCACTCAGGTCGAGTTTGACGTCGAAGACAACCAGGAGAATGCCGAGGGCTTTTCGGTGTTGGTGGATCACGTCGTCGATACCTGCTGGAAATGCCTGCTGGAGTTCGGCACCCTGCCCGGTGATAAAACCCTGCATTGATAACGACAACTATGGAATAGGAATTCAGGCCCATGGAAATCAAGGATTTCGTTGCTCATCGGCAACAGTTGCTTCAGGCCCTACCTCAAGGCAGCGTGGCGTTGCTGTTTGCGGCCCAAGAGCGCACTCGCTCTAACGACACCGAGTATCACTTTCGCCAGAACAGCGACTTTTTCTATCTGACTGGCTTCAATGAGCCGGATGCGGTGTTGATGTTGCGTCCGGGCCAGAGTCCGGAGTCGGTGCTGTTTGTTCGTCCCACCGACAAGATGGCGGAGATCTGGCACGGTCGGCGCCTCGGCGTCGATGCCGCTCCCGGAGAACTGGCGGTGGATCAAGCCTATGACATCGGTCAGTTGGCGGAGTTGCTGCCGGATCTGGTTAATGGCAGTGACACTCTGGGCTACTTGCCGGGACAGTGTGCCCGCGGTGACGCCGTGGTGGCCGAGTTGCTGACGACGCTGCGCGGCGGTAGCCGGCGCGGTCTCAAATCGCCGTCGCAGATGCTGGATCTGCGTCCGCAATTGCACGAGATGCGTCTGCATAAGTCGGAGGCGGAAGTGGCGGTGATGGCCCAGGCCGGTGAGATCAGTGCCAAGGCGCATATTCGGGCGATGCAGTCCTGCCGTCCCGGCATGTTCGAATACCAACTGGAGGCGGAAATCGCCCATCACTGCGCCATGTTGGGGGCCCGTTTTATGGCCTACAACACCATTGTTGGCAGTGGCGACAACGCCTGCATTTTGCATTACACCGAAAATGAAGCCCCCATGGGCGACGGTGAGCTGGTGTTGATCGATGCCGGCTGCGAGTATCAGGGCTATGCGGCCGACATTACCCGAACTTTCCCCGCCAATGGCCGTTTCAGCGACGACCAGAAAGCGCTGTACAGCCTGGTGCTGGAAGCGGAGAAAGCCGCGATCGAGATGATCAAGCCCGGGGTCTCCATCAAGGAGGCTAACCACAGGGTGTTGCAGATCATGGTGGGTGGCCTGGTGGCGCTGGGGATCATGGAGGGCGACGTCGATACCCTGATCGCCGACGAAGCCTACAAAGCGTATTACATGCATGGCCTGGGCCATTGGATTGGCATCGATGTTCATGATGTGGGTGACTACCACAGTCCGGATCGCAGCCGTCCGCTGGAGCCGGGTATGGTACTGACCATTGAGCCGGGTCTGTACATTGGCCCCGATGCCGAAGTCGATCCCCGCTGGCGAGGCATCGGCATTCGAGTGGAAGACGATGTACTGGTGACCGAGGACGGTCATCGAGTGTTGACCGCTTCGGTGGCCAAAGAGATTGACGAGATTGAGGCCATCATGGCCATGTAAAGGCTGCGGCGGTCGTTGGCCGCCGTGGACGCACTCTACGGACAGTATGTGATGCAACAGGTTGATATTGCAATTGTGGGTGGCGGCATGGCCGGCACGACGCTGGCGTTGGCTCTGGCGCAGCAGGAGTTCAGCCCTGCCGGCGAGGCGCCGCGTCGCTGGCGGGTGGCACTGATTGAAGCCAGGCCAGTCAGTGACACTGACCACCCGGGTTTCGACAGCCGCGCCATTGCCCTGGCCCACGGGTCGGTGCAGCACTACCAGCAACTGGGGCTGTGGCCCTTGCTGGCCGGTGGCGCGGCGGCCATCGACCGCATTCATGTCAGCGATCGTGGTCACTGGGGCCAGGTACGGATGAGCGCCGCCGAACAGGGGGTGGATGCCCTCGGTCAGGTGGTGGAGCTGGAGCGGGTGGGGCCGGTGCTGCACCGGGCGTTGGCCGACACCGAGGTGCAGCTGTATTGTCCGGATCAGCTGGCGTCGATGAGCCAGCATCGGGACTACTGCGAACTGAGTCTGACCTCGGGCCAGACTCTGAAGGCGGGGCTGGTGGTGGCCGCCGACGGTGGCACATCACGGGTTCGCCAGCATCTGAACTTGCCACTGCAGCGCAGCGACTATGAGCAGGTGGCGGTGATCGCCAACGTGCGCATGGCCAACGTTGGTTCGACCGCGTTTGAGCGCTTTACCGATGAAGGCCCGCTGGCGCTGCTGCCCATGAGCGACGGCCGTTACTCGCTGGTGTGGGTGCGCAACCAGCCGCAGGCTGAGCGCATTTTTCAGCTGAGTGATGCGGCCTTTGCCGCCGAGTTGCAGCGTGCCTTTGGTTTCCGGCTGGGAGCGGTGGAGCAGGTGGGCAAACGCGCCAGCTACCCACTGGCCCTGCAGCGGGTCAGCAAGCCGGTGCATCACCGGGTCGTGCTTATCGGCAACGCCGCGCAAACTCTTCACCCCATCGCCGGCCAGGGCTTCAACCTGGGCCTGCGCGATGTCATGACCCTGTCTCAACGACTGCAGCTGAGCCTGCAGCAGCAAGCGGATCCCGGCGCCTTCTCGGTACTGGATGACTACTGGTGCGCCCGTCAGGCCGACGTGGAACGTACCGTCAGCCTCACCAATGGCCTGGTGAAGCTGTTCTCTAACAACAACCCTGTGCTGCAGGTGGGTCGCAATCTGGGGCTGATGGCCATGGATTGGATGCCTACCCTGGCGCAGGGACTGGTGTCCCAGACCATGGGGCAAGGTTCGTCAGTAAGGAAAGCACAATGGTAATGGCTCAGTCGGTACAGGTCGCAATTGTCGGGGGAGGCATGGTGGGCATGGCCACGGCGCTGGGGTTGGCTCGAGCCGGTATTTCGGTGGCGGTGATCGACCGCGCCAAGCCGGAGGCGGCCAGCGGCCCCTATGACGTTCGGGTTAGCGCCATCAACCGTGCCAGCGAGTTGTATCTGCGCCGGCTCGGCGCCTGGCAGCGAATGCCGGCGCAGCGGTTGTCGGCCTACACCGGCATGAAGGTGTGGGACAAAGACAGCATCGGCAACATCGAGTTTGATGCCGCCGATTACCAGCAGCCGGATCTGGGCCACATCATCGAAAACCGGGTGATTGCCCATGCCCTGTGGCAGCAGGCGGAGCACGACGCCAACATCAGTTGCTTCTTCGGTGCGCCGCAGTCGGTGGCCTTTGGTGAGCACGAGGCCTGGATCACTCTGGCGGATGGCGGCATGCTCAGTGCCCGGCTGTTGGTGGCCGCCGACGGCGCCAACTCCTGGTTGCGACAGCAACTCAATGTCCCCCTGAGCTTCCGCGACTACGGTCACCATGGTCTGGTGGCCACGGTACAGTGCAGCCGCCCTCATGAAGGCATCGCCCGCCAGGTGTTCCTGCCACAGGGACCGCTGGCGTTGTTGCCGTTGCCGAATCCCAACCAGTGTTCCATCGTCTGGTCTCTGCCGCCGGAGCAGGCACAGGAGTTGATCGAATGCGATGCCGAGGCATTTTGTCAGCGCATCACCCTGGCCAGTGAGGCGGCACTGGGTAAGGTGGAGGTGGTCAGTGATCGTCTCGCCATTCCGCTGACCATGCGTTATGCCCGCGACTTTGTGTTGCCACGGCTGGCGCTGGTGGGCGACGCCGCCCACACCATTCACCCGCTGGCGGGGCAGGGCGTCAACCTGGGGCTGGCCGACAGTGAGCATTTGGTGAGCGTGATCAACGACGCCGCCGCCAAAGGACGCGATATTGGAGACCTGAAGTTGCTGCAGCGCTACGCTCGGCCCCGCAAGGCGGCGGCTCAGGAGATGATCGCCGCCATGTCCGGATTCAAGTGGCTGTTCGCAGGACAAGATCCTGTTAAAAAGGGCGTTCGCGATATTGGATTGGCGCTGGTTAACCGAATTCCTGGATTAAAGCGGAAGTTTATTGAGCAAGCCCTAGGGGTTGCCACCACCAACTTACGGTGAAATTGTATACAAACCAGAAGGGTTGGGTATAATGCGCCCAACCCCTAAAATAGACCCTGATCACAAAAGGGCAAAAAGCCAGACAAGGAACACAGATGGCGAATCAAACCGTACTCTACGCTAAGCACCTGGAGTCCAATGCCAAGATGGTGGATTTCCACGGTTGGGAGATGCCGATCAACTACGGCTCCCAGGTTGAAGAACATCATCAGGTACGCACCGACGCCGGCATGTTTGATGTGTCCCACATGACCGTGGTCGACATCACCGGTGACCAGGCTAAACCCTTCCTGCGTAAACTGCTGGCCAACGATGTGGCCAAACTGACGGTGGCGGGCAAGGCCCTTTATGGCGGCATGCTCAACGACCAGGGTGGGGTCATCGACGATCTCATTACCTATTATCTGAGCGACACCCATTACCGAATGGTGGTGAACTCCGCCACCCGGGAAAAAGATCTGGAGTGGATCGGTCGTCAGGCGGCCGACTTCGAGGTGACGGTGTCTGAGCTGCCGGACTTGGCGATGATCGCCGTGCAGGGTCCGAAGGCCATCGAACGCACCGCTTTGGTATTGTCTGCCGAACAACAGGCGATGGTGGCGGGGATGAAGCCCTTCTTTGGCGTACAGGCCGGCGATCTTTTCCTGGCGACTACCGGTTACACCGGCGAGGCGGGTTACGAGATCATGGTTCCTTCAGCGCAGGCGGCGGATCTGTGGGAACAACTGCTGCAGGCTGGCGTCAAACCCGCAGGCCTGGGTGCCAGAGACACACTGCGACTGGAAGCGGGCATGAACCTGTATGGTCAGGACATGGACGAAAGCGTAAATCCACTGGCGGCCAATATGGGTTGGACGGTGGCCTGGGAACCCCAGGAACGTGATTTTATTGGCCGTGATGCCCTGGCGGGCATCAAGGCTCAGGGAACCGATAAGCTGGTTGGCCTGGTGATGACCGACAAGGGGGTGCTTCGCAGCGGCCTTAAGGTGTTCTTTACCGATGCCGACGGCGTTGAGCAGCAGGGGATCATTACCTCTGGCAGTTTCTCTCCGACTCTGGGGTACTCCATCGCCATGGCGCGGGTGCCTCGCAGTGTCGGTGAACAGGTCGAAGTGGAGATGCGTAAAAAGCGGGTAACGGTTCGCGTGATCAAGCCCAGCTTCGTACGTAATGGAAAACAAGCGTTTTAAGACACATTGATGGGGAAACACAACAATGAGCAATATTCCATCTGAACTCAAGTACACGAACTCCCACGAGTGGGTGCGTGCTGAGGGCGACAACGAGTACACCATCGGCATTACCGAGCACGCTCAGGAGCTGCTGGGTGACATGGTGTTTGTGGACCTGCCGGATGTGGGTGACGACGTGAATGCCGGTGAAGACTGTGCCGTGGCAGAGTCGGTAAAAGCGGCGTCCGACGTCTACTCGCCATTGACCGGTGAAGTGGTGGCCATTAACGAAGAGCTGGAAGACGCCCCCGAGCAGGTCAACAGCGATCCGTTTGGCGACGGTTGGTTGTTCCGGGTGAAAATCACCGACGAGTCTGAGCTGGCCGGTCTGCTGGACGCAGAAGCCTACCAGACCGTGATCGACGACGAATAAACAACAATAAAAAAAGCCCCCGCAGAGGGGCTTTTGTCTTCTTATCTGTGCCGCGACCCTACCACGCTGGCAGAACAAGGATTTTGGATAATGAGCGAGCAGCAGTCTCTGTCCCATCTGTTTAACGGGGACGAATTTCTCCCCCGTCATATCGGCCCCACCGACACCCAGCGCCATGAGATGCTGGCGGCCATCGGTGCTGACAACCTGGAGCACCTGACCGCCCAGATTGTCCCGGAAGGGATTCGCCTGCCTGGCCTGATGGGCATTGGTGAGCCACAGCGCGAAGTGGACGCGCTGGCGACCCTCAAAGGTTTTGCCGAACAGAACCAGGTGTACACCTCCTACATCGGCATGGGTTACTACAACACCCACGTGCCGTACGTGATTCAACGCAACGTGTTGGAAAACCCGGGCTGGTACACCGCCTACACCCCATATCAACCGGAAATTGCTCAGGGTCGCCTGGAAGCGATCCTGAATTTCCAGCAGCTGACCATGGACCTGACCGGCCTGGATCTGGCGTCCGCCTCGCTGCTGGATGAGGGCACCGCCGCCGCCGAAGCCATGGCGCTGGCCAAACGGGTGTCGAAGAATAAGAAGTGCAACCTGTTCTACATCGCCGACAACGTGTTCCCGCAAACCATCGATGTGGTGGTGACCCGGGCCAAGCACCTGGGCATCGAGGTGCTGGTAGGCCCGGCGGCGAATGCGGCAGAGCACGACATCTTCGGGGTGCTGCTGCAGTACCCGGATCGCCATGGCCAGGTCACCGACTTCAGCCAACTGGCGGCGGACGTGAAAGCCAACAAAGGCATCGTCTGTGTGGCCTCGGATCTGCTGGCGCTGGTGAAACTGACCGCCCCGGCCAAGCTGGGGGCCGATGTGGTGCTGGGCAGTGCCCAGCGCTTCGGGGTGCCGATGGGCTATGGCGGCCCGCACGCCGCTTTTTTTGCCACCCGTGACGCCTACAAGCGTTCCATGCCGGGTCGCATCATCGGCGTCTCCAAAGACAGCCGCGGCAAGCCGGCCTTGCGGATGGCGATGCAGACTCGAGAACAGCACATTCGTCGTGAGAAGGCCAACTCCAACATCTGTACCGCTCAGGTGCTGCTGGCCAACATGGCTTCCTTCTATGCCGTGTATCATGGCCCCGACGGCTTGAAGCGCATTGCCGAGCGGACCCACCGTTTGACCACGGTGCTGGCCCATGGCCTCAAACAGGTCGGCGTGTCGCTGATTAATGACAACTGGTTCGATACTCTGAGCTTTGAGGTTGACGATGCCGAGGCCTTGTTGGCCCGCGCCGATGCCGCTCGTATCAACCTGCGCCACGACGGTGAAGGCCGTTTCGGTGTCAGCCTGGATGAGACCACCACTACGGCGGCACTGCAGGTGTTGTACGCGGTGATCACCGGCAACGACACCAAGCTGGACGCTGACGCCATCGACGCCGAGACGGCCACGCCGTTGTCGCCACAGCTGGTGCGGGTGGATGAAATTCTGTCCCATGAGGTGTTTAACGCCTACCACAGCGAAACCGAGATGCTGCGATACATTCGTCGCCTCGAGGGCAAGGATCTGGCCCTGAACCACAGCATGATCTCGCTGGGCTCCTGCACCATGAAACTGAACGCCACCGCCGAGATGCTGCCCATCAGCTGGCCGGAGTTTGCCAACCTGCATCCCTTCTGCCCGCAAACACAGGCCAAGGGCTACCGCGCCATGGTGGATACCCTGGCGGACTGGCTGGTGAAGGTGACCGGTTACGACGCCATGTGCATGCAACCTAACTCCGGCGCCTCCGGTGAATACGCCGGCCTGCTGGCGATCAAGGAGTATCAGGAGTCTCTGGGTCAGAGCCATCGTGACATCTGCCTGATCCCCAGCTCTGCCCACGGAACCAACCCGGCATCGGCGATGCTGGCCAGCCTGAAAGTGGTGGTGGTGGCGTGCGACAGCAAGGGCAACGTCGATATGGACGATCTCAAGGCCAAGGCCGAAGAGCATGCCGAGCGGCTGTCCTGCATCATGATCACCTACCCTTCTACCCATGGGGTGTACGAGGAGACGGTGCGCGAGATCTGCGACATCATTCACCACCACGGTGGCCAGGTGTACCTGGACGGCGCCAACATGAACGCCCAGGTGGGCATTACCGCTCCCGGCTTCATCGGCGCCGACGTGTCGCACCTGAACCTGCACAAGACCTTTGCCATTCCCCACGGTGGCGGTGGCCCAGGCATGGGCCCCATCGGTGTGAAAGCGCACCTGGCCCCCTTTGTGGCCGGTCATAGCATTGTCAAAACCGGGCTGGTGTCTCAGGATAACGGTGCGGTCAGTTCGGCCCAGTACGGCTCGGCCAGCATTCTGGCCATCAGCTGGATGTACATCGCCATGCTGGGGGATCGCGGCCTGGCAGAATCCACCCAGGTGGCGATGTTGTCCGGTAACTACCTGGCCAACAAACTGGGCGAGCACTATCCGGTGCTGTATACCGGTCGCAACGATCGGGTGGCCCATGAGTGCATCATCGACCTGAGGCCGCTGAAAGAGGCCAGTGGTGTAACCGAGATGGACGTGGCCAAGCGATTGATGGACTACGGCTTCCACGCGCCGACCATGAGTTTCCCGGTGGCGGGGACTCTGATGGTAGAGCCGACCGAGTCGGAGTCCAAGGTGGAGCTGGATCGTTTTGTCGAAGCGATGGTCAGCATTCGCAATGAGATCGACAAGGTGCAGTCCGGAGCGTGGCCGGCGGACAACAACCCGCTGCGCAACGCACCCCATACTCAGGCCGACATCATGGACCCGGGGTTCGATGACCGACCTTACAGTCGTGAGCTGGCGGCTTTCCCGACCCAGGCCACCCGCGACAATAAGTTCTGGCCGACGGTGAATCGCATCGACGACGTGTTCGGTGATCGCAACCTGTTCTGTGCCTGTGTGCCCATCGACGCTTATCAAGACTAGAGGCGTCGATTCACAGACGGCGTATAAAGCGAGCCTGCGGGCTCGCTTTTTTTGTGCCTGCCGACACAACTGCGGTGATGGCCATGGAGAGATGGGGCGGGATTTCGCTACTATGAAACCGATTCCGATCGGGGAGCTGGGATAACCATGAACAAGCACGGCAAATACGATGCCTATCAGATGATCATCTTCGATGCGCTGGCGTCGACGGGCAGCTTTACGCTGGCAGCAGAGCGGCTGGAAGTGTCGATCTCTCACGTCAGCAAGCAGGTCAAGGATCTCGAGCAGCGCCTGGGAGTGAAGCTGGTTAAGGTCACGCCCCGGCAGTTGACGTTGACCCGTGAAGGGGCGTTGTTTGCCGAGTCTTGTCAGCGAATGATCGCGGTGATGGATCAGGCCACCGAACAGGTGCTTGACTCAAAAGAGGCGATTGCCGGCGGGGTGCGCATTGCCATGTCCCACTCGTTGGGGGCCCGTTATATGGTGCCTATTGCCCAGGCGCTGCAGGCGCGCTATCCGGGACTGGCGCTGGAGGTGACTCTGGGGGATTGCCGCGTCGATATGCTGGAGGACGACGTGGATCTGTGGTTTACCACCAGCAAGCAGATCAGTCCTGGCTACATCGCCCAGCGCTTGTACGATGTGGACTTTGTGTTGCTGGCGTCCACGGCCTATCTGCAGCGTCATGGTGCGCCCAGCCATCCAGACCAGCTGAGTCAGCACAACTGCATCATTTATCGCAGCAAGACCCGGGACTATCACAACTGGTCGTTTTGCCGCGACGGCCAACACCTGGATGTGGCGGTGTCGGGGAACTTTGTCATCGACAGTGCCGAAACGGTGCTGGATGCGGTGAGTTCGGGCCTGGGCATCGGCTACATCGCCGATTACCTGTTGCCCAAACATGCCGGGGCCGAGCCACTGGTGCCACTGCTCAAGGAGTGGCGCACCGACCTGACCATGCCGGTGTACGCGGTCTACCCGTCCCGCAAGGCACTGCCGAAGCGCTTCAAGGTGGTGATCGAGGCGGTCAGGGAATCTCTGAATCACCCGCCAGGCCGTTGAGGCAAGTCGAGTGTAAGCGGGAGCCTGAGGGCTCCTTTTTTGTTGTTTCTCAGCAGGAAAAACAGCTTTTCCATCTGGCTCTGTGTGGCCCTGGTGACCGACGCTAAGATGAAGCCGTTGATTCGCCGGCGAGGAGGGTTCCTCCTCGACCAAGGAGACCGCACAGAGGTCGTCAGATGACCAAGAGGGCTGTTATGACTGTTGTAAACAAAGATGAAAAAACCAAGGGCATTCGTCAGTACCACATCGGTATGGTTGACGGTGACGTGGCCGAGTATGTGCTGCTGCCGGGTGACCCCTTCCGTACCGATATCATTGCCAAATACCTGGACGATGCCGAGTTGGTGGCTCACAAGCGCGAGCACAAAACCTACACCGGCTTCTATAAGGGGGTTCGCATCTCTGTGACCTCCACCGGCATGGGCTGCCCCTCTACCGCCATCGCGGCGGAGGAGCTGGCCAACATCGGGGCCAAGGTCTTTATCCGTCTGGGCAGTTGTGCGGCCCTTCAGGATGAGATCGACATCGGCGATCTGGTGGTGACTACCGGCGCGATGAAAAATGAAGGCACCTCCAAATTCTACGTACCGGATAACTTCCCGGCCATCGCCGATCTGGAGGTGACCTCGGAGCTGATCTCGGTGGCCAAGGAGTACTGCACCGATAAAAGCGCCAAGGTGCACTGGGGCATCACCTCTACCGACGACTCTTTCTATGGTGAAAGTCCGGAGTGGATTCAGAAATTGATCGATCTGGGGCTGAAAAACATCGAGATGGAATCCTCGGCGCTGTTTACCGTCTGTCATCGACGCGGCCTTAGAGGCGCAACCATCTGTGCGGCGGCGGCCAATCATAAGCGCGGAGAAAACCTGTGGGGTAAGCGCAACCTGCCGCTGGAGGAGGGGATCGAGCTGGAGACCCAGATCGCATTGGAAACCCTGTATCGCCTGCATCAGGGTGGCTTGACGCTGTAATGACTTAGGAGTGCGTTGTCCGGGGCTTGTGCGGCCTTGAGGCAACCCGCTCTCTCCCGCAATTAAGGAGACCCAGTATGAGTGTTGAGTTGATGGGCTACCTGGGATCGGCGCTGATCACCGTGTCACTGCTTTCGGCCAACGTGTACTTCCTGCGGACCTTTAACTCGCTGGGGTGTTTGATCATGGCCGGATACGGGCTGGCCATCGAGGCCTATCCGGTGACCTTGATGAACGGCGCCTGTGTGCTGATCAATCTGGCGCAGATGCTCAAGGCTCGCCGCCATCACCGGCGCTGATGGCGACTTAGGGTTAGAACTCCCGGTTCATTTGTATCAGACAATTGAGCAGCGCCTGCTGCTGTGTCGTATCCAGCCCGGAGGTAATTTGCTGGGTCAGGTCATGATGAAGCGCGTCGTGATTTTGGTATATCTGCTGACCTTTTTCGGTGAGCTCCACCAGAATAGAGCGACGATCCGTGTCGTGGGGTCGTCGCCTAACCAGGTCCGCTTTTACCATGTTATCGACCTGTACCGTCATGGTGCCGGTGGTGACTGACATCTTCATGGCCAGCTCTTTCATCCGCATCGCTCCGTGAATCCCCAGCAGTTCTACGGCGTGGACATGGGCCAAAGTGACGCCAATCTCCTTGACCACGCTGTGTTCCCATGAGGAGAGCTTTTCGTAAAATTCGATAATGGCATGATTGAGTTGGTCAAGATGGGGCATTGAATCTCTCTGCTGTTTAATTAAAACAGGTAGCTGGAGTAGAGAGTGTACACACCGAACCCGATAGTCAACACCCCCACGCTGCGCATAATGGCGGGTTCAATCCAAGGCTTTTGTAATTTTCGCATGGCGCTGGTGGCTCGAAAGATGGCAAAAATCACCGCGGCCATGCTGATGCCAGTACCCACGGCGTAGATGAAAAATACCGCCACGGAGTTGGCGGTGTTGGCAGCGGTCAGGGAGTAGGAGTACATCATGGCAACCGTGGGGCAGGGGACGATCATGTTGACGAAGCCGATGGATGCCAGTCCAAATGCGGTGGCCTTTTTCAAACTCTTGGGTTTGCCATGGCTGTGGCAATGCCCGTGGTCATGGCTGTGCCCATGACAATGTCCATGGTCATGGCTGTGCCCATGACAATGTCCATGGTCATGGTCGTGGTCATGAGAATGCAGCAAATGGGGGCGCCAGAGTAGGATGGCCCCTAGGGCAATGATGATGATAGCGGTGACAATATCAGTGATATGAAGCACTTGTTCCGGCAGCCCGGAGGACAATAAACCCAGAGCCAAACCAATGGCCAGGCAGCCCAGAGTCGTGCCCACAATGAAGGCAGCGGTCAGGTTGGAGACGTGTTTGCCATCCTTGCTGCCGGCGACGAAGGGAGCCAGTACTAACCAAGAGTGACCGCAGGGGTTAACTCCATGCACCAGGCCAAGCACCAGACTGGATTGCAGCGCGACGTAAAACAGGGTGTCGAATTCCATTAGAAAACCTACTTTGTTTGAATTTCAAAGTAATGTAATGTCAAATTGTTTGAGTATCAAGATAAATGTGCTCGCCGCAGCCAAGGGCTGGCGAAGTCAAACCCTGGGTGTCGGCGCTGGAGGGGACTGGGGGGGAATATCGAACCGGGGTCGATAAGCGAGCCGCTTCTGGGCTAGAATGGCCGCCCCATCCTCAAGCCTCAATAAGAGTGTGAATGACTGAACTGGATCCGCGTTACCGCATCATGCGCGCCGCCGATGACGCGCACTTTCACACTTGCTTCTATTGCGGCTGCATCGCCACCGACTCGGATTTCGCGCCGCCCCGCGACCATTGGTATGCCTTTGCGGATCATCAGCAGGCCGCCGATAACCTGCAGGTGCCGGCCTGCAAGGAGTGCCTGACTCTGCTGAAAGGCTGCACCATGGGATTGCTGCTGCAGCGCCGGGATGTGGTGCAGGCCAAGTTGGCCAACAAATATAAGCAGGCCATTAATGTCTATCTGCGCTGGAATCAGGATGAGGTGGCCCAGCTGGATCGTTCACTCAGTCACAGCATTGCCGCCGGCCTGACTCTGGGTGAAGAGGCCCATCGTCGCAGCCAATACCCTGGCTATGCCTACGAGTTGGAAGGCAGCCGTATCGAAGTGACTCAGCTTCAGCCACAACCGGTGCGGGTGTTTGGAGAGCGTTTCGATAGCCTCAAGGCCGCGCTGGTGTACGCCAGCCGTACTTACGGCATCAAGCAGGGGCAACTGGCCGAAGCGCTGGCTAAGCACAACCACAACCTGGATGCGGCGATTCTGGCGTTTCAGCAGCAGCAGAAACAGCAATTGTCGGAGCGGGAGCTCAACCGTCATTGTGCCGCTTTTGCCAAACAGCATGGTCAGTCCCGTCGTTATGTGGTCAATGCGGTGCACCGCTACCTGGATCGGGACGAGACTCTGACGGTGGCCGAGGCACTGGATAAGCTGTATCAGGAGCGAATTCAGCATTTTCTGAAATCACCCTGAGTCAGCGTTAGCCATTGTGGCTGCGTTAAGCCGCCCTTTTTGTCGCCGGCATGCGGATGAGCGTCTATGTGGCTATCCGCCCGTTGCGGATTTCAGCCGAATTTCCCACCGTTCAAGTCGCTTGATGTAAGCGTTTGTCAGGGCGTTTGTCAGCCTGTGTCAGCGCCCTGCAGAGGTGGCCCAGGATCACATTTTTGCTGCCCCCATTTCTCCTAACCTTGCGCCTTTGTTTTTCGTGTCGCGCAAGCTAAGGGGTAAAAGTGTCCATCAGAGAACGAGTGGAGAATCAAAAAGCGTTGTTGTCGCTCTCGCGGTCACTGAACCGAAAACACCGGGGGCTGAAACGCCGGTTTCGGGTCGCTTCGACCCTGGTCTGGAGTAACCTGCATGCGCGGGACATCGCCCGGGTTACCCGGGTTCTGGATGCCGAGTGTCTGAAACCGGTGTTGCAGATTAACCCCAGAGTCGTGCGCAAGCCGTTTCGCCCCTATGTGTGCATCGGCTGGGGCAAAGAGCGTCGTATCGACGAGATCAATGGTCACCACCAGTGTCTGCTGCAGCGCTTTGGTTCTCGCGTAGAAGCGATCTATACCGGTCATGGCATCAAGCTACTGGAGGTTCAAGATAACGAGGAGCAGCCCTATGAGGTCTATCTGGATCAGGGGCTGAACAAGGAGGGTGGCCTGGGACTGAGCCTGAAAAACAGCTTGGGGCAACGGGTGTTCACCATCAGTTTCAGCCTGTCCGAACGCGATGGCGGTGTCATGTACATCGGGGCCGTTCAGGGGCCCACCAACCGGGTTGAGAATCGTGAGCAGGTGATTCGGGCATTGACCAAGGGAATGCACGGTCTAAGACCCAAATCGCTGGTGGTCGAGCTGGCGTTGATGCTGGCGCGGCAACTGGGGCTGGCGAAGGTGTACGCGGTGACCAACAAGGGGCATATCTACCAGTCTCCTCGCTACATTGGCCGCAAGCGCAATGCGGTGCGATTTGATTACGACGCTCAGTGGCTGGAACACAGCGGCGAGCCGGTGAATGAGCACTTCTTTCAACTGCCGCTGATGCCGGTACGAAAGGACACCGCCACTTTGAAACGCAGCAAGCGGCGGTTGTACACCAAACGCTATGAGTGGCTGGATGGCCTGGAGCAGCAGTTTGCCCAGCAACTGCATGAGGTGACACTGCATTGACAAATCGGCCCAGGCGCCGACTCTGGTGAGATTCAAAAAAGGCCGCCGTGTGCGGCCTTTTGGGTATGTGAGTGCTTACTCTTCTGTGGCGTTGAGGTAGTCCAGCGCGGCACAGACCGCCGCCACTTGTGCCTGATTGCACTGCTCGGCAGTGGCTGAGGGGCTGTCCGGGTACACCTCGGTGGTAGTGACAAACGGGGCATCACTGAGTCCGGCGCACAGGCCCAGCTTCTTGGTGGGGTAGTTGATCACCCCCGGTTGTTGCAGGGGGGAACCGATGATGTTGCCCTGATCATCGGCGGGGGCGATGTGGGTTACCTGGCGTACCGCGGCGATCATGGCCGCCTGAAACTCGGGCTCGGGCTTGTCGCTGTCCCCCACCAGGTAGAAGCCATCGGGAATGATCCCTTGCACGTATTCGAGCCCATCCCGTGCCGCCAGGGCCGGACGAAACTCCAACTCATCGGTGTCGGTGGTTTCATGGAGATCGATGTGGGCCAGCAATTCGACCTGTAACGACTCAATCAACCGCATCAACGCCGCCGACTCCTGGGCCGGACTGTTTGGGTAGAAGGAACGGTTGGGATCGACCGCATTCGGGTTCCAGCGATTGATGGTTTCATAGCCCCAAGGGCTGATGCACGGAGCAATGATCAGGTTGAAGCGGTCTTGGTAGTCCTGTACCCGCTCGCGAGCAAACGTCAGGGCGCCATGGACACCGCTGGATTCATAGCCATGAACGCCGCCGCTGATAAGGACCGTGGGCTTGTCCTGATGCCAACCTGGGCTTTTCAGGGCCAGCAGCGGGTAGCGTTCTGGATCGTACGACAGGGCTCCGTATTGCAGCAGTTCGAACCGATCGGCCAGGGCCCGAATGGCATTGACCACCTCACTCTGATAACTGCGCTGAATCCGGGTGCTGGCCCGCCAGGCTGCCTTTTCGGCGTCGTTCCACGGGGTGTGGAGCCGCCCAATGGGGTAGGGGCGAGAGTCGATCATGGTTCCCTCTTATGAGTCGGTTGCTTGGCCGACCAGTATAGGCGGGATTGTGCTGGCAGAATACCGCCGCTAGTAAAGGGACTGATCTGGCTGCCTCTGTCGGCGGATTCAGTGGGTCATTGGGGTAAAGGGAGCCCACCGGGGTTCAGTTGCCTCGGTGGGGGAGCATCTAACCGGCCTGACCAAGGGAGTGGAGAATGTGCTGCTCCAGGCTCTTTTGTAACCAGATGGGGGTGGAAACCCGTCCATCCTGATCGTGCTTGAGCCACAGGTAGATGGTCTTTGGGGTCTTAAAGCTGACCAACTCTTCAAACTGGCGCGAGCTCAGTTGAATTGCCTGGATGCCTTTCAGGTCGCGGAAGAAACTGGCGCAAGAACTGAAGGCCAGCAGTGACACGGCGTCAGACTCCAGCAGCGAGTTGGACATGGCCGCCATGTCCGAGGCGATGGAGTCCAGTTTGAAGGGGATGCCCTTGCGCTTACAGTAGAACTTCATCGGCGACTGGCTGTTGGGGTAACAGGAGTTGCCATAGAGGATATGGGGGTAGCTGGCGATCTGCTCCAGGCTGGGGTTGTCCCAGATAGGGTGGCCTTCACGGGCCACCAGGTAGACCTTCTTTGGGGTGGCAATGGCCTTGGACAGGATCCCTTCTCGCTCGGCCGGAGTGAAACTGATCACCGCATCGGCGCGGTTGGAAGCCAGTTCATCCAGGGTGGAGTCATTGAACAGCTTCAGATGAATGCTGTGAGGATCGTTGTTGCTATCGGCGGCGCAGCGCACGCTGTGGATAAGGTTGATGGCCAACTGCGGTGGCGTGATGATGTGCAGGTTATTGTGCTGATCCATCTCCTTGTAGTGACCGATGGCGGCGATCTCTTCGGATTCGCCTAATAACCGGCTGAGGATCGGGTACAGGTTGTCTGCCAGTGGAGTGGGTTCAAAACCGTGCTGCCGACGTATGAACAGCTGATCGGAAAAGGACTGCCTCAGCGCATTGAGACTGCGGCTGATTTTCGATGGTGGCACATCCAGAATGCCGGCCACGGCGATGGAGTTACCGTGTTGGTACACCAGACAGAAGGCGCGAATAACAAACAGGTTGATGTCTTTCAATTTGTCGATATTGACGCTGGTCATGGGTAGTCCTTGGATTCAATCGGCGGCAGCACCACGGAGTTAATGATGAATTGCTCGATGCAGGACAGCAGCCATTCCGGCATCTGCTGTTGCCTTGGGTGGCTGAGCAGGTAATAGTTCGGCACGCCCATGCGCTGGTGCAGCAGGTCAAATTGATCCTGAGGCAGGCGGCGGATGCTGATGTCACTGAGACGATCCATAAATTCGGCGGCGTATTTCTGACCGATAAAGGTCAGCCCACGACTGGTTTCCAGTTGATCAGCCAGTTCGGTGAGGCCACTGACTTTGGTTTCAATATTCAGATGGCGGCCGATGTCGTTGGCGTACACTTCCAGGGGATCAATGCGGTCGTTAAACGCAGGGCAGTCGGTGACAATAAACGGATAATCAATGATCTCTTTTAATTGAGGTTGAATACTGCGCTGCCAGATGGGGTGTTGATGATTACCGACCACAAATAACGCATTGCCTTCGGTAATAAACTGACTGCGCACACCTTCAGCGGTAGAACTCTCGAAACTGATGGCAACATCAATATCCCCATGCTGAATTTCAGAATCAATATGATGAGTGATCGGTTTCACATTAAAAGTAAAATGCTGATTATTCTCATTTGCGCTTGCCTGAAGATACTGTGCCAGTTTAATACACAGGCCAGTAGGGCAGGCGATAACGATCTCTTGTTTCAGGCGATTATTCTCTTCTTGACCGAGGCTGCATGCCTGACCAGCCAACTCCAGCACCCGCTTCATCTCGGGATAGATGCGGGTGGCCATTTCGCTGGGTTCAAAGCCGTACTGTTTGCGATGGAACAGAGGATCGTCCAACGCATGACGTAAGCTATTTAAACAGCGGCTTATTTTAGATGCAGGTACATTCAGTGTCTGAGCCACACTTAGGGAATTAAGTGACTCGTATACAAGTACGAAGACCTGAAAAGAGAAAATGTTGATGTCTCGTAATTTGTCCATCGCCCGGGCTCGCCCTACTTTTTATCGCACTATACGTTATCGAGTGAATCAGGTGTCTGACTGGAATCACAGAACTAGCAAGAATTAATGCAGCAAGTTTATTGTTATTCACTCGAAAACGACTAGGCCGTAGCGATATATACAATTTTATTGATAGTAGTGTCACTTATTCTAATATTTTTGTCGCTTTATAAGTCAGCAATGTAAGCAGTTGAGGCTTTCTCGAACTGCATTAATATCCATTCTACCTCAAATACTCAGACAGAATTGCTGAAAACCGGTTTCATAAATGCAGCCTGTGAAACTGTCTCGCATATTCCAAAGCTGCATCGGTATTACATCATACATTTTGATAACAATTGCGCAATCAGTCAGTTGTGCTGCCTGCTGGTTGTTTTTCAGTGTTTCTGCGTGCTCATCACTGTTTTCTAATACAGTGACTCTGGTCAAATTCAGGGTTTAGCCACTTCAAATAGTATTTCTCCCAGCCACTTAGAGGGCGAATTCCATTTTTGGAGAAATGATGATGAGAATGACAAGAAAAGCACCGTTGGCGTTACTGATTGCATCGGCTTTGATGATGGCCGGTTGCAGCGATGGTGACGATGGCAAGGATGGCGCTCCGGGACAGCCTGGAGATCCGGGCCAGCCAGGAGAGCCGGGTTTGCCTGCAGGCAGCTTTGCCGACACCATTGAATCTGCCGCAGAGATGACCATTACCCTGTTGCCCGAAAACCTGGCCATTACCGCCGGGCAACCGTTTTCGGTCGCGTTTAGCGTGACTGGAAAAAATGCCAAAGGGGAAGACGTGCCTTTCCTTGGCATGGACAAGGTAGCGCTGTATGTGATGAATCAACAGGCCAACGACGCCGGTGGCGCGCCCAAGCAGTGGGTCAACCACGTGATGGCCAATGAGGCCGGTTCTTACATGTATTGCACCCCGGAAGGAAAAACTCTGTCACGGCTTGGTGAAGAGGTGGATGCCTGTACTCTGGTGGAAGATGAGGCCAACCCGGGCACTTACACCGGAACCTGGAGCCACGAAGGGGCGGCGCCGGTGATTCTGGCCTCTGCCAGTGCCGACGATCTGCACCGGGTATTCATGAGAGCCTTCAACGTGGTCAATGCCGCCGGTGCCGGCATCGCCGATAAGATCTTCTCGTCACCGCTGGATTACATTCCGGCCACCGGCGAGTTGGCTCAGTCTGACAAGGACACCGTCAGCAACGCCGCCTGCATTCAGTGCCACGGCGAGCAGGATGGTCGCATTGCCAACATCGAAGCCCACCACAACTATCAGAAAGTGGAAAACTGCGTTGCCTGCCACAACCCGGCTCTGAGCGGTGGCCAGAATGATCCCGCCATTGGTTGGAATGCTGACTTTGGTCCCATGGTGCACACCATCCACGGTGGCCATAAGATCCACTCCCTGCTGGGCAAGGAGTTGACCGGTGAAGCCCATGAGATGTTCGGTGAAATCGGATTCCCGTCCGAGCTGAACGAATGTACCGTGTGTCACGATGGCGAGCCAAGCTGGCAGACCAATGTTTACGCCGAAGCCTGCCAGGCCTGTCATATTGACTTCAGAAATGACGACTCGCTGGCGGTGCCCCATGCCGGCATTGACGCCGCGGCGTGCAGTGGTTGTCACACCACCGAATGGATGAGCAGTGCCCATAATGTCGGCGACCGTACCAAGGCGACGGCATCCATTGCCGCCCAGGTCGTCAACGTGGTCTACAGCGAAAACAGCGAAGCGGTGGACGTGGATGGCACCATCGAGATGCAGGACAAGCTGACCGTGACCCTGGCGGTTCAGCAAGATGGCAGCGATGTCGCCGATGGTTTCGATTTTGGCCCTTATGCCAAGTACTCCACCCTGATGGTGGGCAGCGTGGTGGCCGACGGTACCGTCACCAAGAATACCGATGTTGATTTTGCCGGGGCCGCCGCCGCTGCCGGTGAAGTGGAAGCGTCGGCCATTGGCAACCTGAACCTGGATGGGCAAAGCCTGTACCTGGCTTCGCGCTTGTCACTGTGCAGCAAAGACGGTGCCCTGATTGAGTGCTACGAAGGTGGTGATGACACCAAGCCTCAGTATGAAGTGGGTTATGTGGCGGTAACCATGGATACCGCTTACTGGAACCTGGCCAACGCCGATGGCAGCGATGCCCTGGTGTCCCGTTTCAGCCAGCCGGAACGGATTACTGCCGACGAAGCCAAGTGCAACAACTGTCACGATACCCTGGCCAACGCCAAGCACTACGGAAACCTCAAGTTTGACCAGTGCATGAACTGCCACAATGAAACCTGGGGTGGCTCCTACCACGCCGCAGTTGAGTACAAGTCCGACGATGTGGATGCCGATGGCAATCCGGTGTTTAAGACCATCGATGGCCTGAGCTACCACACTCGCGACCTGTTTGCCGTGGCCCACCGTTTCCACACCGGTTTGTGGGACGACAACCGCGGCTTCCCGGCCATTCACCTGGACAGCAGCATGGCGACTCAGGGCTATCCGGATCAGGCCAACAGCTGTGTGGCCTGTCACAAGGATGACACCGCCCTGTTTGCCGCCGACGGTGGTTTGGCGTCCGGCAAACGCGCACTGGGTGTGGATCTGAACTTTGATGGCGTCAATGACGGTTACCTGTCGCCTGTCGCCGAAGCGTGCCGAACCTGTCACGCCCACTCCAGCCCAGCGGCGCTGGCGCACTTCAAGAGTAACGGCTCTTACGTAGAGGGTGAGCCTTCTACCAGCGCGGATCTGCCGGTTGAGTCCTGTGGGACTTGTCACGCCGAAGGCAAGACCTACGGTATTGACGTGATGCACGCCGGTGGTGCTCACTAAGACGTTGCATTTCCCTGCAACTGAGTAAAGCGCCTTCGGGCGCTTTTTTTGTGTCTCAGTGGCGGCCGAGCAGCTGCGCGAACGACTCGCTGAAGCGACTGCGGGGGCCGGTACTGGATTGTTCGATGATCATCACCGCCAGGGCGTGTTGCTGGGCGATGGTCAGGGCGCGTTCCGCGTCCAGCACCATCAGGGCCGTGGCGTAGGCATCGGCAATGGCGCAGCTGGGGTGGATGACCGTCACCGACAGGGTATTGCTCAGGCTGGGGTAGCCGCTGCGGGGATCGATAATGTGTCCTAGGCGTACCCCGTTGTTCTCTATGAAGTTGACGTAGTTGCCCGAGGTGGCCATCGACAAATTCTTCAGAGGTACGATCTGCTGCAATGCCAGGCTCAGCTTTTCTGGCCGGGTAACGGCAATCTGCCAGTCACGGCCGGGCTCTGGCTGGCCCCGGGTTTTGATTTCGCCGCCAATCTCCACCAAGTAGTGGTCAATGCCCAGTTGATCCAGCACCAGGGCGACCCGATCGACGCCATAGCCCTTGGCAACGGCAGACGGGTTAAAAGCCAGGCCGGCAATCAGCTTGGTCAGGGTGCGCTGCTGCAGCGTAAACCCCTCCATGCCGGTGTGGCTGCGGGCGCGCTCTAACTGGCCCCGATTCTTATGATTGAGATCCCGGGGCCGATGGCCAAATCCCCAAAACTCGATCACCGGTCCCAGAGTGATGTCCAGGGCACCGTCGGTATTGGTACTGATCCGGTTGGCGATGGCAACCACGCTGGCCAGATCCTTCGAGACTGCAATCGGTTGTCCGATGGGAGCCTGATTCACCCGGCTGATCTCCGAGTCGGGTCGAAACACCGACAAGCCGGCATTGATTTGCTGCAGCTGTTGTTGAACGGCCATCAGTACCTGGGATGGGCTGTGCTCGGGCGCGTGTTGCCGCCACTGGATGGTGTAAGTGGTGCCCATGGTGTCTCCGGCAATGTGACGCATCTGCGGGGCGGCAGAGGAGGTCAGGCTGAGCAGTGCCAGTAGAGCGCAGACGGCGGGAAGAAGCTTCATGGTGGGGTTCCTGAAACGAAAAAGGCCAGCCTCGGGGGCCGGCCTTGTCGGGTGAGTAAAAAACCGGGGTTAGTTGGCGGCAGCCTGCTGACCGGCAAGGCGGCCAAACACGGTAATGTCGGTGATGGCGTTGCCACCCAGGCGGTTGGAGCCATGGGTCATGCCGGTGACCTCACCGGCGGCAAACAGGCCCTCAATGGGTTGACCGTTGTCGGCGATGACCCGGGTGTGGGTGTCGGTGACCAGGCCACCCATGGTGTGGTGTACCGATGGCTTGGCAACCAGCATGTAGAACGGAGGTTGCAGCAGCGTCTTCAGGCCTCCACGGTGGTTAAACTCCTGGTCTTTGCCCTGTTTGGCAAACTGATTGACCCGGCCTACCTGGGCCATCAGCGCTTGCTTGTCGATGCCAAACTTGTCGGCCAACTCTTCGATGCTGTCGGCTTTGTACATGTAGCCTTTGCGGTTCAGTTCTTCGAACTCATCTTTGTGTACCCCCACCACTTTGGCGGCTTGTTCGATTTCATTGCCCCACAGTACATACGCCTGCTGGTTGGTCTGGGCCAGAATGGCACGGCTGATGACGTCACGACGCTCCAACTCTTCCACAAAGCGTTTGCCTTCCTTGTTTACCAGCAGGGCGCCAAAGAAGCGGGAGTCGGCGATCAGCGAGATCACACCGGTGTCCACGTGGCAGATGGGGTAGGTTTGAATCGAGGACATGTTGTGGGTCTTGGCGTGCAGCTTTTCCGCCATCACGATGCCGTCACCGGTGATGCCGCGGGCGTTGGTGGTGCCATAGCGGTTATCCAGTTCGGGGACGTAGCGGGTACGCATCTCGACGTTGGCGCCAAATCCACCGGTCGCCAGCACCACACCTTTGCTGGCGAAGTAGCTGATGGTCTTGCCATTTTTCTCGGCTTCCACGCCAATAACCCGGCCATTCTGATCCTGAATCAGGGCCTTGGCTGTGGTACGGGTATGGATGGGGATCTGCAGCTCATCGGTTTTGGCCATGAACTTGCTGATCCACTCGGCACCGGTGTGGTTTTTCGGGATCAAGGCGCGTTTGACACTGTGACCACCAAACTGGAACAGTTGATCTTTATAGAAGTCGACGTGGATGTAATCCCGCAGCCACTCGGCTGCCGGCAGAGCCTGTTCTGCCAGAATCTGAACCATCTCGGGATCGCCCAGGTAGTCACCGCCCTTGAGGGTGTCTTTGACGAACAGTTCGATGCTGTCTTCGATCCCTTTCTGTTTCTGAACCCAGTTGCCTGGGACGTTCATCTGACCACCGGTGATCAGGCTGTTGCCGCCGACGGTCGGCATCTTCTCGATGATGACCACATTGGCCCCGGCGTTTTTGGCAGTGATGGCGGCGCTGAATCCGGCGCCCCCGGAGCCGACAACCACCACATCGAACTGTTGCTCGGTGGCGACGTCTGCCTGCTTCTTGGATTTGGCGGCCCCGGCAATCAGGGTGACACCGGCGGCGTCCAGGGAGTTGTCTACCGCTTCCTTAAAGGCGCCACTGGTGATGGTGGCGCCACTGATGCCGTCTACCTCGGTGCTGTTGCTGGCGATCATGGCGTCTTTCATCTCGGTGAAGACCGAGGCGGCAAGCACCTTGTTTTCGTTCTGTTTCAGAACCTGGATGTCCACCAGTTGGCCATCTTTGACCTCGGTTTTTACCTGGATTTCGCCATGTTTGCCAAAGGCCTTGCCTTCGCTGGTGACGCTGGGGTTGTCAACCTGGCTGCTGCAGCCGACGACCAGGGCCAGGATGGCGCTGGAGATAAGGGTTTTCTTTAACACAGGGATTCTCTCTCTTTAAAAACTCATGCCGATGGCGATGCCGTACTCGATGCCGTCGTTGGGGGTGGCGCCCCAGCTGTCGAACTGGGTCAGGTGCAGCTTGGTGTACAAGGACTCGGTCAGGTTGGTTTTCAGGGTGGTGATGAGCTGATGACCGTAGCTGTCGTAGCCCAGAGTCTGCTTGTGTTCGTCATCGCGGCCGAATTGACCTTCGTAGTTCACGGTGAGGCTGTGTTTCAGGCCTGCGAGGGCGAAGGGGTAGCGGGCGTTGATGACGGCGGCACCACCACTGAGGCCATCGAAGCTGGCATTGGTGGGGCTAAAAGAGGCGGCGGAATAGTTAATACCGATACCGGCGTTAATAAACAGACCATTAAATTTTTGATTGGTAGTCAGACCTAAATACAGGTTGTCTTCCATAACGGTGCGATTTGAAGACAGGAAGTTTTGCATCCACAGGTTGTGATTGCTGCTGCCAATCTGTTTATCGACAATGGCCAGAGATTTTACCGTTAATTTGCCGTCGGCACCGTGTTGAGCGTCCTTAACTTCGCCGGGATTCTCCAGTTTTACATAAGCAAACAGTGTGCCCCAATCGGCTTTGTTAAAGTGGCTCAGTTTTAAGAAAGGTTGGTTGTAGGCGCCGGCGTTGTCGTCTCGGGTATCCGATGTATAGGCTTTGTAGCCCAGGTCCAGAGAGGTGGCTGACATGGCGGGAGCCACCAGCAATGCTGACAGTGCTGCGATTAACTTGGTGTTCATCCGAGGGATTCCTAGCTGAAAATTCCTGGTCAGAATACCGGGTTGAAAATAATGGACTGGGAGATGCTTCCGGGACTGGGTTGTCGGTGATTAAAGTGTGTGGAATAAGGCAGTGAATGAAATCATTTTTACCTGTGGTGTTGGGTTTTGTGAGCTCGTTTAAATAAACCTGTGGAACTTGACTGGTTTGGCTTTTTATTGATTTGGTGCCTTTGTGAAATTAACGTCAAAATAATATTTTTCAATTTTTTATTCAACTAAATAATCGCAGTTGTCGATTGTTTATAGGCCACCAGCAACGAAAACGGCGCCCAAAGGGCGCCGGTGTGCATTCGATTGAATTAACCTCAGGGCAGCGTCAGTGAGGCTCGAAAGCGGTTGTCGCTGGTGTCGATCTCAAACTGCCATTCCAGTTGCGTGGTCAGACGCTTGACCAGCATCAATCCCAGGCCGAAGCCACTGTGGTTATTGTTGGCCATGGGGTTGCTGATAACGATGCATTTGCCCCGCTGTTGGATGTCGATGCCATCGGCGCCGTGTTCCAGGCTGTTTCGAATCAGGTTGTTGAGCACGATGGACAGGGGCTCTTTCAGTGTGGTCAGTCGGGTGGCGTCACCATTAAGGTTGACTGCAACGCTGCTGCCCTGGGCGTGTTGCTGGTCTTCGACAACCTGACTCAGCATCTGGCTCAGGTGCACCGGTGACGGGTCCATGGAACTGCAGTCCGGATCCATCATCCACAGCAGGGTTTCGGTGATCGACTTCATCTGGGCGGTGGCTTGGCGAGCGTGCAGTGTCGGTCCGCTCAATTGACCTTGCTGCAGGGTCAGAATATCGAATGAGGATTGGCAGATGGCGATGGGGGTACGCAGTTCGTGGCTGGCAAAGCGCAGAAAACTCAGTTCCCGCTGTTGCGCCTGTTTCAGTTGCCGTATCGAGCCCTCGAGGGCGTCAACGATGGACTGCAGTTCGGCGTAGCACTGCTTGGGGAACTGCAGTGGCAGCATTTTTTGCCAGTCGTGTTGCTTGATGGCCTGGCTGATCTGGTGCACCGGGGTGATGACTTGACTCTGCATATAAAACGCCAGGCTGGCGACCACGCCGAAGGTCATGACGATCAGCAGCAAAATGGCGGTCATGTTTTTAGGGGCAAACACCAGGTCGTGAGTGGCATTGTAGTGCAGCCAGACGTAGTAGGGACGTTGGTCCTGGCCCTGATACAGCATCAGGGCATCGATGAAGGGGCCATCGACGTGTTGGTAGTGGATGGACTGCGGCTGTTTGGGCGGAACAAAGTCGCTGATGGCACGTACCTGCCTGGGAACCGATTGCCAACGGTCAAACACCTGAATGTTTTCGGTAACAAAGGCTTTTCCGCTGCTTCTGAACAACTGCTCGGCGGCCTGACCGGCGTTATTCATGGTGATTTCATGCATCGAAAACATGCCGGTGCACATCATGCATAGGGGGATGATGCTGTTGATGGCCAGGGTGATGGCAAGGAACGCCAGACCGTAGCCCTGATAGACCCGCTTGAGGCTGAGTTTAGGTTTCATCGCGACTTACCTTGAGACATAAGCCGACGCCGCGCAGGGTGTGGATCAGTTTGCTGTCGAAAGGCCTGTCGACCACTTTCCTGAGCAGGTGCAGGTGGCTGCGCAGGCTGTCACTGTCCGGTGGCGTGTCGGGCCACAGCATACGCTCAATCTCTTCTCGCTCCACCGCTTCCGGGCTACGCCTGGCCAGCAGCGACAGGATCTGCCAGCCGGTTTTCGATAGCGCCAGTGGTTGCTGCTGGCGCCAGGCCTGATGACTGCCAAAGTCGATTTCAAGGTCGCCCAGCGTGAGCACCTTGGGCGCCGGCCGGCGCTCGGCGATCACTCTCAGGCGGGCTACCAACTCCGGCAGGGCGAAGGGCTTCACCAGGTAGTCATCGGCGCCGACCTCAAAGCCTTTGAGTCGGTCGTTGAGATTGCCTCTGGCAGTCAGCATGATGATTGGGGTCGGCAGGCACTGGGCTTTCCACTGCTGGCAGGCCATAACGCCGTCACCGTCGGGCAGATTCAGGTCCAGTATCAGGGCATCGTAGTGGCGCTGGAACAGCAATTCGCCCCCCTGGTGCAGGGTGCTGGCGTAATCGCAGTCGATGCCGTTGAGCTCAAGAAAGTGAACAATATTCTTCGCTAACAGGCGGTTGTCTTCGACCAGGAGGACGAGCATGATTCAGATAATCTCCAGTTGGTGGGCGATGTGGATCAGGTTGGCACGATTGCTGGCAGCCAGTTTTTTTCTCATCGCTTCGAGGTGGTACTCCACCCCTCTTACCGTCAGGTGCAGCTGTTCGGCAATCTGGTGGTTGTGCAGTCCCCGCGCGGTCAGGGCCAGGACTCCGAGCGCCGTGGAGGTGAAGACTCGGCCCTGACGGTAGGGGTTGAATCGCTCTCGTCCAAGCTGGAATAGCTTCATTTGGGCGATCTCCAGAGTACTGCCTAGCTGCTCAGTGTCGATGCTGTTGTCGCTGAGCAGGGTAAAGCGTCCCGCCCAGGAGTGGCAGTCGGTCTGAAGCAACGGCCAGCTTAATACCTGGTGAATACCATGACTGTGAAACAGGCGGCCGGCCTTGGTGGTGTCCGGATCCAGACCATAGCAATAGGGCTGTTGCAGCTGCAAGGCGGCGGCAAAGTTGGGATCCGATGTCGCGACCCGGCTCACGTAGTGCTGGTGCAGCTGGCGGATCTTTGGCGATGAACACAGCACCCCTTGAGCCCGTCGCAGGGTGTGGGGGGTAAACAGGTTGCTGCGGCAGTTACTGTGATAATTGTCGTAGGCGCAAAGGGCGACTCCCTGAAACCAGAATCCCTGAATGCCGTGGTGGAAGATGTTCGGCTTGATGGTATCCAGTATCTGCTGCCATGGGGGCAAAGACCCCGCTACCCGGGAGGGGAGCTGTGCGAGAGAGGTGTTCATCGACCGATCCGAATGCCTGTTGTGGGAGAGGGAATACCCGGACTGTACTCAGGAGGGTCGCTGGCGGTAAAGGCCTTTGGCACCGATCTTCAGGGTGCACAACAAAAGCGCAATTTCATTATTTCAAATGCAGTATTTTGACGTGATTTTGATGTCCTGCGAGTTAAAATCGTAGCGGCCTATGGGTGACGGCCGCGAGCTTACACCGTGGCGGCACGGCTGGGCAGCCTGTTACTCAGTCGTTCACTGAAAGTGGGGGCTGGCTCCGGCCGTCCGTACAAATACCCCTGCAGCAGGGTGCAGGATTTCTCCCTAAGCAGTCGTGACTCGGCCTGGGTTTCGACTCCCTCGGCGACAACCTTCAGATTTCCCTGGCTGGCCAGTGACAGAATCATATCGACGATAGCGGCGTTGTCGGCCACGGTGTCGATACCCGAGACAAAGGCCCGATCGATCTTCAGGGTGTCGATGGGCAAGCGCTGTAGGTAGGACAGGGAGGAGTAGCCGGTGCCGAAGTCGTCCAGGGCAATGGTGACGCCGGTCGCCTTGAGTTGTTGCATGGTCTCGACCACGCGTTGCGGATCGGCGGCGGCCACCTCTTCGGTGATCTCCAGTTCCAACAGGCGGGCGTCGATGCCGTGGCGTGCCAGGCAGTCGGACACGGTCTGGGGAAAGGCTGGATCCGCAAATTGCTGAGCCGAGACGTTTACCGCCAGCGGGTAGAGCGGCCGATCCTCCGCTTTCCATTGAGCTTGCTGGCGGCAGGCTTCATTCAATACCCAGTTACCCAGAGCCACAATCAGTCCGCTTTGCTCGGCGACGGGAATAAACTCGGCGGGCGAAATGGTTTTGCCGTTGTGGTGCCAGCGAATCAGCGCCTCGGCCCCAGCGATTTTCAGGGTTTTGGCGTGAATTTTAACCTGATAGAACAGCTCAAATTCATGGTTGCGAATGGCGTGTCGAAGGGCGGCCTCGGTGGCCAGCCATTGCTGGGTTCGCTCGGTCAGTTCGCGGTCGTAGAAACGGTAGCTTTGGTTGCTGCCGCTGAGACTGTGAATGGCGGCATCGGCGTTGCGCATCAGTTGATCGCTGTCGTTGCTGTCCTGAGGGTAGCGGGTAATGCCGATCTTGCCGCTCAGGTTCAACAGCCGTTGCTGCACATACAGCGGTTCGTCCGCCAGTTGGGCCAGCTTGGTAGCCAGTTCGCTGAGTTCACGGGCCTGATGGCTGTGATGGACGGTCACTGCCCAACTGTCTTCACCGAAGCGGTACAGCTTGGTGGTGCAACCACTGTTGCTAAGGCGTCGCTGAATCCATTGGCTGACGGCAATCAGAACCTCGCCGCCAAAGCTGTGACCATAGGTGCCGGTGAGCAAGGCATAGCGCTCCAGCCGCAGCAGAATCAAGGCGCCAGCGTCGGTGTGTTGCAGGTTATCAGACAGATCCTGGGTCAGGGTTCGACGGTTGGGTAGCCCGGTAAGGGAGTCGTAAAATGCAAAACGGAACAGTTGATCGCGGTCTTTGAGCCGTAAATACAAGGTCATCAAGACAAAGGCCGATACTGCCAGTATGGCGATGCTGAAGCCGACCAGCAGACGTGACAATTTGTTGACTTCAGACAGGGCGGCTTCGCTGTCGTTCATGGTGGCCATGCGGATCTTCGTCTGCCATTGATTCAATTGCTCATGGGCAGTGTCGACCACCTGTTGTGCATCGGACAGGGTCTGACGGAGTTTATCCCAATCCCTGGGGCCGCTCATCTGGGTGTCAAACTGGGCCGCATGAAGGTTGAATTGAGTAATGCTCTGACGCAGAACGGTGGCGTCACGGGCGGTGATGCCGAGATCTTGCAGGTGGGCAATGCCGCGGTTAATGCTCAGATTGAGCTCGCGGGATCGAGAGAGATAAGGGGGCCGATCGGTGGTGGCATAGTAGAGGTATAACTGATTCACCTGTTGACTCAATGCCGCCTGTAGCACGCCGATGGCCTCCATCTCCGGAATGTGGCGCTGGACCATCTGCTCGGAGTCTTCCTGAACCATGAAACCGGTTCTGACGCTGACCCAACTCATAGCCGCGACCATCAGTGCCACCACCAAGAATACGGCAAACAACCAGGTGGCGGTGCGTTTTGAGCCGGGCCGGGCTGCGATCATGGCGGTGTGGTTCATGGCAGATGAATTTCATTGCAAACAGAACTCGGCAGTGTAGCAAAGTTGGCTGGCTTTTTGTCCATCCATATGAAAAACGGGCATTTAAAACGCTTCTTTGCTGGAGCCCAAGGCGGGGCTGGGGGAACCTGTGCTATCCCTCGTAGGCTCGCTTGAAGGCGGCAGGGGTTTTGCCGGTGTGGCGTTTGAAGTACTTGATGAAGTGAGTGGTGTCCTCAAACCCCAGTTCAAAGGCAGCCTGCTGGACCGAGCAGCCTCCCAAAGTCAGTTTGCGTTTGATCTCGAGGATAATGCGGAAATCGATCAACTGTTTGGCGGTGTGGCCGCAGCAAACTTTGCAAAGCTGGTTCAGGGATTTATAGCTGGTATGCAAGAGTTGGGCGTACTGGCTTGCCTCCCGGCTTTCGGTGAAGTGGTTATCGACCAGGCGCAGAAATTCGCCAAAACGGTTTTTTTGTTGTTCGCTGAGGTGAGCGAGATGGCGGTCTCGTTGTTTGGCTAGCTTGATCAATAAGGCCGAGAACAGCAGTTGCACAATGACGCTGCTATCCGCCCCCTCAGTTAAGGCGGTCTTCATCTCATTCAATAGCGCTCGACTGGTCTCCTTTAACCCCGGACAGAGGTGAAGAATGGGAAAAGCACTCAGGCTTTGGTGGACCGGTACAAAATAGGAGGTGCGAATATTGGCGGAGGCGGCTGAGAAAAACTCTGGTGTCAGAATGAGCAGCTTACCCTTGGGCCTGTCTTGTTGATCAAACGCGTGTATCTGCCCTTTGTTGACAAAGATGATGCTGTTGGATTGATAGGGGTACGAATGACAATCAATGGAGTGTTGACCTTTCCCCTGTTCCAAAAAAATGAAACAGAAATAGCTGACGCGGTGCGGCTCGTAGGGATGGACTCCCTGCTGGCTTAAGTTGTCGAGGAACTGCGTTAAGTCCAGTATGTCGATGCCAATCTTATCCAATAGTGGACTGCCGTAGCTGATGTTAGGAATGTCGTCGAATTTGTCCATTGGTTGGCCTTGTTACTGAAGGGTGGCAAAGAGCTCTCTGCCAACACTAAGGCATTGGCTATCGATGACTAAATTGGCATCGACACTCGAAGCCGATGCCTCCACGAAGCCTCTGATTTAAAGATGAACTGGTTTCATTCTAACAGCTCGCTCCTCGAAGTTCTGTTTCTGGCAGCCTCACCACCCCGACTATCGTGACTCTGCTAACTCAGCCTGGCGCCATCGACCGGTTCGGGCTTGGACTGCGCCTTGCTGTTTTCAGTGGTGACGGTGCCGGGGTTCTCAAGCGGTTCGATCTGGAACCGTGGTGAGTACCGTTGTACAGGAGGAAAAATACTGCTGGAGTCGCCTGGGAAACAGGTCGG
Organism: Ferrimonas kyonanensis DSM 18153; assembly: GCF_000425405.1. GTDB lineage: Bacteria > Pseudomonadota > Gammaproteobacteria > Enterobacterales > Shewanellaceae > Ferrimonas > Ferrimonas kyonanensis. Next base: position 118,975 of record NZ_KE384365.1, on the reverse strand, counting down.
CAACGGTCTGAAAATTGCCGTTAACATACCGGGTGAAGGGAGTGTGATCGGGGTAGGCTTTGGAGCTGTGACCCAGGGCGAACCGAGGCCGCAGTGTGGGGGCAAATGGGGCTGGTGGGCCGGTTCAGGAGGGGATGATGTGCAATGGAGGCTGACTTGAGCCTCATTGCCACTACAATGAAGGCAGGACTTCGATAGGGGATAAGCCATGGAATTGCACTGGATTTGGGAGTGGGTAGGGTACGCGGCCTCCATCGTGGTCGCGGTGTCGCTGATGATGGCAGACATTAAAAAGCTACGCTGGTGGAATCTGCTGGGAGCGGCGCTGTTTGTCCTTTATGGCTGGGCCATCGGTGCCTACCCGGTAATGTTGGTGAATGCCTTTATTGTGGTGATTGATATCTACTACCTGGTGAAGCTCTATCGCCATGAAGCGGAGGAGGCCAGCTGAGCCTCAATCCCCTTGCTCTCGCTTAAAGGCCGCCGGGGTTTTGCCTGTGTGGCGTTTGAAGTACTTGATAAAATGGGTGATGTCTTCAAACCCTACTTCAAAGGCGGTGTCCTGAACCGAGAGACCGTCCATGGTCAGTTTGCGCTTAATCTCGAGGATGATGCGAAAATCGATCAGCTGTTTGGCGGTGTGTCCGCAGCAGGTTTTACAGAGTTGGTTCAGATATTTGTAACTGCTGTGCATCATCTGGGCGTATTGGCTCGCCTCGCGGACCTCGGTGAACTGTTCATCCACCAGGCGCAGGAATTCTCCGTAACGCGCCTTCTGCTGTTCACTGAGGTGGGCCAGGTGGCCCTGCCGCAGCTTGGTCAACTTCAGCAACATGGCTGACAGCAGCAACTGTACGATGACGCCGCTGTCCGGCCCTTCCTTGATCGCGCGTGTCATTTCGCTCAGCATCGCCCTGGTGCTCTCGTTGAGGTCGTCAGAGAGAGGCAATATCGGGAAGGCGCTCAGGGTTTGATGCGCTGGTACAAAATAGGAGGTGCGGATGTTGGCGGCGCCAGCGGCGAAGAACTCCCGGGTCATTAGTACCAGCGTGCCTTTGATTTTGTTGTCCCTGTTGAAGGTATGGATTTGGTATTTATTAAGAAATATCACGCAGCCAGATTCATAAGGGTAGGAGTGAAAATCGATAGGGTGTTGCCCCTCGCCCTGCTCGACAAAAATGAGGCAGAAATGGCTGACCCGATGAGGTTGGTAAGGGTTGGCGCCCTGATCACAGATATCCTGAACAAAGGTTTCCAGATCCAGTATGTCCATACCAGCCTTACGAAGCTGAGGGCTGTCGTAGGTGATTTGGGGAATGTTGTCGATTTTATCCATCTATCAGGCTTCTCAAGGGAGGCAGCTCAACTGGCTGGGTTTAGGCATTGAGGATTGGTGTTGAAAAAAGAGGTGTCAGCTTAAACCGCTGACACTTCTTAAAACTGAGTACCTTAGAGGTGTACTCGTTTTACTTTAGCGGCCGTTAGCGTCTTTATCGGTGCATTGGCCGCAATGGGTTCATCATTATTTCCCTACAGTAGGTAACAGGGCGGCACGCTTGGCTTATCGCCGCTGCGAACCAGGCCGTGTCCATGTAAAAGTAATGGTGAACTCGGCATTGAAACAGGTCGAAACAGGCCTGAAAATTGCCGTTAAAGTACCGTGCGACGGGAATGTGATCGCCGCCATCTGGAAACGGTGACATGGATCTTAAAAACGCCTCTTTGAGCGTCAAAAGAGTGCCTGCCGGGCGCGTGTTTAAAAATAGTCATTCGAATGGGGGGCATCAAAGCCGGGGTTCGAGGCGGTCTTTTGCCCCGTGTCGGGGGGACCGAGGCTGTCCAACACGGCCATGGGGAAACAACAAAGCCGGCATCAGTTCGGTGCCGGCTTTAGGCTTTCGGTTACCCGCTGGTGGACGTTACTTGTGGATCTTGCCTATCTGAGCGGCTCTAGCGTCGTAGTCTTCGGCATGACAGCCTTGACAGGCGTCGGAAGGTCGCAGCCACGGCTGGCTGTAAACGCCGTCCTCTGAGTAGTGGTAGCTATCGTCAGAGGGGGCAGAGATATCGATCTTGAACAGATGTGACCGGGAGGGCATATGACAGTTTCTGCAATCTGTGCTGCTGTGAATCATAGCGGCCATGCCATTCCCTCCCTCGGCGTTGGCAAACTCCATCTGGTGACAATCGGTACACTCTCTTTTCAAGCCGCCTTCGTGGCCGGGTTTGTCCCTGAAGTGGGTAGACATATGGCTTTCGTGGCAGGTACTGCAGTGCATGTTTTGCTTCTTGCCTTCGGCCACGCCGGTATCCGGGTTATAGCCCATAATCGCATCACCAGCGATACGACCTCCAAGCCCCCCCAGGCCCGCTGTGCCTTTAGGGATCAGGCCTCCGACGGCGTCACCGCCAAACTTTTCGGTGTAATGGGTTAGATATTCTGGGTAGGTCTTATCGCCTTTTTTAGTATGGCATTCGGCACAGGCAACCGCTTGGCCGAAGGCCTGGTCCTCGGCCTTCATATCCGCCGCGGTACGAGGTTCGGCCAGGCGGGTTATGTTGTTGCTGGATGGGGATTTGATGTGGTCGCTGCCCGCACCGTGACAGGATTCACACTGGACGCCGGTCTGGTCGAAGGTCCCCAGAATACCCTCCAGGCCATCCTGGTGATGGTTGTTTCTATTGTCCCCCTCCGCGGAGGTGAAGTCCTTCCAGCCGGTGGTATGGCAACGACCACAGTGATAGGGTCTGACTTCGGGGCCCAGGTTTTCTCCAAATGACCATATATCAGAGATATAGCCATCTCCGTCGAGCTTGCCGATCACCTTTTCACCAGTGATTATGTAGCCATCCAGACCCACCCACTGAACTGCTTGCTTGTAGCCACCAATCACGTAAGCAACCTCTTCATAGCTGGTGGGAGCACCACCCGGGTTGATCACGCCATCTATCATCTCCAAGGCGCCGGCGATGTTGGTGAAGGGGTACTCGGGCATCTGGCCATCGACCACCTTAGCCAACTTAAAGGGGTGGCCGGATGTCAGGAAGCTTTCTTTGTCGTTGTGACAGCTCAGGCAGGTCTGGGTGCCCACATAACTCAGTTGCTCCGCTGGCTCGGTTGCGATTGTGACGGTGACGGTGGATCTCGCCTCACCGCCCCGGCCATCGCTAATCTCGTAGGCCAACTTGGCCTCGCCGGTTTTTTCCGGTTCAAACAGAAGTTTGTTGTCCTCAATGGAGACTCTGCCGTTTCCCGTTACCAGGTCAACCCGGTCCAGGGTCAGGGGATCGCCATCGGCATCACTGTCGTTGGCCAGGACGTCGATGATCACCTGGCTGCCAACGGTGGCCTCGGCGGTGTCGGCAGTGGCTATCGGGGCCGCGTTCTTCTGCGGAGGAGGCGGTGCAACCGAGTTGTTGTCGCTGTCGCTGCCGCAGGCGGTCAGCAGGCTGAGCAGGGCAGTGGCTGCCAGCGTTTTCATCGGCGCATTGAGCGTATTGGGTTTCATCATCATTATTTCCTTTCAGTAGCTAACACAGTGGTGCGCCCGGCTCCAAGGGAGCGGGTGCACCAGGTTTTGCACCGGGGAAAATAGTGGCTGGAGCTGCCGATGAAACAGGTCAGTAAAGGCTGAAAAGTTGCCGTTACCGTACCTTGCTGTCGAAAGTGTGACTGCGCCCAGAAGAATTGGGGAGTAGGGCTCTAGATTTTTTCTGTATCAATATCAAGTAATTGCCTAGTGATGGCGTTAAGCGCTGATTGGCCTTAACGGTTCTTCAGCATTCGTTGTCCCGCTTAAAGGCCGCCGGGGTCTGGCCAGTCAGGCGTTTGAAATACTTGTTCATGTAACTGATGTCTTCGAAGCTAAGGTCCGACGCGATCTCCTGGGAAGATAACCCATCCATGACCAGCTTGCGCTTTATCTCCAGAATGGTACGAAAGTCGATCAGTTGTTTGGCGGTGCGGCCACAGCATGTTTTGCATAATTGATTCAACGTCTTGTAACTGGTGTGCATCAGGTCGGCATAGTGACTGGCCTCCCTGGCTTCGGGGAAGCACTGCTCCACCAAAGTTAGAAACAGGTCGAATCGCTCCTTCTGATGTTCACTGAGGTGGCTTAGGTGGCTTTGTCGTCGCCGACCCAGTTTGATCAACAGCGAAGAGATCAGCAGTTGTACGACCACGTCATCATCGGCGCCCTCATGCTGGGCCTTTCTGACTTCCGTTAGTAGCGCCTTGCAGCTGTCTTTCAGGTCGTCGTTCAGGGGCAGTACCGGTGATGCGGCCATGCTCTGGTGAAAGGGGGCGAAGTACGAGGTGCGAATATTGGAGGCACTGTCGGAGAAAAAGGCGGTGGTGATGTTGATCATCTTTCCTTTGGGACGATCGGCGCTATCGAAGGCATGTACTTGATTGGGATTGACGAAAATGACGCTGCCCGACCGATAGGGGTAGCGATGAAAGTCGATCAGGTGTTCTCCCTCGCCCTCATCGATGAACAGGAAGCAAAAATAGCTGACGCGGTGCGGTTGGTAGGGGTTGAAGTGGTAGTCATTGAGCCGGCCGCGGAAGCGTTCAAGATCCAGCACTTCGATGCCAGATTCTTCCTGCGAAGGTGCACGGTAGCAGATGTTAGGAATAGGGGCGCTGCTGTCCACAAGAACTCCGGTGACTGTTGTTGGTGTAATGATGACAGGTTTGAGGGGAAGTGCCATAGGCGGTAAAAATCAGCCAGCGACGCGCTGTCGCTGGCTGGCAGGGGTTACAGGTGAATCTTGCCTATGCGAGTGGCACGTTCATCATAGTCATCCTCGTGACAACCGGAGCAGCTGTCATAGGCACGAAGCCATGGTTTCACGTAATCGCCGTCCGCCGAGAAGTGCCTTGGATCGTTCTTGGCGCCGTCGAGATCGATCTTGAACATGTGGGAATTCCCCGGCATGTGGCAATCGGTACACTTGGCGGTGAATTCGTGGGCGGCGGAAGCGATGTCACTGCCGGCAGCGTTGGCGAACTCCTTGGTGTGACAATCGTTACAGTCGCGCGCCATGGCGCCTTCGTGGCCTGGCTTATCCTGATTGACTTTGGATTTATGCGGGTTATGACAAGTCGAGCAGGTGAAGCCCTTCTTTTTACCCATGGCGATGCCGGTGTCAGGATCGGTGCCCAGGAGTTCGGTCGCAGCTTGACGACCACCTCGGCCGTCCCGGCGGCCTTCGGGGCCGAAACCGGTCATCACCTTCAGGCGTGCCTCTAGGCTGTCGCCGCCAAACTCCTGGTTGTGGGGGGACACGTAGTCTGGGTAGCGTCGCACGGCATCATCAGTGCTATGACACTCGGCGCAGGCGATGGGCTTACCGAAGCCCATGTCCTGTGCCAGGTAGTCGTTGGTGGAGCGGGGCTCGGCAATCTTGACGATGTTGTGCTTCGACGGGCTCTGGATGTGGGCCCTGCCAGCGCCGTGGCAGGCTTCGCACTGGATCCCGGTCAGGGCAAAGGTGCCGCCCATGCCTGGCATGTCGTCCTGGCGGTTCAGGTTGCGGTGATCGCCACTGCCTTCGGTGTAGTCTTTCCAGCCGGTGGTGTGACAGCGACCGCAATAATCGAAGCCATGGGAGTCAGGTGCATCATTGGCACTATAAGGAAACGCATAGGGCACCTGGCCGCCTTTGGGGGCGATGCCGACACCCGCCTTATCGCCGGACAGGATATAGCCGTTGTTATCGATAAACATGGCACTGCGCATATAGCCGCCGATGACGTAGCTGATGTCTGCCCAGCTGCTGGGGGTGCCCAGGGTGTTGTCCACATCCAACAGATCCAGAGCCCCTGAAATCGAGGTGAAGGGGTAGATGGGTTCCTGATCACCCTCAACCTTGGTGAGCTTAAAGTTGTGGCCGGTTTCCAGGTAGGTTTTTTTATCGGTGTGACAGGAAAGGCAGGCCTGGGATCCCACATAGGAGAGTTCCTGGGCGCTGACCACCACGGTGACCGTGGATTCCGCCTGGCCGCCATTACCATCGGAGATGGCGTAGCTGAGGATAGTGGTGCCCACCTCAACCGGGTCAAACAGTACCTGATTGTTGTGGATGGAGGCGGTACCCAGCCCCTTGAGGAGGATCACCGTCTCCAGGGTCAAGGGGTCGCCATCGGCATCGGTGTCGTTGGCCAGGGCATCAATAAGGGTCTTGCTGCCCATGGTGGCACTGGCTTCCACCGGGTTGGCGACCGGTGCGGTGTTACCCGGTTCGGAAGGGGTGTTGCTGTCGCTGTCGCTGCCGCAGGCGCTCAGTAGACTGAGCAGAATGGCGGCGGAGAGGGTTTTTAAGGGCAAACTGAGCCCGCTGAGTTTCATCATCATCATTTCCCTGTAGTAGGTGACACAGTCGGCGCACGGGTATGGGATAGTCCCCGAAGCGCATTAAGTTGTGCACCAGTGAAAGTAATGCTGAATCCCGGTTCAAAATAGGTAAGAAAAGTCCGGAAACTGGCGATTTTTGTACCTGATTCACAGACTGTGATCCGGGACTGTGACTAAGCACAGCAATGACAATGATTCGGTAAGTTGTGATGGATTGGGGTTATTGTTCAACAGGTTGATGCTGAAAATGACCATGACTCAGAAAGAGATGGGTTTGTCTGGCGACCTCGGCGGACAGCAGCATGCTGGTGTGGCTAACCGGTAGCACAATGTGATCACTCATGCCGTCGATTCGAGTCTCATCGACGGTGACGGTGCCGTCATTGGGGGTGTTACTGAGGTTAGTCAACAGCTTGCCCATGCCGATGCCAGCGTCTCCGGCAAGACTGCCCAAGGGCGTGTCGGCATTGTAATCTCGCCGTTCCGTCGGTAGCAGGCCGTGTTCATGGGCATTGCCCAGCAGTCCCAGCAGATTCCACTTCTGCAGTTGCCGGGTCACCGTGGCGCCTTGATGAGGAGACCCCAGGGTAACCAAGCGGGAGCCCGGGGGCAGCGGATGCTGCTCGGCGTACTGGCGAATCAGCACGCCTCCGAGGCTGTGCCCCAGCAGGTACATGGGCTGACCGGGGCGCCGTCGCCGGTCCAGGCGCCGAAACAGCACGTCCGGGTCGATGGCCAGGCTGTTGTAACTGAAACCGTCCACCTGCCAACCCTGATTACGCATCAGGGCGGCGAGGGGACGCATTATGGTGTGGTGCATGTAGAGCCCATGAAGCATCACCAGCTGCATTGGCTTCTCCCTAACCGATGTCTCAGATGATCAGGGTACGCTAGTTCTTGCGTTTTTGGATCATGCTCAGGGTTTCATTCTTAGGCTTGTTGCCATAGAAGTTGTTGTAGTTGAGCAGGTCGATCTGATTCACGCCGGTGACCGGACAGCGACGCTCTTTCTTCATGGTGGCGCTGCCTTTGATGCGTTTGGCGTTGGCGTCAAAACAGTGTGAGGCCGAGATATTGACCCCGGCTGCCGGACCTGGGTTACCGCCGCCACCGCCGCCGGTGGCCAGTGCTGTGGAGCTGAAGAACAGGGTAACCAGAGTAAACAGTAACGTTTTCATGATGGATCTCCGTTTTTTGTGCTCATCACTCAGAGTAGACCGGTTGATACGCGTTTTTGTCACAGCTGGATTGTTTTTTTGTAATCGATAAAAACGAACACCAATATCCAATCTAATCATTTTTATATTTTAGGAATGGCATCCATAATTGATTTTAACGATTGAGGAGGGGGTTATGTGGCACGGCCTCTATGAGTGGATTGAATGGCGCTATGGCGCAAAGGAGCAACACCATGACACAGCATCTGACCGCACAAAACGGCGCACCCATCGCCGATGACCAAAACAGCCTGACAGCAGGACGACGTGGCCCGGTTGGCCTTCAGGATTGGCACTTAATTGAAAAATTGGCGCATTTCAACCGTGAGCGGATCCCTGAGCGGGTGGTTCACGCCAAGGGCAGTGGCGCCTATGGCACCTTTACTTTGACCCAGGATCTGTCCCGTTACACCCTGGCGGAGCACTTCAATGAGGTGGGCAAACAGACCGAGGTGGTGGTGCGTTTCTCCACCGTTGGCGGTGAAGCTGGCAGTGCCGATGCCGAGCGGGACCCTCGAGGTTTTGCGGTGCGTTTCTATACTGAAAACGGTAACCATGACATCGTTGGTAACAATACTCCGGTATTTTTCCTGCGAGACGGCATCAAGTTTCCGGACTTTATTCACACCCAGAAACGCAACCCCATTACCAACCTCAAAGACCCCCAGGCGATGTGGGACTTTTGGTCGCTGAATCCGGAGGCGCTGCATCAGGTCACCATCTTGATGTCAGATCGTGGTATTCCACTAAATTATCGCCATATGAATGGCTACGGTTCTCACACCTTTTCCCTGTGGAACAAACAGGGGGAGCGGTTCTGGGTGAAGTTCCACTTCAAGACCCAGCAGGGAATCAAAAACCTCTCCAATGCCGAAGCGGATAAACTAAAGGGCATTGACCCGGATCATGCCCAGCGGGATCTGTACGGGGCCATTGCCGATGGGCAGGCGCCCAAGTGGACGCTGTATCTGCAGATCATGCCGGAGAAGGACGCCGACAGCTATGGCATCAACCCGTTTGATTTGACCAAGGTCTGGCCTCACAGCGATTACCCGCTGATTGAAGCCGGAGTGCTGGAGCTGAACCGCAATCCGAAAAACTACTTCAATGAGATTGAGCAAGCGGCCTTCGCTCCCTCTAACCTGGTGCCCGGAGTCGGCGCGTCGCCGGACAAGATGCTGCAGGCGCGCCTGTTTGCCTACGCCGATGCCCAGCGCTATCGCATCGGCGGTAACTACAACCAGTTGCCGGTGAACTGTCCCCATGCGGCTCAGCCGAACCATTACCAGCGCGCCGGCGCGATGGCCGGTGGCGGTTGCCCTTACCACGGTGCCCAGCAGGAGTCTGGCGTGAATTACGGTCCCAATACTCAGCAGGGGCCGGAGCAACAGCCGCAGTATGCCGAGCCGCCGCTGGCGGTGGACGGCAACCTGGACCGTTTTGATCGCTTCGAGGAGGAAAACGTCGAGCAGGCCGGCAACCTGTACCGCCTGATGAGCGACGCTCAGCGTCAGTCCCTGGCCGACACCATTGCCGCCACCTTGTCTCAGGTGACTGCACCGGTGCAGCAAAGAATGCTGGCGCAGTTTGCCGATGCCGATGCCGACTACGGCCGGCGGGTGGCCCAGGCCATCGACGCGGTGCGAGGCGAGTAACCGCTTAGGGGGGAGCAATCCCTGTCATCCTGAAGCTGGAAAAATGTGAGCCGGGTCTCTTGTTTCGCCAAGGTGGACGCTGTTAGTCTTCTTGGGTTGCGGGAGACCCGCCATTTGTTTTCAGGTAGAGATGATGTCATTAACCATCACTTTTATCGCTCGATTTTGCCAGCCTCAATGGCAGGGAGAGCGGTAACATAGATCGCTAACCACGCCATTGGGGCTAATTGAACCGACACCAACCGGGTCGGGATTCAATTGGCAAGGTGGTGTGTGCAACCTGACGCAGTCCTTCCTCTTTTCTCCCTGACCCGTTGTAACTTCAAATTTTTACACCGGGAAGACCATTTTGAATAGCAAGCTTTTAGGCGCAACACTGATCGTTGCTGGCACCAGTATTGGCGCTGGTATGTTGGCGCTACCCATCGCCGTATCCCACATCGGATTCTGGCCTGCCATGGCACTGATGGTTCTGATCTGGGGACTGTCTGGTTACACCGCGCTGTTGCTGACCGAAGCCAACCTTAGGGTGGGCTGCGGCCTGAATTTCCACGGTATGGCCGGCAAAGCGCTGGGGCCCTGGGGACAGCTGATCTGCTCCGCCAGCTTCCTGGCTCTGCTGTACGCCTTAACGGCTGCCTACCTGACCGGCGGCGCCTCACTGGTGATGCTGAAAGCACAATCTCTGTTGTCACTGCCGCTGGACAGTACCCCGGCGACCTTGATCTTTGCCTGTACTTTGGGATTGGTGGCCGCCTTTGGGGTTAAATATGTGGATCTGTTAACCCGTGGCCTGTTCAGTCTGAAGATGGTGGCGCTGGTGATTCTGGTGGCGATGCTGCTGCCTCAGAGTGAGCCGGCGAACCTGGCCCTGAATCTGCAGGCCACCCTGGGCAACAGTCACTACCTGATTGCGGCGCTGCCACTGATCTTCACCTCGTTCGGTTTCCATGTCTGCATTCCGCCGTTGGTGAAGTACCTCAATGGCGATGTCGGCCAACTTAGAAAAGCATTCCTGCTGGGCAGTGCGCTGCCGCTGCTGTGCTACAGCCTGTGGTTGTTGTCGGTGTTCGGTCCGATGGGCGTGTCGCAACTGCAAACCCTGGCCGAGGGTGACAGCCTGGCCAACCTGGTGACGGCCATGACTCAGATCACCGGCTCCGGTCGGGTCGGCACCCTGGTAACCCTGTTTGCGGACCTGGCGCTGGTGACCTCTTTCATCGGCGTGACCTTGAGTTTGTTTGAGTATCTGGCGGAACTGCGTGGCCGTCGCAATGGCAAAGTCAGTACCTGGTTGATCACCTTTGTGCCGCCACTGACTCTGGCCCTGGCGATGCCGGAAGGGTTCATCGCGGTGTTGGGGTTTGCGGCGATTCCACTGGCGGTGCTGATCGTGTTCCTGCCGGTGGCGATGGCCATCAAGCTGCGTCAGCCCGGCCAGGGTGGCTATCAGGTCAGAGGGGGCAAGCCGGCGCTGGCGTTGGTGACCGTAATGGGGGCAGTGATTGTGGCGGCGCAACTGGCCTGACGGCGCCCGATACCAGGACGTTAGTCACAAAAACCTTGCCAGATGAACAGCCTGACGGCGAAATTGCATCATGATGTTACGGTGAGGTTATGCCCTTCGCTGGCTTGTGATACAGTGACTTTGAACATAGAACAGCCGCCTTTTCAGGGCGGCTTTTCTAAACCCCCTAAGGAATCTCCGCTCACCTTTCCTCAGAGACGGAGTCTGAAAAGGATCATAACGATGAAATCTTGGTTAACTGCGGCCATGGTCGTATTGCCCCTGACGGCGATGGCCGATGAAGGGATGTGGCAGCCTTATCAAATTCCCGCTCTGGAAGACAAGCTGACGGAGATGGGCCTGGAAATTGACGCCAAGACCATGTCGGATTTGGGCGCCTTCCCAATGAACGCCATCATCAACTTTGGTGGCTGTACCGCCTCTTTTGTTTCTCCCGATGGCCTGGTGGTCACCAACCACCACTGTGGTTACGGTGCCATTCAGTACCACTCCACTCCGGAAGACAACATCCTGGAGAATGGCTTCCTGGCCAAGACCAAGGCGGAAGAGAAAGAGCCAGTTCCCGGTTACAAAATCTGGGCGACTGAGTCGATGGTGGACGTGACCGACAAGGTACTGGCCGGTACCCAGGGCGCCGATAATGGCGAGGCGTATTACAGCACCATCGAAACCAACACCAAGGCGCTGGTTGCCGAGTGTGAGGTGAGCAAGGATTACCGCTGTGACGTGTATAACTTTCACCGTGGTGCCCAGTACTTCCTGATCAAGGAGCTGGAGATTCGCGACGTGCGCCTGGTGTACACCCCTTCCATGTCCGTGGGTAAGTACGGTGGCGACATCGATAACTGGATGTGGCCCCGCCATACCGGCGATTTCTCATTCTTCCGTGCCTATGTTGGTAAAGACGGTCGTCCGGCGGATTACAGTGAAGACAACGTGCCGTTCCAGCCGGAGCGGTTCCTGAAGGTTTCCGCCAAGGGTGTCGAGAACGGCGATTTCGTGATGGTGGCCGGTTATCCGGGGCGCACCAACCGTTATCGCACCGCCGAAGAGGTTCAGACCTACTTCGAAGCCATTTACCCCAAGTCTAAGGTGGCTCGGGAAGCGATCATCGATCTGATCAAGTCCACCTCTGCCGATGGCAGTGATGCACGGATCAAGTATGAGAGCACCCTGGCCAGCCTGGCCAACTATGCCAAGAACTTCCAGTCAATGATCGAAGGCTACGCCAAGACCGGCATCCTGGCCAAGAAGCAGGGTGAAGAGAAGGCGCTACTGGACTGGATCAACAGCGACAGCAAGCGGGCCAAGCAGTATGGCGATGTGATTAATCAGCTCAACGCCTTGATCGAAGAGGATCACGCTCACCTGGATCGTGACATTATTCTTGGCTACCTGCGTTACAACCAGATGACCAGCATTGCTGCCCGCCTGTACCGTCTGTCTCAGGAGAAGCAGAAGCCGGATCTGGAGCGCGAGCCAGGCTATCAGGAGCGCGACTGGGACGGCATCGAGGCCGCCATGCAGCGGGTCGACCGTCGTTACGACGTTGAGGTGGATAAGGCGATTCTGGCGCTGCAACTGGGCCAGTATGCTCAATTGCCCGCCTCTGAGCACCTGGAAGATCTGGATCGGGTGTTTGGCCTGTCCGGTAAGTTTGACGCCGAAGCGCTCGGCAGCAAACTGGACGCCATGTACGCCACCACCGATCTGGGCAAGGTGGATACCCGTCTGGCGTGGCTGAACAAGACGCCGGCAGAGTTCCAGGCCAGCAACGACCCCTTCATTCGCTACGCGGTGGCGACCTATGACGCCAAGATGAAGCGTGAAAAGCAGGCCAAGGATCTGTCCGGTCGGCTGCTGCAGGTGCGTCCCGACTACATGGGCGCGATCATCGCCTACAACGAGAGCCTAGGACTGCCGGTGTACGCCGATGCCAACTCCAGCCTGCGTTTGACCTTTGGTAGCGTGGTGCCGTACTCGCCACAGGATGGCTTGGTGGCGGTGCCGTTCACCACTCTGGAAGGCTTGGCGGCCAAGGCCACCGACGAGGCACCGTTCGATGCCTCTGCCAAGCAGTTGCAGCTGATCAAGGATAAGGTCTACGGCCCTTACAAGCAGGAATCTCTGGGTAGCGTGCCGGTGAACTTCCTGTCCAACCTGGATTCCACTGGCGGCAACTCCGGCTCCCCGACCATGAACGGCCGTGGTGAGTTGGTGGGGCTGCTGTTTGATGGGGTGTACGAATCCATCACCGCCGACTGGAGTTACAACAACGAACTGAGTCGTTCCATCCACGTCGACAGCCGTTACATGCTGTGGGTGATGAAGTACCTCGACGGTGCCGATAACCTGTTGGCTGAAATGGAAGTGGTGAAGTAATCATTTCGATGCAGTGTTGAACCTAGCCTCGCAATGCGGGGCTTTTTTCGGCGGTTGGCGTGGTTGTGGTTGCGTTCAGGCCATCGAATTGCATAAGCTAAGCCTCTGATGCGGCTATCGTATAGTGGTATTACCCAAGCTTCCCAAGCTTGTGAGACGGGTTCGATTCCCGTTAGCCGCTCCACAGACATAAAAAAACCGACTCTCCGGAGTCGGTTTTTTATTGCGTGGCTGCCACAGCGCCGAGCCATTATTGGTGCGATTCCAGCACATAGTTTTCCAGGCACCGTTGCAGCCAGGGGGGAGTGGCCAGCCTCCCTTGAGCGTCCTGTTTCAGCCATAGGTAGGTGCTGGGTGGGCTAAAATGATCCAGCACCTGCTTGTCTTGCTGATAGCCCATCTTCTGAGTCCTGAGCCCCTTAAATTGCTTCAGGTAGTCCACGGCAGAGCGAATGCCGATGATGATAAAGCCCTGGCTGTTGAGCAGCAGCTGGGCGGCGCAGCCAAGATCCGGTACCGTCGCAAGTTCATCCAGATGGGTTCCCTGAGAGCGGGCATAGCAGGCCAGCGGCGACTGGTTGTCCGGGAAGGGCAGGGAAGCCAGCTTGACCAGTGGGTAGTTCAGCAGCTGGTCTGGACAAGGGTGGTCCCAAATTGGGTGGCCTTCTCTGGCCACCAGATAGCCGGATCGGATCTGAATGACTTTTTTACTCAGGATCCTCTCCCTGTTTGCCGGTTCAAAGGCGATCACCGCATCCACGTCATTGCCGCTCAGGCGGTTGATGGCGTCCCGGTTCCAGTAATCCATTTTCAGAGTCAGCTTGACCTGGTGCCGCTCGGCGGCGCTCTGCAATGCCAGTGGCAGTGACATGGCCAGTTGCGGCACCGTGGTGATGGCCAGGCTTACCGAACTCCCATCCTGTAGCGCATCGCCGGTATCACAGGCTTCTTCACACAGCATGACCAGTTGTCGCAGCATTGGGTAGAGGTCGTGGCCAACCTCTGTGGGCTGCATGCCTCCAGACTGCCGGGTTAACAGCGGGTCATCAAACACCAGTCTCAGTGTCTTCAGGTTACGATTGAGTTTGGAGGTGGTGATGCCCAGCTGCTCGGCCAATGGCGCGATGCCGCTGCCATTGTACAGGTGGCAAAACAGCTCCAGGCTGAACAAGCTGAGCTTGTGCAATGGTTCTGACTGGCGGAGCGGGTAAGGGCTGTTTTGGTACAACTGCTGCATCCGCTTGAGCACCGGATAGAGCTGCTCGGCGACCTGGCTTCGTTCAAACCCGGCTTGGCGGCGGATAAACAGCGGGTCACCAAGGGCATCTCGTAAGGCGTTGAGGCCGCGGCTGATGGCGGCGGGGGTAGTGGCCAAACTCTGGGCCGACTCTTTGGCATTGAGACGCTCATACACCTCAATAAAAACCGTCAATTGGAAGAGGGTACAGTGGCGTAACTTTTTCACATTCCATACCTCCTGATAACACTTAGGGGGCTAATTTAATGGCAATGACTGTGATTGGCGATGGCCCGAAAGCAGAAAAGTGATCTTTTATCGACGGCTCTGGTCGATTTCGTGATCCCGCCCCGAAACCGGTGCCGTCAGGCTGTCAAAAACCAGTATTGCCAAAATCGACATTCGATAATTCATTTTGCGGCATTTGGCTATTACTCCGGCTTGGTTGGCGCTCATGGCGGTTTTGGCTCTCACCATGCCTCTTGTTGGTTTAAGTCTCCAAAAGTGACCACTGCGGCAGTCTTAAGGGCTGTCCTGTTGCGACGGGGGCGGGGTGACCTTGGTCAAGGTTGGTGACCGTTAGGCTCAATACCATGGCTGCGACCACGGAGATGATGGTCTAACGGAGAATGATAATGATGAAAACACCGAAGGCACCTTTGGCGCTGTTGATCGCTTCTGCCCTGTTGTTGGGCGGTTGTGGGGATGGAGACGATGGTAAGGATGGTCAGCCCGGCAGCCCGGGCCAGCCAGGGGATCCCGGGGATCCGGGCAGTGTTGGCCTGCATATCGATATGGCCCAAGAAGCCATAGCCCAGATAACAGGGGCAATGTACCGCGACGGCATCATCAGCGTCGAGTTTGAATTGACCAATTCACAGGGGGTTGGCCTGTTTGGTCTGGATGGCCACAACCCCTTCCACGACTTCCGCTTCTCGGTGGCCCAGTTGGCGGTGGATGGCAATCTCAAGCAGTGGCAGTCGCTGCTGAATGAGACCACCAATGATGCCGGGACCACCTTTGAGCAGGGCTTTGAAAAGCTGCAGGACTGTCCGGATTGCCTGCAGGATAATCGGGATGGCAGCTACCGCTACACCTTCCACACCGATCTGCTGCAGTGGCAGGATCCCGCCGGTGTGACCTTCGAGCCAGCACTGACCCAGAGGTTGGCCATCGAGATGCAGTTTGAGTACGACTCTGGCCATGAACTGGCCGAGAACGCCCAATATGACTGGATTCCCGCCAGTGGCACTCAGCAAGGGCTGGAGACCCGACAACTGGTGTCGATGGAGAGTTGCTATACCTGTCACCAGCCGGACAGCCTCAAGGCCCACGGTGGACGACGCCTGGACCTGGAGAACTGCCAGTCCTGTCATAACGGCATCGTCTCTGATCCCGAAGGGGTATCGGTGGAGCTGGGGCACATGGTCCACGCCATCCATATGGGGCCCAGCCGTCAAGGTAAGGACCAACAGGGTGATGTCGTACCGATGCCCTATACGGTTTCGGGCTATCACGGCGCTCACGCCTTCGATTACCCGGCTTTCCCCACCAAACCCTTTATGGATTGTACCGTTTGTCACGTCGAGGATGGCTCTCTGGCCGACGTGGATCTTTGGTTAAAAGACGCCAATGCCAACGCCTGTATTGGCTGTCATACCGACAGCCCGGTGCAGCATAACTCGGCCAAGAACCCGGAGTTGACCTGTACCGATTGCCACAGTGGTGTGGATCACCGTCAACATGGTGCCCCCTATGACGCGGCTGCAGGCTACCGGGTAACGGTCTCCAACATTCAAGTTAACGCAGAAAACCTGTTGGAGTTTGATGTTCAGGTGACTGACTCAGAAGGGGGGCTGGTGACCATCGACCAGGTCTACCAGCAGGGGTACTCCAACCCCTACATGGTGGTGAGCTGGGATGTGGACAAGGACTACCCCGAGCAGTCGGTGACCCTGGAAGGCGCCGACTTCAGCGAGGGCACGACCTATGAGCACCGCCGTTTCAGTCTTAAAGGCGATGGCTCTACCACCTATGCCAATGGCACCTTCCACGTCACCACCGAAAAGGTGAAACGAGGCATGACCTATACCCTGGATCTGCCCGCGGATATCAACCAGAGAACCCTGGAGATCCTGCCTGTGGTGAAGGTGTGTTTCGAGGACAACAGCCCGGTGCGGACCGATTGCACCAGTGCAGGCGCTTATCCTGCCTATGTGCAGAGTGAGCCTGTGCGCACCATTCTGGGGCAGGCAGGCGCCGAAGTGCCACAGCGTCGGGCCATTATCGATGAAGCCAGTTGCTTTGGCTGTCATTCCAAGGAGTTCTACCACGATTCCAACGGAGTGAACTGCATCGCTTGCCACACCAACGACAAGAAACTGGTCGATGTCGAGGTGGATCATCAACCCACAGGTTACCTGAAGTCTTCCAGCTTTATGTACAAGGCCCACAAGGCCGAGGGCCATGATAATGGCCATGGTGGCAGTGGCACCCTGCTCAAGACCGATTGCATGACCTGTCACTCAGCGGAGCAGGGCTGGAATGGTCTGGATTATGGTTTCGAGTTGGGACGTAATGCCGGCGCCGCGCTGGTTGTGCCCAGCACCGTCACTGAGAAGGACGTGGCCGAGACCTGGTACGCCTCTGCGGACGTGGGCGCCTGCATGAGTTGCCACCAGAAGTACCTGTCCGATGCGGCCCTGTCTCATATGGTCAGCAACGGCGGCTATTTCGGTGACGACAAGGCTCAGGCCCAGGCAGCCCAGGAAGCCTGTGCCGTGTGCCATACCCCTGAGAAGGTGATGGCCCATCATGGCCACAAACTCTAAGTATCATCATTACTTGCAGTGACCCAAAGCGCCCGTCAGGGCGCTTTTTTTATAAAAAAAGGGCCGCTAGAAAGCGGCCCTTTTCACCATCTATCTTAGTAATGCCAGGGGAACTCAGAGAAGTCCTGGTCGCGCTTTTCCAGGAAGGCATCACGCCCTTCCTGGGCTTCGGCAGTGCCATAGGCCAGTCGAGTGGCTTCGCCGGCAAACAGTTGCTGGCCCACCAGGCCGTCGTCAGGCAGGTTGAAGCCGTATTTGAGCATGCGCATGGCGGTAGGGGACTTGGAGTTGATCTCCCGGGCCCAGCGCAGTGCTTCGGTTTCCAGCTCGGCGTGCGCTACCGAGCGGTTGACCATGCCCATATCAAAGGCTTCGTCGGCGCTGTAGTTGAAGCCGCAAAAGAAGATCTCTCGTGCCCGCTTCTGGCCGATCATCTTGGCCAGGTAGGCGGAGCCGTAGCCGGAGTCAAAACTGGCCACGTCCGGATCGGTCTGCTTAAAGACCGCATGCTCCTTGGAGGCCAGAGTCAGATCGCACACCACGTGCAGACTGTGGCCGCCGCCGACGGCCCAGCCGGGAACGACCGCAATCACTACTTTAGGCATAAAGCGGATCAACCGTTGTACTTCCAGAATGTGCAGACGGCCCATGCGAGCCACGTCGGCCTTGCCAGCCTCCTCGCCTTCGTACTTGTAGCCATCTTTGCCGCGAATGCGCTGATCACCACCGGAGGAGAACGCCCACTGGCCTTTGGCTGAAGGGCCGTTGCCGGTCAGCAGCACACAACCGACATCAGACCATTGGCGGGCATGATCCAGAGCGACATAGAGCTCATCAACGGTTTTGGGACGAAAAGCGTTGAGGCAGTCGGCGCGATCGATGGCGATCCGTACCGTGCCCTGATCTTTGGCTCTGTGGTAGGTGATGTCTTCGAAGTTAAAGCCTTCGACCTGTTCCCATAGGGAGGGGTCAAAGATATCGGAAACCGCGTTGCTCATGGAGATACCCTTCTGATTTATCTGGGCCAAAGGCTAGGCGGAAAGCCCATTGAGGTCAATGGCGGAAGTGAGGAGTATGGTCAGGCTGTGACCTTATTCCTGTGGTAATGCGTTGATAAGGGCCTGCAGCAGTGGCAGATCGGCCGCGGCCAGGGTGGTGGTGTCCACGTCTTCGGGGGCGAGCCACTGCCATTGATCATGGCTGCCGGTGAGACGGATGGGTTGTGGCTGCCAGGGGCACAGAAATCCATGCAGGCGCACGCCTTTACTGCCGTAGTGATGTTCGTTGCAGCCGAGGCTGGGGCCAACGGTCAGGGTAATGGTCAGTTCTTCCATCAGCTCTCTGGCCAGCGCTTGCTGCAGGGTTTCTCCCGGCTCCTGCTTGCCGCCGGGAAACTCCCATAAGCCCCCTTGACTGCTGTCGGGGTGACGCCGGGTCAGCAGGAGTTTGTGACCGTCAAAGATCAGAGCACAGGCAACATCGAGCATTGAGGGAACCTTATTCGAATGGGGCGGGTCAACAAAAGCAGCCTCAGTTTGGTAGTATTCAATCAGGAATTCAATAACCTTCCTAACAAGAAGGCATCGAGTAAGGAGAGCTCAACTCATGAACCGGGATAGGGATCTCAGCCGCCCCTGGCTGAAAGCCTGGATAGCGTGCCTGTATCTGCCGTTAGGCATTCAGATGATGTTTTGGTTAATGGCCCTCGGGGCGGTGGATTTCAGCTTGCCGTCGACGTTGGCGGAACTGCCCCGGATGCTGCTGCGCTATTACGTGTCGGTGACCGTGTTGCTGTATCCGGCGTTTTTCCTCTATGGCTTGTTTTATTCGCTGCATCAGAATCGGTGTGGATGGCCGGCATGGAAGGTGATGGTGGCCAGTCTGATCCCGTTTCTCAGCGCCGCCCCGTATGTGCTGGTGATCGAGGTCGGTGGTTATTTTTCCGGTCAGTAGGGAGAGTGAGATCACAGTGTGAAGCTGACAACCTCCTGCAGCGATTCCAGCATCCGAGCTGGATCACACTGTTGGTGTTGCCCCTGTGCAGCGGCTCAGGTGGCGGTTTAGACTGCGGCAAAGCGTACTTCATTAAGGTGTCATGATGCAGCCGACCACTGCCACCGTTGTCAGTGCACAGCGGGTCAATCAGGACGTGTACCACGTCCGCCTTCAGCCGCAACAGCCGATGTCAGCTACTGCGGGCCAATATGTTGAGATCTGTCTGGATAACGGTTGGTGTGTCCCCTATTCCATGGCCAACTGCCCGCTACCTGATGGCGAGCTGGAGTTGTACATTCAACACTTTGCCGATGGTGCGGCCTGCCATCAGGTGATTGAAACCCTGACCAGTCGCCGCGAGGTACCGATTCTGGTGGATGGTCAGGTGAGCTACCAGCCCCATTGGGACAATGATCCCCTGGTGGTGCTGGCGGCGGGCTGTGGAATCAGTCAGTCGCGCAGCCTGATCGAGGCCCGCCTGGCCTCCGGTTCGGCGCAGCCGGTGTATCTGTGCTGGGGCGGCCGGGACGAGCAGGAGTTGTTTGAGCTGCCGCTGCTGGAGCACTGGCTGATGGATCCAAGGTTTATGGCGGATCTGACCCTGGAGCAACCGCCACAGGGTTGGAGCAACAGTCAAGGTTATGTGGTGGATGTGGCCCTGAAGCGATTGGCGTGGATGACCCCGCTGGAGCGTCGTCGTGCCAAGGTGGTGATGACCGGCTCGCCGACCATGGTCGACGCCACCATCGCGCGCATGGAGCAGGCCGGTTTCTGCCGTGCCAATCTGTTGGCCGATCAGGACTTCTACCAGCCCCGTACCCTTAACGCCTGACCCCCTCCCTACATCAACGCCTCTCCAGAGGGGCGTTGATGCTCATTTTTGTGCCAAAAATCAGTGAACGTGCCACACTTTATAACATTGGTGCAGGCTGAGGATCCGTCTGGTTTTCCCCGAGAGGGGGGATCAGTGCGGATCTTTTTTCGCTGAATTTGCTGATTCAGTGCCTGAGATTTTGTTGTTGTCGTAAGGCTGGTTAATGACCCTGAAGCGTCTGGCGTTGCTGCTGTCCATGGTGTTGGTGTTGGTGCTGGTGGCCAGTTATTGGTTGCTGCGGGCGCTGGTGATCATTCCGATGCTGGAACGGGAAGTGGCGGCACTGCAGTGGCATGAAACCCTGACGGTACAGCAGTGGTTGACTCAGCAGCAGATGGTGGTGACCGAACTGGCCGCCTCTCCCGGTTATCGTGACTGGGCGTCTCTGGCGCTGGCGGGGCAACCGGCGCCACTGACTTTCAGTCGCGGTGAGGAGGTGGCGCTGCTGTATCAGCCGGATTTGTCACTGGCCGGATTCAGCGCCCGTGAGCCGATGGTGGCGGAGCAGTTTCCCCTGCTGGCGGCGGGGGCGCCTTATGTGCGGGCCCGATTGATGCCGGCGATGTTGCCGGAGACCGCCATGGAGCGCACCGGGCTGCTGCGTTCCGGTAACCAGTTGTACAGCTTCAGTGCCTCTACCGTGTGTGCCGGCCAGGGCCAGGGATGCAGCAAGGGCTATCTGCTGCTGCTGAAACCTCTGCCCAGAGCGGAGATGACACAGCTGTTCGATCGCCTGGGGATTCGGGTTGAGGTTCGGGCGGCCACCATCGACGATCAGGCTTTGCCCCGCCTGTTTGAGATTAACGGCTTCGAGGAGCCGCTACCGGTTCGCAATCTGCTGTTAAACGATGCGCTGTCTCGCGGCGGCTGGGTGATCACCATCGAGCACGCCGCCATGGTCAACCGAGGGGTAGAGAAGCGCGAGTGGATCGCTTTTGGATTGCTACTGGTGTTGTTACCTGCAACCAACTTCTTGTTATGGCGCGTGTTTGTCACTCCCATCGAGTTTGGCAGTGCTCAGTTGCGGCAGATGGAGCGGGAACAGCACTACCGTAAGCTGCCGGTAAAGTTGTATGTGAAGGAGTTTCGACACCTGTTGAATGCCTTCAATGGCTTGATTACCCGGGTTGAAAAGCAGCGTCAGCAGTTACAAGACCTCAGCCAGACCGATGCCCTGACGGGACTGGCCAACCGCCGTGGTCTGGATTACTTCTGTGAGCGCGAATGGCGCCGATTGTGCCGGGCTCGTTACGGTGGTGCCGTGTTGATGTTGGATATCGACGATTTTAAAGCCTACAACGATGAGTTTGGCCATCAGGCCGGTGACGAGTGCCTGATGACGGTGGCTCGAGAGATTAAACGAATGGCCCGGCGAGGCGAGGACATTGCCTGCCGTTACGGTGGTGAGGAGTTTTGCATCATTTATGTGGAGATACAGGCCGATACCATGGAGAAGCTGGCGGAGTCGCTGCGCCACCATGTGGAAGCGTTGAATAAAAGCACCGCCATGATTAAGCGCCATCTGACCGCCAGTATTGGCGTGGCCCTGGTGGATCCCGGCGTCGATCTAGGCAAACAGTTCAACAATTTTGAGCAGTTGATTCGCATTGCCGATCAGCAACTCTACCTGGCGAAACAACAGGGGAAAAATCGGGTCAAATTATGGCGCATGCGCGCGGAAACACCGCAGGATCAGCAAGCCTGATCCTGCGGGCCGACTCAGAGACGGGTGGCGCTGCGACAGGCTGAGGTTGGCTTGACGAAATGCGCAAAGCGCATACGGTAGCCGCAGCTGAGATCCTGCTGAGCCTGATCGATGCAGACCACACCGGGTTGATGATCGAGAAACTGCTCCTGATTGAAGCTGATCAGATCGTAGCTGTCCGGTTGCAGGGTACTGAGCAGATGACCCAATACCTGTTGGGCCTGCTGTTGAGGCAGGTTGGTTTCAAAGCTGACGTAGGAGCTGTTCTCCTGCGGGGTGATGTGCATGGTGGCGTAGCGGTCGCCGTTGATGGCGTTCATGGAGTAGCCAAAGGGCTCAAACAGGAAGTCGCCCACTTCAAACCCCGGCAGCAGCTGCGACCAGTTCAGCCGTTGGCGAATCCCTTCCAGACTCTGATTGTTGCTGCGCAGGTAGGCGGCGGCATCGCCATTGATGTGATACATCAGCAGTTCGACGGTGGCATCGTCCTGAGGTGGCTCAAATGGGCGATCCAGGTGGTAGACGTAGTTGTGGTGACCATCCAGATAGCCGAGTTGGTAGCAGCAACCGTCCAGGTGCCGATCCAGGGCCTGCAGGTCTTGCTCGAAAGAGCTTTTCTGCAGGTGAGACTGGTACTCGTTCTTGCGCTGGTAACTGAGCATGGCCAACTGCTGCTTGGGAAAGCGATCCAGAAAACTGATGACCGCATCCACCAGCGTGGTGGTGCCGCAGGTGAGCATCAGGAAGCGATCGTCCCAGACAAACAGGCTCGATTCACTGAGCAGGTAGGCATCACAGTGGTCGTTATGCACCGACGACAGAATGGTGGCGTTGGCTTTGGCAACGATCTGGTGCCAGAACGGCTGTTCCAGCTGTCGCAAAGAAGGTTGACCGGGTTGGAGAACCACCTCGATTTTCTTTTCAGAACCTTCAAAAAATTGCATTGCGTGTCTTACTCCTGTTGAAGGACTGCTCGGTCAATGGGAGCAGTGAAGTCGGATTAGCAGAAGGCTTCTGCCTCCCCTCAACAAGTTTGGTGCTCCTGTGTGAGTCTGAATCAAACCGGTCACTCTCGGTTGTGTCAGACGGAGCCACCTCCCCATCTTTCCTGTTCACTCCCCCGATCGCGATGGCGATAAAGACCCTGACCGCGGGAGTGCCTATGCCCAAAGGGCAATGGGGCCGGATTATACACAAATTTCCAGTGTGGCTCATGGCCCTGACCTAGACTTAACAGACGTTGTTAGCCGACGCGCTGTCGTCATTGTGTCATCGGGCGGTCATGAAAACCGCATATTGATTATCGAGGTTAGCGGAGCGTCGGTCAAAGTGCGAAATCGGCCGTGGGCATTGGGCCGAGTCTGGGGGGAGTGAGGATGAGAGAGTGGATGGGACGGGTGATGGGGGTATTGCTGCTGCCGGCCTTTTCGGTATCGGCTGAAGCCCAGTTGCTGCTGACGGAGCAGCGCTGTAGTGACGGTCAGTGCCGGTTGGTGTGGCAGTACGATGGTCAGTGGCAGGCCTCTGGGGAGTCGTTGCTGGCGCTGTATCAAGAGGCGGAGCGCTACGGAAATGGCGCCGTACAGATTCGGGAGGATCTGGCCTCTCGAACTTTGATTGTTACCGTGGATCAGTTACACCCAACTCAGGTAAAGCAACATAACCCGGCGGGTCTGGCTTGCGCGACGCCAGCCTGTGAACCTTGAGCCTTCTAGGCGACAGGCTGCTCCCATGCGGTGCTGCGATCGACGATGAACTCCCTGAGCCAGCGGTGTGCCGGATCCCGGGACAGGTGCTCGGGCCAACCCAAGAGATTACTCAGCGGCGCCATTTTCAAAGGCAGTGGCAATTGCACCAGGTTGTGGGTGGAACAGACCCGGTCGGCAAAACTGCGGGTACAGGTAAACGCCAGCTCACTGTGCTGGCACAGCAGGGCGGCCGAGTAGAAGTCTGAGGTGCGCATGGCCGCGTCCAGGTGGTGGCCGGTTTCCGCCAGTACCTGATCCAGCAGCCAGGAGTCACTGCCTTCACACTCAATTTTCAGGTGCGTCAGGCCGACGTACTGCTCCAAATCCCAGGGTTGTTTCAATACCGGGTGCTGCTGGTGCACCAGGCAGACGTGATCATCTTGATTAAGCTCAATGCTCTCCAGCTGCTTTGGCAGGCTGGAGACGTGAAACGGGTGAGGCGAGCGGGTGTCGTTGTCCCTGGGAAAGATCGCCAGATCCACTTCGCCCCTGCAGAGTTTATCCAGACCCACCGAGTCCCAGGTTTTGGTTTCCAGCATGATTCCCGGCGCTTCGCTCATCAGGGGGCCGAGGAAGCGTGGCAGCAGGGTGGCGAAGCAGGTCTCGGTCATCGCCAGTCGAAATCGTCGCTGACTGGTACTGGGATCGAATCCCTGGGGTTCCAGGATGTCGTCGGCCATTGCCAGCCATTGTCGAATCCTCGGCTCCAGTGAGCGGGCCCTCGGAGTCGGAGTGAGCCCCTTGGGGTGGCGAACGAACAGGGGATCACCGAGTTGCTGTCGCAATCTCGACAACTGCTTACTGACGGCGGACTGAGTCAGACACAGTTTTTCGGCGGTGCGGGAGACGCTGAGCTCCTCCATCAGGGTCAGCAAAATTCTGAGCAGGTTCAGATCGGTATGGCGCAGCATGATATTCCTTTTGGGACTATCCAGTTAGGATTATTCGTCATTTTAATTCATATCCAGCAAGCCTTACAATAGTGACCATCATCAAGTAGGAGTTTGCATGCGTTTAAGAAATCCATTGCCGCTGTTTATGATGATGGTGTTGTTTTCACCATTGGCCATAGACATCTTTTTACCCGCGATACCAGAGATGGCCGAGGCGCTGTCGGTGCCTGTTGCCTGGGTGCAACAGAGTCTGCCGATGTTTATGCTGGCGTTTGGGGCCGGACAGTTGGTCGCCGGTCCGCTGGCGGATCGCTATGGCCGTCGTCCGGTGGCGTTGGTGGGAACCCTGCTGTACGTGGCGACGTCGGCCATGGCGGCGCTGGCAACGGATTATTCGATGTTGATGCTGTCGCGACTGGGACAGGGGTTTGCTGCCTGTGCCTTGTCGGTGGCCGCCTTTGCCGGTGTTCGCGATCACTTCGGTGCTGAACGGTCCAAGCCGATGTTCAGCTACCTCAACGGGGTGATCTGCATCGTTCCGGCGGCGGCACCGCTGTTGGGTGGATTGTTGACTCATTGGTGGGGCTGGGCCTCCAACTTCTGGTTTATGGCCGGTTACGGTGCTCTGGTGAGCTTGCTGCTGTGGTTGATGTTACCGGAGACCCGTCCCGCAGAAACGCGCTCAGAAGGCCGTTTGCTGTCTCTGAGCCGATATATGAGCGTGGTGTCGGTGCCGACGTTCCGTTTCTATGCGGTGCTGGCAATGCTGGGGATGGCGATGATCATCGGCTATGTGTCGCAGTCGCCTACCCGCCTGATGGTGGAGTTGGGGCTGGATTCCCGCAGCTACGCCATCTGGTTTGGCTGTAACGCCGTGGTCAACATTGTTGCCGCCTTTACCGCACCGAAAATGGTCGGCATCGTCGGCCAGAAGCGGTCGTTGTGGTTGGGCGTCATCCTGATGGCGGCGGCCGGTGTGGTCGAATACAGCCTGCGAGAGTCGATGCAGCCTCTGGCCTTCATGGGGCCGGTGTTCGTCGCCAGCATCGCGTTCTCGTTCCTGATTGCCATCTGTGCCGGCAGTGCGCTGGCTCCCTTTGGCGACCGTGCCGGTACCGCGTCGGCGCTGCTGGGCCTGTTTCAGATGACCGGGGCGGCGATCGTGGTCGGCGTCTTTGGTGCCAGCGGCCTGACGGCGGTGGAGCAGCTGTCGCTGATGATGGCACTGCCCCTGGCCTGGGTGCTGGTGTGCAGGGTAACCCGAGGCCGCGAGATGATGCGGCCCGCTTCGGCACAGGCCTAAAAAAAAAACGGCGCCCTTCGGGCGCCGTTTTTGTAGCGTGGAAACGTCGCTGTTAGCGAGACTTCACGTACGGGGTGCCGACGGCTTTCGGGGCCACGGAGCGGCCGATAAAGCCAGCCAGCAGCAGCACGGTCAGGATGTAAGGCAGGACCTCGATGGCCTGTACCGGCACTTCGCCAATGCCTGGCAGAGACACACCCTGCAGGCGGATGGCAACGGCATCCAGGAAGCCAAACAGCAGACAACCGAACATCACGGTGACCGGGCGCCACTTACCGAAGATCAGTGCTGCCAGGGCGATAAAGCCTTTACCGGCACTCATGTTCGGTACGAAACCGGCGTTCTGTCCGGTGGACAGGTAGGCACCGGCGATACCACACAGGATACCGGCGATGATCAGGGCGCGGTAACGCAACCAGGCCACGGAAATACCGGCGGTGTCGACCGCGTGCGGGTTTTCACCCACCGCCCGCAGGCGCAAACCAAAGCGGGTGCGATACAGGATCCACCAGCACACGGGCACCAGGGCAAAGGCACCGTACACCAACAGGTTATGGCCGGACAGCAGGGTCGAGTAGATGCCGCCAATCACTGGGACGTCGGCCAGGGCATCGGCAAACGGGAAGTGAATGGGGTTGAAGCGCTGATCGTCGGTCAGGGTTGGAGTCTGGCCACCGAGTCCGAACCAGTAGCGGCCCAGGGTGATGGTCAGGCCGGCAGCCAGAATGTTGATGGCCACACCGGAAACCACCTGATCACCGTTGTGGGTGATGGAAGCAAAGGCGTGAATCATCGACATGCACACGGCAACAAATATCGCGGCCAGCAGTCCCAGCCAGACACTGCCGGTGACCGAGGCGGTGGCTGCCGCCGCAAAGGCCGCGGACAGCATCTTGCCTTCCAGGGCAATGTTAACCACACCGCTTCGCTCGGAGAACATGCCGGCCATGGCGGCCAGAAGCAATGGCGTGGATACCCGCAGGGTGGCGTCCAGAATCAGAATGATATTCTCAAACATGGTTATGCCTCCGCCTGAGCTTTGGGGGTGATCATGGCAAAGCCTTTCTCCAGGTACGGCTTGAGCATGTACTCAAGGGCACCACAGAACAGAATTACCAGCGCCTGTACCACGACCACGATGTTGCGATCCAGTTCCGGGAATTCAAACGCCAACTCGGCGCCACCTTGGAACAACAAACCAAACAGGATGGAAGCCAGGATGATGCCCACCGGGTGGCCACGTCCCATCAGGGCAACGGCGATACCGGTGAAGCCGTAGCCGGCGACGAAGTCCAGCTTCAGCTGACCGCTGTAGCCCTGCACTTCATTGATGCCCACCAGGCCAGCCAGGGCGCCGGAGATCAGCATGACGATCACCGTCAGCTTCTTGGGATCGATGCCGCCATACCGGGCTGCGGTCGGGTTGCTGCCCAGGGCTCGAATGGCGAAGCCCCAGCGGGTGTGCCAAAGCAGAACCCACAGGAATACGCCGGCCAGCAGGGCGATAATGAATGACAGGTTCAGGGGAGAGGCTTCAAACTCGATGCCAAACCATCCGAGAATCTCATGCATAAACGGCAACTGCGCGCTCTGCTCGAAGATCCGTGATACCGGTGCCATCTGACCATCCAGCTTGAGCACGTTGACCATCAGGTACACCATCAGCGACGAGGCGATGAAGTTGAACATGATGGTGGTGATCACGATGTGGGAGCCACGGTAGGCCTGCAGGTAAGCCGGAATCAGGGCCCACAGGGCACCAAACAGCATACTGGCAATCATGGTGATGGGTAGCAGGGCCCAGAACGGCAGGCTGGCATCCAGGGCCAGACAGGCGAGACCCACGCCCAGACCACCGATGTACGCCTGACCTTCACCGCCGATGTTAAACAGGCCGGCGGAGAACGCCAGTGCCACACACAGGCCGGTAAAGATGAAGTTGGTGGCGTAGAACAGGGTATAGCCGATACCCTCTTCGTAACCCAGGGCGCCGTACAGCATCACTTCAGCGGCTTCGACAGGGTCGATGCCGATGAACAGGAACACCAGGGCGGAAACGGCAAATGCCATTGTTACGTTCAGCAGCGGCATCAGGCCTACGTTGGCCCATGCCGGCATTTTGGAGTCGCTCACGCTGCATCTCCTTCGGCCTTATCGGCCTGTTTCAGTTCATCAGGGATGACGTTAGCCATCATCATGCCCAGAATCCGTTCGTTGGCTTTGTCGGCGGCCACTTCGCCTACAACCTGGCCGTCAAACATCACGATGATGCGGTCGGACAGGGACAGTACTTCATCCAGCTCAACGGAGACCAACAAGACCCCTTTGCCTTCGTCGCGCAGCTCGATGAGCCGCTTGTGGATGAATTCGATGGCGCCGATATCCACGCCTCGGGTAGGTTGACCCACCAGCAGCACGTCTGGGTTCTGGTCGACTTCACGGGCGATGATCAGCTTTTGCTGGTTACCACCGGAGAACAAAGAGCTTCGCAGATTCGGGTTGCGCGGACGCACGTCCCATTCGTCCATCAGGCGGCTGCACTCGGATTCAATGACCTTGGTTTTGGTCAGAACAGCGCCGTTGTACTTTTTCTGCTCGTGATAGCCCAACAGGGCGGATTCTTTGGCGGTAAATGGCTTCACCAGACCCATGGCGAGGCGATCTTCCGGTACGTGGGCCACACCCAGTTCGCGAACCGCTTTGGGATCGCTGGGGTGTTGGGCATCGATGACGGTGGAACCAATGGTGACCTGGCCACTGGTGGGTGTCATCAGGCCGCTAAGCACTTCCATCAGCTCAGACTGGCCGTTGCCGGAGACGCCGGCAATGCCGACCACTTCGCCGGCCTTGAGGTCGATGTTGACCTTCTTCAGCAGTTCTACACCACGATCGTCGACCACCGTCAGGTCTTCGGTCTTGAGCAGAGTCTGCTTGGGCTTGGCGGTTTCCTTGTCCACTTTCAGGCGAACCTTGCGGCCTACCATCAATTCTGCCAGCTCTTCCTTGTTGGTCTCTTTAGTGACCACATGCGAGACCATAGCCCCCTGGCGCATGACCGAGACATTGTCGGTGGCGGCCAGGATTTCCCTCAGTTTATGGGTGATCAACAGTACCGTGACCCCCTGGTCGCGCAGGGCGTCCAGAATTCGGAACAGGTGATCGGTTTCCTGAGGGGTCAGAACCCCGGTGGGTTCATCCAGAATCAGAATGCGGGCGCCACGATACAGTGCTTTCAGAATTTCCACCCGCTGTTGCAGGCCTACGGGAAGGTCTTCGACAACCGCATCGAGAGGCACATCCAGTTGATATTCTTTGGCGAGACGCGCCAATTCTTTACGGGCTTTGGTCAGGCTCCCTGCCAATAAAGCACCTTCCTCGGCGCCCAGAACGACGTTTTCCAATACCGTGAAATTGTCCACCAACATGAAGTGCTGGTGCACCATGCCGATGCCGGCGGCGATGGCCAGCCGCGAGGTTTTGATTTCACACTTTTTACCGTCCACCAGGATGTCACCTTTATCGGCTTCATAGAAACCGTAAATGATGTTCATCAGGGTGGATTTGCCGGCGCCGTTTTCGCCGATGATGCCGTGGATAGTCCCCGCGGGGACCTGCAGGTCGATGTGATCGTTGGCGTGTACTGCGCCAAAACGTTTATCGATGCCACGCAGTTCCAGGGCGAACGGTTTTTCAGTTCGGTCTGACATAGCAGAGTTCTCTTTGCGATCTGGCTGAGATGCAGGGAGGGGAAACCCAGGGGCGCAGCCCCTGGGCTTGGAGCAGTAACTTAGTAGTTACAGGTGTTGTCGCTCATGTAGTCATGAACAACAATGTCACCGGACTTGATCTTGTCGGAGATGGCAGTCAGTTGCTTTTCCATCTCTGGGGTAACCAAGGAGCGGTTGTAGTCATCCAGTGCCCAGTCAACGCCGTTTTCTTTCAGGCCGTTGGCGTGGATACCCGGTTCCCACTTGCCGTTCTGGTAGTCTTCGAACATGGTGTAAGTGGCCAGACCGACGCGCTTAACCATGGAGGTCAGCATCACACCTGGGTGCAGGTAGTTCTGGTTGGAGTCAACACCGATGGCGAACTTGCCTTCGTCTTTCGCGGCTTGGTAAACACCTACGCCAGTACCGCCGGCAGCGGCGAAGACAACGTCAGCACCCTTGGTGAACTGAGACTTGGCCAGTTCGGAACCACGGGCTGGATCGTTCCAGGCAGCAACGGTAGAACCGGTCATGTTCTGGAAGACTTCGGCGTCTTTGCTGACGAACTTGGCACCCTGCTCATAACCACAAGCGAACTTGCGGATCAGAGGGATGTCCATGCCACCGACGAAGCCCAGTTTTTTGGTTTCAGACTTCATGGCTGCCAGGGCGCCAACCAGGAACGAGCCTTCGTGCTCTTTAAACACGATGGACTTCACGTTTGGCAGGTCTACTACAGAATCGATGATTACAAATTCGGTTTCTGGGTACTTCTTGGCGACCTTTTCCAGGGCGGTGCCGTACATGAAACCTACAACGACGATGGGGGTGAAGCCACGCTTTGCCAGGCGCTCCAGACCCTGTTCGCGCTGGGCGTCGTTGGCAGGTTCGAACTCACGGATCTTCAGGCCTTTGTCGTTGTTGAATTTGGTTACACCATTTTCAAATACGGCTTGGTTGAAGGATTTGTCGTACTTACCAGTGACGTCATAGGCAACAGCGGGCTTAAAGTCCACAGCGCCGGCGACAAAGGAGGTCAGAGCCAGAGTTACTGCCGCGGCAGTAGAGGCAATTGCTTTCATCATCAAGTCCTCGCGAATTGTAGTAATTTTCTTTTAGCAACTTTCAGTCATAAAAGTTGATGTGACAGGCTTATAACGTCCCCACCCATGCTTCAAGCAGCGTGTTTAACTTAGCTTGGCTTGTGTGACTTGGGTCACGTTATTTTTGGCTTTCGTTCGAAAAGTGGTCGATTTGGCGAGATTTTTGGTTTGAAAGTGACTGACGGAAAAAACGCCATTCGTGGTAATATTACGAAAAAAGCCACTGAATAGGTTGGGTGAACGGGATTTTTGCCAGTTGTGTTAGCGACAGTTTTGAGAGTTTAAAACGAAGTTCTGCTTTTTTGAGTCGCCGCTAAGTTGAATTTGAGCACAAACTCAACTCAACGGCTAAATAGGGTTCACTGGCTGGTTGCTGGGTGACCGAACAAGCGTCGACTCCAATCCGCAACCTGTTCGTTTTCCAACCATTTTATGGCGTGATTTTGCCACACCTGTGTCAATTTGGGATGATCTGCCAGGCGCTGTAACTGTTCCGGTTGGCGTTGCTGGCCATAGAGAATCTCCATGCAGCGTGCCACGCTCAGGCCACGCTCATCCTGATGCACCCGCTGCAAGTGGTCACCCGGCCTGATTTCGCCCGGAGTGATGACTCGGAAAAACCAACCGCTGCGCCCGGTCAGTTGCACTAACATCGCCAGTTGGCTGTAGTCAAAGCGGGTATTGATTTTATGGCAGGGGCAGCGCGGTTCGCTGACCTCCAGTAACACCTCGCCTATTCGAAAGCGGTCACCGATGCAGACGTTACGTTCGGTCCAGCCGGTTTCCGACAGGTTTTCGCCAAAGGCGCCGCCGCGAAACGGGGTCGGGCTGGGCGTCAGCGCCAGTGATTGCCACATCTGTTCCCAGAACGGGTAGTGCTCGGCCGGGTAGTAATGCAGGGCGCGATCGCTGCCGCCATGGAAGCGGGGATCGGCCACCTCATCTTCGGTCAACCCCAGAGGGGAGCAGTATTGTGGCAGGCTGATTGCGGTTTTATGGATGGCGCTGGTTTCGGAGCCGAAGGCGGCGCTTTTGCCGCTGTAGAGGGTGACGGACATGGGCACAACTCCCTTTAAGATAATGAAGCGGAAAGGAGATAAAAAAAGGCGCCATCAGGCGCCCATTTGTTGCTGACTCAGCTTAGTGCTCTTCCAGGCCGATATCCTGCTTTTCCTGAGACGGGATGCCCAGCAGCTCCACCTCAAACACCAGGGCGGCGTTGCCAGGAATGGAGGCGCCAGCACCGCGCTCGCCGTAGGCCAGCTCGGACGGGATGTACAGCTCATACTTGGAGCCAACGTTCATCAGCTGCAGGCCTTCGGTCCAGCCTTTGATCACGCCGTTCAGTGGGAAGCTGATGGACTCACCACGCTTGTAGGAGGAGTCAAACTCGGTGCCGTCGATCAGGGTTCCTCGGTAGTGAACCTCAACGGTGTCAGTGGCGGCAGGCTTGGTGCCGTCCCCTTCGGTGAGGACTTTGTATTGCAGGCCGGATTCGGTGACCTTAACGCCTTCCTTTTTGGCGTTCTCAGCCAGGAAGGCTTCGCCTTCGGCTTTGGCTGTCTGGGCTTCTGCGGCTTCTTTTTCCTGAGCGACCTTGGCGATGCGGGCGTCAAACGCTTGCAGGGTTTCGGCCAGCTGCTCTTCGGTCATCTTGCTGTTGCCTTCCAGACCGGCTTTGATGCCTTCCAGAACGGTGGCGTTATCGATGACGATATCCAGCTCTTTCAACTGGTCGAAGCTTTGAGCCAGGTTGGCCGCAAAAGAGGCGCCCAAAGCGTAGGCGGTCTTTTGGTCTTCGTTGGCCCACTGTTGGGACTCGGCGGCTGCCGGCGCGGCGTCAGCTTTTACTTGTTCGGTTTTTGCTTGCTCCTGGCAACCTGCCAGAGCCACGGCCGCACTAACCAGGCCGATCTTAAATAGAGTACGCATTGGATTCTCCGGAAAAATGTCCCATCTACTATTAGGGCTCAGCCTTGATTATGCAAGGGTTGTTAAGGAAATCAGCACATAAGACAGAAAATTTGCCTGCGGGTTCCCACTCAAAAAATAATATTTGTGGGTACAATACCGGATTATTCTGAACTGAAACTGGATGCCCGAATCATGGCTCTAAAAGCGACGGTGTTTAAAGCCCACGTCGAACTGGCGGATATGGACCGCCATCAATACCTGAATCAGAGTTTGACCCTGGCCCGTCATCCCTCTGAAACCGATGGTCGTTTGATGGTGAGACTGCTTGCATGGTGCCTGTACGCCGAGGAGCGGCTGGAGTTCACCAAGGGCTTGTGCGCCGATGACGAGCCTGAGCTGTGGCTGAAAAACGACGCCGGTGAGATTGAGTTGTGGATTGAACTGGGGCAGCCGGATGAAAAACGGCTGAAAAAGGCCTGCGGCCGTGCCAGGCAAGTGGTGCTGTTTAACTATGGTGAACGCTCGGCCAAGGTGTGGTGGCAGCAAAACCAGGCCAACCTCAGCCGCCTGGACAACCTGAGTGTCTGGAGCCTGAGCGATGAGGACTTCAACGCACTGGCGGAGTTGGCCGGTCGCAACATTAAGCTGCAGGCCAATATTATGGATGGCCAATGCCTGTTGTCCACCGAGTCGGGCTCCATCAGTGTTGAGCCCGAATGCCGACAGAAGTCTCAGTAGGGCTTAGGAAGCCGGCTTAAATCGCTCCAGTGGCGCCAGCCACTGTTGCCACTGCTGGCGCTTTTCCTGAAGTTGTTGTTCCGATTCTAATACGCCCGGGTGGGCACCCCAGATGGGACCCGGCCAGGCATCATCTTGCTGAAAGCGGGCGACATGATGCAAGTGCAGCTGTTCAACCACGTTGCCCAGTGAGGCGACATTGATTTTGTCCGGTGACAGTCGCTGTTCCATCACGGTGGCAACGTTGCATGACTCTTTCATCAACTGTTGCTGGGCATCGACGCTCAGGTGATGAATTTCGCGGATGCCATTTTGTTTGGGAACCAGAATCAGCCAGGGATAACGGGCGTCCTTGGCCAGGCGAACCTGGCACAGGGGCAGTTCGCCCACCAGCACAGAGTCCTGTGCCAGTCTTTCATGCAGTTGGAACATCGTACTCTCCTAAAAATGAATCTGGCCCACTAAGCCAGCGGTGTCGCCGTCATAGTATGGACTGATGGCGACGTTGGGGTGGGGGCTAACCAGAAAATAGTTGAAGGCCATGCCGATGGCTGCCCCCGCTAACACATCCACCACTTCATGATTATCTGATTGAACGCGAGCGTAACCGGTGTAGCTGGCCAGCAGGTAGGCGGGCAGGCCGTAGTGCCAGCCATAACGGCGCTGCAGGAAGCCTGCGGCACTGAAGGTAATGGCGGCGTGGCCACTGGGAAAGGCATCGTTGTCTTCGCCGTTGGGACGCTCCTTGTCCACCAGGGCTTTGAGCCCGTAGGTGGTCAGGGTGGTGGCTCCCAGGCTATAGCCGAGCTGCCACAGACCGTCGGTATCGTCTTCGGCAAAGTAGGCGATGGAGGCCGCGGCGGCCGGCAAGGCCAGCTCCAGTACATCGCTGCTGGTTTCGGTAAATGAGGCGTGAGCCAGCTGACTGAGGGTCAGGGTAAAAGCGAGAATCCAGTGTTTCATACAAAAAAAGCTGCCGTCCTATAAAGGACGGCAGCTTATCAGACCCTGTGCATCAGCTAAAGAAAGCCGATGCTAAAACAGTGGCTTAATTATTGAAGTCACGCTGAGGGCGTTGACCGCGATGGCCGCCATCTCGACGCTGGCCACCGTCACGGTTGCCATCACGGCGACCACGGAAGTCACCGTCACGCCGTGGGCGACGTTCACCATCGCGATTGCCACGGAATTCACCTTCACGGCGAGGACGACGTTCGCCATCACGGTTACCACGGAACTCCCCATCACGGCGAGGGCGACGATCGCCATCACGCTCTGGGCGTGGTGGAATCTGCTCGTTGGTCACCTGGCCGTCAATCTGACGGTTGCGGATGCGAACCTTACGCAGATCGGTTTTGGCATAAGGAGGCATGTCGGCCGGCAGCTGCACCAGGGTGTGGCTGTCGAACAGGCGAATCTGACCAATCAGACGGCTTTCCATCTGCAGTTCATTGGCAATGGCACCGACGATGTCTTTAACCTGAGCACCGTGCTCTTTACCAACCGCCAGACGGTAGGTATCGAAGTTGATGTTCTCACGACGTGGACCACGCTCGCGACGCTCACCGCGATCCGGGCGATCGCCACGGTCACGACGCTCGAAACGAGGTTCTGGATCCGGCTTTGGCTTAAGCGGCTTCTTGCGCTGACGCTCGAACAGCAGGGCGGCGGCCAGGCTCAGGATGTCCTGCTCGGTCTTCTCTGCCATGTTGGTGAGCATCTCTTTCAGCTCGTTCAGGTCACGCTCTTCAACACACTTGACCAGCTCTTCCTGCAGACGGCCAACGCGGTGGCGTCCCAGTTCTTCGGCGCTGGGCAGGTCCATTGGAATGATGGTGCCCTTGGTCTGACGCTCGTAGTTGCGCAGCAGACGCATTTCACGTGGGCGGGCAAACAGAATCGCCTCGCCTTCGCGACCGGCACGACCGGTACGGCCGATACGGTGCACGTAGGACTCGGAGTCCATCGGCAGGTCGTAGTTCACAACGTGAGTGATGCGAGGCACATCCAGGCCACGGGCAACCACGTCGGTGGCGATCAGAATGGAGATCTTACCTTTATGCAGCTGGGCAACGGTGTGTTCACGTTGCTGCTGGCTCATGTCACCGTTCAGGGCCGCGGCACGGAAGCCAAGACCATTGAGGTGGGCGGCCAGATCAACGGTGTCGCCACGGGTACGGACGAACACGATCATGGCGTCATAAGGCAGGGTTTCAGCCAGACGCTCCAGGGCGGTCTGCTTGGAAACACCGGTCACCTTCCAGGCTTTCTGGGTGATGTTGGCCTTGGTATTTTCGTTAGAGGCAATCTTAACGTGCTTAGGATCTTTCAGGAATCGGTTGGCGATTCGACGGATCTGCTGAGGCATGGTGGCGGAGAACAGGGCCATTTGGGCGCTGTCGTCCAGGTGCTCCAGGATCCATTCGATGTCTTCCAGAAAGCCCATGTTGAGCATTTCGTCGGCTTCGTCCAGAACGCAGCATTTTACGTTTTCC
The DNA here is from genome assembly GCF_000425405.1 of Ferrimonas kyonanensis DSM 18153. GTDB lineage: Bacteria > Pseudomonadota > Gammaproteobacteria > Enterobacterales > Shewanellaceae > Ferrimonas > Ferrimonas kyonanensis. The sequence continues at coordinate 83,288 of NZ_KE384365.1, read as the reverse complement.
AGATCGAGGCTACCGCGACGAATGTGGTCCATCAGGCGGCCAGGTGTGGCCACAACCACTTGAGCTCCGCGCTCAAGATCGCGCAATTGAGGACCGTAAGGCTGACCACCGTACAGGGTAGTCAGGCGCAAACCTTTCAGGTTTACGGCAAATTCTTCCAAAGATTTTGCTACCTGGATAGCCAGCTCACGAGTAGGAGCCAGAACCAGCATCTGCACATGGCGCTTGCTTGGGTCCAGACCTGCCAATGCAGGCAGACCGAATGCGGCGGTTTTACCGGTACCGGTTTGGGCTTCGCCCAGAATGTCGTTGCCTTCCAGCATGAAGGGGATGGCTTGCGCTTGAATAGGCGTAGGAGCGGTAAAGCCCAGGTCAGTTACGGCCGCAAGCAGAGGAGCCGGCAGGTTTAAGCCAGCAAAATCAATAGTGGTGTCAGACATGTATATCCAATCAGGTTGTCGCAGATGCGCTGCGATACAAAATAATGAGGCGTTAGCCCAACCAACAACCCATATAGCCGCCCTGGCCGGCAGACGTTGTTTGGCGCTAATTGCCTCCCAATAGGGAGAGTGATCCCGAGGGCGCGCATATTACTCTTACTGGAAGGAATTGCAAGTGTTTTGTTGAAAAAAACATCAGGCAAAGTTGACCGCCGCCCGAAAAATAGGCGAAAAGACTGAAACAGTTTCGCCCCTTGGTCACTTGTGCGGTTTTGTCTGCTGAGATCCGGCTCAGTTTTCCAGTGCGGCACTCTCTTTTGCCAACCCGGCAGCCAGGGCCGGACGGGCGGAGACTCTGGCCCGATAGTCATTCAGACGTTCAGAGAGTGGCAGCTTGAATCCCTTGGCCCAGTTGAGGGTGTGGGTAAGCAGGATGTCGGCGACGCTGAACTGATCGCCCAGCAGAAAGCCGTGTTCCGGTACGTTGGGCTCAATCTGCTGGCAGGCCTTGTCAAACTCCTAGGCTGCGGTGTCGATCACCGCGCTGACGCGTTTATCTTCCGGCAGGGCAAACTTATGTTTGCCTATGGTCCACAGCGGCTGCTCCAGTTCGCACAGGACAAAGATCATCAATTGGTGGTGCAGGGCGCTGGCATCGCTGCCGGGTTGAGGAAGCAGGCGGTCCTGACCATACTTTTGCGCCAGGTGCAGGCAGATGGCGCCAGACTCAATCAGGGTGAGATTGCCGTCGGTCACTGCCGGTACTTTACCGGCTGGGTTGATACCGAGAAACGCCTCTGACCGGTGGGTGCCCTGATAGAAGTCCACCAGCGAGTAGTCCCAATCCAGGCCCAGCTCTTCCAGTAGCCAGGAGATGCGCAGCGAGCGGGTGCGAGGGTAGCCATACAGGGTGATCATAAGGTGTCCTTTTCCTTCGAGTCTGGTGATGATTAACCTAAAGGCAAAGCACGGCGGCATCAAGGGGCATCGCTGAAGCGTTCACGGCCTCGCATCTTGAAGGGGAGGAAGGCGCGACCTGGGTAACCTCGCAGGCGGTGGCCCGAAGGGCAAGGTCATCGTACGGGGCCGCCCAGGCCAGGGACACGCAGCTGGCACAGCTGCTAAACGAAAAAAGCCCTGAACTTTCGTTGGGGCCGCCTAGGTCAGGGCTTCTTCAAATATGGTGCCTCGACCCGGCAACGAAGGGAGGGACGACCGAAGTAACATCGCTTGCGATGGCCCGAAGGGCAAGGTC
>NZ_KE384365.1:0-79416 GCF_000425405.1 Ferrimonas kyonanensis DSM 18153 | reverse complement strand
TGGTGCCTCGACCCGGAATCGAACCAGGGACACGGGGATTTTCAATCCCCTGCTCTACCAACTGAGCTATCGAGGCGACGGGGCGTATTAAACGGGTTTGCGCGGTGGCAGTCAAACAATTTTACTCAATGGCCAGTTGTTTGCTGAAAAAATCTCCGTTTTTATCACTCTGGGAGACATTTTCGAGGCAGAACCCGGCTCATTTATGGAAGTATCAGGGATTGATTCTGCAGCGACTTAGTTTCTGAGAAAACCATCACAGGATAGTGGTTTCTCTGTTGGCATAATGACTTGTGGGAGCGTTTGGCGCTCTGGAATTGAGAGTAAAAATGATCAGCTCTTTTTTACGAAATTGAATTAGGCAGCCGTGGTGAAACATTTGCAGCTAACAAGTTATCTTGTGCTGGACAATCAGCATCTGTGTCTGATTGATCAGCGTTCCGGCGATGAGGTGAAGCTCTCTTTTGCAGAGTCGGCAGTATTGCATCACCTTGTGGTCAGGCAGCATGAAATTTGCACCAAGGAAGATTTGTTGTCAGTGGGTTGGCCCGAGCGGGTTGTGGCTCCGTCGTCCCTGATCCAATGCATCAGCACTCTGAGAAAAAAGCTCGAACCCTATCCGGAATTCAGCTTGAAGACGGTGGCTCGTCGTGGGTATCAGGTGGTGATCAATGATGACGGCTTGGTGGTCGCTCCGGCAGTTGTCTCGTCGCCGGCCCAGGAACCGCCAAAGACCAGCCCCAAGCGGACTCGAATGGCGTTGATGGTCATGGCTCTACTACTGGTGGTAGGGTTGGTATTTGTGCTGCAGTTTCCTCGAATTCATGCCAGCAACACCTTGAGTGATTGGGTCTGGATTGAGTCTGGCAAGTTAAAGATTGGCAACGCCAAGGGGCAGACGGATGTGCTGGCGTCATCGAAGGCCACCAATGCCGAGCTGGCTCGCTGGCAGCGCCATTTTGGCAGCAGCTATGTGCAGCCGGTGATTGCCGATTATAAAGCGTTTGCATTAACGGATGGTAATACCGACTCAATCTCGATCTGTCCCGGGTTTGAAACTGGAAAGGGGTGCGCCGGCAAAGACATCATCAACATCAATTTCCCTACCACCGAAAAAGTGAATATGGATCTGCCGGTGTTTTTTGAGCTGGCCAAGATCATGGAGCAGCGGATCCGGTACAACCGCATTGAGCTGCCGACCATTCCCTATCATCAAGGGGAGTTGACGGAACATATGTACAGCGCCGATCTGTACTTCCCACGAAATGATCAACTGCTGGTCAGGGTCGATCACAATATCTCAGTGGTTTACAAGGATGACTCCAGAGGGATGTTCTTTGCGTCTTTCTGCGTTACCGATCAAGACTGCAAGACGTCGCCGATCAAGTACGACTTCGAAGGTGAGTTTGTCCGTTACGATGCCTATATCGGTGACCACAAGATCGATGTGTTTAAGGTATCGACCAACTCCCGCAATCTGCACAAACCCGAGGTAGTTACGCCGGCGGCGCTGCCGTATTATCGTGAACTGCGTCGTCAGAGCTTGTCGGATGAGGCGCTGTACTTCTATCGATTCTATCAGGATGAGCACTCTGCGGCCTGGGTGATTCCGTTCTATGGTCATACAGTGGCCTGGATGAAGCAGTCGACCATGGCGATGTAAATCGGTATTGATGAAGCAAAAAAGGCGGCCCATGGCCGCCTTTTTTGATGGTAACACCGGGTTATTGAGTGGCGGTGTCCAGGTGAGTGTACTTGTCAATTAGCTGATCCAGATAGGGCGCTACGTCTTTGTCTTCCCAGTCCAGATAACCGCGCACAAAGCCGACCAGGTTGCCGTTACTGTCCAGCACATAGGTGGCCGGCACCACATTGACCGGCATGACGCCGTTCATGCTGTGCTCCATATCGAACAGAGAGTCGATGTCGTCCAACTGATAGTTGGCCAGAACTTCATACACCTCATCGGGTGACAGTTCGTCGATGGAAACCGGCACTACCTTCAGATTTTTGTGGGCGTAATCCTGTTCCAACTGACGCATGGCCGGTAATTCTTTGATGCAGGGGCCACACCAACTGGCCCAGATGTTGATCAGGGTGACCTTGCCCCGATGTTGGTTCATGGAAACCGGCTTGCCCTGACGGTCGTCGAAGATCAGCTCCGGTGGTTTGCGGGCGTTACTGAATTCCACGAACTTGGTCATGATCATCGGTTTTTCTATGGGCTCACCGGTGGGGTATACCTTGGGCAGGTTTGAGGCCAGGCTGTGGATGGGCAGGCTGCAGGCTGCCAGGGTGAGAGACAGCAGGAGAGGACGTAGTTTCATAGCAGAGTCCGTTTTCAGTGTTGAGTGTGGCGTTGACGCAGTAGAGGCCACACCAGTATCAGCAGGATGGTGGAGACCAGCAGCAGAGGCAGCAACCACAACATGGCGGTGCCGGCAGTGAGGGCTGGTTGGTAATGAATCTGTTCACCATAGCGCTGCACTAGGAAGTCGATGATCTGGTCACGGCTTTTGCCCTGATTCAGCTGCTCAGCAATCTGGCCTTTTAGCTCATAGGCGATGGGGGCTTCAGACTCCAGTACATTGAGATTCACCGAGGAGGGGCAGCGCAGGTCGGCGGCGATGGCATTGACCGCCCGATGCAGTTCGGCGCCACTGAGGGGTTCGGCGCTGAACGACGGGGATGTCAGCAGTACCAGTATTAACGTCAGGTATTTCAGCATAGTGGGTACTCCCGATGGGTTTCTCGATGCGTTCGCCGCCAGGCCAGGGCGCCGGCGAAGGCGCAGATTAAGCCACCAATCCACAGCAGCCGAACCCAGGGTTTGTAGCTGATGCGCACCAGATATTCGCTGTCGCTGACCGCCGGTCCCATTGACAGGTAGAGATCGGACAATAGGGAGTGGTAAACCCCGGCGATGGTCATTTCGCTCATGTCATCCATGTAGGTACGACGTTGTGGATACAGGTAGGTCAGTGTGTGTTCACGACTGTCTTCGATGCGTACCGTGCCTTGCATGGCGCGATAGGCCCGATGTTCCACTTGATCCGTTTGTTCGTACACGGCGGTCAGGCCGGCAACCACTTTGCCGTTGCCCGGTCCCATTCTGACCATGGCGGCTTGTTCAAAGTTGGACAGAACGGTGGCGCCGAGTATGAATACGGCAACGCCGGCATGGGCCAGAGTCGAGGGCAGGTGCAGACGCAGGCGGGCGTGCTTAAATTGATGGGCCGCAGCAATGAGCAGGCAACTGCCGATCCAGAAGGCCGACACGAACCCTTGCCACATCCACACCGGAGCACTGCTGTCCTGGTACAGGCTTAAGCCGGTGGCGGCCAGGATAACCATCACAGCCAACGCTATTTTGTTGCGAATATTCCAGGTCGCCTGCGGCAGGGTGACCCAGCCGAGCAGGCCGGCACACAGGCTAACAATGGGGATGAAAACCGTATTGAAATAGGGAGCGCCGACAGAGATGCTTCCGAGTCCCATGGCGCTGAAAATAAACGGGTAACAGGTTCCGAGCAATACCGAGAACGCCGCGGTTATCAGCAGCAGGCTCGCCACCATCACCAACCAGTGATTACTGCCGCCACGAAGCGGGGTGCCCCGTTTTAGCCGTGGCGCACGCAGCGCAAACACCACCAGAGCGGGAAGGATGGTCGCCAACAGCAGGATCAGAATGCCCATGCCTCTATTAGGGTCGGCGGCAAAGGCATGCACCGACTGAATGACACCGGAACGGACCAGAAAGGTGCCGATAAGACTGACACTGAAGCCAGACAGACACAGCAACAGGGTGGTCAGGGTCATGGCATTCTCACTGCGGTTCAGATGCAAGGTGTGCAGCAGTGCGCAGCTGATCAGCCAGGGGATAAAGGAGGCATTTTCCACCGGATCCCAGAACCACCAACCACCCCAGCCAAGTTCGTTGTATGCCCACCAGGAGCCGAACAGGTTGCCGAGAGTCAGGAAAAACCAGGCAATTAAATTCCAGCGACGAAACCAGCCGCTGTCACCACTGTGGCTGCCTCGGCTGAGCAGGGTGGTGATGGCGCCAGCAAACAGTACTGTCAGTGCCACATAACCGAGAAATACCATGGGCGGGTGCAGTATCAGGCCGATGTCCTGCAGCATGGGGTTGAGATCTCGTCCCTCCACCGGCACCTCCGGAAGCAGCCGGGAAAAGGGGTTAGAGGTAAAGAGTACAAACAGCAGGAAGCCAAAGTTGATCATCGCTAACACATTGCTGGCCCGGGGAGCGAAGCGATTGGGGTAGTGATGACCGGCCGCAACTCTGGCAGTGACAACGGTTAATCCCAGCGTCCAGAACAGAATAGAGCCTTCGTGTCCTCCCCATAGGGCCGCGACCTTGAAGTACCAGGCAAGGTGGGTATTGGAGTGATGGGCGACATAGGCTACCGAGAAGTCGTTGACCAGAAATGCGTACACCAGAGTGGCGGTGGCCAGTAGGGCACAGGTTGCCATTAACAGTGTCAGAGGCTGCGTCATGCGTGCCAGATAGGCTTCGATTGGCCGCCCCCAAAACAGGGTGAAGCTGGCGATCAACAGCGCCAGTGAGGTGGCGATAATTAGCAGAAAGTGACCGATCTCAGGAATCACAACTGGCCTCTCAAGGTCGTGGGTACAGAATGTCAGTTACGGAAAAGCGTGGCGCTGAACGGATGGAATTACCTTAGCACTGAAAAAATAGCGGTGCCGCAGGCATTAATTAAAAGTGTGACCAAAGAAAGTAATTAGTTTGGCTGGAGTTCGAAACTGTTTACCCTGATGCCTTTTTAGATGTGATTATGTTTTTTATTCTTGGTTATTCCTTGGCTGTTTTCTTTTTTTATCTTTTTTTATCTTCTTTTGTTTAATAAAAAAACCTATTAAAACATTAGTGGCGCCCCTGCTCGTTTGTTGGTTAAGCTTTTGTTTTTATGGGTATTATTTGGTAATTGCTGGTGGGGGTTGGGGGGCGAAAAAAAACTGAAGTTAATTTGTGCGGCAGTTCCACATTTATCCAGTAACTTTCTGTTTTCATTATTTACGTTTCTTGGCACTAGCAGACTTGAATTGGTGACAAAGCTTCGAATAAAGAGCGTCACCTAGCGGGAAACAAAATACCTTTTGTAGGAGATAATGATGAAAGGCTGGAAATTAAAGGCTTCTTTAGGCGCCTTGTTCTGTGTTGGAGCGGTGGGCTCGGCCCAGGCCTCTGATGCCGCACAAAGTGACCAGGGCTATAAACAGTCGCCTCAGGCTCGAATGATATTGGCTAACCCCGATGGCACCGAGGAAGAAAAAGGCGTTAAGTCACTGCAAGACTACATCGTTCAGGAGAAAGAGTTGTGGGACTTCCTGTTTGAGAACCACCCGGTTTTCAAAACCTATGCACCGGAAGGGCGCATGGTGGGTAAGCCGCACATCTCGGATCGGGGCGAAGAATACCTCCATACCGGTAATTCCGAAGACTACAGCGAAAAGGTTGGACGCCCCAGCGCGGCCCAGTATCGCCTGGGTGCCAAGTCGATTCTGGATTACCCCAACAAGTTTATTGGGCCGGAGAAATGTGGCGAATGCCACGGTGTCCAGTACGAGAAGTGGAAGCGCTCCCGTCACGCTAAAACCGTTCGTTTCCCTGAAGAGGTGGTGGAAGCCGGTGGTGATCTGAAAAAGGGCATGTATGGCACCGATGTGCCGCTGCTGCCGTCGGGGATTACCCAGGATTACATCTACGCCCTTATTGGAACCCCGCGAACCAAATATGGCTATATTGACCCCTATCTGGTGCGCGGTTCCTACAGCGTTCGAGGCGGTTTGCTGAAAGACGGCACCGGTACTCTGCACGCGGGCAGCAACCAGTTCTCTGTCAACTGGCTGACCTTCCTGACTCCAGAGAAGGCCCGGGAAATTAAAGAGGTGATCCCAGATTTCCCAGCTTCTATGGAGGAGTTTGGCGACTCCGGCTCCAATGTGTGGGGGGTGAACTCTTACGGTGCCAAGCAGGACAAGATGTTCCTGTTCCAGCCGGCAGCGTCCTATTGTGAGGTGTGCCACACCTTCAAGTTCGATTTCCAGAATAAGCAGGAGTTCTTTGACGCCCTTGGCGATCCGAAGAAGCTGCGTGAGCACACCATCTCCAAGGGCATTGCCTGTGAAGAGTGTCACGGCGCCGGTGCCCACCTGGATGGCGGTGTCGGTGGCGGCATGCCGTCCAACTGTGAACGCTGTCACCAGCGCTTTAACTACGTGGCAGAGATGGGCGAAGGCCCGAACGCCAAACCGGAAGATGCCTTTACTGTGAAGATGAAGGGCGCCTGTCCATCCTGTGGTACCGAGGGTGGCCAGATGTTCAACTCTGCGCACTACGACAAGGGCATGCGCTGCTCCACCTGTCACGATCCTCATGAAGTGACTGACGGTAGCTACCTGTCCGGTGTGACTAAGACCAAGCTGAAGAAGGAGTGTGCCGACTGTCACGAAGTGCAGGCCGAGTTCCACAAATCTTCCAAGCCACACAGCGAAAGCGACTGTACCTCTTGTCACATGCCTAACATGGGCAGCTGCGAGAAGTTCATTGCGATTCAGTATCCAGACCAGGCTGGCTTCGACAACGTACGAGCGTCCCACATCTGGAACATCAAGGTTCACCCAACCAAGAAGACGCTGAATCCGCCGGAAGGCAAGCCGCGTACCTCCAGCACCAAGGGCTGGACCGTGGCTCAGGATGAAGAGGGATACTCCTACCTGGATCTGATGTGGACCTGTGCCCGTACCTCGGCACAGGACCGCACCGTGCTCAATGGTAAGGGCTGCCACAGTCAGTTCCAGTCTGAGCTGGATGAAGGCCTGCACTTTGAGGACCAGATGGAGATCTACGGTGAAGTCACCAAGTGGCAGGAGCCCGTTAAGGAGACTCACGCCAAGGTGGTTAAGCAGCTGGAGCGCATCGATGAGCTGATGAACGTCACTCGCCTGTCCGTATCCGAAAAAGCCAAAGTACTGATGATGGTCGATAAGGCCCGTGAGTCGGTGGCTAAGGTGGAGAAAGACGGTTCCTGGGGTGTTCATGGTCCGTCGTTGGCCAAGCGCATGATGAGCGATGCCTGGATTTACGTTCAGGAAGCGCAGTCCATCATGGATAACGCCGGTTACGACAGCAAGTAATCGTGACTGCCCCCGGCACCGATGTGTCGGGGGCAGCTTTGTTTGAGTAGCAAGAGAGGCACAGCATGCGAGCAATGGGAATTTTAGTAGTGGCGCTGTTATCCATGGCTCCCTTGAGCCTGATGGCTGGTGGTGCCGATGAGATTCGGCCTGCGGAGGAGTTTCGGCAGGAGCTGAACTTCATCAGCATGCAGGAGGCCGAGCTGCTGGTGGGGCGAAAAGACGTTTATTTTTTTGATGTGAATACGCTGGAGCTGTGGGCCGAAGGGTTTATTCCCGGAGCGGTGCATTTCTTTACTGAAGACTGGAAGTCGTTGCTTCCGGAAGACAAGGATGCCCAGCTGATTTTTTATTGTGCCAACCGCCTGTGTAATGCCAGCGAGATTGCGGCCTACGCGGTGATGAAAATGGGTTACACCAACGTCAGGCAGATGCCCGACGGCATCTACGGCTGGCGCATGTCCGGTCGAGTGGTGGAAAAACCTTAACCCCGAATCCTCTGAAGTGAGCGAATGAGAGAGCAGATTATGAAGTTAATTATCAAACCCTTATTGGTGTCTTTGGCGGTCAGCGCCTGTTTCAGTGCGGGCGCCCAGGCTGAGCAGCAGGATCTGGCGAAAGAGTCTTATGCCATCGGTGCGTCCATGGGCAAGTACCTGACCGGGCAGATGGCCAGCCAGAAGGAGTTCGGGCTGGATGTGGATCTGGAATCGCTGATTGCCGGCTTCAATGACGCCGTCAATGGGGTCGAGAAGATGGACAACGATACCCTGGTCGGCGTGCTGAATGCGCGGGCGCAGTTGTTGAATACTCGCCAGGATGAGCGTCAGGCGGCGCTGCTGAAGCAGTTAAGCGAAGAGTCGCGAGACTACCTTGCTACGAATCGTGATAAGCCGGGCGTCACCGTCACCGAGTCTGGTTTGCAGTATGAGGTGCTGGTCAAGGGAGAGGGGGTTAAGCCGGCCCGGGAAGATGCGGTTACGGTGCATTACAAAGGCTCCTTCATCAACGGCAATGTGTTCCAGGATACCCATGAAAGCGGCGAGCCGCAGCGGGTGGCGCTGATTAATTCCATTGCCGGCTGGGAAGAGGGACTGCAACTGATGCCGGTAGGGTCAACCTATCGCTTTACCATTCCTGCCGAACTGGCCTATGGCCAGGAAGGAATGGGGGCCATCCCCGGTGGGTCCGCGGTGATTTTTGAGATCGAGTTAATCGAAACCAAAAAGCCCGGCCAGGCCCATGAGGGGGTTGATATGGGTAAAGGCATGGGCATGAGTATGGGAATAGTGACCTCACCAACCCTGACTCATCAATAAATTGTGGGAATCGACCCAAACCTGAGCAAGGCGGTTGTCCGGTATGAATAGCTTATCTCTCGCTCTGATACTGGTGTTGTTGGCCATGGCTGCCACGGTGGCGCTCAGTCATCGTACAGTCCGGCGTCAGTGCCAGTCCGGAGCCGAAGAGTCTGCCCTTGGGATCATCTGCGTGTCGCCCTGGTGGCTGGCATGGATGTTGATCAGTCTCATCCTCTTATCCTCACTGTTGTATGGGCAACTGGGGCGCTATGGAGACTGGAACAGCGGCGTGGTTCAGGAGCGGGTCGATTACCTGCTGCAAGCAGCGATCAACCAGAGCCGGATGGAGGCCGATACTCGGCCTCAGGATTCGGACACCTTAATGCAACTGGCCGACAGTTACGCGTCTGGCGGTAAGTATGCCGACGCGGTAGCGGTGATAGAACAGCTTATCTCCCTGAATGGGGAGAGTGCTCAACGGCTTGGTTTGAAAGCGAAGTACCTGTACTACCGGGATAACCGGACACTTGGTAATGAGGCTTTAGCGGCGGTATCCAAGGCCCTGGAGCTGGACAATTCCGATGTGACCACCCGAGAGTTCATGGCCACTCAGGCTTACCGCAAGGGGGCGTACGGTACGGCCATTGAACATTGGCAGGTCATTCTCGATAGCGGCAATGGCGGAGCATATCGTCGCGCTATTGAGAGTGCCATAACTCGCGCCCAAGCCAAGCAATTAGCGGCCAGACAGCAGCCCTAGGGACTGATTTGGACCGCGACCATAAAAACAGAGATGGTTGGAGGATGATGTGAACGACATGATGTTACCGAGACGGCGCCTGCTTCAGGGCATGGGGCTCGGATCCGTGGCGGTTCTGGCGGGTGGGTGCGGTTCGACGGACCCCAGTGCTCAGAACGGTAAAGGGCCCCACTATGTGATGCTGTTTGACCAGACCAAGTGTGTGGGATGCGGCCGTTGTGAGGAGGCGTGTAACCAGGCCAATAATCTGCCCGAAGGCGTATCCAGGCTGACGTTGGAGCGTCAGAGTGACCGGGTGCCCGGAGCGGTGTGTCCCATCTGTGGTAAAACCGAGTGTAACTGCGATCGCAAGTACGTTCGTGTGTCTTGTCAGCAGTGTCAGAAAGCACCCTGTGTGATGGTTTGCCCTACTGGCGCCGCCCATCGCGATGCCAAAACCGGCATTGTGACCATGGACGCCGATAAGTGCGCTGGCTGCAAATACTGCATCGCTGCCTGCCCTTATCAGGTTCGGTTTATCAACCAGGATACTCAGGTCGCCGATAACTGCGATTTTTGCCTGCACAGCAAACTGGCCAAAGGGGAGTTGCCAGCCTGTGTATCGCAATGCAAATTCAAGGCGCTGGTGTTTGGCGATGCCAATGATCCGGACTCCTACGTCAGCAAGTTGCTGGCGGTAAAAAATACCAGCCGTATCAAGCCGCATCTCGGTACCGAACCGAGCCTGCATTACCTCGCTATCACTAAGCCAGAGGTGTAACCATTATGACTGCCATAGATTTTACGACCGGTCTTGGTGATGCCATTGCCTGGCCCTGGCCCATCGCGGTGTACCTGTTTTTTGCCGGCATCTCCGGCGGCGCCCTGAGCATCGCCTTGTTGATCCGGTTTTTTCACAAGCAGACCAGCGATACGCCGCTGCTGAAAGCGGCTTCGGCGGTGGCATTTGTCACCATCTGTCTTGGCATGCTGTGCCTGGTGCTGGATCTGACCAATCCACTGTTTTTCTGGAAGATACTGGTTTACTACAACTTGAATTCGGTGATGTCCCTCGGGGTGATAGTGCTGCTGTTCTACATTCCGGTGGCGGCGCTGCTGGCAGCCTTTGCCTTGCGGGATGAGTTGGTGGCCATGCCGCAATTGAGCTGGCTCAAGGGGATCATCGATGGACTGATGTTTACTCGGCGGCCGCTGGAGAAGCTGGCGCTGGTACTGGCCATCTCGGTGTGCGCCTACACCGGCTTTCTGATCTCGGCGCTGATTCGCTTCCCCATCATCAATACCTCGTTGTTGCCGGCGTTGTTTATTGTTTCCGGGCTGTCTGCCGGAGCGGCAATGGCCAAGATGACGGCTGTGACCTGGTTCAAGGAGCCGTTGCACAGCAAAGAGATGACTCTGCTGCACGGTGCCGAGTGGCCGATCATGGCGGTAGAGGGGATGTTCCTGTTTATGCTGTTCAGTGGGCTGATTTTTGGTGATGCCACCAGCCAGGCGGCGATGAATGCCTTCTCACAGGGCGGTTGGTCCAGTCTGTTCTGGATCGGCGTGGTGGGACTGGGGTTTGTTTTACCTTTGCTGCTGAACTTTGCGTTTGGGCAGAAGTTTGCAGGTTCTTCCCGCGCCTTCTACCTCACCGGTGGCAGCGTGGTGTGCGGCATGATGTGCTTGCGTTTGTTCCTGCTGTACGCCGGTCAGATCTATTCCATTTAAGCGTCACCACCTGGAGTGTCAGGCTCCGCCGAGTGACCACCGCGCTTCGCTTCGGGGAAGCGCGGTTTTTTGTTGCCGTGACGGTGATCGCACAAATCTTAAATCTTCGAAGTGACCATGACTGCACCCGGTTTTTTGATCTTTTTTGCCGGTGAAGGAAGGACAAAAAGGCCTCTTTAATCATCATTGAATTGCTTTTATTTATTTTTATCCAATTGAATTTATTAACTTTATTTGGCTTTATTTTTGACTGCAAGGTTTGAGTTCTAAAGCGCGTGGTGACTGTGGTTAAGCTCCGGTTTCCTTCGGTCCGTTTCTGGTCTTATAGCGGCGTTTCTTGGATTGAATTGATTCGAAACCGGTGCCGGCCTCAGCAAGAACGGCTGCACCAGGCAAGGAACAATAACCTTTTGTAGGAGATAATGATGAAAGGCTGGAAATTGAAGGCGTCATTGGCCGCCTTGATCTGTGTTGGTGCGGCAGGATCTGCCTCTGCATCCGATGCAGCTCAGAGTAGCCAAGGCTACAAACAATCGCCTCAGGCTCAGATGATCATGGGTAACCCCGATGGCACTGAGGAAAAGAAGGGCGTAAAGAGCCTGCACGACTACATTGTGCAGGAGAAAGAGCTGTGGGACTTCCTGTTTGAGAACCACCCGGTGTTCAAAACCTATGCACCGGAAGGCCGCATGGTGGGTAAGCCACACATCTCCGATCGGGGTGAAGAGTATCTGCATACCGGTAATTCCGAGGACTACAGCGCCAAGAATGGCCGCCCGATGGCGGTTCAGTACCGTTTGGGCGCCAAGTCTATTCTGGACTACCCCAATAAGTTTATTGGCCCAGAAAAGTGCGGCGAGTGTCACGGCGTTCAGTATGAGAAGTGGAAACGCTCCCGCCACGCCAAAGTGGTTCGCTTCCCCGATGAGATGGAAGAGGTCGGTGGTGATCTGAGCAAGGGGATGTTTGGCACCGATGTGACCATTCTGCCTGAGGGGATCACCGAAGATTCCATCTACGCGGTAATCGGCACTCCGCGAACCAAGTACGGCTTCATTGACGCCTGGTTGGTGCGCGGCTCTTACCACGTAAAAGATGGTCTACTGAAAGACGGAACCGGCACCCTGCATGCCGGTGGTAACCAGTTCTCGGTTAACTGGCTGACCTTCCTGACTCCAGAAAAGGCTCGCGAAATCAAGGAAGTGATTCCTGAGTTCCCGGCAACTATGGAAGAGTTTGGTGATTCTGGCTCCGATACCTGGGGGGTGAACTCCTATGGTGCCAAGAAGGATAAAGAGTTTTTGTTCCAGCCGGCATCTTCCTACTGTGAGATGTGCCATACCTTTAAGTTCGACTTCCAGAACAAGCAGGAGTTTTTCGACGCCCTCGGCGATCCGAAGAAGCTACGTGAACACACCATCTCCAAAGGCATCTCCTGTGAAGAGTGTCACGGCGCCGGTGCTCACCTGGATGGCGGTGTCGGCGGTGGCATGCCGTCTAACTGTGAACGTTGTCACCAGCGCTTCAACTACGTGGCAGAGATGGCCGAAGGCCCGAATGCCAAGCCGGAAGATGCGTTCAGTGTGAAGATGAAGGGCTCCTGCCCATCCTGTGGTACCGAGGGTGGTCAGATGTTCAACTCCAAGCACTATGACAAGGGTATGCGCTGCTCCACCTGTCACGATCCTCATGAAGTGACTGATGGCAACTACCTGTCTGGCTTCACCAAGACCAAGATCAAGAAGGACTGCGCCGATTGTCACCAGGCCCAGGCTGAATTCCACAAGTCTTCGGCGCCTCACGCCGACAACGACTGTACCTCTTGCCACATGCCCAACATGGGCAGCTGTGAGAAGTTCACCGCGATTCAGTTCAACGATCAGGCTGGTTTCGACAACGTTCGAGCTTCCCACATCTGGAACATCGAAGTTTCCCCGACTAAGAAGACGCTGAATCCGCCGGAAGGTCTGCCTCGCAAGGCGACCACCAAAGGCTGGACCGTGGCTCAGGATGAAGAGGGTTATTCCTACCTGGATCTGATGTGGACCTGTGCCCGTACTTCGGCGCTGGACCTGACCGTTGTCAACGGCAAAGGCTGTCACAGCCAGTTCCAGTCCGAACTGGATGAAGGCCTTCACTTCGAAGACCAGATCGAGATCTACGGTGAAGTGATGAAGTGGCAGGAGCCAGTGAAAGAGACCCACGCCAAGGTGGTGAAGCAGATCAGCCGCATCGATGAGCTGATGAATGTGACCCGCCTGTCGGTCTCTGACAAGGCCAAGGTGCTGATGATGGTCGATAAGGCCCGTGAAGCCGCTGCCAAGGTTGAAAAAGACGGCTCCTGGGGTGTCCATGGACCGACGCTGGCGAAGCGGATGATGAGTGATGCCTGGATCTACGTTCAGGAAGCTCAGGCCATCATGGATGAAGCCGGTTACAACCAGTAATACCGACGTGCCCCCGGCGTAGTGTCGGGGGCGATTTAAGGAACTGACTATGCAACGACTCATGACTGCGGCGACTCTGGCTTTGGCCCTGCTGGCCCCGTCGACGCTGGCCGGTGGCGCCGACGAGATACGGCCTGCCGACGATTACCGGATGGAACTGAACTACATCAGCATGCAGGAAGCGGAACAGCTGGTCGGTAACAAAGAGGTGTACTTCTTTGATGTAAATACCCTTGAGCTGTGGGCAGAAGGTTTCATTCCCGGAGCGGTTCATTTCTTTACCGAAGACTGGAAGTCCCTGCTGCCAGAAGACAAAAACGCCCAGATGATCTTTTACTGCGCCAACCGTCTTTGTAATGCCAGTGAAATTGCGGCGTTTTCGGTGATGCAGCTGGGTTACACCAACGTCAGACAGATGCCCGACGGCATCTATGGGTGGCGAATGTCAGGACGCCCGACTGAAAAGCCCTAACCCTGAAACTAACTCCCGAGTTCAAGAGAGAACGTGATGAAGATGATTGCAAAACCAATGATGATTTCCCTGGCTGTGGCCGTGTGTTTCAGCACTTCGGTTGTGGCCAAACAGGAGCAGACGCTCAGCCAAGAGTCCTATGCCATCGGCGCGTCTTTGGGGAAATACCTCAATGGACAGATTGTGACCCAGAAAGAGTTCGGCCTGGATGTGGAGCTGGAGCAGATCGTTCAGGGGTTTACCGATGCGGTGAATGGTGACCTGAAACTGGATAACGATGCTCTGGTGGATGTGCTGAATGCTCGGGCCAAAGTGCTCAATGAAGTGAAAAAACAGCGCCGCGACGCCCTGGTGGCGGAAGTGGCTCAGGCCTCGGTGGATTACCTCGATGAAAACCGCGCCAAAGAGGGCGTATCGGTGACCGAATCCGGCTTGCAGTATGAAGTGCTGGTTCAGGGCCAGGGCGACAAGCCGGCCCGCGAAGATGCAGTTACCGTGCATTACAAAGGCCAGTTGATCGATGGCACGGTGTTTCAGGATACCCATGAAGCGGGTGAGCCGAAACAGGTGGCGCTGATCAACTCCATCGCTGGCTGGGAAGAGGGGCTGCAACTGATGCCCGTCGGTTCAACCTACCGCTTTACCATTCCGGCGGAACTGGCTTATGGCACCGAAGGCATGGGGGTGATTCCCGGCGGTGCGGCGGTGGTGTTTGAGATCGAGTTGATCGATTCCAACAAGCCTGGTCAGTCCCACCAAGGCATGGGAATGAGCATGGGCAATGCCGGCATGTCTGGCATGTTCCATCAGAAATAATCCGAATACGTCGATTCGAATCCGGGAAGGGCAGAGGACAGATATGATTAGCCTGGCTGTAGCAATGAGTGTGGTGCTGTTGGTGGTGACTTCCTTCATCATCGGTTATCACCTGCGGCTGACTGCACTGCTGCCTACCATTGGCAACGCGAAGGCACCAACCGACGCTGCCAATGGCTCAGCCTATGCTTCGATAATCAAGGGGACTCCCCTGATTATGCTGACCTTTCTCATCTTCTCATCCCTGCTGTTGTATTGGCACCTGGGGCGCTATTCAGACTGGAATCGTGCCATTCCCCAGGTTCGGGTCGACTACCTACTTCAGGCCGCCATTAATCAGAGCCGGCTGAGTGCCGAGCAGCATCCTTTGGATCCTCAGGCTCAGTTGCGCTTGGTGGAGGACTACGCCGCCGGGGGGAAATACGCCGAGGCGGTGGATGTTCTGGACGCGCTACTGGCGCAGTCCGGCACTAGCCCCGACTTGCTGGGGCTGAAAGCGAAATACCTGTATTACCGCGACGGACGTCAACTGACACCGGAGGTCAACAGCCTGATTCGGTCGGCGTTGGAGCGGGATGACACTGAATTTACTGCACGGGAGTTGCTGGCCAGCCATGCCTACCGCCAGGGTCAGTATGACCTGGCTATCGAGCATTGGCAGCGGCTGTTGCAAGGCGATGTCGGCCTGGCTCAGAGACGGGCCATCGGCAATGCACTAACCCGGGCACAGGCAAAAATACTGACTGGTCAGCCCTGAGCCTGGGGGCAGTGATGGCGCAGCAGATAATAACGATAGAGATGGTTGGAGGATGATGTGAAACACATCGATTTACCGAGACGGAACCTGCTTAAGGGCATGGGCGCCGGCTCTCTGGCTGTGGCGACGGCGGGATGCGGATCGACGGATCCCGCAGTGGCCAAGTCCGGACCACATTACGTGATGCTGTTTGATCAGAGCAAGTGCGTCGGCTGTGGACGCTGCAAAGAGGCCTGCAACAAGGCCAATCACCTGCCGCAAGGAGTAGCGAGGCTGACCCTGGAGCGACAAAGTGATCGGGTGCCGGGAGCGGTGTGCCCCACCTGCGGTAAAACCGAATGCAACTGCCAGCGCAAATACGTACGGGTGTCGTGTCAGCAGTGCCAAAATGCCCCCTGTGTAATGGTTTGTCCAACAGGAGCCGCTTACCGAGACCCTAAGACCGGCATCGTGACCATGGATGCCGACAAGTGTGCCGGTTGTAAATATTGCATCGCCGCCTGCCCTTACAAGGTGCGGTACATCAATGAGGAGACTAAGGTCGCCGACAACTGCGATTTTTGTCTTCACAGCAAGCTGGCCCAAGGTGAGCTGCCTGGCTGTGTGTCGCAGTGCAAGTTTAAGGCCCTGGTGTTTGGGGATGCCAATGATCCGGACTCCTACGTCAGCAAACTGCTGGCGGTGAAAAATACCAGCCGGGTTAAGCCGCACCTCGGTACCGAACCGAGCCTGCACTACATCGCCATTACCAAGCCTGAGGTGTAACCATTATGAATGGAATCGATTTTTCCACCGGGCTGACCCAGGGCATCGCCTGGCCCTGGCCCATTGCCGTATACCTGTTTTTTGCCGGTATCTCCGGTGGTGCCCTGAGTGTGGCGTTACTGCTGCGTTTCTATAAACAGCAGCACAGCAATACCCCATTGCTGAAAGCAGCGACTTTGGTGGCGTTTGTCACCATCTGTCTGGGGATGTTGTGTTTGGTACTGGATCTTACCAATCCACTGTTTTTCTGGAAGATTCTTATCTATTACAACCTGAACTCGGTGATGTCCCTCGGGGTTATCGTGTTGATGGTGTACATCCCTCTGGCCGCAGTGATGGCGGCCATCGCCCTGCGGGATGAGCTGGTGGCCATTGAGCCGCTGGCCTGGCTGGCTCCGTGGCTGGATCGTCTGCTGGCCTGGCGCCGACCGATGGAGATGCTGGCACTGGTGCTGGCGGTGGCGGTGTGTGCTTATACCGGCTTCCTGATCTCGGCCCTTATCAGCTTTCCTATTATCAATACCTCACTGCTGCCGGCGCTGTTTATCGTTTCTGGTCTGTCTGCGGGGACGGCGATGGCCAAGATGGTGGCGGTTACCTGGTTTAAAGAACCGCTTCACAGCGCTGAGATGCAGCTGTTGCATGGCGCCGAGTGGCCGATCATGGCGGTGGAAGGGATGTTCCTGTTTATGCTCTTCAGTGGTTTGATTTTTGGTGATGCCACCAGTCAGGCCGCGACCGGAGCGTTTTCTCAGGGCGGTTGGTCCGGCCTGTTCTGGTTTGGTGTGGTGGGTCTCGGTTTTGCCCTGCCTTTGGTTGTGAATTTTGCATTCGGTCAACGATTTGCGCATTCCGCCAAGGCATTCTATCTGACAGGAGGCAGTGTGGTGAGTGGCATGATGTGCCTGCGTCTGTTCCTGTTGTATGCCGGTCAGATCTACACCATCTGATTATCAAAGAGTGGGGAGGTCTCCTCCCCCTGACGTATTGAGAGTTGTTATGCGAATCTTGCCATTTTTACTTGTTGCACTCGTTTTGTCCGGTTGTGGTCAGTCACAGGCGGAGTCCCCGACCGTAGCGGCACCGCAAGCCGCTGTGACCCACATCGATGAGCAGAGACGCTGTCATCAGTGTGGCATGTTCATTACCCGCTACCCTGGCCCGAAAGGGGTGGTTCAGCTCAAGGGCCAGCAGGCAGCGATGGCATTCTGTTCTACCGGCGATCTGTTCCAGTTCATTCTTCAGCCCCAGAATCAGCGCCAGGTGGCGCAAGTCTGGGTTCATGACCTGGCTCAGACCGATTGGGATAAGCCCGCCGACTCGGCTTTTATGGATGCCCACGAGGCCTGGTTCGTCACCGGCTCCTCCCGCAACGGCGCTATGGGCCCGACTCTGGCGAGTTTCAGTTCTGAAAATGTGGCCAACGCCTTTGCCAACTCCTACGGTGGCGAGGTGCTGCGTTTTGACCAGCTGACTCTGGATAACCTTGGCACCATGGGCGGCCATGGGCACAAGCATAATCACTAAGGGTTGGCGATGATTTCGAGCGGCTTCCGGTTATCTCATTGGCTGTTGTGGGCATCTTGTCTGTTACTGTCTCTCCCTCACACCTGTGAGGCCGCTCATTTTTCTGTATCCACCGTGCCGCAGTTGCAGCAGGCGCTGGGCCAGGCTAGTGCCGGAGACCAATTGTCGCTGGCACCTGGGGTGTATCGTACTCAACTGCGTATTGATAAGCCCCTGACCCTGACAGGCCCTGCCAGTGCCATTATCGATGCTGGCGGTCAGGGCAGTGCCATTGTTGTTGCCAGTGATGATGTTCGCATCGACGGCCTGACCATTCGGAACTGGGGCGCGGATCTGTATCAACTCGATGCTGGTATTCGCGGTCGAGAGGTTTCCCGGATTCAGGTGGTCAATGCCCAGCTTAAGGGACCGGGTTTTGGGATTCGGTTTGATAAGGGCGAAGGGTTTGAGCTGCTGGGCAATCGCATCGAAGGGGATCGCAGCTCGCGGGTGATCGAACGGGGCGACGGCATCTACCTGAAAGGCACGGGGCCTGCCCGCATCACCAATAACCGACTGGTTGGCGGTCGAGATGGTGTCTATGTGGAGTCCTGCTCCGGGGTGGACATCGATGATAACCGTATGAGTGAGCAGCAGTATCCGGTTCATTACATGTACGCCAAAGATTCTGGTGCCAGCGGCAATGACAGCTGGGATGTGGTGGGCGGCTACGCCATCATGGGGTCGCAGCGGATCAAGGTTATCGGTAACCGGGTTCGTGATGCCATAGAGTTTGGTGTGTTGCTGAACATCACGAATGACTCCGTCGTTCGGCATAACTACGTATCCGGAGTGTCGAACCCCAGGGCTGCAGAAGTGTTTGACGGTGAGGGAAAAGGGGTTTTTATCTATGGCGCTCGTGATAACGAGATCAGCAGTAACCACTTTCAGTCCTCGCAGATAGGCATCTCCATGGCCATGGGGGGTGAGGGTAACCTCATCTATGACAACCTGTTTATTCATAACACCGTTCAGGTGAAGTACGTCGGTGAGCATGTGCTGGACTGGAGTCATCGAGGGGTGGGAAATTTCTGGAGCAGTTATTCTGGCTGGGACCTGGATGGCGATGGCATCGGCGATCAGAGCTATCGTCCCAATGATGCCCTGGACCGATTGTTTTGGATCTACCCGGAAGGACGGTTCTTGATGGACAGCCCGGTAGTCAGCGTTCTGCGCTGGCTGGAACAGCAATTTCAAACTGCAGACAGCGCGGGAATCAGCGATCACCGGCCCAAGATGGTGCCGCAATGGCAATGGCAGCCGCAGAGGTCTGCCAGTTGGAGTAATGAACGATGACAGACAGTGCCGTAACCGTCAGTGGCGCGGTGAAACGTTTTTCCGGAGTGAACGCCTTAAACGGCGTCAGCCTGGAGTTGCAACACGGGCAGCTACTGGGGTTACTGGGTCACAACGGCGCCGGTAAGACCACCCTGATTAAGTTGATTCTCGGCCTTAATCGTCCCGATGAAGGGACGGTGAGGGTGCTGGGCCAGGATCCCGCGCTGGCGGCCAACCGCGCCGGACTCTCCATCGGTTACTTGCCGGAACATGTCAGCCTGTATGACAACCTTAGCGGATTGGAACTGCTGACCTATTTTGCCCGTTTGCGGGGCATTGGCGGCGAGCGGGTGGAGGAGGTTCTTGAGCAGTTGCAATTGGCCCATGCTCAGTCCCGAAAGGTTAGAACCTACTCCAAGGGGATGCGGCAGCGGCTGGGTCTGGCCCAGGCGATTCTGGCCAAGCCCAGGGTGTTGATCCTCGATGAGCCCACCGTCGGCCTGGATCCTCAGGCGTCGGCGATGCTGTATCAGCAGGTGGCGGGCCTTCGGCAGCAGGGCTGTGCGGTGATCATCTGTACCCATGAGTTGACGCTGATTGATAAGCATCTGGACAGTGCCTTGATACTGGCCAAAGGCCGGGCGGTGGCACAGGGCAGCATCTGGGAGCTGCGCCAGAAGCATCGATTGCCGACCCGGGTCGAAGTGGCCGGAGCGGAGCGGCTGGCGGGCAGGGATATGCAGTTGGCGGCGCTCTATGACCCGATAGAACAGGCATTCATGGTTCCCGATGGCATGCGAAAGCCTTTGCTGGAGAGGTTGATTCATCAACATGGCGTGTTTGATTTTAATGTGTTGCCACCGTCGTTGCCGCAGATCTATCACGATTGCCAGCATCAGGCGTTGGCTGAGGAGGTGGCCTGATGTCCAGCCCGGTTCTGATCGTTGCCCATAAAGAGTTTATTGACGGCTTTCGTCATCGTTGGTTGCTGTTTGCTTCGCTGATTTTCGCCTTGTTGTCATTGGCGGTGGCATTTCTGGGATCGGCGGTGAACGGTCAGTTGGTGGCGCCACAGCTGGCACCGACCATCTCTGCTTTGGCGACCCTGGCGGCCTTTATTATTCCACTGATTGCCCTGCTGTTGGGGCACGACAGTTTTGTGGGTGAACAGGAGGGGGGCACCCTGCTGCTGTTGCTGTCCTACCCCATCAGTCGAGGCCAGTTGCTGTTGGGTAAATTCCTTGGTCAGGGTGCCATTCTGGCGGTGACCTGTTTACTGGGCTTTGGGGTGACGGCGATTGCCATGGGGGTGAGTATGGGCGCCGAACAGGCAGCGGCGGTAATGTCGGCGTTTGCGCTGTTTATTACCAGCGCCACCCTGTTGTCCTGGGTGTTCCTGTTGCTGAGTTACCTGGTCAGCTTGTGGGCCAGTACCAAGGGGCGGGCGGTGGCCGTAGGACTGTTGCTGTGGTTCTTGTTGGTGCTGCTGTACGACCTGGTGCTGCTGGCGATGATCGTCGCCGAAGGCGGGGAGTTGTGGGTTAAGGGACTGATTCTGGCCAATCCGGTGGATCTGTTCCGGTTGTCTAATCTGCTGTACGTGGGCCACGACTCGGTGATGGGCGTACTCAGCGTGGTGACCGCTTCCAGTTTTAGCTTCGGGCTGATGCTGGTGTTGATGTTGGCTTGGTTGTCACTGGGGCTGGTTGCGACCCGGGCCCTGTTTCAGACCCGGACCATCTGATAAAAAAACAGCCCGCCATTGCGGGCTGTTATTGCTATTCGCTTTCCGGCGGCCGGTAGCCTTCAATTTCGACGTCTTTGCCTTCAAACAGGAAGGCGGTCATGTGTCCTTCCAGCATCTGTCGATGCTCCGGGTTCATCATGTTGAGCTTGTGCTCGTTGATCAGCATGGTCTGCTTTTTCTGCCACAGGCCAAACGCTTCTTTGGAGATGTTGTCGAAGATCTTTTTACCCAGTTCGCCCGGGTACAGCTGAAAATCCAAGCCATCAGCTTCTTTGTTCAGGTATTGGCAAAATACGGTGCGTGCCATGGTCGTATCCTTAGCAGATTGATTGCTGTCTTTATATCAAATTCGGGGCCTGAAAACTAACTCAGGCCACCGGTCGCCAGTTTCGTCAGCAGGGTTTCGGTGGGGGCTGGCAGCCCGACCTGCAGAGGCTCATTGAGGGAAAACCAGCGCGGGCCGGCTTCGGCTATCAGGCCAGCGGTTGAGGTCAGTTCCAGCAACAGTGGCTGAATGTGCAGGTGGTAGTGACTGAAGGTATGGCGAAAGCCGGTCAAGGGGCGACAGTGATTCTCGAGTCGCTGTTGGCTCAGGTAGTCGTCGAGTTGCTGTTGAGTCTCAAACTGAGGAAAACACCACAGCCCACCCCAGATCCCCGATGGCGGTCGTTGCTCCAGCAGTACTCGGTTGTCATGGACCAGAATCAGTTGCAGACAGTGTTTTTCCGGCTTGTCTTTTTTAGGTTTTTTCCCCGGATACTCGGCCATGGTGTTGCTGAGATAGGCGCGGCAATCCTGATTGAGGGGGCAGCGCTGACAGTCAGGCTTGCTGCGGGTGCAAACCATGGCGCCAAGGTCCATCATCGCCTGGTTATAGGCTTGAATTCCCTCACTGGGCGTGCATTGCTCTGAGGTTTGCCACAACGCGTTTTCCACCGCTTTTTTACCCGGCCAGCCGCTAATGGCCCGATGGCGGGCCAGTACCCGTTTGACGTTGCCATCGAGAATCGGGTGAGTCTGTCCCAGAGACAGTGATAACACCGCTCCGGCGGTGGAGCGACCGATGCCAGGCAGGGCCATGACTCGTTCGATGTCGGTGGGGAACTGGCCCTGATGCTCTGTCAGCATTTGCTTGGCGGCGGCGTGCAGGTTGCGGGCGCGGGCGTAATACCCCAGCCCGGTCCAGTGATGCAGCACATCGTCCACCGGTGCTTGAGCCAGAGACTCGATGTCCGGAAAGCGCTGCATGAATCTCAGGAAGTACGGGATCACTGTGGTGACCTGAGTTTGTTGCAACATAATCTCTGAGATCCATACTCTGTATGGGCTTTTTTGCTGCTGCCAGGGCAGCGTTTTACGCCCGGCGAGCTGGTACCACTCAATCACCCTTTCAGAAAATGGTTTCATGCTCGCTTCCATCGATTATCTACCTAAATTACAATTGCCGCTTTTCGGCGTCACAGTGTAACGCCTGAGGCATATCGCGAGAAGGTTGAGATGACTGAAGAGCAAAAGCCAGAGCTGCCCGAGGGCAAGCATCACCGCCGTGTGCGGTCTTATGTAAAACGGGAAGGGCGGATGACCAAAGGTCAGGCCCGGGCGATGGAAATTTACTGGCCTACCATGGGGTTAGAGCATGGTAACGGCTTGGTCGATTTGGCCGAAGAGTTCGGACGGGATGCCCCGGTGGTGCTGGAAATTGGCTTCGGCATGGGCAAGTCGCTGGTGGAAATGGCGGCGGCCGAACCGGATAAAGATTTTATCGGTATTGAGGTGCACGGACCCGGAGTCGGTGCTTGTCTGATGGCGGCCGAGGAGCAGGAGGTCAAAAACCTGCGGGTGTTTGAGCATGACGCTGTCGAAATACTGGCCGATTGCATTCAAGATGAGTCATTGGATCGGGTGCAATTGTACTTCCCTGATCCGTGGCACAAAAAGCGCCACCACAAACGTCGTATTGTGCAGCCTGAGTTTATTGAAACCGTGCGCCGTAAATTGAAAGTCGGCGGCGTGTTCCATATGGCCACAGACTGGGAGCACTACTCTGAGCATATGCTGGAAGAGATGAATGAAGCGCCCGGATTTACCAACACCGCCGCCGACGGGACCTTTGTGCCTCGTCCGGATTTTCGACCATTAACCAAATTTGAAGCCCGTGGCCAGCGCCTGGGCCATGGAGTTTGGGATTTGATTTTCGCCCGTAGCGAGTAGGAGAGACACCGATGACCATGATTCCAACAGCCAAGAACCGTAGCCGTCGTTTACGCAAGAAGATGCGTATCGATGAGTTTCAGGAACTGGGCTTTGATTTGAGCTGGCGTTTCAATGATGACGTCAGCGAAGAGCAGATTGATGCTTTGGTCGACCAGTTGATCGCCGAAGTGATCGAACCGCAAGCGCTGGGTTTCTCCGGTGGCGGCCATAAAGAGTGGGATGGCATTATCTGCACCCAGAAGCTGGGTAAGTGCACCGAGGCCCATCGCCAGGCCATTGAAGCTTTTTTTGCCGATAAGCCAGTCAGCGACGTTAAAACCTCCGAGTTGTACGACATCTGGTGGGGATAGTGCCTGACAAGGCGTTGTTGCAGAGCATCCACGCCGAAGCCCTGCCCTTAATCGGGCAGGGTCATG
Source organism: Ferrimonas kyonanensis DSM 18153 (assembly GCF_000425405.1). GTDB lineage: Bacteria > Pseudomonadota > Gammaproteobacteria > Enterobacterales > Shewanellaceae > Ferrimonas > Ferrimonas kyonanensis. Next base: position 55,988 of record NZ_KE384365.1, on the reverse strand, counting down.
TCGCCAACTACATTCCGGCGTTGGCCGGGGTGTCGGCCAACCGCCTCGGCATTGCCATATGCAGGGCCGATGGTGGGGTGATCGGAGCCGGTGATTACCTGGAACCGTTTTCCATTCAGAGCATCTCCAAGGTGTTTTCTCTGGTGCAGGCGATGACCCTGTACGAAGAGCAGGATATGTGGAGCCGGGTAGGCAAAGAGCCCTCGGGTAATCCGTTTAATTCGTTAGTTCAGCTTGAGTTTGAGCACGGTATTCCCCGAAACCCCTTTATCAATGCCGGCGCCCTGGTGGTCGCGGACATGTTGCAGGGACGATTGTCGGCACCTAAGCATCGAATGTTGGAGTTGGTGCGTGAGTTGTCGGGAAACCCCAATATCTATTCCGATAAGGTGGTGGCGAAATCCGAGTATGAACACTCGGCCCGTAATGCCGCCATCTGTTATTTGATGAAGTCTTTTGGCAACTTCGAAAACGACGTCGATGACGTGATGAAGAGCTACTTCAATCACTGCGCCATTCGCATGAGTTGTGCCGATTTAGCCCGGGCCTTTTTCTTTCTGGCCAACAAAGGGGTCAGCCTGGAGGGGAGACGCTTGATCGGTGAGCGCCATAGCCGCCAGATTAACGCCTTGCTGGCCACCAGTGGTCTCTATGACGGTGCCGGAGAGTTTGCTTACCGGGTGGGAATGCCGGGTAAAAGCGGCGTTGGCGGTGGCATCGTGGCGGTGATCCCCGGTGAGATGAGCGTCTGTGTCTGGTCTCCTGAGCTGGATGAATCCGGTAACTCTCTGGCGGGCACCCGCATGCTGGAGTTAATGGCCAAGCGGCTCGAACGGTCAATCTTCTAACTGCCTAACGGGTGGTTATTTCGACCAAATTGTGGTTATTTCTCCACTTTTCTCCATTGATATTTATTTTAACCGTTTGAACTAAAAGGGTTAATATCTTTGGCCCGATTCTGGCATCGCATTTCTCAGTTCACACTTATGGAGCAGAGCGATGACATTTTCGGGCCAGGTTGGCGTTGTACTTCTTTCTTCTACCTTGTTTTGTGCCGCGGCCAATGCCAGCGAGTGCAACTTCTCTTTTAATCACGACCTGATTGTCAGTGACAGCGTGCTCGAATTGCAGGAGCAGGGTAAAACCCTGTATCGCTTTGAAGACGGTGAGTTAGTCATCGATGGCAAGGTACAGGATCTGGACGGCGATCAGCGTCGGGCCTTGTCACAGTTTCAGCAGGCCTATTATCGGCAGATGCCAGCCACCATGGAGTTGGTGGATGAGGCGCTGAGGATGGCCGGTGTGGCACTGGACACCATTTCGGTGCAGTTGCAGGAGATGGGCATCGACGCCGCCAGCTTGCAGGGGATGATGGATGCCATTGCCGAGTCAGTGAATCAAAAGGTGGCTCGGGAAGACGGTTCCTATCGAGTGGTGTCCGGTGACTTTGATCAGTTTGGCGACCAATTCGATCAGCAGTTTGAGCAGCAACTGGAGCAGGCGATCACCCAGTCCATGGGCAGTCTGATGATGACTCTGGGAGCGGAAATGATGAACGGCGACAGTGGCAGTTTCGAACAGAAGATGGAGGAGTTTGGTCAGCGTATGGAGCGCATGGGTGAAGAGATCGAGCAGCAGTTTCAAGGACAGGAACAGCATTTTGAAGCCTGGGCCGAACGGGTCTGCACTCAATGGCAGCAACTGGATGAGATGGAAGATCAACTGATGGAACAGGTGCCGCAGTTGCAGAAATACGACCAGCTTAAGATCGAGGGCCAATCCCTGGCGTCAACGTGGTTCTGATGGGCAAATAATCTCCCTTGTTGCGGCATGCCTGGCATTGCCGCTTTTTTTTTGTCGGCTAAAAGGGTTCAATGTACGGGTTAACCGGAGAGTGTCATGCGAGAGTTGTTAGAACCCATAGTGATCTACACCCATGTTGTCCGAGCCCAGGGATTTTCTGCGGCGGCGCGACGGTTGGGCATTTCCAAATCCAAAGTCAGCAGCCAGGTAAGCTTGTTGGAACAGCAGATGGGCGTGCAGTTGGTGCAGCGTACCACCCGCTCCCTGAGCCTGACCGAAGCTGGCGAGACTCTGTATCGTCATGGTGAGTCGATTATCCGTGAAGTGGACTCGGCGGTGGCCAACGTCCAGAGTCTGCACCATGAGATTCGTGGCGTGCTTAGAGTCGGCATAACCCAGGCCTTTGGTGCCATGCACCTGATGCCGTTGATACCGGACTTTATGTCCCGCTACCCCAACCTGGAGCTGGAAATCAGTTTCCTGGATCACAAGGTAGACGTGGTCAACGAGGGGCTGGATTTGTTGCTGACCATGTCGGAACAGTTGCCGTTGGGGATGGTGGCCCGGCCGCTGATGGATTGCCGATTTGTGCTGGTGGCGTCGCCAGACTACCTGGCAAAGCATGGCGTGCCTCGGACTCCCGACGATTTAGTTCAGCATAACTGCTTGGTTTATAAGAGTGAGTGGTACGAGCATGCGGTCTGGGAGTTTAAGCGTGGCAGTGATGAGAAGAAGATCCCGGTGAAGGGCAATTACCGGGTGGATGACGCACCGGCCTTGAAAGAGGTGGCTAAGAAGGGGCTGGGCATCGTCTACCTGTCTACTTATCTGCTGGAAAACGAGCTTCAGGAGGGCGACTTGATTCCGATTCTGACCGAATGGAGTCTGACTCACCCGCTGGCGCTGCAGGCGGTTTACCCGAGACGGCAGAACCTGGCTCCGAAAGTGCGGGCGTTTACTGACTTTGTGAAGGAGAGTTTGGGGGAGGTACCGCCCTGGGATCGAAAATTGGCGCTGTTATTGTAGCTATTTCTGGAAACATTGTTCTTAGGGTAAAACAATGGCGTGATCCCGGTCGTCCAAGTGGCGTAACCTGTTGATTTTAAACTCATGTAGATTCGACTTTAACTCAATTTGATGCGGGGTTGTTGCCTTGATGTTGGTTCATTAACATTGGTTGGCTTGCCAATTGTTCTGATATGAATACAATGCTTCACATCAGCCGAGATTGAAGCTTGTTGAAATTGACCCCTTCGATAAGCCAGCCGTTCAGTTTCGCTGTTGTGATGGAGAGTGACCTCGCGGTTCGCCATCACAGGATTATTGAAATCCATCATCTGGAATTTTGGCCCCGGTCGGATCCGGGGCATTTTTCAGCGGCAGGATTACCCTCTGTACCCTACATAATAAAAAGCTCAAAAGCTTTAAGAGTGGTAGCCGGGCGATGGGCAGCGTCAAAAAACAAAAAAATAGCCCAATATAATAAAAAGAGATGGGAGAGCCGAAAGGCTCTCCCTTTTTCTTTGCCTGTCTGTTGGTAAACGGCGGGAGTCGTATCCAATATCCCGCCGTTCTATTGTTTGCTGTACGAAACAACCAAGCCAGTATTGGCCGTTGCAGTGACTAGCTGGCCTGATTTTTTACCCACGCCTGCACCTGTTGCTGCAGCACATTCAGGGGAACCGGGCCGTTGGCCAGAATCACATCATGAAAGCCTCGCAGGTCGAACTTGTCACCCAGCTGTTGTTGGGCGTCGGAGCGTAATTGCAGAATCTTCAACATGCCAATTTTGTAGGCCGTGGCTTGAGAAGGCATAACGATGTAGCGCTCGATGGCTTTGACTACGTCGCCTTGTGGGTTGGGGGTGTTGTCGGCCAGGTAGTCGATGGCCTGCTGCCGAGTCCAGCGTTGGTCGTGAATGCCGGTGTCCACGACCAGCCGACAGGCGCGCCATAACTCCATGGCCAAGCGACCGAAATCCGAGTAGGGGTCTTGATAGAATCCCATCTCTTTAGGCAGGTATTCGGAGTACAGGCCCCAGCCTTCGATGTAGGCGGTGTAGCTGCCAAAGCGGCGAAACTTCGGCAGGGCTTGCAACTCCTGGGCGATGGCGATCTGCATGTGGTGGCCGGGGATGCCTTCATGGAAGGCCAGAGCCTCGAGTTGGTAGGTGGGCATGTCCGCCATCTGGTGCAGATTGGCGTAGAAGTAGCCGGGACGACTGCCGTCCGGCGATGGTTGCTGATAGAACGCCTTACCGGCCGACTTTTCCCGGAACGCCTCCACCTGACGCACCTCCAGTGCCGCTTTGGGCTTAATACCAAACACCGAGTCGAGTCGGGCTTGCATGGCATCGAGGTAGTCCTCGGCTTGCTGTAGGTAGGCTTGCTTGCCTTGGGCGTCGTTACTCAGGTAAAACCCAGGATCGGTGCGCATAAAGGCGAAAAACTGCTGCAGACTGCCATTGAAGCCCACCTGTTTCTGGATTGACCGCATCTCTGCGTGGATACGGGCGACTTCAGCCAGCCCCAACTGATGAATTTCGTCGGCGCTCATGCCGGTACTGGTGGTCTGTTTCAGCGCGTGGGCATAGAAGGCCTGGCCGTCGGGAAACTTCCAGGCACCATCGTCGGTGCTGGCCTGCTGTTGCAGCTGTTGTACCTTGGCTATCAATTGTTGGTAACCGCGTCGCACTGGCCCGGTAAGGGCAGAGCTGGCCTGGGCCATTAAGGCGTCATGTTGAGATGGGGCCAGGTTCAAGGCATCGAGCTTGTTGTTGAAATCCTGCCACAATATCGATTCCTGGCCGCTGTCATCGAAGGGAGAGCCCGTCAGGATATTGCGGCTGTCATCGAGCACGTACTCAAACACAAACTTGGGGGCAATGATGCCTTTCTGGCGGCGAATCTCCAATTGATCCACCACCTGAGCGAAACGCCGTTCCATGCCGTTCAGGCGTTGAATGTAGGCCTTGGCATCGTCGGTGTTGTCGATGGGATGGCGATTGATCAGGAACGACGGGGTGGTGGATTGATAGCCGTACATCTGGTTGACCGGGTAGGTGTAGTGGCGCCAGCGGTAGTCGTCGATGTCGTCTTTAAGCTGCTGGGTCAGTAACTGATAGCTTAAGGCGGTCTGGCCGCTAAGCCGGTCCGGATCCAGCTGTTGCAAGGTGGCCAGGTGGCGCTTATTGCGGGTTAGATCCTGCAGGTAGCGCTGCTCGCTGAGATCGTCCCATTGGTCCTGATCCTGTTTGATCCCCAGGTACGCCTGGGAAATAGGATTGGCCATCACGTTTTCCATGAAGATCTGTTCATACAGGGCTTCGGCGCGGGCATTGGCGGGGCTTTGCGGGGTAGCTAAGGGGGTGGTTGCCGAGTGGCGGTGGTCGTCACCATGGGCCAAGGCGGCGGCGCACGTCAGGTTAAGGGCGGCCACAATGGCCAGGGTGGCGTAGGTTGAGGTCGGGGCAAACACTGTGGCTCTCCATGCAGAATGATCCTGTCCCCTTCGAAGCGGGGATAGAGGCATGATGCACTGAGCGCGCAGTGGCTGCGCGCGTAAAGTGTTAGCGTGTTTGAACCTGCATCAAAACCAGAACGTTACTCTGGTAGAAACATTCCTAGCAGTTCATTGAGGTAGCGATGTCCCAGTGTGGTTAGCTGCATCTGCCGTTCGTCAATGCTGATCAGCCCTTTGGCTTGGGCGGCAGACAGGGTATCGATAACCTGAGCCTGGGTCAGCAAGGTGCGCTGGCTCAGTTCTGCCAGAGGCATGGGCTCCATCAGCCTCAGCCGGTTCATGTAATACTCCAGCGCCATGTCGTCGCGGGCGACGTTAGTGTCACTGTCGAGGTAATGGCGTTCAGGGGCCAGGTAACCCTTGGGGTGACGGACTTTGGTGGTGCGCATAATGCGCCTTTCCGCCGGGAGGCTGAGTTTGCCATGGGCGCCACAACCTATGCCCAGGTAGTCACCGAAGCGCCAGTAGTTGAGGTTATGGTCGCAGCGGTAGCCGGGTTTGGCCCAGGCGGAGATTTCATACTGCTGGTAGCCGGCGTCCAACAACAACTGTCGACCCTGTTCGAATATTTGCCATTGCACCTCTTCGTCGGGCAGAGTCGGTGGCTTGGACGCGAACTGGGTATTGGGTTCAATGGTCAGCTGATACCAGGATAGATGGACGGTGTTGTGGGCGATGGCCTGCTTGAGATCGAACAGGGCATCCTCTGTGCTTTGTTGCGGCAAGCCGTGCATCAAGTCGATGTTGATGCGCTCAAAGCCAGCACTGGTGGCCGCTTCGATGGCCGCATGGGCCTGCTTGTCATCGTGGATGCGCCCCAGTCGAAGCAATTTCTGTGGCTGGAAGCTCTGCACACCGATGGACAGGCGATTGACACCGGCACGACGATAGCCTTCAAACCGGCCTGCTTCCAGGGTACCGGGGTTGGCTTCCATGGTGATCTCGGTGTCGGCCCCAAAGCCGACTCGGTTCTGGACGCCCTCTAGCAGCCGGGCTATCTGGTCGCTGTCGATAAGCGAAGGTGTGCCACCACCGATAAAGATACTGTGCAGTTGTCGTCCCTGAACGCCGTCGAGGTCACCCTCAAGATCCTCCAGCAGGGCATCGATGTACTGCTGCTGTGGAATCGGACCTTTACGGCCGTGAGAGTTGAAGTCGCAGTAAGGACACTTCTGCTCACACCATGGAATATGGACATAGAGTGACAGTGGTGGCAACTGCATCATTGAATGATGCCCTTGTCTTTCAGCTCGGCCAGCAGCAACTTCATGGCCTTGCCACGGTGGCTGAGGCGATTTTTATCCTCTGCTCCCATTTCGGCAGCAGAGCGGGTGTCGCCGCGAACCAGGAACACAGGATCGTACCCATGCCCTTGCTCGCCTCGGGCGTGATCGAGGATTTCACCTTCCCAGCTGGCCTGGCAGATGATCGGGGTTGGGTCTTCGGCGTGGCGCATAAACACTAATACGCACTGAAAACGGGCACTGCGTTCCGGCTTGCCTTCCATCTCCTGCAGCAGTTTGCGCCAATTATTTTCCGCATTGGAGGGTTCTCCGGCGAAACGGGCAGAGTAGATGCCCGGCTTGCCATTGAGGGCATCCACCTCGATGCCGGAATCGTCGGCAATGGCGGCAAGGCCTGTGGCCTGAGCGGCATTGCGGGCTTTGATAATGGCGTTTTCGACGAAGGTCAGGCCATCTTCAATGGCCTCGGGAACCTCAAACTCACTCTGGGGGGAGACGCGAATAGGGAAGTCGGCCAGCAGGGTGGCAAACTCTTTGACTTTGCCGGCGTTGCCGGTAGCCAGGACAATCTGTTTCATGGGCTGAATCACTTAAACCAAAGCTCGGACTGGGGATTCTAACCGAGCGTTGGCCAATGCGCGATATCAGTCGACGTAGAACTTCTGTTTGAATTGCAGATTGGTGTCCAGATCGGTGCCGTTTTTGATGTCGAGGCTAAAGGTAAAGGTTTCCTCATTGCGGTGCTCGATCTCAGCAATGTAATAGACCACGTCACCTTCACGAATCTCTTTAAAGCTCAGCTGCTTTTGATTACCGATAAGGTTCTGGGCATAGCCGTTAACGGATACCGGAATTGCCATGGAACCTTGCGGATTATTGGTGTCGTTGACGGTGATGTTCACCAAGCCGATGTAGCGGCTGCGGGTCAGGCCGTAGTTTTTGGCAATCTGCGGAGTTAAGAAGGTGCTGCCAAAGGAGACGTAATGAATGGCGTAGTCCCCCACCTGAACCTTTTGCTCTGCCTGAACGGGCAGGGACAGGGCCAGGCCGAAAACCAGCATTGCACCTAAGCGAGTAAACATAACGAGCTCCTTTCTGTGTATGTCGGTAGTAATACCAGAAGTCGCCAGCGGCCATGAGCCGCTGGCGACTCTATTTATTATAATAGTTGTTCAATGGCTTCGGGGATCTGCCTGGGGCTGTCAATCTGTATCTGTTTGTGACGCCCCAGTTCGCCCTTGCGAATCATCACCTGTCCTTTGGCGACTTTGAACTGCTTGGCGAGAAATTTGGTCAGGTGGGCATTGGCTTTACCATCCACCGGCGGGGCCGTGATGGCGACTTTAAGTTCGTCGCCGTGTACCCCGACCCATTGATCCCGGCTGGCTTTGGGCTGGATGTACAGATTCAGCAGCAGGCCATCGGCCTGCCGCTGTACTGGCCTCAAATGATTCTCCATAGCGGCAGCAGATCACCGAGGAACAGGTTGATGAAGTTCATGCCAATCAGCAGCACCATCACCGACAGATCCAGTCCGCCCATGACCGGAATCACTCGGCGGATGGGGGCCAGCACCGGCTCGGTGATCTGGTGAAACAGAAACTCGATGGGGTTTTGCCCCTGGCTGATCCAGCTCATGATGGCCCGAATGATCAGTACCCAGAACAGCAACATGCCTGCCTCTTTGACCACGCTGATGGCGGCCAGGTAGAAGGTCATCGGATCAAAGGCGGCGCCCTTGATGGCCATCAGTACCAGCCACTTCGCCAACGCCACCAGATAGGCGAGCACTACCCCTGCCAGATCCAGGCTGCCCAGCGACGGAATGATGCGACGCAGGGGGGACAATACCGGGTGGGTAGCTTTGACGACAAACTGACTGAAGGGGTTATAGAAATCTGCCCGGGCCCATTGCAGCCAGACACGCAGAAGCACCACCATCAGGTAGAGGTTAAACAGGGTGGAGATCAAGTAGAGAGTTGCATTCATGGGATGACAATCCGTTTAAAAAATTAAAAAAGTTTGGCCATTTCCTGGGCTCGGTTGACCGCGGCCTGCATGGCTCCGTCGACGGTCTTCCGCAGCCCCTGATGTTCAAAATGTTCGATGGCTTTGGCGGTGGTGCCACCTTTTGATGTGACTCGGGCACGCAGCTCGGCCAGGGACAATTCGGGGTTGTGTTTGACCATGGCGGCGGCACCGACGGCGGTCTGTTCAATCATTTTGCGGGCTTGCTGAGGGGAGACACCCAAGCTGTCGACGGCGCACTGCTCCATCGCTTCCATCATCAGGAAGAAATAGGCCGGGGCACTGCCGGCGCAGGCGATCACTTGATCGATGCCGCTCTCTTCATCGACCCAGACGATCTCGCCCACTGCCGACATCAGGGTCGAGGCCAGGGCCTTGTCCTGCTCAATAACGCCGGGGGCGCCATACAGGCCGGTCATTCCCAAACCCAGCAGTGACGGGGTGTTGGGCATGGCCCGTACCACCCGTACCGGTTGTTGCAGATACTCGGCGATGCGCTCGCAAGTGACGCCGGCGGCAATGGACAGCACCAGAGTCTGGCTGAGATCCAGCTGTTTCAACTGGTCGCATACCGATTTGAGAATCTGTGGCTTTACCGCCAGTACCAGCACATCGGCCCCGGCGACCTGAAGATTGTCGGTGCTGGTTCGAATGCCGAAGCTGTCTTGAAGCTCTTCCAGTTTGCCACGGCTGGGGTTGCTGGCCGCGATGGCGTCGGCGGGATAGCCGCCGTTTACCAGGCCACTGATGATGCTGCGGCTCATGTTGCCGGCACCGATGAATGCGATAGTAGAGGTCACTTTACTTCCTTGCGCCGAAAATTGCGGTACCCAGGCGTACCATGGTGCTGCCCTGCTCGATGGCGGCGTCGAGATCGCCGCTCATCCCCATGGACAGGGTATCGATACCACTAAATCGTGATTTTAGCTCATTAAACAGCTTTTTAACCTGACTAAATTGTTGCCTTTGATGTGCAGGATCGTCGCTGGCCATGGGAATGGCCATCACGCCTCTCAGGGTCAGATTCGGCATATCATGAATCTGTTCGGCCAGTAACATTAACTCATCGGCGGCCACGCCCGATTTGCTGGCTTCATGGCTGACGTTGACCTGAATGCACAGGTTCAGCGGTGGCAATGTCGCCGGCCGTTGCTCCGACAGTCGCTGGGCAATCTTGAGCCGATCGACACTATGAACCCAGTCGAAGTGCTGAGCGATAGGCCGGGTCTTGTTGGACTGAATCGGGCCGATAAAGTGCCAGACGATCGGCAGTTCGGCCAATTGCTGTTGTTTTTCCAGTGCTTCCTGCAGGTAGTTTTCGCCAAAGTGGCGCTGCCCGGCGTCGTAAGCCTGCTGCAACAGCGGCGCCGGCTTGGTTTTGCTGACCGCCAGCAAGGTGATCTGGTCGGGATGGCGATCACTGTTCCGGGCGGATTGTGCAATCCGTTGCTGGGCCAGACTCAACTGGTCTGCTATGGTTGTCATAATTTTCAGCTAATTTCTTGTCAGATAAATGGATATTACTGAGCTTCTTGCCTTTAGTGTAAAACACAACGCCTCCGATCTGCACCTCTCCTCCGGGGTTGCGCCAATTATTCGTGTCGATGGTGAGGTTCGCCGCCTCAATGTGCCTGAACTGGACCATGCCACCATACACAGCCTGGTGTATGACATCATGAATGATAAGCAGCGCAAGGAGTATGAACAGAACCTGGAGATTGATTTCTCATTTGAAGTGCCAAACCTGGCTCGTTTCCGGGTGAATGCGTTTCATCAGGCCCGCGGTGCGGCGGCGGTGTTTCGCACCATTCCCAGTACTGTCCTCAGCCTGGAGCAACTGGATGCACCGGATATTTTCCGTCAGATTGCGTCCTTTCCCCGTGGTCTGGTGTTGGTCACCGGCCCGACTGGTTCCGGTAAAAGCACCACCCTGGCGGCCATGGTGGATTACATCAATGCCGAACGGCGGGATCACATCCTGACCATTGAGGATCCCATTGAATTTGTGCACCAGCCTAAAAATTGCCTGATCAACCAGCGTGAAGTTCATCGCGATACCCACAGCTTCAACAACGCCCTGCGCAGTGCTCTGCGGGAAGATCCCGATGTGATTCTGGTGGGGGAGATGCGGGATCTGGAGACCATCCGTTTGGCGCTGACGGCGGCGGAAACCGGTCACCTGGTGTTTGGTACTCTGCACACCACCTCGGCGGCCAAGACCATTGATCGGGTCGTGGATGTATTCCCGGCGGCGGAGAAAGACATGGTACGCACCATGTTGTCGGAATCGCTGCAGGCGGTGATCTCTCAGGCCCTGGTGAAGAAAGTCGGCGGTGGCCGGGTGGCGGCCCACGAGATCATGATGGGGACACCGGCGATTCGTAATCTGATTCGGGAAGACAAGGTGGCGCAGATGTATTCCGCCATTCAGACCGGAATGAGTCATGGCATGCAGACTCTGGAACAGAGTCTGACCAAGCTGGCCAATCAGGGAGTCATTAGCCGTCAGGATATGATGGCCAAGCTGAACGTCAGTACCTTGTAGGAGTCGATATGGAGATCAACGCCCTGCTGACCGAGATGGTCAGCCGCAAAGCCAGTGATCTGTTTATTACCGTGGGTTTTCCCCCCAGTGCCAAGATCGATGGCGTGATGACGCCGTTGACGGATCAGCCCTTGACCGCAGAGCAGGCGCTTTCGATGGTGGAGGCGGTAATGACCGCCGACACCCGGCAGCAGTTTCATCAGCACCGTGAGGCCAACTTCGCCTACAGCTTTGATGAGCAGTTGGGGCGGTTTCGGGTGTCGGCGTTCTGGCAGCGGGAGTATCCTGGCATGGTGATGCGGTTGATTGAAACCCGCATTCCGACCCCCCAGGAGTTGCATCTGCCGGCGATCATGTCCGAAGTGGCGATGATGAAGCGGGGGCTGGTGATCATGGTCGGGGCCACCGGAACCGGTAAATCCACCTCGCTGGCGGCCATGGTGGGTCACCGTAATGCCAACCAGGCCGGTCACATCCTCACCATTGAAGATCCCATTGAGTTTGTGCATCAACACCGCAAAAGTATGGTGACGCAACGAGAGGTGGGCCTGGACACCGAGTCGTTCGAGGCGGCGTTGAAGAGTTCGCTCAGGCAGGCGCCGGATGTCATTCTCATCGGGGAAATCCGCAGTCAGGAGACCATGGAGTTCGCCCTGGCTTTCGCCGAAACCGGCCATCTGTGCATGGCCACACTGCACGCCAACAACGCCAACCAGGCCCTGGATCGGATCATGCATCTGGTGCCAAAAGAGAAGCACCGCCAGTTGTTGTTCGATCTGTCTCTGAACCTGAAAGCGGTGATGGCCCAGCAATTGGTGCCCAGTGCCGATGGTCAGGGTCGGCGGGTGGCCATCGAGGTATTGCTGAACACGCCAAGAGTGGCGGACCTGATCGCCAAGGGGGAGTTGCATGAGCTGAAGCAGGCGATGGCTGCCAGCACCGAGCAGGGAATGCAAACCTTCGATCAGGCGTTGTTTACGCTCTATCAACAGGGGCAGATCAGCTACGATAATGCCCTGCATCATGCCGACTCCGCCAATGACCTGAGGTTGATGATCAAGTTGCATTCCAAGGAACGGGACAGCAGCAGTAGCCTGGATGGGGTCACCATCGAGTTGGATTAATTCATCAATTGCCGATATTAAGATGAATTATTGCAGTGCCTTAGGTTGTCACAGTACCTTAATATTCATCGACTGATGAATATTAAGGTACCGCCATGGCCAATCGACAGGGTCGACCTGTGGGTGACTCCGATGCCCGCCAGCGTTTGATCGACGCTGCCCGTAAACAGTTTTCCTTTGCCCCCTACGAAAAGGTGTCAACCCGCCAGGTTGCCGAAGAGGCCGGCGTTAATGCCGCGTTGATTCGATACTATTTTGCCAATAAATGGGGCTTGTTCGAAACCATGATGGCGGAAACGGTCGCCCCCATCTCCGAAAAGGTACTGCAGGCGCAGCAGAGTGAGGACTTTGAGTCCATCAGCGTGGTGATGCGCACCTATAACCAGGTCATGTCAGAAAGCCCCTATTTTCCCCGCTTGGTGTATCGCTTGCTGTCTATGGAGGGCTCCGCCGGCCAGGTACAGCAACTGCAGAAACTGATTCATGGTGTGTTTTCCCATGGAGAAAATTTGATGTTTGAGGAACTGGCTGGCAAAGGCGGACTCAAACCCGGCGTCGATCCCGCTCTGGCCAGGCTCAGCTTCGCCAGTTTGATGGTGTTTCCCTTCCTGGCACCGCCGTCGATGTTGAAGGTTCAGGGAATCAAGGTCGATGATGATTTTTACCACCGCCTGGCGGAACACAACATCGCCTTGCTGCAAGCAGGCCTGCTGAAACAACCGGAGTAACCCTACCATGCCCGATACCCTGCTAACTCGCCTTGAGCTCGGCTCCAGATTTGGCCGCTATGCCAGGCGTCATCCGAGACAGCTTGGGGTGGCTGCCATCGCCATCGGTGCACTGGTGCTGGTGTTGGCTATTCAGCTGCGGCCGTCGGCGCCGGTGAATCCGTCAGCCAGTCATGCCCGCCTGGTGGAGGTGATGACCCTGACCAAGGGCAAAGTTTCCCCGCAGGTGAAAGGTTATGGCCGTGCCGCGCCGAAATTGGTGTGGCAGGCATTGTCTGAAGTCAGTGGGGCGGTGGTGTATCGCAACCCGTTGCTGGAAAAGGGCCGTTTTCTGGCCGCCGGGACCGAGTTGGTGCGCATCGACCCGCTGGAGTATGAGCTGGCGGTCGCCCAGGCCGAGGCCGATGTCAACAGTGCCAGGGCGCAATTGGCGAGGCTGGCGCAGCAGCGGGAGAATACCGACATTTCACTGGGAATCGAAAGCAATCGGCTGCAGTTGGCCAGTGAAGAGTTCGTGCGCAAACAAAAATTACAACAGCAGGGGCTGACCTCTCTCTCTGAGCTGGACAATCAGCAGCAGAGCGTACTGTCGCAAAAAAAATTGGTGCAGGAACTGCAGAACCAGCTGGCGCTGCTTCCTGACGACATCAAGGTGGCTAAGGCGCAGTTGAAAGTCAGCGAGGCGAGGTTGCAGGACGCCAATCGCAAATTATCCAAAACCCGTGTCAGCTTGCCGTTTGATGCTCGCATCGCCCAGGTAGGGGTGGAGTCCGGTGAAGTGGTCAGTAATGGCCAGATGATGGTCGAGGCCGATGGCTTGGAGGTGATGGAGGTGGAGGCTCAGGTTGCCATCCATGATCTCATCACCCTGATGAAAGGGCAGCGCCTGCCATTGCCGGAGGGACAGCTGCCGGATGTGTCCAGATTAAACCTGGACGCCAGCGTTATGCTGCAAAGCGGTCAGTTTGAGGCTCGGTGGCCGGCGACGGTTGCCCGCTTCAGTGAGGCCGTGAACCCGGCTCAAGCTACCGTTGGGGTGATTCTGGAGGTGAAACAGCGTTATGGCGAGGGTAAACCCCGACCGCCTCTGACCAAGGGGATGTTCGTCGAAGCCAGGTTATCCGGAGTGGCGGCGGAGCACTTTCTGGTGCCGGAACACGCACTTCGGGGCACCGACCTGTATCTGATGGATGATCAGCAGCGGCTGTTGATTAAGCCGGTGACGGTGTTGTTCCGCAGCGGCACCCAGGTGGCGATCAGTGGCGACCTGGAGCCGGGAATGAAGGTGGTGGTGAATGACCTGATTCCGGCTGTTGCCGGCATGTCTTTGAAAGTGGTGCAATCATGATTGCCTATTTCAGTCGTCACCCCACTGCCGCCAACCTGCTGATGGCGGGCATTATGCTGATAGGTCTGCAGGCCCTGCCCGGTATCAAGCGGGAGACCTTTCCCGAGTTTGACCCAAAGTACATCAGTGCCTCTGTCGCCTATCCCGGGGCGTCGCCCATGGAGGTGGAGGAGAGCCTGTGCCTGCGAATGGAAGACGCGGTAGATGGTATCGGTGACATCATCGAGACCAAGTGTTCGGCCCTCGAAGGCGCCGCCACCCTGATGCTGAAGCTGGATGACAACGCCGAGATCAGCCGTAACCTGGTGGATGTCCAGACCCAGATTAATGCCATCAAAGATTTTCCCGCCGACATTGAGCCGCCGGTCGTGCAGCAGTTTGAGTGGACCGAACCGGTGATTGATGTGGCCATCAGTGCCGATCTGCCGCCGCCGCAGCTTAAGGCCTACGCCGAAGATCTGAAACGGCGGATTAAACTGGATGCGGATGTGGCACTGGTGGAGGTCAAGGGGTTTTCCGATCACCAACTTCGGATTGAGCTGCGCCAGGCCCAGGTTCGTCAGCTGGGACTGTCGGTAAAGGAGATTGCCGACAAGGTGGCACAGCAGAACGTGCAACTTCCCAGCGGCAGCATTGAGACCGACCAGAAAAACCTGCTGATTCGTTTCGATGAGCGACGGGTAACGCCTCAGGGACTGGGTGAGTTGGTGGTGGCCTCGGATGACAGCGGTGCCGTGGTCAGGTTGAAGGAGATTGCCACAATTACCGACAGGTTTGAGCTTGATGAGGCCAAGATTGATTTCGATGGCCACCCGGCCGCGGTGCTGACCATCAGTAAGAATGAAGCGGAAGATGCCCTCAAGGTCAAAGATAGGGTGGTGGACTTCATTGAGCAGGAGCGCAGCCGCATTCCCGATGGCATCACCTTGAGCCTGACCAATGATCTGTCGTCGTTATTGTGGGATCGGCTGACCATGATCCTCAGTAACGGCTACCAGGGCATCATCCTGGTGTTTCTGGTGATGTGGCTGTTCTTTTCGTTGCGGTACTCGTTTTGGGTGGCCGCTGGCTTACCGGTTGCCTTCCTGGGGGCCCTGTTCCTGATGAGTGTCTTTGGCATCTCCATCAACATCATGACTCTGGTGGCTTTGTTGATGGCCATCGGCATCATGATGGATGACGCCATTGTCCTGGCGGAGTCCATTGCTGCCCACATCGACCGGGGCATGGAGGTGGATCAGGCGGTGATCGCCGGTGTTAACAAGGTGATGCCCGGGGTGGTGTCGTCGTTTTTGACCACGGTGTGCGTCTTTGGTGGATTGCTGTTTCTGGACGGTCAGATGGGGGCGGTGCTGTCGGCGATTCCGGCGGTGTTGATCATGGTGCTGAGTCTGTCTCTGATCGAGGCGTTTCTGATTCTGCCCAACCACCTGGGGCATTCGTTGCACAAACAGCGGCAGGAGCGTGAAGCGACCGGAGTGCGTCGCCGTTTTCAGGATGGCTTTGAGCATTTCCGCAACCATCGACTGGTGCCGGCGGTGCGCTGGGCGGTGGCGCGCCGTTACGCCTTTGTGGGCTCGATCATCGGCCTACTGCTGGTCTCATTTGCCCTGGTGGCTATTGGCGCAGTGAAGTTCATTGGCTTTCCCGAGCTCGATGGCGATGTGGCCGAGGCCAGGTTGATTTTGCCACCGGGGTCGACGTTGAAGCAGACCGAAGCGGTGGTGGATCGAATAACCGCTTCGGCGGCCGAAGTGGCCGAGCGTTTTACCCAGGAACAGCAGGAGCCGCAGCCGCTTTTGCGTCACACCACGGTACACTACAACAGCAATCAGGATGCCGGTGAGAGCGGCCCCCACGTGGCGACCGTCAGGCTGGATATGTTATCTGCGGAAGTGCGAAACACCCGCATCGACGAGTTTATCGATGCATGGCGTCAGCACACCGGTGAGCTGGCGGCGCCGTTGGCGTTGTCATTTCAGCAACCGAAAATGGGGCCGGGCGGCCGCGACATAGAGTTGCGGTTTCAGGGCGATGACCTGCAACAGCTAAAGCGGGTGTCGGTTCAGGTACAGCAGTATCTGGGCCAGTTTGATGGCGTGACCGGGTTGCTGGATGACATGCGTCCTGGTAAGGAAGAGATTAAAGTCAGCCTGCGTCCAGGCGCCGAAACCTTTGGGGTCGACGGCAACCTGATCGCGGCGCAGTTGCGGGCAGCATTTTTCGGTCAGAATGCCGACATTGTTCAGGTTGGACCGGAAAATATCGAGATTCAGGTGCGACTGGATAAGCGCCAGGCCGGTGACATTGATGCCCTGAGCCGGTTTCCGGTGCTGGTGGCCGAGGGCAGCCAGATTCCTCTGGCGGCAGTGGCAAACATCGAGTTTCAGCGCTCGTTCGTGCGGATCCAGCGCATCGATGGTCTGCGTACCATCACCGTGATGGGCAACATCGATAACAGCAAAGCCAATGCCGCGCAGGTGCTGACTCAGCTGCGGCAGGAGTTTTGGCCTGAGGTGAAGCAGCACAACCCGGGTGTCAGGTTGGTGGTGGAAGGTGCCTCTAAGGACTCCCAGGAAACCTCCAGTTCCATGCAGCGCGGCTTTATCATCGGTTTGTTCGGCATCTTTGCCATCCTAAGCTTCCAGTTTCGCAGTTATCAGGAGCCACTGGTGGTGATGTCCGCCATTCCCATGGCTCTAATTGGGGTGATCTGGGGCCACGCCTTGCTGGGTAAGGACCTGTCGATGCCTTCGATGTTGGGTTTTGTGTCCCTGGCTGGTGTGGTGGTCAACGATTCCATCTTGCTGGTGCAGTACATTCGCCACCACCTGGAAGCGGGAGAGGAGATCTACGAAGCGGTGGTGCAGGCCAGTCGCGAGCGCTTTCGGGCGGTATTTTTGACCTCACTGACCACCGCCGTGGGCTTGTTGCCGCTGTTGTTGGAAACCAGCTTGCAGGCCCAGGTGGTGATTCCCATTGTCATCTCCATTGTGTTTGGGATCTTTGCTTCAACGCTGTTGGTGCTGTTTATGATTCCCGCCGCTTACGCCATCCTGGCTGATCTGGGCTGGGTGAGACAAGCTGACGCGGCTGGCTAGCCCCGGGAGGCCCTTGTAGGAGATCGCCCTTTTTCGAGTAGGAAAAGGGCGGCGCCCTATTTTTAAAGCTGTTGATGTTTAAGTATTAGTTCCTGCCATTTTGTCATTGATTGGTGATTTTTTTTGAGGCCAGATCTTGGCGTTATTGGCCCTGGCTGACTAAATTTACACTTGCCGATCTGCCCGCGTTTCACTCTAATAAATTCCGCCGCAGAGGGGAGAACCCCGATGCAGAGGCGGTCAATTCTATCGTCGTTGTACGCCACCTGCCGTGGTGGCGCTGTCCGCAGGATGCGGGCTAGGCTCTGGGTGCAACCGGTTTATCGGAAATAGGCTGTGGGAGGGCTCCCGCCTTGAGATAAGAGGTGCAAGGATGCAACGGATTTTTGCTCGGCCACTGAAGTGGCAATTGACCCTGGTGTTTGCTGTGATCATGGCGGCGGGTACCGTCATTAGTTGGCGTCTGTCGGAGATGGGATTGCGTCTCGACGATGCCAGTGCCAACCTGGTGCAGCACAAGATTCCCGAATTAAACCGAATTCATCAATTGAGGTATCAGGTTCTGGAGCTCAAAGGGCTGCTGGTGGATGCCGAACAGGCGGGCATTAGCGTCGGCTTGCAACAGCAGATTGAGTCCACCGCCCAGCACAGCACTCAGTTGCTGGCCGAGTTACAGCAGCAGCAACACCGTGCGGCCCTGTTTCAGGAGCTGCAACTGGCGTCATCGCAGCTGCGCCAGTGGACGGCCTCACCCCAAAGCGCAGAATCCCTGCCTCAGTTGGCTGAGATCAGTGAGCTTTTGTTGTCAGTGCTTGATGGCGTCGATCTGGGGCTGATGAATGATGCCGGTGATTATCAGCAACTTGTGCATACAGCGACCGAAGGGGCCACGCGCCTGGTGGTGCAGTTTTTGTTGCTGTTGTGGCTGGCCATTGCCTTGATCGCCTTCCTGTCGTTGATCTTCTTGCGGGAGCATCGTCGCCGCAAGCGGCTGAGCATGTTCCCCGAACACAACCCGGATCCGGCTCTGGCCTGTGACTATCAATTGACTCTGACTTACCACAACCCGGCCTTTGATCGCTTAGCGGCTGAACTGGGCTTTGACTGCGCCAAAGAGATGTTTCGCACCTTGCTTGAGGCACTGAATTATCGCGACAGCCTGGAACCGATGAAGGAACACAGGCTGACATTTTATGGCCGGACTCTGGCGGTGACAGTGGTGATGCTGGATGAGCTGGAGCGGATCCATATGCACATAAAAGATGTGTCCGAGGCCCAGCAGGTACAGGAATTGATGGAACATCGCAGTAACCATGATTTTCTGACCGGGTTGCCGAACCGGCGTCGTTTCGAGCATGACATCGACTATTGGCTTACTCACCAGAGCTGTGAACTGGTGGTAGGCATGTTGCATCTGGACCGGTTTCAACGGGTGACTTCCGCAGTGGGTTTTGGCGGTGGTGACGGTGTGTTGATACGGGCCACCGAGATTCTCAGCAATCAACTGCAGAAACTGTCATTGCCGGATCAACCCATCGCGTTGTATCGCTTCGAGTCGACGCGGTTCGCCATGCTCTGGGTCGGGAGTCACCGCCCGGAAGCGGTGTCTCGCCTGGCGGAAAAGGTGAAGTCGTCGTTTCAGCAACCCGTGGTGTGCGGTCGCAGTGAGCGGCAGTTTTTCTTCTCGCTCAGTCAGGGATTCTCCTCGACCACAAGTTCCATTCGCGATGCCGGCAGTCTGATTCGGGATGCGGATTGCGCCGCCAGCCGGGCGGTGCATGAGGGTGGAGACCGGGTCCGTTTCCACTCCGAAGCCCAGAGTCAGAAAGAGCAACGGAAACTGAGGTTGGAGCAGGATCTTCGATATGCGCTGGAGCGCAATGAGCTCAAGGTGTATTACCAGCAACAGTGTTGTGAAAGTGAATTCATCAGTGCTGCCGAGGCGCTGTTACGCTGGCAGCACCCCCAGTTGGGGATGATCCCACCGGATGAGTTTATTGAACTTGCTGAGCAATCGGGTCAGATCATTGAGATCGGTGAATGGGTGCTTCAGCAAGCCTGTGAGCAGGTGAAAAGCTGGAATCGAGAAGGGCGGCGCATGGGGGTGGCAATCAATGTATCGGTGAAGCAGTTGGTGGTGCCACAGTTTGTGGATTCGGTGAAAGAGGTGCTGGCGCTG
The DNA here is from genome assembly GCF_000425405.1 of Ferrimonas kyonanensis DSM 18153. Taxonomy (GTDB): domain Bacteria; phylum Pseudomonadota; class Gammaproteobacteria; order Enterobacterales; family Shewanellaceae; genus Ferrimonas; species Ferrimonas kyonanensis. The sequence goes on along the minus strand of NZ_KE384365.1, from coordinate 36,366 downwards.
ACCAAGGTGGATCCGTCGTTGATCGAGTTTGAGCTGACTGAATCGATGCTGATGGAAAACCTCGAGGCCGGCAAGCAGGCGATGCTGAAGATCAAGGCGCTGGGTGTGCGCTTTGCCATCGATGATTTTGGAACCGGTCACTCATCGCTGGCGTACCTGTCTCAACTGCCTTTCGATGTGCTTAAGATTGACCACAGTTTTGTCAAGCAACTGCCACGGGATCCGCATTATTGCAAGGTGACTAAAGCGATTCTCAGTCTGGCCAAGAACCTGGGACTGACGGTCGTTGCCGAGGGCGTCGAGCATCAGGATCAGATGCGCTGGTTACGTCAGCATGGCTGTGATTTGATGCAGGGCTACCTGCTGGGCAAACCGGTTACGGTACCGGAGTTTCGGAAGTTACTGGCATTGCAGCCGGTGGTGCATTGACCAAGCGGCGGTTGGTTTGACCTTGTTACCTGGCTTGGGATAGCGTCGCTGCCTGATCGTGCTCAGAAAAGCAGCTACGGCATTTTCTATTTTGATTTCAGCCACTTTAGATTATGAGGCCAGGGTTGCCACTTTCGGCGCGCAAATCCCGTCATTGAGTTTCAGTCACTGAAAGTTGTTGCTGACAGAGTTTTCTGGCTCGAGGCGGATTTTGAGTTCTCGATCGCCTATTTCTGCAGCTATGAGTGGTTGATCATAAAGGATTAAGTTGAATTAATGTCTGTTTGAAAGGGAATGACGGCGTTGTTAGACTGCCAGACGGCTCGATGAGGGTCACATTTGCCAGGATGCAGAACGTGATCAGGGGTGAATTTTGGCCCCGGGGAGTGAGCTGTAACGACTGGTGGTTGCTCAACTAATCCCGCTGTGGAGTGTCACAATGACCAAAATTGTAATCGTTGGCGGCGGCGCCGGCGGCATGGAGATCGTTACCAAGCTGGGACGAAAACTGGGCAGAAAAGGGAAGGCGGAGATCACCCTGATCGATCGCTGCGATCATCATATCTGGAAGCCGCTGCTGCATGAACTGGCCACCGGCAGCCTCGATGAGGGGCTGAACGCACTGGACTACCGCATGCACGCTTCTCAAAATGGCTACCGCTTTGAACAGGGAATGCTGGCGGGGCTCAACCAGATCGACCGGCAGGTGATACTGGCGCCGATGCTGGATGAGTTTGGCACCGAGATCCTTCCGGAGAGAAAAATCGGCTATGACTATCTGGTGATCGGCGTCGGCGCAGTGACCAATGATTTTGGCATTCCCGGAGTGCAGGAACACTGTGATTTTCTGGATCTGACCGAACAGGCGATGGCGCTGAGGAAGAAGATTCGTCACCGCTTCTTACGTTACGCCAAAGAGCACAATGTGGAGCAGGAGCACTTTGAAATCTCCATCGTTGGCGCCGGCGCGACCGGGGTGGAGATGGCGGCCGAGATGCATCATGCCGCGGATACCCTGAGAGGTTACGGTTACGACATACGTGAAGACCTGTTGCAGGTGAACCTGATTGAAGCCACAGACCGGGTTTTGCCTCGTATCGACAAGCCACGCATTTGCGATGCCGTGGCCAAAGAGTTGGCCAAGTTGGGGGTGAGGGTGAAAACCGATACTCGCATCAGTGAAGTGACCCCGGAGGGGATGCATACCGCCGACGGTCAATTCATTCCTTCGGACATGGTGTTGTGGTCGGCTGGGGTCAAGGGGCATCCATTCCTCGCCACCTTGGGTCTGGAGGTCAATCAGGCGGATCAGATCATGGTTCACCCCAGTTGTCAAAGCCTGAGCAATGATCGCGTCTTTGCCTTTGGCGATTGTGCGGCCTGTCCCCAGGAGGACGGCAGCTGGGTACCGCCACGGGGTCAGACTGCCCGGCAGATGGCGCTGTTGGTGGGGGACAACATCGAAAAGCTGATGGCGGATCCCCGGGCCAAGCTGGCGGGGTATGTGTATAAGGATCTGGGATCCTTTGTGAACATGTCCAAGTTCCATACCGTGGGGAATCTGATGTCCTTTGTCGGCGGTGGCATGACGGTGGAGGGAAAGATGGCGCGGCTGGTCTACACCTCATTGTATCGACGCCACCTGATCGCCCTGCATGGTGTCAGCAAGGGGTTGCTGTTGATGTCGCTCAACGGCCTGCAGCGCATCATGCGACCGGAGCTGAAGTTGCACTAGCAGCCAAACCAAAAAAAGGGAGCCCAGGCTCCCTTTTTCTTTGTCAGATTCTCAGCCCTGAGGGGGCACGGTCCGCGGGCGGCCCGATTCGGTGATGGCGACATAAGTGAAAGTGCCTTCGGTGACGCAGTAGCGATCTTTTTCGCCTTTGAGCACCGGTTTGGCCCAGACCTCCAGGGTGAGGGTCATGGAGCTGTTGCCGACTCGGGTACACTGACCATGGACACAGACGGCATCACCGACACCGACGGGCTTGTGAAAGGTCATGCCGTCCACCGAGACCGTACAGATGCGACCGCGGGCAATCTCCTTGGCCAGCAGGCCGCCGGCCATGTCCATCTGAGACATGATCCAGCCCCCGAAGATGTCACCATTGGGGTTGGTGTCTGCTGGCATCGCCAGGGTTCTGAGCAGCAGTTGGCCGCTGGGTTTTCGATCTGAATTCACTATGAGTTTCTCGCAAAAAAGGCCTTTATCTGGACAATCACCTTATCCAGATCGCTTCGTTCAATGTCTTTGTGGGTCACCAGGCGCAGGGTGTTGGCTGCCGAAATCCGAATCCCCTGTTGCTCCAGGTGTTGCTGTAAGGCTTTCGGGTCGTACGCTGGGTTGAGGGTAGCAAAGACCATGTTGGTTTGCACCGCAGACAGATCCACATTCAGCTCGTCCAGTTGCGTCAACTCTCGGGCAAGATGGCTGGCGTTATCATGGTCGATGCTGAGGCGCTCCACCTGCTGTTCCAGCGCTAGCTGTCCGGCTGCCGCAATAATGCCCGCCTGGCGCATGCCACCGCCGAGCATCTTTCTAAGGCGTCTGGCCTTGGTGATCAGGGCTTCGTCACCGATCAGCAGTGACCCAACCGGCGCGGCCAGACCTTTGGACAGGCAGATGGTCATCGAATCAAAGTGCTGACTGATGCGGGTCAGGGGTACCTGTTGTTTGACGGCGGCATTAAACACCCGGGCGCCGTCGAGGTGGATCTTCAGGCCATGCTCAAAGGCAAATGACTGCGCATCAGCCAAATAGTCCAGCGGCAGCACTTTGCCACCGATGGTGTTTTCCAGGCTGATCAGCCGGGTTTGGGCAAAGTGGCAATCGTCGGGTTTAATCTGGGCTGCCAGCTGCGACAGGCACAGGCTGCCGTCTGGCTGATTGTCGACCGGTTGTGGTTGGATGGAACCCAGGACGGCGGCACCGCCAGCTTCGTAGCGGTAGTTGTGTGCCTGCTGGCCACACAGATACTCATCGCCGCGCTGACAATGGCTCATCAGGGCCAGCAGGTTAGCCTGGGTACCGGAGCTGGTGAACAGCGCCGCTTCAAATCCGGCCATCTCGGCAGCGGACTCTTCCAACTTATTCACGCTGGGGTCGTCGCCATACACATCGTCACCGACCGGCGCGCTGGCCATCGCCCGGCGCATTGCTTCAGTCGGCTGAGTGACCGTATCTGATCGCAAATCAATCATGGTATTTCCTACTGCAGTGCTGGGTAAAAATTGCGCTCACTGTAGCAGCTTGATGGTGAAATGACACTTATTTGCAATGACGATGATAACGCCAGTGCGGGCAAGATCACGTAACCGCTGACAGCGGCCGAATAATGACATTTTCATTGCCGGAAAGATGAGACCGGAGTGGCAGTTTCAGATGAGTGAAATTAATTCGAGGAGTATTATTCGTCGTTTGTCGGCAACGACAATTGGGGGCAAAATGGCCACCTCGTTGATTAAGCAATCAGTGTTAGAGTCAATGAACGCGCCGAGTAATACAGGTAAGTGTTTATTCAGTGTGTGAGTGTTTTCAGTTTCATCCAGTTTGATTTAAATGCAAGTCGGGGTGGTGGTGTTTTCTTGTGTCGGGACACCATCAATTGAGGCCCCATTTGCTGCTTAAGTTTGGCAGGTCAATATTTTGACCTGCCTTTTTTTTGCCTGACATTTGAACCGGCAGCTTAGCGGGTTGTCCTTTCCAGGCTGTATAGCCACTCAATCTCCTTTGACCACAAACTGTCGTCGATGGTCTCCAGTACCATGGGAATCTCATCGGTAGCCGGGTGGTTCATTAAGAACTGAAACACCTCCGTGCCCATCTCCCCCTGTTGCAGGCTGTGGTGACGGTCAACTCGACTGCCCAGGGTGGACTTACTGCCATTGAGGTGCATGGCGCTCAGGTACTTCAAACCCACTACGCTATCAAATTCTGCAAACGTGGCCCGGCAGGCCTCGAGGCTGGAGAGGTCGTACCCGGCGGCGAAGGTATGGCAGGTATCCAGGCAAACACCGACGCGGCTGCGATCCTCGACCGCATCGATGATGGCGGCCAGGTGTTCGAAGCGGTGGCCCATGTTGGAGCCCTGACCGGCGGTATTCTCAATGACGGCGGTGACTCCCTCTGTGGCGTCCAGGGCCTGATTGATGGAGTCGCTGATCAGGCGAAGGCAATGGGCTTCGGGAATCTGCCTCAGGTGGCTACCGGGATGAAAATTTAGCAGCGACAGTCCCAGTTGCTGACAGCGTTGCATCTCATCCACAAACGCATCCCGGGAGCGGGCCAGCGCATCCGGATCTGGGTGGCCGAGATTAATCAGATAGCTGTCGTGGGGCAGGATGTGGGCAGGAGCGATGCCGACGTTAAGGCAGTTGCTTTTGAATGCGTGGATGCTTTCGTCGGTCAGCGGTTTGGCCTGCCAACGACGTTGGTTTTTGGTAAAAAGGGCAAAGGCTTTGGCGTTAATGGCGGCGGCATTCAGCGGCGCATTTTCAACGCCACCCTGTGCACTGACGTGGGCTCCGATCCGTCTCATGGTCTGGGTTGGCTAAGGAATGGTACCGGGATCCTAGGGGTTTGCGACAAGTGAATCAATTGCTCAATGATAAAGGGTTGTTTATGCTTTGCGTTTTCTTAATCTGAGGCTGAAAATGGGCAAGGATTGGCAGGAGGTTGTCGACCGTGAGCGGCAACAGACTTACTTCGAGGAGATGCAGGCCAGACTGGCAACCCTGAGGCAGTCTGGCGTGGCGGTCTACCCGGCAGACGATCAGGTGCTGGCGGCATTGACCCTGACGCCTCTGCAGCAGGTGCAGGTCGTGATCCTGGGGCAGGATCCCTACCATGGCCCCGGTCAGGCTCATGGGCTGAGTTTTTCGGTGCCCGATGGCGTGAAGGTGCCCCCTTCGCTGCGGAACATCTTCAAAGAGTTGCACCGGGATGTCGATGATTTCGCTATTCCATCCCAGGGGAACCTCAGTGATTGGGCCAGGCAGGGCGTCTTGTTGTTGAACACCGTGTTAACCGTGGAGCAGGGGCGGGCTCACTCCCATGCCAGGCTGGGCTGGGAGCGGTTTACCGATGCCTTGCTGGCGGAGTTGAATCAGGGGCCTCGCCCGGTGGTGTTTATGTTGTGGGGCGCCCATGCTCAGAAAAAAGGTCGGGCGCTGGATTCGGATAAGCACCTGATTTTGAAGGCTCCACACCCTTCTCCGCTTTCGGCCCATCGTGGTTTTTTGGGGTGTGGTCATTTTTCAAAAGCCAACGAGTGGCTGATGCAACAGGGACGTAAACCCATCTGCTGGCAGCTTTGATCTGAGTCAACGAAGCTTCAGGTTAATCAGCGATGGGTTACTGGATGTCACTTAAAGTTAACTACTATTAGTTAAAGCGATTATTAGGGGGAATGCCATGCTGGCCAGGATCCACACCGACCACAAACACATTCTCACCCTGCTACGGGTGTTGTCAGGCAAGGCCAAGAGTTTGCGGGAGGGGCAGGAGGTCAATCTGACCTTGATCCGCGATGTGGTGCACTATCTGCTTCAATACGCCGATACCAGCCATCACCCGATGGAGGACATCCTGTATCGGTATTATCTGGAAAAGAAAGGGGTTGAAGAGCAGGTCAGCCAACTGGAAGTGGAGCATCAGTCATTGCGGGTGGCCACCGAGGAGTTGTTGGACACCCTGAGCATGATCCTCAATGACGCCGTGGTTCCCCGGGACAAGTTGATTACCGACGTTGAGCGCTTCGTGCGCATGCAGACCCGTCATCTGGAGTATGAAGAGAGCAAGATTCTGCCGATGCTCGAAGCCAGCTTTGATGATGACGACTGGAAGCAGGTGGATCAGTTGGTGGCGTCGAAACTGGTGGAAGATCCTCTGTTTGGCCGCGGCAGCGAACAGGAGTTTGAAGACCTGCGCAATTACCTGGCCGATGCCGACGGCTAGAACGCAGTCGAAGGCAGCAAAAAGCCCCGCATCGCGGGGCTTTTTTAATGGGTCAGGCTTCGATTGATTCCCAATCTGGCTCGTATGAGAAGTCGATTCCCTGTAGCTCTTTTTCAAGACGATGCCGCTCTTTCAAGGCTTCAATCTCTCGCCACTTGCGCTTCTTGTTGGTCCTTGTTCGAGTCGGCTTTTCCACAACTGTGCCCAGTGGTGAGCCGTAATCCAACCTTTCCATAGGTCCCCTCCTCAGCTTGCCTCAGTGATTCCGGTATACCATAGCCGGATTTCAGTATGCAACTTATATGTTGCAAAAAGGTTGCGCCTGAAGGGGTGAATTCGTCGGTCTAAATCTCCCCTTTGCGGAAGATCTTAATCAGCTCGACGGTCGAGGCATCCTGATTCAACTTGGGAGTGGCACTTTCCAGGTCATCTAATACCGAATTGCCCAGCACCTTGCCAAGTTCCACTCCCCACTGATCGAAGGAGTTGATCTGCCAAATTACACCCTGGACAAAGGTGCGGTGTTCATAGAGTGCAACCAGTGCGCCGAGGGTGGCCGGAGTCAGTTTGTCCATCAGCAGGGTGTTGCTGGGTTTATTGCCCGGCATCACTTTATGCGGCGCCAGTGTCTCGGCGGCTTGTGGGTCGATGCCTTTGTCCAGCAGTTCCTGACGGGCTTCCTCCAGGGTTTTTCCGGCCATCAGAGCCTGGGTTTGTCCAAAGCAGTTTGCGGCCAGCATGGCGTGGTGGCGGCCCAGAGGGTTATGGCTGTTCAGTGGCAGGATAAAGTCGGCGGGAATGATGCCGCTGCCCTGATGAATCAACTGGTGGTAGGCGTGTTGGCCGTTGGTGCCTTCGCCGCCCCAGATGACCGGGCCGGTGTGGTAGTCCACCGATTGGTTGTGGTTGTCGACGCCCTTGCCGTTGCTCTCCATATCCAATTGTTGAATGTAGGCAGGCAGGCCGCGCAGGTAGTGGTCGTAGGTCAGCACCACATGGCTGCCGGAGTCAAAGAAGTTGGTGTACCACACCGCCATCATTGCCATCATCACCGGCATGTTCTGGGTAACCGGTGCGCTCCTGAAGTGGTTATCCATGGCTTCGGCACCGTCGAGCAGGTGGCGGAACTGTTCAAAGCCAATCTGCAGGGCAATGGGCAGGCCAATGGCGGACCACATGGAGTAACGGCCACCCACCCAATCCCACATCGGGAAGATGTTGTCGGCGTCGATGCCAAACTGGATGGCAGCCGGCACATTGGAGGTCACCGCGACAAAATGCTGGCCGATGGCCTCTTCCGGGCCACCGTTGGCCATGAACCAGTCTCTGGCTGTGAGGGTGTTGGTGAGGGTTTCCTGGGTGGTGAACGACTTTGACGACATCACAAACAGGGTGGTTTCCGGGTTCAGCTTCTTCAGTTTTTCGCTGATGGCGGTACCGTCGACGTTGGCGACGTAGTGGCAGTTCAGACCTTTGCGCCAATAGGGCTTCAGGGCTTCGGCCATGATTTTCGGTCCCAGGAAGGAGCCGCCGATGCCGATGCTGACGATGTCGGTGAAGGGCTGGTCGGTATAGCCTCGCCACTCGCCCTGGTGAACCGAGGCCACAAAGGCGGCCATTTTATCCAGGGTAGAAGCGATCTCGGCGCGAACGTCTTCGCCGTCAACCAGCAGGGGGCTGGTGTCGTGGCTGCGCAGCGCCGTATGCAAGACTGCCCGCTGTTCGGTGTGGTTAACGGCAACGCCGTCAAACATCGCCTGACGTTGCTGCTCGAGCTGACACTCTTCGGCCAACTGTTCAAACAGTGACAGGGTTGCGTCGTTGAGGCGGTTTTTGGAGTAATCCAGCCGCAACCCGGCGGCACTGATGCCGTAGCGCTGGGCTCGGGCTGGATCGGACTCAAACATCGCCTTCATATGGCTCTGTTTGATCTCATCGGCGTGTTCTGTCAGGGCTTGCCAGGATGGCAGCGAGGTCAGGTTGCTCATGTCAGGTCCTCTAAAAACAGTAAGGCCCCCAATTGGGAGCCTATGGAATAGGGCGTGAATCAGCCCGCCAGACGCTCAGTCAGCATCGCTTCCAGCTTGTTCTGATCGATGGCAAAGTTGCGAATGCCTTCAGACAGCTTTTCGGTGGCCATGGCATCCTGGTTCATCTGCCAGCGGAACTCGGCCTCGGTGATGGGGGCCGGGCGGGCTTCCAGCTCGCCGCTGTAGCTGAGCTTGCGGCTGACCGGTGCTGAGCTTTGCTCCAGCTCTTCCAGCAAGCCCGGGCCGATGGTCAGGCGATCGCAGCCCGCCAGGGCCAGAATCTCACCGGTGTTGCGGAAGCTGGCACCCATGACCACGGTTTGGTAGCCATGACGTTTATAGTAGTCGTAGATGGCGCTGACCGAAACGACGCCCGGATCGGTGTCGGCGCTGTAAGATTCGCCGGTCTTGGCTTTGTACCAGTCGAGAATGCGGCCGACGAAAGGAGAGATTAGGAACACCCCGGCTTCGGCACAGGCACGGGCCTGGGCAAACCCAAATAGCAGCGTCAGGTTGCAGTTAATGCCCTGCTCCTCGAGGTGGCGGGCGGCTTGAATCCCTTCCCAGGTCGAAGCCAGTTTGATCAGGATGCGATCATTACTGATACCTGCTTCGTTATACAGGCGCATCAGCTTATTGGCCTTTTCGATCGAGCCTTTGCTGTCAAAGGAGAGACGAGCGTCCACTTCGGTGGAGATGCGTCCGGGAACGATCTTGAGAATCTCCAGACCGATGTTGACCGCAAGTTTGTCGGCGGCGTCTTCCAGTTGCTGGTCGGCGTCGTTGCTCTGCGCCTTGGCCCAGGCTACCGCATCTTCAATTAATGGTGCGTACTCAGGGATCTGCGCCGCTTTTAGAATCAGCGACGGGTTGGTGGTCGCGTCTTCAGGCTGGTAACGCTTGATCGCTTCGATGTCACCGGTATCCGCGACGATCGTCGTCAGCGCTTTTAATTGAGATAGAGCATTGGCCATAGGTGTTATTTCCATTACAACTGGGTGGGCGGACAGGCCCACCATTAAATGCGATTTTGTATTAATTGCCAACAATAAAGTAAGAAAATTACAGTAAGCCAGCCCGAAGGCTGGCCTGAGGCGATCTTATTTGTCGTCAATTCTGATAACCACTTTGCGGTCGGGCCGGTTTACAGCCGCGGCCGCATTGTCGGCACCCTGGCTGTCTACCTGCATGCGCTGGCTGTCTATCTGCCAGCGCTCGGCAAAGTAATCGGCGACGGCGTTGGCACGCCGAATCCCCAGTCTTTGATTGTAATCCACATTACCACTTTTATCTGCATGGCCGACAATAGTGGCAGTAAAATCGGGATATTGGCTCAGGAATTCGCCGATTGTATCGAGTTTGCCGGCTTCATCCTGTTCCAGAGTGTCGGAATCCAGGCCAAAATAGACCGCCTCTGCTGCCGGCAGGCTCGGGGCGACCACTGAGGCAACCACCGGAGGTTGCGGCTCGGGAGCCAGCGCCGGAGCCGGCGCCGGTGGTGGTGGCGGCGGCGGTGTCATGGAGCGCGCCTGCTGCTGTTTGCCGAAGCGATAGCTGAGTTCAAGGCCGTAATAATCGGCACTGACGGTATTGAAGCGGTTGCTGATCTCCATCTCATGATAATGACGGTATTTCGCGGCCAGCTTCAGGTTGTCGGTCAGGTGATAAGCAAACCCGACGCCATAATAGGGAGAGACATCGTCGTCGTCCTGAGACGGGGCCTGCTCCGGTGTGATTTCCAGGGTATACCAGTAGCCGCCGACTTCGGCATTGATGTCAAAGCGCTCGGTCAGCGGGTAGTTGCCCACCAGTCCGAGGCTGATGCCATCAGCCTCGGTTCGACGACCGGTCTGAGTGGATTGCCAATTGGCTTCCCCCAGGTTGTCGTATCCCAGTTCCAGGCCGACATAGTCGTTAAACAGGTAACCGGCGAACAGGTCGTAGGCGAAGTCGGTGTCATCACAATCCGTGGTCTGGCCATAGGTTTTCGGACAGACTCCGGCGTAGTTGGATTGCCCCAAACCAAACCCCAGATACCAGGGTTGCAGGTTAGCCTGGGCTGGCATAACCGCCAGGCCGGCCAGTAGCAGAGCGACAGGGCTCAGCGTGTGTGTTCTAGTCATCATCTAACTCCAGATTTTCCCTTATCTACAGGACTAGTTTTGCGAATTCGTACCATTAGGGTACGAACTCTATTAACAGTAGCTCTCCCAGGCGTAATCGCCAGTGATTTCTTGTGGTTTTTGTGATTGTTTTTCGCCATTTTGCAGCCACTTACGCTGAATTAAATTGAAATGGCCGAGTTTGACTCCCATTCGATGTTGTAACTAAATCGGGTGGCAATCTTGTTGGGGCGTTGTTTGCTTTTGGTGTGTTAAGTGTGGAAGGTCTGTTGCGCCACTGATAGGGCTGTGTTGCGTTGTGATCCTGGTCACGCGAATTTTCCGGAAACCTATGCTACTGTGCCGCTCCATCGCCTAAACCATTGTGGAAAAAATACCCAGTGGCTCAATCAATAACTACCTTATAAAAAGGGCGATAAGGCCATGAAAGGCCGCCATTTGGTTACGGAAAGATCCATTCATAGTGAGCCGTTCGCTATCGGACCGGCTAAACGACAAAGAAGAATTCCAATATGACTATTACAGCAGTTGCGGGTGCGTCTGCCCTGGAAGCCGTGAACGACGTTCTGGCTACAGCCACAGGCGCCATCAACTCGATATTGTGGAACCACATCCTTATCTACCTGTTGGTATTTGCCGGCCTGTTCTTCACCGTGCGGTTGGGGTTCATCCAGTTCCGCCGTCTGGGGCATGGGTTTCACTCGGTGTTCCATGGTCGTGAGACCGAGCACGGCATCTCCTCGTTCCAGGTGTTTTGTACCTCCATGGCTGCCCGAGTGGGCACCGGTAATATGGCGGGCATCGCGGTGGCCATCGTCGGTGGCGGTCCGGGTGCCATCTTCTGGATGTGGGTCATTGCCTTGCTAGGCATGTCCACGGCCTTTATCGAGGCCACCCTGGCTCAGCTGTTTAAGGTTGAGGACGAGGACGGCTTCTATCGCGGTGGACCAGCCTTCTACATGGAGAAGGGGCTGGGTCAACGCTGGATGGGGATCCTGTTCTCTATCTTCCTGATCATCGCCTTTGGTTTCGTGTTTAACGCCGTACAGGCCAACACCATCGCCGGTGCCATCGGTGGCGCCTTCGGCATCGACACCATGGTGCTGGGTGTGATTATGGTGGTGGCGACCGGCCTGATCATCGTTGGCGGCCTTAAGAAAGTGGCGCACGCTTCGGAGATCATTGTGCCCATCATGGCTGTGGTTTACCTGGCGGTCGCCCTGGTAGTGGTGCTGATGAACCTGGGCAAGGTGCCTGAGGCGCTGGGACTGATCATCGACAGTGCCTTCGGCCTGGAGCAGTTTGCCGGCGGTGCCCTGGGGGCCCTGATCATCGGTGCCAAGCGAGGGTTGTTCTCTAACGAAGCGGGTATGGGTTCTGCGGCCAGTGTGGCCGCCAGTGCCAACCCGAATCCTAAGCACCCGGCGTCTCAGGGCTTCATTCAGATGACCGGTGTCTTTGTTGATACCATCGTTATCTGTACCGCTTCGGCGGCCATCATCCTGTTGTCCGGCGTGCTGGATAACCCAGGTGATGCCTCTGGCATCGGTCTGTTGCAACTGGCTCTGACCAACGAGCTGGGCGGCTGGGCCAGCTATTTCATCGCCTTTGCCATTATTCTGTTCAGCTTCAGCTCCATCATTGCCAACTACAGCTATGCCGAGAACAACATCATGTTCCTCAATGGCAACACCAAAAAGGGGTTGATGCTGTTCCGTCTGGCGGTGTTGGCGATGGTGATGTTTGGCGCCATGGCGAAGGTGGCCGTAGTCTGGGATATGGCGGACGCTTCCATGGGACTGATGGCGGTGGTGAACATCGTGGCGATTCTGGCGCTGTCCGGGCTGGCGATCAAGCTGGCGAAAGATTACGTCGACCAACTGGATGCCGGCAAAACCCCGAGCTTTGATCCGGCCCGCTTCCCTGAGCTTAAGGGTAAGCTGGAAAAAGGGGTGTGGGATAAGTAACCCCTGGCGATGATTTAGCGATTGTCACTATCGAAAACCACGCCTCAGGGCGTGGTTTTTTTGTGGCTGGCGCGTTGTTATAGTGAGGGCTGACAAATTGAATATGGATGGCCCTATGCTGGCGGTTATTTCTCCTGCGAAAAATTTGGATTTTGAGTCTCAGGCCCCGAGTGATGGCTACAGCGAGGCGGAGTTGCTGGATGAGGCCGAGGCGCTGATTGAGGTGTGCCGCAAGCTGACGCCGGCGGATCTGGCGTCGCTGATGAAGCTGAGCGACAAGCTGGCTGGTCTGAATGTGGCTCGGTTTCAGCAGTGGCAGCGCCCCTTTACCGCGGACAATGCCAAACAGGCGATTTTTGCCTTTAATGGCGATGTTTATACCGGTTTCGATGCCGCCTCCTTGAGTGAGCAGGAACTGGCTTACACCCAGTCTCATCTGCGCATCTTGTCTGGATTGTATGGAGTACTGAAACCGCTGGATCGGATGCAGGCCTATCGGTTGGAGATGGGCACTAAGCTGGCTAACCCTCGTGGCAAGGACCTCTATGCTTTCTGGGGCAGTACCATTACCGATGCTCTGAACCGGACCCTGGCGGGAATGGACTCTCAAGTTGTGGTGAACCTGGCCTCCAATGAGTACTTCAAGGCGGTTAAACCGGCGTTGCTGAATGCTCAGGTGGTGACGCCGGTGTTTAAGGACTTTAAGAATGGCCAGTATAAAATCATCAGCTTCTATGCCAAGAAGGCGCGGGGCATGATGGCGCGCTTTATGGCTAGAGAGCAGGTGACTGAGTTGCAGCAACTGGAGGGCTTCAGCGAGGGAGGCTACCGCTTCAGTGCCGAGCAATCCGATGCCAACACCCTGGTTTTTTTGCGAGACCAGGTGTAGCCGCGACAAGGTTATAGAAAAAGGGGCCTCAGGCCCCTTTTTTTGTGGTTGCTTACTCGACCGGAGGTATCGGCCGCAGTGGCTGCTGGGCATTGGCCATCAACCAGGCATAGAGGGTATAGACGGCGGTGCTTTGACGCAGCGCCTCTGGATCCACCTTGTCCAGGGTGTCGTCGGCGGTATGGTGAAAATCGAAGTAGTCGGTGCCATCCAGCGCCAGTCCGGCCACCGGGACCCCGGCTTCGGGCAGGATGGAGACGTCCGGCCCGCCCCAGGAGGTGTTGCCACCGCGAGCGACGCCCAAGGGGGCCAGCAGCGTTGCCACCTGATCCATCATCGGCAGGGCGCTGTCATTGACGCGGCTGTCGAGGCGGTAGATCGGGCCGGCGCCAAAGTCCGCTTCGGCGGCGATGTAGAATTTGTCCAGCTCCTGTTGATGGGCGGCCTTGTAGGCCTTGGCACCCACCAGACCGACCTCTTCGGCGGCAAACAGCACCACCCGAATGGTGCGCTGGGGCCGCTTACCCCGCTCCAGAATGTGTTTGGCGGCCGCGGTGACAATGGCGACGCCGGCACCGTCGTCCAGTGCGCCGGTGCCTTCATCCCAGGAGTCCAGGTGCGCCCCGATCAGCACAATCTCGTCGGGGTAGTGACTGCCGGTGATCTCGGCAATGACGTTGTACGAGGTCTGAGGGCCGCGATCTTCGCTGCCCAGTTGCAGATTCACCCGCACCGGTTGCGAGCGTTTGAGCATTCGAGCCAGTTGATCGGCATCGGGGTTGGAGAGGGCGGCGGCGGGGATCTGGGTGACGCCGTCGGCGTAACGCATCATGCCGGTGTGGGCGAAGCGATGGCTGTCGGTGCCGACGCTGCGCAACATCATGGCGACGGCACCTTTACGGGCGGCTTCGACCGCGCCTTTTCCCCGGGCTTTGACCACCGGGCCATAGCCTCGTCCATCGCGGTAGCGCTCCATCTTGTTGTCGATGAACACGATTTTTCCCTCGACGTCGGCTCGCGGCGCGTCTATGAGCTGCTGTAGGTCGGCAAAGGCCACCACATCGGCTTCGACACCGGCGGTTGGGGTGCCGATGGAGTTGCCCAGGGCGCTGATCACCAGCGGTTGCGGAAACGGCGCGGTAATGCTGGCCTTGGCGTGGCCGCGATGCCAATGGGGAACGGTGACCGGCTCGGCGTAGACCCGATCGAAACCCAGCTCATTCAGGGTCCGCTTGGCCCAGGCCACGGCCCGCTTGTCGCCGTCGGTTCCCGGAAGGCGGGGCCCAACCTCGGTGGTGAGGGACTCCAGAATCTGCCAGGATTGGTGGCTGACCATCGCATGATGGCGAAGCTCCTCGGTGTGCTGCAGCACAGAATCGGAGAATGGGGTGGCGAGGGCGGTCTGGGCGGCCAGCAGGGCGGCAGACAGGGTCAGCGTCAGGCGCATGGGGTTCCTTGTAATCAGTGTTCCTTGGCCGGGCAATGTATCAAAAAAACTGCATCATGGGCAGGAGAGGCAAATCGGAGGTAAAAAAAAACCGGCCAAGGCCGGTTTTTACATCACAACAATCGAAACTCTTACAGAGCTTTGATTTGAGCAGCCATACGGCTCTTGTGACGGGCAGCTTTATTCTTGTGAATAAGGCCTTTAGTCGCCATGCGATCCAGGATCGGCATAACGGCATTAAATGCTTCGGTAGCGGCAGCTTTATCACCAGCGGCGATAGCAGCTACAGTTTTCTTCAGATAGGTGCGCAACATGGAGCGACGGCTAGCATTGTGCTGGCGACGCTTCTCAGATTGAATTGCACGCTTCTTAGCAGACTTGATGTTAGCCAAGGCAAACTCCTAAAAGACGGTGCTGTCGTATTTTCAAAGGCCGTGGAAAATACCGCTTTTATGGGGTAATGTCAATCTTACCGCACAAATAAGCGTCATCAAAATTCGGAGAAACTCCGAAGTTTGGCTTTCTTCCGGCCAACTAGTTTAAGATGGGGCGCAATTCTAGCAGCATTTTTTGTCGGGCAACAGGGGCGTGAGGTGATATTTATTAGCATCACCGAGGATTCGTCGAGCCCGTCTCAGGTTAAGAGCAGATTTCATTGAGTAAACAGTTATTGCGTTCCGGGGCTGTGGTCAGCGCCATGACCCTGATTTCCCGCGTGCTCGGCTTGGTTCGCGACGTGGTTGTGGCGAATCTGATGGGGGCCGGAGCCGCCGCCGACGTTTTTTTTCTGGCCAATAAAATTCCCAATTTTCTGCGTCGCCTGTTTGCTGAAGGGGCCTTCGCCCAGGCCTTTGTGCCGGTATTGACCGAGTATCGCCAGCAGGGCAGTGAGGATCAGGTGCGGCAGTTGATCGCCAAGGTCAGTGGCACCCTGGGCACCATAGTGACCCTGGTTACCCTGGTGGGGGTGGTGGCGTCCCCGGTTCTGGCGGCGCTGTTTGGCACCGGCTGGTTTGTGGCCTGGGTCAATGGCGAGCCGGACGGCGCCAAGTTTGAGATGGCCAGCCTGATGTTGAAGATCACCTTCCCCTATCTGTGGTTCATCACCTTTACCGCCTTGTCCGGGGCGATTCTGAATACCATTGGGAAATTTGCGGTCGCGGCCTTTACCCCGGTGTTCCTCAATGTGGCCATCATCGGCTGCGCCCTGTATCTGGCTCCGCAGTTGGCCCAGCCGGAGTTGGCGCTGGCGTGGGGGGTGTTCCTCGGTGGTTTGATTCAGTTTGTGTTTCAGTTGCCGTTTCTGCTGCGGGCCAAGGTGTTGGTGCGTCCCAGTTGGGGCTGGCATGACCCCGGGGTCACCAAGATTCGTACCTTAATGATACCGGCGATGTTCGGGGTGTCGGTGAGCCAGATCAACCTGCTGTTCGATACCCTGATCGCCAGTTTCCTGATGACCGGCTCCATCAGTTGGCTGTATTACTCCGACCGGCTGCTTGAGTTTCCTCTCGGCCTGTTTGGCATCGCCATTGCCACTGTGATCCTGCCGGCCCTGTCCCGTAAGCACGTAGACGCCAGTAGCCATGGTTTCGCCTCGACCATGGACTGGGGCATTCGCAGCGTGGTGCTGCTGGGGGTGCCGGCGGCGCTGGGGTTGATTGCCCTGGCCCAGCCGATGTTGATGGTGCTGTTTATGCGCGGCGAATTCAGTGTCTACGACAGCCAGATGGCGGCGGCCAGCTTGATGGCTTATGGCGGCGGTCTGCTTAGCTTTATGCTGGTGAAAGTGCTGGCACCCGGCTACTACTCGCGTCAGGATACCAAGACTCCGGTGCGTTACGGCATCATCGCCATGGTCAGTAACATGGGGTTCAATCTGCTGCTGGCCATCCCCTTCGGTTACGTGGGGTTGGCGATGGCAACCGCGGCGTCGGCGACACTCAATGCGCTGCTGCTGTATCGCGGCCTCAAGCGCCAGGGGGTGTTTGAACTGAGCGGCTCGACCTGGGGCTTTCTGATTCGGGTGCTGGTGGCCGGGGTGATCATGGCGGTCAGCGTGGCCTGGCTGTCTCCGGTTGAGGCGGCGTGGGTGGCGATGGAGTTTGTTACCCGCGCCCTGACTCTGGCGGCCTTGATCGGCGCCGGAGTGGTGGTGTATCTGCTGACGCTGTTAGTGATGGGGATCCGGCCGCGGGATTTGCGTGCAGTTTGAATGCTGATTCTGGCGCCACTCTGAGGTATAATCCGGCGATTTTCGACAGTAAAAGCCCAAGCAGGACTATGGAGCTCATCCGCGGTACACACAATCTGCGCCCGAAGCATCGCCGGTGCGTATTGACCATTGGCAATTTTGATGGCGTTCACCTGGGCCATGCTGAGGTAATTAAGTCTTTGGTTGCCAAAGGCAAAAGCATGAACCTTCCGGTAACGGTGATGCTGTTTGAGCCTCAACCTCAGGAGCATTTTGCCGGCGATAGGGCTCCGGCCCGGATCAGTTTATTGCGAGACAAGTTGCGGCGATTGCAGGCACTGGGGGTGGAGCGGGTACTGTGTGTCAGCTTTAACCGTCGTTTTGCCGAGCTCAGCAGCGAGCAGTTTATCGAGCAGTTGCTGGTGCAAAAGCTGGACGTTAAATACCTGGTGGTCGGCGACGATTTCTGTTTTGGAAAGGGTCGAAAGGGCAGCTTTGATACCCTGGCGGCGGCCGGTCAGCGGCATGGTTTTGACGTGGTTCCGACCGCCAGCTTTAAACTGGCGAGTCAACGGGTCAGCTCAACACTGATTCGTCAGGCGCTGCAGCAGGGGAACCTGACTCTGGCCAACCAGATGTTAGGCTACCCGTACCAGATCACCGGTCGCATTGCCCACGGCCGCAAACTGGGGCGCACCATCGGCTTCCCGACGGCGAACATCCTTATGAAACGTAAGGTGGCGCCGGTGAGCGGGGTGTTTGCGGTGCAGGCCATCGACTCTCAGGGGCATCGATACCCTGGGGTGGCCAATGTCGGCGTTCGGCCGACGGTGGCGGGCAACCGCTGCCAGCTGGAGGTTCACCTGTTCGATTACGAGGGTGATCTGTATGGCGAACACATGCAGGTGCTGTTGATAGAGCACCTGCGACAAGAGCGGGCATTTGAGTCATTGGATGCCCTGAAGAATCAGATTTTCAAGGATGCGGAGCAGGCTCGACGCCTGCTGTCTGTGTCTTAACAGCTTTTAGCCTGAGTAATGGTGAAAGGATCAATGAGCGACTATAAATCAACGCTAAACCTGCCGGAAACCGATTTCCCGATGCGAGGCAACCTGGCCAAGCGGGAACCGGAAATGTTGAAACAGTGGGACGAGAAAGCGCTTTATAAAGCGATTCGTGCCAGCCGTCAGGGAGCGAAGCCATTCATTTTGCATGATGGCCCTCCGTACGCCAACGGCGACATCCACATTGGTCACTCAGTCAACAAGATTCTGAAAGACATTATTATCAAGTCCAAGACTCTGGCGGGCTTCGATGCGCCCTATGTGCCGGGTTGGGACTGCCACGGTCTGCCAATTGAGCTGAAGGTTGAAGGTAAGGTGGGTAAGCCGGGGCAGAAGATCTCTGCCGCCGAGTTCCGCCAGAAATGCCGTGAGTATGCCCATAAGCAGGTAGACGGTCAGAAAGCCGACTTTATTCGCCTGGGGGTACTGGGTGAGTGGGACAAGCCTTACCTGACTATGGATTATGGCACCGAAGCGGAGATCATCCGCTCGTTGGCTAAGATCATCGACAACGGCCACCTGCACAAAGGCGCTAAGCCGGTGCACTGGTGTACCGATTGTGGCTCGGCACTGGCGGAAGCGGAAGTGGAGTATGAGGATAAGACCTCTCCCTCCATCGACGTGCGTTTCTCGGCCGTGGATGCCAAGTTGGTGGAAGACAAGTTTGACTGCGCCGAAGGTCACACCGGTCACGGTCCGTTGTCGGTGGTGATCTGGACCACGACTCCCTGGACCCTGCCTGCCAACCGTGCCGTATGTTTGCACGCCGATCTGCAGTACGCCCTGGTACAGGTAGAAGGTGAGCACCCAGAGCGACTGATTCTGGCGGCGGACCTGGTGAAAGATGTGATGGATCGTGCCGGCATCGAGCAATTCCATAACCTGGGCTTCTGCCAGGGTAAGGACCTGGAACTGCAGCAGTTTAACCATCCCTTCTATGAGATGACGGTTCCGGCGATCCTGGGTGATCACGTGACCACCGAATCCGGTACCGGTGCGGTGCATACCGCCCCTGGCCACGGTCAGGAAGACTTTGTGGTGGGCAACAAGTACAACCTGGAAGTGGCTAACCCTGTGGGCAACAACGGCGTTTATCTGCCGGATACCCCGCTGTTTGCCGGCCAGCACGTCTTTAAAGCCAATGATGCGGTGGTTGAGGTATTGAAGGACAAGGGGGCGCTGCTGCACCACGAAGCGTTCCGTCACTCCTACCCGCACTGCTGGCGCCATAAGACGCCAATCATTTTCCGCGCGACCCCACAGTGGTTCATCTCCATGGACCAGGCCAAGCTGCGTGAACGCTCCCTGGAAGAGATCAAAGACGTTCAGTGGATCCCGGACTGGGGACAGAGCCGCATCGAAGGCATGGTCGCCGGCCGCCCTGACTGGTGCATCTCTCGCCAGCGTACCTGGGGCGTACCCATCGCCCTGTTCGTTCACAACGAAACTCAGGCCTTGCACCCGAACTCGGTTGCCCTGATGAATCTGGTGGCGGACCGAGTGGCCGAAGCCGGCATTCAGGCCTGGTGGGATCTGGACGCCAGTGAGTTGCTGGGCGAGGAAGCCGATCAGTACCACAAGGTCCTGGACACCCTGGATGTGTGGTTTGACTCCGGCTCGACTCACGCCTCGGTGGTGGATGCGCGCCCCGAATTCCAAGGTGCCGAAGCCGACCTGTACCTTGAGGGATCGGATCAGCATCGTGGTTGGTTCATGTCCAGCCTGATGACCGGCGTTGCCATTAAGGACAAGGCCCCCTACAAGCAGGTGCTGACCCATGGCTTTACCGTGGATGGCAAGGGCCGCAAGATGTCCAAGTCCATCGGTAACGTCATCAGCCCGCAGCAGGTGGTGAACAAGCTGGGTGCCGACATTCTGCGCCTGTGGGTCGCGTCCACCGACTATACCGGTGAGATGACGGTTTCCGATGAGATCCTCAAGCGCAGCGCCGATGCCTATCGTCGTATTCGCAACACCTCTCGCTTCCTGCTGGCCAACATGAGTGGCTTTGAGCCGTCTCGGGACATGGTCGAGCTGGATGAGATGGTGGCATTGGACCGTTGGTTGGTGGGTCGCGCTTATCAGCTGCAGCAGGAGATTGTGACTGCCTACGAGGAGTACAACTTCCTGGCGGTAACTCAGAAGCTGATGCGTTTCTGCTCCATCGAGCTGGGCAGCTTCTATCTGGACATCATTAAGGACCGTCAGTACACCGCTAAGGCCGATGGCCTGGCGCGTCGCTCTTGCCAGTCGGCGCTGTACCTGATCACCGAGGCCATGGTGCGCTGGATGGCGCCGATCATGAGCTTTACCGCCGATGAGATTTGGCAACTGATGCCAGGTGAGCGCAGCGAATTTGTGTTTACCCAGGTGTGGTTCGATGGCCTGGCGCCTATGACCGACAATTCTGCTCTGACCGATGCTGAGTGGCAGACGTTGGTGGAGGTGTTGGCCGAACTCAATAAGGCGTTGGAACAGGCCAAAGCCGATGGCGTTAAAAACCGCCTGGAAGCCGACGTTACCCTGTACGCCGATGGCGAGCTGAAAGCTTTGCTGGACCGTCTGGGAGATGAGTTGCGCTTTGCCATGATCACCTCCAACGTGACTGTTGCCCCGCTGAGCGATGCGGGTGATGCCGCCGACACTGAGTTGGCTGGCCTGAAGGTGAAACTGGTGAAGACCGAAGCGGCGAAATGTGAGCGTTGCTGGCACCACCGTGAAGAAGTGGGCACACTGGAGGCTCACCCAACACTGTGCAGCCGCTGCGTGACCAACGTTGACGGCGAAGGCGAAAGCCGACAGTTTGCATAATGGAGAGATGATGCCACAGTCATGGAGTCAAAGCGGCCTGCGGTGGATGTGGGTCGCGGTGGTGGCGCTGGTGCTGGATCAGGCTACGAAGTTGGCGGTGATCGCCAACTTCCAGTTGTTTGAAAGCATCCCGCTGATCCCGTACCTGAACCTCACCTATGTGCATAACACCGGTGCGGCGTTCAGCTTCCTGGCGGAAGCCGGTGGTTGGCAGCGCTGGGCCTTTGCCGGTTTTGCCTTGGTGGTAACCATCGCCCTGACGGTGATGATGCGTCGCCAGGCCCACTCGCTGTGGCGCTTGAATCTGTCTTATGCGCTGATCATTGGCGGGGCCATCGGTAATGTTATCGACCGCCTGGCCTATGGTTATGTTGTCGATTTTATTGATTTTTATGTCGGTGCCTGGCACTGGCCTGCATTTAACATTGCTGACAGTGCCATCTGCGTCGGAGCGGTTTTGATGATCCTCGACAGCTTGCTGGATGGTCGTCGGCCCAAGGAGGCCTCATGAGCCAGTTAACCATTGGCAGTGACAGCCAGGTGTTTGTGCATTTCGATGTGGAACTGCCGGACGGTACGGTGGCGGACAGCACCCGGGCCCACGGCAAACCGGCGCGACTGACTCTGGGGGATGGCAGCCTCAGTGGCGCCTTCGAGGCCGCCATCAAGGGGATGGAGAAGGGGGAGAAGCGTCGCTTCTCGCTGGATCCGCAACACGCCTTTGGTGAACGCAACCCAGATAACATTCATCACCTGGACCGGGCTCAGTTTGCCGCTGACGCCGATCTCAGTGAAGGCACCATCATGGCGTTTGATACGCCGGACGGCAATCAGGTTCCCGGGGTGATTCGGGAACTGGCCGGTGATTCGGTGACTGTGGATTTTAATCATCCATTGGCGGGCCAGACGGTAATTTTCGATCTGGAAGTGCTGGACATCGTAATTAAGGACTGATTATGCAGATTCGACTGGCAAACCCACGAGGCTTTTGTGCCGGCGTTGATCGCGCCATCAGCATTGTCGAACGTGCGCTGGAGTTGTTCGAGCCGCCGATCTACGTGCGTCACGAAGTGGTGCACAACCGCTACGTGGTGGACAGCCTGCGCCAGCGTGGGGCGGTGTTTGTGGACGAGTTGCACGAAGTGCCGGACAACAGCATTGTGATCTTCAGTGCCCACGGTGTATCTCAGGCGGTCCGTAAGGAAGCCGATGCCCGTGGACTGAAGGTGTTTGATGCCACTTGTCCACTGGTGACCAAGGTGCATATGCAGGTCACCCGTGCCAGCCGTAAGGGGCAGGAGTGTGTCCTCATCGGTCATGCCGGCCACCCTGAAGTGGAAGGCACCATGGGCCAGTACAGCAACGACAGTGGCGGCATCTATCTGGTGGAATCTCCGCAAGATGTGGCCAATATGTCGGTACAGGATCCGGACAACCTGCATTTCGTGACTCAGACTACCCTGTCGGTGGACGATACTGCCGAGGTGATCGATGCCCTGCGTGCTCGTTTCCCTTCCATTGCCGGTCCTCGCAAGGACGACATCTGCTACGCCACCCAGAACCGTCAGGATGCGGTGCGGGAGTTGGCGTCCCGTTGTGATTTGGTGTTGGTGGTGGGATCGAAAAATTCCTCCAATTCCAATCGTCTGCGCGAACTGGCGGAGAAATCAGGGGCCCGGGCCTATCTGGTCGATGGTGCCGATGACATCAATCCCCAGTGGCTGAGTGAGGTGACCACCATTGGGGTGACTGCCGGTGCTTCGGCCCCGGAAGTGTTGGTGAAAGGGGTGGTGACCGAGCTGCAGAATCTCGGTGCTGCCGACGTCGAGGAAGCGACAGGCCGAGAAGAAAACATTGTTTTTCAAGTTCCTATTGAACTGAGATAAGCCTGTTCCCAGAAGTTATAAGAAAGCGCTGCCCATCTGGGTGGCGCTTTTTTTTGCCTGTCTTAAGCTTTAATGACACGGAACGTACGGCAGCCACAAGGATGTTATGGCCAGTCATACTCAATGGGGTATCACCCTGGTTGAGGTGTTGGTGTCGGTGGTGGTACTGGCGGTAGGCCTATTGGGTACCCTGCAACTCCACATCGTCGCTAAACGCAGCAGCTTTCAGTCTTTTCAGCATGCCCGCGCCATGAACATGGCGGCCGATGCATTGGAGCGCATGCGTCTTAATCCCACTCAACTCGCCGCCTATCAGGGCCACTACGGTGTGGCACTGCTTCCACAACCCGACGTTTCCTGCTTAGCAGACACCAGTGCCATTATTCCTTGCAACGCCGAGCAGATGCGGCAGTGGGATCGGTTTCAGTGGCAGCAGGGGCTGTTGAGTGTGGCCGAGGCCAGTGGGGAGGGAAATCGCAAGTTGGCTCAGGTGGTGGGATGTATCCATATTGACGGCAATCGAGTCGGGGTGGTGGTCAGTTGGCAGGGTCTGCAGCAAGGGGTGGATGCGGTGACCGAGGCCGATGGCTGGCGATTCGAATGTGGTGTGCCAACGGCGCGGCGGCGACAGGTCTACCTGGACTCGATGGTGATTCCATGAGCAGGGTCAAGGGACTGACGTTGGTTGAGCTGCTGATCGCCATGGTGCTGGGGGTGTTTGTCCTCTCTGCCGTTTTCGGGGTATTTGTCAGTTCCTCCATTTCGGTGACCTCCACCGGTCAATACAACCAGATTCAGGAATCGGCACGCCTGGCGTTGCGGCTGATGAGTGATGATCTGTCTCAGGCGGGGTTTTATGCCGGGCTAACCGGGACCTCTCTGACCACCCGCAATGTGAGTGTCGATGCGGTGGTGAATAACGACTGCGTCGGTCTGGGGGAGAACAATGCCAGTGTTCCCGCTGGCCGAGGGCATTTTCGGACCATCTGGAGTTACCGCCAGAGTGCGGTGCCTTCGATGGATTGCACTCAGCAGGCGCTGTTGGGCAGCCACGTGCTGCAGGTGAAGCGGCTACTGGGTCCGAATGTGGCGGCAACGGCGTTGAGTGAAAACCGCTACTACCTGGTGAGCAATCATGCTCAGGCCAGGTTGTTTGCCGGCAATCAACAGGCTCCTGTTCTGGTGCAGGGACGCTACTGGCAGTGGCAACACAGGGTTTATTACGTCGAGCGTCGTGACGATGGCATGCCGGTTCTGAAGTGGCGTCAACTCTATGTGAATGGCGGC
Source organism: Ferrimonas kyonanensis DSM 18153 (assembly GCF_000425405.1). Classification (GTDB taxonomy): domain Bacteria; phylum Pseudomonadota; class Gammaproteobacteria; order Enterobacterales; family Shewanellaceae; genus Ferrimonas; species Ferrimonas kyonanensis. The sequence goes on along the minus strand of NZ_KE384365.1, from coordinate 12,286 downwards.
ATGGTGGAGGAGGAGTTGGTTGAGGGGGTTGAGATGTTGCAGTTTCTCTTCGCCGTGGACAGCCTGGGCGACGGTCGGGTGGACAGCTATATAACGGCGTCTGCCATGAGTGAAGCACAGTGGGATGGCGTTGTAGAGGTACTGGCAGTGACGGTGTATCTGGTGGTGCGGGCGGCCAATGATGATCAGGGTGGCATCAGCGACGGCAGGTTGCGGTTGACCTTGCCCGACGGGGTGGTTTCTTATGACGACGGCATTCCCCGGCGCCTGTTTTCTACCACGGTGATGGTGCGAAATGCGGCACTGGTGGCCGAGGGGGCAGGATGAGACCAGAGCGGGGAGCGGTGCTGATCGTCAGTTCGTTGTTGTTACTGGTATTGATGGTGATCGCCCTGGCCCTGACCGGAGCCAGCCGCAACGTGATTCAGGCCGAAGTGGCCAGCGCGGCTCGAAGCCAGGTGCTGCAGCAACTGCATGGGGCTTTGGATGGCTTTATCGAGCGTCAGCGTCTGGCCAGGGCCGACAGCCTGTTGCTGACCAACAGCGCTGAGGTCAGTGAGGTCGACGCGGTGTTTGGGGCCCAGCACGGTGTCAGCTTTATTACCGAAGGGCCGTGTCAGCGGCAGCAGGCGGCCGATGCCGGCAGCCATTTCGTTTGCCGCATCAACCAGGTGAGTTCCAGCAAGCGTTATGGAAAGGGGGAGCGCGGTCAGCAGAGCATCACTACCGGGGTTCAGCAGCAGGTTTTGGTGGTGGGGAATTAGCATGAGAGCACTCTCGATGGCACTGATGATCTGGGCGACCTGGACAGGGGCGGATGACACCGAGCTGTATGTCTATGGGGGAACCGTCGCCAGTGACAGTCGCCCCCAGGTGTTGATCATCTTTGATAACTCCGGTTCGATGTCCACCGAAGAGGAGGAGGCGCCGCCACCGTTTGATGCGAATCAGGACTACAGTGGTGGCCTGGATCAGGGGCGGCTGTTTTACGTGCGCGGGCAGTTAAATGGCAACCTGCCGGATCCGGACCGCGGCGATGAGTATCGTTATTTCCCTGCCACCATGAACGGTTGTAGCAGTAGCCTGATACCGGAGTCGGACTCGGGACTCAGTGTCTTGCAGCACAATGGCTATTACACCGACGTGGTGCTCAGTTTTCGCCGCGGCGGTCGGGCCGACCGCGACTGGAAGTGGCGCCCAATGCCGGCGAGCCTTAAAAAGGCCCACAATCAAGGCAGTCTCAGCCAGTTGGGGTTTGATTGTCTGCAGGATTTGCGGGATCGGTTGACGGTGAATGCGGTCAGTCACCCTCAAGGAGCGTTCTCCCAACCCGGGTTTCCCCGGAATCTTGACCAGGCTCAGCCCTACGATGGCAGCGATAACTCGCTGTCGGCGGCGCAATTGGTTGCCGCTGCCGATGCTTCACTGTCGCAGACCGGCTTTGTCAGCGGCGACAGCGTTACCCTGTTTACAGAGAACTACCTCTATTATCGAAAAACCGCCGTGCCGGTGGTTCGCAGCCGCCTGGCCATTGCCAAGGACACCATCACCGACATCGTGCAGAGCACTCCGGGGGTGGATTTCGGTCTGGCGGTGTTTAATGGTAACGGCAGTGACGACGGGTTGCTCAGCGGTAGCCATGGCGGTCGTTTGCTCAGCGCCATTCAACCGATGACGCCTTCGAGCAAAGCCAGCCTGATGAGTACCATCAATGGTCTGACGGCCAGCACCTGGACGCCACTGTGTGAAACTTTGTTTGAGGCGTATCGCTATTTCAGTGGCGGCGAGGTGCTGTTTGGGGGGACGGTGCCGGTGTTTGGGGTACCCTTTGCGGATTCCGGTCGGTATCTGAGCCCCTTTGTCACCTGTCAGCCTCAGGCTTATGTGGTGCTGATTACCGACGGTTCACCCACGAAAGACGAGGCGGCCAACGCAGTTCTGAGAGCCGAACTGGGGATCGGTGTGTCGGAGCGGGTGTCGGTGTACGATCCTTACCGCACTCTGGGGTACGGAGACTGGGCCGACAGCTACCTGCCGGCGGTGGCCGAGCATCTGTACAGTCAGGACATCAATGCCGTCGCTTCGGGGCGCCAGAGTGTGGTGACTTACACCATCGGTTTTTCTCAGGATGCCATCGACAGTGCCGGGGCGCTGCTGGCGGAGACCGCCCGTCGCGGCGGCGGCGAGTATTTTGCTGCCGCCGATGCGCTATCACTGCAGAATGCACTGCAGCGGGTGTTTTCCGAAATTCTGGCTGTGGACGCCAGTTTCACTTCGCCGTCGATTGCCGCCAACAGTTTTGATCGCACTCAGACACTGGACTCGGTGTACTACTCCATGTTTCTGCCCTCGGACCGGCCGCGTTGGGCGGGGAATCTGAAGAAGCTGCGCATTCTCGGTTCGGGACAGGTGGTCGATGCCAGAGGGGAGGCCGCCATCGATGTCGGCGGCAATATTGCCGAGACAGCCTGTACGTATTGGACCTCGTCGGCCACCTGTGCCCTGGCCAGCAGCGGTGGCGATGGCAATTCGGTGATGGAGGGGGGGGCGCTGGAAGCGATGCAAACTCAGTTGCAACGGCGGGTTCTCACCGAGCCGGCCAGCGTCACCGGGACCTTGGTCTCACTGTCACAGAGCAGCCTGGAGCAGCGTGCCGGTGGTCAGGAATCCCTGCTGGCGGATTTAGGTGGCATTGACCTTGCCAGCCTGGGTGACTGGGTGCGTTGGTTGCAGGGGGAGGATGTGGACGATGAGGATGAGGATGGCGTCAGCGGTGAACGTCGTGAAGATCTGATGGGGGATCCACTGCACTCCAAGCCGTTGGCGATTCATTACGGCGGCGACAAAGGGGTGCGTATTCTGGTGGGAACCAATGCCGGTGCCCTGCACATGTTTGAAGATGGCGGTGCCACCATCACCGAAAGCTGGAGCTATCGGCCCTATCGATTTACCGGTCAGACCCCCTTGCTGAGGCATAACCCGCAAACCGGCGGTCACAGTGTCTACGGGGTCGACGGTCCGCCGGTGGCCTGGATCGTGGATCTGGATGCCGACGGGGACATCGACGCCGATCAGGGTGACAAGGTGTGGGTGTATTTCGGTTTGCGTCGGGGCGGACGGGCCTATTACGGCCTGGATCTCAGTAACCCGGACCAACCCCGGTTGATGTGGGTGAAAAGCGCTCAGGATTCAGGGTTGGCGGTGCTGGGACAAACCTGGTCCGAGCCGGTATTGACTCGAATACCGGATTATCCTCAGGGTAACCTGAGTGCTGCTGCCGCTCGGCCGGTGCTGATTGTCGGAGCCGGCTACGACAGCAACAAAGACGCCAACGGCGTGGGGACGGCGGATTCGGTTGGTACCGGCGTGTTGATTCTGGATGCCGAGACCGGTGAACCGGTGCATCAGTTTGTTAATCAAACGGCGTCGGCGTTGGTAACACCGGTGCCGTTCAGTGACAGCGTCGCCGCCAGGGTGGCGATTCTGGATAGCAATAGCGATGGGCTGACCGACCGCATCTACGCGGCCGATACCGGGGGCACGGTGTGGCGGCTGGATCTGCCTGGTACGCGAGCCGAGCGCCCCTGGAGCGGGTTTCGGTTTGCCAATCTGGGGGGGGACACGGCGCACAGCGATCGCCGCTTCACCCATGAGGTCAGTGTGGCCCAAACCAAGATGACGCTGAAGGAAACCGAAATCGTCACCGAAGGTGGTCAGACTCATACCCGGGTCATCCGTACCGATCTGCCCTACGATGCGGTGGTGATCGGCAGCGGCAACCGTGCCCACCCCAATGCCATTTCGACTCAGGACTACCTGTTCGTGCTGCGAGATCCTCACCTGTATCCGGCCAGTTTTGATGGTGGCAGTGGTGATGGTCACAGACCGGTTCCGGCAGCAATAACTGTGGCGGAACTGTTTGATGTCAGCAGTGATCCGGTCGGCGCCGCCACCGATGATGACAGCAGGCTGGTTCAGGAGGTGTTGTCTGGCAGCAAGAGGGGCTGGAAGTTGGCGCTGGCTCCGGGAGAGAAGTCGCTGTCGGCCGCCGTTATTCTTTCCGGCAACGCCTTCTTTACCACCTTTATGCCGGGAGAACCTGGCGCTGCCAATGCCTGCCTGAGTGCGGGCCAAGGACGGCTGTACGTGCTGAACCTGCATCATGGCATCAACCGCTACCAACATCGGTACATTGAGCTAGGGGCGCGTCTGCCGGACACGCCACAGATCGTGATACCCCCGCCGGAGGATCCCGATGACCCGAGTTGGAACCCCAAGGTCTATCTGGTGGGCGTGGGGCGGGGATTCAACTTGAGCCAGGATGGCATTGAATTGACCGACAGCGGCAGTGGCGATCCGGATAAGTCGTTGTTGCCAGTCTACATCTACTACTACCTGGGAGGGCAACCCTGATGAGGCTGTTGCGGGGTGTTACCCTGATTGAACTGATGCTGGTGGTGGCCATTGTCGGGCTGTTGATGGCCATGGCTCTGCCCTCCTACCAGATTCAGCTGGCGGCCGGATACCGGGCTGAGGCGTTGTCGGAATTGACCCGAATGGCGAACCTGCAGGAGCAATACTACATGGATAATCATACCTATGTGGCAGACATGACCCGGCTTGGGGCCAGTGACGACCCTATGGTAACGCTCAGCGGCCGCTTTTCGGTGGATGCGGTGGAAGCCAGCGCCAATGGCTTCACTTTACAGGCGACGGCTCTGGGGGGGCAGGCACTGGCGGACAGTGAGTGTGCTGAATTGAAGCTGTCCGATGCCGGTGAACGCACGCCTGAGGGATGTTGGTGATGAAGGGGGTGAGCATCTTGGTGTTGCTGGCGCTGGCGTCCGGCAGTGACGCTCGCCAGGAGCACAAGTGTTGGCTGCGGGACGAGGCGGGGCATCAGCGCATTGTCCATTATCAGTTGCGCCCGGCCCGGTTGGAACAACAGATGACCGGGCTGGCAGGCAGGCTGCTGGTTCAATCTGGTAACCGAATTGCACAGGTGATGGAGTGCGTGCCCTACAAGGGCGAGTTTCGCTCTCGCCAGGCCAGGGCGCAGGAACAGCTGACGCCGCGTTAGCTGGCTATTGGCAACTGACCGGAGTGGTGAGCGTATGGTGGCGAATGCGGCCGGTGCGGCTGATCACCACGGCGGTTAGGTGGCTGGCGCTGGCACTGTCCGGGCAGTAGTAGAAGGTGCCGTTCTGACCGGTAAAACCGGCTTCGTCAAAGCGGATGGCATTGACGTTGGCCGAGAACTTGATGGCGTCTCGGCTGGCAATGGCCGGTTGCTGTTTCAGGTGTTCGTCGTCATCGCCGTAGGTTTGCCAGGGCGGACTGTCGATGAAGATTCGATAGCCCAGATGCCATTGGCCGTCGCACTGGGAGGAGGGCGACAGCGGGCACAGGGTGACCGTGGCCTGATAGGCGATGGCCAGTTGACGGGCGTAGTTGAGATCCTGGTATAGGCTGGTCACCGCAGAGTGCGCCCGGCTGTTGGCGAGCAGTTGTTGCAAGGCCGGTACCCCGGTGGTCAGCAACAGGGTGGCAACGGCCAGCGTGATCATCAGTTCAATCAGGGTCAATCCATGATATTTGCAGCAAGGCATCGTTTCAGGCTTCCCTATCCTGATTTGAATCGCTTACACTTTCTGTCAGTTTAGCTGGCCTGATGGGCCCAGTTGTTTTTTTTGGGAAGCGGTGCTCCTGTTTAGCAAGGAATGACGGCAGATGAAGAAGATTGAAGCGATTATCAAGCCATTCAAACTGGATGATGTGCGTGAAGCCCTCGGTGAGATTGGAGTGAATGGCATGACGGTTCACGAAGTGAAAGGCTTTGGGCGTCAGAAGGGCCACACTGAGCTGTATCGCGGTGCGGAGTACATGGTGGACTTTCTGCCTAAGGTGAAGATTGACTTGGTCATTGCCGATGAGCTGGTGGATCAGGCGATCGAAGCGATTGTCGATACCTCACGTACCGGCAAGATTGGTGACGGTAAGATCTTTGTCACCGACGTCGAGCGGGTGATTCGCATCCGCACCGGTGAAGAAAACGAAGACGCCATTTGACGGTTCCATAAAAAAAGGCGCCTGTTCGGCGCCTTTTTTGTGTCTTAAGCACTCTACTCGGAGAACGTATTGTTCGGGTAGGTGGCTTTGAGCACTGTCAGCGTGTTCTGTTTCAGGGTTTCCTGTCCCAGCTCATGGTAGCTTTTGGCCATGATCTCCAAAGCTGGTTCGACGGCGGGCGTGCCCGCGTAGGTTTCGACAATCTGCTGAGCGCGGTTGGCAGCGGCTACCCAGGCCTCGATTTTGACGTAGTACTCGGCAACGCGAAGGGAGTATTCCGCCAGTCGGTTCTTAATGGCGATCATCCGCTGGCGCCCGTCGGCGGCGTAGCGGCTGTCCGGGAAGGTCTTGACCAGCTTCTCAAAGTCCTTGAATGCGGCCTTGGCATTTTCAGGGTCGCGATCGGTGCGATCGATGCTGAGCAGATCGTGGAACAGGTAGCTGTCCGCCTGCATATTGATGAGGCCGCGCATGTAGTAAACGTAATCGATGTCTTTATGGGTTGGGTTCAACCGAATAAAGCGATCCACATTAGCGAGAGCGCTGGCGGTGTCATCTAGTTTATAATAGGCGTAGATCAGGTCGAGCTGGACCTGAGTTTTGTAGGTGCCAAACGGATAACGAGAGTCCAGCGCTTCGAGGATTTTTGTTGCTTTGGAAAAGCTGCCGGCTTCCATCGCCTGGCGTGCATCCGTGTACAGGGCTTCTGGTGAGCGGTCTTCGATGACGTAGGTGTCGCTCTGCTTGGTGGAGCAACCGGCCATCATCAGGCTACTGGCCAGGACGAGTAGCAAAGGACCTGCTAGTTTGCGCATGTTATGAACCAATTCCTTATCATTGTCGTGAAGTTCTGATGCAAAAAGAGATAAAATTGCAGTTGGAGCGATTCTATCAGAACTGCGAGTGATTTCGAGCTTTTACAGCTGGATCGAGAGTATATGACCCAACACGTTGAATTAAATGGCGTATTTAACGATACGCACCTTGGTATGCGGTTAGACCAGGCGTTAGCCGATCTGTTCCCAGATTATTCCCGCAGTCGCATCAAGGAGTGGATCCTGGCTGGCAGCGTCAGTCTGGACCAAGAAGTGGTGACCCGGCCCCGGGAAAAGGTGCTGGTGGATCAGGCGGTCTCCGTGCGCGCCACTCTGGAGGAGGAGGTCAGCTCCAAACCCCAGGATATCGCTCTGGACATCGTGTACGAAGATGACCACATCCTGGTGATCAATAAAACCGCCGATCTGGTGGTGCACCCTGGTGCCGGCAATGGCGATGGCACCATATTGAATGCGTTGCTGTTCCACTGTCCGGAGATTGCCAACGTACCACGGGCGGGCATTGTGCACCGACTGGATAAAGACACAACCGGCTTGATGGTGGTGGCCAAAACGGTGCCAGCGCAAACCCATCTGGTGGCCCAGTTGCAGGCGCGGGAGATTACCCGTGAGTATGAGGCCATTGCTCACGGTACCCTGACTGCCGGCGGCCTGGTGGACGCCAACATCGGCCGTCATCCGCAGAAGCGGACCCACATGGCGGTGACGGAGATTGGCAAGCCTGCGGTTACCCATTATCGCATTGCCGAGAAGTTTCGTTCGCACACCCGTTTGCGTCTGCGCCTGGAAACCGGTCGTACTCACCAGATTCGCGTGCACATGGCCCACATTAAGCACCCCCTGGTTGGTGACCCCCTGTATCAAGGCCGTCCTCGTCCGACTAAGGGCGCTACCGAGGCACTGCAACAGGTGCTTAAGGGCTTCCGCCGTCAGGCGTTGCACGCGGTAAAACTGGAGCTGGAACATCCGGTGACCAGCGAGTGGATGCAGTGGTATGCCCCGGTTCCTGAGGATATGCTGCAGTTGACCGAAGCGCTGCGACAGGACACCGCCGAGCGAGGCATGGAGTACTGATGTGGCACGTCCCTGATTGGGTGCTTCCCGATGGCGTGCGCGCCGTTTATACCGATCGGATTGGCGGAGACTCTTTGCCGCCATTCGATGGGTTTAATTTGGGAGCGCACGTTGGGGATGCTGTGGCTGCGGTCGATGCCAATCGCCACAGGCTGGTGCGGGGATTGGGGCTGCAACAGCCGGTGCAGTGGCTGGAGCAGGTGCACGGCACCGATGTGGTCACCCTGCCGGCAACGGCAGCGCTACCGGTGGCAGACGCTGCCTTTAGTCGCCAGAACGGCATCGCTTGTGCGGTGATGACGGCGGACTGCCTGCCGGTGTTGCTGTGCAATGAGGCTGGCACCCAAGTAGCCGCCGCTCATGCTGGCTGGCGTGGGTTGTGTGATGGTGTGCTGGAGTCGGTACTGTCGGAGTTTGAATGTCCGGGGGCGGCGATTCGAGCCTGGATTGGCCCGGCCATCGGTCCACAAGCGTTTGAGGTAGGCAGCGATGTGCGCCAGCAGTTTATGGCGGTGGATGCTGAGGCGGCGACGGCCTTCAAAGTTCACGGAGATCGCTATCTTGCCGACCTGCCTCGGCTGGCGCAGCAGCGCCTTAACCGATTGGGGGTGAACCGGGTTACCCTCAGCGGTCTGTGTACCTATCAACACCCGGAACGCTTTTTCTCTTACCGTCGTGATGGCCGCTGTGGTCGTCAGGCGTCCCTTATCTGGCTGGATTGATTCAGTTCCTGCGCTTGAAATTTGCCCGAGTCGTACCCATCTCTGCTTTGTGTAAGGCAGTTTTTGGAGAGTAGGGTATGCGTCTTGATCGACTGACCAACAAATTTCAGGTAGCCATTTCTGATGCGCAGTCACTGGCTTTGGGCCGTGATCATCAATACATCGAGCCTGAGCACTTGATGCTGGCGTTGTTGAATCAGGACGGCGGAACCGTACGCCCGTTGCTGGCGGGATCCGGCGTGGATGTTCACGCGCTGAGATCCAAGTTAACCGAAGCGCTGGATAGGATGGCGAAAGTCTCCGGAACCGGCGGCGACGTGCAGCTGTCCCGTCATCTGGTGGCGATTCTGAATCTGTGCGACAAATCATCCCAAAAGCGCAAAGATCAATTTATCTCCAGCGAGTTATTCTTGCTGGCGGTGCTGGAACGCGGCGATGCTTTGGGGGAAACCCTGAAACAGATGGGGGCCAACGCCGATAAGATTGAAGCGGGCATTGAGAAGTTGAGAGCGGGTCACACCGTGGAGGATGCCAATGCTGAGGATCAGCGTCAGGCATTGTCCAAGTACACCATCGACCTCACCGAGCGTGCCGAAGCGGGCAAGTTGGATCCGGTGATCGGACGGGATGATGAGATTCGACGCACCATTCAGGTGTTGCAGCGACGCACCAAGAATAACCCGGTAATGATCGGTGAACCCGGCGTGGGTAAGACCGCCATCGTCGAAGGCCTGGCTCAGCGGATCATTAATGGCGAAGTCCCTGAGGGCCTGAAAGGAAAGCGGGTGCTATCCCTGGATATGGGAGCCTTGCTGGCCGGGGCCAAATACCGCGGTGAGTTCGAAGAGCGCCTGAAAGCAGTATTGAATGAGCTGTCCCAGGAAGAGGGGCAGATCATCCTGTTTATCGATGAGTTACATACCATGGTCGGTGCGGGCAAATCCGATGGTGCCATGGACGCCGGTAATATGCTGAAGCCGGCGCTGGCCCGGGGGGAACTGCACTGTGTCGGTGCCACTACCCTGGATGAATACCGTCAATACATCGAAAAGGACGCCGCACTGGAGCGACGTTTTCAGAAGGTGCTGATTGAGGAGCCGAGTGTCGAGGACACCATCGCCATTTTGCGCGGCCTTAAAGAGCGTTACGAACTGCACCATAGTGTTGAGATTACCGACCCGGCCATTGTGGCCGCGGCAACCCTATCGCACCGTTATGTGTCCGATCGGCAATTGCCGGACAAGGCCATCGACTTGATTGATGAGGCGGCCTCCTCCATTCGAATGCAGATCGATTCCAAGCCGGAAAACCTGGATCGGCTCGAGCGTAAGATCATTCAGCTGAAGCTGGAGGATCAGGCGCTGGTCAAAGAGGAAGATGAAGCCAGTAAGAAGCGGTTGCAGTTGTTGCGGGAGCAGCTTGGTGAGTTGGAGAAGGAATACCTGGAGCTGGAAGAGGTCTGGAAGACCGAAAAAGCGGCTCTGGCAGGGACTCAGCACATCAAGACGGCACTGGAACAGGCTAGGCAGAATCTTGAAGTCGCGAAACGGGCCGGCGATCTTAGCCGAATGTCGGAGCTTCAGTATGGCCGCATTCCTGAGCTGGAGAAGCAGTTGGATCTGGCGGCCCAGGCCGAGATGCAGGACATGAGCTTGCTGAAGAACAAGGTCACCGATGTTGAGATTGCCGATGTGCTGTCCCGGGCGACCGGTATTCCGGTATCAAAGATGCTGGAGGGAGAGCGAGACAAACTGCTGAAGATGGAATCGGCGCTGCATGGCCGGGTGATTGGTCAGGAAGAAGCGGTTGGGGCGGTGGCCAATGCCATCCGCCGCAGTCGTGCCGGTCTGTCGGATCCGAAACGTCCTATCGGCTCATTCCTGTTCCTTGGGCCTACCGGGGTGGGTAAGACCGAGTTGTGCAAATCTCTGGCTCAATTCTTGTTTGATACCGATGAAGCGATGATTCGCATCGACATGTCCGAGTTTATGGAAAAGCACTCGGTCGCCCGACTGGTGGGTGCGCCTCCCGGCTATGTAGGCTATGAGGAAGGCGGCTACTTGACCGAGGCGGTGCGGCGTAAGCCTTACTCGGTGATCCTGCTGGATGAAGTAGAAAAAGCCCATCCAGACGTGTTCAATATTCTGTTGCAGGTGCTGGATGATGGTCGCCTGACTGACGGCCAGGGGCGGACGGTGGACTTCCGCAATACCGTGGTCATTATGACCTCCAATCTGGGATCCGATGTGATTCAGCATCAGGCTCAGTCTGGCGGTGACTATGAAGGCATGAAGCATGCGGTCATGGACGTGCTGAGTCAGACCTTCAGGCCGGAATTTCTAAACCGAATCGATGAGACCGTGGTGTTTCATCCTCTGGCTCAGGAGCACATCAAGGCGATTGCCCGGATTCAGTTGCAGTTGTTAACACGTCGACTGGCTGAAAAAGAGTATCAGCTTGAGATCAGTGAAGAGGCATTAGGGCTGATTGCCGAAGCCGGATTTGATCCGGTTTATGGAGCCAGGCCGCTGAAACGTTCCATTCAACAGCGGCTGGAAAACCCTCTGGCTCAGGCGATTCTCAGTGGCCGCCTGTTGCCGGGCAAACCGATAACTCTCCACCGTTCTGAGCAAGGGTTTGAGTTCCAGCAGTAACTGTAACGGCTGAACCATTCAACTTATTCCGTCGTAGCATAGGTATCGGGGCTTTTGGTCTAAAAGAGAAGCCCCGGTACTGCTATCTATTCAGATAGGCGAGCTAACGGATGGAGTAGTTATGAAAACGGTTAAGTGGGTTCTACTGGGGTTGCTGTTCAGTGCGGCGGCTGGTGCCAATCATTATGGGGTGCGGTTATCAGAGTTGGCACAGTCTTCGGTGCCTCAGCCTCAGGTTATTGCTCAGGCCGATACTCAAGCAGCTTTGCTCAGTCAGTTGCAGCAACAATCCGAAACCATGGAGATCAACCAGCTTCTGGCAGAGCAGCCGACGGCGGCAGGCGGAGAGCAGAAGTTACGACAGAAGCGGGTCGTCGATCGTTGTTACCACAGTGTTCAGGCCGTTGCCTGTTCCACTAAAGTGGTTTACCAATTGATCGAGTGATTTTTCTGGCGGTGAGGTTTATTGAGAGTCTGGCATGAGAAGGCCAACCTTTATGCTCAATAGTTATAAGCTTCAGGCATCGGCCTGAAGCTTCCTGTCCTAAACTGTATGTCCCGGTAGCAAAAAGCCGCTTTTAAGTCATACCTCAGCTGTGCTGTGGCTTAAAGCTGAGCGGAGTTCGATAACTCTTTGATTCGATTGCTGTGAATTTGAGCGGTCAACCCCGTTGGAGTGAAATCGACTTGACTCTGTTTAGGATTCGAGTAACATAGGCGTCCGCTTCGAAGGGATGGAAGAAATTCTGAAACGGAAAAAGCGACCGTCAATCAAGAGTTTTGAGAAAGTTTAAAATAACGCTTGACGGGAGATGAGGAAAGCGTAAGATACGCACCTCGCTTCGCTACTCCAACGAGCTAGCAAGCAACGTTCTTTAACAATTAGTCAGACAATCTGTGTGGGCACTCGCGCAGGATTGATATCTCATAT
>NZ_KE384364.1:375782-402964 GCF_000425405.1 Ferrimonas kyonanensis DSM 18153 | reverse complement strand
CACCTGATCCCATGCCGAACTCAGAAGTGAAACACAGTAGCGCCGATGGTAGTGTGGGAGTTCCCATGTGAGAGTAGGTCATCGTCAGACTCCAAATCCAAGAAAGCCCGTCGCTAACGCGACGGGCTTTTTTCGTTTCTAATCCGCTGCTGGCTACCATCCCTGGTGATCCCTCCTGTCGCTTTTGGCTGCCGCAGTCCCTGCTTAACCAAAAGTCCGGCTACGGCATCCGTGCCTTCGCGTTCAAGCCTTCGGCTTTCACCCCTGGCTCCACCTTCCTCGGCTGCGATGCTGCGCATCGGTCCTAGCTCGCTCATCGGCGCGATGACAGGGTGGCGGTGTTGGAGAGAGTCCATGTGAGACTTGGTCATCGTCAGACTCCCATTAAGAGAAAAGCCCGTTCCGAAAGGAACGGGCTTTTTTCGTTTTTATGGTTTTAAAAGCCGCTGGGTACCCGCGTGCGCGGGCACGACGGAGGGTCGTAGTTGACGCTTTGCGAACTTGATGCAGATGGCGACCACTACCCCTGCAGTCCGCACAACTCTCCAACCGTGTCGCCCTTGCGAACGCGAGGGTCCAGTGTCTTGGTTTTGAGTACGGTGAATGAAAGCCACTGGTACCCGCGTGCGCGGGCACGACGGAGGGATGGTTAGGGTACGTTCGCAACGACTAGCATCGAGCTCTACCGATACCTTAATCACTGCCCGTTTACTACCAACCCTGCTAACAGCACCGTCGCTCATTGCGAACGCGAGGGCTCAGTGTCTTTGGTTTAAGTACGGTGAATGGAAGCCACTGGGTACCCGCGTGCGCGGCCACGACGGAAGGATGTTTGAGTTTGGTGTGGTAACGATCAGCATCGAGCTCTGCCGAAACCGTAAAAACTGCCGGTTTACTACCTACTCTCCCAATAGCACCGTCGCTCATTGCGAACGCGAGGGCCCAGTGTCTTTGGTTTTGAGTGCGGTGAATAAAAGTCACTGGGTACCCGCGTACGCGGCCACGATGGAAGGAGAGGCGGTGAGTCGTTTGTTTGCTCAGGTTCACTCGAGGGATAAAAAGCGGGGCGTCTTAGACTTTGGTCAAATGGTCTATGCTTGGGGAAGGTGGTATATCTTGTCGCCAGTGGTTCTCTTTGTATTGATGCTGTGACAAGGAATGAGGAAGGGTAGCGATGAATGAATTTGAAAATGCGCCGGAAACATCCGCTGAATCCATGGGCGAGCGTGAGCATTGGCGTTCTGGGCAACTGGGCCGTCAGTTAGTGGCGATTCTTGAAGACAGTTACGAGCAGGACGCGGACAGCGATTCTCTGCACAAACCCAGAGTGGATGTCTCTCGCGGCTAAGGATAAGTGGGCATTTGCCAGCTTTTGAGTCAGATTGCTGGATACTTGGTCAGTCGGCTCACTTTCAACGAAAAAGAACTTTACCTTTCGACCTGGGAACGTATAATTCACCTCGTTCGCTAGGGGTGTAGTTCCAATTGGTAGAACAGCGGTCTCCAAAACCGATGGTTGCGGGTTCGAGTCCTGCCACCCCTGCCACATTAAGAATCGGCCCGCAGAGTAATCTGCGGGCCGTTTTCGTATCTGCACTGCCGCGTTATTACCTATCCTATTTCATTGGTATACACTGAGTCTCCTTGTGATGATGTCAGTGTGTTGGTTATGCCTAAACTCTCTATTCGACCGATGATAAGCCGTGATTTGGCTCTGGTCGCCGAACTCTATCGCCAGCGCAGTTGCGTCGAGAACTCGTTGCACACGCCTTTTATCTCTGAAGATGAGTGGCGCAGCCGGGTGCTGCATATGGGCAATGATTTGCAGTGTCTGGTGGCCTGTATCGATGAACAGTTGGTGGGACACTGTTGCTTAACCACTTACCAGAATGAACCTAGGCGCCGCCATGCTGCAACGGTGGGGGTGGTGGTGGATCAGTCGTACCGACGGCAGGGGATTGCCCGCGCCATGCTGGAAGAGATGATCGACACCTGCGACAACTGGCTCGGTGTGACCAGAATTGAGCTTGAGGTGTTTGTCAGCAACCCGGGTGCTATCGCGCTGTACCGTCAGTTAGGTTTTGCAGAAGAGGGAACAATGCGCCACTATGCGTATCGCAATGGCATCCTGGAGGATGCGGTTATCATGGCGAGGAATCAGGAGACTGTGGCGTGAATCAAAACCAGTTTCGAAGTCGGTGTCTGGGGGCGTTGGGCATTAACCAGTGGCGTTTGAATGCCGAGTATGGCGAAACGTCGAAAGCCGTTTTGCCCAAGCGCGATGAAGCGCTCTGGTGTGTGTTGGGCGCGGATCCTGAAAGTCCATTGTTGCAGGATCTATTGCTGTTGCTTCAGTGTTCGCCGGAAGAGGTGACTCTGGTTAACGAGGGTGACCCATTGAGCCAGGGGCAACGCTTGTTAAGCTTTGGCGTTGAGCACGAGGGTGCTACGATCTCGCTACCGCTGTGGTCTGAGTTGAAGACGGTCAAGGGCAAGCGTCAGGCCTGGCAGGCAATGCAGGAACTGTTATGAGCGTTGAATTTGTTAAGTTGTCGGCGCAGCCAATTGACCAACTGTATGCTATCGAGCAGTCGAGCCATCAATACCCGTGGAGTCAGGCGACGCTGGCCAGTTGCCTGGGCAGCAGTTATCAGGGCGAGGCATTGCAGGTGGATGGCAAACTGGCAGGCTACTACATTACCCATACTGTGGTGGGTGAGGCCACGCTGATGAATATCTGCTTGATACCAGGCCTTAGGGGGCAGGGGCTGGGGAGGCGATTGCTGCAACGAGGATTGGATGAATTGAACCGGCAACAGGCCGAGTGCTGTTTTCTGGAGGTTCGGGCTAACAACGAGTCCGCCCTGGCGCTATATCGTAATATCGGTTTCGTCCAACTCGGCCGCCGCAAGGGCTACTACCCCACCGATGACGGTCGGGAAGATGCAGTGATAATGAGTTACCGCTTTCCCCATTAAAAAAGGAGCCGCCTGGCTCCTTTTTTGTTTCTCAGGCCCTATTTGACCTCTTTTCCCTGAGCCTGCATGTCGGCATGGTAGCTGGAGCGTACCAGAGGGCCACAGGCGGACTGGGTAAAGCCAAGCTGTAGGGAGTGTTCCCTAAGCTCATCAAACTCGGCTGGTGGGACGTAGCGTTCCACTGGCAGGTGGTGGCGACTGGGTTGCAGGTATTGACCCAGGGTCAGCATCTCGACATTGTGATCGCGCAGATCCTGAAGCACCGATTTAATCTCGTCATTGGTTTCACCCAACCCCATCATCAGACCGGATTTGGTTGGAATGGCGGGGTGCATCGCTTTGAAGCGCTTCAGCAGGTCCAGTGACCATTGATAGTTCGCGCCTGGCCGGGCCTTGCGGTATAGCCGAGGGGCGGTTTCCAGGTTGTGGTTGAACACATCTGGCGGCTCGGTGGCCAGAATCTCCAGGGCGCGGTCAATGCGGCCGCGGAAATCCGGTACCAATATTTCAATCTTGATGTGCGGTGACAGTGCTCGAATCTCGCGGATGCAATCGGCAAAATGTTGAGCGCCGCCATCTCGAAGGTCATCGCGATCGACCGAGGTGATTACCACGTACTTGAGCTTCATGTCGCGGATGGTTTCAGCCAGCTTTTTGGCTTCATTGGCATCCGGTTTCAGCGGCCGGCCATGGGCAACGTCGCAGAAGGGGCAGCGGCGGGTGCAGATGGCCCCAAGAATCATGAAGGTCGCAGTGCCATGATTAAAGCACTCGGCCAGGTTGGGGCAGGAAGCTTCTTCGCAGACAGAATGAAGCCCATGCTTTCGCATTGCGCCCTTTACTTCATCAATTTTCTGACTGGATGAGGGCAGTTTTACTCGCAGCCAGTCCGGTTTGCGCAGCATTTTTTCCCGCTCGACCGGCACCACTTTCACCGGAATTCGAGCCAGTTTTTCGGCGTCCCGTAACTTCACGCCTGGTACCAGGCGTTCTGGGCGTTCACTCATGCGGTAATCCTTCTAACAGGGTCAGCTGGGTGTAGCCCAGCTTGTTATAGAATATGTCAGCCAGTCGATCGCCGGCTTCTGAAACCGTTTGTGGGCCGCCGAGATCGGCGGTTTGTACCATCTCCATGCCGGCGTAGCCGCAGGGGTTGATACGAAGAAATGGAGAGGTGTCCATATTGACGTTCAGAGCCAAGCCGTGGAATGAGCAGCCTTTGCGAATGCGCAGCCCCAGGGAGGCCACTTTGCGCTCGTTGACATACACTCCGGGGGCGTCGGCCTTGGCGTAGGCATCAACCTGGTAGGGCGCCAGCAGATCGATCAAGCTGTTCTCAATCTGAGTCACCAGTTGCCGCACGCCAATCCCCAGTCGCTTGATGTTCAGCAGTGGGTAGGCCACCAATTGACCGGGGCCGTGGTAGGTGACCTGACCGCCGCGATCGACCTGTACCACCGGAATGTCGCCGGTGTTGAGCAGGTGTTCGGCCTTGCCAGCTTGACCTTGGGTAAAGACGGGAGCGTGCTCTAACAGCCACAACTCGTCGGCATTATCCTGATTGCGGGTGTCGGTGAAGCGTTGCATCGCCTGCCAGATCGGCTCATAGGGCTGCAGGCCCAGGCGACGCACTATCAGTGTTTTTGCGACCAATCCTTTATCACGCCAAGTTAGGGGAGATTGGTCGCATTATACCTGTGCAAAGTGGAAATGCTAGGTAGATCACATTATAGAACTCGGATTACGCCGTCGATTGCGCCAAGTTCGGTGTACAGGGTTTCCAGCTGTTCTTTGCTGGTGGCGGTGATGTTGATGGTCACTGCGTGGTAACTGCCCTTGCTGCTGGGGCGCACGGTCGGGTGATAGTCGCCAGGGGCGTGGGCTTGAACGACAGCAACTACTTGATCGGGAAGCTGTTCGCTGGCGTGGCCAATGACCTTAAACGGAAAGTGGCAGGGGAACTCTAGCAGTTCGTCAAATTTGGTGTTCATGGTCTAACTCCGGCTCAAAATTACGGCAGCTGGCTTAATGGGGGCCAGTGTATCAAATTTCAAGTATGGCAATGCAAAAGAGGCCTGCGCATGGCAGGCCTCATCAAGGAATTCCGCGGCGCTTAATTGAACCAGCTGGCCACCAGCAGTTTGATGTAATCGATTAACTTGCTGAACCAGGAGCCCTCTTGCACGTCTTGCAGAGCAACCAGCTTGTACTCGGCGATGTCTTTGCCGTCCAGCTGGAAGAAGACTTTACCGACGACCTGGCCTTTGGTCAGGGGGGCTTTCAACTCCTCGGTCAGCTCGAAATTGGCTTCCAGTTTTTCGGCTTGGCCACGGTAGATGGTGACCGGAGTGTCTTCCAGTACGCCCAGGCTGACCTGAGGTTCGCTGCCGTACCAGATCTTATGGCTGATAAACTCATCACCGGCTTTATAAGGGGTCACAGTTTCAAAGAAACGGAAGCCATAGTTAAGCAGTTTCTTGCTTTCTGCTTCGCGGCTGCTGGCGCTCTTGGCACCCATCACCACACTGACCAGTCGCATGCCGCCGCGCTCGGCCGAGGCTACCAGGCTGTAGCCGGCGTTGGCGGTGTGCCCGGTCTTGATGCCGTCCACACCCAGGCTGCGGTCCCACAGCAGGCCGTTGCGGTTGTGCTGGCGAATCTTGTTGAAGGTGAACTCTTTCTCACTGTACAGGGCGTACTCTTCCGGTACGTCCCGAATCAGTGCCTGACCCAGCAACGCCATGTCGTAAGCGGTGGTGAAGTGCTCGGTGGAGTCCAGGCCATGGGCGTTGACGAAGTGGGTATCGACCATGCCCAGTTGGCCGGTCCAGGCATTCATCAGATCGGTGAAGGCGCCTTCGCTGCCGGCAACGTGCTCGGCAATAGCTACACAGGCGTCGTTGCCGGATTGGATAATCATGCCTCGGTTCAGGTCTTCCAGTTTGACCTCTTTGCCCACCTCGATGAACATCTTGGAAGAGTCAGGGAAGTTTTTGGACCAGGCTTTCTTGCTGATTTTAACGTTGTCGGTCAAGGCAACGTTGCCCTGCGCCAACTCCTGACCGAGTACGTAAGAGGTCATCATTTTTGTCAAACTGGCTGGAGCGCGCTTTTCGTAGGCGTTCTCTTCCGCCAGTATCTGACCAGTCTGGAAGTCCATCAGCACATAGGCGGTGGCGTTGACCGTTGGTGCATTGGGAACCACACTGGGCACCGCCAGGGCGGAGGTGGCGAAGAGAAGGCCGGTTACGGCAGACAGCGTTTGCTTGAGTTTATTCATAATGATCTGACTGGAATTCCTATACGTTTGATGCAAATCGAGTGTCGAAACACCGAAAGGGCAGTATATCACTTGACCCCGCCGACCGGAGAAAAGTTTCATTTTGGCTCTAAAGTTTCATAAACCGTGAATGCGCCGTCGTAGCCGTCGTGCTTGAGGGTTTGCAACAGCTGCTGACTCTTGAACGGGTCCTGCAGTGGCCCAAGCTGCAGTTTATACAGTTCCCCCTGGCGAACCAGGCGACTGCCTACCTGATAGTGCTGCTCCAGTTGTTTCGCCAGCTGCATCAGGGCGGCCTCGTTGGAGGCGGCGGTCAGCTGCAGAAACTGTCGGGTGGCCACCTGGGGAAGCATCGGAGCCGGATTGGCTTCGGTGGCCAAGGCCTCAATGCGAACTCGGGCGGTGCCCTGTTTTAGCATGTCCAGATGGTAGGCGGCGGCGTAGGAGAGGTCGATCAGCCTATCGCCGTGGAAGGGGCCTCGGTCATTGGCACGAACAATCACGGTTTTCTGATTGGCCAGGTTGGTGACTTTCAGATAGGTCGGCAGCGGCAACGCTTTGTGGGCGGCGCTGAAGCCATACATGTCGTAGGTTTCACCATTGGAGGTCAGGTGCCCATGGAATTTGGCGCCATACCAGGAGGCGGTGCCCTCCTCCATATAGCCACTGGCACTGGGCATCACCTGATATGACTTTCCCAATACCTGGTAGTTGCGGTTGCCCTGCTTGCTGGGCGGCTCATACCTGGGTTTGGGCTGCTCCAGTTGACTGACGTCCGGTGCGTTGTTCGGCGCCCGGTCCTGGTCCATGTGGTAGCGGCCACTGCTGCAGCCGACCATCAGCAAGACAGGCAGCAGCAGTAGACAAAGCCGATTATTGATAGAAGCCATCGTGTAACCGTTGTGAGAACTCATGGGCCGCCATGGCATACAGCGGGCTGCGATTGTAGCGGGTGATGGTGTAGAAGTTACTGGAGACCTGATAGGCCTGCTGTTGCTCTTCTGCACTCTGCAGCATCAGAATGGCGGCGGTGTCGGATTCGGGGCCGGAGACGTTGACACCTTTGGCTTTCAGTTGGGCCACGGTGGTGGTCAACGGCTTGCCCTGCCAGCTGTCCGCGGCGGCCAATGTTATCGACGGGGTGTCGATGGCGTGCGCCACCGGGCCGCCCAGGCGCCATTTGTGTTTGGCGAAGTAGTTGGCCACGCTGCCGATGGCATCGACCGGGTTGTTAAGCAAGTCCCGCTTTCCGTCGCCGTCGAAGTCCACCGCATAGGCCAGGTAACTGGAGGGGATAAACTGACCCCAGCCCATGGCGCCGGCATAGGAGCCTTTGACCTCGGTCAGGGACCAGCCTTCCTGTTGGGCCAGTTTAAGGTAGTGCCCCAGCTCCGAGGAGAAGAACTTGGC
Organism: Ferrimonas kyonanensis DSM 18153; assembly: GCF_000425405.1. Lineage (GTDB taxonomy): Bacteria > Pseudomonadota > Gammaproteobacteria > Enterobacterales > Shewanellaceae > Ferrimonas > Ferrimonas kyonanensis. The sequence goes on along the minus strand of NZ_KE384364.1, from coordinate 395,296 downwards.
CCGCTTCGGGTAGTAGAATCCGAGCGTGTAGAGGGCGTTGAGCACCGGGTAGCGACCAGTAAACTGGCCATAGCGGGTTTCGATGCCGATGATGGCGACGATCATGGCGGCGTCGACGCCGTATTGCTGTTCCGCCCGGGCCAGAGTGTCCTGGTGAGTTTTCCAGAAGGCCAGGCCATCATCGAGTCGCTCCTGGGTCAGGAACAGCTGCCGGTATTGGTACCAGGGTTTGGCTTCCCAGGGGGTGGAGATGGCGGTTAATACCTCAGGGTCTTTTTCAGCCTGGGCCAGGGCCTGATTCAGGTAGTCGGGGCTGAGACCTTTAGCGGTCCAGTCCTCAACGAATTGCTGTTGTGGTGTGGTTGCGTGTGCGGCACTGCAGAGCAGCAGTGCCGGAATCAGGAGCCTTTTTGCCATCCTGGTCATCCATTTTAGCGGCCGATAAAGCGCCGGTGGGTGTGAATTGCCATCAGCATGCCAAATCCTGCCATCAATGTCAGCATTGAGGTGCCGCCATAGGAGACCAAGGGCAAAGGTACGCCCACCACGGGCAGGATGCCGGAAACCATGCCGATGTTTACAAATACATACACAAAAAACGTCAGCACGATGCTGCCGCCAAGCAGGCGGGCAAACGGCGTTTGTGCCCGTGAGGCGATGACCAGGCCTCGACCGACGATAAACAGATACAGTGCCAGCAGGATCAGGGCGCCGATCAGGCCGAACTCCTCGCCCAGCACGGCGAAGATGAAGTCAGTATGGCGCTCCGGCAGGAACTGAAGCTGAGACTGGGTGCCACCCAGCCAGCCTTTGCCGCTGAGGCCACCGGAGCCGATGGCGATTTTTGACTGAATGATGTGATAGCCGGCCCCCAGCGGGTCCTTTTCCGGATCCAGCAGGGTCATAACCCGAGTGCGCTGATAGTCTTTCATCAGGTAGAACCAGAGTACCGGTAAAAAGGCCAGTACGCTGACGATGCACATCCCCACGACCGCCCAACTCATGCCGGACAGGAACAGCACAAAGACACCAGAGGCGGCCACCAGGATCGAGGTTCCCAGGTCCGGTTGTGATGCGATCAGCAGGGTCGGTAGCAGCAAAATGGCGGCACCACCAGCCAGGTAGCGTTTTTTGGGGGGCAGAGGATAGCGGCTGATGTACCAGGCCATGGTGATGGGAAAGGCCAGCTTCATCAGCTCCGACGGCTGGAATTCCATAAAGCCCAGGTTGAGCCAGCGCTGGGCACCTTTGTTGACCTCACCAAACAGATCGACTGCGATCAACAGGATGATACCGACAATGAAGATCGGCAGCGCCCAGCGGCGGAATACCTCCGGGTTGATCTGGGCCAGGGCGAACATCACCAGCAATGACAAACCGATTCGAATCAGCTGCTTCTCCAGCATAAAGGCGCTTTGGCCGCTGGCGGCGTACAGCACCATCAGGCCAAAGCCCATCAGCGCTAGAATGCCAAGTAGCAACGGCAGGTCGATGTGCAGCTTTAGCCAGATGTTGGGCCCTTTGCGTACTTTATTCATGATTACTGGCGGTCTTTATGCGGTCGGAATCGGAGTCTGCCGGGTCCAGGTAATGGTCCAGCAGGGCGCGGGCGATGGGGCCGGCGTTGGCGCCACCCCAACCGGCGTTCTCCAGCACCACCGTCAGGGCGATGGTGGGATTCTCTGCCGGGGCATAGCCGACGATCAGGGCGTTATCTCGCAGGTGCTCGGCGATCTTGTCTTTCTCATACTTGGCGTCTTCCGCCAGGCCGAATACCTGGGCGGTACCGGTTTTGATCGCGGCGGTGTATGAAGCGTCGGCAAACCGTTTGTTGGCGGTTTTGATCATCGCCTTATGAACGATGTCCCAGGCCTTGTCGTTGCTCAGTACCAGCGGAGGGCGCTCGGACAGGGGAATGGCGTCCATGTTGCCGTCGTTGCCCATGGATTTCAGCAGGTGAGGCGTGATGTGTTTGCCACGGTTGATCATCACCGTGACCGCTTCGGTGAGCTGCAGCGGGGTGGTGGTCCAATAGCCCTGGCCAATGCCCACCGAGATGGTGTCGCCGATGTACCAGGGCTCCTTGTAGCGCAGCCGCTTCCAGTCCCGAGAGGGCATGATCCCGGCCGACTCCTCCTTCAGGTCGATGCCCGAGTACTGGCCGAAGCCAAACTGCAGCATGTACTGACTGATGGTATCGATGCCCATGTTGTAGGCCAGATCGTAAAAGAAGGTGTCGTTGGACTTGATCAGAGCATCATAGACGTCCACCCAGCCATGACCCCAGCGCTTCCAGTTACGGTATTTGCGCTCGACGCCGGGGATTTGCCACCAGCCGGGATCCCAGATGCGGCTCTTTTCGGTGATCTTTTTCTCCTCCAGGCCCGCCAGTGCCAGCATCGGCTTGACGGTGGAGGCGGGGGCGTACTGTCCCTGAGTGGCGCGGTTGATCAGGGGGCGGGAGGTGTCGTTGAGCAGACCGCTGTAGGCTTTGCCGCTGATGCCATGGACAAACAGGTTGGGGTCATAGCTGGGGTTCGACACCATGGCCAGCACGCCGCCATCGCGGGGATCGATGGCCACCAGGGCGCCGCGATGGCCCGACATCAGTTGCTCTGCCTTTTGTTGCAGCGATAAGTCCAGGGTCAACTGCAGGTCTTTACCGGCCGACGGCGCGGTGGTGTTCAGAGTACGGACAATGCGGCCACGGCTGTTGACCTCCACTTCCTGCAAGCCCGGCTGGCCGTGCAGTTGTTCCTCATAGAAGCGCTCGATCCCCAGTTTGCCAATGTCTTTGGTGGCGGCATACATGGCCGATTTTCCCTCTTGATCCAAGCGGGTAACGTCGTTGTGGTTGATGCGAGCGACGTAACCCAGGGTATGGGTCAGGGTTTGCTTGTAAGGGTAGTAGCGCTTCAGGCCGGCGCTGATCTGAAAGCCGGGATAGCGGTGCTGATTGACGCTGAACTCCGCCACTTGTTCCTCGCTGAGTTGGCTGAGCAAGGTGGTGGGCTTAAAGCGTTTCTGGGCCTTAACTCGTTTCAGAAACTCCTGTTGTTCGGCTTCAGGGATCTGATACAGGTGGGCCAATGACTGCAGACTTTGGTTCAGGTTAGGAGCCTGTTCGGCAATCACTTCCAGGGAATAGACCGGCTGATTCTCCGCCAGCAGGGTGCCATGCCGATCAAAGATAAGGCCCCGGTTCGGGGCGATGGGAATAACCCGAATGCGGTTGTCGTTGGAGCGGGTCTGGTATTCGCTGTGGTCGACGACCTGAATGACATACAGGTTACTGAGCAGTACGCCGATGAGGGCGATTACCCCGACAAAGCACGCCACCGCCCGGCGTTTAAACAGGGCGGTTTCGGCGGCATTGTCGCGAATCTTGGTACGTTGATAAAAACGCATTACTCTCTGTGGTACGGGTGGTTGTTGTTGATGCTCCAGCCCCGATACAGGCTTTCCGCCATAATGACCCGAACCAGAGGGTGGGGCAAGGTCAGATTGGACAACGACCAGCTCTGTTCCGCCGCCTGTTTGCAGGCCGGGGCCAGCCCTTCCGGTCCGCCAATCAGAATCGCCACATCGCGACCATCCATCTGCCAGCGCTCCAGTTGTTGTGCCAGCATCGGGGTATCCCAGGGTTTGCCGGGAATGTCCAGGGTGACGATTCTGCACCCCTGACAGGCTGCCAGCATCGCGTCTCCCTCTTTTTCGAGGATACGGGCGATGTCGGCGTTCTTTCCGCGCTTGCCGGCAGGAATCTCGATCAGCTCCAGTGGCATGTCACGGGGAAAGCGGCGCTGATACTCGCTAAACCCGGTCTGCACCCAGGCTGGCATCTTGGTGCCAACGGCGATCAGCTTAATCTTCATGGATTACTTCTGATCCGGGTGTGCGGACCACAGCTTCTCCAGTTGGTAGAAGTCCCGGGTTTGCTCCTGCATGGCATGCAGAATCACGTCACCCAGATCCACCAGTACCCATTCGCCGGACTCTTTGCCTTCCACGCCCAGAGGGGCCAGGTCGATGCGCTTGGCTTCCAGGGCGACGTTTTCGGCAATGGCGCGTACGTGGGTCTTCGAGGTACCACTGCACACCACCATAAAATCGGCGATGGTGGATTTGTCACTGATGTCCAAAACCACCAGGTCCCGACACTTCAGCTCTTCCGCTTTCTCTACTACAAAGTCTTTCAGTTCAACAGGGGTCACTGCTGGCTCCAATTCGGTTTGACACAAAGCCAGACATTATACCCTGCTGCTTCCACCGACTCCATGGAAATAGAGGCGCTGGGCCCGAATAAAATCGATCACGGCAGCGGGCAATAGGCTGTCGACGGCCAGTCCTTGTTGCAGTTTGTGGCGAATCTCCGTGGATGAGACTGCGGGCGGTTGCAGAGTCGTTAGCACAACCTGACCCTGTAACTGGTCCCTAACCGACTGATTATTTTCGGTGATTCGCCCGGTTAACAGTGCTTTAGCGGCGGGGCTCAGATCCAGAGCGACGTCATGACGACGACAGACCACCAGGTGGGCCAGCTCCAGGATACGCTGGGGCCGGTGCCAGTGGGCAAAGTTGTTCAGGGAGTCCATGCCGATAATGAAACACAGGGCGGCGTCGGGGTGATCCTGTCGTAATGATTCCAGGGTGTCGACGGTGTAGGAGGGCTGGCGCCGGTGCAGTTCACGATCGTCTACGCTCAGTTGCGGGTGGGGGGCGCAAGCGAGTTTGACCATCTGCAGCCGCTGTTCGCTGCTGGCGCCGGTGGCGGCCTTATGGGGAGGCTGATGGTTGGGCAGTAGCCGTACTTCGTCCAGCTGCAGTTGCGTCAGGGCGTCGGTGGCCATGGTCAGGTGACCGTTGTGAATGGGGTCAAAGGTGCCGCCCAGCAGGCCGATCGCGGTCAGGCTCATCGCGCAGGAAACAGCGGGTAACGGGGGTTGAAGCCCAGACACAACTCGGCAAGGCCGCTCCAGGGGGCATCGCCGTCGCCTTTGATCTGTTGCTCCAGCTGGCCACAGATGGCCAGCAGTTGCCCCAGTCTTGGAAGCGGCAGCCGCTGCAGGCAGTTGCGGTACAGGGGCTGGCGCTTGGCCCAGATGCGTTGCTGTTTGAACAGTTCGTTGAGGTTGCTGCCCTGTTGCTGTCCTTGCTGCAGTTGACACAGCAACTGCAACTCGCGCACCAGTGCCCAGTTGATTAAGACCGGTGCGATCTCTTCCTGGCGTAACTGATTAAGCACCGTCAGCGCTTTATCGCTTTGACCTGCCAACAGGGCGTCGGTGAGTTGAAATACCGTATAGCGAGATTGATTGTGCAGCAGTCTGCCCAGGGCGTCAGCGCCGACGCTGCGATTTCCGGCCAACAGGGCCAACTGTGCCATGGCCTGATCGGCGGCCAGCAGGTTGCCCTCAAACAGGTCGGCAAATTGATGCAAGGCGTCGTGTTGCAGATTGACCCCATGATGGCGCAGGCGTTGTTGCAGCCATCTCAGGTAGTGCTGGCCTTCGGGCGTCAGTGCCTGAACGTACAGCCCGTGACTGTCCAGGGCTTTGAACCACTTACTGTTGGTTTGCTCCTTGGCCAGCTTGGGGCCGTGGAGCAGCAAAATGGTGTCCTGCAACTGACCGGCAAGCTCGGACAATACCGCACTGCCATCGGCGCCGGGCTTGCTGTTGGGCAACTCCAGTTCAATCAGGCGACGGCTGGAAAACAGCGACATCGACTGACACTCCTGGGCCAGATCGTTCCAGTTGAAGGGGGATTCCTGCACCAAAGACAGGCGTTCGTCGAAGCCGGCCTGGCGGGCGGCCTGGCGGATCTCATCGCGGGCTTCTTCCCGCAACAGAATGTCATCGCCAAAGACCATGAAAACGGCAGGCAGCTGAGCCAGGTGCTGGCTCAGCTGGCTGACAAAAATTCGCATCTACTGCACCTTAATGGTGGAGAGCGTACGGATAACCTGATCGGCGGCCTGGGCACGCATCTCCTGCAGCAGCAGGTCGAGCTCGCGGTTTTTGGCCAGCGCGGTGCGGGGGTCATCCAGGTAGTCACGACGAATTTCAACATCAAAACTCTGTGGAGGCTGATCCTCGAGGGTGACGCTGAATCGCACTGAGTAGATCAGTTCGTATTCGGCCACTTGTCCCGAGGGAAACAGCGACAGGGTCGAGCGCTCGAGGTTGTCGTTGCCGAGCCACAGGCGGGGTGCGGTCTGCTCCTGAACGATGCCGATATTGGACAGACGTAACCGCTCTTTGACCAGGCGATGCAATTCACCATAATCATCGGAGCTTTCCAGACGCAGGCTTCGCAGCTCCGTCGGGATCAGGTAGTCACTTTTCAGATGGAAGCCACAACCGGCACTGACCAGAATGGTCAGTGCCAGCAGAGCGGTCAGAAAGGATCTGAGCACCCCGTTCTCCTTAGTTTGCTACGATATTGAGCAGCTTACCCGGTACGTAAATCACTTTACGAAGGGTCTTGCCGTCGGTGAACTTGCTGACATTGTCGTCGCCCAGGGCCAGTTGCTGAACCTGTTCCTGCTCGGCGTCGGCGGCAACCGTAATGCGGGCGCGGACCTTACCGTTCACCTGCACCACGATCAGCTTCTCCTCTTCGACCATGGCACTGGCGTCGGCTTGTGGCCAAGGCTGGGTATCGATGTCCCCATCCTGGCCCAGGGCGTTCCACAGGTGGAAGCCGATATGCGGGGTGATGGGCGACAGCATTTTCACCACGGCCAGCAGGGCTTCTTGCATCAGGGCGCGATCCTGGTCGTCCTGTTTCGGTGCCTTATACAGCTTGTTCATCAACTCCATCACCGCGGCAATGGCGGTGTTGAAGGTTTGGCGGCGACCAATGTCATCGCCGACCTTGGCGATGGTCTTGTGAACGTCACGGCGTAGTGCTTTCTGATCCGGGGTCAGTGCTGCGGTATCCAGTTGCGGTGCTGCGCCCTGGCTGGTGTGCTCGAAGGCCAGTTTCCACAGTCGCTTCAGGAAGCGGTTGGCGCCTTCAACGCCGGACTCCTGCCATTCCAGAGTCATTTCCGGTGGGGCGGCAAACATCATGAACAGGCGCACGGTGTCGGCACCGTACTTGTCCACCATCTCCTGTGGGTCGATGCCGTTGTTTTTGGACTTGGACATCTTGGTCATGCCGGAGTGGACCAGTTCGCGGCCCTCTTTATCGGTGGCTTTGATGACCCGGCCTTTATCATCCTTTTCCAGGATGGCATCGGCGGGAGATACCCAGACCCGCTGGCCGTTGCTGCCGGTGTAGTAGAAGGCATCAGCCAGTACCATTCCCTGACACAGCAAGCGCTTGGCTGGCTCATCGCTGTCGACCAGGCCGGCGTCACGCAGCAACTTGTGGAAGAAGCGGAAGTACAGCAGGTGCATGGTCGCATGTTCGATGCCACCAATGTACTGATCTACCGGCAGCCAGTAGTTGGCTTTGGCCGGATCCAGCATGGCGTCGTCGGTGCCGACGCTGGTGTAACGGGCGTAGTACCAGGAGGACTCCATAAAGGTGTCAAAGGTATCGGTTTCGCGGGTGGCGGCCTGACCACCAACGGTGGTTTGCTGCCAGGCTTTGTCCGCTTTTATCGGGCTGGTCACGCCGTCCATGACCACGTCTTCCGGCAGAATCACCGGCAGGTCCGCGGCGTCTACCGGCACGGACTCGCCGTTCTCCAGTGTGGCCATCGGGATAGGCGCACCCCAGTAACGCTGACGGGAAACGCCCCAGTCGCGCAGACGGAAGTTGACGGTCTTTTCGCCGCGACCCAGGCTTTCCAGCTTGGCGGCGATGGCGTTCAGGGCGGCGTCGAACTCCAGGCCGTCAAACTCACCGGAGTTGAACAGAATGCCTTTGTCGGTGTAGGCCTGCTCGCTGATGTCCAGGTCGGCATCGGCGGGCTTAATTACCCCTTTGATCTCCAGGCCGTATTTGGTGGCGAACTCATAGTCACGCTGGTCATGGGCGGGTACGGCCATGACGGCACCGGTGCCGTAGTCCATCAGCACGAAGTTGGCGACATACACCGGCACCTTGTTGCCGTTGAGGGGATGAATGGCGTACAGGCCGGTGGCCATGCCTTTCTTCTCCATGGTGGCCAGCTCGGCTTCGGCAACCTTGGTGTTCTTGCACTCGTCGATGAAGGCGGCCAGTTCCGGGTTGTTGGCGGCCGCGATCGCTGCCAGAGGGTGGCCGGCGGCAATACCGACGTAGGTGACGCCCATGACGGTGTCCGGACGGGTGGTGTAGATGGTGAACTGCTGGTCCATGCCATCGACATCGAACGTCATCTCGACGCCTTCGGAGCGGCCAATCCAGTTGCGCTGCATGGTTTTCACCATCTCAGGCCAGCCGTCGAGGCCTTCCAGGTCGGACAGCAGTTGGTCGGCGTAATCGGTGGTCTTAATAAACCACTGTGGAATCTCTTTCTGAATTACCGGCGTATCACAACGCCAGCAGCAACCGTCGATCACCTGCTCGTTGGCCAGTACGGTCTGGTCGTTGTCACACCAGTTGACCGAGCTGGTCTTCTTGTACACCAGGCCTTTTTTGTATAGCTCGGTGAAGAACCACTGCTCCCAGCGGTAGTAATCCGGCTTACAGGTGGCCAGTTCACGGCTCCAGTCGAAGCCAAAGCCGAGAATGTTCAGCTGCTGCTTCATGTAGTCGATGTTTTCGTAGGTCCAAGGAGCCGGGGCCGCCTTGTTCTTTACCGCGGCATTTTCAGCTGGCAGGCCAAAGGCATCCCACCCGAAAGGCTGCATGACGTTTTTGCCCTGCATCCGCTGGTAGCGGGAGATCACGTCACCGATGGTGTAGTTGCGCACGTGGCCCATGTGCAGGCGACCACTGGGGTAGGGGAACATCGACAGGCAATAGAATTTTTCTTTGCCCGGTTGTTCGACGGCGGTGAAGGTTTGGTTTTCGGCCCAGTGACGTTGCACATTGGGTTCGATATCGCTTGGGTTGTATTGCTCTTGCATCGACACGACAGGATCCACGAATGATTTTTTGATTTCGAGCCAAGTATGGCTCATAAAGATCTGCATAGAATAACGCAGGAGCGGCCTAATACCAATCGTCGCAGTGGCCGAATTCTAACTGGTGGCTGTCCATGCACAACCGCACGGAGTAAGCCGAGCTGATGCACCGGCTCGAAGGGCGATACGCTGGCCATGGTCGCCCGGGTTGCGGCCGGGGTTATCCGTAATTGGAAAAATGTGATATACCAAAGATATCAAAGGTCTGTGTACGAGCTGTAAGACCCGAACCTGAATTTCTCTATCGGATGTGGACTGCTGCGGAGGTGGCTATGCGTCAAGAACAAGGGCAATTGATTGAGCGGTATGAGTCTCTACTTAAGGAGATGGAGCGTCGGTATCAGCAAGATCCGGATCTGACTCTGGGGCAACTCAGCCAGGTGCTGGCGGACAGCAGTGCCTACCTGCAGTTGAAGCAGAGATTGTCGGAGCCGGAACTGGCGATGGTGGAGCAGTTTTTACGTCGCGATCTGGGCGAGTTTGCCCTTCATGCCGCCGATGAGGTGGAACAACCGGACAGTCTGTTTACCCTGGGGCTGGAAAACAGCTTGTGGCAATGGTTGGTGGAGATTACCGACAAGAGCCAGTTGGAGTGGCATGAACTGGGCCAGGACCTCAAGCACCACGGCACCTACGAGAGTGGTGAAGTGGTGGGGTTGGGAATCCTGGTGTGCGACAAGTGTGGCCATGAGATGACCTTTAACCACCCGGACCTGCTACCGGCCTGTCCTAAGTGCGATCATCAGCTGTTCTCCCGTAAGATGCTCGCGCCCTGAGTCGCCAGGCGGCGGCCATCAGCAGCAGAGTCAGTGCCAGCAGGTAAGCCAACTGCTGGCCAAAGCGGCTGAACAGCGTCGTGCCCGTCGTCAGGGCGACCGTCCCCTGCAATACACCCTCTTCAAACTGAGGCAACTGAGCCTGCATCTTGCCGGTTTCATCGACGATGGCGGTGACGCCATTGTTGGTGACTCTGAGCAATGGCTTGCCCAGCTCCATGGAGCGCATGCGGGCGATCTCCATGTGCTGCAGAGGCCCGACCGAGTGCCCGAACCAGGCGTCGTTTGACACGGTTAACAGCAGGTCGGTGTTGTCGGTGATGTTGGCCCGCAGTAGCTCGGGGAAGGCGATTTCATAGCAGATGGCCGGAGCCAGATTGACGCCGCCGGCATTGAGGTTGGTTTGCACCGCATCACCGCGGTTAAACGAAGACATGGGCAGATTGAACAGTGGTGCGATGGGGCGAAGCAGGTCTTCCATGGGCACAAATTCGCCGATGGGCAGCAGGTGGCTCTTGTGGTAACGGTTGCTGTCGGTGGGCTGATAGCGATGCGGACTCAGATCGTCCCCCAACACCAACAGCGAGTTGTAGAACTGACGGGTAGCCGTATTGGCACTGATGATGCCGGTGATGACGTGGGTCTGCCGAAAGGCGGCGGCGTGATCAAAGCTGTTGAGAAAATCGTCCACCATCACTTCCGGCGCCGGCACCGCCGCCTCGGGCCAGACCACCAGGTCGGCATCCATGTAGGGACGGCTGAGATCTTGATATTTCAGCAGTGTCGGCCACAATTGGTCCGGTTCCCATTTCAGGCTCTGAGGGATGTTTCCCTGCACCAGGGCGACGCTGATCTCATCGCCGGAACGACTGGTGGTGTTCAGGCCGGGTAGAGTGGCTAGCGCCACAGCCGTCAGGATTGGCGGCAGTAGCGCCCACCACTGACGGCGCAGCAACGCCAGTAGGCTGGCGGCCACTAAGGCGATTACCAGTCCCAAGCCCAGGGCGCCGAAGGAGCTGGCCAGCGGTGCCAGCGGGCCGTCGACCTGGCTGTACCCCAGCCACAGCCAGGGGAAGCCGGTCAGTACTTTGCCGCGCAGCCATTCCCCCACCAGCCACAGCGCCGGAAATGCCAGAACCCGGCCGCCGTCGGCGTTCGGCCACCAACGGTTGAGCAGACCCAGAGTCAGGGCGGGATAGAGGGCCAGATAGGCCGCCAGCAGGGCCATCAGCAACAATGACACCGGCAGTGGCAGGCCGCCAAAACTGTCGATGCTGACGTGGACCCAGGCGATGCCGTGGGCAAACTGACCGAAACCGAAGCACCAGCCGAGCAGGGTAGCCTGGCGGGGAGAGCGCTGTTCCGTTAGCCACAGTAACCCCATTAACGCCGGCAGTAATACCAGGCTGTATTCATAGGGAGCAAAGGCAAAAGGGGTGAGGGCGCCACACAGCAGCGCCAGCATCATTTGAATCGGAACAGACAAACGGGTCTCCATCAGGCCGCGGATTCGCCCTGAACTACCTGGTTGTCGACGGTTCGAACCTGCAACTGCAGCAGCCGTCGGGTGTCGGCATTCACCACTTTGAATTCAAAGCCATCGAGAATGACTTTTTCACCGCGAACCGGCAGGTGGTTGAACGCGTGGCTAACGATGCCGCCGATGGTATCGAATTCGTCATCGGAAAACTCGCAGCCAAAGTGGTCATTGAACTCTTCCACCGGCGTCAGTGCGGCCACCGACCACACCTGCTTACCCACTTTTCGAATATTGAGCGGATTGGCTTCGTCGATATCAAACTCATCGCCGATGTCGCCGACGATCTCTTCGAGGATGTCTTCGATGGTGACCAGCCCGGAGACGCCGCCGTACTCGTCGACGACGATGGCCATGTGATAGCGCTTTTGGCGGAACTCTTTCAGCAGGACATCGACCCGCTTGCTTTCAGGCACCACCACCGCAGCGCGAATCACTTGTTCCAGTTGTACAGGCTCATTCTGGTCGGTGAAGCCGAAGGTCAGCAGATCCTTGGCCAGCAAGATCCCTTCGATGTGGTCTTTGTCCTTGTCGACTACCGGGAACCGGGAGTGACCGGATTCGATGATGGTGGACAGGAAGCCGTCGACGGGTTGGTTTTTCTCGATGGCAATGATCTGCGAGCGAGGGATCATGACGTCCCTGACCCGTAAATCGGACACCTCCAACACGCCTTTAATCATGTCTTTGGTGTCTTCGTCGATGAGGTCGCGTTCTTCAGCGTCCTGAATCACATCAACCAAGTCTTTGCGGTTTTGTGGCTCACCACCAAACAGCTGTGAAATGCGATCCAGCCAGCTCTTTTTAGGAGAGCCTTGACTCGACGGAGGGTTATCTTCGCTCATAGTGTCCTAGTTTGTGTATAAAAATTGAGGGGACTACAGTTCACGGTATGGATCGGCAATACCCAGACCCGCCAGTATTTGACGCTCCAGTGCCTCCATTTGTTCCGCTTCTTCGTCCTCAATATGATCATAACCTATCAGATGCAGGCATCCGTGTACAACCATGTGCGCCCAATGGTCGGAGCTGGTCTTTTGTTGCTCTTTTGCTTCTTTTTCAACAACTTCAGCACAAATAACCAAGTCGCCGATCAGGTCGGTTGGGATCATCGGTGGTGCTTCAAACGGGAAAGACAGCACATTGGTGGGCTTGTCTTTACCGCGATAATCGCGATTCAATTCCTGGCTTTCGTCGCTGCTGACCAGGCGAATGCTCAGTTCGGCAATTTCCCGCTGTTGCAGAGCCGCCTCGGCCCACCGTTGAAACTGTGCTTCTGTCGGCAGTTCAAAGCCATCTACCGCAGGCTGCAGATCAAGAATCAGTTCCATCGGCATTGGCCTCCTCACGTTTACGGGCTTTTTCCTGTTCGATCTTTTGTCGCTGCTGAATCTGATCGTGTTTTTCGTAGGCGTCAACGATGCGAGCCACCACCGGGTGGCGAACCACGTCGCCACTCTGGAAGAAGTTGAAGTTGATGGACTCGACGTCCCGCAGCACTTCGATGGCATGGCGCAGGCCGGATTTGACGTTGCGCGGCAGATCCACCTGAGTGATGTCGCCGGTGATCACCGCCCGGCTGTTAAAGCCGATGCGGGTCAGAAACATCTTCATCTGTTCGGTGGTGGTGTTCTGGCTTTCATCGAGGATCACGAACGCATCGTTGAGGGTACGACCGCGCATGTAGGCCAGCGGTGCCACTTCGATGACATTGCGCTCGATCAGGCGTTCGACCCGTTCGAAGCCCAGCATTTCAAACAAGGCGTCGTACAGTGGTCGCAGGTAGGGGTCCACCTTCTGGGCCAGATCGCCAGGCAAAAAGCCCAGCTTTTCGCCGGCTTCGACCGCCGGACGGGTCAGCAGGATGCGCCGAACCTCCTGGCGCTCCAGGGCGTCCACCGCCGCCGCCACCGCCAGGTAGGTTTTACCGGTACCGGCGGGACCCACACCGAAGGTGATGTCATTGGTGATGATGTTGCGAATGTACTGGGCCTGGTTTGGGTTACGGGGCTTAAGGATGCCCCGCTTGGTCTTGAAGAAGACCTCCTTACCCATGGCGCTGTCGTCCTGCTCGGCTTCCAGGGAGACGAACTCCTGAATGGCCAGATGGACCTGATCCGGTTCAAGATCCGGCATTGTCCCTTTAACCGGGGCCGTTTCCACGTACAGATCTTTAAGCAGGCCGATGGTGCCAAGTACAAACTGCAGTTGGCCAACAACCTGGAACTGATTGTTCCGATAGCTGATTTCAACACCAAGGCGGCGTTCAATCTGCTTCAGGTTGTCGTCAAAGGGGCCACAGAGGGCAGCCAGTCGACCGCTGTCGGCTGGCTCCAGGTATACATCATGGGTGACTAATTTGTTGCTCAAGCCGGTCTCCGATTACGGCTGGAAAGTGGCAACGCCCAACTCATCCGGTTCGCCGGCGGGGCGCTTGGCAAGAATCTCAGCGGGACGCAGCGCACGGCGCAGATCCATCTGATCTTCTGTTCTGACCACTATACCACGTAATGAGTTTGGCATGACTTCGGTGATCTCGACATCCACAAAGCTGCCAATCATCTCCGGGGCGCCTTCGAAGTTCACGGTCCGGCTGTTTTCGGTTTTTCCCCGAAGCTCCATCACGTTCTTCTTGGAGGTGCCTTCCACCAGGATGCGTTGTACCGACCCCAGCATGCGACGGCTGTATTGCATTGCCTGCTGATTGATGCGCTCCTGCAGAATGTACAGACGTTGCTTCTTGGTGTCGTCACTGACGTCATCGGGCAGATCCGCCGCCGGGGTTCCCGGGCGCGGGCTGTAGATGAAGGAGAAGCTCTGGTCGAAGTTGATCTCCTGGATCAGGTTCATGGTCTGCTGGAAGTCGTCATCGGATTCGTTGGGGAAGCCGACAATGAAATCGGAGCTGACATGAATCTCCGGGCGCACCTTACGCAGGCGGCGGATGATCGATTTGAACTCCAGCGCCGTGTGGTTGCGCTTCATGTGGGTCAGGATGCGGTCGGAGCCACTTTGCACCGGCAGGTGTAGAAAGTCGACCAGCTCCGGCACGTCGGCGTAGGCATCGATGATGTCCTGGGTAAACTCAACCGGGTGGCTGGTGGTGTAGCGCAGGCGGTCGATGCCGTCGATGGACGCCACGTAGCGCAACAGGTCGGCAAAACTGCAGATCTCGCCGTCGTGTTGTTCGCCGCGATAGGCGTTGACGTTCTGACCCAGCAGGTTGATCTCCCGTACGCCTTGCTCAGCCAGCTGGGCAATTTCGTACAGGATGTCGTCCAGAGGCCGGCTGACCTCTTCGCCTCGAGTGTAGGGCACCACACAGAAGCTGCAGTACTTGTTGCAGCCTTCCATGATGGACACAAAGGCGGTGGCGCCTTCGGCCCGGGGTTCCGGCAGGCGGTCGAACTTCTCAATCTCGGGGAAGGAGATGTCCACCACGCCGTGTTCACCCTGTTGAATGCGACCGATCATCTCCGGCAGGCGATGCAGAGTCTGCGGGCCAAAGACGATGTCGACAAAGGGGGCGCGCTCGCGAATGGCGTCGCCTTCCTGGGAAGCAACACAACCACCGACGCCGATTACCAGCTCAGGGTTTGCCTCTTTCAGAGGTCTCCAGCGCCCGAGTTGGTGAAACACCTTCTCCTGTGCCTTTTCGCGGATGGAACAGGTGTTCAGCAGGAGGACATCGGCCTCGGCTGCGTCTTCGGTCAGGGAGTAGTTGCCAAAGGATTCCAGCAGACCCGCCATCTTGTCGGAGTCGTACTCGTTCATCTGACAGCCCCAGGTTTTAATGTGCAGTTTTTTGCTCATCAAAGAGTGCCGCTCGTGTTGCCTAAAGAAAAAATAGCGGGCTATTCTAAACCCGAAACGCGGCTGTGGCTAGTTGATGTACAGGCAAACTCCCATCATAACGCGGTATTACGGCTTTTCTGGCGGTCACTCTGGCTGCTGGCCCGTGAGATAACCGTTTCATCAGATTGAGCAAACTGGCGTTGTTGCTGCTCAACGTGTTGCTCCAGAGCTTCATTGGACTGACGCAAAATGTCCTGACGCAAGTCGGCGGCAATCTCCAACTGAGTATGAGTCACCATGGGCAGCTTGGGGGCGTAGACATTGAGGGCGTAGTCCACTCGAGTGACGGACTCGGTGGCAGCGAAGGCGGCGGTCGGGGCCAGCAGGGTAATCAACAGGGCAGCGGCAACGTTCATGATACACCTCTTTTGTTTTTGGTGATGACTTAACCAGTGGATGAGCTAAGTCTAGGTGGCTTTGAGCGTTCGCCACCGGGGCTGTGTAAGGGAGTGTGTGAAAAGCGGCTCAAACACATATTCGGTTACAGCCGGTAAGATTTGGTCATGATATTATTGGCCTAATTCAGTTTCTGATTCGGGGAAGAAAGATGCGGCAAGTGGATATTCTGATCGCCGGTGGGGGCATGGTCGGTGCGGCCAGTGCCCTGGCGCTGGCGAACCTGGGATTGACGGTATTGGTGTTTGAAGCCCAGGCCCCTGAGGAGTTTGATGAAGCCCAGCCCCTGGATCTGCGGGTCAGTGCCATCAGCCAAGCGTCCGAACGCTTGCTGAGAGAGCTCGATGGCTGGCAGGGGGTGGAGTCGATGCGCAGCGCGCCTTACCGCACCCTCGAGACCTGGGAATGGCAAGGGGCCAATATCGTGTTTGACGCTGCGGAACTGCAGTTGTCACACCTGGGGCACATCGTTGAGAACCGAATCTTACAGCTGTCGCTGTGGCAGACGCTGCGGCGCCATCCGCGCATCGAACTGATGACCGGCGCCCGGCCCCAACGCTACTGGCAGGATCAGCAGGGCGCGTACGCCGAGCTCGATGGTCAGTTTTATCAGGGACGACTGCTGCTGGGGTGCGATGGCGCTCAGTCTCAGGTGCGTCAGCAGGCAGGCATTGGGGTCAGCGGCTGGCAATATCGGCAGCACTGTCTGGCCATCAATATTCGTACCGAGGCGCCACAGCAAAGCGGCACTTGGCAGGAGTTTACTCCTAGCGGCCCCAGGGCATTGTTGCCCTTGTCCGGCCAGCATGCCTCCCTGGTCTGGTATGACTCACCACAGCGTATTGCGTCGTTGAAGCGGTTGCCATTGCCGGAGCTGAAGCGGGCGATAGTCGCAGCCTTTCCCGAGCGGTTGGGAGAGTTTGAGATTGAGCGTTTTGCCAGTTTCCCTCTGACCCGCCAACACGCCAAACAGTATTACAAAGATCGGGTGGTGCTGCTTGGGGATGCGGCTCACACCATTAACCCCCTGGCGGGGCAGGGCGTCAACCTGGGCTTTAAGGATGTGGCCATGCTAGCGGAAGTGCTGGCGGATGCCCTGCAACGGGGCGAGTCACTGCACAGCAGCAAGGTACTGGGCCGGTATCAGCGGTTCCGACGTCCGGATAACCTGGCGATGCAGTCTGCCATGGACGCCTTCTATCTGATGTTCAGCAATGACCACATGCCACTCAAGGTATTGCGCAACCTGGGGCTGACCTTGGCTCAGAATTCGGGCCCCATCAAAAATCAGGTTATGAAATACGCGATGGGTCTCTAGCGTGAGCAGTGCCATTCGTCGTTGGTGGTTCAATGGCCACGTCAACCTGGCGTTGCGGGTCAGCCTGGCTATGGCCGCCTGGTTGGCGATGGCCTGGTGTCTGGATTGGTTTCAACTTGGTTTATTGTCATTGCTGGCGATTCCGGCGGTGTTTATCTCCGGCATCGACCAACCCAGTGCTCACTGGGTGCATCGGCTGAGCTGGTCGATTCCGTTGCTTGGGGGCTCGGCGCTGGTGTTTGGCTGCATCGGCTTGTATTGGCCCGTGGGCCTGATTCCAGCGCTGTTTGTGGGGGGCGTGCTGTTTGGCTCCCTGGCGGCCTGGGATGAATTGTCCGGAAGATTGGGGTTGGCGGCGCTGGTGCTGGCGGCCATGGCCCAGGTGCCGGTGGGTATTGAGCCGCCGTGGCTGTTTGCCCTGGCGGTAATGATTAACTGCGTGTGGGTGGTGCTGTTCTCCGACCTGTGGTTCCGGCTGCAGGGCGATTATCCACTGCGCCAGGCGCTGGCCCTGAGTTACCGGCGGCTGGCGGTGATTCTGGCCAGTCGGGTGAAGTGGATTGAAGACCCCATGCTGGGGGAGCGGTTTGATCTGCCGTTGGCGGAGCAGTTGGCACTGGTGCGCCGTTATGTGGGGGTGTCCAAATCCAGAAATCGACTCAATCCCGAGCTGCATCAGGCGTTTATGGCGGCAGTCGATCTGCAGGAACGGCTGCAGGCGATTCCCAACCCAGAGCTTAGCCGGCAGCTGTTTAACGTCGAAGATGTGCTGCCCAGCTACCGGTTGTGGGTGGCGGTAACCAGCAAGCGTCTGCGACACATCGCCGATGGCCTGATGACGCTGCAGCCGCTGCAGGCCGACGAGCGCCTGGAGGCGGCCGAAGCGGCGTTGGTGGCAGCCTTGAAGCCGCTGCAGCAGCACCAGTTCAGCCAGCTTGCGCCCTACTTCATTTCCAATGTTCAGCGCATCAGTCGACTGGCGCAGCGGGTAGCGCCGCTGTACCAACGGAAAATGTTTGCTCCGGATGATCGGCCGGATTATTGGCGCCAGTGGCGGCTTCATTTTCGTTGGCGGTCGCCGGTGTTTCGCGGCGCGGTGCGCCAGGGAATCTTGTTGGCCGTAACCATGGCTATCGTGCAGTGGTGGCAATGGGATAAGGGCTATTGGGCCCTGCTCAGCGTGCTGCTGGTCGTGCGAGGTGGCATTGTGGATACCCGTCGCCGGGCCTGGCAACGGATTTGGGGCACACTGGTGGGGCTGGCGGTGGCGGCGCTGCTGATTGTGGCCGGCATCTCCGGTAATGCGGCGTTGCTGCTGGGGTTACTGCTGGTGCCGCCGACCCTGTCGTTGATTCCGGTGCATCACGGCTACTCCTGCACGCTGGGGACCGTCATCCTGATCATGGTGTTTGAGTACATCGGTGCCCAGGGGATGGCGGTGATGCCTCTGAGGTTATTGGAAACCGTGATGGGCTGCTCGCTGGTGTTGCTGGGGTATCGCTATCTGTGGCCGCAGTGGCAGGGTGGTCGTCAGGCCCAACTGCGGCAGCAAGCCGTGGGGCAACTCAATGGGTATTTGAAACTGGTGCTGGATGCCTTCAGTGGCCGAGACGTGACCCCGGTGTCCCTGGCCCGGGCTCGGCGCTTTACCTATGAACTGGGGGTGGCTCTGACCAGCAGCTTTGAGCAGATGCAGCAGGAGCCCAATTACAGTCGTCACCGTGACAGTGCCGAGTTGATTCGAATCTACAAGCAGACTCAATCGCACCTGAATGCACTGGCGCCTGCTGCGCGTCGAGGCCGGCATCTGCCTGCCGAACACTCTGCCTTGGTCAGACAAACACTCCTGGATGCCTCTGAGGCGGTATTAGGCGCGTTTTCCGGTAAGGGCGGAGACTGGTCTTTGGAGCTGGAAGCGAACCGGCAGGCGATGTACCGGCTGACTCAGGACAGTGAGGCCGATCGAGGCTCGTTCATTTTGTATCAACTGAATCTCATCGGTGAGCGTTACCAGCAGTTGTATGCCATTGCCGGTGCGCCGGCTCCGGATAAACCGTCGCGGCGGTGACACAGCCAGGGCCAGCGATGC
The DNA here is from genome assembly GCF_000425405.1 of Ferrimonas kyonanensis DSM 18153. Lineage (GTDB taxonomy): Bacteria > Pseudomonadota > Gammaproteobacteria > Enterobacterales > Shewanellaceae > Ferrimonas > Ferrimonas kyonanensis. The sequence continues at coordinate 376,260 of NZ_KE384364.1, read as the reverse complement.
TGGCCCTTTCTTATTCCGGCCTCGTTGATACGGCTATCAGCATTAAAGGCCAGCCAGCTCTCAAGTATGAATCCAGGCAGAACGTGTCGTGAAACAAAAACCAGCACAAGGCGGATGGTTTGAAAGATGGCTGGGCAGTAGGTCGTGTTGGCCTTGGCGCCAACGCTTACTTCATCGGGATGATATTGGATAGGGGAGGGGCGCTGGCGCCCTTCGGGGCCGGACTGACGGCTACCACTCGGCGTCCTTCGATTTGGACGTAGAACCACTATGCCTGCAACCGATCTCCTTGATTGGTAGCCGTCATCCTCGGCCAATCTGACACCACCAAAGGTCAACACGCCCTTGGGCTAGAACCTGAGGTAGACGCCGTGAATCAAAAAAGCCTGCTCGAAAGCAGGCTTTTTCTTTATATGGCTGGGCTACCCGGTTTGGACCTGGGAGTAGACGCCGGGATCAAAAAGACCTGCTAAAAAGC
>NZ_KE384364.1:48344-374722 GCF_000425405.1 Ferrimonas kyonanensis DSM 18153 | reverse complement strand
ATGGTAGCTACGGCGGGACTTGAACCTGCGACCCCAGCATTATGAGTGCTGTGCTCTAACCAGCTGAGCTACGTAGCCATCGTTTTGTTTTCTCTCCCCGTCTTGGGAAGCGGGGCGTATTATGCGTAGAACCGAAGATTGGGTCAACCGCTTTTTTTCAGGGAATTCTTGTTTGGTGAGTCGTTCGGCTGCAAATTGAACGATTCGATTCCCCTGTGGCCAGCCGGTGACGGTTGCCTGACCAATGGCGGCGGTAAAGACGCTGAAAATTGTAGACGAGTTTCGTTCGAGCGGGCAAAAAATACCCCGGCATTAAGCCGGGGTGAGAGAGTCGATTAGACGTTGAAGCGGAAGTGAATCACGTCGCCGTCTTTGACGACGTAATCTTTACCTTCCAGTCGCCATTTGCCGGCATCTTTGGCGCCGGACTCACCTTGATTGGCAATGTAGTCGTCGTAACCGATCACCTCGGCACGAATAAAGCCTTTTTCGAAATCGGTGTGAATCTTACCGGCAGATTGCGGTGCGGTGGCGCCCACGGGGATGGTCCAGGCACGAACCTCTTTGACACCGGCGGTGAAGTAAGTTTGCAGTGTCAGCAGGCTGTAGCCGCCACGAATCACTCGGTTCAGGCCGGGCTCTTCGATGCCCAGGTCGGCCATGAACTCGTCTCGCTCGTCGTCGTCCAGCTCGGCAATCTCGGCTTCGATTTCGGCGCAAACCGGCACGACGATGGCGTTTTCGCTGGCAGCAATCTCCCGAACCTTGTCCAGGTAAGGGTTGTTTTCAAAGCCATCGTCATTGACGTTGGCGATGTACATGGTGGGCTTCAGAGTCAGCAGGCCCATGTAGTCGATGGCCTTGGCTTCGTTCTCGTCCAGCTCCACCGAGCGAGCCATGCCGCCCTCTTCCAGTACCGGCTGCAGTTTTTCCAGCACGGTAATTTCAAATTTGGCGTCTTTGTCGCCGCCTTTGGCGCGCTTGCCCAAGCGCAGCAGGGCACGCTCTACCGCTTCCAGGTCCGCCAGGGCCAGTTCGGTGTTGATCACTTCGATGTCGTCGGCGGGATTCACGCCGCCGGCAACGTGAACGATGTTGTCGTTTTCAAAGCAGCGCACCACATGGCCGATGGCATCGGTCTCACGGATGTTGGCCAGGAACTTGTTGCCCAATCCTTCACCGGAGGCGGCGCCTTTTACCAGTCCGGCAATGTCCACAAACTCCATGGTAGTTGGCAGGATCCGCTCTGGATTAACGATGGCAGCCAGGGCGTCCAGGCGCTCATCTGGCACCGGAACCACACCGGTGTTTGGCTCGATGGTGCAGAACGGAAAGTTGGCTGCTTCGATGCCCGCTTTGGTCAGTGCATTGAAAAGGGTGGACTTGCCTACGTTAGGCAGGCCGACGATACCGCATTTAAAACCCATGGTAAGAAAACCTTTCTGTTAACGCTCAGGCCGGCTCGGCCTTGAAAGTGTGGAGACGATTCATTGCTTTGGTGATGCCGTCTTTCAGCAGAACATCGATGCAGCGTGAGGCTTCATCGATGGCGTCATCCATGGCGCGTTGCTCATTTTCCTGAGCCTTGCCCAGGACGTAACCGCTCACCCGGTTTCTGTCCCCCGGATGGCCGATGCCGATCCGAAGGCGATAGAATTCTTTGTTGTTGCCCAATTTGCTGATGGTGTCCTTGAGGCCGTTATGGCCGCCATGGCCGCCGCCTTTCTTAAAGCGGGCCACCCCGGGAGGCAAGTCCAATTCGTCGTGGACCACCAGAATCTGCTCCGGCTCCAGGCCGTAGAAATTGGCCATGGCAGCAATGGCTTTGCCGGACAGATTCATAAAGGTGGTGGGCACCAGCAGGCGCAGATCACTGCCGCCCTGCTGAATTCGGCCGGTGAGGCCGAAAAACTTACTTTCGCTTTTGAGGGACACATTGTGCATGCGTGCCAGCTCTTCCACCAGCCAGGCACCCGCATTGTGGCGGGTACGGCTGTACTCGGGGCCGGGATTCGCCAGGCCCACAATCAGTCGGATGGTGTTACTCACTGTCTTCTTGACTCTCGCCTTGTTCGTCGCTGTCCTCTTCACCACCCCGTGGTGGTTGAATGGTGACAACGGATACGTTGTGGTCTTCACCTTTCGCCAGGGTGACCGACTCGACACCGGCAGGCAGTGTTATGTCGCTCAGGTGAAGGGTGTCACCGGTGCCCAGGTGCTGCGTGTCGATCTCGATGTACTCGGGCAGATCGGCAGGCAGGCTGCGCAGTTCTAGTTCGGTCAGATGGTGACTGACGCTTCCGCCGGCTTTAACACCAGCGGCGATCTCTTCATTTATGAAGTGGATCGGTACCATGGCGGTGATCGGCTCGTTGCGGTTAATACGCATCAAGTCGATGTGCATCACCTTCGGTTTGTAGGGGTGACGCTGCAGTGCCTTAACGATCACCGGTACGCTTTTGCCATCCAGCTTCAGGTTGATGACCTGGCTGTAAAACGATTCCTGCTCTTGCGCTTTCATCAGCTGGTTATGGGGCAGCGTAATGGAAACGTTCTCTTCTTTACCGCCGTAGACAATGCCCGGGACTTCGCCCTGATGGCGTAAGCGACGGCTGGCTCCGGTGCCATGATGAGCGCGCAGTTGTGCATCTAACGTTAATTCAGACATGGTTCTCTCCTTGAGGATCTGCCGCTTCGCGGCAAGATGAATGACTATATCCTTTAGTCAAAGGCAGCGCAGTTTACCACTTTGCGGGCAAACTTCTCAATTCGGGGTTTGCCGGGATGGCTTGGAGCAGCTGCAGCCTGCTTTCAGGTTCGGGGAAAGTCGGTAGGCATGGAATAAAAAAAACCGAGCTCTGAAGTGCAGAGCTCGGATTGGATTGTGACCAATTCCCCGGCGGATTAGGCTAGGCCGGAAGGGCGTCCTAGCCTGGTGGTCGCCGGGCAGGCCGAATGGTTATTCCGCAGGGGCTGCGCCACAACCGCCGGTGTAACCGCCGTCGTTGTTGATGTACTCAACTTCGCCTTGAGGCTCGTAGTCGACCCAGCTCAGCGGGGAGTTGGTTTGGATATAGCTTTTCAGAATATCGGCGTCCACCAGACCGGTGTTGATCACGTCGATCTTAGGATAACCGTCACCGCCAGCAGCACTGAAGTTTGGAATGGAGAAGGTGTACTCTTTGCTGGCATCGAAGTCTTCACCGTTGATCTTGTCGATCTCTACCGTCTTCTCACCGCAGTTTACCGTCATCTCGATGTTGCTGAAGTGAGCGTAGCCGCCGTTCTTACCGGCACCTTCGATGGTGGCCAGTGATGCCAGGTAGGAGGTCAGTTCGCTGCCCTTCATGGCTCCCCGAGCGACCACGTTGCCAAACGGCTGAACGGTCAGCACGTGACGGTAACTGATGTCACCGGCTGCGATGTCGGCGCGGATACCACCGCCATTCATGATGCCAAAATCAGCAGTGATTTGTGGGTGGGTGCGCTGGGCGGAGATCAGCAGTTGACCGATGGCTGCCTGGCGGGCGCGAACCACGTTACGGTCGCCGCCAACAAAGGTTTGATCGGTAGAGCCGATAACGACGTCCAGTTTCGCTTGCCCCTCTTCCTGGTAAGGTCTCAGAGTTTCTTTCACGAAGGCGTCAGGCTTGATCTCTTCTTCGACACGAATGATGTTGCCTTGGTCGTCTTTGGCCGGGCTGTAACCGTCATATACTGCCAGGTTTACTGGAACCAGTTTGTAGCTGGCCAGGTGCAGTTTGTCACCGTAGTACTCAAAGTCAGCACGGCCGACGTACTTGCCCCACTCGTGGGCTTGCATGATCCAGGTGCCGTTCTGTTGATCTGGCTTACAGTCGCTGCCAGGGGCAAAGTCGGCGTCGTAGCTGTTGCCGTCGGCGCTCATGCATACTGGGTTCTGAGAGTGACCGCCGATCACGGCTGCCAATTGACCCTCTTGCATGGCGCGGGCCAGGGCAACATCACCCGGAGCGTTAGATGCGTGGTCGCCGTTGGCGTAGTGGCCCATGTGGGTGGTGGCGAACACCAGATCGGCGCTCTTGTTCGCTTCAATCTCGGCAATGACTTTCTTCAGCTCGTCTTGAGGCTTAGTGAAGGTCAGTTCGGAGATGAACTCTGGGTTACCAATCTTAACGGTATCTTCGGTGGTCAGACCGACAACGGCGATACGCAGCTCACCCAGAGTAAAGATTTTGTACGGTTGGAAGTAGCGGGTGCCGTCGGCCTTGTAGATGTTGGCTGCCAGCATCGGGAAGTCAGCCCAATCGCGCTGATTTTCAAGAACGTCCAGAGGGTTATCAAATTCGTGGTTGCCCACGGCCATGGCATCGTAACCGATCATGTTCATGCCGATGAAATCGGGCTTGGCGTCCTGCAGGTCGGACTCAGGCACACCGGTGTTGATGTCGCCGCCGGACAGCAGCAGGGAGTAACCGCCATCTCTTTCCACTTCGTCACGGATCTGGTCAACCAGGGTCTTACGGGCTGCCATGCCGTATTCGCCGTAGCCATTTTCCCAGAAGCGACCGTGGTTATCGTTGGTATGCAGAATTGTAAATTTGGTGCAGTTGTCGGCACCGCAGACTTCCGGTGCTGGTGTGTTGTTGTCGTCGTCGGAACAGGCAGTCAGTGCAGCGAGCAGCGAGACCGCAATTAAGGATTTTTGAAGTTTCATCATACTGGATACTCGTTGATTTATTTTATAGATTTTGAGCCGACCTTGGCTGGTGGGAAGGTATCACTAAAGGGGGGGCGGTTCAGGTGATCCAGATCACACTGGCGAGAATTCAGAAACGCTAAAGTAACATTAATAAAATGTGAAAAAACTTCATTGCGGTAAGTGAGGTGAATTCATTTTCGACTGGGTTGAATAACTACCCGCGACAAGCGGTAATTGAATCATATTTTCGTGCTTTTAATAAAAAAGGCGTTCTTTTCAGAACGCCTTTTTGTTCAGCCTACCTTCGCCTTTCAGAGGCGATGGATTAGTGCTCGAACATCGCAGAGATGGACTCTTCGTTGCTGACCCGGCGAATCGCTTCGGCCATGACCGAAGACATGGTCAGTTGGCTGACCTTGCCGGTGGCTTTCATGGCATCGCTCAGAGGCACGGTGTCGGTTACGATCACTTCGTCAATTACGGACTCGGCGATGTTTTTCGGCGCGTTGCCGGAGAACACCGGATGAGTCGCGTAGGCGAAGACGCGGCGGGCGCCCCGCTCTTTCAGCGCTTCGGCGGCTTTACACAGAGTGCCACCGGTATCGATCATGTCATCGACGATGATGCAGTCGCGATCCTGAACGTCACCAATGATGTGCATCACCTGAGACACGTTGGCACGGGGGCGACGCTTGTCGATGATGGCCAGATCGCTGTCGTCCAGCAGTTTGGCAACGGCGCGGGCACGAACAACACCACCGATATCCGGGGATACCACTACCGGGTTGTCCAGGGCTTTGGCGCGCATGTCTTCCAGCAGAACCGGGCTGCCGAACACGTTGTCTACCGGTACATCGAAGAACCCTTGAATCTGCTCAGCGTGCAGATCACAGGTCAGAACTCGGTCTACACCAACACTGGACAGGAAGTCGGCAACCACTTTGGCGGTGATTGGCACACGGGCGGAGCGCACACGGCGATCCTGACGGGCGTAGCCGAAGTAGGGGATTACGGCAGTAATACGACCAGCAGAGGCACGGCGCAGGGCGTCTACCATAACCACCAGTTCCATCAGGTTGTCGTTGGTTGGGGCACAGGTAGATTGAATGATAAAGACATCGGCTCCACGAACGTTCTCGTTGATCTGAACGCTGATTTCGCCATCGGAGAAGCGACCTACGTCGGCATCACCCAGGGAGCAATACAGACGGTTGGCGATACGGCTGGCCAGTTCCGGTGTGGCGTTGCCGGCAAAAAGCTTGATGTCGGGCACAGTATTAACCTCAGGCTAGGCTTATTTTAATTTGTTTGGGAGGCGCGCAGCGCTACTCCAGTTTAGGGCTGCAAAGCTCGATCGAGCAGGGGTGAACGATTGCAGCCTCGAGCAACGAATCCTCGCCACTCATCGGGCAGATCGGCGAGCGCAACCAAGGCTTCTTCCTGAGAGGAAAAAGTACCAAAAATGCAACTACCGGTGCCGGTCATTTGAGACGGCGCGTATTGTATCAACCAGCCCAAGGCGTTTGCAACTTGGCCGTAACGTTGAATGACGGCGCCAACGCAATCGTTGTGCCATTGACTGGGTCTGAGTTCCGGCTGAGCCAGCTTGGGGCTGTTACGAGTCAGCTCCGGAGCCTGGAAGATCTCGGCGGTGGACACGGCCACATTGGGCGCCACTACCAGATACCAGGGCTGAGCGATCTCCACCGGCCGCAGAATCTCCCCCACGCCATCGGCGACGGCGGCCAGACCCCGGACAAACACCGGCACATCGGCGCCCAGGCTCAGTCCCAGTTCGGCCAGTTGATCTTCACCGAGGTTCAACTGCCATAACCGGTTCAGGGCCACCAGGGTCGTTGCCGCGTTGGAGGAGCCGCCACCCAGGCCTCCGCCCATGGGCAGCACCTTCTCCAGTTCGATGTCGACGCCCAGGGAGCAGTCGCAGTGACTCTGCAGCAGGCGCGCGGCCCGGACGATGAGGTTGTCGTCGTTGGCGACACCGTCGATGGCCGGGCTCAGGGTAATGTCGGCGTCCTGTCGAACGTTGAAGTGCAGCTGATCGCAGTGGTCGACGAATTGAAACAGCGACTGCAACTCGTGATAACCGTCCTGACGGCGGCCGTTGATATGCAAAAACAGGTTCAGTTTGGCGGGGGCGGGCCAGTTACGGCTGGATGTTGGCATTACCTAGGGGACTCCGGTTGCCAGTCAGAAAGGGCCAATTTTAACCGTTTGTTGCCTTGGCGCAAGCTGACCATTCTGGGGATTCGGTAGCCGTCGATCTGCTGCCAGCCCTGGTAGCTCATCTGCCACTGGGCTTCGCCGGGGGCCAGCGACAGGGTTACGGTGGCCGGCCAGCCCTGTTCATCCATGGTGACCAGGGCCCCTTCCGGGGTGTGCTGGCCGAGAATCCAGCCGGACAATTCGGTCAGAGGGACCGACCAGCCGGTGAGGCGGGCGATCAATTCGCTGGCGCTGCTGCCGGTGTAGGTCTGGTCATCGAAGGTGACGGTGGCGCCCTGGGCATCGGCATTCAGTAACAACAGGGTTGAGCCAAACAGGTTGGTCAGTCTAAGATCGTCCTGTTTATTGTGGTGCTGCCAGTGCAAGTTCACAGACAGACGCTCATCAGGCTGTATAATGGCGAGCTTACCTTTGAGTTGCCAACTGGTTAATTCTGAAGGGGAAGCTGAGTCTTTCGAGGCGTGAGGCGCCACTGCGCAGCCTGACAACCACAGTAAAATGAATAGAATAGAATAAAGTTGAGTTTGGCCTTTAAGCATAAATTACCTGTTTTGTGCACTGCACCACAATCAGCAACATAACCATTGTTTAGAGTCTTCAACCTGTTTTCAGGTTGCGTGTTTGCGCATAGAATTGCCCAAGTCTCGACCCAAGTTCAATTTTCGGGGTGAAGCTGGAGAGCCATGACGTTAGTAGCAATTGGGATCAATCACAAGACCGCCAGTGTTTCTTTGCGGGAGAAACTGGCTTTTGGACCGGATATCCTTGCCGATGCGCTGAACAGCGTCGCCAAGGTAACCCCTACCGGTGAGGCCGTGATCCTGTCCACCTGTAACCGTACTGAACTCTATGTGAACCGTGCTGAAAGTGAAGCTCTGGTTCAGTGGTTGGTTGAGTACCACAATCTGCCGGAGCAGGAGGTTCGTGAGAGTCTGTACCTGCATGAGAATCAGGCGGCGGTCAAACACCTGTTGCGGGTGTCTGCCGGGCTGGACTCTCTGGTGCTGGGTGAACCCCAGATCCTGGGACAGATTAAGCAGGCCTTTGGCAATGCCCAGCAGCATGGCACCGTATCCCATACCCTGGATCGCATGTTCCAACACACCTTTAAGGTGGCCAAAAAGATTCGTACCGAAACGGAGATTGGCTCGTCGGCGGTCTCGGTGGCCTTTGCGGCCGTTAACCTGGCCAAGCACATTTTTGACAACCTGGGTGATTCCAATGTGTTGCTGGTGGGGGCAGGGGAAACCATCGAGTTGGTGGCCCGTCACCTGAGAGAAGCCGGTGTGACCAAGATGACCGTGGCTAACCGTACCGTCAGCCGTGCCGAAGGCATGGCCGAGGAGTTTGGGGCCAAGGTGGTGACTCTGCCGCAGATCCCAGAGTGCCTGCCTGATGCGGACATTGTGATCTCCTCCACCGCCTCGCCGCTGCCGATCCTCGGTAAAGGGATGGTGGAAAATGCCCTCAAGGCCCGTCGTCAGCAACCGATGTTGCTGGTGGACATCGCGGTGCCACGGGACATTGAAGCCGAAGTGGGTGAGCTGGAAAACGCCTACCTGTATACCGTCGATGATCTTCAGGGCATCGTGCAGAAGAACATGGAGTCTCGTCTGGAGGCCGCCGAACAGGCTGAGCAGATTGCCTCGGAGCAATCCGCCGAGTTCATGGACTGGCTGCGCAGTCTCGACACCATCGATACCCTGAAGCAATACCGTGACCAGAGTCTGGCGACCAAGCAGGAGATGCTTGAAAAGGCGATGGCTAAGCTGCAATCCGGTGCCAATGCCGAGTCGGTATTGAACGAATTGGCCAACAAACTGACCAACCGTCTTATCCACGCTCCGACCCAGGCGCTGTCTCAGGCGGCCCGTGCCGGTGATCTGAATTCAATAGACCTCTTGCGTAAGGCCCTCGCCATCAACGACAATTAGCCCCAGCGTTTTTTGTCTAAGATGAAATCATGAAGCCTTCCGTATATGCAAAACTAGAGGGCTTGCTCGAACGTTATGAAGAAGTTCAGGCGTTAATGAGCGAGCCCGATGTGATCTCCGATCAAGATCGATTCCGATCCCTGTCAAAAGAATACTCCCAGCTGGAAGAGGTCGTAAAAGCGTTTCGCCGCTATCAGCAAGCCGGAGAAGATATCGACACCGCCCGCGAGATGCTCAGCGATCCCGACATGAAGGAGATGGCCGAGGAGGAGCTGAAAGAGGCTCAGACCGTGGTGGCGGAACTCGAGGATGAGCTGCAGATTCTGCTGTTGCCCCGGGACCCCAAAGACGATCACAACGCCTTTATTGAGATTCGAGCCGGTGCCGGCGGCGATGAGGCGGCGATTTTTGCCGGTGATCTGTTCCGTATGTACAGTCGTTTTGCCGAAACCAAAGGCTGGCGCATCGAACTGATGTCGGCCACCGACGGGGAGCATGGCGGCTTCTCCAAGGTGATTGCCAAGTTGTCCGGCGACGGTGCCTACGGGGTGATGAAGTTTGAAAGTGGCGGTCACCGGGTTCAGCGGGTGCCGGCCACCGAATCTCAGGGGCGGATTCACACCTCCGCCTGTACCGTGATCGTGATGCCTGAACTGCCGGAAGCGGAGATCATCGAGATTAATCCGGCGGATCTGAAAGTGGATACTTTCCGCGCTTCCGGTGCCGGTGGTCAGCACGTCAACAAAACCGATTCTGCCATCCGCATTACTCACCTGCCCACCGGGGTGGTGGTGGAGTGCCAGGATGAGCGCTCGCAACACAAAAACCGGGCCCGGGCGATGGCGATTCTGTCGGCCCGCCTGCAGGCGGCCGAAGATGAAAAGCGTCGCGCCGAGGAGCAAAGTTCCCGTCGCAACCTGATGGCTTCCGGGGATCGTTCCGAGCGAATTCGTACCTACAACTATCCTCAGGGGCGAGTGTCTGATCATCGCATCAACCTGACCCTGTATCGCCTGGCGGAGGTGATGGAAGGGGACTTGGATGCGTTGTCGCAACCGATTCTTCACGAATACCAGGCCGACATGCTGGCCGCCCTGGCGGAAGACTAAGATGCGTATCGATGCGGGGCTGGCGGCTGCTTATGACCGCCTGGAGGGCGTCAGTGACACGCCGCAGTTGGATGCACAACTGCTGTTGTGTCACCTGCTGCAAAAACCGCGCAGTTTTCTGTATACCTGGCCGGACAAAACGCTGACCGATGAGCAGTGGCGTCAGTTTGAGGCACTGCTCCAGCGGCGTTCCACCGGAGAGCCGGTGGCGCACCTGATCGGTGTGCGTGAGTTCTGGTCCCTACCCTTGGCCGTCAATCCCAGCACCCTGATCCCCAGACCGGATACCGAATCGCTGGTGGAGTATGTGTTGTCGTTGCCACTGGCCGACGAGGCGAAAGTGGTGGATTTGGGCACCGGAACCGGCGCCATTGCGTTGGCGCTGGCATCGGAACGGCCTAAGTGGCAGTTGCATGCGGTGGACCGCATGGCGGACGCGGTGGCTTTGGCCCGCCATAACCGAGATGCCCTCGGTTTAACCGTGGAGATCGCGCAAAGCAATTGGTACGACGCCCTGCAGGGACAGCAGTTCGATGTGATTGTGTCTAACCCCCCTTATATTGAGCCAGATGACCCTCATCTGAGCCAAGGGGATGTGCGTTTTGAACCCCTGTCGGCCTTGGTGGCGGCAGAGGATGGATTGGCCGACATTATTCACATTGTTGAAAATGGTCGTCTTTTCCTCAATGATGGCGGCACGGTGATCCTGGAGCACGGGTATCGCCAAGGTCAGGCAGTACGAGAGATTTTCACCCGTTTTGGGTACCAAGAGGTTGGCACCGGCCAGGATTTGGCCGGTCGCGATCGTTACAGTTTTGGCCGTTGGAACGCGGCCTGAAAGGAGAATTAATGGACATTCTTTACCCGGGAGTCAAACACTTCCACATGCTGACCATTTTGCTCAGCGTCAGCTTGCTGACGGTGCGCTTTTTCTGGAGCATGACCGGTTCAGGTATGCTGCAGCGCAAGTGGGTGAAGATCACTCCCCACGCGGTGGATACGCTGCTATTGCTGTCCGGGGCCAGCCTCTGTTTCCTGATTCAGCAGTTTCCCGGTAGCAGCCCGTGGCTGACCGAAAAGCTGCTGAGCCTGGTGGCGTACATCCTGCTGGGTGTTTTTGCCATGAAGAGCCAGGGTAAGTTGCTTAAAGTTCTCGCTTTTCTCGGCGCGTTGGGCTGGCTGGGGATGATCGCCAAGGTGGCGATGAGCAAGACCCCGATCCTGATGAGTTAACTGGAGACACAACCTGAAAGGCACAAACGCCCTTTGGGGCCAGGGACACACGATGGCGCCGATGGCGCCATCGCAATAAAAGAAGCCGGCTGAGACTGGCGATAATAACAAAGAGGAAGTTATGCAACAGGTTATGTTTACCAACCCGGCCACGGTGCTGGGTATTTTGATGCTGGTGCTGGGGGCGGTGTTCTACACCCACCAGAGCCACCACCCGTTTTGGCGCAAGTTCTATTCCGTGGTTCCGGCGCTGTTGCTGTGTTATTTCATCCCGTCGCTGCTCAACAGCTTCGAGGTGATCGACGGCTCGGACAACACCTTGTACTACGTGGCGTCGCGCTACCTGCTGCCAGCCAGTTTGGTGCTGCTGACCCTGAAGCTGGACTTGCGTGCCATTGCCCGATTGGGTCCCAAGGCGATCATCATGTTCTTCACCGGCACCCTGGGCATCGTTATCGGTGCGCCCATTGCTCTGCTGGTGACCTCGGCGATGTTCCCGGATCTGCTGGGCGGTCATGGCCCGGATGCCGTTTGGCGTGGCATGACCACGGTGGCCGGAAGCTGGATTGGCGGTGGCGCCAACCAGACTGCCATGAAAGAGATCTACGGCGTCGGTGACACCATCTTCTCGGCGATGATCGCCGTCGACGTGATTGTCGCCAACCTGTGGATGGCGGTGCTGTTGTTTATGGCCGGGCGGGCCAAGCGCATCGATGCCGCCAACGGTGCCGATGCCACTGCCATCGAGGCTCTGAAACAGAAGATGTCTCATTGGGAGGCGAATCACGCCCGCATTCCCCATCTGAATGACTTGATGTTTTTCTGTGCCATCGCCTTCGGGGTCACCGGGCTGGCGCATTTTGGTGCCGATGTGCTGGCGCCCTATTTTGCCGATAATTACCCGGAGCTGCAGCGTTACAGCCTGCACTCCAAGTTTTTCTGGTTGATCGTGATCGCCACCACCGTCGGCATTGCTCTGTCCATGACCCGGGCGGCCAAGCTGGAGGAGGCGGGGGCGTCGAAAATCGGGTCGGCCTTTATCTATGTGTTGGTGGCCACCATCGGCATGCACATGGACATTCGAGCCATTATTGAGTCGCCGGTTTACTTCCTGTTAGGTGGCGTCTGGATGCTGGTGCACGCCAGCCTGATGCTATTGATGGCTAAGTTGATTAAGGCGCCGCTGTTTTACATGGCCGTGGGCAGCCAGGCCAACGTCGGCGGCGCCGCCAGCGCGCCGGTCGTGGCCAGTGCCTTCCACCCCAGTCTGGCGCCGGTGGGCGTGCTACTGGCGGTTCTGGGCTACGCTGTGGGAACGTACATGGCGTGGTTCTGTGGTCAGATACTGCAAACATTGGCAGTGGGGTAAGCCCTCTGCCCGGACAAGTGAAGAGAGTAGCTATGCAACATCGCACTATTGAAGTCGGAAAGATTGAGGTCGCCAACGACAAGCCCTTTGTGCTGTTTGGTGGCATGAACGTGCTGGAATCCCGGGACATGGCCATGCAGGTCGCCGAGCACTACGTGGAAGTGACCAGCAAGCTGGGCATCCCCTATGTGTTTAAGGCCTCGTTTGATAAGGCCAATCGCAGCTCCATTCACTCCTATCGCGGTCCGGGCATGGAGCAGGGGCTGAGAATCTTCGAGGAGATCAAAGCCCAGTTTCAGGTGCCGGTGATCACCGATGTTCATGAAATTGAACAGTGTCAGCCGGTGGCTGAAGTGGCTGACGTCATTCAATTGCCAGCATTCTTGGCTCGTCAGACCGATCTGGTCAAGGCGATGGCCGATACCGGTGCCATCATCAATGTGAAAAAACCGCAGTTCCTGAGCCCGGGGCAGATGAAGAACATCGTGGAGAAGTTCAACGAGTGCGGCAATGACAAGCTGATTCTGTGCGAACGCGGCAGCAACTTTGGCTACGATAACCTGGTGGTGGACATGCTGGGGTTCCGCACCATGAAGGAGTGCAGCGGTGGTTTGCCGGTGATCTTCGATGTGACGCACTCACTGCAGTGCCGGGATCCTCTGGGGGCGGCTTCTGGTGGACGTCGTCATCAGACCGTGGAGTTGGCCAAAGCGGGCCTGGCTACCGGGCTGGCGGGGTTGTTCCTGGAAGCGCATCCGGATCCGGACTCGGCCAAGTGCGATGGCCCGAGTGCCTTACCGCTGGCGGTATTGGAACCTTTTCTGGCGCAGATGAAGGCATTGGATGACCTGATCAAGCATCAATCGGATCTGGCCATCTCCTAACTGAGTGTCGCTCCTGCCGTCGTCGACGGCAGGACTTCTTCCTTGCGACGCCCGAGTTACTCGGTAATGGTGCTGTTTGGAGCCGGCTGAGTCGCCAGTTCCAGTGTCTCTCCTACATCCATGCTGGCTTGCTGACGCTGCATCTCTTGCATCTGTTGGTCCAGTCGCAACTCGATCTGCTGATGAATCTCAGCCACATCAAACTCGACGGCTTCAGGTTGTGCCAGTGGGTTGTGCATGGCAACGGCGACGACGGTTGGGATTAGCAGGCTTAAAGTAGTCATGTTCGGCCTCATTGTATGCCTAGGAAGAAGGTCTAAAGTCTGTTCGTTTTCGGGGTGAAAAATAGCCTTTCGGGATAGTGATAACAAACGATTTAATATAATATTCGGTATTAGAAAATCTTATCCTTTACCCCGAGGAAACCCTATGTCCCGCCGTCTGCCTCCCCTCAACGCGGTTAAGGCATTTGAAGCCGCTGCCCGCAACCTGAGCTTTACTCGGGCTGCAGAAGAGTTATTTGTGACCCAGGCCGCAATCAGCCACCAGATTAAGGCGCTGGAAGAGTTTCTTGGATTAAAACTTTTCAGGCGCCGCAACCGCTCTTTGCTGCTGACGGAAGAGGGCCAGAGCTATTTTCTGGATATTAAGGATCTGTTTACTCAACTCAGTGATGCCACCGAGCGACTGCTGGCCCGAAGCGCCACCGGTTCGTTGACGGTGTCGCTGTCACCCAGCTTTGCCATTCAGTGGTTGGTGCCGCGTCTGGCCCGTTTTTCTGAACTTCACCCCGAGGTCGATGTGCGCATCAAAGCGGTGGATATGGATGAGGGATCCTTGTCTGACGACGTGGACATCGCCATCTATTACGGCCGGGGTAAGTGGCCTGGCCTGAGGGCAGATAAATTGCGGGCGGAGAGCATGGTACCGGTGTGTTCCCCCAAGCTGTTGTCCGGTCCCAAGCCGCTGCGGGAGATCGCGGATCTGAATCAGCATACGCTGCTGCACGACATGTCCCGTCGCGATTGGAAGGCGTGGATGAAGCAAGCGGGGGTGGAGTTGACCAACGTAAACCAGGGGCCGATCTTCAGCCATTCATCTCTGGTGCTGCAGGCCGCCATTCACGGCCACGGGGTGGCACTGGGGTATTCGGTGTTGGCTCGGCCGGAGATTGAAGCCGGCCGCCTGGTGTGTCCGTTTAACCAGGTGCTGACCAGTAAGAATGCTTACTACCTGGTGTGCCAGGAGGGGCAGTCAGACCTAGGTAAAATCAGTGCGTTTCGGGAGTGGATGGTGGAAACCTTCCGACAAGAGACTCAGGCAGACCCGATTCCCGCTCCGGAGTAAGAGGCACTATGATGATACGTCAAGACGGCAACCCCGATGCCCGCCACTACCTGTTGCTGGCTCATGGCAGTGGTGCCGGCATGGACCACCCCTTTATGGCGACCCTGGCTGAAGCGGTGGCGGGAGAGGACCTGTGCGTGATTCGTTATGAATTTCCCTATATGCAGACCATTCGGGCTACGCAAAAGCGCCGTCCTCCTGATAGAATGCCGCGCCTGCTGGAGGCGCTCGATGAGTGGGTGGCCCGTTACCGCCAGCCAGGGCGAGTGCTGGTGCTGGGGGGCAAGTCTCTCGGAGGTCGGGTGTCGGCCCAGTGGGCACTGGAGAACCCCATCGATGCCGTAGTGGCGCTGGGTTACCCGTTCCATCCGGTAGGCAAACCGGATCGCTGGCGGCTGGAGCCGGTGCAGCAGGCGCGGGTGCCGATGCTGATTTTGCAAGGAGAGCGGGATCCTTTCGGAAACCGTCAGGAGTTGTCCGAAGTGACGCTGTCGCCGACGGTGCGGCTGAACTACCTGACCGATGGCGACCATGGCCTTAAGCCGAGAAAAGCCAGCGGAGTGACCGAGGCAGAGAATTTGAGCCGGGCGGCGCAGGCCTGCCGGCAGTTTATTTTGACGTTAGAGGCATAGAGATGCGGAAAATATTGATGGCGTGTGCCACCTTGGGCGGGTTGACCGCGACCGGACTCGGCGCCTACGGCGCCCACGGACTGGCAAAAGTGGCACCGCCGCACCTAGTGGAGAGCTTTAATACCGCGGTGATGTATCAGTTCTTCCACTGCCTGGCGCTGATGGCCATCGTCGTGTGGATGGGGCAGAACGCCTCGCGGTTGCTGGGCTGGGCTGGTGCGCTGATGATCGCCGGTATGCTGGGTTTTAGCGGCAGCATCTATTCACTGGTGCTGCTGGGCACCAAGGGCATCGGCATGATCACCCCGATGGGTGGCCTGCTGATGATGCTGGGTTGGTTGTTGTTGTTCATTGCCGTGTGGCGATGGGAGAAAGTGAAATGAATACGGTGTTACTGCATTGCCGTCCCGGCTTTGAAAAGGAGTGCGCGGCGGAGATTCAGGACAGTGCCGCCACCCTGGAGGTGTTTGGCTTTTCCCGCCTGGACGCCAACAGCGGCTTTGTGCTGTTCGAGTGTTACCAGGCCGGCGACGCCGAGCGGCTGATCAATGAGCTGGACTTCAGCCGGCTGATCTTTGCCCGCAGCTGGTTCTGCGTGGCGGGTCAGCTTAACGACATGCCGGTGGGCGATCGGGTTGGTGCGGTGCTGGCGTATGCCAAGAGCCTGCCTAAAGCGGGCCTGCTGTGGGTGGAATCTGCCGACGGCGATGCCTATCGCCAGGTGCTGCCGTTTTGTAAGAAGCTGGCGGTTCCCATGCGTCAGGCACTGCGTAAGCAGGGGCTGCTGACGGCCAAGGAGAAAGACAAGATGCCGCGCATCCACCTCTTTCTCACCGACAACCAGAATGGCTACGTCGGCTACAGCCGCTCAGACAACGGCTCACCGTTCTTTATGGGCATTCCGCGCCTGAAGTTCCCCAGTGAGGCACCAAGCCGCTCGACCCTGAAGCTGGATGAAGCCTTCAATGTGTTTCTGGACGAAGAGGAAGCCGAAGAGCGCTTGTGTGGCGGTCTCTATGGCGTCGATCTTGGCGCCTGCCCCGGAGGCTGGACCTATCAGTTGGTGCGTCGTGGCATGTTCGTCTATTCGGTGGACAACGGCGCCATGGCCGACAGCCTGATGGAGACCGGTCAGGTGACCCACCTGGCGGAGGATGGCTTCAAGTACGTGCCGGAAGACCCGCGCATTCACTGGATGGTTTGTGATATGGCCGATAAGCCTCATCGCGTTGCTGCTCGAATGGCGACCTGGATCATCGAGGGCTGGTGCAAAGAGACGGTGTTTAACCTCAAGTTGCCGATGAAGCAGCGTTACCAGGCGGTGGCCGAGTGTTTCGACGAAATGACAACGATGCTGCGCAAAGCCGGGGTTCGCTATGGCTTGCAGGCCAAGCACCTGTACCACGATCGGGAAGAGATTACCGTGCACCTGTATCGCCTGTGATGGAGCGATGAATAAAAAAGGGGCCGTATGGCCCCTTTTTTGATCGGCAAGCGAGTTACAGGCGTGCGAGAATGGCGTCGGTAAACTCGTTGGTACCGGACTCGCCGCCAAGATCGCGGGTGACGTGGTCGCCTTCGGCGATGGTGTCACGCACGGCATTGCGGATGCGAGCAGCCTTGTCGGACATGCCCAGATACTCCAGCATCTGAATCGCACCCAGCAGCAGCGCGGTAGGGTTGGCCAGGTTCTGGCCGGCGATGTCCGGGGCGCTGCCGTGCACCGCTTCAAAGATGGCGGCGTCTTTACCGATGTTGGCGCCTGGGGCCATGCCCAGTCCGCCCACCAGTCCGGCGCAGAGATCCGACAGGATGTCACCAAACAGGTTGGTGGTGACAATCACGTCGAACTGGCTAGGATCCATTACCAGCTTCATGCAGGTGGCGTCGACGATCATCTCTTCGGACTGAATGTCCGGGTAGCGCTCACCCACTTCACGGGCCACTTTCAGGAACAGGCCTGAGGTGGATTTCATGATGTTGGCTTTGTGAACCGCGGTGACCTTCTTACGCCCCTCTTTGCGGGCCAGTTCGTAGGCAAAGGTGGCGATGCGCTCGGCCCCTTCGCGGGTGATGATGCTCATCGCTTCGGCAGTTTCGCCGTCATTGGTGACCCGTTGGCCGGCGCCGGAGTACATCCCTTCGGTGTTCTCTCGGATGGTAATGATGTCGATGTCATCGTAGCGGGCCTGGGTGCCCTTCAGGGACAGCACTGGCCTTACGTTGGCATACAGGTTGAATTTCTTACGCAGAGTCACGTTGATGGAGGTGAAGCCTTCGCCAATTGGCGTGGTCAGCGGCCCCTTCAGAGTAACGCGGTTCTTCTCAATCAGGTTGAGGGTTTTCTGCGGCAGCAACTCGCCGTGCTTTTCCAGAGCGGTCAGCCCGGCATCGGCAAATTCGTAGTTGAAGTCACAGCCGGCCTTATCCAGGACCTTGAGAGTGGCTTCAATGATATCGGGACCGATCCCATCTCCTGGGATTACCGTGATATTACGTTGAGACATGGATACATCCTTCCACAATGTCTGATTCCAAACCCTTGTGGTTTGCGTGCTGTCATTGGCAAGGCAAGGGATTCGGACTTAATGAGCCAGCCCCTCTATTTTGTGACAGAGACCGGGGGCTTTGTTAGCATAGTCGGGCGCCATCTTACCTTTTTTAACGCTGTGGTTACAGCTAGCGAAAGGTCGAAAGGAAGAATAATTCTATAAGGAGTCCCCCTTGAGGTTCTGGCATCCCCTAGCCGCCCTGACGTGGTTGGCCACCGCCACCGTCGTGGCTGCGCCCTTGTCCCTGCAACAAATAATGAATTTTCAGTCCCTTAAAGATCCGGTGATCGCCGACAATGGTCAATGGGTGGCCTTTGTGGCTCAACCGGATCGCGGCGAGCCCGAGGGTCGGGTTCGCAGCCTCGACGGGGCTTTGTGGACGGTGGAGCGCGGCAGCGATCCCCTGCTTAGCGCCGATGGGGCCTTTGCCCTGTTTGAGCGCAAGGCGCCGCTGTGGGAGCGGGAAAACCTTGGCAAGAAAAAGGCTGCCAAACTGGCGGTAGACCGCGTTTTGCTGAACACCAAAACCGGTGAGCAGCGAGTGTTTGAGGCGGTGACCAAGGCCGATTTCAGCAGTGACGGTCGCTACCTGGTGCTGCAGTTTAAAGCCGATGACAGCGACGACGAGGCCAAGGATCAGCAGAGCAACGAGCAGCAGTCCGAGCCGCAGGAGCCGGCCATTGAGACCGACAAGCTGGGCACTCGGGCCCTGCTGCTGGATCTGAGTCAGGGCAGTGAACTGTCTTTGGCCGATGTCAGCCATTTTGCCCTGGCCCGCGAGGCCAATGTGTTGGTGTACAGCACCAGCCATGGCGACGGTATCGCCAACGGCGTGGTGCGCCGACAACTGGACAGCGGCAGCGATACCGTACTGTGGCAGCGACAGGACTGGGGTGCCGCCAGCCTGAGTATCGATGAAGCCGGTCAGCACGTGGCCATGACCGTTGCCTACCTGAAGGCGGAACAAAGCCATCAGTTGCCCCATGAGCTGTGGCTGGCCAGTGGCGCCAAGCCGGGCAACCGGGTGGCGATGCCAGAGGATGGCATGCTGATTACCGAGCACAGCAAACTGCACTTTAGCCGTGACGGTCAGCGACTGTTTGTCGGGCGCCAACTGCCGCTGCCGGAAGAGGGAGTGATTCAGGCGCTGCGCGATACTGGATCGTTGACCGATGTCGATATCCTGTTGTCTCGGGCCACTCTGAACGTCTGGCACGGCGACGATCCTCGTATCAAGCCCAACGAGATGAAAGAGTACGCCAAGGCGCGTAAGCACAACTACGTCGGCGTGCTGCATCTGAAGGAGCAGCGCTTTGTGCAACTGGCGGATGCCGACCTGCCGGACGTTGAGGTGGCAGACAACGGCGGTTACCTGCTGGCCAGCAGCGATCGCCCCTACCTGAAGATGATCTCCTGGGCCGGCTTCTACCGCGACTGGTACCTGGTGAACCTGCACACCGGTGAGCGCCGGATGTTGATCACCCAGGCTGGCAGTGACGATGAGCCGACCCTGGCTCCGGATGACAGCGCGGTGGCCTGGTATGTCCGGGGTCGCTTGTATTGGCACGACATTGCCAGTGGCAACAGCCAACTGCTCAGTGGCGGGCCGAAAGCCGGTTTTGCCGAAGAGGATCATGATTATCCGTCGCCGGCACCGGGTTATGGCTTTGGCCCCTGGCTCAGTGACGGCAACGGGGTACTGGTGTACGACAAGTTCGACATCTGGCGTCTGGATGACGCGCGCCTGAGCCAGCTGACCTCAGGGCGACAGCAGCAATGGCAGTATCGGGCCATTGACACCGACCCCCGTGCTTACAGCCAGGATATGGCCACGCCGCTGCTGGTACATGGCTACAACGACTTCGATAAGCGGGAAGGGGTGTACCGGCTCAACCTGACCTCCGGCGCGTTGCAAGCCGCCCAACAGGGGCAGTACAAGATCAGTTTTGTGGCCAAGGCACAAGACAGCGATACCCTGTTGTTCAGCAAGCAGCGCTACGACCTGTACCCGGATCTGCTGGCGACCGACAGCAAGGTGAGCCGCTTAACGGCAGTCAGTCAGTTGGGCAAGCAACTGGATGAGCTGTCCTGGGGGCAGGCACAGTTGGTGCATTGGCGTTCCAACGACAACCAGCCGTTGTCCGGGGTGGTGATTACCCCGCCGGGGTACCAGGGCGACAAACCGCTGCCGACGCTGGTGTACTTTTACCGCTTCATGAGTCAGCGCCTGAATAACTTTCCGCAGATGGCACTGAACCACAGGCCGAATTTCGCTCAGTACGTCAATGACGGCTACGCCATTTTCCTGCCGGACATTCGCTTTGAAATCGGTCATCCGGGCCAGTCGTCGCTGTCGTCGATGTTGCCAGGAGTGCAGAAGATCATCGATCTCGGTATCGCCAAGGCCGACGCCATCGGCATTCAGGGGCACTCCTGGGCCGGTTATCAGGATGCCTACCTGATCACTCAGACCGATCTGTTTGCCGCCGCCGTCTCCGGGGCGCCGGTGAGCAACATGACCAGTGCTTACGGCGGCATTCGATTGGGCAGTGGTCTGACTCGCCAGTTCCAGTACGAGTCGGGCCAATCGCGCATCGGCAAGACCCTGATGGAAGCGCCGCACCTGTACATCGAGAACAGCCCGCTGTTCCATGTGGACCGCATCAATACGCCTCTGGTGATCATGTTTGGCGATGAAGATGATGCGGTGCCGTACTCCCAGGGCGTGGAGTTGTACATGGCCATGCGCCGGGCCAGCAAGCCGGTGGTGATGCTGCAGTATGAAGGGGAGCCTCATCATCTCAAGCAGTACCCCAACAAGCTGGATTACAGCATCAAGATGAAGCAGTTTTTTGACCACTACCTCAAGGGGGCGCCTGCCCCGGCCTGGTGGTCAGATGGGGTGCCCTATCTGAAGGCCAACGCCGCCGACTAGGCACCGAGACAGGCAATAAAAAAGCGCCCAACAGGGCGCTTTTTTGTTGCCAGTCACCTCAGTGGCTGGCGGTGGTCTGAAGCCGGTCTGCGTTCTGGTAACGGGCCACCGCCTGTTCACCGATCCCCACCAGTTCGTTGGCCACAAACAGCAGCGGGGTGCATTCGTCCGGGGTGGTTTCGCCGTCGCTGCTGACGTGATGGGTGCGGTAGCGAATCAGCTGAACCTGAGTGCCATTGACGATCTGGGCGTCATTGAAGTTGGGGGCGCCCAACTGCTGCAGCACCTCTTGTTTGCTGGTGCCCAGGGACAGGGTCGCGATGACCTGTTGATTCAGTTGCTGACGATCTTCCCAGTCCATGGCGTTGGCGTCTTCCGGGCTGGGTTCGTACAGGGCGATCAGCAGACCGGCAAAGATCAGGTAGCCTCCGACGATCAGGCCGATGACTTTAAACATGTTAGTGGACTTGGGACGACGGGCTTGCATGTTCACTTCCTTGAACGCGATGGGTGTCTGGAATCGGGCCGCGACAATGCGCCCCGCGCCAAGAGTATTACTTTAAACCCGAAGTGACTGCAATTCCAGCTCAGGATGTAAGGGGATATGGCGGTCATCGGTCGCCGAGGTGGCAGTACCGGGCCGGCGTGTTGCGGCCCGAATAACATCGGCAGGCCAGTGACGACGGGCTTACCAGGGCAACTCGACGCCGTCGTAGTTGATGAACTTGCCGCTGTCGATCAGCGTCAGTTGCTCCAGCACATGGCGCATGCCCCGTACCGAGACCTCGGGGGTGATCAGGGCGTTGCTGCCGCCCATGGCCGTTTGCACCCAGCCGGGGTGAAACAGCACTACGCTGGTGCCCTGAGGCTGCAGATCGATGGCCAGGCTCTTGCCGATGGCATTCAGGGCCGCTTTGGAGGCGCGATAGACGTAACTGCCGCCGCTGCCGTTGTCGGTGATGGATCCCATCTTGGAGGACAGCAAGGCCACCTTGGCGTCGGCGCCGAGGTGAGGACGCAGGGCCTGAACCAACAGCATCGGAGCGGTGACGTTGATCTTCATCACCTGGTCGAAATGATCCGCCTGGTATTCACCCAGAGGCAATCCCTTGGGACCATAGACGCCGGCATTGCAGATTAGCCGATCAAGCTTGCGCTCGCCCAGGTAGGCGCACAGGGACTCAAATTGGGCCGGTTCGCCCAGCTCCAGCGCCACCAGCTCCAGCTGATTCGGGTGGGCCAGTGCCAGTTTCTGCAGTGTCTCGGCCTGCTCAGGCTGACGGCAGCAGGCGATGACGGTATCACCATGGGCCAGAGATTGACGGCAAAACTCCAGGCCAATGCCGCGATTGGCACCGGTGATCAACGTTAAGGTGGTCATGGAAGGGGTCCTCATGTTGTGGGGGCCGAAACCCGAAATTGTGAGAGGCTGGCGGACAGCGATAACTGAGTGCGCAGCTTGGCCAACTTGTAGCTTAGCTGAGCCTGTTCATGGCCATCAATCAGCTTTTGTCCCAGCTTGCCTTCGATGGTGCCTTCGGTAAACAACGCCTGGATGGGGTGCTGGCTTAGCAGTTTGTGAGCGGTTTTAGCGCCGATGCCGGCAATACCGGGGATGCCGTTACCGCTGTCGCCGGCCAGGGACCAGTACTCCAGCATGCGCTCCGGTGGCATCTGGAAGCGGTCGAGAAAATAGTCCCGGTCCAGCCAGCACTGATCGAAGTGGTGCCACTGACTGACGTTATCGGAATGCAGTTGCACGAAGCCTTTGTCGGTGGACGCCAGTATGACCCGACCGCCGCGGCATTCAATCTTGTGACACAGGGTGGCCATGACGTCATCGGCCTCGATGCCATCGCAGGCCAGGGAGCGGATGCCCAGCTTGGCCAGGTTGGCTTTGAGGTCGGGCAGGGTGGCGGCCAGAGGTTCGGGCATCGGCGAACGGTGCGCCTTGTAGTCTGGGTAGAGGCTCTGGCGCCATAGGTGGCTGTTGTCGCCGTCCCACACCATGACCACGTGGGTGGCCTGATGTTGGCGCACCATCTTCTGACAGGCGGCCTGGGTGCGTTGATACAGGGCATCGGTGTCGCCGTCGGGGACGGCGGCATAGATGCGCCTGATCAGGTTAAGGGCGTCAATGAGCAGAGCTGTGGCGGGCATTGCGAATCTCGTAACAGGGTTTGTAGGTACCATCGAGTTTCATTCTACCCTGACTGACAAAGGCTGCGAGTAATTTGTCCATCTTTTTCATGAACCTAGGATCACCCTGAAGTTGGAACGGACCCCGCTGCCGAATCTGGGTAATCCCTTCCGGTTTGACGTTACCGGCGACAATGCCGGAGAACGCTCGGCGCAGATCCGCCGCCAACAGCGCATTGTTGACCTGTGGCACCAGCTTAAGGTTGGCCATGGCGTCGTGATCCGGCTGAAACGGTAACTGAAATTCCGGCTCGATCTTCAGCGACCAGTTGTAGGAATAGGAGTCGCCCATGTCACGGCGGTACTGTTTGATCACCGCCATCTGCCGCTTCAGGTGCTGAGCGACCTCCACCGGATCATCGATGATGATGCGGTAGTGTTGCTGGGCGTCCTCGCCCAGGGTGGTACCGATGAAGCGGTCGATCTCCTCGAAATAGTCGGCACTCTCCTTGGGGCCGGTAAGAATCAGCGGCAGCGGGTGATCGTGGTTGTCACGGTTGAGTTTAATGCCGATGAGGTACAGTAACTCCTCCATGGTGCCGACGCCGCCGGGAAAGATGATGATGCCGTGGCCCAGACGCACAAAGGCCTCCAGCCGCTTTTCGATGTCCGGCAGGATGATCAGCTCATTGACGATCTGGTTCGGGGGCTCGGCGGCAATGATCGACGGTTCGGTCAGGCCGACAAAGCGGCCGTGGTCGATGCGCTGCTTGGCATGGGCAATGGCGGCACCCTTCATCGGCCCCTCCATGGCGCCTGGGCCGCATCCGGTACAGATGTTCAGATCCCGCAGTCCCAGCTCGTACCCGACCTCGCGGGTGTATTGGAATTCGGTGCGGTTGATGCTGTGACCGCCCCAGCAGACAATCATGTTGGGCTCCGATACCAGGGGCAGGGCTTTGGCATTGCGGAGGGTTTCAAACACCACGTTGGTGATGTGGTAGGAGTTGGTCAGGTTGATGTGCTTGAGGCTATCGAGCTTGTCGCCGATGTAGAGGATGTCCCTCAATACCGCAAACAGGTGCTCCTGAATGCCGCGAATGATTTCGCCGTCGACGAAGGCCTGAATTGGCGGGTTGTTGAGTTCCAGTTTGATGCCCCGCTCGCGGCGGAGAATGCGGATGCGAAAATCATGGAACATCTGGAACAGCTGTGTGCTGTCGTCACTGTGAATGCCGGACGCCAGCACCGCCAGTGAGCAATTGCGGTAGAGCTGGTGAAGGTCTGAGGCAGCGCTTTCCTGCAACCGCTCCACTTCCAGCTGAGACAGCTGCACCAGGCTTCCTCGAGGGCTGATCTGTACCTGCATAGGCACCTCCTTCATTTTTCTTATCAGGGCAGCCCATTAAAAAAGGCCACCCACTGAGGATAGCCTTTATTTTTCAATGTTGTATCTAACTATTTCGAGTTAGTCGTCCAGTTCCACCTTGTCTCTGCCCTGACGTTTGGCCCGGTACAGGGCGGCATCGGCACGTTCAAAGGTCTCCTGAATGGTCTCGTTGGCAGCCACTTTTGCGGCGCCGATGGAGACGGTGATGGACAGGCGCTCATCGCGGAATTTAAATGGAATCGCTTTGATTCGCTCGCGAATTCGGTTGAGCACTTGCTGCACCTGCTCTTTATCCAGGCCCGGCAACAGCACCACAAATTCTTCGCCGCCATAGCGGGCGACGAACTCCTCCTTGCGCAGAGAGTTCTTCAGGGCCATGGACACCACCTGCAGGGTTTTATCGCCGGTAGAGTGACCAAAGTTATCGTTGATGCTTTTGAAGCGATCGATGTCGGCCACCGTGACCCACAGATCGTGACCATAGCGCTTAAACTGGCGGTAGGAGCGCTTCAGTTGTTCATCCAATGCTGCCCGGTTGGGGAGTTGCGTCAGGGCGTCCACCTGGTTGAGGCGTTGCTGCTCAATCAGTTTGTCTTTGTAGCTGGCGGCTTCGCTGGCCAGGGCGGTGATTTCAGCCTGCATCTTCTGCATGCTTTGCTTCATCGCCATGAATTCCTGCTGATCCTGATTGTCTCTTTTGCTCAGTTGCTGGCGAATGAAGGCCAGCTCATTGATCACTTGCGCCTTGAGGGCTGCCAGCTCTTCGGCTGCGGCCACCTTCTCACTGAATTGGCCCACATGGCTGTTCAGCTTTTGATTAAACAGCTTGTTGGATTTGTAGCTGTTGCTGGAGGCTTGCCAGTTTTCGTTCATCGCCTGGCGCACCACCGACAGCGAGTCGGTCAGGGCGGAGAGAAACTGCTGCGAGGCACTCTTCTCTTTGGCCATCTCCCCCACCAGGATGTTCAGTACCTGGCTGTAGGCTTCCAGCAGTTGATCCACCTGAACGTCGCCGCTGAGCATCGCCTTGATGGCGTTGATCACCTCACCGTGCTGGCCGGGAAACTCGATCTCCGCCAGTAACTGTGACAGCTCATGGGCCAATTGACGGTGCTTGGGGGTGGTGGGAATCCGGTCTTCTTTGGCCAGCCGCTCCTGCAGCAACTGCTCATAGTATTTTACCAGCTTCTCGACCCGGGGGATGATCTCCCACACCGTGTGGATCGGTTTCTGGATATCCAGTTGGTAGTACTTGAGTTCCCGCTTTAACTTATCGGGAATGCCGCTAAGGCTGGAGAGTTGGCGAGCCAGTTGCTGCATCGCCTGCTGGTTGTGCTCAATGTCACGTTGGGTGTTTTGATACTGAGTTTGCAGGGCGCGACTGAGCTCCCCCATTTCTGGCAGGGCGGTGTCCAGGTTATTGGTGTCGGACAGCAGGTGACGGATTTTGGCCAGACGGTTGTCCAGCTCCAGGTTCTGTCCTTTGCAGCACAGGCCCAGACGCATAGAAAATTGAATCAGTCCCTGAAGCTGTTTTGCACGTACGTCCTCGAGCTCCTGATGCTCATTTCGTACTTTATCTAGCTTTTTCTGCATATGCTCCAGCTGAGATTTGGCGTCAGTGACCATATTCATTTACGTTGCTACCTTCAATCCGGCGAGCCCTAGTTACTTCTTCAGTCTCAATTGTTATTTGGGCTGTTACACGTATCGTAACTTCTTTGGTTATAAGTGCAAGCGCCCAATGGGTAAAGGGATTCTTTATTTCTACATTGTGAGTTTAAGTATTCTTAACGAACGCACTTAACTACGAGCATTTCCCTGTTCAGCCCGCAGCAAGGCTGATTATTCACTGGATATGACATCATTTTCGTACTCATGTTCCAATTTTTGTCGATTTTGGTGGCGGGTGGCGAATGGTCGCCGCTGCGGGCCACCGCCGCAGTCGTCACTGACTTTATCCATTTAGCACAATTGCCGCTTGCCTTTTAATATAAATAAAAAAGTTCGCAAAATACTCGTGGCTGTTTTTTGACCGCCGTCCAAATTGGTTTAATTATTCACAACGTTTATCCATGTCACCGCCGAGATTAACTCTGTTGCCGGAATTGTTATACTTGAGGGCTGTTCAGGAGAGCGATAACGATAACAAGGACACCTATGCACAAACTCATTGTACTCATACTGGGATTGCTGATGCTGCCAGCCTCAACGCTGGCGGCGTCGGTGAACTACCGTCTGGCCATCACTCAGCCTCAGCACCACCTGGCCGAGGTGGAGGTGCAGTTTCCCCAGACCGACCACGATACCCTGATGATCAAGATGCCCAACTGGCGCAGCGGCCGTTATCAGTTGTTGCCTCTGGCCGACGGTGTACGCCGGCTGCAGGTGACCGATGCCCAGGGCCAGCCTCTCGAATGGCAGAAGGTGGCCAGGGGCAGCTGGCGGGTCGCCCTGACCGCCCCGACCCGGGTGACAGTGCGCTACCAGCTGTATGCCAATGAACTGGGAGACCGCTCCCGCCATATCGATGACAGCCACGGCTTCCTGGATGCGTCCGGGGTATTTATGTATAGCCCCGAGTTTCGAGACCAGCCGCTGCGGGTTGAGCTGAGTGTGCCCGAGGCGTGGCGCAGTGTCTCCGGCATGGACAGCCCGGCCCCTCACCAGTTTGTGGCCGATAACTACGACGTGCTGGTGGACAGCCCAATCGAAACTGGCGTGCATCAGTCGGTCTCTTTTGCGCTTGATGGTCGTGACTATCAGGTGTTGTTTTGGGGTGAGGGCAACTACGACGTTGACGCCATCGTCGAGGACTTGCGGCGACTGGTGGCCGAGGGGGCGGCGCTGTGGGGCGGCTACCCTTATGAGCGTTACGTGTTTATGATTCACGCCACCAGTGGTGCCCGCGGCGCCACCGAACACCTGAACTCGACGGTGATCCAGCGCACCCGCAACAGTTTCAGGAAGCGGGAACAGTATCTGCCGTTTATCGCCACCGCCTCCCACGAATTTGTGCACACCTGGAACGTCAAAGCTTATCGGCCGGCGGGGCTGACGCCCTATGATTACCAGCAGGAGAACTACACCCGGCTGTTGTGGCTGGCGGAGGGCTCCACCAGCTATTTTCAGAACCAGTTGCTGCTCAGGGCCGGGGTGATCACCGTCGAGGAGTTCTTGCAGGACGTTGCCCGTCGCATCGAACGCAGTGAAGCAACGCCGGGACGGCAGTGGCAGAGTGTGGCGGAGGCCAGTTTCAACGAGTGGATTGC
This sequence comes from Ferrimonas kyonanensis DSM 18153, assembly GCF_000425405.1. Classification (GTDB taxonomy): domain Bacteria; phylum Pseudomonadota; class Gammaproteobacteria; order Enterobacterales; family Shewanellaceae; genus Ferrimonas; species Ferrimonas kyonanensis. The sequence goes on along the minus strand of NZ_KE384364.1, from coordinate 347,001 downwards.
CACTGGTGGGGATTACGCCCGTAACCACAGCGTCAATATCTATTCGGAAGGCTACCTGGCTTCCTGGGCCCTGGATCTGGCCATCATCGATCGCACCGACGCCGATAAGAGTTATCGGGATCTGCACCGCTACTTGTATCAGAACCATCGCCTGCCTGACGGGTTTACCGAGCAGGACGTTAAAGATGGCTTACGTTTGCTGACCGGCACTAGCTTTGAGCCCTGGTGGCAGCAGGCCATCGACAGCCCCAATGTACTGGATTTTGATGCCATGCTGGCTCAGGTGGGGTTGCAACGAAAGGGCTCGGACCAAGACGAGGTGGCGGAGCTGGGTCTTAAGGTTAACGAAGATCAGGGGTTGGCGACCGTGACCCACGTGCGCCGAGATGGTCCCGCCTGGCAGGCGGGCCTGACCACCGAGGATCGGGTGGTCGCCATCAACGGCATGAGGGTGCCTGCGTCCCAGTGGCAGGATCGGTTGGCAGAGCTGCCGCTGGATGTGCCGGTGTCGCTGACGCTGTTTCGTCGTGACCGGCTAATGACGCTGTCCCTGACGCCTGAGCGACGGCACCCGGGCAAACTGGTGTTGGAAGCACAAGCCGACGTCAGTCCTGCCCAGAAGGCGGCGTTTCGTGCCTGGGCCGGCATCGACTGGCCCTATTAACCGGCCTCTCCACCAACAAAAAGGGCAAGCCGATGGCTTGCCCTTATTCGCGAGTGGAGTGAATCAGCTGTCCTGCTGCTCCTGTCCGCCGAGGGCGGCAAACAGGTCTGGTAGGAATCCGGTCAGTTCACCGCACATCAGCGCAAAGTCGGCATCCAGACGGGCAGCCAACTCCTCTTTTTCAAACTCGCTGTTCTGGTCGCGAATCTCTTCACTGAACTTCAGGCGCTTAACCGACAGGTCACTTTGCAGTACCAGCGACAGCACATCCCGGTACTCCAGTGCCACCTTAGTCACTTCCATTCCTTGCTGGATGTGAGCGGCCACCTCGTCACTGTCCAGGGCCAACTGTTTCAGGGCCACGCTGCCGCCATCTTCCAGCGGACTTTTCAGTGTCGCCTCGTCCAGCAGGGTGAAACCTTCGCCGACGTGGTTCTTGGTGACCCACTCGGTCATCTTCTCTTCCGGCAGGGCGGTCATGCTGACCGGAGCGATGGGCAATGAGCCGATGGCTTTGCGCAGCAGGCTCAGCAGCTCTTCCGCCTTGTTGTGGCTGGTGGCTTCGACCACCACCAACTGCAGTGGTGCCAGCACCAGGGCGCGGGTGCGGCTCTTGCGGCTGAAAGCCCGCGGCAGCAGGGTATGAACGATCTCATCCTTGATGCCGTCTTTCTCTTTCTTGGTGACCTTGCGGCCCTGTTCGTCTTCGATGAGGCTGACTTTCTGCTCCATCTCCTCGCGAATCACCGATGCCGGCAACATCTTTTCTTCTTTCTCGATGGCCAGAAGCAGGTTGCCCTGAGCAGAATGCACCAGGCTTTCCCCGACCTTGCCCAGAGGTTTAACGAAGCCCAGTTTGCTGATGTCCTGGCTGCCCGCCGGCGTGAAGATAAAGGGCTCCAACTGCTTTTCCAGCGCGTCGGCATCCCACTCCACCGGCTTGGTGAGACGGTAGAGAAGCAAATTTTTAAACCACATGGTGTTGTCCTGTTTCAGGCGGGTTGGATGGCTGGGCAGTGTATTGAGTTCTGATTCGAGTGGCAACCCAAAGCCGGGTTCCCGACGGAGTCGATTGCGCGAGTTCGCCGCGAACCCCATTCGTTAAAACGTTAAATGCTGTTAAAACACGCAATAAAACTGTCACATCTCGCTGGCACACTGCGGCCAATTAAAAAGTAAATCCTACCTTTAAAGGAAACCTGAGATGAACCTGATTAAACCCTCTGTCGTTGCCGTCGTGATCGCGGCTGTTCTGCCAATGACCGCAGCTGCCGCTGATCCTGTGACCGTTTACGGTAAGCTGAACGTCTCTGTCGATGCGTTCGATGTCGATGGTGACAGCAGCACCGGCGTTCATTCCAACGCCTCTCGCCTGGGAGTCAAGGGGGCGTTTGAACTGAGCGCCGATCTGGAAGCGTTCTACACCATCGAGTATGAAGTCAACACCAGCGCCGATGATAAGGACAACTTTGAAGCCCGCAACCAGTTTGTCGGCCTGCGCGGGGCCTTCGGTGAGGTTGCTGTGGGCCGCAATGACACCATGCTGAAGCAGTCTCAGGGCAAGGTGGATCTGTTCGGTGACCTGCAGGGCGACATCAAGAACCTGTTCAAGGGTGAAAACCGCATGGAGCAGACGGTGACTTACCTGTCGCCCACGTTTGCCGGGATTAAGTTTGGTGCCACCTACGTTGCCGAAGAATCCGGTAGCCAGAAGAACGATGATGATGGTTTCTCCGTCGCCGCCATGTACGGCGATGCCAAGCTGAAGAAGTCGGCCATCTACGCCTCCGTTGCCTACGACACCGACGTCAAGGGCTTCGACAGCATTTTGCGGGCCACGGTTCAGGGTAAGATCGGTGACTTGAAGCTGGGCGCCATGTACCAGGATCAGGAGGAAGCGGGTAAAGACAGCACAGATGGCTTTATGGTCAGCGCCGGCTACCAGTTGTCAGCGGTAATCCTGAAGGCTCAGTACCAGGACATGGATACCAAGGGGGAAGCGATCTCCGCCGGGGTCGACTACAAACTGGGTAAGCCAACCAAGCTGTTTGCTTACTACACCCAGCGCGACCTGGAGTCGTCCAGCAGTGCGGATGACTACTTTGGCATCGGTCTTGAGCACAAGTTCTAACGATGACGCCGCTAGCAGTGTAACGCACTAAAAAGGGGCCTTAAGGCCCCTTTTTTATTGAATCTGGCTGTCACATGGTCATATTTCTGTCATATGATTGACCCATAATCACCTCAGTTTTTTCAGAGGAAGGACAGTGAAGGAAATGACTGCCCGCATCTTAATTGTTGAAGATGAATCTGCCATTCGTGACATGCTGACCTTTGTGTTAGACCAACATGGCTTTCAGACTGTCAGTGCCGAGGATTTTGAACAGGGAGTTCAGAAACTGGCCGAACCCTACCCGGACCTGGTGTTGCTGGACTGGATGTTGCCTGGCGGCAGCGGAATCCAGCTGGCCAAACAGATACGCGGTCAGGATCACACCCGCCAGATCCCCATCATCATGCTGACCGCTCGCGGTGAGGAGGAGGATCGGGTTCGTGGTCTGGAAGTGGGGGCCGACGATTACATCACTAAACCCTTTTCTCCCAAGGAGTTGGTGGCTCGAATCAAGGCGGTGCTCAGGCGCAGCGCACCCACCCGGCTGGAAGAGGTGATCGAGGTGCGGGGTCTGAAGCTGGATCCGGTCAGCCACCGGGTCAGCGTCGATGAAAGCCTGCTGGATATGGGGCCGACCGAGTTCCGGTTATTGCACTTCTTTATGACTCACCCGGAGCGGGTCTACAGCCGTGAACAGCTGTTGGACAACGTCTGGGGAACCAACGTGTACGTGGAAGATCGCACCGTCGATGTGCACATTCGACGCCTGCGCAAGGCGATACAGCTTAATGGTCACGACAGTCTGATTCAGACCGTTCGTGGCGCCGGCTACCGGTTTTCTACCAAGGTGTAGCGGGTTCCCGTAGAGATTGACCCATTGCGACGGTAGCGCTAGCTTCGAGGCAATGGGTTTTTTCGTTTCAGGACGCGTCACTCAACAAGGCTATCGACTGAATGTTTGAAGAGTATTCTGGCTACCGACTTGCCGGCCGTCTGGCTATCTGGTTCTCATTGTGGGGCCTGCTGGGGCTGCTGCTGGATCAGCTCACCCTGCTGCTGCTGATTGGTACCTGGGTATTGCTGGGCTACCACTATCGCCACCTGTCGCGACTGGCGCACTGGTTGTGGAAAGATCGCCGCCTGACGCCGCCTCATGGCAGCGGCAGCTGGGAGCCGATTTTCAATGGCATCTATCGCCTGCAGGGTAAAAACCGCCGCCGTCGTTCGCAGCTGGCGCGGCTGTTGTCCCGTTTCCGTGAGGGGGCGGAAGCCCTTCCCGATGCGGCGGTGGTGATGGGGCACGAGGGGCAGATCGCCTGGTGCAACAAACTGGCGGAGCTGCACCTGGGCATCCACTGGCCTCAGGATGCGGGTCAGCGCATCGACAACCTGATCCGTTATCCGGCATTTTCTACCTACCTGCACAGCAACCACTATGACGACCCCATCGAGATGGCCTCGTCGGCGTCCGAGTCCAGGCTGCTGGAGATTCGGATTATGGCCTACGGCGATAATCAGAAACTGTTGCTGGCCCGGGATGTCACCCGGCTGCGGCAACTGGAGGCGATGCGCAGGGACTTCGTTGCCAATGTCTCCCATGAACTGAAGACCCCGTTGACCGTGCTGCAGGGTTACTTAGAGATGATGGCCATGTCGCCGGCCATGGACGCCAAGCAGGTGTCGGCGATGACCGATCAGACTCAGAGAATGAAGAGCCTGGTGGACCAGTTATTGACGCTGTCCAAGATTGAGGTTTCCACCCAGGTGGATCCGGAGCACCGCATCGACATGACCGAGGTCCTCAACCAGGTCCATGGCGAGGCGCAGGCGCTCTCTGCCGGTAAGCATCAGCTGGTGTTGAATATTGAGCCTGGGCTACACATGTACGGGGATGAGCTGCAGATTCGAAGTGCCTGTGCCAACCTGGTTCAGAACGCCGTGCATTATTCACCGGCGGGCACCGAGGTTCGCATCAGCTGGCAACGTGTGGGGGACGTGGGGCGGTTTGAAGTTCAGGACTGCGGTGACGGCATCGCCCTGGAGCACATCCCCCGACTGACGGAGCGGTTCTACCGAGTCGATCGTGCTCGCTCCCGCCAGACCGGTGGCAGTGGCCTCGGGCTTGCTATTGTTAAACATGCCCTCAGTCACCACAACAGTCAGCTGGATATTCGTAGCACCGTGGGCAAGGGCAGTACCTTTGGGTTTTCCATTCCTGCCAACCTGATTGTGGTTCAGCAGACTGAACAGGCATGAGTGTCATCTATGGGTCATGTCGCAGTCACATAAGTGTCATCTTTGCGGTCAATACTGGCAGCCGTCAACGAAACCTGATTACGAAAAATACTGGAGTAATCCAAATGAAAATCAAACAACTTGCTAGTGCACTGGGCTTTGCCGCTGCAACCCTTTTCGCTTCTGCTACCTCAGCTGCCATCGACCCGGCTCTGGCAACTTACCAAAAGACCAGTGGTGTCTCTGGTAATTTTTCCTCTGTTGGTTCCGATACTCTGGCTAACATGATGACCCTGTGGGCGGAAGAGTTTAAGCGCCTGTATCCAAACGTGAATCCACAGATTCAGGCGGCCGGTTCCTCTACTGCGCCGCCGGCACTGACCGAAGGCACCTCTCAGTTTGGTCCCATGAGCCGCAAGATGAAGCCCAACGAAGAGGAAGCGTTCGTTAAGCGCTTCGGTTATAAGCCGACACCGGTACGGGTGGCCATTGACGCCCTGGCGGTGTTTGTCCATAAGGACAACCCGATTGACGGTTTGACCATCAAGCAGGTCGACGGCATCTTCTCTTCCACCCGTAAGTGTGGCGGCAGCGATGTTACCCGTTGGGGTGACCTGGGTCTGAGTGCCAGCTGGTCAGGCAAAGACGTGCAGCTGTACGGCCGTAACTCAGTGTCCGGTACTTACGGTTACTTTAAGAAAAAAGCCCTGTGTAAAGGGGACTTCAAGGCCAGCGTTAACGAGCAGCCAGGTTCTGCCTCGGTGGTACAGTCGGTGTCCACCAGCCTCAATGCCATCGGTTACTCCGGTATCGGCTATAAGACTGCCGGTGTGAAAGCGGTACCCCTGTCCAAGAAGGGCGGCAAGTTCATCGATGCGACCACAGCCAACGCCGCCAACGGCACTTACCCGCTGAGCCGTTACCTGTACGTGTACGTGAACAAGCACCCCAATAAAGACCTGGATCCGATGACTCAGGAGTTTCTGAAGTTTGTACTGTCCAAGCAGGGCCAGACCATTGTTGACAAAGACGGTTATGTGCCACTGCCTAAGGTGGTGATTGCTAAGGACATGGCTAAGCTGGGTATCAACCTGTAAGCCACTGCGCTAGCGAATGAAAAACCCGCCACTCGGCGGGTTTTTTGTGTCTGTGGCTGGCGCGGTTGCGGCGATGACCCAAGGGCTCAGGAAGCCAGTCTCATTGCCACTGTAACTGCCAGCCCAACTCTTTCAGATGCAGTTGCTCCTGCTCCAGATCCGCCACCAGCAGGTCGTCGCCCGACAGTTGTTCGCTGAAGGTCAGAGTCAGGGTGTTATCTTGCTGCTGCAATTGTGGCAGGGTGATGTGATGACGTCGGCCCAGATGGAGCATGATCGACAGCCTCAGGGCGATCAGCAGTGGCCAAAGCTGGCTGTTGTTGAGCATCTGCAGCTGCGGAGACTGGCAACCGCTGAGCTTTTTTCGCTGCCAGCGAACCAGGAAAGCCAGCAGTTGCTGCTCTTCGGTGTTAAAGCCAGACAGGTTGGCATTGCTGAGAATGTACTCGCCGTGTTTATGGATGCCGCGGTAGTTTACCTGCAGGCCGATTTCATGCACGGCGGCGGCGTAATCCAGCCACAGGGCCAGCCGTTTTTTGTTGTTGCTGAATTGTCGGTACAACTGCTGGGCGCTGGCCTGAATCCGAACGCTGTGATGAGTATCCAGTTGGTAACGCTGCTGCAGGGATTGGATGGTTCTGGCCTGAATGTTCAGATGAACATCCTGGTTTGCCAGTTCACTCAATACCCCTTCCCGTAAGGCAAACTCGCTGAACTGCATCTGTTCAATATCAAGCTGCCTGAAACAGGCAATCAGGATGGCCAAGCCGGACGGCAGCACTTTTCGCCGCAGCTCCGCCAGTTGTTCGAACGGCAGTTGATCGACGTGATCGTGTTCGCCAATGGTGCGTGCCAGTTGCAGCAGCGCTTTTAGGCTGATGGGGGCGCTGAGGTCGCCGTCATTGAGCAGCAAGGCGATGGCCTTAATGGTGCCGGAACAGCCGATGGCAGCCTCAAACCCGGTATGAAGGTACCGTTGCTGCAGCAACTCCAGTTGCTGCTCGGCCGCCAGAATGGCTTTTTTCATCCGCTTTGAGGACAGCTTGCCTTCGCCGAAGAAGCGAGATTGAAAGCTGACGCAGCCCATGGACAGGCTTTCCAGCTGGACCGGGGTGTGGCCCTGGCCAATGACCAGTTCGGTGCTGCCTCCGCCGATGTCAATGACCAGCGTCGGGGTGGCGATGATCTGGTTTTGGCTGACGCCCTGATAGATCAGGCGTGCCTCTTCCCGACCCGGGATCACCTCGATAGGGTGATCCAAGATGGCACGGGCCTGCTCGATAAACTGGTAGCGGTTGGGCGCCTGGCGCAGGGCATAGGTGGCGACAATGCGAATCTGGTCGAAGTGCATCTCGCTGAGTCGCTGACTGAACTGCTTCAGGCATTCCAGGCCGCGTTCCATGGCTTCGGGGCTGAGGTTACCGCTGTTATCGGTATTTTCCGCCAGCTGTACCCGCTGTTTGAGACGGTGCATCGGTTGAATGTCACCGGCAATCACCCGGGCGATGCCGAGGTGAAAGCTGTTTGAGCCGAGATCGATGGCCGCCAGGATGCGGCCGTTGCCACTGTCTATTTTCTGTTCCATAGGCTGGGAGTCTTAAGAGTCAGTCTTTTTTCATAGTCGAAAAGGTAATCATAGATGGCAATCTGAGATCGGATTTTTTTACGGTTGCCGCGTTTCACATAGTGGTTTTGCTGCGCCTTATCCAGGATGCGTGCCTTGGTGGTGTCTTTGAACTGCAGGTTCAGAATATCGATAATCTGTTGTTTCAGTTGCGGCTGATAGATGGGGCAACCCACCTCAATGCGTTTGTCGATGTTGCGGGTCATCCAGTCGGCGCTGGAGAGGAACACCTTGGGGTCGCCGCTGTTATTGAACACCATGATGCGAGGGTGTTCGAGGAAGCGATCCACCACCGAGATGGCGGTAATATTCTCCGACACCCCTTTGATGCCCGGCTGCAGTGAGCACATGCCGCGAATGATCAGTCGGATTTTGACGCCATTGCGAGAGGCGTCATACAGGCGTTTGATCAGCCCCTTGTCTGCTAGGTTATTGATTTTAAGCGTAATGCCTGAGGGCTTGCCCGCCAGCTGATTCTGAATTTCACGATCAATCAGGCTGTACAGCTTGCGACGGGCGTCATTCGGCGACACCAGCAGGTGATTGAACTTGAACTTCTTGTAGCTGTGTTCAATGAACTCAAACACGTTGTCCACCTCGCTGCAAATCTCCTCATGACAGGTGAACAGGGCAAAATCGGTATAGATCTTAGCCGTCTTTTCGTGGAAGTTGCCGGTGCCGATGTGGGCGTAGTGCTTGAGTTGCCCCTGTTCCAGTCGTTTGATCAGGATAAGCTTGGAGTGAATTTTCAGGGTCGGGATACCAAAGTTGATGCGTACGCCGTGATCGGTCAGGAACTTGGCCCACTCGATGTTGGCCTCTTCGTCGAAGCGCGCTTGCAGTTCCACCACCACTGAGACCTCTTTGCCGTTTTTTACCGCTTCGATCAACGAATGGACGATCTGGGAGTGCTTGGCCACCCGGTAGATGTTGATCTTGATGGATCGCACCGCCGGATCGAAGGCGGCCTGACGCAGCATTTCGGTCACATGGTTAAAGGTATGGTAGGGGTAATAAAGCAGGATGTCGCCGGCGCGAATCGCCTCGAAGGTGTTGGCATATTCACTGAACTGGCGACTGCGCATCGGGGCAATCCTGGGGTTTTCCAGGTAGGCTCGGCCGGGATTGGGAAAGCCGATAAAGTCGCGGAAGCAGTGGTAGCGACCACCGGGAATCATCGAGTCGACGCCGGCAATACTGAGGTTATCCTGCAGCATCTCCAGCATGTGCCTGGGCATGTCCCTATCGTAGACAAAACTGACGGGCTCGGCGGTCAGTCGCTGTTTCAGCCCGGACGACATCTTTTCCAGCAGGCTCATCTCAATCTCATCGGACAGGTCGTACTCGGCGTCCCGGGTCAGCTTGATGGAAAAGCACTCGACCGTATCGAAGTCAAAAAAGCCGGTAAACACCTCTTCCAGGCAATGGCGAATAATGTTGTCCAGCAGTATCAGAGTCTTACGTTTTTTGCTGCCCTCTGCCGGTAGCTGCACGAACCGGGGAACCTGCAGGGTGGGGACTTCGATCAGGCAGTAGGTGATTCGCTCGCCTTTGCGGATACCGGCCACCAGGTAGGTGGTTCCGTCGTTGAGGCTGCGGGCCAACTCGGTATGTTCATCGACGATCAACGGCACGATGTGGCGGCGAATCCGTTCACGGAAATGACGCTTGAGCCACTTTCCCTGCTCCGGACTGAGTTGCTTCTCGTTAACCAGGAAAATGTTGCGCCGGGCCAGGTCGTGGATCAGTTGCCGGTAGATGTCATCAAACTTGGTTTGCAGCGCCAGCACCTTGGCATTGATGGCCGCCAGCAGGGCTCGAGCGCCCTCGCCGCCGCCCTTAGATTCGTCGATAAGGATCTGGCGGCGCACGTCGGCCACCCGTACCCGGAAGAATTCATCCTGGTTATTGGAATAGATGCCAAGAAAACGCACCCGCTCGATCACGGGCACGCTGGGGTCGGCCGCTTCCTGCAGCACCCGCTCGTTAAAGGCGAGCCAACTGAGCTCTTTGTCGGTATAGGGAAAATGGGATTGCGCAGACATCGTTTCTGTCCCTTTTATTGAGTGTGCGCAGCATTCTCTGTCAGAAAAGTGTCATCGATATGAAATGTCAGATACTTTTGCTGGATTTTAGCTAATGCGTTGGTACTCCACCATCAGATCATCACCCAGAGTAAACAGAGATTGCTCCATGCGATCCAGTTGCTCCTCATCCTGTGCGGTTAACAGGATATTGAGACGAAACAGCGGCACTCCGGTGTGATTGGCAGTGTCCAGATCGCTCTCGAGTTGGTCGATGTTGGCCCGGTGACCACGGATGATTTCGGTGACACTGGCAACGATGCCGGGCCGGTCGTTGCCAATCACTTCCAGGTGGAACTGCAGGCTTGGGGTGACCTTAGGGGTGACCCGCTGCAGCTCGATGTTGAGGCCGCGTATGGTGCCCAACTGCTGTTTCAAGGCCTGGAGGTTGGCGGCGGGCAGTTCCAGCTCGATGATGCCGGCATAGCGGTCACCGATGCGGCGCAGGCTGGCGTCGAGCCAGTTGGCCTGGTTGTCTTGAATGGCCTGGGCCAGAGTTTCGGTAATACCCGGGTAATCCTCGCCGATTACACTCAAAATCCACTTTTCCATACAGGCTCCTAAAACGAATTATGAAGGTCGGTGTAACACAAGTGTCATACAACAGACATATACTCCACACCAATTCAAAAACGACTGCTCCCACTTGTTAGAGGATATTGATGGAACAGACGATTGCTGACAAATACCGTGCGAGCCATCGGCGCCTGATAAAGGACCGGCTTGCGAGATACGGTGTCACCGCGGGCGGCATCATGGTGCTGATCGCCCTGTTGCTGATCTTTTTCTATCTGCTCTACGTGGTAGCGCCGGTATTTAAAGGGGCCAGCCTGACCCCGGGGTTTACCACCACCTTATCGGGTACCGAATCGACGGTGCAGCTGGGTACCGATGAGCAGCGTGAATACCTTTACCGTATCACGTCTTCTGGGGATGTTCAGTTTTTTTCATTAACATCCAATAACATGGATTCGACCTTGTCGATCCCCACGGCGCCCGGCATTCGCGCGACCGGGTTTTCCCGCAGCAACCCGTCGGAGCGCAGCGCAGCCCTGGCGTTTGATGACGGCAGTGTCTGGGTGGTTCAACCGGATTTTGCCATCAGCTACCCCAATGATGTTCGCACCGTGACTCCGCAGCTGCGTTATCCCCTTGGGGCCGAGGCATTGCAACTGAGTGACGGCAAGGCCATCGATCAGTTGGTGTTTGCCGCCGGCGATGAAGGCAGCACCTTTATCTGGAGCGACACCGATTCCAATGATCTGGTGCTGACCCGCATGAGTGCCGACGTCGATTTTTTGACCGACGAAGTGGTGTGGGCCCGAAACGATTATCCTCTGCCGGGTTCATCGGAGCGCATCGACAAGCTGCTGCTGACTCCGGACCAGGCACGCTTGTTTATTCTGGCCGGTAACCGGGTAACGGTACTGAACGTTGAGGACGGCGATGCCCCCTACATCGAGCAGGTGCTGGAAGCGGCGGAAGCCGGTGCCCGCATCAGCGATATTGAATTGTTGGCCGGCGCCAGTTCGTTGATGGTGGCCAATGACAACGGTGTGATCTCCCAGTGGTTTCAGGTGGCTGGCAAAGAGGGTCGTCGCTTCGAGCGCATTCGTGAATTCGCTACCGGTGTTGACACGCCCAGCCTGGCCTCGGAGTTTTTCCGCAAGAGTTTTGTCGCCGGCACCAGCGACGGTCAAGTACAGCTGTTTTACACCACCAGCGAGAACAAGCTGCTGACCGAACGCTTCGGTGACACGGCGGTGACCATGATGGCGTTTTCGCCTCGTGGCAATGGATTGGCTATTCAGTCTGGCAATCAGTTGCAGTTCGCCGATCTCGACAATGCCCACCCGGAGGTGTCCTGGAGTGCGTTGTGGCAGAAAGTCTGGTACGAGGGTTACCCCGAGCCAGCTTATGTGTGGCAGTCCACGTCCGGGTCTGATGACTTCGAAGCCAAGCTGAGCCTGATGCCTCTGGCCTTCGGCACCCTGAAGGCGGCGTTGTACGCCATGCTGTTCGCCACGCCTCTGGCACTGGCCGGTGCGGTGTATACCGCCTACTTCATGTCCGGCCGAGTGCGCAGCATTGTCAAGCCCACCATTGAGATCATGGAAGCCCTGCCAACGGTAATTTTGGGTTTTCTGGCGGGCTTGTGGCTGGCGCCGTTGGTGGAGGACAACCTGCCGGGCATCTTTATGTTGATGCTGTCGTTGCCGCTGTCGGTGTTGCTGGCGGCGCTGATTTGGCACTCGCTGCCACGTAACATTCAAAGCTCCCGCTGGGGTGAGCTACGCGAACTGATGCTGGTGCCGTTGCTGGTGCTGGTGGGCTGGGGCGCGATGTCGCTGAGTCCGGTGGTAGAGACCCTGTTGATGGACGGCGATGCCCGTCGCTTCGTGACCAATGAGCTGGGCATCACTTTTGACCAACGAAATGCCCTGGTTGTGGGCATTGCCATGGGGTTTGCGGTGATTCCGACCATCTTCTCCATTGCCGAAGACGCGGTGTTCTCAGTGCCCAGGCATCTGGTGAATGGTTCGCTGGCACTGGGGGCCACCACCTGGCAGACCCTGACCCGAGTGGTGATGTTGACGGCCAGTCCGGGCATCTTCTCGGCGGTGATGATGGGAGTGGGCCGCGCCGTGGGGGAAACCATGATCGTGCTGATGGCCACGGGCAATACCCCGCTGATGGAGTGGAACCTGTTTGAGGGGATGCGCACCCTGTCCGCCAACATCGCCGTTGAGATGCCGGAATCGGCCATCGGCAGCTCGCATTATCGGGTACTGTTCCTGACGGCCTTCGTGCTCTTCATTTTCACCTTTATGTTCAACACGTTGGCCGAGTTTGTCCGTCAGCGGTTGCGTGATAAGTACAGCACCCTGTAATGGAAGGGAATAAGACAATGGGTAAGTGGTTTAAATCGGGCTCTCCCTGGATTTGGATGACGGCGGGTGCCGTGAGCCTAAGCTTGATTGCGGTGCTGGGGTTGTTGTTGATGATCGCCTGGAAGGGGCTGGTGTATTTCTGGCCTTCACCGGTGTATCAGTTCGATCTTCAGGTGAACAATGGTCAGGTCGAGCGGGTCATCGGCGAGATCTACGACAGAGAACAGGTGCCCGTAGAGCGGTTGCAGCAGTCGGGTATTGAACTCGAAGTCGAGGGGGAGTTCATCACTCGCTACCTGGTGAAGACCGGCAACCGTGAGTATGTGCCACTGGATTTTCGCTGGATCATCGAGCCGACCATTCAGTCGCAGACGCTGCCAGACGACATCGCCGTGTTCGAACGTAACAAGAATGGCAACTTCTACGGCTATCCGGTCGAGCTGATCTTTGATGGCAAACGCTACGACGGTGAGGCGCTGAAGCCCCAACTGGCCCTGGCCATTGAAAAGACCGCCGAGCTGCATGAGCAGGCAGAAGAGTTGCAGAAGGTCGACATCGGTCGCATCAACTACCAACTGGAGCGCTTGCGCCTGGATGAGCGCAAACTGGAGCTGAACCATCAGTTGACGGCACAGGCGCTGGCGGAACTCGATGCCAAGCGTACCGCCTTGAATCAGGACTACCTGGTGCTGGAGAAGCGGCTGTTTGATCTGCGTGACCAGGCGGCCGAGGACGCCATCGTGGTGCGGGACATGCGCGGAGAGCGGGTGACTCTGCCGATGGACAGCGTGCTGGATGTGGCCTATCCGAATCAGCTGGGTCTGATGGGCAAGGTGGGTCACTGGTTTCACGCCATCGGCAAGTTCATCAGTGATGACCCTCGGGAAGCCAACACCGAAGGCGGGGTGTTCCCGGCCATCTTTGGCACCGTGTTCATGGTGCTGCTGATGGCGGTGATTGTGACGCCATTTGGTGTCGTCGCCGCGGTGTATTTGCATGAGTACGCAGCCAAGAACGGCCTGACCCGGCTGATTCGTATCGCGGTGATCAACCTCGCCGGGGTACCCTCGATTGTCTACGGCGTGTTTGGTCTGGGGTTCTTCGTTTACATGGTGGGCGGTTCGCTGGATGAGCTGTTCTATCCGGAAGCGTTGCCGAACCCGACCTTTGGCACGCCCGGGGTGATCTGGTCGGCACTGACTCTGGCAATTCTGACGTTGCCGGTGGTGATTGTGTCGACCGAGGAGGGCCTGTCCCGAATCCCCAGCAGTGTTCGCCACGGCTCATTGGCGCTGGGTGCCACCAAGGCCGAGACTCTGTGGCGGATTGTTCTTCCCATGGCCAGCCCGGCGATCATGACCGGTTTGATTCTGGCGGTGGCTCGCGCCGCCGGTGAAGTGGCACCGCTGATGTTGGTGGGGGTGGTCAAACTGGCCTCGACCCTGCCGGTGGATGGCAACTGGCCATATGTCCACCTTGATCGTAAATTTATGCATCTGGGCTTTCACATCTACGATGTGGGTTTCCAGAGCCCGAACGTGGAAGCGGCGCGGCCGCTGGTGTACGCCACCTCGTTCCTGCTGGTCAGTGTCATTGTGGCACTGAACCTGACTGCCATCGGGGTGCGAAATCACCTGCGTGAAAAATTCCGTTCCCTGGAACACTAAGCCGAGAGAATGACCATGATTGCAATTGAAGCCTTGAACAAATCCTCGGCGCCGCTGGATCTGAAACAGCTGTCGCCTGAGATGACTGCCTTCGACATCGACAACCTGAACCTGTATTACGGCGACAAACAGGCGCTGTCGGGCATCACCATGAAGATTCCGCGAAACCAGGTTACCGCCTTTATTGGCCCGTCAGGCTGTGGTAAATCCACCCTGCTGCGTTGCTTGAACCGCATGAACGACTTGGTGGACAGCTGCCGGGTCGACGGCCAGATCCTGCTGAACAATGATGACATCTACGGTAAGCATGTGGATGTGGCGTCGCTGCGTCGCAATGTGGGCATGGTGTTCCAGCGTCCCAACCCGTTTCCCAAATCCATCTATGAAAACGTGGTTTATGGCCTGCGTCTGCAGGGCATCAACAACCGCCGGGATCTGGATGAAGCGGTGGAGCGTTCGCTGAAGGGCGCCGCCCTGTGGGACGAGGTCAAAGACCGACTCCATGACAACGCTTTTGGGCTGTCAGGGGGGCAGCAGCAACGACTGGTGATTGCCCGCGCCATCGCCATTCAGCCGGAAGTGCTGTTGCTGGATGAGCCGACCTCGGCCCTGGACCCCATCTCCACCCTGACCATTGAGGAGCTGATTCATACCCTCAAAGATCAGTTTACCGTGGTGATCGTGACTCACAACATGCAGCAGGCGGCGCGGGTCTCGGATCAGACTGCGTTTATGTACATGGGGGAATTGATCGAGTACGCCGACACCAATACCCTGTTTACCACTCCAGCGAAGAAGAAGACCGAAGATTACATCACCGGTCGTTACGGATAAGGATTGTAGGCAATGGATAACAATAACTTGGGAAAACACATCTCCGGCCAGTTCAATCTGGAGCTGGAGGATGTCCGCAGCCAAGTGATGGCCATGGGCGGCTTGCTGGAGCAGCAGCTCAATGACGCGCTGCACTCCCTGCAAACCGGGGATCAGGATCTGGCTAAGAAGGTGATGGCCACGGACCGCAAGATCAATGCCATGGAAGTCGCCATCGATGAGGAGTGTACTCGCATCATCGCCAAGCGTCAGCCGGCGGCGTCGGACCTGCGTCTGGTACTGGCCATCTCCAAGACCACCGCCGACCTGGAGCGCATCGGTGATGCCTGTGTGCGGGTGGGGCGCACGGTGCTGGAGACCAAGGGCGGCAGCCGTAAAGGTACGCTGGTGTCCATGGAAGCCATGGGCCGGCATGCGGCGCGAATGCTGCACGAAACCCTGGATGCCTTTGCTCGCATGGATGTGGATGCGGCGTTCCGCATTCACAAGGAAGACGTTAAGGTCGACGGCGAGTACGAAGCGGTGATTCGCCAGCTGATGACCTTCATGATGGAAGATCCCCGCTCGATCCCCGGCATTCTCGATGTGTTGTGGGCGGCCCGGGCTTTGGAGCGCATCGGCGATCGTTGCCAGAACATCTGTGAGTACGTCATCTATTTTGTCAAAGGCAAAGACGTGCGCCATATGGACACCGACGACATGGAAGATCTGCTGCGTTAAGGTGTGATGCGGATGAAAAACCGGGCCTGGCCCGGTTTTTTTGTGCCTTCAAAGCGGCTTTTAGCTCATCAGTTTGCTAGCCATTGGCTGAGAGGGAACAGCGCCGCGTGGCGGGAAGTCACTCTTCGCCGACCTCTGCGGACTTACAGTGCTGGCTCCAGTTGGCCCAGATGACGCCAGTGGTTGATCACCGCTTCGGCAATGGTGATCTGCAGCTCCAGTGGCGGCTCGGGCAGGTGGGCCAGTGGGTAGTAACCTTCTTTGCCGGCAGCGGTATAACCGGTAGAGACGCCGGTGTATTGCCGCTGGGCGTCGACATCGACCCAGTGTCCCTGATGGCGGCACTGCAGCTGCACAATGCGCTGGCCCATGTCGGCCTCGGCATCGTAGCGGAATCTTAGCCCCCAGACGTAGGGGTAGCTGCCGGTACCAGTGCCGACCACACCGTTATTGAGGGCATTGTTGATGGCCGACTCCAGGGTGGCTCTTAAGGCATCGCCGCTCACCTGGTATTTGACGATGCCAATGGCAAAGGGCGCCAGGGTGCCGGCGACCCAGCCGGCGCTGATCGGCCCTTGATTGACGGAGGCGCGGGTGCCGCCGGCGTTGTGCAGGCCGAAGTCCACCTGGTGTCCCAACTGCCTGGCCTGCCAGCGCATGGCTCTGGCCAGCAGCGGTGCCACCTGGCTGCCCCCTTGATCATCCGGAATTCGAAGGTGGCGCAGGGGCTGCTGA
This sequence comes from Ferrimonas kyonanensis DSM 18153, assembly GCF_000425405.1. GTDB lineage: Bacteria > Pseudomonadota > Gammaproteobacteria > Enterobacterales > Shewanellaceae > Ferrimonas > Ferrimonas kyonanensis. The sequence goes on along the minus strand of NZ_KE384364.1, from coordinate 330,337 downwards.
GTCCGGGCAATGATCTGTTGTTCAAATTCCAGCAGGGCTGGCTTGTAGTGTTGCTGCAACAGAGTTTGAAGGGCTGGGTCGTTGTCGGCCAGGGTGACGTTGGTTTGTTGGCTCAGGTAGGCGAGGGCTTGCTCTGTTTGTGCTGGTGGCAAAGGGTGACGGCCCTCGGCGTCGGTGCTGAGGGTCTGCCCCACCAGCAGGGCATTGCCACCATCGACGCGTCTGAGGGTGCCGTCTGCGTCCAGATCCAGCTGCAACTGCCCAAGAAACAAGGCGTTGCTGCCAGCCTGAACCACGGCGGTATTGTTGATGACCACGGCGTAGTGATCCCGGCCGCCGAGCCCCAGGTTCTGAAAGTCACCTTGCAGTACGTGGGTGTGGCCGCCGATGATGGCGGCGACGCCATCCAGTTGCTCGGCCAGCTGCAGATCCCGATCGTAGCCCAGATGGCTGAGAATGATGATCTTATTGATGCCCGCATGTTCGATGGCGTCGATGGTGGCGCGGGCGACGTCCAGGCAAGGATGAAACTGGGTGTCGTTGTCGGCACAGGCCAGCTCATGCATGTTATCCAGTGTCAGCCCGAACAGGGCCACCGGTTCGCCATCCAGGTGTTTAACCAGGTAACGGCCCCGCTGTTGCCCTGGATCGTAATCCAACAGGTTGCTGAGGCCACGCATCGGTGACGTTTTGTCGGTGCGTTCCTGGCTGAGATCCATGTTGGCCGCCAATACCGGAAACTGCAAACCTTGGATAAAGGTCGACAGCATCGGGTTGCCGAGGTCGAACTCGTGATTGCCCAGTACCATGGCATCCAGATCCAACTGGTTGTTAAGGATGGCATTCAGTCGACCCTTGTAGTGAGAAAAATACAGCGAACCCTGAAAGCAGTCACCGGCGTGCAGCGCCAGTAACTGGCGACCGGTCTGGCGGGCATCCGCCCTGGCTTGATTCAGCGCACTCGACAGTCGGGGATAACCGCCACAAGGGGCGTGTACCTGACCCAGGGTTGGCAACGTCAGGGCCAGGGTGGTCGGATCAAACTGGGAGTGGGTGTCGTTGATGTGGGCGAGGGTCAGGCGCAGGGGGCGGTGGCTGGACATGGTACTCCTAGGCGGCGCCGGAAGGCGCGGGTCGTGAACCGAGTAATTATACTCCGAATCCGCTCAGGAGCGAGGCCGGCAAGGGGAATTTTTTGTTATCGATGGCACCGGACAGGGCTGGTGTTTGCCGATGACGCTGGCTATAATTCCGCTCCAGATTTCGGGGGAGTAGTCGCTCTGCGCTAAAGCAGGGGGCAGTGTCAACATCCTCAGCCTGTCGGCTTGGCACTGTCGGCGTAATCCACTATCAGGTGGCATTACGGATTGATGAGACTCGAACAGCTCAACTCCGGCGAGGGCAGGGGGCGAGGTGTTCGTGTGCGTTGCCCTCGGAGTGTCTTTATTGTGTCTTCTCTGTTGTTACCCCTGATGGCCGTAATCGGTGGCTTTGCTGTGCTGACCGTGAGTGCCGATCGCCTGATTGGCGCCGCGGCGACCCTGGCCAAACACATGGGGCTGTCCATCGTCTTTATTGGCATGACCATTGTCGCCTTTGGTACCTCGGCGCCGGAGCTGTTGGTCAGTGCGGTGGCGGCACTCAATGGCGCCGAAGGGCTGTCGGTGGGCAATGCCATCGGCTCCAACATCATCAATACCGGTTTAGTGCTGGGAATCTGTGCCTTGATCACGCCATTGATGGTCAGTCGTCAATTCCTAAAACGTGAGTTTCCCATACTGGCGGCGGTGGTGCTGTTTGCCTACCTGTTGCTGTGGAATGGCTACCTGGGTTGGCCTCAGGGGCTGGCGTTGCTGGCGGGCATGGTGGCTTACGGTATCTACCTGGGTCGAAGCCACAACAGCGACGATGAGGTGGATGTCGAGTTCCTGGCCATCGGCAAGCACCGGGCCATGATCGAAACCCTGTTGATGCTGGTGCTGCTGCTGGCCAGTTCCCAGGTGATGGTCTGGGGCAGTGTCGAGCTGGCGCGGGCGTTTGGCATCAGTGAGCTGGTGATTGGTCTGACGGTGATCGCCTTTGGCACCAGTCTGCCCGAGTTGGCGGCGGCCATCGCCGGCGTGCGCCGTGGCTTGTACGACATGACGCTGGCGACGGTGATCGGCTCAAACATCTTTAACCTGCTGGGCGTACTGGCTTTTCCCGGGCTGATTGGGGATGGGGTGACGTTGCCAGCGGAGGTGCTGGCTCGAGATCTGCCGGTGATGACCGCGTTGACGCTGGTGACCGGGGTGTTTTTCTATCTGGCCCGACTCAGTGGTGGCCGGGCGGCGGCGGTGCCCATGCACCGGATGGCCGGGGTGACCCTGCTGCTGGGCTTTGCCAGTTACATGGGGGTACTGGCCAGGGATGTTGGGGCCGCACTTTAATAGAATCGGTTAAAAAATATCGATTTCTAAGTGACTTAAACTTGGTCGTCGTGATGCTTATGGTATGCTCGAAGTTCAGACAATCTGGATTATGCCTGGCGGGCAAGGAGCAGCGCGATGAGAGGGATACAGTGGTTTGGCTTGGTGGCACTGGTGGTGCTGGGCGGGTGCAATAAGGCCCCTACCGGACAGCCGGCGCCACAGGCACCCAGTGTCGGAGTAACCACCATTGCCGAGGAGCCGGTCACCTACGGGGCCGAGTACGTCGGGCGCACTCAGGCCAGTGAGGATGTGACCATTCAGGCTCAGGTCTCTGGCCCGATGTTGAAACGTCACTTCGTCGAGGGAGACGAGGTCAAGCAGGGACAGTTGCTGTTTGAGATTGACCCCTCTCCCTATCTGGCCGAGCGCGGCCAACAACTGGCGCAACTGACCCAGGCCGAAGCCGCCCGCGACGTCGCCATCCTCAACTGGGAACGGGGTAAGCAACTGTTCCCCGATGGCATGATCTCCGCAAAGGACATGGATGCCCTGACTTCCGACAAACTGCAGACCGAAGCCCAGGTGGTGCAGGCCAAGTCGGCCCTGGAAGCCGCCGAGTTGCAACTGTCTTACACCAAGGTGACGGCCCCGATCGATGGTAAGATCTCCACCGCCTTGGTGTCTCAGGGTGATCTGGTTGACCCACAGCAAACCCTGGCGACCCTGGTGCGAGTCAATCCGTTCTGGGTGACATTCCAGGTCTCCTCCCGTGAACTTTCCAATGCCTATAAGGTGATTCGAACCAACCCGGATGCGCTGCCGCGGCTGGAGGAGCTGGTGCTGCACATTCGTCTGCCCAATGGCGATCAGTATGCCGAGCGGGGGGTGGTGGATTACGTGGCCAACCGGGTGGATGCTGCTACCGGCACCGTCGAAATGCGGGCCCAGTTCCCGAATCCGGATGACTTCGTGTTGCCGGGGATGTTTGTCACCGTGGTCATCGAAGCGCCGGAAACCGAGCAGGCACTGCTGGTGCCACAGGCGGCGGTGCAGCAGGATCAGCAGGGCCGTTATGTGTTTGTGATCGGTGCCGACAATAAGGCAGAGAAGCGGTTGGTGTCATTGGGGCAACAATTTGGCATCAAGTGGGAAGTCAAAGCCGGCCTGAATCCGGGCGACCGGGTGGTGACCGAAGGGTTGCAGAAGATTCGCCCCGGCGTCGAAGTGACCGCCACTGAGGCCACGGTACAACCCTTCGAGGCTGAAGGGCAGGAGGCGAAATGATCAGTCGCTTTTTTGTCTTCAGGCCCAAATTTGCCTTCGTTATCTCCATCGTCCTGACGCTGTCGGGATTGCTGTCGATTCCGCTACTGCCCATCGCCGAATTTCCGGAGGTCTCGCCGCCGCAGATTAATGTCACCACCAGCTTTGCCGGTGCCAGTGCCGAGGTGGTCAAAGACACCATTGCCCAGGTGATCGAAGCCGAGGTGAATGGGGTCGAGGACATGATCTACATGTCCTCCAAATCAGCCAATGACGGCAGTTACTCGCTGACGGTGACGTTTGAGGTGGGCACCGATGCCGATGATGCCCAGGTCAATGTTCAAAACCGGGTCCAGCAGGCGTTGCCGCGGCTGCCGGAGCAAGTAACCAAACAGGGGGTCAAGGTTAAGAAGCAGAGCCCGAACTTCCTGATGCTGGTGAACCTGGTTGCCCCCCAGGAAACCCTGGACTCGCTGTTTCTGACCAACTACGCCACCCTCAACATCAAGGATGTGCTGGCGCGTCAGGGCGGGGTCTCCGATGTACAGATCATCGGTGGCCTGGATTACGCCATGAGAATCTGGCTGGATCCCAGCAAGATGGCCAGTCTGGCGATCACCGCCAATGACGTCAGTAACGCCCTGCAGGAACAGAACATTCAGGTTCCGGCCGGGCGAATCGGCGCGGCGCCCATCTCCCGCGACCAACAGTTTCAGCTGAGCCTGCAAACCAAAGGGCGCCTGGTCGAGGTGGAAGAGTTCGAGCAGGTGGTGTTGCGCTCCAACGAAGACGGCTCCAAGGTGGTGATCGGTGACATTGCCCGGGTGGAGCTGGGCTCTCAGACCTACGACGCCCAGGGAAAGCTCAACAATAAACCCAGTGCCATTATCGCCGTGTACCAAAGCCCGGATGCCAATGCGTTGGAGGTGGCCACCTCGGTGCGCGAACAGATGGCGCTGCTGTCGCAATCCTTCCCTCAGGACATGGAATACAAGATCCTGTATGACACCACCGAGTTTGTGACCGTCTCCATCAAGGAGGTGGTGCAGACGCTGTTTATCTCCATCGCCCTGGTGATTGCGGTGGTGTATCTGTTCCTTCAGGATTTTCGTGCGACCTTGGTGCCCGGCATCGCCATTCCCGTCTCCCTGATCGGTACCTTTGTGTTCCTGCTGGTGGGGGGGATGACCATCAATACCATCTCGCTGTTTGCCTTGATTCTGGCCATCGGTATCGTGGTGGATGATGCCATTGTGGTGGTGGAGAACGTCAGTCGCATCATGGAAGAGGAGGGGCTGGACGCCAAGGCGGCCACCATCAAGGCGATGGAGGAGGTCACCGGTCCGGTGGTGGCTACCACCCTGGTGCTGTTGGCGGTATTTGCGCCCACGGCGGTGATGCCCGGTATCACCGGTCAGATGTACGCTCAGTTCTCGGTCACCATCTGCGTGGCGGTACTGATCTCTTCGGTGAACGCCCTGACTCTGTCGCCGGCCATTTGTGCCTCGGTACTGCGGGTGCCTCAGCCTAAGGTACAGGGCCCATTCGGGGTGTTTAACCGTTTCTTCGATCGCCTGACTCATGGTTACAGTGGCTGGGTCTCGGCGCTGATCCGCCGCAGTGCCATGGCGATGGTGGTGTTTGTCCTGGCCCTGGGGGCCACCGGCCTGTTGGGTAAAGTCTTGCCCAGCGGGTTTGTGCCCGCGGAGGACAAGAAATCCTTTATGGTGGACATACAACTGCCCAATGGTGCCTCGCTGAACCGTACCGAGGCCGCGATGGCGGAGCTGGTGGAACAGACCCTGCAAGTGCCTGGGGTCAGCAATGTCATCCATGCTTCCGGGTTTTCGGTACTCAGTGGCTCGGTGTCGTCCAACGGCGGATTGTTGGTGGTGACCCTGGATGACTGGTCGGAGCGAACCACACCCGAGCTCAGCGATAAGGCGATCATGGGTACCCTGCAGGGGGTGTATGCCGCCAATCCGTTGTTGCAGGCGATGGTGTTTGCCTTGCCGCCGCTGCCGGGCGTGGGCAACGTCGGTGGTTTTGAGTTTGTACTGCAGGACAACCAGGGCCGCAGTGCCGCCGAATTGGCGCAGGTGATGCGAGGACTGATCATCGAGGCCAATGGCCAGCCGGAGATCGCGGTTGCCTTCAGTAATTTCCGTGCCGATACGCCACAGTTGTTTGTGGACGTGGATCGCAACAAGGCCAAGGTGTTGGGGATCCCCCTCAGCGAAATATTTTCAACCCTGCAGACTCAGCTCGGCGGGAACTACGTGAACGACTTCAACCGCTTCGGTAAGGTGTTCCGGGTCATGCTGCAGGCCGAGGAGGAGTATCGAAACTCCGATCGTGACATCAGCCGTTTCTACGTCCGTACCGCCGCCGGTGACATGGTGCCGTTGTCGACCCTGGTTAAAGTGGAGCCGATTCTGGGACCTGAGGTGGTGAACCGCTATAACTTGTTTGGCTCAACCATCATCAACGGCATTCCGGCTCCGGGTTACAGTTCCGGTGAAGCGGTGGCGGCCATGGAGCGGGTGGCCGCCGGCAATCTGCCTGCCGGCTACAGTTTCAGTTGGACCGGCCAGACCTACCAGGAGATCAAAGCGGGCAACCTGGCGCCGTTGATCTTCAGCCTGGCGCTGGTGTTCACCTACCTGTTCCTGGTGGCACAGTACGAAAGCTGGACCATTCCGTTGGCGGTGATGCTGGCGGTGCCGGTGGCGATCCTGGGGGCCTTTACTTATGTGTGGCTGGCGGGGGCCGAGGTTAACCTCTATACCCAGATTGGTTTGGTGTTGCTGATTGGGTTGGCGTCGAAAAACGCCATTCTGATTGTTGAGTTTGCCAAACAGCAGCGAGAGGGGGGCGTCGGCATTGTCGAGTCCGCTGTCACCGCGGCCAGGATGCGGTTTAGGGCGGTATTGATGACGGCCTTCTCCTTTATTCTGGGGGTATTGCCCCTGGTGGTGGCCACCGGTGCCGGTGCCGAGAGTCGCAATAGCCTAGGTTATGCGGTGTTTGGTGGCATGTTGATGGCCGGGGTGGTCGGAACCCTGTTAGTACCGGTGTTCTATTACCTGTTGCAAACCATGAGAGAAAAGGTCAAAGGCAGGGTCACCAAGGCCGGTTAATGCCCCAGTTGCATTAGAATCGGTTCACAAAGCCGCAGACCCGGGTCTGCGGCTTTTTTGTGGCCAGGCCGAGCTTGGCGGTCGGGAGAGGGGGCGGTTTAGACGTTATCTTACGTCACACGCATTCAGATTTTTTGATGAAAGTCTCATCCATTCAAATTGACACTACCGAGCTTCAATGTTGGGGTGCCGGCCATTGCGATTGCTTATTTTCTTTTATTTTCAATGGCTTAGTTGCAATAATGCCGATAGTTAATTTTTTTGAATAAATCAATCATTCCCTATTAATTCATCATTAAAAATCAATTATTGGCATTTTTGTACGCCGATATATTTCAAATGTTGTAAAGCAACAACAAATTTAGACCTTGGTAGAATACGACCTTAGTCTAAATTCAATCAAATAATTAAAACTGGCGTTTAAAGTGTTTGTTCTAACCCAAAAGTCTTTATTTTCAATGCTTTAAAATTGGTATGCAAAAAAACCATCAATTGGCTATTGATCTTTAAATGGGGCTGGTGCAGGTTTAATACAGGTCGATGAGGGCAAAACTTAACCAATGATCGTCTAAACTGTTGGCAAGGTTAAGTGGTTTTATAGTTACAAATGAAAGTTGCACTGGAGGTGCGTCATATGAGCCAGGTTACAGAGTTAGCGCAAGGGATTCAGGTTATCGGCCCTCAAAAGCCGGAATACAAAGCGATTTTGTCTGAAGAGGCTCTGGCATTTGTGGCAGAACTCGGCAGTCGGTTTGCACCGGCGATCAATCAGCTGATGGCGGGCCGAGAGGCGCGGCAGGCCATCGTCGATGCTGGCCAGTTGCCCGACTTCCTGCCTGAGACTAAAGACATTCGTGAGGGCGACTGGAAAATTCTGGGTATTCCCGATGATCTGAAGGATCGCCGAGTTGAGATCACCGGTCCGGTGGACCGCAAGATGATCATCAATGCCCTCAATGCCCGGGTGAAGGTGTTCATGGCCGACTTCGAAGATTCCCTGGCTCCGAGCTGGGAAAAGGTGGTCGAAGGGCAGCAGAACCTCAAGGATGCGGTAGAGGGCACCATTGAGTTTACCAATCCGGGCAACGGCAAGCACTATCAGCTCAACGAGGATCCGGCGGTGTTGATCGCCCGGGTGCGCGGCCTGCACCTGAAGGAAAATCATATCCTGTTTGATGGCGAACCGTTGCCGGGGGCGTTGGTGGACTTTGCCCTGTACTTCTACCACAACTACCGGACCTTGTTGAAAAAGGGGTCGGGTCCCTATTTCTACATTCCCAAGCTGCAGAGTCACCTGGAGGCTCGCTGGTGGGCCCAGGTGTTTGCCTTCACCGAGGAGAAGTTCTGTCTTCAGCCAGGCACCATCAAGGTGACCTGCCTGATTGAGACCCTGCCGGCGGTATTCGAGATGGACGAGATCCTCTATGAATTGCGCAATAACATCGTGGCGTTGAACTGCGGCCGTTGGGATTACATCTTCAGCTACATTAAAACCCTGCGTAACCACCCTGATCGGGTATTGCCGGATCGCCAGCAGGTGACCATGGAGAAGCCGTTCCTGTCGGCGTACTCCCGGTTGCTGATTAAAACCTGTCACAAGCGGGGCGCCCTGGCGATGGGGGGCATGGCGGCCTTCATTCCGGCTAAGGATCCGCAGCTGCAGCAGAAGGTGCTGGACAAGGTGACTCAGGATAAAGAGCTGGAAGCCCGTAACGGTCACGACGGCACCTGGGTGGCCCACCCCGGCTTGGCGGATACCGCCATGGGGGTATTTAACGAGTTTATCGGACCGGAGATGGACAACCAGTTGCACATCAGTCGTGATGTGGATGCGCCCATCACCGCCAAAGAGTTGCTGCAACCCTGTGAGGGGCAGGCCACCGAGGCCGGCATGCGAGCCAACATTCGCATTGCGGTGCAGTACATCGAAGCTTGGATCACCGGCAACGGCTGTGTGCCCATCTACGGATTGATGGAAGATGCCGCCACCGCCGAGATCTCTCGAGCCTCCATCTGGCAATGGATTAAACACGGTAAGAGCCTGGACAACGGTCAGTTGATCACCCCGGCTCTGTTCCGCGCCATGCTGGAGCAGGAGTTGAAAGTGGTTCGACAGGAGCTGGGGGAGGAGCGGTTTGATAACGGCGCCTTTGAGCAAGCCTCCACGCTGTTTGAGGAGCTGACCACCTCGAATGAGCTGGCCGACTTCCTGACGCTGCCGGGCTATCAGATTTTGACGCAAGATACGATTTCTTAAGAAGCACTGAATTTCAAGGAGTATGAATATGTCCACTTATCAATCTGATATCGATACCGCGGCGACGCTGATCGAATCACAGGGCAATGCATGGAACGCCATCAGCCCGGAATACGCCGCCCGTATGAAGGCCCAGAATAAATTTAAGACCGGCCTGGACATTGCCAAATACACCGCCGGCATCATGCGTGCCGATATGGAGCGCTACGACAATGATCCGAGCCAGTACACCCAGTCTCTGGGCTGCTGGCACGGTTTCATCGGTCAGCAGAAGATGATCTCCATTAAGAAGCATTTTAACAGCACCGATCGCCGTTACCTGTACCTGTCAGGTTGGATGGTTGCCGCTCTGCGTTCCGACTTTGGCCCGCTGCCGGACCAATCGATGCATGAGAAGACCTCGGTGGCGGGATTGATCGAGGAGCTGTACACCTTCCTGCGTCAGGCCGATGCCCGTGAACTGGGTGGCTTGTTCCGCAGCCTGGATGAGGCCAAGGCCGCTGGCGATGACAGCAAGGCCACCGAGATTCAGTCTCAGATCGACAACCACCAGACCCACATTGTGCCGATTGTGGCCGACATCGACGCCGGCTTTGGTAATGCCGAAGCCACCTACCTGCTGGCCAAGCGGATGATCGAAGCCGGTGCCTGTTGCATCCAGATTGAAAACCAGGTGTCGGATGAGAAACAGTGTGGTCACCAGGACGGCAAGGTTACCGTGCCTCATGAAGACTTCCTGGCCAAGATTCGCGCCGTTCGCTATGCCTTCCTGGAACTGGGTGTGGATGATGGCGTGATTGTGGCCCGTACCGACTCACTGGGTGCCGGCCTGACCAAGCAGATCGCCATTACCAACGAGCCCGGGGATCTGGGGGATCAGTACAACAGCTTCCTGGATGGCGACTACGTTAACAGCGCCGAAGACATTCAGAATGGTGACGTGGTGGTGAAGGCCAACGGCAAGCTGCTTAAGCCTAAGCGCCTGGCCAGTAACCTGTTCCAGTTCCGCAAAGGCACCGGTGAAGACCGGGTGGTTCTGGATTGCATCACTTCGCTGCAAAACGGTGCCGACCTGTTGTGGATTGAAACCGAGAAGCCACACGTGGGTCAGATTGCCGCCATGGTGAACCGCATCCGTGACGTCGTTCCCAACGCCAAGCTGGTATACAACAACAGCCCGTCGTTCAACTGGACCCTGAATTTCCGTCAGCAGGTGTTTGATGCCATGCAGGAAGCCGGGGAAGACGTGTCAGCCTATGACCGCGCCAATCTGATGAGTGCCGAGTATGACAGCAGCGAGCTGGCGACCAGGGCCGATGAAAAGATTCGCACCTTCCAGGCCGATGCGGCCCGGGAAGCGGGCATTTTCCATCACTTGATCACTCTGCCGACCTACCACACTGCGGCCTTGTCTACCGACAACCTGGCCAAGGAATACTTCGGTGAGCAGGGCATGCTGGGCTACGTCAAGAACGTACAGCGTCAGGAGATTCGTCAGGGCATTGCCTGTGTTAAACACCAGAACATGGCCGGTTCCGATATCGGTGATGATCACAAGGAGTACTTCTCCGGTGAGGCGGCCCTGAAGGCCTCCGGCAAAGACAACACCATGAACCAGTTCGGCTAATGGTGTCCCCGTCGCCTTCGGTGACGGGGCAATGCGAAAGCCTGTGGTATCGCTTTCGCTGCTCTATCCTGCGGCGCTGCCATGCAGTCGGCGCCGCGGGCAACGGTCAAGGCAGTCCCCGACCGTTGGCCATCTGGCTCCTGTGGGGGCCAGGCCCCCGGGCTATGGGGGCATCCTTCCAATTTAGCTACGTTGCTTGTGCTTCGGGGTGGATCTTGCGGCCACCCCTCTTTTTTTCTCCTCAGTGCTTCAAGAGAGTGCCTGAGAATGGCAGTCGGCAGCGGATCGTCGTCTCAGTAGCCACACGGTCGTAAAGATGGCAACGCCATACAGCATGCCCCAGCCCAGCGACCAGGCAAACAGCAAACAGCCGCCAACCCCCAACAGCGCCTTGAGTCGAAAGCGACCATTCAGCAGTTTGAGCGCCGCCAGCATTGAGCACAGGTAGATCATCACAAACACCCCGTTAACCCATTCCAGCAGTACCTCAAATTGCCAGCCAAAACCGTGGGCCAGCGACAGCGACAGCGCCACGACGGCCAGCAGCATTGCCAGGGCAAAGGTGGGAACCCGGTGGCGATTCAGGCGGCCAAACCCCGCAGGTAGTTGCCCGTCCTGAGCCAGTCGCCATGCCAGTCGGGACATGGAGGCCAGATAGGTGTTGACGGTGGCAAAACCGGCGGCGGTGCCAAGCAGGCCAATGACCCATTCGCCGCCCTGGCCGAAGCGGTCATTGAACAGGCTGACCATGGCCAATGTGCTGTCATGAGGGCGTTCTAGCACCATCAGGGTGCACACCAGGTACACGGCGGCCACCAACAGGGTGGCGATGACCATGGCGGGGACAAAGTCCTGCCGAGGCCGTTTAAACTCCTCAGACAGGTGGCTGACCACCTCGACGCCTAGATAGGCCCACAGGGCGATGCCAAAGGCGCTCCAGACGTCGGTGTTTACCCTGGGTTGCAGATGGCTGGCCTGGGGCAGCGGCGCGCCGATGGCAAGGGCGATGACCACCGCCAGAATCGCCAGGGTCAGACCCAGTTGCAGCACGCTGGACAGCTGAATGCCGCCGATGTTGATCAGGTACAACAGGCCCAGCATGGCCAGCTGGGCGGCCAACAGGGCGCCGCCGTCGAGGTTCAGCAGGGGCTGGATAAACTCGAACGTCATCATGATGGCCGCCGGGGTGCCAACCGGCGCGGCAAACAGGAACAGCACCCCAACGGTGGTGCCCAGTCGGCGGCCAAAGGCCCGATGTACGAAGTGGGACGGGCCGCCGGCATTGGCGAAGCGTTTGCCCAGCTCGGCAAAGACCAAGGCCACCGGCAGGATCACCAAAACCAGCAGCACCCAGGCCCACAGTGCGCCTGAGGCGGCGATGTCGACGGTCACCTGGGGCAGAATAAATACGCTGGTGCCCAGCAGCGAAGTGGTGATCAAGCCGACACCCTGCCAGCGACCGATGCTTCCTTTTAAATGCGTCATAATGGGTCTTCAATAGGCATGGAATATAGAAATTGTACTTGCAATCTGTCGCCTTAGGTGTCGGAATTAACAGTCAGATTATCGGAGTTCGCCGACGAATCGTCGGCAGAGATGCCTTAGGAGTAGCAGCATGGGATCGTCACTGGATCGCTTTGACCAGGCCATTCTGGCGGAGTTAAAACTCAATGCCCGCCAACCGGTGGCGGCCATCGCCGACAAGGTTAACCTGGCCCGGTCGTCGGTGTCGGAGCGAATTAAAAAGCTGGAGCAAAGCGGCGTGATTCGTGGTTACCGGGCGCAACTGCAGCAGTCGATGCTGTCAGGCATCAGCGCCTACTTCGAGATTATTCATCAAGACAAAAGCTGCAAAGACATTGCCGATAACATCCGTCAGATCCCCGAGGTGATCACCTGTCATGGCATCAGCGGCCATATCGACCTGTTGGTGTTCGTCAAGATGGACTCGATGCAGCGATTGCACGAGATTCGCGCCGAGCTGGATGCCCTGCCGACGGTGGTGAAAATCACCACTCATGTGGTGATGAACGAATGGCTGTAATCGAACGCTCGCTGCCCTACCTGAACCACTATCCGGCGGAGATTGTGCAGCAGGTCTCTCGACTACTGGACCAGAGGCAACTGGGCGAACGGCTTCGGCGTCGCTACCCCAGCCTGCATCAGGTGGGCAACGATGGCGCACTGCGTGAGTACCTGCTGCAGCTGAAACAGCAACACATGAAAAAAGCCGGGGTAGTGAATAAAGTGCAGTACGACACCCGTCTGCATGTCATTCACAACGCCCTGGGCACTCACAGCTATGTGCAGCGCCGCCAGGGGGCTAAGGTCAAAACGCATAATGAGATTCGCATTGCGGCGCTGTTTAAGCGCGCCCCGGAACCGCTACTGCGAATGATCTGCGTTCATGAACTGGCGCACCTTAAGCATAAGCAACACGACAAAGGCTTCTATCAGCTGTGCCTGCATATGCTGCCCGATTACCATCAACTGGAGTTTGATACCCGCCTGTGGCTGACCGAAAAAGAGGTGCACGGCGATCCGTTCGAATCGAGTCAGCGCCGTGAATAACCATCGGAGGCATCCGTGGCGAAGTCGATGATCTGCGGGTAGAGGCTGGAGAAGGTGTCGAGAATCTCCGGCTCCAGTTGCGTCAGCACCTGTTCGCCTCCCAGCAACAGCTGTGGCCTGGACAGGCGCTGAGCGATGCCGGTGATGGCCCGGGTCAGCCCCGCGTGATGAGCGTAATTGCCAAGCCAGTCACCCTGGGACATGTGAGTGGCCAGGGCGCGGCATTGAGGGGGCAGTTGTGGGTCGCTCAGCAGGACTCGGTAGCTATGCTGACAGAATTGGGGTAATGGCAGTGGGTGGTACTGTTGCCAATGGCGAGCCAGGTGGTGATCGAAGGCCATGTCCAGCAGAATCCCCGAGGTGCGGCGGTAGTGGCCGGGAAAGCGTGATTTCAGCTGCAGCAGCTGAGGGTGGCCATCGATGTAGCTGTCTATCTGACGGTGCAGCCAGATTCCCTGTTTCAGCGCCTCGGGCTGGTCATCGAAACGACCTTTGACAAAGTCTCCGGCCAGGGCGCCGGCGAGGCTGGTTCGAGTCAGGTCCGCCAGATGCAAGTGGGCTAGAAAGTTCATGAGGGTCCGTATGCCTGAGTCATGGTTTTACCTTAGCGGCGGGAGTAGGGCGGGGCAAGGCCGACCAGAGTCGGCCCGGTCAAAGTCGGGATGGGTCAGCGCAGTGGCTTCACCTTAGCCATCATCGGGGTCTCCAGCAGCTCGGGAGTGCCAGTGTAGTGACCGGGACGTCAACGAGTGTGGTAACACGGTAAAGTTTTGAAAAGGGGCGTGGCTGTTGAATTGCTGAACACGGATTGGATGAGTTGTGGACAAAAAAGACCGCGTCATCCCGGTGCCGCAGGCTAGATCCCGGGTCTGAATGGGTTTAGACTACTGCCCCCCCGCCTCACGGCGAATGAATGAGACTGATACCAATGCAGGTTGCTGATTTTCAATTTGACCTTCCCGATGAGCTGATCGCCCGCTTTCCCATGGCCGAGCGCAGCGCCTCGAGGCTGTTGCATCTGGATGGCAACAGCGGCCATCTGGTGGATGGACAGTTCCCGGATCTGTTGGATCAACTCCACGACGGTGATCTGCTGGTGTTTAACAACACTCGAGTGATCCCGGCGCGGGTCTTCGGTAAGAAGGCCAGTGGCGGCAAGATCGAGGTTCTGGTTGAGCGGGTAATGGACGCCCATCGGGTATTGGCCCACGTGCGCTCCTCCAAGTCCCCGAAGGTGGGAACCGAACTGCTGTTTGAGCAGGGCGTCAAAGCGATCATGGTGGCCCGTCACGATGCGCTGTTTGAGCTGGAGTTTCAAGGCAGTACGCCGGTGCTCAGCATTCTCGATGCCATCGGTCACATGCCGTTGCCTCCCTACATCGATCGCCCGGACGATGAGGCCGATCGCGAGCGTTACCAGACCGTGTACAACAGTCGCCCCGGTGCGGTGGCGGCGCCGACGGCCGGTCTGCACTTCGATGATCGCCTGCTGGACAAGCTCAAGGCCAAAGGGGTGCGTTTTGCCTACGTGACCCTGCATGTGGGAGCGGGCACCTTTCAGCCGGTACGGGTCGACAAGATCGAAGACCACCATATGCATTCCGAGTGGGCCGAAGTGCCTCAGGACGTGGTGGATGCCATCGTCAAAACCAAGGCCGACGGTGGCCGGGTAGTGGCGGTGGGCACCACCTCGGTGCGGTCATTGGAGTCGGCGGCTCAGGCATCGCTGGTTAAAACCGGCGAGTTGCGTCCGTTTGCCAGCGACACCAACATCTTCATCTATCCCGGTTACCGCTTTCAGCTGGTGGATGCCATGGTCACCAATTTTCACCTGCCCGAATCCACCTTGATCATGCTGGTGTCGGCGTTCGCCGGTCAGGACAAGGTGATGGCGGCTTATCGGCATGCGGTTGATAATCGGTATCGTTTTTTCAGCTATGGCGATGCAATGTTCATCAATCGTGATGAGAAGCTTCACAGCCAGGAGGATTGCCTGGATTAATTTTCCGGCAGATCGGCTAGACTCACTCGCAATAACCGTGTCGATGCTGGGGTCGACGCGGATTGGTCAGTTCGCTGACCGGCCTCACTATCAAGA
This sequence comes from Ferrimonas kyonanensis DSM 18153, assembly GCF_000425405.1. Lineage (GTDB taxonomy): Bacteria > Pseudomonadota > Gammaproteobacteria > Enterobacterales > Shewanellaceae > Ferrimonas > Ferrimonas kyonanensis. The sequence continues at coordinate 314,970 of NZ_KE384364.1, read as the reverse complement.
ACGAACCGGTTACAGTTAACCGGTTTAATCGGGGATTGTTGAGGGGATTTTGTTGAAATATTGGCGCGCTGTTTCCCGTGGTTTCAATCCGGGTGCCAAATTGGATCTTTTTCTCCGCAAATCACCGTCCTCCCTTGAAAACCGGCACCTTAATCCACATTGTGTATTCAATGCCCCAGGGCTTTTATTCAGTCAGACTGTTTATCTGGCAAGAGGTAGAAATGAAATTTGATCTGATCACCACCCAAGGACGCGCCCGTCGCGGCCGACTGACCTTTGAACGGGGCACCGTAGAAACTCCGGCGTTTATGCCGGTGGGCACCTATGGCACCGTCAAGGGGATGACCCCGGAAGAGGTTGAAGCCACCGGCGCCGAAATCTGTCTCGGCAACACCTTCCACCTGTGGTTGCGTCCGGGCACCGAAATCATGCAGAAGCACGGTGACCTGCACGACTTCATGAATTGGCAAAAACCGATTTTGACCGATTCCGGTGGTTTCCAGGTGTTCTCTTTGGGTCACATCCGCAAGATCACCGAAGCCGGTGTGCATTTCCGTCACCCCATCAACGGCGACAAGATTTTCCTGGATCCGGAAAAGTCGATGGAGATCCAGTATCACCTGGGGTCTGACATCGTGATGATTTTCGATGAGTGCACCCCCTATCCGGCTACGGAAGAGGAAGCCGGAAAGTCGATGCGGATGTCGATGCGCTGGGCTCAGCGTTCCCGAGATGCCTTCGATAAACTGGAGAACCCGAACTCGCTGTTCGGCATCATCCAGGGTGGCGTGTACGAGCATTTGCGTGATGAGTCTCTGGAAGGGCTGATGAACATCGGCTTTGACGGTTACGCCGTCGGCGGTCTGGCCGTGGGCGAACCCAAGGAAGACATGCACCGCATTCTGGAGCACATCTGTCCGAAGATTCCGGAAGATAAGCCCCGTTACCTGATGGGCGTGGGTAAGCCGGAAGATCTGGTGGAAGGGGTGCGTCGCGGCATCGATATGTTCGATTGCGTGATGCCGACCCGCAATGCCCGTAACGGCCATCTGTTTACCGCCGAAGGGGTGGTGAAGATTCGCAACGCCAAGCACCGTGACGATACCAACCCGCTGGACAGCGAGTGCGATTGTTACACCTGTAAGAACTACAGCCGTTCCTACTTGCACCATCTTGATCGTTGTAACGAAATTCTGGGTGCGCGCCTCAATACCATTCACAATCTGCGTTATTACCAGAAAGTGATGGAAGGTTTGCGAGGCGCCATCGAGCAAGGTAAATTAGACGACTTTGTCGAGACGTTCTATTCCAAGCAAGGCCGCCCTGTGCCGCCTGTAATTGATTGATTAACTGATAACTAAAAGAGAACCGATATGTTTATTGCAAAGGCATACGCTGAAACCGGTGCGGCCCCCCAGGGTGGCGGTGTAGAGATGTTGATCATGCTGGCGGTGTTCGGTCTGATCTTCTACTTCATGATCTACCGTCCTCAAGCCAAGCGCGTAAAGGACCACAAGTCACTGATGAGCTCCCTGAGCAAGGGTGATGAGGTGCTGACCAACGGTGGCCTGGTGGGCAAGATCGCCAAGATCAAAGAAGATGACGATTTTGTGGTACTGGCTCTGAATGAAGACACCACAGTGACTATCCAGAAGAGCTATGTCTCAGCGGTATTGCCTAAAGGCTCCCTGAAATCTCTGTAAGATCGTATTAAGAGGGCACAGCGGTGCTGAATAAATATCCTTTATGGAAGAGCCTGATGGTGGTGTTTATCCTAGCCATTGGTGCGCTCTATGCCTTGCCGAATGCGTTTGGTGAAGACCCTGCCCTGCAGATCTCCGCCGGCCGCAACGCCGAGGTGACCCCTACGACCCTGACGCGTTTGCAGCAGGTGATCGAGGACGACGGCCTGACCATCAAGCGGGCGGAATTGGAAAATGGCCAGATCCTGCTGCGTTTTAACAGCGCACCGGATCAGCTCAAAGCCAAGGCTCTGGTGGCCAACGAGTTAGGCAGCGACTACTTTGTGGCATTGAACCTGGCGGCGGCAACGCCGGACTGGTTGGCGGCGCTGGGCGGCAGCCCGATGAAGCTGGGCTTGGACCTGCGCGGTGGTGTGCATTTCCTGATGGAAGTGGACATGAGCGAAGCGATTCGTAAGCAGGAAACTCAGCTGGTTACCGATTTCCGTTCCGATCTGCGCGAGCAGCGTCTGCGCTACGCCGGTATTCGTGCCGGCGCCAAGAGCATTGAGATTCGCTTTCGCGACCAGGAGACCCTGGTTAAGGCCGAGGATTTTCTAAAGCAGCGCAATCCCAACCTGGTGTTTGATGACAGTGACATGACGCTGCACGTCAGCATGGGCGAAGCCTACCTGGCGGAAGTGCAGAAGTACGCGCTGCAGCAGAACATCACCATTCTTCGTAACCGGGTGAATGAGCTGGGGGTGGCTGAGCCAGTGGTTCAGCAACAGGGCACCAACCGCATCGTGGTGGAGTTGCCCGGGGTACAGGATACCGCTCGTGCCAAAGAGATTCTGGGTGCCACGGCAACCCTGGAGTTCCGTATGGTGTCTGAAGGGGCCGATCTCGGTGCTGCCCTTCGCGGCCAGATTCCTGCAGGTTCTCAACTGTTTGAAAGTGCTGATGGCCGTCCGGTACTGCTGGATAAGCGGGTGATTCTCACCGGTGACCACATCACTGGCGCCCAGTCCGGCTTCAGTGAAACCAGTCAGCCTCAGGTGAGCATCAACCTGGATGCCACCGGTGGCAACAAGATGGCGGACTGGACCCGTGACAAGATCGGTAAGGCCATGGCCACCGTCTTCATCGAGTACAAGTCCACCGGTAAGCGCAAGCCAGATGGTTCGCCTGAATTCGAGAAGCACGAAGAGGTGATCAACACCGCGACCATTCAGGCGCGCCTGGGTCGCAGCTTCCGCATCACCGGCCTGGATACGCCTCAGGAAGCGCAAAAGCTGGCGCTGCTGCTGCGTGCCGGTGCCCTGATTGCGCCGATCACCATTGTTCAGGAAAGCACCATTGGCCCCTCCATGGGTCAGGAAAACATCGACAACGGCCTGGCGGCGATGATCTCCGGCCTGGTGGCGGTGATCTTCTTTATGGCGGTGTACTACCGTAAGTTTGGTCTGATCTCCGTGGGCGCCCTGGTGGCAAACATGGTGTTGATGGTCGGTGTTATGTCGATGATTCCCGGCGCGACCCTGACCATGCCGGGCATTGCCGGTATCGTATTGACCGTGGGGATGGCGGTGGACGGCAATGTGCTGATCTTCGAGCGTATTCGTGAAGAGCTGAAGGCCGGACGCAGTGTCCAGCAGGCGATTCATGAAGGCTACGCCAACGCCTTCTCAACCATTGCCGATGCCAACATCACCACCCTGCTGACGGCGCTGATTCTGTTTGCCGTGGGCACAGGGCCGGTGAAGGGCTTTGCCGTCACCCTGATGATCGGTATTGCCACCTCCATGTTTACCGCCATTGTCGGTACTCGTGCTGTGGTGAACGCTTTGTGGGGCGGTAAACGTCTCAAGAAGCTGTCGATTTAAGGAGTGGAAACCGATGTTTGAACTGTTATCCCTAAATAAAACGATCGATTTCCTGCGCCATGCCCGGGTGATCAGCGCCATCTCGGTGCTGCTGATGATCGCCTCGGTGGTTTCTCTGGCGACCCGGGGCATCAACTGGGGCCTGGACTTCACCGGTGGTACCGTGGTGGAGATCGTCTACCAACAGCCGAAAGACACCGCCGAACTGCGCAGAGCGGTGGAAGCTCAGGGCATTGAAGGCGTTATCGTGCAGCACTTTGGCGCTGCCACCGACCTGCTGATTCGCGTGCCACCCAAGGCCGGTAAAGGCAACGAGATGGTGGTCCGTATCGAAGAGGCGGCCCGCAGCCTGGAAAGTGATGCGGTCATCAAGCGAGTTGAGTTTGTTGGCCCCCAGGTGGGTAAAGAGTTGGCCGAGCAGGGTGGCCTGGCCGTTCTGACCGCCATCATCTGTATCCTGGCCTACGTCGCGTTCCGATTTGAGTGGCGTCTGGCACTGGGTGCCGTGGCGGCGTTGGTGCACGACGTGGTGGTGACGCTGGGGGTATTCTCCGTGTTCTTCCTGGAGTTTGACCTGACGGTACTGGCGGCGGTATTGGCGGTGGTGGGCTACTCGCTCAACGATACCATCGTGGTGTTTGACCGGGTGCGGGAGAATTTCCGCAAGATGCGTAAAGGCAGCCCGGAGCACGTGGTCAACACCTCGGTGACTCAGACCATGAGCCGGACCATTATCACCACGGGCACCACCCTGTTTGTGGTCATCGCCCTGTTTATTCAGGGTGGCTCGATGATTCATGGCTTCGCAACGGCGATGCTGCTGGGTATTGGTTTTGGTACCTTCTCCTCCATCTATGTGGCCAGTTATGCCTCCATCAAGCTGGGCTTGACCCGGGAGCATATGATGCCGGTAGTGATTGAGAAAGAGGGCGCCGACCAGGAAAGCCTGCTGCCGTAACTCTCAGCCAGTTAACGGTAATTTTGTTGAAAGCCACCCTTCGGGGTGGCTTTTTGTTAGCAATTTGTAGATGATGTCGAAGCGCAGCGAATATCAGGGAGTGCCCAAGTGGCCGGATTTCAGGTGCATCCTTAAGGATTGAAATATCCTTAAGGTGAGGCACCCTGTTCGGTCGCGATGCCGATTTTGGTAACGGAAAATCGGACTGTGTATGGGGCCGAGTTTATACGAGGAATGGATTATGGATAGCTTCGTAGAGTTGTACCGGGCCAGTAATGCCCTGGAAGCCCATGCCTTGAAAGGGGCGCTGGAGCAACAGGGAGTAATGGTACGCCTGCTGGGGGAAGCCCTGGCCGGAGGCACCGGTGAGCTTCCCATAGACAGCCAGGAAGTCGGTTTGTTGGTGCAACGTCGTCATTTTGATAAAGCCAATGCGGTGTTGGAACAATATCATCAGAGTCAGGCGCCCTGGCAGTGTCCCAGTTGCGACGAGCAGAATGATGGTCATTTCGAAACCTGTTGGCGTTGCGGGGGCTTGCCCCAGAAATAGGTTGCTATGAAACACAATCCTGGCTTTGATGCCCTGGTCGACTCCCTTCGGCCGCAAGTGAAAGAACTCTCCATCGATACCCTTCTTAACTGGCAGGCCAACGGCCATCCTCATCAGCTGATAGACGTGCGCGAGCAGGACGAGTGGCAGCGCGACCGCCTGCCCAATGCCAGTTATCTGGGCCGCGGTGTGATGGAGCGAGACATTGAGTCCCTGTACCCGGACAAAGATCAGGTCCTGGTACTCTATTGTGGCGGCGGTTATCGCTCGGTACTGGCGGCAGTGAATCTGAACCTGATGGGCTATACCCAGGTGTATTCGCTGATTGGCGGTCGTCGTGACTGGATGAACCGGCAGTTGCCGATGGAGAGCTGATGCGTTATTTCCCCCTGTTCTTTGATACTAAGGCCAAGCGCTTGTTGATCGTCGGCGGGGGCGAAGTGGCTGCCCGTAAACTGGCGTTGTGGCGACGCAGCGAGATGACCATTACCCTGGTGTCGCCGCAGTTGTGTGCCGAGTTGCAGACGCAGCAGGAGGGGTTTCACTGGGTATCCCGACACTTCGATGATGACCTGATCCCCGGTTTTGACGGGGTGATCGCCGCCACCGACGACGAGGGCCTGAACCGCCGCATCAGTGTGCTGGCAAAACAGCAGGGGGCTTGGGTAAATGTGGTGGACGATCCGGGCGCCTGTACGGTAATCACCCCGGCCATTGTCGATCGCAGCCCGGTGGTGGTGGCCATCGGCAGTGAAGGGGGCGCGCCGGTACTGGTGAAAGAGCTACGGCGGCGACTGGAGTCGATGTTGCCATCGTCCTTATCACCGCTGGCCAAGTTTATGGCCGAGGCCCGCTATCGGATTCCATTGGCCCAGCGGCGCCGAGTGTGGGAGCGCTTCTTAAGCCGTAATGGCCTGGGTTTCGATGATCAGACCGATGCGCGACTCGAGCAGGCAATGGAGCAGCAGGCCGAAGCCGGCTGGGCGCTGCTGCTGTCCGCCGAGGTGGATCCGGATCTGTTGCCGCTGAAGGCGGCGATGTTGATGCAGGAGTGCGATGCGCTGTGGTTTGACGGTGACTTGCCGAAGCGCCTCGACGAGCTGTGCCGCCGCGATGCTCAGCGCCGTGCCTGCCTGCCCACGGCATTGGCGCCGGATCAGAATGTGCTGGTGGTGGCATCCGCAGAGCGCTATCAGGATTGGCAGCGCCAGCTCAGTGGTGCCCGGGTTATCGAGGTGGGCAGTGGCTGGTTGGCGTAGCTCGCCTTTTAGACCGGGGCTTTTCCATTAGCGGTGTTCTAAAACAGGTCGTTGCCGGTCACGACCATCAGGGCAAAAATCCATACCGTGAAGGCCATGCAGATGTGCACCAGGCCGTAGATCAACGCATCTCCCCGTTTCATGACCCGATCGTCAATAATCAGATACAGGTGCAATAGGGCGATCAAGCCCATGGCGATGTTCAGGGGCCATTGAAACGCCGTATTACCTTCGGGTATCAGCACGCGAACGCCGATGGCAAAAAACACCATCAACAGGGTCAGTATCGGTGCGATCCCGATGCGATAACTGTCTGGGTACCACTGCAGCACGGCGTCTCCTTAGTGGGCATGATTTCTGGCGATCAACTGCGCGCTGAAGCGATGCGGTTGTTGATGCTCCCCTTCAACGTAATGCAGGGGCTGCAAAGATGCAAAGTGTTGTTTCAGTTCACCGGGCTTAAGCAGGAAGTCAGGGTTACTGGGTTTGCCTATTTGAGCCTGTTGGCTGAGAAAAGTTTCATAGAAAATAATTCCTTGAGGTAGCAGAGCTGCCTGCAGTGCCGGCATTAGCGGCCGGTGCAGGTAGTGACAGACCACGATGGCGGCAAACTGGCGGCCGGCCAGAGGGGCGCTGTCGGGCTGTTCCAGATCCAGTTGCCAGCAGACGATGGGCAGGCGTTCGGCTTCGGCGATGGCGGCAATGGCAGCCAGGGCCTCTGGATTGCGGTCGGCACACCAGACCGGAATGCCTTTGCGAGCCAGATAGAGGGCGTTGCGTCCGTGTCCGCAAGCCAGATCCAGAACCGGGCCTGGCGGCAGCGAATCAAACAGGGCCTGGTGTTCGATCAGAAAGGCCGCGGGGGAGAGGTTGCTGTGCATGTGGGCGTCCTTGATAAGGGAGGAGCGCCCAGTATAACGGCTTGCGGGTGAGCAAGGCAGCGGGAATCAGCCCTTGACCTCTTTAGGACCATCGATGCGACGCCGGTGCCAGATTGAGTAGTGGCGCAAGCCCGCGGGACCGTGGGAGGTGATCACCGAGATCAAGGCCACGGTACAAAACAGCGCCACCTTATACTGGGGCAGGGGATAGCACAGCGCCACCAAGACCACCTTCAGCAGGGTCAGCACCCCCTTCATCTGCACCAGCCACAGTGGCGAGCGCACCACCTCCCACACCATCAGGATCAAGCCGGTACTCATGGCCAGTATCCACCAGGGCAGCCACAGGGATTTATCGACGTTGTAGAAAAAACCGCCACTGGCTCCAATGATGCCTAACACATGCAAGGCTCTCAGGCTGGATTTACTGAGTCGCTGAATCCAGAACTGCTTTTCACTGAGGGAGGAGTGTTTGGCCATGGAGGTGTCCGCTGAAAAAATTTGCCAAAGGGTACCACAGTGATTCGAGGATGGGGATGATCCGCCTCTCGGCCCGGTGTTGGCGAGGATTCTGAGAAGGGTTTGTTTCCGCGGCGGCGGCGGCTTTGTGATCCACTGCACTAAATGAAAATTAGTTGCATTAAATCGAGAACCAAAGCGCCATTGACGTACCTAATGTTCTACGATAGGTAGCATATGGGTTGTCCCGCTAGGGGCAGCAGACTGTTGGCGTTTAGAAGGTATCTGCAATGATGAAACGATTGATTCTGGGCGCTCTGGTAATGAGCAGTGGTGTATCTGCGATGCCAGGCATGGGTAATGGCAATGCGAGCATGGATGGGCTCAAAGGCAACAATCCACATGGCGCTGTGCCCATGGAAGATGCCGTATTGGTGGGGAAGCTCACCAGCCAGCAGTTGATCTTTGAAATGATCCCCATGGGGCGGGAATACCTGGCCTATAAGGTCAATACCGAAGCCCTGAGTCCACTGGTAAAACGGGAGGACAAGGTGGAAATTCTGGCGGTACTGGGAACCTGGGATAAGGTCAGCCAGCAACAGGTGCCGCGGATGATGAAGATTTTGAAGATCCTCGATAACCCCAATATCACCGCCGATTACGTTGGTGTCGATAAGAAAGGCAGCGCCGGAGAGACGCCGTTGATGGAGGGGATTCAGGTGATTGCGTTCCCGACCTTCATTGTGCGTCAGGGCGGCAAAGAGATTGGCCGCATCGAAGGCCAGACACCGCAAGGGCTGGAAACCGAACTGGCGCAGTTGCTGCGCTAATCGAATCACAACAACGAATTTAAGACGGTCGCCTCAGGCGGCCGTTTTTGATTGTGGTCAGCAATGAGAACAAGCCCAGCCCAGAGTTTAACCTGGGTTTGTTGTGACCCTCAGGGTCAGTGGCCAGCGCACCACCTTGGTGCTGCGGGCATCGCCCCAGGCAACCGCGAGGGCCTGCCAGACCGGTTTCAGATCGGATTCTGTATGGGTCTTCAAGTACCGCTGCAGTGCCGACCAGGTTTGCAGGTAGCCGCAAAATTGGGCCAGGGTCCAGGATTTTTCAATCTGCAGATGCCTGGTGGCCTGTGGGAGCAGCGGTAATTTCAGATGCCGATAGCCGTTTTCGACCCAACGTCGCTGTGCAGACCAGTAGCGACCCAGAATCGATTGGTACAGGTGGGCGACCACCTCATCCACGGCCGGGGTAACGTGGCAGTTACCATAGCACCACACCGCTAACACCCCGCCGGGTTTCAGGGTGCGGTGCACCTGCTGGTTAAACCGCGGCAGATTGAGCCAGTGCAGGGCCTGGGCAACGGTAATCAGGTCCAGGCTGGCGTCAGCAACTGGAATCTGCTCGCCCCGGCCGGCCAGGTACCGCACCCTGGGGTGCGAATTGGCGTGCCGGAGTTGAGCCAGGCTGACGTCGACGGCCAACACCTGCTGAAAGTGATCAGCCAGTGCCCGAGCCGCCTGTCCTGAACCGGTGGCGATATCCAGAGCCCGCTGCTGTTGCTGGCAGAGACCACTGATGTGCTCAAACAGCGATTCAGGGTAGTCCGGGCGAAAGCGGGCGTATTCTTGGCTGTGGCCGGAAAACAGATCAAACACGCTGTCCATAGCGATAATCCATAAATATATGTAATTAAAAATATTATCAAAGATAATTTTTTGATGGTATTTGCAGCAACTACACTTGTGGCATCTTCCCTGGTATTCGAGGTAACAATGCAGCTGCAGTTAGAGAATAAGCGAGTCCTGGTAACGGGTTCAACCGCAGGAATTGGTCATGCCATCGCCAAAGCCTATCTGAAGGAGGGGGCTCAGGTGTTGATCCATGGCCGTGACCAGCAACGCAGTCAGCAGGTGGCCGATCGTCTGGCGGACGAGTTGCAATGCGAAGGCCGGGTGTTTGCGGTGGCGGCGGATCTGGCGGACGCGGCACAGGCCGAGCAGTTGCTGGCTCAAGTGCAGGAACTGGGCGGGGTCGATATCCTGATTAACAACACCGGCGTGTTCGAAGTTAAGGCGTTTGAGGCCATCGACGATGCCGAGTGGATGCACTATTTCAACGTTAACGTCATGAGCGCGGTGCGCCTGGCGCGGGCGCTGTTGCCGCAGATGCAGCAACGGGGCTATGGGCGCATCGTCAACATCGCTTCCGAGTGTGGCATCAAGCCTCTTGGACAGATGGTGCACTACTCGGTGACCAAGACCGCCTTGATCTCGCTGTCACGGGCGTTGGCCGAACTGACTAAGGGCCAGGACGTCACCGTAAACTCGGTCCTGCCCGGCCCAACCTGGACCGAAGGGGTAGAAAATTACTTTGATACCCTGTCGCAGTCAGAGGGGAAACCGGTGGCGGAATTGACCGCTAACTATTTCACTGATCACGAGCCCACCAGCCTGTTGCAGCGGTTTGTCCAGGTGGAGGAGGTGGCCAATGCCACCGTGTATCTGACCAGCAACCGTGCCATGAACGGCCAGGCATTGAGAGTGGAAGGCGGCATCATTCGGGCGCTGTAAGCAGCAATAAAAAACGCGGCCTGGCCGCGTTTTTTTGTGCATTTTTGTTAGCGCATCATATTTCGTTGAGAGGCTCTCTGCTGCCGCATCGCCTCATCCCATTGTTGGTACAGGGCCAGTATCTGTTCACTGATGGCCTGGTAGCTGGGGTGCTCTGGTTGTTGTGACTGAGCCTGAGCGACGTGGCGGGCCAGCAGGCAGATTAAGTGTTGTGTCTGACTCAATGGGCCATCAGACAGGCTCTTGATCACCATGTGGCGCAGCCCGAGACTGAGAATCTGCAGCAGGGTGCCGGTGTTCAACGGTTGCTCTCTGAGCAACTCCGGCTCTTCGGCCAGCACCAGTTGGCTGAGTAGGTTGGTGACCTGAGATAAGTTGGTGGCGCCTCGGAACAGGCTGTGGATGCTGACATCCCGAGCCATAAATTCTTCCAGATCGGTGGCCAGATCGGCGCTTTCCCAGCGTCGTTTGGAAAACTCTCGAAATTTGCTCATCGTCGTTATCGCGTACTGACAAAATCTGTTGCTCAGTGTAGCGGTTTTCTGGGTGGGTGGCCGTGAGCCCGGGTTGCTTTTGGCTACGGGGGGTCGATGGCCAGGGGCGGCGAAAGATAACCGTCGCAAGGGCTGACTTTGATGCAAGGGTACCGTAAGATTGACTGAAAATTGAACGCTTAAGGAAGAGTCAATGAAACGGGTGGTGTTTAACCAGAAGGGCGGAGTCGGCAAATCCAGCATCAGCGTTAACCTGGCTGCCATCAGTGCGGCCAGAGGCTATCGAACGCTGCTGGTGGATCTGGATGTTCAGGGCAACAGCAGCCATTACCTGGGAGTGGACGAGGCCAACCTGCCGCAGGGTAAGACGGTGGCGGATCTGCTTAAGCAAACCGTCGGCTGGTTTGGCTCCATGCCGGCACCGGAGCAGTTTGTTCACAAGACGCCGTTTGACAACCTGAGCCTGTTGCCCGCCAGCCCGGCGTTGGCGACTCTGGAGCGGGAGTTGGAGATGCGGTATAAAATCTACAAACTTCGGGACGCGTTAAAGACTCTGGATAACGAGTTTGACCGCATCTACATCGATACCCCGCCCAATTTCAACTTTTACTCCAAGTCGGCCCTGATAGCAGCAGATAAAGTGCTGATTCCGTTTGATTGTGATGGGTTTTCCGCGCAGGCCATCTCCAGACTGATGGACAACCTGTTGGAGCTAAAGGCGGATCACAACGGCAAGCTTGAAGCGGAAGGCATCGTGGTGAATCAGTTTAACCCTCAAGCCAGGTTGCCTCAGACGCTGGTGGCTGAGTTGGCGGCCCAGGATACCGTGCCACTGTTTTCGACCTATCTGGGCAGTTCGGTAAAGATGAAAGAATCCCACCATCAACAATTGCCACTGATCCATCTGGCCCCAGGGCACAAACTGACCGGACAGTTCGTCAGCCTGTATGAAGAGCTGGAAGCCCGCCATGTTCCGGCCTGAGTCGGCTTAACAAGCGATGGTGAATGAGGGAGGGCTGCGATGGCAACGTCATTGTGGGTGTGGCTGATACTGGCGCTGCTGCCTTATGGGTTGGCTGCCGCAGGTGGGGTCATGAAGTTGCGGCAGTTGGGGCATCTGGATAACCATCACCCCAGGTTGCAGGCTCGTGAATTGACCGGTGCTGGCGCCCGAGTCTGGGCGGCTCAGGCCAATGCCTGGGAGGCACTGGCCCTGTACAGTGCGGTGTTTGCCGTGGCCCATTTTGCCGGGGTGGCGGAGTCGGTGTTATCGCCGGCGGCATTGGGGTTTCTGCTGACCCGGCTCCTGCATCCGCTGTGTTACCTGGCCGATTGGGCCATGGCTCGCTCCCTGACGGTTACCGCCGGCCTGGCCATCTGCGTGTATGTGGCGGTTCAGGCCATGGGATTGGCCTGAACCCAGCTCGTTACTGCAGCGTGTATTGACGTCCTTCCATGCAGGCTTTGAATGCTCGGCCGTACATCGCCATCTGGCTGTCTTTCTCGGCTTGGGCATTGGCTTGTGCCTGTTGATTGGCGGCAGCGGCGTGCCGCTGCTTGGCCCCGCCTCGCAATACGCCCACTCCGGCGCCTATGGCGGCACCGTCACCGGCATCGCCGGCAATGGCGCCAATGGCCGCCCCGGCGGCGGCACCGCCCAGGGCACCGCGGGCGCGCTCACCACCGGTTTGTTGACTGGCGGGCGCCGGTTGGCTGGCCAGTTGCACCGGGTCTACCCCGGTATTCTCCGTAGCCCAGGCCTGGCACTCCATTTTGTCCTGCTTCTGTTGCCCGGCGTCCTGACCGGCTGCCGGGTAGATGATGTAGTCCTGAGCCATAACGCCCAGGGAGAGGGTGGCCAACATCAAGGCCAACGTGGTGCGCAACATGCAACACTCCTAACAAAGAATTTACCCTGTCAATGATGATAGCAGCGGCCTGAATCCTGGCTGAATTTTATGAATGTTGTTTCTCAGCCTCTGAGGCGTCTTGGGTAATGCCGCTGTTCACTCTGGGGGGGGGGGGTTATTTTAATCGTGCTTAATCATGGGGTTAACCTTGAGTTTCTTACTGAGGGAGGCATTAGCATTTTGGTCTGAATGAGATTTGGATCACCTTTGCATATCCGAATATGCAGTTTGAATGACTCTTTTCATATGACTGATATTTTGTTGTTTTTACTCTGCCTAACGCAGAGTGTGATCAAAACACGGTGAATTGTGTGCTATTTGAGGGTGGCATCGGTGCAGTTGGTGGTTTGAGAGGTAAAAAAAATGTGAAAAATACTGGTAATGGTAATGAAAATGGCTATCATTTCAGAAAATTCAGAGAAGAGCCGTTTTGGCCAATTTACCTCCGGGGAAGATGATGCACATGAAACTCAAGCCACTGGTAGCCGGCATTGCGCTGGCACTGACTGCAAATGGCGCCTTTGCCGCCGACAGCGTTGAACAACAACTGAAGGCACAGCAGGAGCTGATTAAGCAGCAAGCCGCAGCCATCGAAGCGCTGAGCCGTCAAGTTAAAGACAATCAGCAAGCGGTTGAAGCCGCCGTAGAAGCGGTTGAGAGCGATTCGGGCTCCAGCGCGCTGGATAAGGTCACCATCGGTGGCTACGGCGAGCTGCACTACAACAACCTTAATGGTGAAGGCGGGGCCAGCGACAAAAGTGAGATTGATTTCCACCGTTTCGTGTTGATGTTCGGTTACGAGTTTACCGATACCATCCGTTTCTTCTCTGAAGTGGAACTGGAGCACTCCCTGTCTGGCGACGGTAAGCCCGGTGAAGTGGAACTGGAGCAGGCCTACATCGACTGGGATCTGTCTTCTAACCTGACGTCACGCTCCGGTCTGTTCCTGTTGCCTGTGGGTCTGCTGAACGAAACCCACGAACCGGATACCTTCTATGGTGTCGAGCGTAATAACGTCGAAAAGTACATTCTGCCGACCACCTGGTGGGAAGCGGGTACCGGTCTGATTGGTCGCCTGGATAACGGCGTTACCTTGCAAGGCTTTGTACACAGTGGCCTGGAAACCAATGCCGACGCGAAATACTCCATCCGTTCCGGTCGTCAGAAAGTGGCCAAGGCCAACGCCGAAGATCTGGCGGCGACCATTGCGGTCTCTTACGCTGGTATCCCTGGTCTGACCGTGGGCGGCTCGTTCCAGTACCAGGCTGACATAACCCAGTCTCTGGATGCCGATGCTGGCAGTGCCACCATGCTGGAAGCTCACGTGGACTGGCAGTACGAGGCATTCCGTCTGCGTGGCCTGTACGGCATGTGGATGCTCGACGGTGATGGTCCTAAGTCCATCGGTGCCGATGAGCAAAACGGTTGGTACCTGGAGCCAAGCTTCAAGGTCACCGAAGAGCTGGGTGTGTTTGCCCGTTACAGCACCTGGGACAACCAAGCCGGTGACAGTGCTGACAGCGCCAAGGCTCAGACCGATATCGGTGTCAACTACTGGATCCACCCTCAGGTGGTATTCAAGGCCGACTACCAGTGGCAGGACAACGACAACGACAAAAACCAGAATGGTTTCAATCTGGGTGTAGGCTACTCTTTCTAAGATGCTGATGTTGAAAAAAGGGGGCCGAGGCCCCCTGTTTGCTTTTTGGACATTGCTGCTGGCAATGATGAGTGGGGGGGCACTGGCCTCCACCGAGTACCTGAGTCAGGAGGCATTCCTGTCTCAGGCGTTTGACGGTGCCGAGCCGGAAACGCGCACTCTGTGGTTGAAAGGGCCCCTGAAATCGGAATTGAACGAGTTGATGGGGGAGAAGTACGCCAAGCTTCGGGTGCGCTACTGGCAACGGCAGGGCCGCTCTGCCTGGGTGCTCGAATCCATCGGCAAGGACAAACCCATAACCTTTGGCTATGTGGTTGAATCTGGTGTCATAGTACAAGCCAAGGTACTGGTATTCAGGGAGCACCGGGGCTGGGAGATCCACAGAGAGGCTTTTACCCGCCAATATTCGGGAGCCTCGTTGCAGGATCAGCGCCTGTCACAGAGCATCGATGGCATCAGTGGCGCGACCTTATCCGTGCATGCCATGAACCGAACCGCTAAGATGGCGTTATACCTGGCTGACCATGTAACTCAATGAAGACCCGAACTTTGACCCGCTGGCACAGCAAAATTGGCATTTTGGTGTGCGTCTGGATCCTGCTGCTGGCGACCACCGGCTTGCTGCTGCAGCACAGCCATCGCATTGGCCTGGATCAACCCTCATTGACCGCCCCCTTGTGGTATCGCATCGCCGGTGTGCCTGAACCCAAAGTGACCGCAATTGAGTCCCTGCCGCTGTATCAGGTTGAGCAGGCGCTGATAACGCCCATGGGTAAGGTGGCAGAGTTGCAGGGCGGCCTGGTTGCCGCCATCGCCACACCGGAGGTCATGCTGGCGGCGGATGGGCAAGCGCTGTATCTGTTGACCCGGGAAGGTGAGTTGGTGGAACGGTTGCCGCACGGCGCTGGTATACAGTCTCTGGGGTTGGATGACCAGGGCAGGCCGTTGCTGCTGGATCAGCAGGGGCAGGCCTGGGCCCTGGACTGGTGGATGGAACAGGCACCGCAACGCAGTGACGCGCAGCTGGTCAGCAAGGGGTTGTTGCCACAGGGGGCTGAGTTGCCGGCTGAGCTGGCCGGCAAGGGCGTTGGTATCAGTGTCGAGCGTCTGTTGTTGTCACTGCATACTGGTCGCATCTTCGGCCCCGTGGGTGAGTGGTTGATGAGCCTGGTGGCGCTGATGGCCATCGCCATTGCCTGTACTGGCTTTGTTATCTGGGGACGGCGGCGTTGACGGCCGAACCTGACTCTGAGCCGGCGCAGCGGTAAGTTGCTGGTGGCGCTGTCGATACTCAAGCAACTCTTTAATGTAGTCGCTCAGCGCGCCGGCCTGATTGCCCGGGCGATCGTCAGCGGCCTTGTCCAGCCAGGGTAAAGCGGCGTCCAGTTTGTCCTGAAGAAACAGAATGTAGCCGGTCATGGTCAAGGCATATCGGTGATCAGGTGTGTGTGTCAGCACCCGCCGAAAGGCCGTTAATGCCGGTTCTAACTCGCCGTCATCAAAGCGCAACTGGCCGGTCAGCAACCACAACCTGGGAGTGTCCCAGTGCGCCACTTCGCGCTCCAGTACCACTCTGGCGCGCTGAAGTTGGAATCCGGCAATCCAGCTTTCAGCCTCTTTTTCCGTGAGTTCTGCCGAGTGCTCCTGTGCTGCCAGTCGATGGTAATAGCCGGCGGCATCCAGGGGTAACTCCTCCATGCGGCAGATGTCGGCCAGAATTCGCAGTTCGGAGGGATCAATGACTCCCATATGATCCAGATCTTTTAGCTGGATCATCGCCTCGGAAAAACGTTGCTCTTGAACCAGCAGGCTGGCCAGCGAGCGGCGAAAGCGGGGTGAGCCTCCCATGGCTGGGACCAAAGGGAACAGGGTATCGATAACTTGAGGGCGTCTGTCTGCCGCATCGGCGGCGGCGGCGGCAAGTTCTATCCAGTCCAGCTTTCTTTGTGCCGGAAATCTCGACAATAGCTCCAGGCTCAGTGTCAGGCTGTCTTGCCAATGCTGCTGTTTGTATCGGGCCAAGGCCTGAAAATAGCGCAGATCCGATCGCTGTTCACCACTGAGCCGGAAGGCCTGTTCCAGGGCCGTGGCGGCTTCATCAAAGTGTCCGGTTTCGAACGCTAGCCGACCGAGGTTTTGCCAACTGCCGGCGTGGGAATCGCACAATTGAGAGGCGTGGCGAAAGTGGATCAGAGCCTGTTGCGGCTGGTCATGCTGCGCCAGTTGAACACCAAGGTGGAATTCCAATAGGTGGTGACTGGCGTCGGCCGCTTTTTCTGACGTGGTGGACAGAACCCGCAATGCTTGTTGCGGTTTCTCCTGTTCCAGAAACAGTGAGGCCCGGGTCAGCGCCTGGTTGATGTAGGGGCTGGGTTGGGCATTGCAGGTGCTGGCCTGAGCGTAGCCGGGCACGGTGACGAGCAGTACTGCCAAAGGCCAGAGAGAACGGAGTGAAATGAGCATTGGCATAGGGGGTTATTTATTCAAATTGAAGTTAATGACTTGAGTAACGTTGACGCGCACCGCTTCACCGGTGATCTCTCCGGGCCTGAAGGTCCAGCGACTGACCGCATCGAGGGTCGCTTTATCAAAGACATTGGGCGGCGTCGCGCTGACCACTTCCATCTCACCGACGGTGCCATCTTTTTCCACCACAAACTTCACTTTGACTTTGCCGGTCAGTCCCATTCGTTTGGCTTGAAACGGGTAGATGGGGGACTGATTGTGAGTAGGAATTAACGGCTTATCCAACTGAGCTTCGCCGAATACCAGGTCGCCCGGAGTGGGCTTGAAGATGCGGGTATCCAGCTCTGGCAGCCCTGGATCAGCCTTCAGGCTCAGTGAGCTGGTCTGTATTGGTGTGGTATCAATGGGCAGTGCCAGCCTGGGTTTAGGCGGAGCCTGTTGCGGTTTCGGTTGCTCGGGTGGTGGTGGCGTTGCCGGTTTCATGGGCTCCAGTTTTACCATGGAAATGGGGCGAGCCAGAATGAGTTGGTCACTGCTTCTTGGCGGCGTACGAAGCCCAGGCAAAAGAGAAAATATCAGCAAATTGATTATCATGGCCAGCAGTGCAGCCAAGCCCAGCGGCAGCCACTTGTGATGCAAGATCATCGCTCACCCTTATTTTGAGTGGCGACGCTGACCCGCTCGGCACCCGCCAGACGGCACTGATCCATCACTCGAACCAAGATACCGGTAGGAGCGGCTTTGTCTGCGACGACAACCACATCGGCATCGGGTTTGTCGGCGACGGCTCGGGCGACCAGCAGTCGAACGCTTCGAATGTCGATGGCCTTGCCGTCAAAATGCACTTCGCCGTTGTCGGCGATGCCGACCAGAATAGCCTGCTGCTTGGAAACGACGGCTGTTTCGGCATTGGGACGATTGATGTCGATGCCGGTTTCTTTCACAAAACTGGTGGTGACCATAAAGAAGATCAGCAGCAAAAACACCAGATCAATCAGAGGTGAGATGTTCACTTCCGGGCTGGCCTTTCGCCGTCTTAATGAGTCTCTGATCTGTATCACTGGCTGCTCCTTTGTAAGAGACTGATGGTTTCGTTGAGCGTCTGGCTCAGGCGTCGGGCACGGCGGTTGAGGATGACCCCGAGAAACATCCCCGGAATGGCCACGGTGAGTCCGCTCTGGGTGGTAATAAGGGATTCGGAGATACCGCCAGCCATGGCTTTGGCGTTGCCGGTTCCAAACAGTGCAATGACATCAAAGGTAGCGATCATGCCATTAACGGTGCCCAGCAGCCCCAGCAGTGGGGCAATGGCGGCCAGAGTGGCAATCAAGCCAATTCTTTTATCCAATTTAGGCTGAGTTTGAAGTCGGTATTGTTGCAACAACCCCTGAAATTCTGCTGCCGTCGCCGGAGTATGGGGGGCTAGGAATCGCACCAAGTCACGGCGAACACCGGCCTGGTTCGGACCGCAGTCCCCTCGGCGTATCATCGATATGGCGGAGTCCAGGCTCAGGTCGTCCTGCTCCAGCCTGTAGAAGGCGAACAGTCGCTCCAGGCTGAGGCACCACAGCAGCATGGAGCACAGCATGATGGGGATCATCACTGTGCCGCCAGTGCTGACGTAGTCGTACAGTCCGACAAGTACTTCCGTTAACATGCCGGTTCTGCCGAGAGAGCGGGAGTGCGCAGGCTGAGGTCTTCACGCTGAATGATGTTAGTCAGTGCGACGGCTTTCTCTTCCATGTCACCGATGATGTGCTCAACCTGCCGATTTAGGACCGAATGCAGCAGCATGATGGGGATGGCAATGGCCAATCCCAGCATAGTGGTGATCAGAGCGGTGGAGATGCCGCCAGACATCATTCTCGGGTCGCCGGTACCGGCAATGTGGATCACTTCAAAGGTATCGATCATGCCGGTCACCGTGCCTAACAAACCCAGCAAAGGTGCAACGGCGCCGAGCATGGCCAGGAAGGGCAGGAACCGCTCCAGTCTGGGGAGTTCTTTAAGAATCGCTTCCTGAAGAATGCTCTCTAGGACATCTCGCGGCTCGCTTCGAGCGGCCAGCCCGGTGCGCAACACGTTGTAGACCGGCGATGTTTTTCGTTTTGCGACCATCTGGTCACATTGTTGCCATTGGCCCTCACCGGCCAGTGCATTGACTTTGTTCATGGTGCTGTCGGTATTGTCATGCACCCGCTTCAAAAACCAGGCGCGCTCCACCGCGATGATTAAGCCCAGCAAGCCGATGAAGACGATGGGCCAGACCAGGGGGCCCCCTTGCAGGATGCGTTCAGACAATGAGGGCGTACGGCGCAACTGATCCAAAGCAGCCCCGGCGCTGAGGTCCAGCGGCAGAACGTCACTTTTTCCCTCCAAATAGCGGTCAAGGGCCCACTGCAACATGAACCCCGGTGAAGAGGGCATCTCTCTGAACGTTAGGGTGTTGGCGTCATAGAGAATGGGCTCGCCGTGTTGGCCGGACAGCACCAGTGACATAAAGGGCCCGGCTGTCAGTACCTGCCGTTCAGTGATGGTGCCATCCCGACCGGTGACGTTGACCAGGTGCAGGCCCACTTCGCCGCTGAGGGTGATTTCGTCATTGAAGTAGCGAAACAGACTGTTGAGATCATTAATGTCCGGGAATTGGGTGCCGTCAGCCAACAGATCGAGGTGTTGAATGCGTTGGGGGGTCATTGCTGAAAAAGGCGATGCCAGAGCCAGTTGGCGCAGGTTTTTGGCGGCAGTACGGACGATGGCAACGATGCGGCCAACCTGTTTTTCCAACGTGTCTCGCTGGCCGGTTAATTGCTGCAGTTCGGCGTCCAGATTTTTGCTGCGAACAGACTCCTGTTTTTTCTTCAGTTTCAGAGCGTTAATTTCACCTCGAAGGCGCTGAATGCGTTGCTGCAGGTCGTTGCGTTGATCGGTAATGCGTTGTTGGGATTCGCTATCCTGAGCTTTGCGTTGGGTCAAAGCCGTTTCGGCATTGGCCTGAGCCTGGCGTAGATCGGCACTCCAAGCGGAGTTGATGCAGGAAAGGCTCACTAACATGATGATTAAGAGGCGTTTCATGGCAGGGTAATCCTTCCGATTGGCAGGCTCACCAGTTCGGCACTGCGTCCATGGTTGGCCAGGGAAATGGCTTTTTTTATTGGGGCGACACAGTCGCTGGGTAAGGGATCGAAACTGAGCGTTTTCGGATTAAAAACACCACATTGCGCCTCATCGAGAGTCTGATAATACAGGGCAAGTCGGCCGACCTTCAGCAGTTGGACGGTGAGGGGATGACCATTGAGTTCGATGGTCTCCTGCCAGGATTCACTGGTGTGGCCGAATTGCGTTTCTATGGTGAACAGTTCCAGCAATCGTTCCAGCTTCTCTGCTTGCTCAGTCGATGGCGCGTCCAGCCAGTGGTTGAATTGTTGCAGTCGTTGCTGTCGCTCCTGCTGCAAAAAAGGCAGGCTGGTTTGAACCGCTTGTGCCGCTTTTTGAGCCTGTTCGTCGATAACAGGATCCAGCCCCGAAGTCAGTCGACTTGCACTGGCGATGTCTTGCTTTAGGCTTGCCGCCGTATCGGACTTTTGGGCATTACTCCACAGCAGGCTGTCGACGTCTTTTTTCAGAGTGTCGTGTTGCTCAGTGAGCTGTTGCAACTGCAGTTCGAGCCGTTTGCGCTGTTGATCCCATTCGCTTTCCCTACGTTGGGTCTGATGACCAACTGCGATATCGTTTTTAACGGTTTTATCCAGTGTGGCTGGATCAGCATGACCGTGGCCACAAACCAGCAAACTGAAAATCAGAGTAAGCAGCGGGCGCCTTTTTGCCTGAGGCAGGCAGGGTTGGTGCCGTTTATTTAGAGGATATAAATGCATTGGGAGTCTGTCTTTAATCGATGTTAGGTGTCTACGAACAACTGACGTTGCTGAATTCCTAAGCCAATAATTCAGGCGATCTTGAACTTTGAACCTTGAACCTGTCAACCAATTTGTGAATCATTATCGTTTTCATTCTCACAAATTTGAATCTGCATCCATCCTGACTGAATATCGGCAAAGAACCTTCAATTTACGCCGTGGTTACATTTTTGTTACCAGTCGCTGCCTTTTGAGTGAGTGAGAAAGTGCGCTTAATTTGACTGTTTCTGCCCATGCTTTCTTTCCTCTGGCGCTATATGAGAGGCAAAGGTTGCGCTTGGATTAACGCAAAATGCGAAAGGGTGTATATGCGGTTTTGCGTATTAATATTGGAGGATTTGATAGCCGCTTGGGCTTATTAGGGTAAATCTTTTTACATGGAGTCGAGGTCATTTTTTGACATTGCTCGACAAATGAGAATGATACGCGTTTGGTAGTGTTTATCATTCGCGTTTGCGTGTATAGTGGCGTCGAGTTTGCTGTGTCTGTTGCCATGATCGATGGAGCAAACCGTGTTCTGTTACGGTTTCTGGCACTGTTGCTGTGGTAATGCTGCTCACTAGAACGGGGGGGGGTATTAGCAGGGTAGTGCCTGGAACCGCGGCGTGTTTCGCCGAGGAAACACGCCGACGTAGCCCTAACTTTAGAGTGATTCCAGGAAGTATTTCATATATGAAATTCAAGGAAATAACGGTTGCCGGTACTTTTATCGGCCTGATCTGTTCCAGCGGCATCCAGGTGTATGCCGAGCCTCAAACTGAGCAGAGTCAAGTTTCGACAACGGATGAAGTGGCATTGGACGAAAGTACGGTGACCGCAGATTACGTTGAAATTGAAGCAATCAGTACCACCAAGAACATTCGAGTGATCTCTCGTGAAGACATGGAGAACAAGGGCTACGAAAGTTTGTCTGAGGTGTTGGATGATGTACCCGGAATCAATGTCTCTAAGACGGGCTATGGTGAGATTGACATTCGAGGCCAGGGCAGCCGAACCGCCGGTAGAAATATTCAAATCATGGTCGACGGTGCGCCAATCGGTATTTTGACTCAGCACCCTTATAAAACCGACTACAACATTGTTCCTGTCGACCAGATTGAAAAAATTGAGATTATTGAAGGGGGCGGTGCGGTATTGTACGGCAGCGGTACTGCCGGCGGAGTGATCAATATTACCACCAACCTGAAAGGGATGAAGAAACCTCAAAACTCGGTGAGCTATGAATATGGCTCTGAAAACCAACGTCGTTGGTCAGGGAATTTTGGTGTTCAGGCAACCGATGATTTGGTCTTGCAGGCCAACTATTCCGCTGAAAACTCCGATCTCTATTTTAAAGATACCTACAAGAAGAACGAATATTACGGCCTTGGTGCTGCTTATCAATTGACCGACAATCAGATGCTGTCAATGAAGTACAGCCACTATGAAGAGGATGGACAGTACGTCTTCAATGTCAGTGCCGACAATTTGAAAAAGTACGGCCGTAACTACGTTCCCGATGAAACCCGGGTGACTGTCGGCTATGACGAGGAAACCGGAGAGTACATCTATGAAGTGAAGCGTCGCTATAACCAGAGCGATCGCAAGTCCGATGGCTTGAAGTTATCCCATAGCATTAATTTCAGTGACTCACTGTCGTTGATGACCGATCTGGTGTCTCAGAAGGGGTATTACCGAAACTCCCACTACGAAGACAAAGACATGGATTACCAGACCAAGGGCGCCAAACTGAAGCTAAACTGGGGCTATGCTGATCATCATAACCTGCTGGTGGGGTTAGATCTTCTCAACCAGGAGGCAACCCTGACCCAGCCTAAGTACAAGCAAAATACCTATAACGTCTTTGATTATGAAAAGGAGATTCAGGCAATCTTCGTTCATAACAAGAATCGAGTTGGCAACTTTGAATTTACTCAGGGCATTCGTTTTGATGCGACCGACTGGATTACCGCTAAGCCTGAATGCGCCAGTTCCAAGTGTGCCGGCACTTCGGTAAGGCATAAAAATGAGCGTCGAAATCAAGCTTATGAACTGTCGTCGGCGTGGTTGTACTCGGACACAGGGCGGCTGTTTGCCCGATATGAGCGTGGTTTCACCACCCCAGATGGCATCCAGATGACCGACGATGTCTATGTGGACACTAAAAATCACGTCTTTGTGGCCACCGAAGCCGACGATGAGATTTACGATACCTATGAAATCGGGATGCGGGACTATTTTCTGAGCACCTTCCTGTCGATGACCGCGTACCTGACCGAGACTGATAACGAGCTCAACCGGGTAAAAATTGAAAGCCCTATTGCAGACAAGAGTTACAAGAAAGACAAGAAGACGCTGAACCTGTTGAAGACCCGCCGGTACGGCGTGGATTTTTCTGCCGAGCAGGTCCTGGGTCAGTTCCGCTTGTCCCAGAGTTACACCTGGTCCAAAGGCAAAACCGAATACAACAGTCAGGGTAAGGCGTTGATTGAGGAAGGCAAGCAGATTGACTGGAGCGACAGCGGTCTGCAGAAAGTGCCCGAACACAAGGTGGTGGTAACGGTAGACTATGATTTCACACCGCGCCTGAGCGCCGGCGTGAAATACAAGTACACCGGCGGATACTCCAACTACTTTGATGAAGCCGACAAGCCCGAGGATGAACTGGTGGACAGTTATGAAACCACCGATCTGAGTGTACGTTATGCCATGGCCAATGGCCTGACCTTGTACGGCGGCGTTAACAACCTGTTTGATGAAACCTACTATCACTACGTCGCCACTGGCTCTTCGTCGTCCACGGTATGGCCGGCCTTTGGCCAGACCTGGTATCTGGGGGGGCGGTTTGAGCTGTAGCGGCGAGACTGGATTGACGCCGAGTCGTTGTCTCAACGGCCGAGCATCGACGTGCGCTCGAGCCAGGAGTTGAGCCGACAGAAAATGACGAGGCCCCTGTTTAGGGGCCTCGTTGTTGTTGCAGTCGAGCGTCTCGGTTCAGTTAAACAACCGGTCTTCCAGGCTCAGGCCCCGGCTCAGTTGCCGGTACTCCAGCTGCTGTCGGTGCAACGCTTGCAGCAGTTCGATGTCGAACTGGGGGTGGGCGCTGTCGTCGTAGCGAAGCAGAAACTCCTGTTGCCCCTTGTGAGTCACTTCGCGGACGCCCGGCAACTGTCTGAGCCAATGGTCGGCCTCCGTGCCAGACTGCGGGGTCAGGGTCAGGGTCAAGATGGCGTCTTTTTGACTGCCATGAACCTCCAGAGTCTGGCTGATGCGGCCCTGTTCGATGTGCAGCACCGTGTCACACATCTTCTGCAGCTCTTCCAGGTTGTGAGAACTGATCAGAAAATGACATTGCCCTCGCAAGCTGTTGACCAGATCCCGGACGGCGCGGGCGTTGGCCGGATCCAAGCCAGCGGTAGGCTCATCCAGTAACACCAGCCTGGGTTGGCCCATCAGCGCCTGGGCAATGGTGACCCGCTTGCGCATGCCGTGGCTGAGATCCTGGGGGCGACTGGCAAAGGTATCGGCCAGTTGCACCAGCTCCAATACCCGCCGTGCCTCTTTATCCGCCTCGGTTTTACTCATTCCCTGCAGGGCACCGAAGTGGCGCAACTGAATGCCGATGCTGAAGCCGGGATCCAGTTGAGCATCCTGAGGCAAGGCGCTGAGTTGCCCCAGCAGTTCACTGCTGCCCGGAGCGTGCCCCAGTACCGTCAGCGAACCGCTGCTGGGCTGAAGATAACCACAAATCAACGACATCAGCGTGGTTTTTCCGGCGCCATTGGGGCCCACCAGGGCGATGCTGTCGCTGCCATCGAGACTCAGGTCGACGCGGTCCAGGGCCAGCTTGCTGCCGTAGCTTTTACTGAGTTGCTGTGCGTGAATCAACATTACAAGGCGGTCCTTTTCAGGGTCATCTGGGCCAGCACCAGCATCAGCAGGGCTTGGGCGACGGGCAGCCAGGCCAGCGACAGAGCCTGGCCTGGTGAGGTGCCGATGAGATCGCCGAGTTGGCCACCGGGAACCAGGAAGCGCAGCGCCTCCAACGGGGCGTAGATCATGGCAAGCAGGCCGATCAGCAGCGGCGTGAACAGCCAGAACAGGCTGGCCAGTACCACGGCCTGTCGTCCGGACTTGGCGATCAGCGACAGCAGAGCCATGGTGGCAGTAAACGGCAGCAGCACCAGCATCAGGTTAAGGCTGATCAACAGGGCATGGCTCAGCAGAGACATCAGCTGGGTATCGCCGTTGTAGAGCGCCAGACCGAGGGTGGCAACGACCGAACTGATGACCATCGCCATCTGTATTAGCATCAGTCCCAGAAAACGGCCCAGCAACAGGCTATCGCGGCTGCTGCGCAGGGTCAGAAATCTCAGGGTGCCGCGCTGCAGATCCGAGGCCATCTGATCGGCACACAGGCCGATGGCGGTCATGGGGTACAGTAGCAGTGCCAGTCCCCAGTACACCGCCAGTTCCGGGTGAGGCCAGTCAAACAGGACGGCGATGCCACCGTCGCCGAGCAGGGCGGTGACAAACTCCTGCATCTGCGGGTTTCTCAGCAGGTCGCTGGCTTGCAGTATGGGGTAACGCAGTAGCAGTCCCCACACCAGAGCGAAGGCCAGCAACCACAGCAGCCCCCGTTTGGTTTGAAATAACCGTTTGAGTTCAAAGCCGGCGGTCAGGCCGACGTGCCTCATTGACAGAGAGTGACTGCTCACCCGATCTCCTTAACGCCCGTCTTGGGCTCGACGTGTTTTAAATTCAGACTCTTCCAGCCACTTGGGCCAGTCCGAGTTATTGGCCAGCTCGGCGGCCAGGTTGGCCATTAGCGCCAGGTCTTGTTTCATTCCCGCCAGCGACCAGCGAGGATCGTAATCGTCCTCCGGCTTGTGGTAACGGTGAGGAATGTAGTCCGGATCGTTATCGCCCAGGCTCATGAATAGCAGGCCGGGAACCCCCTGCTTGGCCATGGCGAAATGATCACTGCGATACAGCAATCCGGCCTGAGGACGAGGGTCGGGCTTAACGGTACGCCCTTGTTTGGCAGCTTCTTTTTCAAGGTAGGCTTCCAGTTCGGAAACCCCATCCCCATAACGAAGGATGTAGCTTAACTGGTCGCCGACGTTCATGCCATCGATGTTGAGAAAGGCCACCATCTGTTTGGTGGGAATGGGAGGATGCTCAGCAAATTGCTGGGCGCCAATCATGCCAGTTTCCTCGGCGGTGAAGCTGGTGAACATCAGGGTGCGCTTAAACGGGGCGATGGCGTGCCGGGCTTTTAGTACCCGTGCCAGTTCCAGAACGCCGGCGACACCGGTGGCGTTGTCGATGGCTCCATTGTAGATGTGACCATCGCTTTCGTTGGTGCCGAGGTGATCCCAGTGGGCGTGAATCATCACCACTTCGTCGGGGCGCTCGCTGCCGGGAAGGATGGCCAGCACGTTGTGGGAGGTGGCCTGGGTGCTGCGATTGGCAAAGCTCAGGCTGGCCTTCTGGTTCATCGTCACCGCTTTAAAGCCGGGCTCGGCCGCTTGGCGACTGAGGGCATCGAGATCCAGCTTAGCTGCGGCAAACAGTCGCTTGGCGGCGTCCTGATGCAGCCAGCCCATCACCGGTAACTGATCGGCATTGCCCTGCTTGTCCACCAGGGTGTATTTGCTGCCGGTGTTGGAGTTTTCCACCACGCCCCAGGCGTAGCCGGCGGCATCGGTCTGGTGAATGATCAGCGCGGCGGCGGCCCCCTGGCGGGCTGCCTCTTCGTATTTGTAGGTCCAGCGGCCATAGTAGGTCATGGCGTTGCCTTTAAACAGGGTCGGATCCTGAGTGGCAAAGCCCGGGTCATTGACCAGCATCACCACCGTCTTGCCTTTGACGTCCAGGCCTTGATAGTCGTTCCATTGGTATTCGGGCGCATTGATGCCGTAGCCGACAAACACCAGTTCGGATTGTTTCAGGTCGATTTGGCTGCGCATCTGATGGGTGCGGGCGGTGAAGTCGCTGCCCACTTTAAACTGCTGTTCACCGACGGTCAGGGTCATGGCCTGATCGGCAGTGACCTGAGCCAGGGGCACGGGTTGCAGGTATTGGCCCTGATAGCCGGGCTCAAGGCCGAGTTGTTTGAACTGACCGGCGATGTAGTCGATGCTGAGGCGTTCACCCGGGCTCAAAGGACCGCGGCCGCCGTACTGGTCTGACGCCAGAGTCTTGATGTGCTGATGCAGGTTGGTGTCGTTAAAGTCACCGCTGTCGGTGGCAACAACGGTCATCGAGCTGGCCAGCAGGCACAACCCGGCTGTGAGCCTTTGGAAAGCGAACATCCTGTTTCCTTATGATTATTCTCTGTTTGGCGAACAGCAAACACTAGCATAACAGGTGTAATTCTGAACAGCTTCAAGGGCGGCGGGGCACAAAGAAAAGGGGGAGACCACCGGCCTCCCCCAGGATGGGCGTCAGAGTTACGGGTTAGGGTGCCAGACCATCCAAGGTAATCACCCCGATGTCGATCCCTGGGGTTGCCAGCCCAGTGGTGTTGTTCGGATCGTCCACTGCGATGGCGGTGTAACGCATGCCAGCCTGCAGCTCCAGCATTGCCGGTCCGACGGCGATGACCTCAGGGGTATTCTCCGGTGTAATCAACAGGTAGTAGTTGCCCGGGGGAATGCCAAGGATGCCGGACTCCACCAGGTAGGGCACCCCGGCCAGTTTGATGTCACCGTCGTCGGCCATCATGTCGGCGCTGAGATAGATGTCCACCTTGCCCGCCGAGGCGCTGGCGTGAAACACCCGCAGCCGCGCTTCGGTGGCGATGGCTCGTAGGTCTTCCTCTACTGCCCACAGCGTCGGCATCCCCATGGCGTCGATGACCGCAATGGCACTGTAGGCGGTGCCGGCCGCCAGAGTCAGTTCGGGAATGTCGATGAGCACGGTGGAGGTGGCGTTGGCGGCAACCTGTATCTGGTAGCTGTCGGCATCCAGGCTCAGGAAGCCCTGAGCCGGGGTGGTGTTAGCGAACGTCAGGTTGTACAGGGGAGACGCGGCATCCGGAGCCTGGCCATTGACCCAGATGTCGACACCGCCGACCGCAGCAATGCCGTGGGTGGCTCGCAGCCCGGCCATTAACTGACTGTCCTGAATGATGGCGGCATCGTTTCCAGCTTCATCGGCGCTGTTGTCGGCCACCAGCAGGTTCACCGGTGCTGCGCCAGCCTGGGTGTTGGCGACGGCGGCAATAAACAGGTCGGCGGCATCGGTGAGCGCCAGGGCACCACTGTCGTAGGCCACCACGCTGGGATCATCGGGGTCGGTCAGGCGAACTCGGTAGGTGCCGGGCTCCACCATCACCGGGTCCGGGGTGAACTCGCCAAAACTCAGTTCGGTTAACTCGGTGGCGGCTGAGAGTGGGTCGTCGGCGCCGGTGACGTGGACGCCAACCCGGCCGACGGCGGGCGCGCTGTGCAGCACCTGCAGCCGCAACATGGTCAGGTCTTCACTGAGCAGGTTGCGGGGAACAATCACCGGGGCAAAGGGAGTGGGACCAGAGCCCGCCAGCAGGCTGGCCACTAATCCAGTCGCGGTGACGTTGTACTCGATGTTGGGATCCAGGGTGAGGGTTTGGTCGAATACCGTGGCGGTGCTGCCGTCGGCCAGGATACCCTCGACCTTGATGTTGTGGCTGCCTGAGGGCAGAGGCAACAGGGTGGAGGCTTGCTGGTAATCGACATCGGAAAGTACCGCATTCCCGTCGACTAGCACGTTGACTTTCGGGGCATCCGGAGACGCATGGATCACCCGAACATAACTCATGGTGAGTTCGGGAGGGGTTATGACCACGGGATCGTCATCATCATCGTCACAGGCAACAATTAACAGACAGCTGCTTGCCACCAGGGTGGCTTTAAGTAGGGCTTTCATGGTTATGCTCCAGTTTTCGATAAGCCCGAATCAGTACGCCGCTGCCGTGGCCGCAGATCAGAAATTAGCGGCTTGAGCTGCTGTTTTTTTCTCAAAAGACAAAAACACCTCGGCTACAGTAATGCCGAATTTCTTAATTTTTGCCCGATTTAACATGCGGTTGGTATCTATCATCACCATGGTGTCATCGAAGCTGACTTGCCAGTCGCCACTATCGGTGCTCAGTTCCATGTCATAGACCCAGTGCAATACCGCGCCGCTGACTCGCCCGTGAGCGACGCCGATGATGTCGTCGGCCTGGCCTCGATAACTGCCATCGTCGAGACGTTCGATACGCCATTGCCGGAATTGAGTCTCGCCGTCGGCATAAAAGAAATACTCATCCAGGGTGCCTTGTGTGCCGCTCCAGCGGCCGTCAATGCGAACACGAAAGCGGCGCACCACCTCGCCGGAACGGTCGGTGACCATGCCGTACGCCATCACTTCGCCGTCAAAGAACGTTTCCAGGCTCATTGGCGGTTGCCAATCCCGGTAGGTTTCGAGGTCATGACTGCAGCCCACCAGCAGTAGCGTAATCAGTAGCACGCGAATCATGGCCGGCCTCCTTGCGCCCCGGTTAGTTGCCGGGTAAAGCCCGGGTCGGCGCTGTCCCGAGACAACCAGATCGCCAGAAACTGGCGGTTGCCTTCGCTGCTGTCAAAGTTACAACGTCGTTGTCCGTTCCAGTCCAGGCTGGCACTGCTGTCCTCGGCCAGATAGAAGCTGAGGGTATGACCAACATCGACGTCGGGAAAGCAGGGGCCCATCTGCTGCAGCCAGCGTTGGCTGGCGGCATCCTGATAGCCCATGCGTTGCCACTGGGATTCGGTGGCCTCGAGCAGTTCAATGGCATCGATCTGCCTGTGGTAGGTCAGCGACAGCCGCAGCGGGCCAGTGAGGCCCAGGTAGCGCCCCTCCTGGTTAAACAGTTGGGCGGTGTAGATGTCCCAAAACAGCACCGAGAACGTGCTTTGGCCGATGCGGTCCAGGGCTGAGGCGGATTGCAACCCCAGCCACAGTGTCAGGGGGATGAGGGCATAACGGGTCATGGCGTTTCTCCCAGGCGGTGAATCAACAGTGGTAGCAGCGCCCACCACAGAATAAACGGCAGGCTGACGGCCAGTTGCGACCAGTGAATGCTGGCATGGCCAAAGCTGGTGGCTGCGGCGTAACTGGCTGGCCCTCCCAGGGCGCCGAGCAGGCTCAGAGCCCACAGAGGCCAGTGAACGCTCGATACCAATATCAACAGGTAACGGCAACAGGCCAGCCACAGCAGCGCCAACCACAGAGGCACGCCAGCCAGCAAGGGGCCAGGCTCGAACAGAACTAACCAGCCGCTGCTCAGCCACAGCCCATCGACGACAATACCCAGGCTGGCCAGCAGTAGAACCGAGAGCCATTGGTGTCGCCCCAAGGGGGACAGCCAGGCCCAGATCAGCAAGGCGGGCAGTTGCCAGCTCGCGGCTGGTGCCCACATGCTTGCCAACCAAAACAACTGAAAAATCACGCTGTCGACCAACAAGCGGCGGGTCTGGCTGCGCCAGCCATTGGGGAGTGTTAAGGGCTGCATGGTGACTCCTGGGGCCAAAGATACTGGGTTATACGAAGCTTTTGGCCTCAGGATCAGGGAATTCGGTGAACCACTTGCCGGCGCCAGACGTAGTGAACGCTATCCTATGTTGCCGCGACCACGAGAAAATGATTCCAGTCTTCCCCCTTAATGCTCACGTGTTCCCCGAGGGACGGTTGAGCCTGCGAATTTTTGAGGCCCGATACTTGCGCATGGTGCGTGAGCGGGCTGGCCGACCCGATGGCTTTGCCATGGGCATGCTGGTGGAGGGGGAAGCCGGCGGTAACGTGCTTAATCTGGCGACTCTGGTCAACATCGTCGATTTTGACCAGCTGCAGGACGGGTTGCTGGGGATCACCGTGGAGGGGATCGAATTGGTACGGCTGAGTCAGATGCGAACCGATGCCGACGGGTTGCGCTGGGCCCAGTGTGAACCGGTACCCATCTGGGTTGACGGGGGCGCGAACGAGGATGACGGCATCAAGTCAGCCCTGCTTCGATTGCTTTCTGAATACCCGGAGATTGGTGCATTGTATCCCGCTGCCGAACGGCGGCCGTTGCAATGGTGCCTGTTGAGGTGGTTGGAGTTATTGCCCATTGATGCCGAGGCCAAAGCTCACATTCTGACTCGGCCGTCGTCGGAGATGGCGGTGGCGCTGATTCACTCCATTATCGATCGCAGTGATCCATCTTAAGGCGCCACTCGTATTGCGTGTATCTGCTCGTTGACCTATGGTGAGAAAGGAAGCTGGTATGATTCATAATCAACCGTTTGTGAGGCGAGTGCGCAACCACAAGGAGCGCTCAATGCAAGGCGTCGCGCCCTCGGCTTCAACCAACCAACCTGAGACTGGTATGGTGAAATCGCCGAATAATGATCCCTCCCCCCAAGCCCTGTCCAAGGCGATGATTCAGGTTGCCAACGACAGAGACAAACGCGCTTATGCGATGCTGTTTAAGCATTTCGCAAATCGAGTGCACGCGTTTTGTTTCAAGAAGGTCGGTGACGATCAGCTGGCGAGGGAGGTGGCTCAGGACACCATGCTGGCGGTGTGGCAAAAGGCGCACCGGTTCGACGTGGACAAGGGCAATGTGTCCACCTGGATCTACACCATCGCTCGCAATCGCTGTTTCGACCTCGGCAGACAGAAGCTGTCCAGGCCGGTGCTGGTGAGCTCCGACGACCTGTACAGCGAGCCGGCGCCCCAGTCCCATGACAGTGATCGTCTGCTGCAGTTGGCGACGGAGAAAAAGCGCTTGCATCAGTTACTGGCCAACCTTCCGGAAAATCAGCGTCAGGTGGTGTCGCTGGTGTACTTGAAAGAGATGAGTCACCAGGCGGCGGCCCAGCATCTGCAACTGCCAGTAGGCACGGTGAAGAGCCGGCTGCGGCTGGCGATGGAAAAATTGGCGTTACGCCTTAACAAAGGAGCTTTGGGCTATGACTGAACGTCATCCAACCTTGGCTCAGATTGAGCAATTCATTCAGGGCGACCTGGATGATATACAGGCCATTATGGTGTCGGTCCATCTGGGGGCCTGTTCGCAATGCAGCCAGCTGGCGCAGCAGTGCCAACAGCGCCAGGCGAGCCACTCGTTGATGCCGGCATCCGATGTCGAGGCGTTTGACGACGCCGATCTGGACCAGATACTGGCACAGCTGGACAGTGAAGAGCCGGCGTCGGCGCAGCCTGATGTCGAGACCCGCTCGCCGACCCAGCTGGAGTTTCAGGGGCGCACGGTCTCGGTTCCGCCGGCATTGTCGACGCTGGTGGCGCGGGCCGGACCTTGGAGTCGAGTGGTGAGCCGACTTTGGAGCGCCACCATCCAGGGACATCAGTTGCCTTATCAACTGAACTTTATCTACATGGAACCCGGCGGCAGCATTGCCACTCATGCCCACAAAGGGCTGGAGTGGACCCTGGTGCTCGACGGGACTTTCTCGGATGACCGGGGCGATTTTCATCCCGGCGATCTGATTCAGTGTGATGATCAAGTGGAGCATGCGCCCTATTCGGAGAATGGCTGCTTGTGTCTGGCGGCCATTGATGCGCCGCTGCATTTTACTTCGGGATTGGCCCGAGCGCTGAATCCGTTCAGTCAGCTGTTCTTTAAGCCCGGAGGCTAGTGTTATCGGGTCACACTCTGACGCAATACTGAATCTAAGCTGACTAATCGAAGGATTTCAGTAAGGTGTAGGAACTCCGCCAGCCGTTGAAGACTCTGAGTTTTTAAGGCTGGCGGTTTTTTTGTGACCTCGTCGAGGTTGAAAAAGCCCCAGCTGGCCCAGATGCTAGTAGTGTCCACCCACCTGTCGGTGGACTCGTTTCTCTGGAATAGGAGTCAGAATGGGTAAGTTTTTAAAAACGGCGTTAATGATGCTGATGGTCGGGCAAGCCCCGGTTCAGGCCGCAACGCCGCTGTCTCTCAATCAATCTCTGACCGAGCTCCCCGGACTGGAGCGCGCAAGTAAGGCCCAGAAAGGCCTGCCGGAACTGATGGCCATCAATAGCCAGGAGTATGCTTCGGTAATTCAGCCGACCACAGATTTCGAAAACCTGTATCAACACGCGCAGATGGCCCAAAACGAACTGGCCATGCTGACTCATCGCGTAGCCTACCTATCCTCCACCCAAGCCAGTGTCCCCGATGTGAAGAGTCGAGAGCGCGCGCTGGCAAAGCTGGAGGGGAAACTGGATGGTGACGTTCGTTTACTCACGGATCTGGCGCGCACCACCTTAGTGGCGTCAAATGTGGAAGGGGTGGTGCGAGCCTATCACCACCTGAATCAACACGGACAGGTGGTGAAGGTTAAAAACCGGTTTCAGACCCCCAAGGCCAACGGCTATCGCGACATGAACGTCCTGGTGCGCCTGCCGCAATCTAAGCTGGTGGCCGAGGTTCAGATTCACCTGGCGGACATTGCCGCCATTAAAAGCGGTGCCGAGCACGATATTTATACTCAGATTCAGGAGATTGAGCGAAATGCTGCCCAGCAGCAGCGGGACTTGGCAGAGATTGAGCTGGCGCGAATCAGCAGGCTTAAACAGCAATCCAGCGAGTTGTATCAGCGGGCCTGGGAGGCACACGACACCCCGGCCAGGGTCAATTACGGATAGGGAATCAGGGCGGAGTCTTCTCCGCCCTTTTTTTGTCTTTAATTCAGGTCTGAATCCTGCCAGTAGCGGCTACCGGTGACATTGGCATCGAGCAGGATGCCCTTGTCATTCAGCACGAAGATGGCCATGCCGCCGTTGTACTTGGCACTGACTTCGGCGGATTCATCCCAGGCCACCAGGCCGGCCTCACTGCTGGCTTCCCAGCCATCGTGAACAAATTTATCGAAGTGGGTCTGGTCTTCGAACAGCATCACCTGTTGATAGAATTTGCCCCCCAGCCCCAGAGCCAGGCCAGCCCCAAACATATTCATGTAGGTACGCTTATGGCTGTGGCGGTTGACCGCAACCCCGGAGCCACCGTTGGTGTGCAGCATCAGCGAAAACTTCCTCGAATCGAACACCGCATAGCCGTAGGCTTCATCAAACAGCGGTTTGACCTCGGGATGTTCACTGAACAGCCGAACCAGGGTGACTTCTGACATGGTGTTCAATGCATCCCTGGCTTGTTGCGGGCTGTCCGGTTCCAGCATCTGCTCCAGTTTCGCCTCTCCCTGCTTGGCCCAGACCTTGCCTTTTTCGAGGGCGTCGTCACTCCACTCGCCGGCGTGATCCAGGGCGCCATCGGCCCACTCTGAGGAGGCATCCCAGGTGTCGCTGCTCCACTCCGAGGTGGCATCCCAGGCCTCTTTGCTGGCATCGGCGGTGGTCTCCCAGGCTTCCTTGCTAACGTCGGCGGCTTGCTCGCCCAACTCTTTGGCTTTGGCTTTCAGTTCGTCCCAGCCTGCCTGGGCCGGTGCGCTGAGGGCCAATATGCCAGCCAGAGCCAGCATCTGCGGGTGTTTCATGGTGCTCTCCTCAAACATTGCTGGCGCCAGTATACCAGCGCCCGGTGAAAAAGAGGTGCAGGGTGCCGCTTGCGGTTGCAGTGCTCAGCTGCGGGCCGATTTTGGCAACGCCTTGGCGGCAGGCTGCAGCATCAGGTGCAGGCTGAAGACGGCGACCGCCACCATCGCCAACGGCGTCAACCACTGAACGACCAAGAACAACCAAGGATTGCCAAAGTACTCGTAGGCATAGCACAGCCCCTGCAGTGCGCTGAAGGCGACAAACAGCGGCAATGCCTTCAGCAGCCAGAACTTGGGTTGCCAGCCGAGATTGCGCAGCCGTTGCATCAACAGCACAAACGACAGCACATAGGCGATAACGGTCGCCCCTCGAGCGAGCATCTGGGCGGTGTCGGCCAACTCATAGTCAGCGGTCATTGCCACCGCCATCAGTAGGGCGATGATCAGGCTGCTGGCCAGTCCCAACTGCAGGCAGCGCCACAAGTAGTGGATGGGGGAGAGTTGTTCCTTGTGGCAATCCGGGTTGTGCTTGAGCAGCGGGTGTCCGGGGTTTTGGCGGCTGAGCGCGGGCTTGCGCCACAGGATGGGCAGTTGCAGCAGGGCCCAAACCGCCATCAATACCCCCTGGCCGGTGATCAGGAAGCTGGGTGGCTGGCTGGGAAAGGAGAACATTCGCAGCATCAGGCTCAGGCCGATGGTGGCTTGGAAGGTCAGCAGCCCCATGGGCAGCGCCCACCATTTGCCGAAGGCACGATTGGCCAGCATGAGGCTGGCGATCATAAACAAGGGATCCAGCCAGATGCCGCCAAACAGGCCGGCCCAGGAGACCACCACCGCCTCAATGGCGCCGCCGCCAAGGCCACTCCAAAGTTGCTGGCTATGCAGGGGGGCGTTCAGGGTCAGCAGCAGCGGTACGGTGACCAGCAGCATCACTCCCAACAGGTAGCGATCCCGATCCAGGGGCGCATCGTCGCGGGAGAACTGGTTTTTATAGAACAGGTCTTTTATCAGGGTAATCATGGGGTTCTCTGGTGTGGTTACGAGGGCGCCGCCACCGGCGCCCCGTTGTGCTAAGGGGACTCAGTCGTCCTCACCCCAGTCGTCATAGGGGTCGCGTTCGGGTTTGGTAAAGGTGTTGTCGTTGTAGGGCCAGGGTACCGCGGCCAGGAAGGTGGCCAGCTCCGGCGTGTCGGCATGGTGTTCGCGAATTGCCGCCAGGGTGTGATTGATGTGAAACGGGGACACCGCTTCACCTCCACCCATGGCACAAAAATAGGCGGCCAATTGCGGCAGGTACGCCTTGTTCAGGCACAGGCTGTAGGCGGCATGGGCAAGCAGCGGCTCACCGCCATGGCCTTCCAGGGTTGCGGCACAGGGCCAGCGGCTGACGCTGTCAATCAGCTGGGCGATCAGGGGCGCACAAGCCTGGTGGTGCACTGCCTCATGGAAAAACTGTTTTTCACTCTCGGTGCGGCCCAGGCCATCGCTGAAGGCCAGGTAAAGGGGGCGTACGGTGGCGTCGGGTTTGGGGTTTAGCCTGCCCACCAGTCGCCCCAGCCATCCTGACTGGCTCTCCTGGTGGCCACCTAGCTGCTGTTGCAACGCGGGCAGCAGCGCCAGCAATTGCTCCAGGGCCTGTTGGCGCCCTTCGGCGCAATGGAGATCGCCACTGGTAATATGAACGCAGCCACTGGGGCCCGGTTGGGCCTGCAGTGATGCTGGAATCCTCAGTGGTAAGCCGGCGCGGCGTTGGCAGGGCAGCCATTGTGGGTCTCGTTGGTCGAGAGGTGCGGCCTCCATGGTTTTTGGAAGGCGGGCTTCTAGGTGTTCATCGCACTCGAAACCGTAGCTCAGGGTTAACCGGTCTTGTTGGCGGCCGCTGGGGGCGAGTGGTTCATGATCGAACGGCATCGGCGAGTGGCAGTTGCCCTGCGAATCCTCAATTCCCACCCGGTAAAGGGGGGAGCGGCGTTCACCGTCGAGACCGATTTTCTGTACCGTCCCGTCCTGCCAGCCCAGCCAGATCTCCGGCTGAGTCGGGTCAAACCAGGCACCGGTCAGGCAACTGAGCAGTGTCTGCCAGGCGTCGTTGTCGGTATGGGCATATTGGCCAGAGGCGATGCGAGATAAGGACTGTCGCAACTCCGGATGGTAATGGTCACTCTCCACCTGATCCAGGTGCAGATGACGGACTTCCCGGGTCCACAGCACTTCGCCCTGGTTCAAATCCAGCAACTGCAGCTCAAACGCGAACCGGTCTTCATCCACTTGAATCAGTCGATCGGCCCCGGGCATCAGCGCCAGCCCTCGAGTCCGGTCCAGATAGAGCCAGGGGCGAACGGTGACGTCCACCGGGGTGGGTTTGCTGGCTAGTACGGCTCGTTGCTGATCGCCATTGCCGGGATTGAGGCAGTGGATCCAGTGCTGGCGGAATTTGTAACCCGGCTTGCTGTTGCGGCCATAAAAGGCAAACTGGCCGTCGTGGCGACGGGTCAAGGTGGTGAGATCATGCTCGCTGTCGTCGATGGGCCAGTTGGCCACCACAGTGCCCTGGTTCAAATCCAGCGCCAGCAGGCGGTAACCATTGAGCTGTTTATGACGAAAGTCCGCCGCCAGCCACAGTCGCCCCGTGTCGGTGTCCAGCCAGGCGCCGGAGTCGTAGCGGCAGCTG
Organism: Ferrimonas kyonanensis DSM 18153; assembly: GCF_000425405.1. Taxonomy (GTDB): domain Bacteria; phylum Pseudomonadota; class Gammaproteobacteria; order Enterobacterales; family Shewanellaceae; genus Ferrimonas; species Ferrimonas kyonanensis. The sequence continues at coordinate 278,138 of NZ_KE384364.1, read as the reverse complement.
AGATCCGCCAGTGGAGTGACAGTGCGCTGGCGATCATCCCCGAGAAACACCTTGCCCCGATCGGTGACGGCCACGAATCGGTGCTGATCCAGCGGTTGCAACAGTTTTATGTCGGAGTCTTCGCTGCCCGGTAGCTCACCCTGCCAACGCACCTGCGGCGGTTCGGTCGACTCGATAACCTGTATCTGAATCGCGCCTACGTAGTCCAGGGAGAGGGATTTCAGGCGATAGGGGAAGGTCATGATCAGTATTCCTTACCGTTGAATGGCCAGGGCAAAGCCTGAATGAAACGGCGATAGTGACGTCGCTTGAATAAGCCGCGGTTGTAGAGGCTGTCGATCACCGGCAGGGTGTGTTCCATATGGAATTGGGCACAATGCTCGCCGTCGATGACATTGAAGTACGCTGCCAACAGCGGCAGATGGTCGATGCTGTGCTCTGCCAAAGCCAATACGGTATCGGCCAGGGCGGGCTTGCTGTCGCCGCTGCGCAGCCTGGCGGCCTGAGGGCTGTGGCAGAGGTGTTCGACTGCCTGGGCCAGGCACTGGGCACCGCCGGGTGCCTGAATTGCCGCGCGGGCAAATTCAAGCTCGTTGGCCTGATTGCCGTCGGCGTCGCGAAAGCTGGGCTCCAGTCGGGCTCCCTTTGCACTGTCAGGCAGTTGACTGACCTGGTGCGCCCACTCCCTGGCCCCTTGCAGCCGATCTTCGGCCAGGGCCAGGTAGCCGACTTCGATGATCAGTTTGCCCGCCTGAGTATGGGCCAACCTTTGCTCATCGCTCATCACCAGCTCTGGCTGGGGGCAGACGCGGCAGGGAACCGACACAGTGCCGCTAACAGGGTCGGTTATCGGGTTGCCGATATCCAGCTGTTGGTAGTCCATGTTCACCGTCATCAGGGTGCCGTCGTCCAGTGGCGTTAGGGCCTGGGACCAGGCCGGGTAACTGAGATGGGTCAATGGGTTGTTAAGGTCATGAAAATGGTCTGGCTGCGGTTTCGGACGGTAAAGCCGGCTGTCACCCAGGGCAAACTGTTGGCCGGTGTTCAGGCTGAGCTGTTGCACGGCTCCATCCAGCCACTGCAGCCACAGGGTGCGACCATCCTGGCTGAGCCTCAGGTCCCCCAGGGCTTCGGTGAAGCTCTCCAGCGCCTGCTCCAGGTCATCGGCATCCACGGTCTCTCCCCTGGCGTGGGCTATCAGGGTGGCAAACTCCTCGGCGTCGCAGTCGCACTGCGGCTGGCTCAGGTAACGCACCGGCTGGCGCCACAGGATGGTGAACTCCATCAGATCCACCAGTTGCATTCCGTAGCCGAGGCGATGGGCGTTGAGAGGCAGGGTATCCATGCAGGGCATCAGCGCCAGTTCCAGTCCCGGATGGACGGTCATCACCCGGTGGTGATACATCACCTCGGGAAAGGGGCGGGAATCCAGAGGGTGAAACTCGGTGTCGCCACTGTCGGGGTTGCAGCAGTAGAAACCGTGGCGGCGAGCCGGATCGCCGCCACGGCCGCGGTTGTAGAACAGAAAACGGCCGTCATTGCGCCGAGTCAGGCTTTGAGTATTGATGTAGTCCGGCAGAGGCAGATCGGCGATCAGCTGCCAGTCGGGCAGCGACCAGCCCATTAATCGCGGCGACTCAAACGCGTCCGGCTCCCGCTCCATATCGGCGGCATACCACAACTGCCGTTGGTCGCGATCCAGCCAGCAGCCACCGCTCAGGCCCCGAACCGGCAGGGCCTGAACTGGTTTTAGTTGCTGAGTTCTCATATCGCCGAAAAACAGCCGTCCGGATTCGTCGGCCACTACGAGATGATCGGTGTCCAGCAGCTCGGCGAGCAGGACCTTGTGCTCGGAACCAAGCAGCTCCGCCTGCCAAATGAGCCGCTGGCGGTTGTGATCGACCGGCGTCAGCACCCGCAGCTGGTTGCAGCCGCCATCTCGATAAATGGCAATCACAGGGGATGTCATTGATGGTCCTGTCATTCTTTGTCCAGCAGGCGTTGGGCCAGCGCCCGAACCCGCACCGAGGTGTCTTGAAGCAGCCCCTTGATTCCAGGGCGGGAGTGACCCAGCTGCCCGAGTCGCTCAGCCAGAGCCAGCCGATCTTTGCCGCACAGGTAGGGGCTCATTGGCGGCAGAGCCTGTTGGCTGGCGATCGTCTTCAGGTAGTCATCGACCTGGTACTGGAAGGCAAAGGCCACTCGCACCCCTTCGGGGATATCCAGCGTGGACAACCGTTGCAGTGCCCATTCGGCGGCCCTGTGGATCAACGCCTTGCGAGCCTGAGGGTCACGGATGGTGATGTGGCCCACCTGCGGATGCTGCCAGCGCTGCTCCAGGGGCAGCTCGCCCTGACGGATCAACTGGGCCACGTACAGGTCGGTCAGCGGCTCTGGTGCCAGCAGCTTCAGGGCAGAGACATGGTGGTTGAGTAGCAGGGTCAATAGGCGGTCGCTGCGATCCTGGTCCAGCAGCCCCCATAAATAGAACTGCGGCCCCAGCCGGCTCTCGGCATCGGTCCTGGCGTTGAGTTCCCGGCTGAGGGTGGCGGCCAGTTTTGCCTGCACCTGTTGTCGCTCCCGGTCGCCATTGAGGTAGGCCAGCACCTCTACGGCAGTGTCGTTGGCGATCTGGCGACGACGGGCCGGTTGCTCCAGCCAGTCCAGATCCTCCTCCACCTCGGTGTTGCTGATCAGGTAGCCGTTGAGGGCCTGGGTGAACTCCTCCTCCAGCCATTGGGGCAGAACCGCCTCGGGGTGGCGGCTCATCAGGTCCTGGTAGAACTGCAGTCGCTCCCGATCCTCGCGCCTGCGCAGTACCTGCAGCATCTGTTGATACTGGTTCCAGGCACTGGCGCCCAGCATGGAACTGTCATCGGGGCGTGCCTCACCATAGTGGTCCAGCATCGCCACATAGCGTTGCCAGAAGCGCGCATCGGCCGGCCGGTAGCAGGCCAGCTGCTGGTCACTGCACAGACGGAACACCTCCAGCTCGCAGTCACTGACGCCACACTTGCTCAGCTGACGGTGCAGCGTGTGCTCCTCTTCGACATCGTTGATGCCCTGGTAGAGGGGGTAGTCGGAGTGGGGTTTGCTGAGCAGGCCGATGACTTTTTGCGGCGCCAGGGTCAGCAGCAGTTGCAGCAGTCGTTGGCTCAGGCGTTCGAGCCGAAGCGGGACTCGGTCCAGCCAGCTGGCAATTTGCAGCCAGAATAGGCAATGGAGGCCAAACTGAAAGCCGTCATCGTGCATTAGCAGGGCGTAGGCGGGCTGCCGATCGGTGATTCGATCTCCGAGGGTGCCGCCGTCATGGTGCAGAATGGCGGCCAGCCGTTCTGCCATTAGGGTGTGTCGAGCCGGGTCAAACGGCTGTGGCTCGTTGTCGGTGAGGTAGAGTTGCAGTTCCGCTGGCAGGGTGTCGTCTTTGCTGTATTCGGCTAACTGTTGGCACAGCAGCGGCATCAACTGCTGATCCAGCCAGGCGGTCATTCGGCCGGCGGCGCCGTCGGCGACGGCAATGTCCTGGGCACACCAGGCGGCATAGGTGGCGGCACCCAGGGTCTGTGGCCATTGTTCCGGCGCCAGCAGGCTGGGGTGAGCTCGAGTGCGTTGGTCCAGCGCGGTAAACTCGCTCAGTTCCAGCTCGTCGCACCACAGGCACTCGAGGTCTTCGTGGAGTGCCTGGTGCTGCTGTTGTTCGCTATTGAGATCCTGCCGGTAACGGTCGCAATACTCGGTTTCGCTGAGGTGACCGAACTCCTGAATCAGGGTATCTGCCATTCGCCGGGGGAATTGCGGCCGCCCCAGCAGCCGCCAAAACAGATCCAACAAACGCAGTTCGTTGTCGACACCGCGCCGTTCACTCAGCAACCGTTCGAAGTAGTAGGGGAACGTCGGTACCACATCGTCCTGAGCGAAGGGGCGGCTCAGCCACAGGGCCAGGTTTTCCTGAAAGGCCTCGGCGCCGCCGTACTCATAGCGGCCGATGCGGCCAAAATCGAATTCAGGCACTTGTGCCAGCAAGCGCTCGCCGCTGTCCTGATCCAACTCGCCCTGAACATAGGCGCGCAGCATCGGTCCCTGGTCGAGGCCGCCGATAAAGTTGAGGGCATTGCCAAACTGGTCATCAAACAGTGGGCCTTGACTGCTGTCATCACCGTTGTCCTGGTGCGCCTCGGCCACCACCACCAACGGGCCGTTGGCGTTCTGCTCGATGTTCTGATGCAGGGCCAGCGCCGCCGTTTCAATGTTGCCGTTCAAAAAGGGTTGCAGGTTGACCTCATCCTGCCACTGGTCCTGGTCGTAGGGGTCGGCCGCCACCGGCCACTCGGCCCTCATGGTATGGAAGAAGCCCAATACCGGCTGGGTCTCATCCAGGCTGTGTTCGTCATGATAGGCCAGCAGTGGCCGGGTGATCAGGCGTTGACTCAACTGGTCGCAGAACCACTGGTACTCCTGCGGATGTTGTTGCAGGTAATCGGCCAGATCCCCATGGTTATCCGGCTGGTTGAAGGAGCGGCGCACCTGGGGGTTGTCACAGTAGATATAGGCGTTGAGCAGGTCGCGGCTCCAGCCGCAGGCCTGAACCAGCAGGGCCATCAGGGTGTCGTGGGAGTCCTCATGTTCGCTGTCCCAGTAGGGGATGAAGAAGCCGGCCAGCAGCCAGGCGCATTCGTCGTGCTCCACCGCCAGCATGTACAGGGCTTCCAGGCCGAACAGGTGGCAGTCGTCCAGCCACATGTCGCTGCTGTCGTTACGGCGGCGGGCAAAGGCCACCATCGCCTCGGCGGTGGCTATCAGGGTTGGTTTGAGCTCCGGGTGGCCCAGGGCGGCGGCAAACAGGATCGCCTCGCTGAAATAAACCTCGTCGTCGTCGCTCACCAGGGCAGGCATCCCGCCCCGCACGCAGGTCATGGCGTAGGCCAGCAGCCGCTCCATCTTGCCGGCATCGTCCGGTTGTAAGCGTCGATGGCCCTGCGGTTGACTGGCCACAAATTCGACGTTGTGCATCAACCCCATCTCTTGCCGAAATGCCTGTTCGGACGCCAGCAGTTCCTGATAGCGCTCAAGGGCGGCTTTGAGGCTGGCGGGCTGGGTGGGAGAGAGAGGTATAAGGATCTGTTTATCAAACTGCTTCATGGAGTCCCTGCTGGCTCAATGTCGATACGGCGAGGTGAATTTGCGCGATGAATGGTATCAACTATGACGCGGCTTACCACCAATTTATTGGTATTTTTTTGCTGTATTTCAACTGGTTAACATGTTTTTTCGATGCAGGAATAGTGTAAGGCGACCGCCAGCGGCCAATGATGAAGTCGATGACGGAAATACTTGGCTGCCGAGGGGAGGGAGACCGAGGAGCTGGAGTCGTCGCTGGGCAGTCAGGCAGCCGGCGGCCACCTGACTGGGCCGGGTCAGCCGGCGCTGTATTGTTCCAGTTGCGCCCGAATGGCGGCGGGCAGCGTGGCTTTGCACTGGTTTTTGAAGTCGAACACCACTACCTCGGCACTGCCGATGGTGGTGATGCATTGCTGCGATTCACTGAAGATGTGGTACTCCATGGTGAAACGGTCATCCTGAAGATCCTTGATCAGGGTGCCAACGTGCAGGGTGTCGGGGAAGGTCACCGGGCGCTTAAAGCGACACTGGGTCTGGGCCAGAATGGGACCGATGCCGGTCGCCTGCATCTCTTTCATCAGGCCGATTTGATGAAAAAAATCGATACGTGCAGTTTCGAAATAGCGGAAGTAGACCACGTTGTTGACGTGCTGAAGGGCGTCCATTTCACCCCAGGCAACGCGAATGGGGGTGTGAATGGGAAAGTCCCGTTTGAAAGCGTCCATACTTTTAAAACACCTGTTTAGAATGAGTGTTTCACTTTATCATCGCTCGCATAAAAAACAAACAGGCCACCGCAAGGGTGGCCTGAACAGAGTCTAACCGGTAGTTGGATTACCTCAGGTCGATGGCATCCTGTTGCTGACTCTGGGGGGCTTCACCGGCCATCTCATCGACAATGGCGGCACAGACCGCATCGCCGGTGATGTTGAGGGCGGTACGGATCATGTCAAAGATACGATCCAGGGCGAACAGCAGCGGCAGGCCTTCGATTGGAATGCCGGCAGCCAGCAGTACGGCCACCACCAGGAAGGAGGGGCCAGGTACACCGGCTTGACCGACCGCACCCAGGGTGGAGGTCAGGATGATGGCGACATACGCCCCCAAGCCCAGGTCGACATGGAATGCCTGGGCGAAGAATACCGCCACCAAGCCGTAGTAGATGGCATTGCCGCTCATGTTGATGGTGGCGCCCAGAGGCAGCACGAAGCTGGATGTCGAGTTGCGAATGCCCAGCTCTTTTTCACACACATCCATGGTGACCGGTAGCGTTGCCATGGAGGACGCGGTGGACAGAGCCACGGCCTGTGGCTTCTTCATGGCGGAGATGAACTTGTTGACCGGGATTCGGGTCAGGGTTTTGATCATTGCCGGGTAGAACAGGAAGCCGTAAATCAGGATGGTGGCCACGTACACCAGGAATAGGTTCATGACCGTGCTCAAGGCGGCAAAGCCGAACGTGCCTACCGCTTCTGCCATTAGGCCAAAGACGCCGATGGGAGCGATCTTCATGACCACGTTGATCATCCATACGAAGGCATCGACAACAGTATTGATGCCGTCGATCAGCGGCTGGGAGCGGTCGGCTTCCACTTTAGACAGGCCAATGCCGAAGAACAGGCAGAACACCAGAATCTGCAGGATGTTGCCGTCATTGAGGGAGGAGAAGACGTTGGTGGGAATCATGCCCACCATGGTGGCCCAGAAGGTCGGCAGTTCACCCTTCGCAGCCAGGTTGCCTTCGTACATGGCACTGACGGAGGAGAAGTCGATGCCGATGCCCGGCTGAAAGATCTCACCCATGGCCAGGGCCAGGGCTACCGCCACGGCGGAGGTGAGGCCGAAGAAGCCCAGGGTGGTCAGGCCGACGCGACCGGCGGCGTGGCTGTTACCCAGTCCGGCGGCGCCACTGATGATGGCCACGGCCACCAGGGGGATCACCAGCATCTTGATCAGATGAATAAAGATACTACCCAGCGGGGCAAATACCGCTGCACTTTCTCCCATGGCGATACCCACCAGGGTACCGATGATCATGGCGATGACCACCTGAATGCCAATGTTGCCTAACAGGCCTTTCGTCTTTTGCACGGGTAACACCTTTGTTGCGAAAATGTTGGAATATTTGGGTTTTTATCTTGCTGAGTGACTCTGTGGTGGTCACTTCTGTTGTTTTCGGTTTTGGTTTTACTCTCTTTGTATCGGTTTTTCAAACGGGAGGATACGAAAATGCTACTCGGATAAGAAAAAAGCATGTCACCCGCGCTGGTTTTTATAATGCTCAATTAATCGGCATTTTTCCTCAAGGAGATAAACGCTTAATTAGCTTAATTTTCAGATTGTTACACTGAAGTTGAACGGTTTTCATTTCGTCGCTCTGACCCGCAGCAAAAAAAGCCGCGGCAGCGATGAAATGGCCGCGGTTCGAGTGCGGTCTGTTATCGCAACGAGCGGGCCGCTGGCGCGCTGAAATTGTGACCCATGGACTGATATTGATGAATGTGATTGCTGCGTTTTCCCGTCTCCGCCTGAGTGAGCAGGCCCTTCGGCGCTACCTGGTACTGGTGCTGTCTGTGTATTTAATCTGGCTGGGGGGGCTGAAGTTGACCCCCTCCGAGCTGAAAATGAGCGACTACTGGTTGTCCAACAGCAGCCTGTTTGCGCCGTTGTTGCAGTGGCTGCCGCTGAAGACTCTGGCGCTGTTGATGATGGTGGCGGAGGTGCTGGCAGGCGTGCTGGTGTTGACGGGATTGTGGGGCGGGCGTCAGGCCTTCCTTGGGGCAGCGATGGCGATGGTGATTTTTGGCTTGAATCTGCTGTATCTGTTTACCAATCCGATTTTTGTCGAGGGCTGGGGCTTTCCCTACCTTGGGGCCGGTCAGGGGCTGATCAAATACCTGTCGATGTTGGCGGTGGCTGGGTATCTGTTTGTGGATCTGGGGCATCAGTCCGGACGGTTCGCCTGGGTTGAAGCTGGCAAAGGGCTGATGACCCACCTGGCCATGATGGGCATTGTGCTGGTGATGGGGTGGATCGGCTTTCTTAAATTTCACAGCTACGAAGCGGAGGGCATCGTTCGACTGATGGAGTCGAATCTGTTGTTCAGTTGGACCTACGATCTGTGGGATGTCCAGGGGGCCTCCAATTTCATTGGCAGCGTGGAGTTACTGTTTATGGGGTTGATTGTTTGCTTCCCCGTCAGTCGGGTGCTGGGGTGTCTCGGCGTGGCTGGCATCGCCGCGACGGCCTTGGGGACGCTCAGTTTTCTGTTTTCCGTGCCAGGCTGGAACCCGGAGGATCAGTTTCCGCTGCTGAATGGAACCGGGGTGTTTATTCTGAAAGACCAGTTGTTGCTGGCAGCGGCGCTGATTCTCTGGCATCGATATCCTCCCGGTGAAGATTGTTAATTAGAAATTTCTTGATAAGATATATCTAAATTAATTAAACAGGCTCTGTGAGCCAATGACCAAGGAAAGGGACGATGACAGCGAAGGAATGTGTAAGGTGCGCCTGGGTAGTGTTGGCTGCAACCCTGCTGCCACTGCAGGGGCAGGCAGAGCCGCTGGAACAGCAGGCATTGCAGGAGAAAGGCCTGGCACTGATTGCCGAGTTTGCCGGCACCCTGAAACCGGCACTGATGCAAGCGATGCAGCAAGGAGGGCCGGTTGCCGCGGTGTCGGTGTGCGCGGAGCAGGCGCCGCAGATGGCCGCCGAACTGGAGGCGCGCAGCGGCTGGCAGATTAAACGCCTCAGCCTGAAGCCGAGAAACCCGCAGGCGGGCGCGGCCGATGGCTGGGAGCGTCAGAGTCTGCTCGCGTTTGAACGGCGCCATGCCGACGGTGAACCGGTATCTGAATTACTGGCCAGCCAGTACGATGAACAGCAGTATCGGCTGATGAAAGCCATCGCCATTCAGGGGCCTTGCCTGACGTGTCATGGCGCCAATGTGGCACCGCAGCTGGCAGAGGCCATCGACAGCCTCTATCCCGATGACCACGCTCGAGGCTATGAGCTGGGACAGGTTCGGGGTGCCTTCAGCGTGGTGAAGCGGTTTTGATCTTGCTAAAGGACAGCAACAACGGCGCCCGAGGCGCCGTTGTTGCGATGGCGGGTTAGCGGGTGGACAGATCGTCCACTTCCACTTTCAGTTGGTAGACTTCCCGTTGTTCCACCGGAATTCGAATCACCAGCCCGGGTTTGCTGCTGCCAGGACGCAGGTAGGTATCGGCCATCCGTTTGATGGAGCGCCATACCGGAACCGTATCATCGGCCAGAATCTGGCCATGTTCATCCATGACTCGAATGCTGAGGTCAATCTCAACGATCGATTGCCGCCCTTGGTTGGTAATGGCAGTGAAGATCACCAGTTCACCGCCTTCGTAGCTGGCGTGGCCCAGGAGGATGTCTGCGCCTGAGTCCGACAGCTGCATCACGTCTTTGTCTTGCCCTGGTACCACCTTTACGCCACTGGACATGGGTTTAGCCGGTATGCTGGTGGCGACTTTAGGCGGCGCGCTGCTCACCGGAATGGCCGCCACGGGGGCGCTGTTGCCGGCCTTCGGGGGGCTGTCGAGCTGAGGCTCTTTGGCCGGGGCCAGGTATTGCCAGGTAAAGTCGTCTCGCAGAATGACCTGGCGGCCATCCTCAAGAGTCAGAATTTGATCGGCGGCCTGAGCGCTGATGGCCATTAGCAGCGCCATGGCGGCGAGGGCAAGCTTGCTTCGCATAGGGGTGTCCTTGAAATGATTCTTGCCGCAGACTAGCAGATTTTAAAAAACACTGCTGCAACCTATTGCCGACCGGGCTGACAAATTCAGCAACATTGGCACCAACGCGGACTTTTTTTCCTGATTTAGTGAATTTTTCCTGCAATTCCATCACTCTAGATTGCGTGCACCGTTTTCTGGTGGTGCACCCGCTGGGGCAGGAAGGCCCTTCGCTTTGTCGACAACAAGGAGTGAGTATGTCGAGCGCTGCATTGTTTCACACCCGTTATCCCATCATTCAGGCGCCGATGGCCGGTGTTCAGGATTACCAACTGGCGGCGGCGGTCAGCAACGCCGGTGGCTTGGGGTCTCTGCCGTGTGCCATGTTAACGCCTGCCGCATTGAGTGAGCAGTTGGCACGCCTGGCCGAGGTCTGCGACGCGCCGGTCAATCTGAATTTTTTCTGCCACTCACCGTCGGCAGCGTCGGCTTCGGCCGAGCGGCGTTGGCGCCATCGATTGCAACCTTATTTTGAGCAGTTTGGCGGCAGCACCGACGGGCTTGCCGCGGGACCCGCCAGGCAGCCGTTCAGTGCCGAGATGGCGGCGGTGATAGCCGAGTACCGACCGGCGGTGGTCAGTTTTCATTTCGGGCTACCGAATGAGGCGCTGTTGTCGCGGGTGCAGAGCTGGGGCACCAAGGTCATCGCGTCAGCCACCACGGTGGAGGAGGCGCTGTGGCTGCAGGCTCACGGTGCCGATGGCATCATTGTTCAGGGACTGGAAGCCGGAGGTCACCGGGGCCACTTCCTTCGCTCAGATCTCAGCCTGCAATCCGGTTTGATGGCGCTGCTGCCTCAGGTGGTGGCGGCGGTGTCACTGCCGGTGATCGCCGCCGGTGGCATTGCCGATCGCCAGGGTGTGGCTGCTGCCCTGAAGCTGGGGGCCTCGGCGGTGCAGGTAGGCACCGCATTTTTGCTCTGTGATGAAGCGAAAACCAGTGAACTCCACCGTCAGGCCCTGCAGAGCCCAGCGGCCGGTCATACCACGTTGACTACGCTGTTTTCCGGTCGCCCGGCCCGCGGCATTGTCAATCGGGTGATTCGGGAATTGGGGCCCCGACCGGAGGGAGTGCCGGCGTTTCCCCATGCCAGTGGGGCCATTACTGCCCTGAGGCAACTGGCTGAAGCTCAGCACAGCAGCGATTTTTCACCCTTGTGGTGTGGGCAGAATGCCAGTGGCTGTCGGGCGATTCCGGCGGCGGCCCTGCTGGAAGGGCTGTTGCCGAAGTCGTAGCGCTTGCTGTGCCGAGGTTATTCGGTGCTGGTGTCAACAGGGGGCTGTTTGCGTCGATAGTGGCTTTTTACCAGGGCATTGAGCAGCACTTCGGAGTCGACCAACTCAAACTGCTGTGGCGTTTCCAGTTCATTGAACAGGGGCACGCCGCCTCCAAGCAACACCGGCACCTGAGTCAGAATCAGCTCATCGATCAGCCCCGCCTGCAGGAAGCGCTGTACGGTGACGCCGCCATCGATATAGAGGTTGCTGTATCCCAGCGTTTTGAGTTCGTTGCAGATCTGAACCGGCTCCCCCTGAATCAACTGCACCCGGTCGCTGAGGTGGTCAGGCACCGAGGTCAGGGTGCGGCTGACGACGAAGACCGGTTTGTTGTATGGCCAGGGGCAGTTAAATCCAAGCACCGTATCAAAGGTGTTTCGGCCCATCACCAGCGCGTCCACACGGGCCATGAAGTCGGCAAAGCCGAAGTCATCGTGATTCGGATTAGGGGGGCTGTGCAGCCACTCCAGGCCTCCCTGACGATCGGCGATGTAACCATCGAGGCTGACTCCGAGATAGACGGTATTCATAAATGCTCCTTACCCATTTGCAACTCAATGACACTAATTCTACAATGTAGAATTGTTGGGTGAAGCATAGAGAGGAGCATCAATGGTTGTCAAGGGCAAACGGCGCGGCCGGCCGCTGTCGAGTCAGTCGGGGTTGTCGGCAGAGCGGATCATCGAACAGGCACACCGGCTGTTGTTGAGCGAGGGCAAGGTCCCCAGTCTGCGCGCCTTGGCGGCGCAGCTTCAGGTGGATGTCATGGCGTTATACCATTACTTTCCCAACAAGGCAGCGCTGCTGGAGTCGTTGTGTTGCACTCTGGTGTCGAGTGTCTATCAACCCGAACAGGGCCAGAACTGGCGGCAGGAGTTGACCCGCCTGAGCCAAAGTTATCTGCAGCTGCTTGCCGATCACAGTGGCCTGCTGCAGACCCTGCTGTCCATGACCAGTACCGGTCCGGCACAGGTCTTTGGTGAGCGCTTTGAGCAGGCGTTGGCCCCATTGGCACTGACGCCAGACCAGCAACAGCAGGCGCTGTGTCTGTTGGTGGATTACCTGCATGGTTTTGCCTTGGCGCTGCATGCCGGTCCTGAAGGTCTCAGCCTGGAGGACCTGAATGGCCCCCTCGACTTCTACCTGGACAGTTTGGCGCTGAGGCAAAACCGATTCTAGCCATGCAGCAGCGGCGCCAGCCATTTTTTAGCCTGCTCCAGACTCCAGCCTTTGCGGCGGGCGTAGTCTTCGAGCTGATCCTCGCCGATGTCGGTGACGCCAAAATAGCGGGATTCAGGATGGGCGAAGTACCAGCCTGACACCGCTGCCGTCGGGTACATGGCGTAGCTTTCGGTGATCGCCAAGCCGATGCGCTGCTCCGGTTGCAATAATTGCCACAATAGCCCTTTTTCGGTGTGATCCGGGCAGGCGGCGTAGCCGGGCGCCGGACGGATGCCCTTGTAACGCTCACGGATCAGATCGCCGTTGTCCAACTGCTCGTCGGCGGCATAGCCCCAGAACTCTTTGCGGACCCGCTCGTGCATTCGCTCGGCAAAGGCCTCGGCCAGCCGATCCGCCAGCGCCTTGAGCATGATGGCACTGTAGTCGTCGCCGGCGGCTTCAAAGCGGGCGATGTGAGGCTCGATGCCAATGCCGGCGGTGACGGCAAAGGCGCCCATGAAGTCCCGTTTGCCGCTGGTTTTGGGGGCCACAAAGTCGGACAGGGCAAAGTTGTTGTTGCCTGCCCGTTCGATCTGCTGGCGCAGCATATGCAGGGTGGTCAGGGTGGATTGCCGCGATTCATCCTCATAGATCTCGATGTCATCGTGATCGACGCTGTTGGCTGGGAACAGGCCGATGACCGCGGCGGCGCTCAGCCACTTCTCCTCCATCAGGCTCGTCAGCATGGTGCGGCCGTTGTCGTACAACTCCCGGGCTTCCTGACCCACCTTGGGGTGATCAAAGATCTCGGGGTAACGGCCATGCAGGCCCCAGCTGCGGAAAAACGGTGTCCAGTCGATGCGCTCAATCAGATCCTCCAGCGGGTAGTCCTTAAAGACGCGAATGCCGGTTTGCTGAGGGGCAAACGGGGTGTACTTATCCCAGTCAATCTGATTGCGGTTGTCCCTGGCCTGCTGCAGGCTGACCAGGGTTTTGCGTCGTCCCTGGGCCTCGCGTTTGGCCTTCAGCTCGGCGTAATCGGCATAGACCTCCTCCACGAAGGCCCGGCGCTGGCTCTGGTCGATCAGTTTGGCCACCACCGGCACCGTTCGGGAGGCGTCAGGGACGTACACCGCCCCGGCCGGGTAGTGCTGATGAATTTTTACCGCGGTATGGATCTTGGAGGTGGTGGCCCCGCCAATAAAGCAGGGAATATCCAGCCCGGCCTTCTGATAGGCTTTGACGTTGTGAATCATCTCGTCCAGGGACGGGGTGATCAGCCCGGACATGCCGATGGCGTCGGCGTTTTCGGCGATGGCGGTTTCGATGATCTTTTCCACCGGCACCATCACCCCTAAGTCCACCACCTCGTAGCCATTACATTGCAGCACCACCGCAACGATGTTCTTGCCAATGTCGTGCACGTCCCCTTTGACCGTGGCCATCACCACCTTGCCGGCGGAACTGACCTCTTTCTTGGAGGCTTCAATGAAGGGCGTCAGGTGGGCCACTGCCTGCTTCATCACTCGGGCAGATTTAACCACCTGAGGCAGAAACATGCGGCCGTCGCCGAACAGATCCCCCACCACATTCATGCCGTCCATCAGCGGGCCCTCAATGACTTCGATGGGCTCTTTGGCCTGCAGCCGTGCCTGTTCGGTGTCCTCGATGATGAACTCGGTGATGCCCTTAACCAGGGCATGTTCCAGCCGCTTATTCACCGGCAGGCTGCGCCACTGAGCATCCTTGGGGTCCTGCTGCTGCTTGCCGTCGCCGCGGTAGTCATCGGCCACCGCCAGCAGCCGCTCGGTACCATCGGGGCGCCGGTTGAGGACGATGTCTTCCACCCGCTGTCGCAGCGCTTCGGGAATGTCGTCGAAGATCGCCAACTGACCGGCGTTGACGATGCCCATGGTCAGCCCGGCGTGGATGGCGTGATAGAGGAACACCGCATGAATCGCTTCCCTGACCGGGTTGTTGCCCCTGAAAGAGAACGACACGTTGGAGACGCCGCCAGACAGCAGGGCATGAGGCAGGGTCTGCTTGATGGTACGACAGGCTTCGATGAAGTCGACGGCGTAGTTGTCGTGCTCCTCGATGCCGGTGGCGATGGCAAAGATGTTGGGATCGAAGATGATGTCCTGAGGGGGGAACCCCACCTGTTCGGTCAGCACTCGGTAGGCGCGGGTGCAGATCTCCACTTTTCGCTGGTAGGTGTCGGCCTGGCCCTGTTCATCAAAGGCCATCACGATGGCGGCGGCACCATAGCGGCGAATCAGCGTCGCCTGGCGAATAAACTCCGCTTCCCCCTCTTTCATGGAGATGGAGTTGACGACCCCCTTGCCCTGAATGCACTTGAGTCCCGCTTCCAGTACCTCCCACTTGGAAGAGTCGATCATGATCGGTACTCGGGCGATCTCCGGTTCCGATGCGATCAATTTCAGGAAACGCTCCATGGCGGCGACGCCATCCAGCATCCCTTCGTCCATATTGATGTCGATGATCTGGGCGCCGTTCTCTACCTGTTGGCGAGCGACCGACAGGGCGGTTTCGTAGTCCCCCTCCTTGATCAGCCGCAGGAACCGGGCCGAGCCGGTGACATTGGTACGCTCGCCCACGTTGACGAACAGCGAGTCGGCGCCGATGGTGCAGGGCTCCAGCCCCGCCAGCCGACAGGCTACCGGAATCTGCGGCAATGCCCGGGGCGGATGTGCCGACACCGCGTCGCGAATCGCTCGAATGTGCTCCGGCGTGGTACCACAGCAGCCACCGACGATGTTGAGCCAACCTTCCGCAGCCCATTGTCCAATGATGTCGGCCATCTGCTGCGGCGTTTCATCGTACTCGCCAAACTCGTTGGGCAAGCCGGCGTTAGGGTGGGCCGATACCGGGCAGTCGGCGATGCGGGACAGCTCTTCGACGTAGGGGGTCAGCTCCTTGGGGCCCAGGGCACAGTTGAGACCGATGGCGACGGGCTTTATGTGATTCAGGGAGTTATAGAACGCCTCGGTGGTTTGGCCGGTCAGGGTGCGGCCGGAGGCATCGGTAATGGTGCCGGAGATCATTACCGGCAGGGAGCGTCCCAGTGACTCAAACAGCGTATCGATGGCAAACAGGGCCGCCTTGGCATTGAGGGTGTCGAACACGGTCTCCACCAGCAGCAGGTCGGCGCCGCCGTCGATCAGCGCCCGGGCGGACTCGCTGAAGGCGTCCACCAGTTGATCGAAGCTGACGTTGCGGTAGCCGGGGTCGTTGACGTCCGGGCTGATGGAGCAGGTTCGGTTGGTGGGGCCCAGTACCCCGGCCACGAAGCGAGGCTGGCCGGTCTCGGCGGCCACCTCATCGGCGGCTCGGCGCGCCAGCCTGGCAGATTCGTAGTTGATCTCCTTCGACAGCGATTCCATCTGGTAATCGGCCATGGCGATGGTGGTGCTGTTGAAGGTGTTGGTTTCGATGATGTCGGCGCCGGCCAGCAAGTACTGGCGATGAATGCCGTGAATAATCTCCGGTTGGGTCAGTGACAACAGATCGTTGTTGCCCTTCAGCTGACAGGGCCACTGGGCGAAGCGATCGCCCCGGAAGTCGTCCTCCTCGAGTTGATGGCCCTGAATCATGGTCCCCATGGCGCCATCGAGAATCAGAATGCGTTGCTCGAGGAGGTGTTGCAGTGTTGTCGCCATGATGCCGTCCCTATTTACTTCAAATAGACATTTATCCGTTTAGACGTCTATCTTAGCTAAGGCGGCGGCCACTGAATAGCCCCTGTTGCAACTTTTTTGGCCGCTGTTATCGATTCATAGCCGATAGCGATGACCGGGCAAGTAAATCGTTCACTGGGGACTTGGCTATCAATTTCGACGACTATAGAATTGTTCAAAACCACAGGAGAGCAAATATGATCAGTGATGAAGCGGTGGCTCAACGGTTGTCGGAGCTGGGGCACCCGACTCGGTTGGCGGTGTATCGGTTGTTGGTCAAAGGCAGTAAGACCGGCATGACCGTCGGTGATGTTCAACAGCAGCTGGGCATTCCCGGTTCAACACTGAGTCACCACCTGAGCCGGTTGATCCAGGCCGGGTTGGTGCAGCAGACCCGTGAAGGTCGAATCCTGCGTTGTCAGGTGGACATGGATGCCCTGGATGAAGTGATCGACTACCTGAAGGCGGAGTGCTGCACCCTGTAGCCCATCGATCAATTCGCTGGAAATGACTGTGGGAACCTACCTTGAAACCCCGACAGGTTCGCGCCACACTGACGGGCCTGTTCCCCTAGATTATGCGAGAGAAAGGATGACCACCAAAGACGAACGTCACCAGCAGCGACAGCAGAAAGTGAAGCAGAAAGTCGATGCCAAGGTGGAGAGTGCTCAGGAGGAGCGAGGCATCGTACTGGTGCTGACCGGTAACGGTAAAGGCAAGTCGACCGCCGGATTTGGCACCGTCGCCCGCGCAGTGGGCCACGGCCAACGCTGCGTCGTTGGCCAGTTCATTAAGGGTACCTGGGACTGCGGTGAGCGGTCACTGCTGGAGCAGCATGGCGTGGATTTCCATGTGATGGCCACCGGCTTCACCTGGGAGACGCAGGATCGGGAAGCGGACACGAAGGCGGCCCAGGCGGTGTGGCAACAACTGAAACCGGCCCTGGCCGATGCCAGCGTCGATCTGGTGCTGCTGGATGAGCTGACCTACATGACCAATTACGATTACCTGGATCTGGACGAGGTGGTGGAGGCCATTGCCAACCGGCCGCCGGAGCAGAGCGTGGTCATTACCGGCCGGGCGGTGCACCGTCGTTTGGAGGAGTTGGCGGACACGGTGTCTGAAGTGCGACCGGTGAAACACGCGTTTGAGGCGGGAATTAAGGCACGTAAAGGCGTCGACTGGTAGACTGGTGCCACCCTAGCGCCACACCATTGAGTCCTTGATGACCCATGCATTAGGCCGCCAGTTCTGGCGGTTTGTTATTCCTACGGTCGCCGCCATGCTGGTGAGTGGCCTCTATCAACTGGTGGACGGCATCTTTGTCGGCCAGATCATCGGTGCCGACGGCCTCGGTGCCATCAACATCGCCTGGCCGGTGATCGGCATTACCTATGGGGTGGCCATCATGGTGGGCATTGGCGCCGGTGCCCTGAGCTCCATTGCTCGTGGCGAAGGCGATCTGCCCGCCGCCAGCCAGTGGCTGGCCGCGGGGGTGTGGTTATTGCTGCTCATGGGGATCGCCTGCGGGGTGATGCTGGCCGGGTTGGGGGAGGCGCTGTTTCGGCTCCAGCAAGCTCAGGGGCCGGTGCTGGCCCTGGCCGAAGACTACCTGCAGGTGCTGATCTGGGCCAGCCCGGTGGCGCTGGGTGGCATTGCCTTACCGTTTTTGATTCGTAATGACGATGCTCCCAACCTGGCCACGGTGCTGATCGGTGTCGGTGCGCTGATCAACATCGGCCTGGATTATCTGTTTATCGTTCTGTGGGGCTGGCAGTTAACCGGCGCCGCGCTGGCAACCGCCCTGGCTCAGGCGGTGGTGTTGGTGCTGGGACTGGGCTATTTTCACTCGCCGCTGTGTCGAGTGCGGTTGTCGTTGACCCGGCTGAGCCTCAGCTGGCGGGAGACCAAACAGATTCTGGGCCTGGGGCTGGCAAGCTGGGCCATGTACCTCTATTTCAGTTTTATCACCGCCGTGCACAACAGCCAGTTTCTGAGCTATGGCGGAGCCACCGAACTGGGGGCGTTCGCCATTGTCGGTTACCTGTGCACCCTGTATTACCTGCTGGCGGAGGGGGTGGCCAACGGCGTTCAGCCTCTGCTCAGTTACCTGTTCGGGGCCGGTCGGCTGAAACAGATGCAACGGGCGCTGGTGTGGGCGCTGGCCCTGACGCTGTTCAGTGGCCTGGTGTTTTCCATCGGCTTTCTGTTGTTCCCGGCGCTGTTTACCCATGCCTTTAACCGCGATGACCAGACGTTGCTGCAGGCCACGACACAGGGGCTGAGGTGGCACACCTGGGCACTGTACCTCGATGGGGTGATCTTTGTGATTGCGGCGTACTTTCAGTCGGTGAACGACGGCCGTCGGGCCAGTTGGGTGACCTTCGCCAACATGGGGATTCAGCTGCCCTTCTTGCTGTTGCTGCCGCTGTGGCTGGGCGTACAGGGGGTGTGGTTGGCGGTGCCCTTGTCCAATGTGGTGTTGATTGGCTGGGTGCTGTGGTTACTGACTCGGGATCAGAAGCGGCGCCGAATTCCCTGGGGGCGCCACTCGGTACTGGATTAATCTGTCGGCGCTGCCATCAGCGCCGGGCCAGTTCGCCATTGAGCCGTTCGATCTCGGCCTTGAGTACCATCACCTGATGCTCCAGATCGTCAATGCGAGCCTTGTCGTCGGCAATCACCTCGGCGGTGGTGGTCATCGAGACGTCGCCAGAGAACAGGTGGGCATAGCGGGCTTCCCGTTTGCCGGCTTCTCTGGGCAGTTGCACCACCATCTGTTTTTCCGCCAGCCCTTTTAATACGGCGTCGGCGTCGTTGACGTCGTTGAAGCTCGCCAAGCGGTTGGTACGACTGCGCAGTTCACCCGGCGTTTGTGGCCCCCGCAGCAGCAGCACGCACACCAATGCCCGCTCCTTATCGGTCAGTGACAGGCCGCCAAAGGCGGTGTTGCAGAATCGGTGTTTGTATTTACTGGTGCGGCTGCCACCCTCTTCACTGACCAGGCGGCGATCCATCAGTTGATTCAGGGTCTGGCTGACTTCACTGTCGCTGAGGGACAGCACCGGATCGCGATTGCTTTTCTGGTTGCAGGCGCCTTTGAGGGCGTTTAATGACAGCGGGTAGAGGTCTGGGGTGGTGGTCTCTTTTTCCAATAAACAGCCAATGATGCGAGTCTCATTGAGGGTCAGGTTCATCTCCACGGGGGCCTCCTTTGAATGCCAATGTGATTGCGCACTGAGCCGTGGCCATTGCGGCAACAGTGGGCAGTCAATTTGGTATTGCACCGAACCAGTATTTATCGCCATTGCCGAAACGGCAACCCCCCCGAAGCACTGTTTGGACAGAGTTTAAGCAGTGCCGGGGGCCATTTGTCGTGGTGGTGTCTGAATTTTGCCCAAGGGTGCTGTCACCAATGGAGAATATTCGTTAGTCTAGTGACTTATCTCCTGAATCGTTGAGAGCGCCTTTGAACCGCATCGCTGTTTTCGTGGATGTACAAAACATCTACTACACCTGTCGTCAGGCATTTGGTCGTCAGTTTAACTACCGTGGACTGTGGCAACACCTGAGCCAGTTGGGCAACATCGTATCGGCGACGGCGTACGCGACCCATAAGGGGGACGACGGTCAGCGCAAATTTCAGGATGCCCTCAAACACATCGGTTTTGATGTCAAACTCAAGCCCTTTATTCAGCGTGCCGACGGGTCGGCCAAGGGAGACTGGGACGTGGGCATTACCATCGATGTGATGGAAACTGCGCCCAAGGTCGATACCGTGGTGTTGCTTTCCGGTGATGGCGATTTTGACATGCTGCTGAACAAGATCCGCAAAGATTACGGGGTGCAGGCCATGGTGTTCGGGGTGCCGTCTCTGACCGCCCACTCTCTGATGGAGTCGGCGTCTGAGTTTGTGCCCATCGGTGACAGCATGCTGTTGTAGCCGTTAGGGTCAGTTTCCCGCCTTGGCCTCAAAATACTGCAGGTCAATGAACAGCGCCGCCGCCAGTACCAGTTGGCGCAGATGTAGCGGCAGGCTGGCCTCATACTCCACCAGAAAGTTGTCTCTGTCGGTCATCAGTTCCGAGAATGCGCCGGACCAGCGTTTGGCCACCTGGGCTTGTTGTCGCTGCTGGCCATCCATAAAGGGGAAGGTCCACAGCTTCCACAGCGGCGACGCCACCTGTAACACCACCTGACCCTGGGCATCCAGCAGATCAAACTTTTTATGCAGCAGCGAGAAGCGTTGCTGAATCGCCCCGAGGAAGACCCCCTGATGGTCGCTGATCTCCAGCCGCTGAAACAGCCAGCGAAAGGGGTGATGGGCACGCATGAAAGGCTGACGTCGGCTATCGAAAAAGACCAGGTCGAAGCGGCGCCAGTGGCCCAACGCCTGGCGGGCCAGGGTTCCCAGCAAACCGCTGCTCTGCTCGGCAGCGTAGGCCAACGGCTGTTGATCGCCGGTCAGAATCTGATACTTGTTGCGGCTTTCGAAGCCGATGAACTCTGCCAATTCGTGCACCTGCTGCACCAGCAGGCGAGGGTGGTCATTCAGGGCATTCATAATGGGGTCCCGATTCAGCGGATTTCAGTCGAAACTGATTGAACACTCTAGCATAGCCGAGCCGACGGCTTGCGTTCAGGCGTCGCGGGGCAAGCCTTTTTCCACCACTCGAATTAACCGTTGTTGCTGTTTGCTTAATTGCCCCAGTTGCTGCTGTTGACGATCGATGGCCCAGCGAATGTGTTCATCCACCAGGCTGTCTACCCGCCCCAAGCCTTGAGTCAGCGCCTCGATGATGGTCGTTGCTGCCGGGGCGTTGCCCAGTGCCACGGCCAGATTGCGCTGCCAGCGTCGATAACCGATGCGGCGGATGGGAGAGCCTTCGGTGGCGCTGAGAAACTCACTTTCGCTCCAGTGCCACAAGGTCAGCAATTTAGGGTGCGTCAGCGGGCCACGGGTGTGGAAGTCCGGTTCTTGGGTCAGCGGAGCGTCGCGGTTATAGGGACAGGCCAGCTGACAGTCGTCGCAGCCGTAGATGCGGTTGCCCAGCGCCGGGCGCAAGGGTTCGGGAATGGCCGAGTCCGATTCGATGGTCAGGTAGGAGATGCAGCGCTTGGCATCCACCACATAGGGCTCGACGATGGCATGGGTGGGGCACAGGGTCATGCAGGCTTTGCAGTTGCCACAGTCGCCCTGATGAGGGGCATCTTCAGGCAGCGGCAGGTTGGTCAATAACTCACCGATGAAGAACCAACTGCCCGCGCCCTGACTCAACAGCAGTGAGTGCTTACCGACCCAGCCAAGCCCGGCCTGGTTGGCCAGCGGTCGCTCCAGGATCGGCGCCGAGTCCACGAAGGGGCGACCATCGTAGTCCTGAATCTGCTCGCGAATGCGGTTGCCTAACTGCTTGAGACGATTGCGCATCAGCTTGTGATAGTCGCGACCGCCGGCGTAGCGGCTGATGTAAGCTCGCTCCCCCTCCCTGAGTGCATCGGCAAAACCGGCGTTGGGGGGCAGGTAATCGAGGCGGACCACAATGGCGGTGATGCTGCCGGGATGCAATAACTCAGGCTGAGTGCGCATCGCCACGTTGCGGGCCATGTATTCCATGTCGCCGTGATAGTGGTTGTTGAGCCAGGAGGACAGGGCGGGCTGCTGATCGGCCAGGTCCAGGCGGGTGATGCCGACATCGGCAAAGCCCAGTTCCCGGGCCCAGGATTTAATCTGAGCAGCCAGCTTGGTCCAATCTGGCCGTGGAGCGGCGGTGTCAGGGGGGGATAGGTTCATGGCGGCAAGAATACCAGATTCTGCCGCCATCACCGATTTTTGTGGGTTATTTCAGGGACAGTGGCGACAGGCTCAGGCTGCCATTGACGGTTTGCATCTCCACCTTGGCGTTGCCGCCGTTGTGGTCAAAGTGCAATTTCTCCGTGGCCACGTGCTTGCCGCGGTTTGGCTGGTCCTGGGTCAGGCTGTTGCTGATGTCGCCACCTGGGCCGGTTTCCAGGCGTACTCGTACCGAGGCATCGCCGGGCAAGGCCAGGGAGGTGTCACCATTGACGGTCTCAAACTCCAGTTCGGCACCGGTGTCGAGAGCGGCGACGGTGACCTGAATGTCACCGCTGACGCTGGTCACGTCCAACTCGCGAACCCGGTCCAGGCTCAGTTGAATGTCGCCGGAAACGTTTTCCACTTCCACTTCGTGGCCGCCGCGCGCCAGGGTGACGTTACCGCTGACCGATTCGTAACTGCCGCTGCCTTGATGGCCACTGGCATCGATGTCGCCGCTGACGGTTTCCAGCTCAATTTCGCCGGAGAGTTCGTGCGCCTTGATGTCACCGCTGACCACCTCGACGTCGATCTCGCCCTGGATGCGTTCCAGAGAGATATCACCGCTGACGTTGTTGATCTTGAGGCCGCGCTGCAGATTGGCGAGATTGAAGTCGGTACTGACCCCTTCGCCTTTGAAGCGAATGGAACTGGGCAGTGTCACGGTCAGGCGGCTGCCGTCGTTGTTGCCCCGCCAGTTGCGTGGCATTTTGACCTCAGCCACCAGGGTGTCGCCGTCTCGCTCAAACACCCAATGCTCGGCTTGGTCATCCAGTTCACCGCGAATGCTGATCTGGTTGTGGTCGCCTCCGGTCAGGGTCACGTCGCCGCGGGGAACGATCAGGTTCAGGGTGCGGATTCCGTCTGCATCCATGCGGCTATCAATGGCTTCCCCAGCCAGAGCGGAGACTGAGGTGGCGAACAGGGTGGCACCCAAAATAATGTGTTTCATGGAGTTCTCCTAAAGGTGGTGAAGTCGTTGTTGGCGCTGCTGCTGTTTTTGCATCAGTTCCAGTTCCCGCTGTTGTACCCAGAGCCACAGCTCCAGCAGGTCGGGGTTGTAGGGGTCTTGTTTGAGGGCAGCGATCAGTTGTTCTGCGGCGTCTCTCAGGGTTTGAATGCCAGAACCTTCGGCATCGGACTGGCTGTCGTTGACGGTTTCGAACTGACTCAGCTCAAACCGGCTTTGCAGTCGTTGCCGCTGCTGCTGATGCTGATTGGCCATTAATTGCAGCATCATCTGAAACTGCTGATCCTGATTGCCGCCCTGCTGTTGGCCCAGCCAGAAGCTGCCGAGGCTGGTCACCAGCAAGCTGGCCGCCATGGCCCAGGGCAGCCATGGTCGGGCGGTCGGCTTCGGGGCCTTCGGTTCCAGTGGTGCCCGGTCCAGCTGTCGCTCGATACCGGCCCACAAGTCGCGCTGCGGCGTGATCTCCGGTTGCAGATCGTCCAGCAAGTCATCCAGTTTGTGGCTCATGACAGCATCTCCTGTAACAGTTGGCGGGCCCGGTGGTATTGGGCTTTGCTGGTGCCCGGTTTGATCTCCAGCAGTTCGGCGACCTCATGGTGGTGGTAGCCTTCGATGGCGTGGAGCACAAACACTTGTCGGGCGCGGGCCGGCAGCCGGGGTAGCAGCCGGTCCACCAGGTTCAGTGATTCCATCCCCTGATGGTCTTCCTGTTCGGCTTCGGTCAGCTCGGTGAGCTGAGGCTGGGCCTTCAGGTAGTTGAGGGTGTGGTTCAGAGTCAGCCGGTGCAACCAGGTGGTAAAGCGGGCTTCGAACCGATATTGAGGCAGTTTTTGCCACAGGCGGATAAACACCTCCTGGGTTGCCTCTTCGGCACAGGCTACCCGGCCGCTGAGTCGTAAACACAGGGCATAGACCCTGGGGCTCAGTTGCTGGTACAGCCTGGCAAACGCGCGCTTGTCGCCTTGCTGGGCCAGACGAACATCCTGGTTCAGGCTGTCTGTGGCCGCATCAAGCGTGGGGGCTGTTTGGTTCACCGGCGCTCCTTGAATTGAGTGAGTAGTGATAAGTAAGACAGGCGTAAGTTGGCAAAGGGTTTGAACGGGAGCAAATTTTTTTTGCTCTCAGTAGAGCCAGGAATTAGGAAAAGTTTTCTGAACCCAATTCACACAAAGCGGTGATTTGTGATCTATTTCGACGATTTCTGCATCAATTACTGGCAGAATGCGCCGCTTATCAACAGAAAGTTGGTGCGTTACCGTTTACCCTTAGCGGGGAACCTAACTAAAGTGGTCAAGGATGAATTCAATTCGCAGTAACCTGATTGTCTGGTTGGCTATATTGCTGTTGGTCACCAACGGCCTGGGGTTTATCAATGCCCTGTGGACCGCCAAGGGCTACTACCAGAAAGTCTATGATGGCAACCTGGCGCAGCGGGCCAGAATCATGCTGCAGTTGATCAACGAGACCCCATCCGGAGACGTGCAGGCTACTGTGCGTCAAGCTCGAGAGCGCTTCGTACAGCTCGACTTGACCGCGCGCCAGGGCTGGTTGTTATCGGAGCACAGTGACTACGCAGATACCCCCCTGGTTCAGTATCAGGTCTGGCAACAGGGTCAGTGCGTCAGTGTTAACGGCCTTCCCTGTGAGGATGGCGGAGCGTTTCACAACATCAATGCCGGGTTTTCCGATCAAAGTTATCATCAGGAACAGTGGCGGACCTTTACCATCTACAGCGTCAAGCAGCAGCTGTATCTGACGGTCGGCTACCCCAACTCCCTCGGCAGGGATGTGTTGCAAAGTGCCATGTGGGCCAGTTGGGGCACGCAGATGATGCTGCTGACGCCATTGACTATTCTGATGTGCAGTGTGGTGGTCGGCATCAACATGAGCCCGCTGAGGCGCTTTAGTCGACGTTTACAGAGCTGGCCGAACATTACCCTGCCAGCCACCTCCAGCATGCCTAAGGAACTGCACTCCACCGTTACCGCACTGACTAAGAGTCAGACGTCGCTGGTACAGGCTGAGTTGCAGCGCCATTCCACCATTGCCCAGCTGTCGCAGAGAATGATTCAATATCTGCATTCGATTCAGGATCATCTGGCCGGTACCGGTCAGGAAAACCATCAGGCCAGAGTGCAGCTCAAGCGAGCCGAGCGACTGATGGCCAATGGCAGTGCCCTGAACGATCTGGATCGACCGCTGGAAGCGGAGGTGGCGTACAGCAACCTCTACCGGGAGGCTGCCCTCAGTTGTGCGCGCCACTATCAGGCGGCGGTGGCCCGCGGTCAGAGTCTGACACTCCGGGGCCTGTCCCGTGAAGGGGTGGTGGCTCTGCCTTGCACCATGGTCGAGGCGCTGTTGGACAACTTGATCGACAATGCCTTAAAAGCCAGCCCAGACGACGGTGAAATCATCGTTTCCGTTCGGGAAGCTGGACCGGGCAAGGTGTCATTGACCGTGGCCGACTCCGGGCCGGGGTTGGATCGGGACAAGTTCAACGACGCGGCCACCGTCGCCAAGAGCAATCGCTTCGAAGTGGGCATGGGCCTATTGATCGTCCGAAGCATCGTCAGTAAGTATCAGGGAGAGCTGAGTATTGGCCGCAGTCAGTTGCTGGGAGGCGGTCAGATTCGATGCCGTTTTACCCTGTACGATGCCGATGATGTGGGGGAGCGGTCCCTCGCTGAATCGGGAAATACTTGCGCCCGTGGGTAGCCGCCCCTAGCATGGGCAGGGAATGGCCTTTTTTGTGAGGGAGAGTCACTGTGCAGCCGGTCTTTTTTGCGTTGATGTCACGCATGCAGAACGTTCACCGCTGGGGTAAGTCTAATCCGACCCGGGCGGAGAACGTGGCAGAACACAGCTTTCAGGTGGCGATGTTTGCTCACGCCCTGGGGGAGGTTCGTAACCAGGTGTTTACCGAGCAGCCTAAGGTGGATGCCAACCACCTGGCGGTGGTGGCGATGTTTCACGACTCGGCGGAGGTGCTGACCGAGGACGTTAACAGCGGCATCAAATACAGCGACAAACGGATGCTGGCACTGTGTCGGGAGATGGAAGCCATCGCCTCGCACATGCTGGTGACGACGGTGCCCAAGCCGCTTCAGTCCACCTACAAGGGGCTTATCGAGCACGAAGACGATGCCGAGACCGCCCGTTTCGTCAAGGCGGCGGACCTGCTGTCGGCGTACACCAAGGCGTTGGCGGAATTGCGGGCCGGCAATATGGAGTTTGAAGGGACCGAGCGCAAGGTGTTGGCCGCTTTAGCGCCCTTTATCGACACCATGCCCGAGGTGTCCTGGTTTATGGAGCAGTGTGTACCGGCGTTTCAGATGACCATCGACGACCTGGTGGATGCCGCCTTAGTGGGGGACGCCGATTAGTCATTGCGTGATGGTGAAGAAACGACAACGGGGCCCTCATTGAGGGCCCCGTTTCTGTCTTAGGTCGCGCTTAGAGGTGCGACTAAGGCATCAGCTTACAAGTCGTCGGCATTCTCGGACAGGAACGCGGCTACCCCTTTCGGTGATGCGTCCATGCCTTTCTTGCCTTCTTCCCATTGAGCCGGGCACACTTCGCCGTGGGTCTCGTGGAAGTTCAGGGCGTCGACCATGCGCAGCATCTCGTCGATGTTACGACCCAGAGGCAGGTCGTTGATGACTTGGTGACGAACCACACCCTGGGTATCAATCAGGAAAGAACCGCGGAAGGCCACACCGGCTTCTGGGTGCTCTACGTCGTAGGCCTGGCAGATTTCATGCTTAACGTCGGCGATCAGTGGGTACTTCACCTGGCCGATGCCGCCGTCTTCGATGGCGGTGTTACGCCAGGCGTTGTGGCTGAACTGAGAGTCGATGGACACACCAATCACCTTCACGCCGCGCTTCTGGAACTCTTCAAAACGCTTGTCGAAGGCGATCAGTTCGGATGGGCATACAAAAGTGAAGTCCAGTGGGTAGAAGAACACCACGGCTGCAGAGCCTTCGATTTCGGTTTTCAGGTTGAAGTTCTCAACGATTTCACCGTTACCCAGAACAGCGGCGGCGGTAAAGTCAGGAGCAGGACGGCCAACTAATACAGACATGGTTTCTTTCCTTTTTAAAACGGTTAAATTGGACGGCAATCAGTGCTAAGTGTCTCGATGCCACCCAGTTTTAATGCGGTTGTCGTGTGAAACTGAGCACATTATAAGGGGTGTGTTCCATAATAGAATCGAATAAAATAGATTAAACCAATCGATTGTTCCGGAGCGAACGATGCGCAGACTGCCGAGTCTTAAAAACCTATATTATCTGGTTCACCTGCACAAGGCCCAGAACTTTAATCGTGCCGCCAAGGCGTGCCATGTCAGTCAATCCACCCTAAGTAGCGGAATCCAGAACCTGGAGGAGCAGATGGGGTGCCAGCTGATTGAGCGGGACCACAAGTCCTTCCTGTTCACCGCCACCGGTGAAGAGGTGGTGGGCCGTGCCCGTGAGTTGCTGGCTCAGGTTCAGGAACTGACGGATCTGGCTCAGAGTGCCGGTGAGGCGATGAGCGGGACCTTGAGGCTGGGCTGCATCCCCACCATTGCCCCGTTTCTGCTTAACCGGGTGGTCAAGGAATCGCAGCAGCGGTACCCGGATCTGACCCTGTTGTTGCGGGAAGACACCACCGAGAACCTGTTGTCGATGCTGGGTAATGGCGAACTGGATTTGCTGCTATTGGCATTGCCGGTGGACACCTCGGGCTTCCATACCATGGCGGTGGGCATCGATCCCTTTCAGGTGGTGATTCACAAAGACGCTGCCGATCAGGTTAAGCTGGAATACGAAGACTGGCCCGATGAAAGCATCTTCCTGCTGCAGCGGGAACATTGCATTACTGGTCATGCTATCAGCGCCTGCAACCTGCAGAACCGGGAAAAGATCAATCCGTTTGCTGCGACCAGTCTGCATACTCTGGTGCAGATGGTGGACTCCGGTCTGGGCAGTACCTTCCTGCCACAGATGGCCATCGACTCCGGCATTCTTAAGGGAACGGAACTGGCGACCTATGCCCTGGAGGATCAGCAGGCGTTTCGGGAAATTGGCCTGGTGTGGCGACAGACCACCAGCCGTCTGAAAACGTTCCGCACCCTGGGAGAGATGATCGGGGATCTGCTGCCCAGCAAGGGCGAGTAACCATTAGGCAAGGGCGCCCCTTGGGTGCCTGAACCGGGACTCAGAACTGCTCGGATGGGCAGTCTGAGTCGTCGGTGGCGTACGTTCGAGTCACCGAGAACACCTCCACTTCGTGCTGTTTGCCTTTGAGGCGAATCGGCCCCAGCGACAGCAGTTCATAGCTGTGTTCGTCATCGAGAGACTCTTTGACCTGATCCGAGATCAGCATCTGGCAGCCGAGGGGACCGCACTGATCCTGCAGCCGTGCCAGGGTGTTGATTACGTCGGAGAAGAAACTGATCTCCTGCTTGTACACCCCAACCAGCGCTGCCACCACTTGCCCACCGTGGGCCGCGGCTTTGAACCTGGGCATAAAGCCGTACTCTTTTTGGAAATAGTGCCGGTTCCAGTACAGGGTCTGGACGAAGTCAAAATACACATTCAGACACAGGCGGGCGCGAGAGCGATGACGCTGCGGCCAACTGATCAGCACGGCGTCGCCGACGTAGCGGTAGATCTCGCCCTGGTTTTTAGTCACCACATCGGACAGCAGATCGAAGCAATCCTGAATCAGGCGGCTGAAACGGTAGTCGCCCAGTGCTTCGGCGTGGGCGGTGGAACCCACCATGTCGAGAAACAGAAAGGTTCGGTCTTCGTAACGCGGCTTGTGGTATTTGCCCATGCCGATGTTCAGCAGTACCCGGGGACCCACCAACAGTCCCATCTGCTCGATGAAGGCCAGCCCGGTGCGCACCAGCACCAGGTAGGCGATCAGCGTTTGCGCGGACGGGGCGTTAAGCACATGGGCGGTCAGAATCTGGCTGGTGGCGGCGAACTGTTCCGAGTTGTCCCAGGAGTTCAACCAGTTGGTGATGTAGGCCAGGGTCAGGGCGCCAAGTAGCAGAAACAGGCCTTTGAAGGCGACAATAAAGGCGTAGGGCAGGCGGCGGATGCCACTGACGTCGGTGATCAGGTTCGACAGCCAGTGCAGGCAGCCGAAAATCAATCCCATGTAGATGGAAAGTGTGGTCAGATCGGCCGCAGTGATGGCCCAATAGGGGCGTTCATCGCCCTGGGCATAGCGGAAAGTGACGTAAGCCATCATCGCCAGTGACCAGGCGATGATTGCAAAGATCAGTTTTTGAAGTTGTTGCCGCGACTGCACTCTAGCTCAATTTACTCTGTGTAAAAACGAGATGGCCTTGCCGAAAGGTTCCCAGCAAAACTGTTTATATTTGTAATAACGAGACATTATACAAGTTTTACCCCTTTAACCCAAACCTGTGTCAACTTTCCCGCTGCTTTTTCATTCCGGTTCAGAAAAGTGCCGTTGCAGCAGTGCGTGGGTAAAGGGAATCTTAAGGTAGAAGCCCCGTGGCAGGGTCTCTATGCGGCTGCCGCCCGGACCGATGGCCTGGGTCAGTACCTTGCTGTTGGCGGCCTTGGGGCGCAGCTGCAGCACTTCGCCGTGGCGGGCGGTGATCGATTCCACTTCGCCGAGTGCGACCCGCTCGATGATCTCCTCCCAGTCCTGCTGCAGCAGTTGCCATTCAGACGGCGAGGGGCGCCACAGTACCGGCATGCCGATCAAGCGGTTGGCCACCGGAATCTGCCGCTCCCCCAGGATGGGTATCCACAGAATGGCCTGCAGCTTGTGGAAAACTGGACTCTGTTGCCAACGCAAGCCCTGCAGGCGGGTCAGTGGACAGACGCTGATGAAGGTGGTTTCCAGCGGTTTGCCACTGCTGTTGACCGGAATGGTTTTCAGCTCAATGGCCAGGTGGGAGAAATCCGGCTCTGGCTTTGAGCCCGCATCGGCCCCCAGGTAGCGCTCCAGCAGCTGCCCGCCCCAGCCTTTGTGGTGCAGCAAGTTGGCGGGAACCGCCACACCGAGGGCGTCGGCAAGTTCACCCAGGGACCAGCCGGCAATGGCTTCGGCGCGCTCCAGCAGTTGGGATTCGGTTTCGGGAACAAAGGGAACGGTAATCATGGCCGGATTGTACCCTTAATGGCAGAGGCTCTCAATTGAGGTTGATGGTGTGGATAATTGTGGCTGGTGACTTTTTGTACAGATTTTTTGGGGTTACCAATACCGGGGCCACAAACTCGCGGCAAATGAGGCTAAGTTCATGAAAATAAAAAATAATAGCAAGGAGGTTCGAGGGCTTATGAATCAAGTTATTCAGGTTATCCCTGAGTTACTCGTTTTTTCTTAACAGAGTTATGCACAGATTGGTGGGATAACTTTCCAAGATTGATCCACAGGCAGTGGAATGAACTGGCGAGGCAGGGCCGCTTTGAGGATCGAAAGCCGACCCATAATCGGGTAACTGCCGTCAATAGTGCGGCGGTGCAAATTTTAAGCGATCGTTCGCCAATTACCGTGGGATCGTTTTTGATGGTGCGTAAGCGTTTGTTTTTAAATGGAATAAATTTAATTCAATCCAAATCGCTGGTGCAAGATTTGTGCGTCTTTCGAGGATATCTCCACCGCATACCGATTTACAAACAGCTTTATCCACAGATGCGGTTGATAACTTTTGTCTGTCGGCTTGCTCACTGGTTTGGGTTGTTTATAACTGTGAATAATTTTACAAGTTACCCACTGTCAGTGCTGGCGGCTTCCGGTTTGCTCCCATGGGGTAATCTGTGGAACAATCACATCAAGTTAAAATTCAATCGGATGACAACGTGATCGACAATGAAGGCTACAGGGCCAATGTCGGGATCATCATCTGCAACCGACGTGGTCAGGTTTTGTGGGCTCGTCGTTTTGGCCAACATTCGTGGCAATTTCCTCAGGGAGGAGTCGACCAGGGAGAGTCTCCGGAACAAGCAATGTACCGGGAACTTTTTGAAGAGGTCGGGTTGCAGAAAGAGGATGTAAAGGTGCTGGCAAGCAGCCGTTCCTGGTTAAGGTATCGGCTACCCAAGCGCCTGGTGCGGCAGGACTCCAAGCCTGTGTGCATTGGCCAGAAACAGAAATGGTTCCTTTTGCAGTTGGTTGCCGATGAAAAGCGCATTGACTTGCGTCGCAGCGGCCACCCGGAATTTGATGACTGGCGCTGGGTAAGCTATTGGTATCCAGTACGGCAGGTTGTCTCTTTCAAGCGAGACGTGTACAGAAAGGTGATGAAGGAATTTTCACCTGTCGCCATGCCATTTCAGGAGCGCAGCGACCATACTAAGCGCAACCGGGATGGAAATTTTAGGGCAAGACGGCGAAGAAGAAACCGATGATAACCACTCTGCGTACTATCGTGCAGCGGGTAGCGGATGCCGACTCCATCGAGCAATCGATGGCGGAACTGGTTCGGCAGACCCGTGGTGCCATGAACACCGATTGTTGCTCCCTGTATCTGGTGGACGGCGAAGGATTGATCCTGCAAGCCAGCGATGGACTGGCGGCCCAGGCCATTGGTCGTGCCCGCCTCAATGCCGGTGAAGGCATCGTCGGCATGGTGATGCGCAGAGAGGAACCCATCAACCTGGCGGATGCGCCCTCCCACCCTGCTTTTAAGCGCCTGCCCGAGGTCGAAGAGGACGAGTTTCGTGCTTTTCTGGCCACGCCCATTACCCATCGCAGCAAGGTGCTGGGGGTGTTGGTGGTGCAGCAGAAGGTGGCCCGCCAGTTCAATGAAGAGGAAGAGGCGTTTCTGGTGACCCTGGCTTCGCAGTTGGTGCCTGAGTTGCGCCAAAGCCGCGAAGCCACGGAGTTGGCCAGTTCCACCCCCAAACGCTGGGGGGCGACCGTCGCCAGTCCCGGTATCGCCGATGCCGAGATTTTGCTGGCCAGGCCGCGGCTGTCACTGGACGTCAAACCCATGCAGGGCCAGGGCAGTGACAAAGAGTGGTTGCGTCTGGAGCGGGCGCTGTTGGCCACTCAGGATGACATGACCGCGCTGAGTGGGCGCCTCAGCGGCGAAATGGAGTCTCAGATCAGCGCCATCTTCGATATCTACCAGTATTTGATCGCCGACCCGGTGCTGCAGCAGGATCTGATGGCCGGCTGTGACGAGGGCTGGTCGGCAGAAACCGTGGTGGCCAATACCTTTGTCAGCTACGTGGCTCGATTCGAGGCCATGACCGATCACTACCTGAAAGAGCGGGCCTCGGATCTCAAGGATCTCGGTCAGCGCATTCTTGGCCAGTTGGCCCGCCCCGGCCAGAGCGGCAAGCCGCCGGTGAAGCCGGTGATTCTGATGGCCAATGAGATCACCGCTACCATGCTGGCAGAGGTTCCGCGCAGTAAGCTTGCCGGCATCATCAGCGTCGAGGGGGGGGCCAGTTCTCACGCTGCCATTTTGGCGCGGGCGATGTCGATTCCAGCCCTGTTTGGTCTCGAGGGCCTGCCGATGCAGGCATTGGCGGGCAAACGGGCCATCCTCGATGCGGTCCGGGGTCAACTGTTGGTGGAGCCGGCGGAGACCGTGGTGCAGGAGTTTCACCGTTTTCAGTCGTCTCTGGCTAAGAAAGACGCTCGCTATGAGCGTGGCCTCAGCCAGCCCTGTCAGACTCAGGACGGCATCGCGGTCTGCCTGCAGGTCAATGCTGGCCTGGTGGCGGAAGGAGAGCAGCTGGACCCCGCCTACGTCGGTGGAATCGGCCTGTATCGCTCCGAAACTCTGTTTATGGTGCAAAACCATTTCCCTACCGAGCAGACCCAGGAGCGGGCGTATCAGCGGGTGCTACGGGCGCTGGGCAATAAGCCGGTGACCATTCGCACCCTGGACATCGGTGGTGACAAGCCGTTGCCCTATTTCCCCATTCGTGAGGACAACCCGTTTCTGGGCTGGCGCGGCATTCGGCTGACCCTGGATCATCCCGAATTGTTCCTGGTGCAGGTCAAGGCGATGCAACGGGCCAACGTCGGCACCAACAATCTGCGCATTTTGCTGCCGATGGTGTCGAACCTGGATGAGGTCATCCAGAGTCGCAAGCTGATTGAGCAGGCGCGACAGGAGCTGGAGGAGGAGCTGGATCGATCCCTGACACCGGTGCAGGTGGGAGTGATGATTGAGGTTCCGGCCAGCATCTATTTGCTGCCACAACTGCGGCCGCTGGTGGACTTTTTCTCCGTTGGCAGCAACGATTTGACCCAATACCTGCTGGCGGTGGATAGAAACAACGCCCAGGTAGCAGATCGGTTCAGCCACTACCATCCGGCGGTGATTCAGGCATTGGCGCAGGTGGCGATCAATGTGGGCGACAGTGAGCTCAGTGTCTGTGGCGAGATGGCCGGTGAGCCGGAGGGAGCCTTGATTCTGATGGCTCTGGGGCTGCGTCAGTTAAGCATGAACCGCCGCAGCCTGGGGCGCATTCACCACCTGGTTCGGCATCTGCACGCGCCGCAGTTGGAGTCGCTGAAAGTGGCCCTGTTGCAGGCCAGAGAGTGCACCGAAGTGAGACTGCTGGCCCGTCAATGGATGGACGACCACGGCCTGGCGGAGCTGTATCAGGACCTCTGACGAGCGCCGGCCTCTGGGCGCTGTTTTTCAGGCCGGGCATGGCAAAGTCCGGCACATCCCTTTATTCTAACGACCACTTTTCCGGTTTAGCCGGGCGACGAACGAACAGAAGAACCCATCATGACTGAGTCTTACTTCATTTTCCCCCACATCGATCCGGTGATCGTTGAGATCGGCCCGCTGGCGTTGCGCTGGTACGGTCTGATGTACCTGGTGGGTTTTTTAGGGGCCATGGCGATGTTGAACCGCCATGCCGACAAACCCGGTTCCACCTGGAGCCGCGATCAGGTCTCCGACCTGCTGTTTTACGCGTTTCTGGGGGTGGTGCTCGGGGGCCGGCTGGGTTACGTATTCTTCTATGGCTGGCAATGGCTGCTGGAAGACCCGTTGTACCTGTTCCGCATTACCGAAGGGGGCATGTCGTTCCACGGTGGCCTGTTGGGGGTCATTGCGGCGATGATCTTCATCGCCAAGCGCCAGAAGCGTACCTTCTGGCAGGTGGCGGATTTGGTGGCGCCCACCATTCCCATCGGCTTGGGAGCGGGTCGGATCGGCAACTTCATCAACGGCGAGCTGTGGGGCCGGGTGACCGATGTGCCCTGGGCGATGATCTTCCCCGGGGCCGGACCGCTGCCGCGGCACCCGTCGCAGCTGTATGAAGCGATTCTGGAAGGACTGGTGCTGTTCCTGCTGTTGGCCTGGTATAAGCGTCGTACCGACAAGCCGGGCGCGGTCGCCGGGATGTTCCTCATCGGTTATGGTTGTGCTCGCTTCCTGATCGAGTACGTTCGCCAGCCCGATGCCCATATGAGCCTGTATTGGGGCTTCTCCATGGGGCAACTGCTGACGCTGCCGATGTTGGCCTATGGCCTGTACCTGATTCTTCGGCCAGTAAAGCAAAGCCAGTGATCTCCATCTTTTTTGACCCATACAACCACGAGGGGCGAGTCGATTCATGAAGCAGTATCTGCAATTGTGTCAGCGAATAGTCGATGAGGGCACCTGGGTGGAAAACGCCCGTACCGGCAAACGGTGTCTGACGCTGATTAATGCCGATCTGGAGTACGACGTCGGTGGCAATGCCTTTCCACTGATCACCACCAGGAAGAGCTACTGGAAGGCGGCCATCGCCGAACTTCTGGGTTATCTGAGAGGCTACAGCAGCGCCGCCGAGTTTCGGGCCATCGGCTGCAATACCTGGAACGCCAACGCCAATGACAATGCGGACTGGCTGGCTAATCCGCATCGCCAAGGCGAGGACGACATGGGCCGGGTCTATGGCGTTCAAGGCCGGGCCTGGCAGGGGCCGGACGGTCGCAGCATCGATCAGCTGCGCAAGATCATCGATGATCTGCGTCGAGGTGTGGACGATCGCGGTGAGATTCTGACGTTTTATAACCCGGGTGAGTTTCACCTCGGCTGCCTTCGTCCCTGCATGCATACCCACACCTTTTCACTGGTGGGAGATCGGCTGTTCCTGACGTCCTATCAGCGCTCCTGCGATGTGCCGCTGGGGTTGAATTTCAACCAGGTGCAGGTGTTTACCCTGTTGGCGCTGGTGGCGCAAATCACCGGCCATAAGCCGGGTAAGGCCTACCACAAGATCGTCAATGCCCACATCTATGAGGATCAGTTGGGACCGATGACCGACGTGCAGTTGAAACGTCAGCCCTACGATTCGCCCCGGCTGATCATCAACCCGGCGATTCAGTCGCTGGAGGATCTGGAAACCTGGGTCACCCTGGATGACTTTCAGGTTGAGGGCTATCAGCACCACGACCCCATCGCCTATCCGTTCTCGGTATAGTCCCAGTTACAGCGCGACGCCCGGCTTGGCCTAGCCGGGCGTTTTTTTATCTGCCCGGCTTTTGGGACGCTGAATCTGTGCCAGACTCTGGTGTATTCGAGTATCGATTGATAACCGGAACTTACAAATTTAGCTCTTTGTTGCTTCAGGCTTTGTGTTAGGCTGACGTACGCATTAATGAGTCCTTAACTCCCGGTTAAGGCTGCCTGATTTACCATGGTGCCCGACGGTACCTGGCCTGGATATAGAGTCGTTTCCTCGACATGTTTTTCTATTTAAGGAGTGATTCTCCCTGTTGGGGCAGAATCGATTGTTATGGCGCATCTTAATTACAACCACTTGTACTACTTCTGGATGGTCCGCAAGAAGGGCTCGGTCACTAAAGCCGCCGAGGCGCTGTTTTTGACGCCGCAGACCGTTACCGGCCAGATCCGTCACCTGGAGCACCGCCTGGGGGGCAAGCTGTTTCGCCGTCAGGGGCGTCAACTGGTGGCCTCAGACCTCGGTGAGTTGGTGTTTCGTTATGCGGACAAGATGTTCAGCCTCAGCTACGAGATGCTGGACCTGCTGAATTACAATCAGGACAGCTCCATTTTGTTTGAGGTGGGCAACTCCGATGCCCTGTCGAAGGCGTTGGCCAGCCGACTGTTGTTGTCGGTGATCCCCGATGACGGTTCCATCCATCTGTGCTGTTACGAGTCCACCGATGAGAACCTGATGGAGCGCTTGTCGCAGCACAAGCTCGATATGGTGGTGTCCGGCAGTGACTCTGAGTCGCTGAAGTACCCGGAAATCCTCAGTAAGAAGTTAGGGGAAACCGGCATTAGCTTCTTCTCCGTCGACGAAGTCGAGGGCCGCTTCCCGGCCAACCTGGATGGATCCCGCATTCTGATGCCCCATCGTAAAACCGCTCTGGGTCAGCAGTTGCTGCGCTGGTTCGACGAGGTAGGGGTGTCACCGGTGATTCTGGGCGAGTTCGACGATGCTGCCATGATGAAGGCCTTTGGCATGTACCGTCAGGGGATTTTCGTCGCACCGACGCTGTACCGGGAAGAGATCCTGGCCCAGGGAGTCAAGTTGATCGGCGAGACGGTCGATGTCACCGAACAATACCACGTGATGTTTGCCGAACGGATGATTCAGCATCCGGCGGTGAAGCGGATCCTGGAAACCGACTTTACCGCGCTGTTCTCCGGCAAAGAGCCTGCCTTCAGCCGTTTTAAATGATGGCCGGGCCCTCCCCGGGCCCGGCCCTAAGACTGTATCGATGACCCAAACTTCTAAAACCACCGGCCTGGCCTTGATTGTACTGCTGGGCGCCCTGGCCGGCATGACTCCGCTGGCCATCGACATGTACCTGCCGGCCATCCCGGCCATTGCCGATGAACTCCATGCCACCGTGTCCCTGACCCAGATGAGTGTCAGCTTCTTTCTGGTGGGCTTTGCCGTCGGTCAGCTGTTCTATGGTCCGGTCACCGATGCGCTGGGGCGCATTCCGGTGCTGATTGGGGGCCTGGGGGTGTTTGCCCTGGCCAGCATACTGGCCACCTTTACCAGTTCGGTGGAGGGACTGATCGCCGCTCGGGTGCTGCAGGCCTTGGGAGGCGCCGGCGGGTCGGTGGTGGTGATGGCCATCCTGAGGGATCTGTTTCAGCGGGAACAGTTCGCTCGGGCCATGTCTTTCGTCATGCTGGTGATGAACCTGGCGCCGCTGGCGGCGCCCATCGTTGGCGGTTACCTGCTGGCCCACAGTGGCTGGCGGGCGATTTTCTATTTGCTGGCGCTGTTGTCACTGTTGCTGGTGGTGTTGATCGCCACCCGCATCGGCGAAACCCTGCCGGCATCGAAGCGCCACCGCCTCAATCTGAGTTCGGCACTGGGGCTGTATCGGCGCATCATCCTGACCCGACAAACCATGATGTACCTGGGGATCGGCGCCCTGGTGTCCGGTTCGTTGTTCGTATTTATCACCGGCTCTTCCTACGTCTACATTCGTTATTTCGACGTGGCACCGGAGCACTTTGGCTACCTGTTCGGACTCAATATCATCCTGATGATGCTGCTGACTTCTTTCAATGCCCGTTACGTGGCCCGGTTTGGCACCCTGAAGATGCTGGCCACCGGTTTGTCCATCAGTGGTGTTGGCGCGGTGCTGGCGCTGCTGGCGGCGTCGCTCAGCGCCCCGCCACTGTGGTTGGTGGTGCTGCCGGTGATGTTGATGGTCGGTCCTCTGGGGATGGTGTCGGCCAACGCCACCTCGTTGTCACTGGACTCCTTTGACGGTGCGGCCGGATCGGTGTCGGCCCTGGGAGGCGCCATTCGCTTTATTTCAGGGGCCCTGTCCGGTGTGTTGCTTAGCCTGAGTCATCCGCAATCGCCGATGCCGATGTTGATCGGCATGGCGGTATGTTCACTGGCGGCCTTGGGGTATTATTGGTACACATTAAATGTGGTACCCAAAGCCGTTAAGGATAAAAAATGACCGAGAACAGGGAATACGTGGCGCGCCTGAAATGGGCCTGTCGCCGGGGCATGTTGGAGCTGGATGTGTTGCTGGAACCCTTTGTTGAACAGCATTTTAGTGACTTGGCGCCGCAGCAGCAGGCGGATTTCGAACGGCTGCTGACCTGTGATGATCCCGAGCTGTTTGCCTGGTTCATGGGCCACGAACGCTGTGACGATCCGGCGTTGGCCGCCATGGTGGCGCTGATCCTTGAGCGTAACCGCGAACTGCTACGCTGATCCCTGGCCCCGGCCTGTGTGCAGTCCGGGTTCTCAGCGACGAGCCGGTCATGGACGACCTTCCCCGCTATCTGTTTCCCGCCCCCGGTTACCAATGGGCGCCGCTGCCGTGGTGCCTGAGTTTGTTGGTGCTGCTCAGCCTGTTCTGGTGGCCGGACAACCGCCTGCCGGCCCAGATCCTGTGGCAGGGGCTGGTGGCCATGCTGGCGCTGGCGTTGCCGCTGTTCAAACCCAAAGAGCGACCGCCGAGCTTTGCGTTGAATGAACTGGGGCAGGGCGTCCGGCTGGATAACGGTGAGGCCATCGTCGTCAGCAGCTGGAGCCTGGTGTTACCCGGAGCGGTGATGCTGGTGATTGGCCCGGACCGCCGGCTGTGGTGGCTGCGGCGGTCGCAGTTGGACACAACCGACTGGCGCCGGTTGTGTCGCATTGTGTTGGCGTCCCGGCTCAGGCGTCCGGAGTCAGAATAGAGGGCGTCGGTTGCGATTGTTGCTCGGGGTAATCCAGGGTGTAATGCAGACCGCGACTCTCTTTGCGGCTCATGGCACAGCGGATGATCAACTCGGCAATCTGCACCAGGTTGCGCAGTTCCAACAGATCGTTACTGATCTTAAAGTCCGAGTAGTAATCGTGAATCTCGGTTTTGAGCATCTCCACCCGGCGCAGCGCCCGCTGCAGTCGTTTGTCGGTTCGAACGATGCCGACGTAATCCCACATAAACAGTCGCAGCTCATGCCAGTTGTGGGCGATGACCACGTGCTCATCGGAGTCCGTGACCTGGCTTTCATCCCAGTGGGGAATGTTGTCCAGCAGGTCGGTGCTGTCCAGTTTCGCAAAGATTGACCGGGCGGCGGCACGGGCAAACACCAGGCATTCCAACAGGGAGTTGCTGGCCATGCGGTTGGCGCCGTGCAGGCCGGTGTAAGCCACTTCACCAACGGCATACAGGCCGTCGATATCGGTTTTGCCATCCAGATCGGTCATCACGCCGCCGCACGTGTAGTGCGCCGCCGGAACCACGGGGATCGGTTGGCGGGTGATGTCAATGCCCAGGTCCAGGCAGCGTTGGTAAATGGTCGGAAAATGCTTGGTGACGAAGGCGGGGTCTTTGTGGCTGATGTCCAGGAACATGCAGTCGGCGCCCAGTCGCTTCATCTCGAAGTCGATGGCCCTGGCCACCACATCCCGCGGGGCCAACTCTTCTCGGGGATCAAAGTCGGGCATAAAGCGGCTGCCATCGGGGCGCTTCAATAGCGCGCCTTCTCCGCGCAGCGCTTCGGTCAGCAGAAAATTGCGCGCTTCGGTGTGGTACAGGCAGGTGGGGTGAAACTGGTTAAACTCCATGTTGGCCACTCGGCAGCCGGCGCGCCAGGCCATGGCGATGCCGTCCCCGGAGGCGACGTCCGGATTGGAGGTATACTGATAAACCTTGGAGGCACCACCGGTGGCCAGCACCACGAAACGGGCACGAATGGTTTCGACGTGTTCCTGCTGGCGATTCCAGACATAGGCGCCCACCACTCGCGTGTCGCCGGCCAGCCCTAACTTGGTGGTGGTGATCAGGTCGACGGCGTTGTAGCGTTCCAGCAGCGAAATGTTGGGATGGCGATGGGCCTGCTCCTCCAGCGTCAACTGCACCTCTTTGCCGGTGGCATCGGCGGCATGCAGAATTCGGCGGTGGCTGTGGCCCCCTTCGCGGGTCAGGTGGTAACGGGATTCACCGTCGTGTTCCTCTTCGTCGAAGTCGACGCCTTTGCGAATCAACCATTCCAGGGCCGCCCGCGCTTCTTGGGCGGTAAACTGCACCGCCTGCCGGTCGCATAACCCCGCACCGGCAATAAGGGTATCTTCTACATGGGATTCAACGGTATCATCTTCGTCAAATACGGCAGCGATTCCACCCTGGGCGTAATAAGTGGAGCCCTCGGCGAGGTTGCCTTTGGCAACGACCGTTACCTGGCATTGCTTGGCCAGTTTCAGGGCCAGCGTCAGTCCGGCGGCGCCGCTGCCAATTACCAAAACGTCTGTGCTGTGTTCAATCCCGGCTTTCATTAGGTATCATGGGGTTTGGAAATTTGGCCACTATGTTACTCGTTTCGGGGGCCAGGGCCAAAGAATCGGTCCCAGAGAGTGTAAATTTAAAATGGATCACAATTTTTTACGAACTTTTACCAAAAGACGCAGTCTATTAAAGTGCGCGGAGACGAGTAAAAGCAAAATCAGCAGTTTAGTTATGGGAGAGAGCTCTTAAGTGAGTGAGCCAAACAGCGACCAGCAGCTAGTCGAACGCGTTCAACAAGGTGATAAGCAAGCTTTTAACCTGCTGGTAATGAAGTATCAGCATAAGGTGGCCAACTTAATAAGCCGCTACGTGAAGAATCAGGGCGATGTCGCCGACGTAGCACAAGAAGCGTTTATTAAGGCGTATCGGGCTTTGCCCAATTTTCGTGGCGAGAGTGCGTTTTACACCTGGCTGTACCGGATTGCGGTCAACACCGCTAAAAATTATCTGGTATCCCAGGGGCGGCGTCCACCAGCGAGTGATGTGGATGCCGAGGAAGCGGAGTTCTATGACGGTGCCGATGCACTGCGAGAAGACGCGTCGCCAGAACGCCAGCTGCTGTCAGAAGAGATTAAGAAGGTAGTGTTCAATACCATCGAAACACTGCCTGAAGAGTTAAGAGTGGCGATTACCCTTCGGGAGCTCGAAGGGATGAGTTACGAAGAGATTGCCACTGTAATGGAGTGTCCCGTGGGGACGGTGCGAAGCCGAATCTTCAGGGCGCGGGAAGCAATTGATAAGCGTATTCAACCGTTATTAGAACGGTAGCATCAATCAGGGTGAACCATGGGTACAGAACGTAAAGAAGCAGTATCGGCTTGGGTGGACGGTCAGGGAAGCGATCGGGAACTTGAGCAATGGCTGAACGATGAACCGATGCAACAGAGCTGGGATCGTTACCATCTCATCGGGGATGCGATGCGAAACGAACTGCCTCAGCAAATGGATCTGAACATCGCCGCCAATGTGGCCGCGGCTCTGGAGCAGGAGCCAACGGTATTGGCTCCGAAATCCAAGACTAAGCGGACTCAGGCCCTGCAGGGCAAGGTGGTGGAGCTGTCCCGTCGTTTCGGTCAGTACGCCATTGCCGCCACCGTGGCAGCCATTGCCGTCGTTGGGGTGCAGCAGTACGGTGCAGAGCAGCAAAACAACCCGCTGCCGGTACTAAATACTCTGCCGGTAATGGGAGCGCCGACTCCGGCCAGCTACCAGGCGAATACCCCATCCGCCCGTCAGGCTCAAAGCACGGAGCAGCAGGCACAGGAACAGCGTCGCCGGGTCAATGCCTATCTGCGTGACCACCTGTTGCAGCAGCGCCTGAAAGGGCATAATGTGGCGGATAATGACCAAGGCCAACAGTAACGAGGCAAGGCTTGCGTAAAATATGGTTCCTGATGGCATGGTTGCTGGTACTGCCAGCCCATGCCGCGACTGGCGACTCCGCCATTAGCTGGCTGCAGCGGATGCAGCAAGCACTCTCTCAATCCCATTTTCAATACTCTCTTATTCACCTGCAGATGGATCACATCCGGCCCCTGCGTTACTTGCATGGGGTGGTGGATGATCATCAGGTGGCTTACCTGGAGCACCTCAACGGCCCGCTGAAAAACGTGGTGCGGGTGGACGACCAGGTGACTTACCTCGAGCATGAAGTCAAACCCTATTCGGTGCGCAGCGCCCGCATCAGTGGTTTTATTCCACCGGCCTTTGGTACCGGCGTGGAAGCGTTTACGCCGTTCTATCAACTGGCCATGGGCGGTCGTGATCGCATTGCCGGTCGCACCTCTCAGGTGATTCGGATTGTTTCTACCGACCGTTTTCGTTACAGCTATCAATTGTGGCTGGATGTGAAATCCGGTCTGCCACTGCGTATCGACACCATCAATGCCGACGGCCAGTTGCTGGAGCAGTATCTGGTGATCGAACTGGTGACCTTCAGTGAGCCACCGCCGATTTTGTCGGAGCTGGCGGGACAGGTGTGGCCACCAGTACTGGCATCGGCATCGGCGACAGACGCACCCCAGTGGCGTTTCGGTTGGTTGCCTCAAGGTTTCGAAGTCACCCATGTGGATCAGCACCGGCTGTTTGGCGTCAATGATCCGGTTCAATACTTGTCCCTCAGCGATGGTCTGACTGAAATGTCGGTGTACATCGGCCTGGCCGGCCAGATTGAGATGCCGGAAAACCTGTCGACCGGCAGCGGCTTATCCCTGGCGTCGGCCCGTCATGGTGAGGTTGAAGTGGTGGCGGTGGGCAAGCTACCGGTGGAAAGCCTCAGTAACGTGGCCAACTCCATCTACCCCGCCAAGGGGGAGCAATGATCGAGGCTCTGGCCCGGGTGGAAGCCTGTGCCGATGGCCGGGTAACCGTCAGTTGGCAGAGTCAGAGTGCCTGTGGCCACTGCCACGAAGCGGACACCTGTGGCTCCGGTGTGGTGGCCAAAGCGGTGGCCGCGAAAGCCCAGCGCCTGACCCTGACGTACGGCAAACCGCTGTCGGTGGGCACTCAGGTCAGCCTCGGTATTCCTGAGCAGCAACTGATTACGGCCGCCGCCTTGGTGTATCTGCTGCCCCTGCTAGGCTTATTGTTAGGGGCCGGGTTGGGGGCCGTGTGGGGCGGGCCTGAGTGGCTGTCGCTGTTAGCCGGGATCGGACTGGCCATCGGAGGCTTTTTGCTGGCCCGGGGATTGTCGCATCGTTTCACGCCGACCCCGCGGATTCTCAGGGTGCTGGGGGTGTCGACAACGCCCGGTTAGTCTGCGACCCCGTGCTCGGTGACGGTTTTTCCGCTGCGCTGTGCCTGCAATGCCCGGATGCATAGCCGCCGGGCACAAAATCCGTTAAAATCCCCCCCC
The DNA here is from genome assembly GCF_000425405.1 of Ferrimonas kyonanensis DSM 18153. Lineage (GTDB taxonomy): Bacteria > Pseudomonadota > Gammaproteobacteria > Enterobacterales > Shewanellaceae > Ferrimonas > Ferrimonas kyonanensis. The sequence goes on along the minus strand of NZ_KE384364.1, from coordinate 235,241 downwards.
TATAGCTATCGTAGATAATTTATTCCTGTAGTTTTTGCAAGAAGCGGACTAGATGAAGCATATTCGAAATTTCAGTATCATCGCCCACATCGACCACGGTAAATCGACCCTTTCCGATCGATTGATCCAGGTTTGCGGTGGTTTGTCAGAGCGTGAGATGGCAGCCCAGGTGCTCGATTCCATGGACATTGAGCGTGAGCGCGGCATTACCATTAAAGCACAGAGTGTGACTCTGGATTACACGGCGAAGGACGGTGAAACCTATCAGCTGAACTTCATCGACACTCCCGGGCACGTGGACTTCAGCTATGAAGTATCGCGGTCGCTGGCGGCTTGTGAAGGCGCCCTGCTGGTGGTGGACGCCGGTCAGGGGGTAGAAGCCCAGACTCTGGCGAACTGCTACACCGCCATCGAGATGGATCTTGAGGTGCAGCCGATCCTCAACAAGATCGATCTGCCGCAGGCGGATCCGGAGCGGGTCGCGGAAGAGATTGAAGACATCGTCGGCATCGACGCCATCGAAGCGGTGCGCTGTTCGGCCAAGACCGGCATCGGTGTCGATGAGGTGCTCGAGTGCATCGTCGACAAGATTCCACCACCGGAAGGGGATCCGGAGGCGCCGCTGCAGGCGCTGATCATCGACTCCTGGTTCGACAACTACCTGGGGGTGGTGTCGCTGGTGCGGATTAAAAATGGCGTTCTGAAGAAGAACGACAAGATCAAGGTGATGAGTACCGGCCAGGTGTGGGGCGTCGATCGTCTCGGCATCTTTACCCCGAAGCAGAAAGACACCACCGTCCTCAATACCGGCGAGGTAGGCTGGGTGGTGTGTGGCATCAAAGAGATTCACGGTGCGCCGGTGGGCGATACCTTGACCACCGCCAAGCACGGCACCGAAGAGGTGTTGCCGGGCTTCCAGAAAGTGAAACCGCAGGTGTACGCCGGTCTGTTTCCGATCTCCAGTGAGGATTATGAGTCTTTCCGTGACGCCCTGAACAAGCTGTCACTGAATGACGCATCGCTGTTCTTCGAGCCAGAAACTTCATCGGCACTGGGCTTCGGCTTCCGGGTCGGCTTCCTGGGTATGCTGCACATGGAGATCATTCAGGAGCGGCTGGAGCGGGAGTACAACCTGGATCTGATCACCACCGCGCCGACGGTGGTGTACAAGGTGACGACCACCAAGGGAGAAACCCTGTTGGTGGATAACCCCTCTGAGTTGCCACCACTGAACAACATTGAAACCATTGCCGAGCCGATTGTCGAAGCCAACATTCTGGTTCCACAGGAATATCTCGGTAATGTGATAACCCTGTGTATCGAAAAGCGCGGGGTTCAGACTAAGATGGCCTACCACGGTAACCAGGTGGCAGTGACCTATGAACTGCCGATGGCGGAAGTGGTATTGGACTTCTTCGATCGACTCAAGTCCACCAGCCGTGGCTTTGCCTCGCTGGATTACAACTTCACCCGCTTCCAGGAAGAGGAGATGGTGCGTCTGGATGTGATGATCAACGGCGAGCGTATCGATGCGTTGGCGATGATCACCCATAAAGAGAACGCCCAGTTCCGCGGCCGCCAGCTGGTGGAAAAGATGCGGGAACTGATTCCGCGGCAGATGTTCGACATTGCCATTCAGGCTTCCATCGGCAGCATGATTGTGGCTCGCAGCAACGTGAAAGCGCTGCGCAAAGACGTGACCGCCAAGTGTTATGGCGGTGACGTGAGCCGTAAGAAGAAGCTGCTGCAGAAGCAGAAAGAGGGCAAGAAGCGGATGAAGCAACTGGGTAACGTAGAGGTTCCCCAGGAGGCCTTCCTGGCCGTACTGAAAGTAGGAGAATAAGCGCAGATGGCGGCAATGTTTTCACTGATCCTGGTGTTGATCACCCTCGGGTCTGGTCTGGTTTGGCTACTCGATCATTTTTACCTGGCGCCAAAGCGCCAGGAAAAACTGGCTTTTGCCAGCCAGCAAACTTCTGGCGAACTGCCGGAGGACGCCCAGGAAAAGCTGGTCCAGGAACCTTGGTTGGTGGAAACTTCCAAGTCCATTTTCCCGGTTATCGCCTTCGTGCTGATTTTGCGTTCGTTCCTGTGGGAACCCTTCCAGATTCCGTCCGGCTCGATGATGCCGACGCTGCTGGTGGGGGACTTCATTCTGGTGAACAAGCACGAATACGGTCTGCGCGATCCGGTTTTCCGCTACAAGTTCTGGGACAACAATGAGCCGCAACGCGGCGACATTGTGGTGTTCAAATACCCGAAAGACACTCGCATTGATTACATCAAGCGGGTGATCGGCTTGCCGGGCGACAAGGTGGTGTATCGCAACAAGCAGTTGTTCGTCCAGCCTAAATGTGAGGCTGGGGTGTCTCCTTGTCCCGAGTTGACCGCCATCAATAGTGCCAAGGTCAACAGTGGTGAGTTTTCGCAAAACGGCACGCCGTTGCTGCGCCTGAAAGAAGATCTGATGGGCATTACCCACGATACTCTGATCAATCCCCGCCGGCCGGAACCGCTGCGCTACTATTATCAGCAGCAGGGTCGCCGCACCGGCGAGTGGGTAGTGCCTGAAGGCCACTACTTTGTGATGGGTGATAACCGAGACAACAGTACCGATGGCCGTTTCTGGGGCTTTGTGCCCGAGGAAAACCTGGTTGGCCAGGCCACCGGAATCTGGATCTCCTTTGAGTTTGACCGCGATAGCAGCAGTGTCCTGCCCGGATGGGTGCCTACCGGCGTGCGCTTTAATCGCATCGGCGGATTACAATAAAGGTTAGCTGTGGCTGATTTAAATCGTTTACAGAGACTGCTTGGCTATGAGTTCAAGCAGCCTCAATTGTTGCAACAGGCTCTGACGCATCGTAGCGCCGGCAGTCGTCATAATGAACGACTGGAGTACCTGGGTGATGCCGTGCTGTCCATGGTGATTGCCGAGGAGTTGTACCATCGTTTTCCGCAAGCGGCGGAAGGCGACATGACCCGCATGCGGGCTACGCTGGTACGGGGGGTAACCCTGGCCGAAATCGCCCGTGAGCTGAACCTGGGCGATTACATTCGCCTCGGTGCCGGTGAACTGAAATCCGGCGGATTCCGTCGGGATTCTATCCTGGCCGACGCAGTGGAGGCCATTCTCGGGGCGGTGTTCCTCGACGACGGCATTGAGGTGTGCAAGCCGCTGCTGCTGAGCCTGTGGAAGCAGCGACTGGATACCATTGTGCCCGGTGCCGGGCAGAAAGATCCTAAGACCCGATTGCAGGAGTGGCTGCAGGCGCGTAAGAAGCCGCTGCCTAACTACGAAGTGGTCACCGTAACCGGTGATGCCCACAACCAACAGTTTACCGTGCATTGCCTGGTAAGCGAGGTGACCGACCCGGTACTGGGCAAAGGCAGCTCGCGACGCAAGGCGGAGCAGGACGCAGCCGGTAAGGTCCTGGAGTTATTGAAAGTATGACCGATACCACCTACTGCGGTTTCGTTGCCATCGTCGGCCGCCCCAATGTGGGCAAGTCGACCCTGCTGAATCGTCTGCTGAAGCAGAAGATCAGCATTACCTCCCGTAAGCCGCAGACCACCCGGCACCGAATCATGGGCATTCACACCGAAGGCCCTCGCCAGGTGATCTTTGTGGACACCCCCGGGCTGCACATCGAAGAGAAGCGCACCATCAACCGGTTGATGAACCGGGCGGCGGCCACCTCGCTGGCCGACGTCGAGTTGGTGCTGTTTGTGGTCGAGGGCACCAAGTGGACCCCGGACGACGAGATGGTGCTGAAGAAGCTTGGCCGGGAAGGCAACGAGGGGCGCAAAGTGGCCCTGGTGATCAACAAGGTTGATCAGATCAAAGACAAAGAGGAGCTGTTGCCGCACCTGCAGGAGTTGCAGAGCAAGTTTGACTTTGATGCGGTGTTCCCGGTGGCCGCCGGCAAGGGCGGTAATGTGGATCCGATCATGGCGCTGTCTCTGGACAGCATCCAGGAGTCGATTCATTACTTCCCTGAAGATTACGTCACCGATCGCAGCCAGCGCTTTATGGCCTCGGAGATTCTGCGTGAAAAGCTGATGCGATTCCTTGGCGATGAACTGCCCTATGCCGCCACGGTGGAGATCGAGCAGTTCAAGGTCGACGAAAAGGGCACCTTCCACATTCACGCGTTGATTCTGGTGGAGCGGGAAGGCCAGAAACGGATGGTGATCGGCAACAAGGGCGACAAGCTGCGTACCATCGGCCGCGAAGCGCGGATCGAGATGGAAAACATGTTCGAGACCAAGGTGTACCTGGAGACCTGGGTCAAGGTGAAATCCGGTTGGGCGGACGACGAACGGGCGCTGCGCAGCCTGGGGTACGGGGACGACTGATTGGACGCGGGTTGGCAGTCTGCCTATCTGCTGCACGCCCGCCCTTATCGTGAGCGCAGCCAGCTGATCACCTTGCTGACCGAGCAGGATGGCAAGGTGGCGGCGGTGGCTCGCAGCAGCGGAAAACAGGGCGGCCTGACCAAAGCCGCCCTGCAACCGTTTCAACCTCTCAAAATTCTTCTTTCCGGCACCGGGTCACTGAAAACTCTTAAAAGTGTCGAAACCCTGAGCCTGCCTGTACCACTGCAGGGGCAGAAGTTGTTTTGCGGCTTGTATTGTAACGAGCTGACAGTCCGGTTACTGTCTGAGTTACAAGCGTGCCCGTCGTTGTACCAAGGTTACCATCAGAGCCTGTTAACTCTGGCCACCACCGACAGCAACGAAGCGGTGCTGCGGTATTTTGAATGGATGCTACTGGACTACCTCGGGGTGGCTCCCTTGCTGAGCCAGGATGCCTGTGGCGAGCCGCTGCAGGCCGAAGGTCGCTACAGCCTGGTGGCTGAGCACGGCTTTATGCCGGTGGCGGGCGACCGCGGCTATTTGGGGGCGATGTTGCTGGCACTGCAGCAGCAGCAACTGAGTGATTCCCAGCACCTGCACCAAGCCAAGCATCTGGCGCGTACCCTGCTGAAGCCACTGCTGGGCAACAAACCACTGCGCAGCCGGGAATTGTTTCAAAGAAAAACCAGACCAAGGACAAGCACATCATGAGCATTTTACTGGGTGTCAATATCGACCACATTGCGACTCTGCGTCAGGCTCGGGGCACCGACTACCCCGATCCTGTGCATGCGGCGGCGGTGGCGGAGCACGCCGGTGCCGACGGCATCACCATCCATCTTCGAGAAGACCGCCGTCACATTGTCGATCGCGATGTGCAGGTGTTGGCTCAGACCCTGAAGACCCGCATGAATCTGGAGATGGCGGTGACCGAGGAGATGCTGGACATCGCCATCGGTGTACAGCCGGTCTACGTGTGCCTGGTGCCAGAGAAACGGGAAGAGCTGACCACCGAAGGTGGCCTGGATGTGGCCGGTCAGCTGGATAAGATGCTGGACGCGGTATCGCGTCTTAAAGCCGCGGGCATCAAGGTGTCGCTGTTCATCGATGCCGACAAAGCGCAGATCGATGCGGCGGTTAAGGTGGGGGCGCCTTACATTGAGATTCATACCGGCGCCTATGCCGATGCAGAAAGCGAAGAGGCCCAGCAGCAGGAACTGGCCCGCATTGCCGAAGGCGCCCGCTATGCCGCCGCCCAGGGGCTGGTGGTGAACGCCGGTCATGGCCTGAACTACCACAATGTGAAGCCGATCGCCGCCATTGCCGAGATCTATGAGCTGAATATCGGCCATGCCATCATCGCCCGGGCGGCCATCGACGGCCTGGAGATCGCGGTGCGAGACATGCGCCGGTTGATGCTTGAAGGCCGTCAGGGGATCTGATGACCATTAAGGGGCTGGGCACCGACATTGTCGAAATCGAGCGGGTCGAGGCGCAATTTCAGCGCCTCGGTCAGCGTTTTGCCGATCGCATTCTTACCGCCAACGAGCGGGGCGAACTGGCGGCCAGCAAGGCGCCGGCTCGGTTGTTGGCCAAACGCTTTGCGGTCAAGGAAGCGGTGGGTAAGGCGCTGGGTACCGGCATTGGACGAGGCGTATCGTTTCAGCACATCGAGCTGGGACACAACGACGATGGTGCGCCAAAGCTGCACCTGAGCGGCGGTGCCCTGGCTCGGATGCAGGCGTTGGGGGCGACCGATGCCCACATCAGCCTGGCGGATGAGCGCCGCTATGCGGTGGCAACGGTGGTGCTCAGTTAGCCGGGGCGCGGGTTAGAAATTCACTTCGGTTCGAAACCCCAATACGGTCAGGCTTTGCTGCCGTTGTTGCTGGTACTGAAGGTCGACAGAGATGTTGACGGGTCCCAGTTTGAGGCCGCCGCCGATGCGAGCGCCGAGGCCGTTTTCGGTGGGCTGATTCAGTTGGGGCAGGTGGGATTCGGTCAGGCTGACCGAGGTTTGGGTATACCAGGGCCCGCCGCCCCAGCGCTGCTCAAGAGTCAGGGGAATTTGAGTGAAATTGGGATCCTGGTAGGCCAGGGTCGGCGCCGTGACCCATTGGCTGTCGGCGTGCAGCGGTGCTGTCATCAGTGCCAGCCCGAGCAGGCCACAGCGGCCCAACCATAAACACCCTTGCATCGCCTATCCTCCCTGACAGTCAAAAGGCCGGCGTCTTTCGGGACGCCGGCCTTTTAGTATAGTTCAGATTTTTGAGGGTCTTGCCCTAATGGCTATTTAGGTTCTATTCGGACTGTGGTGACCATACTCTCGTTGGCCTCCAGTACCTCGATTTGGTAGGGGCCGATGGACAGGCTGGTGTGCTCTTTAGGGATGTCTTCCAGTGCTTCCAGCACCAGGCCATTGAGGGTCTTAGGGCCATCGGTAGGGAAGTGCCAGTTCATTTCCCGGTTCATGTCACGAATGTTGATGCTGGCGTCCACCTGGTAGCTGCCGTCGTCCTGTTTGCTGATCTCATCGCTGATGGCGGGCTGCAGACCGGTGGTGAAGTCACCGACGATCTCTTCGAGAATGTCCTCCAGCGATACCAGCCCCTGAATGTCACCGTACTCATCCACCACCAGCCCCAGTCGCTCCTTGGCACGCTGAAACTTCAGCAGTTGTACATTCAGCGGCGTACCTTCGGGGACGTAATAGATCTCTCGTACTTCTCGCAGCAGGGTGGCCTTGTCCGTTACCCCCTGCTCCCTGGCCATCAGTCGCAACAGATCGGACAGATGCAGGAACCCGACCACATCGTCGATGTTATCCCGATACAGCAACACCTTGCTGTGGGGGCTGTGGGTCAGTTGCTTCATCATGGTCTTAAAGTCATCGTTGATGTCGATGGCATACAGCTCATTGCGCGGCACCATCACATCCTCGACGGTGACTTTTTCCAGATCCAGAATCGACACCAGCATCTCCCGGTGGCGGCGTGGGATCATGGCGCTGGCTTCATTGAGGACCGAGCGCAACTCGTCGGCAGACAGGTCGTCGCCATCGCCACGCAGGGTGCGGACCCCGGCGACGGAGAGCAGGGCATTGCTGATGCTGTTCACCAACCACACCAGAGGGTAGAACAGGGTCATCAATGGCCGCAGTATCACACTGTTGGGGTAGGCCAGTTTTTCCGGGTACAGGGCTGCCAGGGTCTTGGGGGTGACTTCGGCGAAGATCAGTACGATGAAGGTCAGGGCCCCGGTGGCGACCGCTGGGCCCCAGGCACCGAACCAGCGCTGACATACGATGGTGGCCAGCGAGGCCGCGGCCAGGTTGACGATGTTGTTGCCGATCAGGATCAGGCCGATGAGTCGATCCGGCCTTTCCAGTAGACGTTCTGCCCGTCGGGCTCCCTTGTGCCCCTGTTGGCTCAGGTGTCGCAGCCGGTACCGATTCAGCGACATCATCGCCGTTTCGGTGCCCGAGAAGAAGGCGGAGAGGAAGAGTAGGACAGCCAGCACTATCAGCAGGCTGTCGGTGGATATGTCGTCCAAGAGGTGGCAATCCTTTATGTCGGTTAAGGTCCTAGAATTAGGAAATGGCCGCCCCGTGTCAAGGGCGGCCGCGGGCATTAACCGATGAGCAGTTCTCGCACCAGGCGGTTGCCGAAGTAGGCCAGGGTCAGCAGGACCACGCCGGTCATGCTGTAGATGATGGCGCTACGGATGCGCATGCCGCGGGTACGGTGGCGATACAGCATGGTGCCGTACACCAGCCAGGCCGCCGAGGCGAACACCGCTTTGTGGGCCTGACCGCTGCCGAAGAACCCCTCCAGGAAGATAAACCCGGTGGCCAGGGCGAAGGTCAGCAAGGCAAAGCCGATCATGATCAGGTGATACAGCTGCTTCTCTACCGTCATTAGCGGCGGCAGTGGTGACTCCAGCATCAGCTTACGATCCTTGAGGCGGCGGTTGATGCTGGCCAGCTGAATGGCGTACAGGGCGGCGATGAAGAACACCGCGTAGGACAACAACGAGGTGCCCACGTGAGTGAACAGCGCCGGATCGTTAAACAGGTAGCCTTCATTTTGCGGCAGCAGCACCATGCCGGCGGCCCCGAAAATGCCACAGATGTATACTGCAGGCACCACCACAATCACCTTGATGCGTGGCAGCATCAGGGTAATGGCGGTTGTGATCATCAGCATCACCAGAGAGGCGGTGTTCACCAAGCTGTAGTGTTGGCCGCCGCTCTCGAGAATCATGGGCGTCAGGGCGGCGCCATGACTGAGGACCCCGACGGCGCCGGCAATGGTTGCCAGCTTACGGTTGGGGCCGTCTGAGTGCAGCAGCTTGCTGGCAACCAGATAAAAGGCCACGCCGTAACCCAAAATCGCGCTGATGGCAAAAAACTCCATAATGCCTTGTTCCTCACCTATTGCATCGTTAATTCAGTGGGTAATTACCCTATTTTCTCAAGCTTATCATGCACTATTAAGTTTGGGCAGCGGTTGAAATCGCATTTTCGGTGCTGAATTGCATTTTGTTTGGCCCGGATCAAACTCGGCCCTGACCTCGGTGAGTGGTAGACCCGTGCGCCGGGGTGGGTTTGTGTTTGTAATCGGCACGCCGTTATAATGCGGTGACTCCCCATTAACCGATGCAGCAGGCGATGTTCCAGAATCTATCCGAACGCTTAGGCCAGACGCTGAAAAATATCAGCGGCCGTGGTCGTCTTACCGAAGACAACATTAAAGACACCCTGCGCGAAGTGCGCATGGCGTTGCTGGAGGCCGACGTGGCCCTGCCCGTGGTCCGCGATTTCGTTGCCAAGGTGCGCGAACGGGCCGTGGGCACCGAGGTGTCCAAGAGCCTGAGTCCAGGCCAGGCTTTCATTAAAATTGTTCAGGGTGAACTGGAAGCGGCCATGGGCCAGTCCAACGAAGCCCTCAACCTGGCCAGTCAGCCACCGGCGGTGGTAATGATGGCAGGCCTGCAGGGTGCCGGTAAAACCACCAGCGTGGGTAAACTGGCCAAGCTGCTGAAAGAGCGGGAAAAGAAATCGGTACTGGTGGTCAGTGCCGACGTCTATCGTCCGGCGGCGATCAAACAGTTGGAGACTCTGGCCACCGACATCGGGGTGGAATTCTTCCCGTCCGACGTCAGCCAGAAGCCGGTCGCCATCGCCAATGCCGCGGTGGATCACGCCCGTAAGAAATTCATCGACGTGGTGATCGTCGATACCGCTGGTCGTCTGCACGTCGATGCCGACATGATGGACGAGATCAAGGCGTTGCATGCTGCCATCGATCCGGTGGAGACCCTGTTTACGGTTGATTCCATGACCGGTCAGGATGCGGCCAACACTGCCAAGGCGTTTGATGAAGCGCTGCCGTTGACCGGGGTGATCCTCACCAAGGTGGACGGTGACGCCCGTGGCGGTGCGGCCTTGTCCATTCGCCACATTACCGGCAAGCCGATTAAATTCCTCGGGGTGGGTGAAAAGACCGACGCTCTGGAACCTTTCCACCCGGACCGGGTGGCTTCGCGCATCTTGGGGATGGGGGACGTGCTGTCTCTGATCGAAGAGGTGGAGCGTAAGGTTGATAAATCCCAGGCAGAAAAACTGGCCAAGAAGATCAAGAAAGGGGAGGGTTTTGACCTGACTGATTTTCGTGATCAACTGCGCCAGATGCACAACATGGGTGGCATGATGGGCATGCTCGAGAAGATGCCCGGTGTCGGCCAACTGCCTACCGAAGCCCTGTCTCAGGTGCAGGACGACAAGATGACCAAGCGGATGGAGGCGATCATCAACTCCATGACGCCGGGGGAGCGCGCTCGCCCCGATATCATCAAGGGATCCCGTAAGCGTCGCATCGCCGCCGGCTCTGGCACTCAGTTGCAGGACGTCAACCGGTTGCTGAAGCAGTTTACCCAGATGCAGAAGATGATGAAGAAGATGAAAGGCGGCGGCCTGAAGAAGATGATGCGCGGTATGGGCGGCATGTTGCCCCCTGGAATGAAGATGCCTCGCTGATAATTGCCGTCTTAACAGCTGCTACACTCCAGTGTGGTGGCTACAAACCCGTCGAAATGGTTGCATTGCGGATGCATTCAGGTAAAATCGGCGGGCTTTCTACCTTGGGGCCCCTGCGGCCCCAATTCTATTGCTATAAACACCATTAGAGGAATTACCGTATGGTAACCATTCGTTTAGCTCGTGGCGGCGCCAAAAAGCGTCCGTTTTACCAAGTGGTTGTTGCCGACAGCCGTATGAAGCGCGATGGCCGCTTCATCGAGAAAGTTGGTTTCTTCAACCCAGTTGCAACCGGCCAAGCTGAAAAGCTGCGTCTGGACCTGGCCCGTGTAGATCACTGGGTTGCACAGGGCGCGTCTCTGTCTGACCGTGTTGCTACTCTGGTTAAGGACGCCCGTAAAGCTGCGGCTTAATGGGTATTGGTAGGGTAAGTTGATGAGTCAGCAAGAACTAATGTTAGTCGGGCGCCTTGGCGCACCTCATGGCATTCGGGGCTGGTTGAAGATCACCTCCTTTACCGATGATAAAGAGGGTATCTTTGAGTACCGTCCTTGGTTGATCAACCATGGTGGTCAACAACAAGAAGTAAAAGTGGTGGATTGGCGTCGTCAGAATAACGGCCTGATTGTCCGCTTGGAAGGGATTGAAGACCGCGATGCGGCCGCGTTGTACACCAACAACGACGTCTCTATCTTCGCTCACCAATTGGCTGAGCTGCCGGAAGACGAGTTCTACTGGCGCGATCTGATTGGCTGTAAAGTTGTTAACCAGCAAGGCTACGACATGGGAACCGTTTCCGGCATTCTGGAAACCGGCGCCAATGACGTGCTGGAGATCAAGGCGAACGCAAAAGACGCCTTTGGCAAACGGGAACGTATGGTCCCCTTTGTCCCGGAACAGTTCATCATTGAGGTGAACACATCCGAAAAACACATTACCGTTGACTGGGATCCCAACTTTTAATGGCACAACCGAACGCACTGTGGTTAGGGGTCGTGACCCTGTTTCCCGAGATGTTTCGTGCCGTAACCGAGTTTGGTGTTACTGGTCGCGCCGTGAAAAACGGCTTGCTTGGAGTGCAGACGTGGAATCCTCGCGATTTCACCCATGATAAACATCGCACTGTGGATGACCGGCCTTACGGCGGTGGTCCTGGGATGTTGATGATGGTGCAGCCCCTGCGTGATGCCATCCGTGCGGCGAAAGCCGAAGCGGGTGATGAGGCCAAGGTGATCTACCTGTCGCCTCAGGGTCGCCCCCTTACCCAGTCGGGTGTAGAGGAGTTGGCCGGCAACAAACGTCTGGTGCTGGTGTGTGGTCGATACGAAGGTGTCGATGAACGCATCATCCAATCGGAAGTTGATGAGGAGTGGTCCGTTGGTGACTACGTTCTCAGTGGTGGTGAGCTGCCGGCGATGAACTTGATCGACGCCGTATCCAGGCTGGTGCCTGGGGTGTTGGGCAAGCAAGCTTCGGCAGAGCAGGACTCTTTTTCGGAAGGTCTGCTGGATTGCCCTCATTACACCCGTCCGGAAGTTCTGGACGGTCAGCAGGTTCCGCAAGTGTTATTAAGCGGCAATCATGAATCAATTCGGCGTTGGCGCCTGCAGCAGTCCCTTGGACGCACTTGGCAGCGACGACCCGAGTTACTTGACAACCTAGCTCTGACTGACGAGCAAGCCCAGTTGCTTGCAGAGTTTGCCGCCCAACAGGGGCAGGACGAGCGTTAGAGTTTTCAGTTTAATCTAGGAAGAGAGACATTATGAGCAATATCATCAAGCAGCTTGAACAAGAGCAGATGAAGCAGGACGTACCTGCATTTGGCCCTGGTGACACCGTTACCGTACAGGTTCGCGTAACCGAAGGTAACAAAACCCGTCTTCAGGCTTTCCAGGGCGTAGTTATCGCTAAGCGTAACCGTGGCCTGCACTCTGCGTTCACAGTTCGCAAAATCTCTAATGGTGAAGGCGTAGAGCGTGCGTTCCAGACTCACTCTCCGCTGGTAGAAAGCATCAAACTGGAGCGTCGTGGTCGCGTTCGTCGTGCCAAACTGTACTACTTGCGTACACGTACTGGTAAGGCGGCTCGTATCCGCGAGCGTCTGGGCTAAATTTTATTTAGTCTCGAAGCAGGAAAAGCCCGCCTTTATGGCGGGCTTTTTTCGTTTTATAACCCTTTGAACACGAATTTGCTCACAGATGAGCATTTACTTGCATCTTCACAGTAGACAAGGCACATTGAACTCAGGCCGGCAGCACCGGTTGGGTTCACAAACCTATCGTTAATAAGCCACAGATAGGTACTACTTGGAGAAGCAGTAATGCAAAAGGACAGTATTTACAATATCCACATTCAGTCCGAACAGGTCCTGACTACCCCTGAGCAGTTGAAACAGCAGCTGCCCCTCTCCGAGCAGGCTTATCGATATATTAACGGCGCCCGCGCCAAGGTCGCCGACATCGTACACAAGCGGGACAACCGACTGCTGGTGGTAACCGGCCCCTGTTCCATTCACGATGTGGCCTCGGCCAAAGAGTACGCCCTGAAGCTGAAGACCCTGCACGACGAGCTCAGCGATCAGATGTACATCCTGATGCGAGTGTATTTCGAAAAGCCGCGTACCACCGTGGGTTGGAAAGGGCTGATCAACGATCCGGACATGGACAACTCCTTCGATGTCGAGAAGGGGCTGCGCAATGCTCGTGAATTGCTGATCTGGCTGGCGGAGCTGGGATTGCCGGTGGCCACCGAAGCCCTGGATCCCATCAGCCCTCAGTACCTGGGGGAGTTGTTCTCCTGGTCGGCCATTGGTGCCCGCACCACCGAATCTCAGACTCACCGGGAGATGGCCTCGGGGCTGTCGATGCCGGTGGGCTTTAAAAATGGCACCGACGGCAAGCTGGACGTGGCCATGAATGCGTTGCAGTCCGCCGCCAGCGGCCACCGTTTTATGGGCATCAACCAGGCCGGGCAGGTGGCATTGATGCAGACTCAGGGCAACCCGGACGGTCACGTGATTCTGCGGGGCGGCAAACAGCCGAATTACGACTCGGTCAATGTCGAGCTGTGTACCCGCCAACTGCATGAGGCGGGGCTCACTTCCCGCCTGATGGTGGATTGCAGTCACGGTAACTCTTCCAAAGATCACCGTCGCCAGCCCTTGGTGGCACAAAACGTCTTCAACCAGATTCAAGAGGGCAATACCTCGATCATCGGCATCATGCTGGAGAGCCACCTGAAGGCGGGCAATCAATCCTCGGAGCTGCCGAAGGAGGAGATGGAATATGGGGTATCCATTACCGATGCCTGCATCGATTGGGACGACACCGAGCAGCTGCTGCGCCAAGGGGCCCGGGAACTGGCGCCAATCTTGCCGACGCGCTTTGGAGGTCAATGATGGCAGAACGAAGCAGTCAGGAACTGGACCGGTTGCGGGACCGCATCGACGAGGTCGATAAAGAGCTGCTGACGTTGTTGCGTCGCCGCCTCGATCTGGTGGGCGAGGTGGGCAGCATCAAGCACGAGCAGGGCCTGCCCATCTACGCGCCGAAGCGGGAAGCGGCGATGTTGATGAAGCGTCGTGAGGAGGCCACCCTGATGGGGGTGCCTCCGCAGTTGATCGAAGATCTGCTGCGGCGCATCATGCGCGAGTCTTATGCCAGCGAGAATGACGTCGGCTTTAAATGCATCAACCCCGATGTCGGCCCCATCGTCATCGTCGGCGGTGCCGGTAAGCTGGGAACCCTGTTCAGCCAGCTGTTCCGCCTGTCCGGCTACGAAGTGCGGATTCTGGATAAGGACGACTGGCCCAACGCCGATGCCATTCTCGATGGTGCCGGAGTGGTGGTGGTCAGTGTGCCGATTCACCATACCAATGCGGTGATTGCACAATTGCCTGAATTGCCACCGGAGTGCGTGCTGCTGGATCTCACCAGCATCAAACAAGCGCCGCTGGCGGCCATGCTCGGTAAGCATCAGGGGCCGGTGGTCGGCTTACACCCGATGTTTGGCCCGGACTTGTCCAGCCTGGCCAAACAGGTGGTGGTGGTTTGTCATGGCCGCGACGAAGCCCGCTATCAGTGGTTGCTGGAGCAGATTCGCATCTGGGGCGCCCGCATCCATGAAGCGTCGGCGGCGGAACACGATCAGGCGATGCAACTGGTGCAGGCGATGCGCCACTTTACCGCCTTTGTGTATGGCGCTCACCTGCGCCGGGAGCGGGCGGATCTGGATCAGCTGTTGCAATTCAGTTCGCCGATCTACCGCCTGGAGCTGGCGATGGTCGGTCGCTTGTTTGCACAGGACGCCAAGCTGTATGGCGACATCATCTTCTCTCAGCCAGATACCCTGGCCCGGGCCCGGCACTATATGGACCGCTATCAGGAGGCGTTGAAGATGCTGGAGCATGGCGATAAAGCCGGCTTTGAGGCTCAGTTCAACGACATCGCCGACTGGTTTGGTGACTTCGCCAATCAGTTTCAGAGTGAAAGTGGCAACATGTTGCTCAGCGCCAACGACAACCGCTCCGAGGGCTGAGGCCCAAAAGATCCAAAGTCACCGAATCAACACCGGGCCCTGGCCCGGTGTTTTTGTTTCTGCCGTTACAGCCGGTAGTGCCGCAGCTGCTGATCCAGCGCCGCGGCCAATTGCTGCAGCGAGCGGCTATTGTCACTGCTTTGCTCACCGGCGGCGATGGCGCTGTGCAACTGCTGCTGGCTGTCGTTCACCAATTGCTGCACCTGCTCGGTGAGACTGACTTGGCTCCGGCAGCGCTCCGCCACTCGATCGCTGCTGTTGAGAATGCCGGTCAGGCCCTGCTCCAGGCTTTGCAGGGCGTCGGCCAATCGCCGAACCCGCTCATCGGCGCTGTTGGCCTGAGCGGTAGACAGTCCCATGGCGGTGACCACCTCGGCAGTGGTGGAGGTGACGTTTTCGATCATCCGCCGAATCTCCGAGGTTGAGCCGGCGGTGCGAGTGGCCAGGGTGCGAACCTCATCGGCGACCACCGCAAATCCTCGCCCCTGTTCGCCGGCCCGGGCGGCTTCGATGGCGGCATTGAGGGCCAATAGATTGGTTTGTTCGGCAATTTGGGCAATCTCACTGACCACCGAGTCGATCTGTTCGGTGGTCTTATCCAGCTGGTCGGTGATGCTGTGAGCCTGATGGATACGCGCACTCACTCCCTCGACCTCGAGACGGGCATCGGTCATCAGCGACAGCCCCTGTTGCATCTGATGTTTCAACGTCTGGACTCGATCCACATCGTGACGAGTCTCATCGGCCATCTGCCGGGCGTGGTGCGCCAGGTGGCCATTGGCATCCTGAATGTTGGCCAGCATCGCATCCTGGCGGCCGGTAGCCTGACAGGCATCGGTCGCGGCTTGCTGCATCTGCTCACTCTGCTGACGAACGGCGCCGGTGGCGTGATGGGTGTCGGTCACCAGGGTTCGGGTGGCCTGTGCCAGGGCGTTAAACTGACGGCCAATTTCGTTGAGTTCATCCCGACCGCTCAGCGTGATGCGGGCGCTGAGGTTGCCCTGGGCGAACTCGGTGGCGGCGTCACGGGTGGCCTCCACCATGGCGGTCATCTGTCGATAGAAGCCTGTCATCAGCCATACCGCCATCAGCAGTGACAGCGCCAGCAGGCCGGATTGCAGCCACAGGCTGTGTTGAATGGCAGCTCTGGCGTCGGTTAATTGCCGTGCGATAAGGCCATCGAGCTGCTCGTGGGTGGCACTCAGGCGTTGCAGTAACGCCGTTTGTTGTTGCGGCGCCGATAGGCTGGGGTCAACTTCATCGGCATCGATGAAATGGCGTTGCACCCAGTCCAGGTATTGGCGTATCTGCACCGAGGGATCCAGGTGTTGCCAGCGATCGGGCCTGGCCTCGGCGGCGAACACCATGGCGCCGTTCAGTCCTTTGAACTTGCGGTTCAGGCGTTCGAGCTGGGCACTGAGAGCCAGGTACAGCTCTGGGGTAAAGCGCCCCTGTTGCTGCAGTGCCCGTATCAGACCGTTCAGCTGCGCCAACTCCAGTTGCCAGCTAACGTGGCCGTGGGACCACAGTGCCAGGGCCATGGGGTCGTCGATAAAGGTGGCGAGGCCGGCTTGGTTGGTCTGGCCAGACAGCCATTGAACGACGGTGTCCACGTCGGTGATCTGGTCACTGCTGAGCTCGGTGTTAAGCGGCTCAGGCATCGACGCGGCTGCGGCGGGTGTGGCGGGCAGAGGGGCGTCACCGAAGCGCGCCAGTTGGCGAGCCTCATCGAACCGCCACCGCTGCTGCCAGTACGGCTGCAGTGCCAACAGCTGTTGGCGGGTGCTCTGTGCTTGTTGAATGTGCTCAAGCTGAGCCAGTTTTTGGGTGGCAAAGGGCAGCAGCAGTGCCAGTAACGGCAGCAGCAGCAGTAGAGTCAGTAGCAGGATCTTGAATCGAAAGGTAAGTTGCGCCATCAGGCGCTCGGCCAGAGCAAACATGGCATGCCGTCCTTGGAAAACTGTCAGTGTTGAATAGACCGGTAACCTGGGCTGGCTATTTCATTGAAATGAATGTTTTGAATAAAAAAAGCCGCCAGATGGCGGCCTGTGTTTACATGCTGAGTCACTCCAGCTCGGTGGGCATGATGCGCTCGCTCTGATAACAGCCGAGAATCTTGATGAAGCGGGTGATGGGCACCAGCTCTGCCAGGGCTTGCTTCATATTGTCGCTGTTGATGTTGGCCTCAATGTCCAGGTAGAACATCTCCTCCCAGGGGTTGCCAGGAATCGGCCGGCTGGTGAGTTTGCTCATGATCAGGCCGTTGTTTTTCAGCACCAGCAGCGCGTCCACCAGGGCACCGGCTTTCTGGCCGGTGGCCATAATCAGGGTGGTTTTAGCCGGTACCTGAACCGGTACGTCTTTGGCTTTACGGGACACCAGAATGAAGCGACTCTCATTTTCCGCCTGGTTGGCCAGTTTCTCCTGGCGGGGTTCCAGGCCATACAGTTCGCCGCCGGCCTTGCTGGCAATGGCGGCGCGGGTGGGGTCCTGGCTGTCTTTCACCTGCGCCATGGCGTGGGCGGAGCTGGCGCAGTACTCCAGCTTGACGCCATGATACTGCCGCAGGTGATTGCTGCACTGGGAGATCACCTGGGGGTGGGCATAGATGGTGGAGATGGCCGACAGATCGGCGCCAGGCAGGGTCAGCAGACAGTGGCCGATGGTTTCGGTGGTTTCGCCGACGATCTGCAGGTGGGTCTGCTGGAGCAGGTCATAGACCTCGTTGATGGAGCCGGAAGAGGTGTTTTCGATGGGCAGAATGCCGTAGTCCGCATTGCCGCGCTCCACCGCTTGCACAACGTCATCAAAGTTGGGGCAGCCCAGCTCCACCAGTGAATGGTCGCGGCGGGCAAAATAGCCGTGGGCGGCAATGTAGCTGTAGCTGCCTTTGGCCCCAAGGTAGGCGACGGTGACCAGATCCTGAGAGGTGTTCTGTTGTCCCTGCAACCAGGCTTGTTGGCGCAATACCGAGTCTTCAATAATGGTTTGAAATAGCCGCACTACGTACTGGGCGTCCAGCCCCTGCTCTTTGCCCAGGGCGACCAGTTTCTCCAGCAGTTGTTGCTCCCGCTCCTGATCCCGTACCGGTTTCAGGTCAATCTCTTTGCTGCGGGCCACATTCAGTGTCAGCTGGCGACGCTTGGCCAACAGGGACAGCAGTTCGCCATCGACGTTGTTGATGTCGGTTCTGATTTTATTTAGGTCCATCTCATCCTCGGTTTAGTGAGCCCATGGCGCGGCTGATACAAAAAAGCCTCCCCGGCTGGGGAGGCTTGCTTGGGTTGGTTACTTTCTTTTTGACACCCGAGTCCCGCCTCCCTATTTGGGGGGTGTAAAAAAGAAAATAAACAGGTCGTGCTGTGGCAGAGTTTGCATGGGCTTACACTAGCGGCTTGTTGGTGCGGTTGTCAATAAACCAAAAGCGCCAGCTGTTTGCCGGCGCCACTCCTTTCCTATGTGGGTCGAAACCTCAACCCGGGGTCGTTCAGGCGGCGGATTCCGCCTCTTCTGCCTCTACCTCGATTTCGATGGCGGCAGGCTTGATATGACGCTTGGACTGGTCTTTGTGAGTGTGTCGATTCAGTTGACGTTCCAGGCGTTGTCCCATCTGGTTGATGGCGTTGTACAGGTTCTCATGAGACGCTTTGGCAAACAGTTTACCGCTGGGAATGCCCATAGAGGCTTCAATCTGAAACTCGGGTCCTTCTTGGGTGATGATGACATGGGGGGTAATCAGGTTGACTTCATGACGCTCCAGTTTCTCAAACCGGCTCTCGATGCGCTCACGAATGGGGTCGGTAACGGTGAGGTGTTTGCTGGTAATTTCAATTCTCATAGAGTTCCCCTTCTGTTAACCCAAAATCAGGTTCAACTTCAGACTACCCCTACCACTGGGCGCGGGTAAAGTGATCTCGATCACCTTTTTGGTGAATGCTGCAAACTTATCCAACCGGTTCAACTTAGGTTAAAAAAACCCACTTTTCTGCTTGAGGGATAACCGAAACAAGCGCATTATGGGTGGGATTTAGGGCGAAGGAGTGCCGCGGTTTGACTGTTAATTGACCGCATTTTTGAATCTCCTTGCCTGACCGGATTCCAAGGAGTTTATGGTGAAGGTTAAGATCTGGGATGGCATGGTTAGGCTGTTCCACTGGGGCTCGGTTGCGCTCCTGCCTCTGTGTTGGTTCACTGCCGAACAGGGGATGATGGAGTGGCACATGACCTGTGCATACCTGCTGATGGTGCTGTTGATGGTGCGCCTGTTGTGGGGATTCATCGGTACCACCACTGCCCGATTCAATCATTTCGTCCGCCGTCCTGGCGCGGTTCTGCACTACCTCTTTAATTGGCATGCCCATGAACGCCCCTACTTTGGTCATAATCCGGCCGGAGGCTATATGGTGGTGGTGATGATGCTGTTGCTGATGGCACAGGTGATGACCGGTTTGTTCGCCACCGATGACATTCTGGCGGAGGGGCCGTTGTCGTCATCGGTCAGTGGCGCGTTGGCCGGGACCATGACCAGCCTGCATCACTGGTTCTTTGACCTGATTGTGGTGACCGTGCTGATGCACCTGTGTGCCATCGTGTTTTATCGAATCAATGGGGTCAATCTGGTGGAGGCGATGATCACCGGTTACGGCATGACCGCCGGCGGTCGACGCTCGAATGCGGTGGCGCCCATCTGTTGGCTGGTGCCCTTGGTGTTGGTGGGGGGAACCGTGCTGTATTGGCTGATACTGCCGTTATGGTGAAGCAATCACTTACCGACAAAGGGCTGCCATGGGCAGCCCTTTGTGGTTATCAGTCCTGCTTGAACTGATCGTGGCAGCTTTTACAGGCCTTGCCGGTGGCGCCAAAGGCTTGTTTGATCGCCTTGGCGTCGCCGCTGCCACTGACTTTGGCCAGGTTGGCAGACGCGCTCTGGAACTCTTTGGCGATCTGATCGAACTTGGCGCTGTCGCTCCAGACGGAGGCCAGGGCTTCGGTATCCCCTTTGTTGGATCCCGGTACTTTGAACGCCTCAAAGGGGATCTGGCTCAACAGAGACAGGTGCTGAGCCCGGCGCTGAAACGCGTCGGCGTCCATCTCTTTTTTCCCTTTGACCATGGCGTACATGTCACCAAAGTTCTCTTTGATCAGCCCAAAGGCGTGTTGCCGGTAGGCGATGGCGTCGTCGGCGCTGTTAAAAGCACCTTCGGCAATGGCGCTGCCACTGGTGGAGACGAGCAGGGCGGCCAACAGCATTGAACATCTTGTCATTGTTATGTTTTCCCTAAGTATGTTGTTCCGCTGTGAATAATAACGCCAAACCGCCCCCGTGACCAAGTTCTCGTTTGTGTCTGAAAGTGTCGTCGACTTCGCAGATTTTCGGAATGGCGTTCGCTTTTGTCCTGCTGTAACGGTGTAATGCTACGGCATTACATGTGGAGTAAACATTTTATGGAATCTGAGTATTGGGATAAGGCGCTGGAACTTATCGCTGAGCAAGGCCGAAAGGAATCTCTGGCGCCGTTGTTTTTGTTGCTGTTAACCCTGGATGAACGTGAAGCCATCGGTGCCCGATTGGCGGTGTTCCGGGCATTACTGGCCGGGGAGTTGACTCAACGTCAGATCGCCGCAACATTGAACGTCAGCATTGCCACCATCACTCGTTGCTCAAACACATTAAAAAATTTATCCGACGCGGAGCGGGATAGGCTGCAAAGCCTGATTCTCTCGGCACCATAACAATTAAAGAAGTGGAGTAACCGATGTCAGAAGTTGTATTAGAGACATCAACGAAATCGGCTTCACCCAGTGTTCTGGGTGGGGCGATGATCATTGCCGGTACGGCGATTGGGGCAGGCATGCTGTCCCTGCCAGTGATGAGTGCCGGCATGTGGTTTGGCTGGTCGATGATCATCCTGGCCATCTGTTGCTTCTGCTCTTACAGCTCCGCCATGTATCTGGCGGAGGCCAATATGAACTACCGCAGTGGTGCCAGTTACGCCACCATGGCTCAGGATACTCTGGGTAAGCCCGGAGTGATTGCCTCCCTGTGCTCTGTGGGGTTCGTCAGCTACATCCTTTGTTACGCCTACATCTCCGGCGGATCGTCGGTTCTGGCCTCCAGCCTCAACGCCGGCTTTGGCTTGTCTCTGGCCAACTGGCAGGCGGGGTTGATTTTCGGCATCGTGCTCGGTGGCATTGTGTTGCTGGGTTCCCGGGCGGTAGACCGGGTCAGCACCATCATGATTGGGGCCATGGTCATCGCCTTTATCACCTCCACCGGCATGCTGGCCTCCGAAGTCAGCGCCGACAAGCTGTTTCCGGCGGCGGGTATGGCAGACACTCTGCCCTACATCTGGCTGGGCATTCCGGTGCTGGCCATCAGCTTTGGTTATCACAGCACCGTGCCGAGCATTGTGAAGCACTACAACAAGGACATCGTCAAATCCCGTTCTGCCATCCTGGTGGGCAGTGTGCTGGCCTTGTCCATCTACGCGGTGTGGCAGTTGGCGATTCTGGGGACCGTCTCCCGGGATGACTTTGGTGAAGTGGTGTCCAATGGCGGTAACGTCGGTGCGCTGATTGCGGCCGTGGGCGATGCGGTCGATGGCAACCTCATCGATACCCTGCTGAGTTTCTTCGCCAAGTTTGCCCTGGCCAGTTCCTTCCTCGGGGTGGCTCTGGGTCTGCTGGATTTCGTTAAAGATCAGTGTGGCCTGGGGGACAGCCGTCGGGATACCGCCATCGCCGGTGCCATCACCTTTTTGCCGCCAATGATTCTTGGGGTGGCCATTCCCGATGGCTTTATTGTCGCCATTGGCTATGCCTCTCTGCTGGCCAGCATCTTCGTATTGATTCTGCCTTGCGCCATTGCTTTGGTGCTGCGTCGACGTGGCCAGAGTCAGTCATTCCGGGTGGCAGGCGGCAACGGCCGTCTGTACGGAGTACTGGGCTTCGGGGTGCTGGTGATGGTATGCGAATCGTTGGCGTTGCTGGGGATGTTGCCCGCCTTCCCGTAACGGCGATGAGTCTGCACACAACCCGGCCCTGGTGCCGGGTTGTGTCGTTTTTATGGCCGTGCACGGATGACCGCGGTATCGGTATTCATGAGCTGGATCTGGCTTAAGGGCGAAAAATGGCGCTACGCTTATTTCGAGTCTTTTTAATCGGAGAGCAATACCATGGATTATGAACCGGGCAACATCAACTATCAGGGTAAGGACAGCGGTGTTCATCGTTGGCAGGTGGATGAGAAAACCACCCTGTACTGGCATCCGGACTGGCTGCACATTGCCGAAGACATGACCGGCCTGCACAAGCGCGCCGATCTGGAGTTGAAGCCCGGTGAGCAAGCCAGTGAACAGCACGCCCACGAGGCGGTGCAGAAGGTTGCCAAAACCCTTCGCGGCGAGTAAGCCGTCTGCGCGCGCCCCCGCTTCGGGGGCGCCTTGTCATGCTCCTCTGAGTTGGTGCCAGACCTCGTTCGGTGGAAAAAACATCAAAAATTCTGCAAGTTGAAACCCAGCCATGTAGGCTAAAGAGAGGGAATTGCTCTTTTGGTCTGAATCAATGGGGGGTCACTATGCAGAAGTTATTGATTGTTGCACCGGAAAAGGAACAGCAGTTTGATGCCATCAACAAGGGGCTGGAGCTAGCCCAGGCCCTGAGCGCTAAGGCCGAGGTGGTGGGCTATTGCTATGAACCTTTGTCGGTCATGGAAGGCACGCCCGAAGAGGTGGTCAATGGCATTAAGTCTGAATTGATGGCCAGCCGCAGTGCCGCTCTCAGGCACAGGGTGACCGCCCTGGGGCAGAGCGTACCGACCACGGTGCGCTGGGCCAAGGGCATCGCCGATGACATCTGTGAGCTGGTGAACAACGGCTTTACCATGGTGGTGAAGGCCTACCGGCAAAGTGACCATCTGCTGCCCACCGATTGGCACCTGATTCGTCGAACCCGGGTGCCGCTGATGCTGCTGACCGATCACCAGCCGGCTCAGGGCCAGGATGTGCTGGCGGCGTTGGATTTGGGATCCGGGAGTGAGGCCAAGCAACGGCTGAATCAGCAGGTATTGCATGCGGCCAGAGAGTTGGTTAAGGCGACTGGCGGCAAACTGCACGTGGCCTATGTGATTCGCCTGTCCAGGGTGGTTCGGGATCTGGAGATCATCGACACTCGCCACCTGCTCAAGGAGGTGTATCGCAAGCATGGGTTGCTGCTGGAGTCCCTGGCATTGCCCAAGGAGCAGATTCATGTGCAGGTGGGGGACGCCAGTGAGTGTCTGCCGCAGTTGGCGGCGACACTGGGCGTCGGCTATTTTGCCATCGGTGCCAGGCAGCGCCGGGGCTTGCTGGGATTTGTTATCGGAAATACCGCCGAAGCGATTTTGCACCGCATGCGCAGTCATCTGCTGGTGGTGCCCGGTACCGAGGGCTGAATGACGCTGAAGCAGCCATAAAAAACGGCAGCCGAGGCTGCCGTTTTTTTCAGGTCAGTTGGGCTTAGTGACAGCCACAACCGCCCTTGCCGTGATGGCCTTCGCCGCCGCACTCGCCGGTGCCGCCGCAGCATTCGTGGTCGTCGCCCTTGTCTTCACCGGAGCAACCACCGCCACAGCAACCGCCTTCGGCGTGCAGGTGACCGTGAGCGATCTCCTCTTCGGTGGCGGCGCGAACCTCAACCACTTCGACATCGAAGTTCAGGGTAACGCCAGCCAGAGGGTGGTTACCATCAACCACAACGGTGTCGTCCTTGACTTCGGTCACGGTGACCGGAGTCGGGCCCTGATCGGTTTCTGCCATAAAGCGCATGCCAGGAGCGATGTCTTCGACACCGGCAAAGGCGGCCATAGGCACTTCCTGCTTCAGGCCGTCCTGGTAAGGACCATAGGCTTGTTCAGGGGCGACGCTAACGCTCATCTTGTCGCCAGCGGCTTTGTCGTTGAGTTCCGCTTCCAAACCCGGGATCAGGTTATTGGTGCCGTGCATGTACTGCATAGGCTGGCCATCAAAGGAATCTTCGATCAGTTCACCGTCACCATCACGCAGGCGGTAGTGCATGGTTACTACGGTATTCGCAGCAATTTTCATCCGGGTCTCCAAAACAATTCGGTGTGAAAGGCCCAAATCATACGGATTTCACCGTCCCGGCACCATGATTGAGCCAACATTTTTGCCTTTGAGCCCGCTGTGGCTGGCATTTACAGTCGACAGGACTCTCGATAGGGGCGGATCTCCGGGTATTGGCCGTCGCGAATCTGTTGTTGCAGAGTCTGCCAGTAGCGGGCATCCAGCAGATCCCGGTGTTGGGCCATAAAGCTCTTGCGAATGGCTGGCCGCCCCAGAAGGAAGCGGCCGAACTCCTCCGGAAAGATGTCCTTGGGGCCGATGGAATACCAGGGTTCGGCCGCCATCTCATCTTCCGGGTAGCGGGGTTCGGGGATGACTCGAAAGTTGCAATCGGTCATGTAATCGATTTCATCGTAATCGTAGAACACCACCCGGCCGTGGCGGGTGACACCGAAATTCTTAAACAGCATGTCACCGGGAAAGATGTTGGCCGCCGCCAGTTGCTTGATGGCGTGGCCGTACTCGCCAATGGCGTGATGAATCTCCAGGTCTTCGGCACCGTCCAGAAACAGGTTGAGAGGGGTCATGCGTCGCTCGATGTACAGGTGGCGAATGATCACCCGGTCGCCATCGAGCTCCACCTCGGACGGCGCCACTTCCAGCAACTCCTCCAGCAGCGCCGGACTGAAGCGGTGGCGGGGAAAGGCAAAATTGCGAAACTCCTGAGTGTCGGCCATGCGACCGACCCGGTCGTGCTCTTTAACCAGGTTGTATTTCTGCTGCACCTCCTCCTTGTTGCTCTCCTTCGGTGGGGCAAACCGATCCTTGATCAGCTTGAACACCACGTCGTAGGAGGGCAGGGTGAAGACGCTCATCACCATCCCTTTGATCCCGGGGGCAATGACAAACTGATCACTGCTGTGATTGAGGTGGCTGAGGAAGTCCCGATAGAACTCGGTCTTGCCGTGTTTCTGCAGGCCGATGGCACTGTACAGTTCGGCCCAGGATTTGTTGGGCATCAGGTGGCGCAGGTAGCGCAGCAGCGCCGCCGGTCGATCGGTGTCGACCATGAAGTAGGCGCGGGTGAAGCTGAAAATCACCGAGCAGTCGTCCTGGCGCGTAATGGCGGCATCGATGCTGAGACCGCCGTCGCCATGGCGAATCGGCAGAATCAGCGGCGATTCACCGCGCCGACCGATGAGACGGCCAATCAGGTAGGCGCCCTTGTTGCGGTAGAACACCGGTTTCAGAAACTCGACGTCGTGGGCGTCGATGCGTTGCAGCAGGGTCGCCAGCCGTCGCTCGAGTCGAGTCAGATCGGCGTCCAGATCGGCAAATTTCAGCTGCAGCCGGGCATAGCCAATGGCCTTTCTGAATGCGGCTGTGGGGTCGTGGCGCAGGGCAAACCGATAGCACAGCAGGTGGGGGGCGAAGGGGGCACGGCGGGCGCAACTGGTGTGGATATACAGGTGTTGGTTGTCCAGGCCCCGGTGCCGGAACAGCCGGGCAAACACCGAGTTAAAGAAGGTCTCAGCCAGTTCCGCTTGTGGGTGCCCCTGCAGCAGCTGGCTGTATTCGGTCTTGGTGGCCCGCCACAATTCGGTGGAGATGGTGGGGCTGTCCAACTGCCGCATCAGCACCGCCACGGTTTCCGAGACTCGGCGGCTGTAGTAGCGTATTCGCTCTTTCTGAGCCCGCTGAACCCCATGCCAGTCGGCATTGAGAAAGCGTTCCGGTGCCCCGGCGTTGATGCGGGAAAACAGCCGGTAATGCTGGTCAAAGCCGGTTAAAATTCGATAGGCGATCCGTTTGGGCGTTCCCTGATCCATGCTGGTACTCCTGTAACCCACTCAAAGATGGCGCTGTCCATCGTCCACTCTTTAACCTAACTCATTCATTCGTTGATGACTATTCGGCTGTACTCTGCGCCAGATGGGTATTTGTGGCGATGCCATCGAGCTTAGGGCTTGCCTATGGTGAGGATTTCGCTACTCTGGCGGCAAACGCGAGGAGAGATTGTGGAACTGACTTTTATTCTGGTGGCGCCCGCCAGGGGCGAAAACGTCGGGGCGGTGGCCCGGGCGATGAAAACCATGGGCTTTGAGCGCCTGAGAGTGGTGGCCTCACAGGCCCACCTGAGTGACGAGGCCAGTTGGGTGGCCCATGGCAGTCAGGAGATTCTGAGCAATGCCACCCAGCACCAAACGCTGGCCGAGGCGGTGGCGGATCTGGATCTGGTGATCGCCAGTACTGCCCGTCGTCGTGGGGATAAGCGGCCGTTGTACGCCCCGGCCCAAGCGGTCACTCAGGTGCAGCAACTGGGAGCGGCAGTATCCCGGGTCGGGCTGGTGTTTGGCTGCGAGGAATCCGGCCTCAGCAATGCGGATCTGGCGCTGGCGGATCGCCTGACCACCATTCCGCTGGTCAATACCTATCCGTCGTTAAACCTGGCCCAGGCGGCGATGTTGTACGCCTATGAATTTTCTCAGCTGGCGCTGCCCGAGCCGCAGGGGCAGGCGGAAGTGCCACAACTGTCGGCACTGAAACGCCGGGCCATAACCCTGATGAATGACTTGAGTCTCGATGACGATGATCCACTGCGGCTGTGGCTTCAGGACACACTGGGGCTGGCGAATCAACGGGATGTGGCCATGGCCCACACCTTGATCGGCGACATCAACAAGGCGCTGAAAAAATAACCCTTGACTCAAGGGGGCCATCTGAGCCAAGTTAAAAGGACAAGTTTTAGGAGTTTATTCAGAATACTATGCTAATTCACGCAGCTCTAATCACAACCATTACTGTGATTACTGGCACCGGTACCGGTGGCGGGACGGGCTGATAGTATCTGGATAGACACCATCCGAATATTAGAAAGCCCGCTCCCTGAGCGGGCTTTCTTCGTTTCAGGGTTAGGGCATACAGGAGAGGCACGATGAAGGTGATGAAGTTTGGGGGTTCCTCCCTGGCCAATGCAGAGCGGTTTGCTCAAGTGGCACAACTGGCACGAGACAGCGTCGAAGGGTTTTCCCTGGCATTGGTGCTGTCGGCTCCTCAGGGGGTGACCAACGCCCTGGAGAAAGCGGTTCGTCAGGCGGTAGCCGGTTTTGATGACCAGTTGCTGGCACCGGTAGAGGACAAACTGAATCAGCTGAGCCAGGGAGCCGAACTGAGCCTGGATGCCCGTGAAGCACTGCAGCAACTGTGGAAACAGGAGTTGGAGCTGGTGGCGCAGAAGCTGCAGGGGGTGTCATTGCTGGGTCGCTGCCCGGATGAGGTGGTCGCCGAGGTGATGGTGGTGGGCGAACGCCTGTCGGTGCACCTGATGATGGCGCTGCTCGAGGGGGCCGGTGAGCGCTGTGCCCTGCTGGAGCCCCGTCGTTACCTGGTGGCCCGCGGTGAGGCGCTGGATGCCCAGGTGGACATCGAAGCCAGCCGTCAGCGACTGGCGTCGTTGCCGGTGGGGGAGTACCGCTTCTGGGTGATGCCTGGCTTCACCGCCTGCAACGAGCTGGGGCAGACCGTAACCCTGGGGCGTAACGGCTCCGATTACTCTGCGGCGGCACTGGCGGCCTGTTTGCACGCCGACAGTTGCGAGATCTGGACCGACGTCGACGGTGTCTACAGCGTCGATCCCCGCTTGGTGCCCGATGCCCGCCTGCTCACCGAAATGAGTTACAAGGAGGCGATGGAGCTGTCCTACTTCGGCGCCAAGGTCCTTCACCCCCGAACCATTTCTCCCATCGCTCAACATCAGATCCCCTGTCGCATTCGCAACACCCTCAATCCTCAAGCTCCGGGCACCCTGATCCATCAGGATGGCGCCGGCAGTGATGCGGTCAAGGCGGTCAGCCACTTGGCGGATCAGACCATGATCAGCGTCTCCGGCCCGGGGATGAAGGGCATGGTTGGCATGGCTTCCCGAGTGTTTGAGGCCATGAGCCTGGCGGGAGTGTCCGTGAGCCTGATCACTCAGAGCTCATCCGAGTATTCCATCTCCTTCTGCGTCGAGCAGGCGGATCAAGAGCGGGCGGTGCAGGCCCTGGAAGAGACCTTTGCCCTGGAGCTGAAGAGCGACATGCTCGATCCGCTGGAGCTGATGCCCCACCACGCCATCATTACCCTGGTGGGCGATGGCATGAAGACCCGCAAAGGGGTGGCGGCGCGGTTCTTTCGCTCCCTGGCGCAGGCCAGCATCAACATTGCCGCCATTGCTCAGGGCAGCTCCGAGCGAGCCATTTCGGCGGTGGTGGCCAATGAAGATGCGGCGGCTGCCATGCGCATCTGTCATCAGAACTTCTTCGACAGCCGGTTGTTTGTGGATGTGTTGCTGGTGGGCTGTGGTCAGGTGGGGGCCGAGTTACTGAGCCAGATTCAGCAACAGCAGCAGGTGCTCAGTGACCAGCATGTGGCCCTGCGAGTCTGTGGCATCGCCAACTCCCGCACCATGTTGCTCAATGCTCGAGGCCTGGATCTGAAGGATTGGCGCGATCAACTGGGTCGCTGTGACGAACCGATGGCGCTGCAGGCGCTGTTTGATTTTGCCCATCACGCCAAACTCACTAACCCGGTGTTGGTGGACTGCAGTGCCAGTGACGCCCTGGCGGAGCGCTATCTGGATGCCATGAACGCCGGACTGCATGTGGTGACCCCCAACAAAAAAGCCAATACCGCGTCCATGGCGTATTACCAGCAACTGCGTCAGGTGGCCCGCAAGCAGCGGCGCCAGTTCCTGTATGAAACCAATGTCGGTGCCGGTCTGCCGGTGATCGACAACCTGCAGGGGTTGATTCGGGCCGGTGATCAGCTGCACAGCTTCGGCGGCATCCTGTCTGGCTCGTTGTCCTACATCTTCGGACTGCTGGAGGAGGGGATCAGCCTGTCTCAGGCCACGGCCCAGGCTCGTGACAAGGGCTTTACCGAGCCGGATCCCCGCGAGGACCTTTCCGGCCTGGATGTGGCCAGAAAGGTATTGATCCTGGCCCGGGAAGCCGGCCTTGAGCTGGAGATGGATCAGATACAGGTGGACAGTGTGCTGCCGGCGGCGTTCGATGCCAGCGGCGATACCGACACCTTTATGGCTAACCTGCCCAAGGCCGATGCCGATGTGGCCGCCCGGGTTGCTGCCGCCCGCGCCGAAGGCAAGGTGCTGCGCTACGTGGGGGCCATCGACGATGACGGCGGCTGCAAGGTCTCGGTTCAGGCGGTGGGGCCGGAGCACCCGCTGTATGCCATCAAGGGGGGGGAAAATGCGCTGGCGTTCTACAGTCGCTACTATCAGCCGCTGCCGTTCGTACTCCGTGGCTACGGCGCCGGTACTGCGGTGACCGCCGCAGGGGTGTTTGCCGACATCCTGCGCACTCAAGCTTGGCAGAAGGAGGCGTAATATGGCCAGAATCACTGCATACGCGCCGGCTTCCATGGGCAATGTCAGCGTCGGCTTTGACCTGCTTGGGGCAGCGCTGTTGCCGGTGGACGGCAGCGTGCTGGGGGATCGGGTCAGTGTCGAGGCGGCCGCGGAGGCCAGCCTGGAATGTCGGGGCCCCTACGCCGATGTCTTGCCTGCCGATGAGCGGGACAACATCGTCTACCAGGCCATGGCCGCCTATTTCGAGGCCAGTGGCCTGGCACCGGTGCCGCTGAAGCTGACGCTGGAGAAGAACCTGCCGGTGGGCAGCGGGCTGGGTTCCAGTGCCAGTTCGGTGGTGGCGGCCTGTGCCGCCCTCAATCGCTATTTCGACGATGCCCTCGAGCCCAAGGCGCTGCTGCATCTGATGGGGCAACTGGAAGGCAAGATCTCCGGCTCGGTGCACTACGACAACGTGGCACCCAGCTACCTGGGCGGGCTGCAGCTGATGGTGGCGGACTACGCTCGCAAGCTGCCGGAATTCAGCAACTGGTATTGGGTGGTGGCCTACTCCGGCATCAGCCTGTCGACCGCCAAGATGCGGGCGTTGCTGCCAGATCAGTACGACAAGGCCACCAGCATCGCCTTTGGCCAGAATCTGGCCGCCTTCGTGGATGCCTGTTACCGGCAGGATGAGCAGCAGGCGCTGTCGGTGCTGACGGACGAACTGGCTGAGCCCTACCGGGCGCCACACATTCCCGGGTTTCTGGCGGCTAAGGCGGCGCTGGCGGATCTGGGCGCCGAGGCGGTGGGCATCTCCGGCTCCGGCCCGACCCTGTTCGCGGTGTGCCGCGACCGCCACAGTGCCGAACGGGCACACCACTACCTGAATCACTGCTACCTGGCCAATGCCCGGGGTTTTGCCCATGTGTGCCGATTGGCATCCGATGGCGTCATCTACACAAGCGAGAATTGAAATGGAACTGTATAACCTGAAACACCCGCAGCAGAAGGTCAGCTTTTCCCAGGCCGTGCGCCAGGGGCTGGGTCGTGACCGGGGGCTGTTTTTCCCGTCTCAGTTGCCTGCGTTTGATGACATTGACGCCGTGCTGGAGATGGATTTTGTCGACCGCAGCGTCGCCATTCTCAGCGCCTGGCTGGCGGACGAACTGGGCCAGGAGAATGTCGAGTCGCTGGTGCGGGACGCCTTTACCTTTGCTTGCCCCCTGGTGGCCGCCAGCGACCACCAGTATTGCCTGGAGCTGTACCATGGTCCGACCCTGGCGTTTAAGGATTTTGGGGCCCGTTTCCTGGCCCGGGCGCTGTCGCAGCTGGCCGGTGATGAGAAACTGACCATCTTAACCGCCACCTCCGGTGACACCGGCGCGGCGGTGGCCGATGCCTTCTTCGGCCTGGACAACATCGACGTGGTGATTCTCTATCCTCAGGGGCGCATCAGCCCGCTGCAGGAGAAGATGTTCTGTACCCTGGGTGGCAACATTCGTACCGTGGCGGTGCAGGGCAGCTTCGATGATTGTCAGGCGTTGGTGAAGCAGGCGTTTGAGGACGAACAACTCAAGCAGGCCATCGGTCTGAACTCCGCCAACTCCATCAACATCGCTCGGTTGCTGGCGCAGATCTGTTACTACTTCGAGGCCATCGCCCAGTTGCCCGCCGCCAAACGACGCCAGGCGGTAGTGGCAGTGCCCAGTGGCAACTTCGGCAACCTCACCGCCGGTCTGCTGGCCAAGTCCATGGGCTTGCCGGTGAAGCGCTTTATCGCCGCCACCAACAGCAACGACACCGTGCCTCGCTATCTGTGCTCCGGCCACTGGCAGGTGAACCCCACCGTGGCTACCCGCTCCAACGCCATGGACGTATCGGCACCCAATAACTGGCCCCGGGTCGAAGCGCTGTGCCGCGCCAATAGCTGGCCGCTGGCGACCATCGAGGGGGCGGCGGTGTCCGAGCGCGAGTGTGAACTGCAGCTGCAGGCGCTGCATCAGCAGGGTTATCTGTCTGAGCCCCACGCGGCCATCGCCAGCCGGGCGTTGTCTTGCTCGCTGAAGGGGGACGAGGTGGGCGTGTTCCTTGGCACCGCCCATCCGGCCAAGTTCAAAGAGTCGGTGGACGAGTTGCTGGGTCTGGAGCTGCCGTTGCCTCAGGCCCTGGCCGAGGCGGCGGTGAAGCCGCTGCTGAGTGATGCCATGGAGGCAGACTATGGTCAACTACGGAGCTATCTGCTCAAGCCCGAGTAAGGTTGAGGCTAAGATGTGAAAAGGGGCCATTTGGCCCCTTTGCTGTTGACGGTTACTGGTACTGAGACTCGAAATAGTCTTCGACGATCAGCGCCGCCGAGGTGGCATCGATGCTGTCTTTTTTCAGCCCTTTAAAGCCACGACGCTCAAACAGGTGCGCCTTGGCGTCGGTGGTGGTCAGGCGTTCATCCTGAGTCACTACTTCGATGCCGAAGCGGCCATGGAGGCGGTTGGCAAACTTGCGCGCCCTCAGGGTCATCTCCTGCTCGGAGCCGTCCATGTTCAGCGGCAGGCCGACCACGATCAGCTGTGGTTGCCACTCCTTGATGATCTTGCCGATCTCATCCCAGTTGGGAATGCCGTCGTTGGCCTTGATGCCGCACAGAGGTTGGGCGGTACCGGTAATGCTCTGGCCAATGGCCAGGCCGATGGCCTTGGTGCCGAAATCGAAGCCGAGGATGGTCTGATTCATGCGTGGCCAATCTCCCCGGACAGCTGCCAGATGTCGATGCCCAGCCGCTTGGTGGCGGTCTCCCAGCGCTGCTTATGGGGCACCTCAAACAGCAATTCGGGTTCCGCCGGAATGGTCAGCCACGAACCTTGCTGAATCTCCTGTTCCAGCTGGCCCGCTTCCCAGCCAGCGTAGCCCAGCGCCACCAGGTATTGCTCGGGGGCCTGGTCGCTGCCAAAGCTGTCGAGGACGTCCTTGGAGCAGGTAACGGTCAGCTGGTCGTTGATGCGGCGGCTGTTGGCATATTGGGTGGGGCCACTGTGAAGCACAAAGCCTCGATCCGGGGTGACCGGTCCCCCCAACAGCACCTGATTGGCCAGGTTGGTGGGCAACACGAAATCGTCCTGTTGCAGCTTCATCTTTTTCAGCAGGTCATCCAGATCCAGGCCGATGGGCTGATTGATGATCAATCCCATGGCGCCCTCTTCATCGTGCTCACACAGGTAGGTGACCGAGCGCTTAAAATACTTGTCCTGCAGCGAAGGCATGGCGATCAACAGGTGGTTTTTCAGACTGTTCATGGACTGCTCCTTAACCTCCGGCCAGTTTGACCTTGAAACCCTGCTGTTCCAGCAGCTGCTTCAACTGTTCCCGTTTATCACCCTGAATCTCGATATCGAACTCCTTGACGGCGCCGCCGACACCCAGCTTTTTCTTCAGAGTCGCGGCCAGCTTCTTGAGTTTTTTATCCTCTAAGCCTAGTCCCTTTACGATCATCATTCCTTTGCCCTTGCGGCCTTTGCGATCCAGGTGAATGCGCACCCAGCCATCGCCGGCGGGTGGGGCGGTTTTGGTTTGTTCCTGGTCGATGCGGCCGATGTCGGTGCTATATACCAGTTGCGAGTCTTGATTAGAGATCATATCTTGCGGCTTATCAGCTACGGGTCTGCCAGTTTAACAAATTCATTGCTAAAAAAGGAAAAACCTCGCCCATGTCGTTGTTCAATCGTTTGCTCTCTGCCATTGGAATGGGCTCTTGCGAGGTGGATACCTTGCTGCAAAAAGCGCAGTATTTTCCTGGCGAAACCGTGTCCGCCCGGGTTCGAATCAAGGCCGGAAACGTCGGTCAACGAATCCACGGTGTCTATTTTTCTCTGCATTGCAGTTATGAGCAGGTGGAGGAGGGACAGGCTCAAACCCTGGAGGTGGAACTGGCTCACTTTCAACTGGCGGATGCCTATAAGGTGGCGGCGGGTGAAGAGTGGGAGTTGCCCATTGAGTTTGTGCTGCCGGAGTTCACTCCGCTGACTCAGGGAAAGACCAAGGTGTGGTTGGCCACCGGGCTGGATATTCGACAGGCGGTGGACCCGAAAGATCGGGATTACCTGCAGGTGGTGCCGCAGCCGCTGGCGGCAGAGTTACTGCATAAGGTGGAACAACTGGGGTTTGAGCAAACGCTGGTTCATACCGAAGCGGTCTCCTCCATGGCCCGGGTTTCGGCTCCGTACCTGCAGATGCTTCATTACCGTCCTATCAGCGGCGAGTTCAGCGGTCGCATCGAGGAGATGGAGCTGGCCCTGGTGCCGGCCAGCGATGGCGTTTACCTGCACGCGGAGGTGACTCGCACCGGCCGGGGAATGGCCGCCGCCGTCAGCCGGATTCTGGCGGAGAGCGGTGATCGGGAGCGGCTGTTGTTGACGCCGGAGCTGGTGGCGAACCTGCCGAGGCACCTGAACCAGTTACTGCTGGACTAGCGTTCAATCCGGGTAAACTTGGCCCCCTCAAAGGTCAGGTTGTACATCAGGCCCTTGTTGGAAAAGATGAAACCGATAATCGGTTGGCGCAGGGTGTTGCTGTCAAAGGTGCCCCCGGCTCCTAAGGTGGCCAGGGCGACGCTGCCATCGACACCGGCCTTCCAGCCGCTGCTGTCCTGAAAGCCGGCCAGGGCATCGGCGGTCATGAACATCACCACCTGACTCTTAATCTGGGCGCCAATCTGCAGCCCAAATGATGCGGCAGCGGTGGAGTAGTAACTGTGGGTGCTGCCGTTGATCAGCAGCGCCCCTTCCCCATACTCGCCACCGATGCCAAACCCCGCCTTTAATACCTCTGGCATCACCAGAATGCCATGGGCTTTGCCGGCCAGCTCCTTGGCGGCCGGTGAGTCGGCGTACAGCTGTTGCAAGGCGCCGGCGACCTTGGCGTCAATTTCGGTCTTGGAGGCGGCGCTGGCGCCCAGGCTGAAGATCAGAGTCAGGCTGGCGGTCAGCCAGATCAGGAGTCGGGTCATGGTGGGCTCTCCAACGATGGTGTTGATTACTAATCGAATTCATACTGAATGGCGCCGTTTGGCGGCATCGTTGCTGTGGCCGTATCAGCAACTACAGCTTAGTGTAGTTGCAATAAGCTGAACCTGAACTTGCCGCTGAATGAGACGGGTTTAGGGAACTGGATTGAGTGTGTTAAGGTCTGTTACATAGGACAGTAATGAAACGGAGCCCTGTATGCTGAAAAAACTGAGTGCGATGCTGGCGGTCGTGGTTCTGGCGGGCTGTAGCTCGGTCAGTACAGAGTACGATTACGATGAGCAGGTGAATTTTGCCGATTACACCCGCTGGGCCTGGGTGGAAGCCAGTGCCGATACCGGTGCGGCTAAGTACCAGATGGACGGCCTGAATGACCGCCGCATTCGCAAGGCGTTGGCGGATCAACTGAGTGGTGTTGGGTTGCAGCAGGTGGCGGTCAGTGATGCCCAGGTGCTGGTGAACTACCTGACCCAGGTGGAGAAGAAGATCGATGTGGATACCTTCTACACCAACTTCGGCTATTACCCTTACTACCACGGTCGCGGCTCTTACTGGGGCACCGGCGTTCAGGCGGATACTCGGGTACGGGAGTACAAAGAGGGCACTCTGATCGTCGACATCATCGACGCCAAGAGTAAGCAGTTGCTGTGGCGTGGCAGTGGTACCGATACGGTGAAAAAGAACCTGACTCCGGAAAAACGTACCGAGCAGGTC
Organism: Ferrimonas kyonanensis DSM 18153; assembly: GCF_000425405.1. Classification (GTDB taxonomy): domain Bacteria; phylum Pseudomonadota; class Gammaproteobacteria; order Enterobacterales; family Shewanellaceae; genus Ferrimonas; species Ferrimonas kyonanensis. The sequence continues at coordinate 200,174 of NZ_KE384364.1, read as the reverse complement.
AACAAAGTGGTGATGGCGATCCTCGAAGGCTACCCACCGGGCAAAGACAAGTAACTCCGAAAACGGGCCGCGATAATCGGCCCGTTTTTTGCTTTAAAAGTAGGCAGTATTGAACGGCAAACAAAGGAGGCCGCATGAATCCTGAGATCAGTCAGGTGCTGTTTTTTTGGTTTGGGGAGTTGGAAGCGGGGTTGCCGAAGCAGCCGAAAGGCAAGCTTTGGTTTGGTGCCGGCGAGGTGATTGACGAAGAGATTCGCACCCATTTCGGCGATCTGCATGCTCGGGCCCTGCAGGGCGAACTGGACCATTGGGCCGAGGAGCCCCGAGGACGGCTGGCGTTGATCATCCTGCTGGATCAGTTCAGCCGAAACCTGTACCGCGGCTCGTCACTGGCCTTTGCCGGAGACGAGATGGCGTTGGCTCTGTGTAAAAGCGGAATCGAGGCCGGGCAGGATCGCGCCCTGGCGTTGTCCGAGAAACAGTTCTTCTATATGCCATTGCAACACTCCGAGTCGTTGCAGGACCAAACCGATGGCGTAGCCCTGCTGACGGCGATGTGTGAAGGGCTCGAGGGAGTGGCGCTGCAGGAAGCTCAGGGCACCCTGAAGTTTCAGCAATTGCATCGGGACATCATCGAACGCTTTGGCCGCTTTCCCCATCGAAACCGGGTGCTGAAGCGGCAAAACACCGCCGCTGAATCTCTGTACCTGGCCGATGGTGGCCCCAGGTTCGGTCAGTAACCTCATGTGTGGCCGCTTTTTCAGTCAGGCCACCGGCTTTGACAGCCGCGAACAGTTGGGGATGGATGGTCTGAGCTTCCAACTGGATGCGCGCGACGACATTCGCCCCTCTCAGTTGCTGGCAGGCGTGACTCTGGACCAGGACCGGCTGCAGTTGCGGCAACTGCAGTGGGGCCTGTCTCACCCGTCGTTGTCGCGACCGGTGATCAATGCTCGCAGTGAAACTCTGGCACAGAAGCCGCTGTTCAAAGAGGCCTACGCCCACCGTCGTTGCCTGGTACCGGCTTCAGGTTGGTATGAATGGCGAACCGAAGGGGCCCGCAAGCAGCCCTATCGCTTTGCCACCGGGCGACCCCTGTTCAGTTTTGCCGGACTGTGGTGGCCGGTGACCCCCACTCGGCCACAGGGGGCGCTGGTGCTGGTGACTCAGGCTGCCACCGAATCCTTGCAGGCCTACCACCATCGAATGCCGGTGTTGGTTCGCGGCGCTGCCGCCCGCAACTGGCTGCAGCAGGGGCAGATGCCGCCGCCACTGGCGGATCCCATCTCGGTCAGTGCTTACCACCCCAAGGGCCAACCCATTCAAAGGCGGTTGTTTTAACCCAAACAGTGTTACCATGAGCTATCTTTTCTGCAGGGACGTGGAGGAAAAGATGACAATCAATTTCAAATACTTGTGTTTTGGCCTCGTATTGAGTGCCGGAGCCTGGGCGGCGGACAGAGACGAAGATGGCATCCCGGATGGTAAGGATGCCTGTCCGCGTGAGCCTGCGACTCTGGGCAGCGGCAATGGCTGCCCCTCCGACGCCGTGTCTGCCGATCGAATCCTGGTGCTGTTGTTCGACAGCCAGTCCGCACGTCTGTCGGACGCTCAGCTGCAAAAGCTGGAGCCCTGGCTGGCTAAGTGGCAAGGCCATGAGTTGCTGATCAAGGGCCACGCCGATGAGCGTGGCAGTGGCGAGGTTAACCTGGCGCTGTCCCAGGCCCGCGCCGACGAGGTGGCCAATGTGCTGGCCCTGCGTTACAGCATCAGTCGCCGCCGCCTGACCCTTCATGCCCTGGGGGAGACCGACCCCGTATCCCAATTGGAAACCGAATCCGGTTTGGCCGAGAACCGCCGCGTGGAAGTGGTGGCACGGCCAATTCGGCTGCAATTAGTCAAAGGAGAGTGATGATATGGAACAATGGTTAGAGCAGTTGCCGGCACTGGCGATGGCCTACGGGATGCGAATCCTGATAGCACTGCTGATTCTGGTGGTGGGTCGCTGGGTCAGCAAAATAGTGGCCTCGATGGTTCGCAAGATGATGGAAAGGCGCAAGGTGGAAGCCACTGCGGTTGGCTTTGTCGGTGCGCTGGTGTCCACCATTATCATGGCCTTCACCTTCATCGCCGCGTTGGCGCAGCTCGGGGTGCAGACCGCGTCGCTGGTGGCGGTATTGGGTGCCGCCGGCCTGGCGGTCGGTCTGGCATTGCAGGGGTCGTTGTCCAACTTTGCCGCCGGAGTACTGCTGGTGGTGTTCCGCCCCTGCCGGGCGGGCGATTACGTCGAGGCTGCTGGCGCTGCCGGTGTGGTTGAGGAGATCTCCATCTTCTCCACCACTCTGATTACTCCGGACAACAAGAAGATCATTGCTCCCAACGCCGCGGTGATTAACGGGGTCATCGTCAACTACAGCGCCAAGGACACTCGCCGCATCGACCTGGTGATTGGGGTGGCCTATGACGCCGACCTGCGTCAGACTCGAGAGGTGCTGAGTCAGGTGGTGGAAGCCAGTGACTACGTGCTCAAGGACCCTGCCTATCGAGTGGAGGTGTCTGAGTTGGCGGATTCCAGTGTCAACTTTGTGGTTCGTCCCTGGGTGAAGAGCGAAGACTACTGGGACGCTTATTTCCAGTTGATGGCCAACATCAAGCAGGCGCTGGATGACGCCGGCATCGGCATCCCCTTTCCGCAGATGGATCTGCATGTTCAGCAATTGCCGGAGCGGCCGCCGGCATTGTGAGGTTCGAAATCAGAATCGGGGCGCCTTGTGCGCCCCGTTTGGTTTTTATGGATTTTGTGATCTCTGCCCTTTTGTTTGGGTTCGGGGTACAATGGCGCCAGTTAAAACCCGAATAGGACTCATTCATGCTGGTTAAGATTGTACGCGAAGGATTGGGACGGGCCATTGCCCTTGGGGACATCGTTACCCGTGGCAGTAAAATGAAACGCTCCGAGGAGCAGCAGGCCCGAATTGCCGAAGAGTTGCGGTCGCTGTCTCTGTATCAGTTTTATGCTTGCCCCTTCTGCATCAAGGTGCGCCGGGCCATGCATCGCCTCAACCTGCCCATCGAAACCCGGGATGTGAATCGTCACCCGCAGTTCCGTCAGGAGCTGGAGCAAAACGCCGGTAAGGTCAAGGTGCCCTGCCTGCGCATCGATGATGCCCAGGGAAGCCAGTGGATGCTGGAGTCCGGTGACATCATTGCCTACCTGGAGCAGCGCTACGGTCAGGCGGCCTGAGCCGTCGGTGGTTGAGGGTGACCCGGCTCAATACCGGCGAAGGTAACAGGGGATCTTTGCCTCCTAAGCCATTACAATCGTCGCCCTCTTAGTCACCGAACCCTGAATATGTCTCACTCTGATCGCTTTACGCGCCTGAGCCAACTGCTGGCGGAGCTTAAACCCTATTGGCAATTTGTGCCCTTCGATTGCCTGGAACTGCCTTGGCAGGAGCCGGCATTGTGTCAATGGTTGCAGCAGCACTCGTTGTCGGAGTTAACGGCGCTGCGTCAGGATGCCGCGCAGTTGCAGGCTCAGCTATCGCCGGTGCTACCCTGGCTGGCGGAACTGACCGAGCTGGCTGAGGCCAACCCGGTTCAAGGGGCTGCCCAGGCCTATCCGGCCCGTCTCGACTGGCAGATCCCCGGTCGCAAGTGGCAGCAGATCACCGCGTTTTCCGATGCCTTGGCCGAACGTCACCGGCCGTGGCTGGAGTGGTGTGCCGGCAAGGGCCATCTTGGCCGCGCCCTGGCCGCCACCAGCGATCAGCCTGTGGTCAGCCTGGAGTGGCAAGCCGGTCTGTGTGAAGAGGGCCAGGCGCTGGCGACCCGGTTTGGTTTGCCGATGACCTTCGTTAATGGCGACGCCTTTGACGACTCGGCGGCCAACCATCTTAAGCAACACCAGCATGCGGTGGCGCTGCACGCCTGCGGCGATCTTCATGTGGCATTGTTGCGCCACGGAGCCAGGGCCGGAACCGAAGCCATCTCCTTCTCCCCCTGCTGTTATCACCTGATCCGCAGCGATCGTTATCGGCCGTTATCGCAAGCGGCCCAGGCGCGGGATCTGAACCTGAGTAAGCTGGATCTGAAAATGCCGTTGCAGGAAACCGTCACCGCCCCGGGGCATGTAAAGCGCCAGCGGCAGCTGGAGCTGAGTTATCGCCTCGGCTTTGATTGCCTGCAGCGTCAGTTGACGGGCCAGGACCAATACCTGCCATTGCCCAACGTGCCCAAGTCGCTGCTCGGAGAGGGGTTTGAGGCGTTTTGCCAGTGGGCGGCGCAGCGCAAAGGGCTGGTGTTGCCTATGGAGGGGCCTGAGCTCGAGCCTTATCTGAGCCAGGGGCAGTCACGGCTGCCTGTGCTGGAGCAGATGGAGACGGTGCGTCAGCTGTTCCGCCGTCCCCTGGAGCTGTGGCTGGTGTTGGATCGGGTCTGTTTCCTGGAAGAGCAGGGCTATGAGGTGGACATCAGCACCTTCTGCGACAGGCAGATGACCCCAAGAAACCTATTGGTGCGGGCAACAAAGTCGGGCTGAGTCGAGCGCGGATCATTGAGCAAAAAAAAGCCGGCCCAGAGGGGCCGGCTTGGAGTGTTAACTCTTAAGGGTTAAGCACTGGCAACTGCAAGAATGCGGGGCGCAGAGCTTCGTACTTCTTGGTAGCCCACAAGTGAAGAACCTCGGGCTCGTAGTCAAAGACATCGATGTAGTTCTTCAGTTTGTCATCGGCGCGGCAGAAGGCAAGGTTGCCTCCATATACACCGGACCACTGGGACAGCATAGTAACGCGGTCGTCTGCTAGGTTATCCATGGCGGCACTGGCCAAGCGTAGACCACCATTGGTGTTGCACTTGCGAGTTAGGCGCTGCTCGTCGCTTTCGCCATCAACCAGGACCCGGTAACAGGTGCTGCCATTTTCCTTGTAAGACTGGAATCTGGCTGGGGTGATTACGGCACCAGTCCATGTAGTTCGTCCGGCAATTGCGTCCAGGCCATCTTCTTTCAAAGCGGTCAAGGCGTCGCTGTCACCAACTGCGACAACAGACGCTTCCGCTGTGCTTTGGGTGTCCTTAAACATGGTTCTCATGGCAGTTTCAAGCTCGGACGGCAGCCCGTCATTCAGGTACTGCTCTTTAGGTTCAAGTTCACCATAGAGGGCACGACGAGCCATCGCTTTAGCCAGCTCATTACGACGTGGAATGATCACGTACTTCTTCGCTTTCCAGGAGAAGCTGATGGTATTGGAGTCGTCAATGGCAGGAGATGCCTGATAGATGCCCAGGGATTCAACCAGGTGCTCGGCACTGTCGTTGATGCCCAGGCCAGGCATGCGGCCATAGTCACTCAGGTTCTTCAGCAGAGCATTGAATGCTGGAGTCGGTACATCCGGCATGGATGGGTCGAACCAGTGTTGCAGCTCATCACCAGCGGTCAGGCGGAAGAAGCGCTTCATGGGCCACAGGTAGGAGGGCGAGTTGTCCATCAGCTTGGTGAGCTTAGGCACATAGCGCTGAACGGTTTCAACGGTTTTGCCATCTTTATCAATAAACTTGGGTGGATGGAACTGCTCGGCACCAGTCAGGTAAGACAGGTGGTTGTAGATCAGCTGAGCATAAGAATCACGGGAGTCATAGTCGATATCCAGCAGTGCCAGGCTGGAGTTCTCTGTATCCACATAGGGGCTGTCACGACGGACCAGCATCTGGGCGGCCAGCAACTTGTCAGGCCAGGTACCCAGCAGATCAACAGAGGTCACAGAGCTCTGGTGAGGGTTGTTGGCCTGCAGGCTGGCTTCAATACGACCATCTTTGGTTTCGGAGCGCACCTTAATGGGGTTGCTTTCACCCTCGAGGGCAGTCACCAGTTCAGGATCAAAACAGCTGGTAGGAATGTCGCGGTTCTTGGAGACAGCGGGGTGGCCACGGTAGTCCTTCCACAGATCTGACAGAGTCCGGAAGGTCACCCGGTTTTCTACGCCAGTGGCAATCTCTTCGATCTCACACACCTTGTCGGTTTCAGTCATCACATCGATGAAGAACTGGGCCGCAGTTCGAGACGCCTCATAGGTGGTGCAGAGGTTCTTCAGCCCAGGAGACAGGGTGTCGAAGTCCTTCCAACGGCAGCTGGCGTTGTAGATCTGTTTCATGGACTGACCCTGGGAGTTACGCTCTTCACTGATGCCCAGATAACGTGCAAACAGATAGTCGATCTCTTCTACGTTTTCAATAACATCACGAATCTGCAGGAACTGATCCCAGCGGCTGAGGAAATAGTTGTACTGGTGGAACTGATGGAAACTTTGACGACCATTACGCTTGTTCATGGTGTCATAGCTGTCGTGGTAACGCTGGATTCGAAACTCGGTTATCTCATTGATATCTGTACCTTCGTCAAAGCGGTTACACAGCACTGAGGTGGTGGTGTGCTCGTCGGTACAGTAGTTAAATTGAGCCAGTTTCAGAGTCTGGTTATCGCCGAGCTCCAGATCTTTGACCTGGTCCGTTTCCATGTAGTTGTCCCGCATATGCTGAACAATACCGGTTGGGTAGGCGTTGAAGTCCTTAGCCAGGTTGGCATCCAGGTCTGCTACAGAGAGGTATTTCTTCTCAGTTTTTACTTCTGGAAGGCCGGTCTCTTCGTTGTCGACAGTGGTAGCCAGTTCAGTCTCTACCTGACGGCCATAGCCAAAGCGCAGGGTTGCGATGTCGTACTTACCATAGGTAGGCAGTTCATCGAAAACGGAGCCCGCATAGTCCATGATGGAGCTGTAAGCGGGGACTTTGTCCATGCCCTTGGCCTTGGCTTCCTCTTCAGAGTAGAAGTTGGCCTTATCTACGGAGCCCATAAAGTTATGGCGCAGACCCAGGTTGTGACCCAGCTCGTGAACCAGGGTGGAGCGGAACATGTGCTCGGCAATGGCGTCGCTGACTTCGGTCTGCTGTGCGGAAGTCAGATCGTCCCAGGCTTTCAGCTGAGTGTTCTCTTCGTTGGCAAAGTAGCCACCTTCCAGGTAGTTGATGCCCTTGATCAGGCCTTTCTGTTGGGTGCTCAGCCACATAAACTCGACGGCAAAAGCGTTTTGCTCGGAGAGTTTCTGCAGACGCTCTTGATGCTTGTTAAAGGATTGAGTGGCCAGATCCGGATTGGCAGTGTTCCAGTCATGCTTGTGCTCGTGCAGGTGCAGGCCGTGATCATCACCTCGATTCAGAAGCTGCTCGATCTCATCTGTGCTAACACTGCGCACCACTACGTCATCACCAATCTTAGGCGCTACGATCTCTGGAGTGATCCCTGAGGTATCGGTTCCGCCCTCTGAAGTCTCTGGCTCTGGCTTGTACTCATCAGGACGGACAATCTCCTGGCGGTTGTAGCGCATCACCAACTGGGTCCATACAGAGCGAGTGGCACTGCGGATTACACCGGCGTACTGGTTGACGTGGGCGTGAACAATTTCGCCGGTCAGCGGGTTGGTGGCGGATGGGCCGTAACCCAGCAGACCGTTGTCCACCGGGTCGGTGATCAGGTTCAGCACGTTGTAGCGCAGATCGCCTGTGTGGATACCAGCCTTGCTGTTAGGGTTAACGATGCGGATGGGTGGCACACCGGTACCTTCCAGCGACTTATTGATGTCAGTAATGCTCTCCATGGTAACGCGCTTGTACAGCTCGTTGCCCTCTTCGTGGTAGTTGTCACTCAGGTAGTAGTCGATGCTGTCCTGGTTAGGCGCGAAGCGGTTCAGCAAGCTGTAAACGCTGCCCTGAACATTGGTCTCGCCGGTGTCGGTACGCTGCTCTTTGGCGTCGTTGAAAAAACCGTAGTAGGCGCGATCCCGACCCTGATAGTAGACTGGCTGGTAATCCGGGGTGATCAGCTTGTCCAGCTTCACCAGGGAGTAGAAGAAGCGGGTCTTGAAAGACAGATTTTCTAAGTCGTAGCCAAACTCATACTGATCTTCAGGATCGGCGGTAAAGGTACGCTCAACTTCAATGTTGATAACGCCTTTTTCTGGATCGTATTCGTAGGAAATCAGGCGCGGGTCAGCGGACTCTTCCACATTGCTGGAGGTGTACCAGGTCAGGCTGTCCTGGGCTAAAGCCTTAACTTGTGAGTATTTTGGAACGAAGTGGGTTTTTTCGTCCCACTCGACGTTTTCGTCCTCGTTGACCTCTTCCTTGTTGGTGCACTCATCATAGGCGTTGAGGGCACAGCGATAGCTTCGGAACTTTCCGGGAATCTTCAGCACCGGGGCAAGGTTGATGTCGTCACCCCAGCGGCTTTTGCCATCCATGGTCAGCTTATCGCGATCCACCTCTTCGGCGTAGATACCATTGTCTTCATCGAAACGTAGGGTGACCAGTTTTGGGTCGCCCTGGAAGAAGCCACGCTGAGTCATCGCGTAGCGAGGGGCGGCGCCGGTGGAGGGCATAAACAGCCACAGTGATTCGGTATCCAGAGAGGCGGTGGTGATCTCTTCCGCCGGTCGTTCATAGACGTCATAGGGCCGCTCTTCGGTGCCACAGCCCGCCAATGCGGCACTGATGGCGACGGCAATCGCTATCCTTTTAAACATGAGTGAGTTCCTGTTCATTTAAAACTGGTAGTTGGCGACGAAATAAAAGTTCATTTTGTCCAAGTCGATCAGATCGTGAATTGGATTCGTGCCGCGTGCTTGGTTGTAATAGGTAATGCCATTGGTCATACCTAAAGCGAGGTCGATGTTGTCGGATAACTGATAACCGAACTCTTCCCCGTGAATCAGGTCAGGGTAGAAATCTCCACCGTCGTAATTCCAGCTCTGGCGAACGATAATGTAAGCACTGAAATTGAATCGTTTTGCAAAAAAGTAATCCATGGTGATTAAGTCGCTGAGTTGATATTCGGTCATCGGCTGACCACCCGCGCTTTCGTATTCATGGAAGTTCTTTCTTAGCCTTATATTGTTGCCTATATAAAGCCCCTTTACGTATTCGCTGAGATCGAAACTGAATCGCACTCCACCCCGCACAGAAAACTCCAGATCCTGCCGTTGCGACAGCCTGGAAGTGGGGAATATAGCCCGCAGTTCGGTGCTCATTGTTACGCTATCTGTCGGATTCCATACATTATTTTCTGACCATGACAGGGAGGTGTCATTCCAGAAGTCACCCTGGCTGCCGTAGTCGTCACCGTCGTCTGAATGATAGCCGGAGATTACCGCCTGGAGCCGAGAGTCTTTATTAAGCGCGTATCTAATAATGGCGGTTCCAGAATATATCCGCTCAGATAGATATGCGTTTGCGCTGTATTTGTTTTGTGTGTAGTCGAAGCTAATAAAGCCAGACCAGCGGCTTTTCTCAGGGGTAACCCACCGGTCCTGAATATTTTCGGCATGCACCAAAAAAGACGCAGCCCATAAAATGGGAGCGACTAAAAGTAAGCCAGTTCTCATTGTGTTTACCTTTTTTAGGCCTATTACAATTATATTTTTGTAAATTAGTCGGCTCTAAAGTTTCGCCATGAAGTTAATATTGGACGCGAAACGCTATCACCAATGAATCATTTAGGCAAAGGTAAACAAGAAAAAGAAATACAATCAGGTAATAAAATGAAAACAATTGTTGCGAAGTGAGATCTGGCTCTCATTGTCTTCGAATTGTCCTCAGTCGTCATTAAGGGGCAATGGTTTATGCCAAGGGCGGCGGCAGCGCAGACGGGGAAGTGATTATTAGGGGGTGCGGTTGCTTGAGTGAGATTCAGCCATGGCAAAGTCGTCTTTGCCGTCCTATTTCATTCGTACCTTGCCGCCGATCATCTTAAACGCCGGGGTCCCCCGGATCAGGGTGTCTCGGGCAAAAGTAGCGCCGCAGCCCGGGCACACACAGGGCGTGACCGTGTAGTCCTCGCTGATGCGCTCTTTAAAGCACTTTACCAGGGCACCATTGCCGCCCTTTTTGTAGCGGTACAGCTTGTGGTTGCAGTTGCTGCACACCACGTCGACCGAGCGACCCGGGGCCTTTTTGTTGGGTTTGGCCATGGTCGGCGCTCCTACAGAGACGGGGGCTCAGTCTGCCAGAGTGGCGCTGACGGCAAAATTGACCGAGCGGGGAGGCTGGCCTAATTCGATGGCGCCCTTGTCGCCAGACAGCACGGTAATGGCTGGCATTAACAGTTGGTTGGTGTTGTTGCCCGCGCCCTGGGTCAGGATGGCGTCGACGGTAATGATGTCTTCGGCCTGTTCTGCATCGGTACTGGGGCGAATGGAGAGTTGGTAGTCGCCCAGTGGGTAATGGGCCCACTCGTTGGTTTCGGGGCTGACCTTTAGGGTCATAGGGTCGCTGCCTGGCAGGGACAGCTCGATGCTGAGATCAACGGTGGCGGCAGATGCCTGAGCGGCCAGGGCGGCCAGCATCAGGGCAAACAAGGGTTTCATTTCGACTCCCGGCTGGTAACGCTGTTGACGTCAGGGTGAGCAACAGCGAACAAAGATGGCCGGAATGTTAGCAAAAAAAGGCCCGTGGGAGTATAGGCCAAGCGGCTGAATTAACTGAATCTTTATGCAAGCCCTCGAGGGGTTACAAAATTCGTTGTTGCAGGTACTGTTGGCGGCGCTGCTGCTCCGCTTCGGCGGCCATCCTGGCTTTGCGCTTGTCGCAGGGCTCGGGGCAGTCGCAGGCTTTGTCGATGCCGACTCCGGCCAGGCCACCGCAGGATCCCGCAATGGATTTGCGCCGAAACAGGTACCCCACCGACATGATCAGAATCACCAGCAACATCAGACAAAAGGTGGCAATAAAGGCCGTCATAACTGCTCCTTAACAGACAAAGGGGCAGCCGAAAAGGCTGCCCACGAAGATCAATCGCCGAAGTCATCCAGCAGGATATTCTCATCCTCGACACCCAGCTCTTTAAGCATGGTGATCACCGAGGAGTTCATGATTGGCGGTCCACACATGTAGAATTCACAATCCTCGGGGGCTTTGTGGTTCTTCAGGTAGTTTTCCAGCAGCACAGTATGAATGAAGCCGGTGTAGCCGTCCCAGTTATCGGTCGGCAGCGGATCCGACAGCGCCACATGCCACTCGAAGTTGTCGTTTTCGGCCGCCAGGGTATCGAAATCCTCCTGATAGAAGATCTCCCGAGTGGAGCGGGCACCGTACCAGAAGCTCATTTTGCGCTTGGTGTGCTTGCCCTTGAGTTGATCGAAGATGTGCGAGCGCATCGGTGCCATACCGGCGCCGCCGCCGATGAAGATCATCTCTGCATCGCTGTCCTCTTTCACGAAGAACTCGCCAAAGGGTCCGGAGATGGTGACCTTGTCGCCGGCCTTGAGGTTAAAGATGAACGACGACATCTTGCCCGGAGGCAGGTCGTTGCTCGGCGGCGTAGCGATGCGCACGTTGAGCATGATCAGGCCTTTCTCATCCGGGTAGTTGGCCATGGAGTAGGCTCGCAGTACGTCTTCGTCGACCCGAGACTCCAGCTCGAACAGGTTGTACTTGTCCCAGTCATCACGGTACTCATCCGGAATGTCGAAATCGCTGTACTTGACGTGGTGCGCCGGGGCTTCAATCTGAATGTAGCCACCGGCTTTAAATGGCACCTCTTCCCCTTCCGGAATCTTCAGACGCAGCTCTTTGATGAAGGTGGCGGTGTTGTCGTTGGAGACCACCTCGCACTCCCACTTCTTAACGCCGAAGATCTCCTCCTCCAGCTCCAGCTCCATGTCGCCTTTCACGGCCACCTGGCAGGCGAGACGACAGCCCTCTTTGGCCTCTTTCTTGGTGATGTGATCGCGTTCGGTGGGCAGAATCTCACCACCGCCACTTTTCACGTGCACCCGGCATTGACCACAGGTACCGCCGCCGCCACAGGCGGAGGGGATAAAGATGTCCTGGCCCGCCAAGGCGCCCAGCAGTTTATCGCCGGCAGGGGTGGTGACGGTTTTGTCCGGATCGTCGTTGATGCCGATGGTGACGTCGCCACTGGCGACCAGTTTGCTTTTGGCGAACAGAATCACCGCGACCAGCAGGCACACCACCACGGTGAACATGCTGATGCCGATTGCCATTTCCATTGCGTTACCTTCTTAATCTGGTGATTCGGTTACAGAGAGACGCCGGCAAAGGCCATAAAGCCCAGCGCCATCAATCCGGTGGAAATAAAGGTGATGCCAATCCCCTGCAGCCCCTCAGGGATGGCAGAGAACTTCATCCGCTCGCGCAAGCCCGCCAGCAGCACAATGGCCATGGCCCAGCCGGTGCCGGAACCCAGGGCAAACACCACCGATTCGGTCATGTTGTAGTCGCGGTTGGCCATGAAGATCACGCCGGCAAAGATGGCGCAGTTGACCGTCAGCAGCGGCAGGAAGATCCCTAGGGTCTGGTACAGGGCCGGCGCGTACTTATCCAGTACCATCTCCAGAATCTGCACCAGGGCGGCAATCACGCCGATGAAGGTGATCAGCTTCAGGTAGCTCAGATCCAGGTTGGGCAGGCCGGCCCAGGCCAGGGCGCCTGGTTTCAGAAAGTTAACGTAGATCAGCTGGTTTACCGGCACCGCCAGCGCCATAACCACGATGACTGCGACGCCAAGGCCAAAGGAGGTGGACACCTTCTTGGACACGGCCAGGAAGGTGCACATGCCCATAAAGAACGACAGCGCCATGTTGTCGATGAAGACCGCCTGCATAAACAGGCTAATGTAATGTTCCATGGAGATTCCTTAGCCTTTTTTGCGCTGAATGACGTGGATGGCCCAGATCATCAGTCCGATCAGGAAGAAGGCGCTGGGGGGCATCTTGAACATCTCGTTGGCCAGGTACAGGCCACCGTTTTCGGCGGTGGTGATCACCTCGTAGCCGAACAGGGTGCCGCTGCCCAGCAGTTCGCGGACAAAGCCGACGCCGATCAGGATCACGCCGTACCCCATGGAGTTACCCAGGGCGTCCACCACTGACATCAGTGGGCCGTGTTTCATGGCGAAGGCTTCCGCCCGCCCCATGACGATGCAGTTGGTGATGATCAGACCAACAAACACCGACAGTTTCTGCGACAGTTCATAGGCCACATCCTGCATCACCATGTCGACCACAATCACCAGCGAGGCGATGACGGTCATCTGGGCGATGATGCGCACGCTGTTGGGGATCATCTTGCGGATCAGCGAGATAATCAGGTTGGAGAACACCAGTACAAAGGTTACCGCCAGGGTCATTACCACGGCGGTTTCCATGGAGTTACTGACCGCCAGGGCGGAGCACACCCCCAGCACCTGCATGGCGACCGGGTTGTTGGCAAAAATCGGGGTTGTCAGAACCTGTTTGGTTGCGTTACTCACCTCAGGCCTCCTTGTTCAAGGTGTTCAGGAAGGTCTGGTAGCCTTCGGGGCCGAACCAGAAGCGCACGGCTTTTTGCAAACCGCGTCCGGTTTTGGTGGCGCCACTGACGCCATCGATGCCGTGGCTGTCGCCGGCTTTGGCGCCGCCTTTGACCACTGCCAGTACCGGCTTGCCGCTGTCGTCGAAGATCTGCTTGTCGTGCCAGCCCTTAAGCCACTGCGGATCCTTGAGGAAATCGGTCAGGCCGGGGGTTTCGCCATGCTCGGAGATCACCAGCCCTTCGATGGTGTTGAGATCGGGCTGAATCGCCACAAAGCCATACACCACAGACCACAGCCCTTTGCCGTGAATCGGCATTACCACGCTGGTCAACTGGCCGTTATCGTCGACGACTTTAAATACTCGGGCCTGATTGGCGCGGCGCTTGATGCGGGCCAGATCTTTTTTGGGTTTGATCGAGGTATCCGGGTTGATGGCTGCCATGCGGTCATCGAAGTCGAGAATCTCTTTTTCGCTCAGGTCGGCGGCCTTGCCGCTGTCCAGGTTCACCAGCACCGGGGTGACGTGCTTGTCGAACATCTCTTCGACGTCGCCCTCAATGTTGGCGGCCACCAGTACGTAGCGCTTCAGCTCACTGCGTTTTTTGACCAGCTTGCGCTCTTTCAAGACTTCGGCGGTGCCGGTAATCATAAAGGAACACAGCAGGCACAACACCACACTGAAGGTCATGGTGCCGAGCACAGAATCTTTATTAAAGGCCATTGCGTGCCTGCCTCCGTTTGATGTTGGCTCGCGCCACCAGGTAATCGAAAATCGGTGCCCACAGGTTGCTGAACAGGATCGCCAGCATCATGCCTTCGGCCATCTTGGGGTTGATAACCCGAATCAATACCGCCATCACCCCGATCAGTACACCGTAGGCCCAGCGGCCTTTACGGGTGTAAGTGCTGGTGACCGGGTCGGTGGCCATAAACAGCATGCCGATGGCAAAACCACCGCTAACCAGGTGCCAGGTCCACGGCATGGCGAACATGGGGTTGGTGGTGGAGCCAATCAGGTTGAACAGGGTGGCGGTGGCGACCATGCCGATGAACACCCCGCCGACAATGCGCCAGGAGGCCAGGCTCGACAGCATCAACAGGCTGCCGCCAATCAGCAGGGCCAGGGTGCTGGTTTCACCGACGGCGCCGGGGGTGAAGCCGAGGAAGGCATCCCACCAGGCGGCGTCACTGAAAGCCTGATACCAGGGGTAGTCGGCAAAGGGGACTTTGCCCGCTGCCGCCTGGGCCAGAGTGGTGGCGCCGCTGAAGCCATCCACGGCCACCAGTTGACCGCTGGCACCAAAGACAGTGGGGTAGGCGAAGTACAGGAACGCCAGGCCGGCCAGAGTGGGGTTGAGGAAGTTGCAGCCCATGCCACCAAACACCTCTTTGGCCATCACCACACCAAAGCTGATGCCCATGGCGACCATCCACAACGGGGTGGAGATTGGCACCACCAGGGCGAACAGCATGGAGGTGACGAAGAAGCCTTCGTGCAGCTCCTGGTTACGGACCCGGGCAAACACCACTTCCCAGAACAGGTTAACCAGAAGTGCAGTGGCGTAGATGGGCAGGTAGAAGCTGGCGCCGTAGCCAAACAGTGCCACGGCGGAGCTGTCCTGGCCGAGGGGGCCGAACAGGGCGTTAAACACGCCCAGTTGCCAGGCATCGGCGGCGGTCGCACCGGCTTGCAGCGCCAGTTGAGCCTGCAGCCCCTGGTTGTACATGCCAAACAGCATCGCTGGCATCAGGCACAGCATCACCACGTGCATGGTGCGTTTTACGTCGATGCCATCGCGAACGTGCACCTTACCCGACGTCGGCCGGGCATAGGTGATGAACAGCGAGCGCAGGTAATCCTTCATGGAGTTACCGTGGGCGTAGTAGGCGTCCTGGCCACGTTGGTTGTGATCAGTCATTACCCTTCCTTCTCAATAATGTCCAGGCAGGTGCGCAGCTCTTTGCCGAAGTCGTATTTACTCGGGCAGATAAAGGTGCACAGGGCCAAATCTTCTTCGTCCAGCTCCAATGCCCCCAGGGCCTGGGCTTCGTCGGTGTCCTGACAGATCAGGTCACGCAGCAGCAGGGTCGGCAGAATGTCCAGCGGCATCACCTTTTCGAACTGGCCATAGGCCACGATGGCGCGTTTGGAGCCGCCGGAGTGGGTGGTCAGGTCGAACTTCTTGTTGCGGGTGAACAGCGAGGTAACCGCCCGGGCGATGGAGAACCGCTGACGGCTGGGACGGGCCCAGGGCATTAATTGGCGCTGAGTGTCCTCGGTCAGGGCGGAAATCTGGTTATGGTAACGCCCCAGAAAATCCCGTGGGCCGGCGGCGGTGTGGCCAGACAGCAGTGAGCCGGACACCACTCGGGAGAATCCCGGCTTCAATTCCTGCTGCAGCAGTGGCGTTAACTCTGACCCCTGAGGTACTCGAACCAGTCGCGGCTGGGCAACGCTGGGTCCGGCCAGGGAAACCACTCGGTCGGTGTACAGCTCACCGGTGGTGAACAGCTTGCCGACGGCAATGACGTCCTGGTAGCCGATGTGCCACACCTGGCGCTCCAGGCTCACCGGAAGGATATGGTGAATGTGGGTGCCCACCAGCCCGGCCGGGTGGACGCCACCGAAACGATGGCTCTCGACCCGAGGCAGGTCGTGCCCAGGCAGGCTGCCTTGATCGTCATGGCATAGATGAACGCTGTGGTCGGTGAGTGCCGTCAGTACCGCCAGGCCATCGGCAAAGGCGCGTGCCTGTTCGTCGATGATGATTCGGGGATCCGCCGCCAGAGGGTTGGTGTCCATGGCGGTGACAAAGATGCCCGCCGGGGCACTGCCCGGCTGCGGAGCCCGGGAAAACGGACGCGTGCGAAGGGCGGTCCACAGGCCACTGCGAATCAGGTTGGATTGTGCCTGGGTGCGGGACAGTGAGGTCAGGTCGTCGTAGGCATCGAACTGCATCGCCTCGTCGCCTTCGATGCGAATCACCACTGACTGCAGCACCCGGCGGGCCCCCCGGTGGATGGCGGTCACCACGCCACTGGCGGGCGCAGTGTAGATCACCCCTTTGTTCTTTTTGTCTTCGAACAAAGGCTGGCCCTTCTTCACCACGTCACCCACCTCCACCATCATGGTGGGTTTGAGCCCGGCGTACTCTTCGCCAAGCAGGGCTACGTGGGATGGGCTCAGGCTGGATTCAATGAGTTGCCGGGGCTGGCCGGCAATGGGCACATCTAGGCCCTTCGTTATTGTTTTTACCTGGTCTGAGGAACTCGCCATCGCAAACATCAACCGTTAGAAATAGGACGAAAAATGATAAATCACACTTGAACAGACTTCCGATAGAGATGTCACATTTTGGCACTCAAATTGAAAGTTTTTACTTGTAAAGTTACAAGATTAGTGTGGCCGGCTTATCCAATTTGTTAAGGAATAAGCGCTTTTACCCTTCTCAATCATAGGTTTGTGTGATGGTGGCGACATTTGGCGGGCTTTTTGTGCTCGACAACCGGATTTTAAAGATGATCAAGCAACAACATTTCGCGTTTTTCGCGGTCTGACCAGTCGTCTCGAGAACCCGCTGCCACATCGCCGAAGGGGTGGTGGGAAATTGCTCGAATGGCGCAATTTCTCGGCGCCGGTTCTGATGGGGAAAATCGGCAAAAAAAAGCGGCGCTTGTGCGCCGCTTTTTGAATCCGGGTTTTCGGTTAGCCGTTGCGGGCTGCCATGGCCCGGGTCAGCACCGCCAGGGTGGTGCCGTTATGCAACAGCGCACTGGCTGCCGGATTGAGCCAGCCCATGGCGGCGGCCAGCATGATGCCGCTGTTGACCACTTCGGTCAGGCGAATGTTGCTGTTGATCAGCGTCATCGCCTCCTGTGCCAGTTGCCGTGCCTGGGCGATGCCCAACAGGTTGTCCTGCAACAGCACCACGTCAGCCGCCAGGTGGGCCAGGTCGGTACCGGTGGCCATGGCCAGGCCGACGTCCGCTTGAGACAAGGCCGGGGCGTCGTTGACGCCGTCGCCGACAAACAGCACCTTGTGCCCCTGCTGTTGCAGCTTGTCCACCACTTCGGCTTTGCTGTCCGGAGTCGCTTCGGCGAAGTACAGGTCGAAACCCAGTTCCTCGGTCAACTGACGCGCCTTGGAGGCGGTGTCACCGGTGAGCAGCACCAGGTTGCGAATGCCACTGTCGCGAAGTTGCTGCAGCGTTTGCTGCACCTCCTGGCGCAGGGTATCCCGCAGACCGATCACCCCGATGGGCTGATGTTCATTGGCCATGAACAGCAGATGCTTCCCTTCCGACTCCAACTGGCCGATGGTTTGCTCCAGGCTGCTGAAGTCGACCCCTTCATGGGCTTCCAGGTAGTGGCGGCTGCCAATCACCAGCGGATGATCATTGATGGAGCTTTTCAGTCCATGGGCGATGACGTAATCCACTTCGCCGTGCTCGATATGGGGCAGGGCGTGGTGCTTGGCGGCGTTGACGATGGCCTGGGCCAGCGGGTGATTGCAGTGCTCCTCCACCGAGGCGGCCATGGCCAGCAACTCCTTGGCGTTCTCCTGCTCTCGCAGGCAGATCACGTCGGTCACTTCCAGATCGCCATAGGTCAGGGTACCGGTCTTATCGAACACACAGGTGTCGACCTGAGCCAGGTTTTCCATGGCACGGCCGCCTTTAAGCAGCAGCCCCTGCTTGGCGGCACGGTACATCATCGACTTGAAGGTGACCGGTGTGGACAGCTTCAGGGCGCAGGAGTAGTCCACCAGGAATACCGACGCCAGTCGCTCCAGATCCCGGGTCATGGCGAAGACTGCGGTACCGATGGCCAGGGTGATTTTCACCCGTCGTTCGGCCATCTCCTGAGTCGCCAGCTGGGTTTGGCTCTTTTCGCCCAGGGACTGGGCGATGATGGCGGCGATCTGGGCGGTGGTGGTTTCACTGCCGACCTTGTCGATGCGCATCCTGACCTTACCGTCGTGGATGGCGGTGCCGGAATAGAGGTAGGCGCCGTCTTCCCGGCGCACCGGGACCGATTCACCGGTCAGGCTGGCCTGGTTCACCAGGGCCGTGCCGTCGACAATGTGACCGTCGGCGGGCACCATGTCACCCGGTCCCAGCAACACTTCGTCGCTGAGCACCAGTGCCTCGGAACTGATCTGTTGCTCCTGGCCGTCACGGACTACCCATACGGTGCTGTGCTTCGGCTGCATCAGCTCCGCCAGCAGGTTATCGCTGTTGCGACTGGTCTCCTGCTCCATGTACTCACCGGTGGACAGCAGGGTCTGGGTCAGCATGGCGGTCTTGTAATCGCCGCGCCAGGCCGACAGGCCAATGGCGATGGCATCCAGCACCTCCACGCCCAGCTTTTTGTCCTTGAGCTGCTCGACCCCTTCGTTCAGGGTCGGTGCGATCAGGGTCAGGGTGGAGGCGGCGGCGTAGCCTTTGGGAATGAAGCAGGCGGCCAGCAGACCCAGGGTATTGAGCGCAATGTCACCCCGGGTAAACTGGTGCTCACTGTCGCCCTGAACCGCCTGTTGCCAGTCCAGTTGCTGCAGCCGTTCGCTGATTTGCTGGTATTGAATCAGGTCGGCGTCGTAGCTCACAACCAGTGACTGGGCCGCTTCGTTGACCCGAACCGATTGCACGCCTTGCACCGACAGCAGTCCCAGTCGCAGCCACTCCGACAGACCCTCTAAGGGCTGGGCAGCCCCGAGCCTGAAGCGAACGCGTCCGGGAATGTGGTGTTTGACCACAACGTGAGTCATCAGTCTTCCTTATGCAGGTTGCGGTAGTACTCCAGTTCGGCCTGGGTGTCTTCCAGGCGCTCCTTGAGCTCTTCCACTTCACCACGAACCGTTGACCACACCTTGGTGCCGGTGTTGGCAACGCCTTGCTGCACTTTCTTGTTGGACAGCAGGTAGGCCACGGCCGCGCCGGCGACCAACCCGGTCAGCAGGTGGGTGCGGGAGTTCTGGCTCTGGTAAGGCGCAGGCTGAGACTGCACAGGCTGCTGAGCGTAAGGGTAGTAATAGGGATTAGGAGTCTTGTTCATTGCGATTTTCCATTAATTCGTCAATAAGGTAGAGGCTGGCGGCACCGGCGCACAGCACGGTGGCCAGAGACAACACCGGCCTGCCGGCCATCTGTCCGGCCACGGCGGTGGCCACGCCACCGGCCAGACCGGCTTTGGCCGCGTCCTTGAGCACCTTGGTGGTCATGTCGTTCACCGCCAGTTCGCCATTCTGGTACTGAGACCACTGTGATACCGCCGATGCCGTGCCTCCCAGCAAGGCGCTGGCAATCATGGTGCGGCTGGCCGGGCTCAGTTGGTTGGAGCCATTACTCATTACCGGCGTCCGCTTCGGCTACCGGGGCCTCGGCCTGTGGCGCGGCGGCTTGCGGTGCCTTGTCGGCCTCGGGTTGACGATGACGCTCTACGGATTCTTTGAACCCGGCCTTACCGGCGGCGAAAGTATCCTTAAACACATCGCTGGTCATGGAGACGTTGTCGCTGACGCTGGAGGCGGTTTGAGTGGCGGTCTGTTTGACTTTATCGGTACCGGTTTTCAGCATGTCGCCGGCGCCGCTGACCAGGTTCATCAGGTTGCCACGGACGTTGTCGTTACTGAGGATCAGTGCCGCTGCCGCGCCGATCATCGCCCCTTTCCAGAACTCTTTGTCGTCCACACCCAGCTTGTGCATCAGGTCTTTGAAAATACCGGCTTGTTCGCCCATCAGTCCTTCCAGCATCTGCTGACCTTGAGCCATCAGTGGATCAAAGCCGGAGTCTTGCTGCTGGCCCTGGTGCGGCGGTTGAGCGTAGTGGGGGTGATGGCCGTGGGGCACCTGCTGCTGATGCATCTGTTGGTGCATCTGCTGCATTTGAGGTGGCATCTGCTGCTGCATGTGTGGGTACATTGGCTGATGCATGTGCGGCGGATAGGGGTACATCGCCGGGTGTTGATAATGGGGGTGCATATGGGGGTAACCGTAAGGTGGGTACGCCATGTTTTGCTCGTCCTTGTTACTCATTGTGATTGACTCCGGCTTGATAAATTGGGGTTAAGGTGGTGATCAGTGTGGTGCAGGCATTGCTGGCCTGCTGCTCGCATGGGCTAAACAGCTGATCCAGCAGATCAGGGCAAATCACACCGTGATCGTATTCCAGGATCAGGCTGTTGCTGCTGGTGTTCAGTTGGTAGCGTTTCAATGGCGGAAACTGGGTGGCCTGCTCCATCGCTTTTTCGGCTTTAAATCGCGCCATCTGGGTGATCAGCGTGGAGTTGAACTTCAGTCTTATGCGCCCGGGGATGTGGTGGGCGACGTGCACCCACTGTCTCAGTTTTAAGACTTCTGAAGTCCATTCGGTCATAAATATCAATCAACTAGTGGCAGGAAGAATAAAGCGGATTCTCACACGAAAAAGCATCCAAAAACCTGTCCTGGATCAAAGAATTTCCGTTGTTTTCCTGTAAGAAACAAGCTAGTATAAATGGTAATCAATCTCATTCAGGATGTTGTTATGAGTACCTACATTCACAAGACAGAGCGTCGCCTGCGGGTTCGATCCGAGTTCATTCTCAATCACCCTGAGCAAGTGGCTGAGCTGATTGAGCAACTTAAAGAGATTGACGCGGTACTGAGTGTAACCCATAAGCGTTACGCTGGCTCGGTGGCGATTGTGTTTGATCATAATGAGATCGATGCCGATTCATTACTGGAGACCGTTGAGAGCCATGGCTGGTTACGCAGCCAGCAGCGCAGCGCCTTTGTCGAAAATGCGGTGAAAAACGGTTCTAAGACCCTGGTGAAAGGGGTGGCAATGATGGCGCTGAAGCGAGCCATCGGTCCCACCATGGTCCGCGCGTTGGCGTTTGCCTGATTGTCACTCTTCCTG
Source organism: Ferrimonas kyonanensis DSM 18153 (assembly GCF_000425405.1). Taxonomy (GTDB): domain Bacteria; phylum Pseudomonadota; class Gammaproteobacteria; order Enterobacterales; family Shewanellaceae; genus Ferrimonas; species Ferrimonas kyonanensis. The sequence goes on along the minus strand of NZ_KE384364.1, from coordinate 178,915 downwards.
CGACCTTCAGTGTCGCATCGCTGTGCCCCCGGGGCGTAAAGGTCGATCTTGTTCCTATTGACGGGCAGTAGACCGGCGCTGCCTATGCCTTTTTCTCACCGCTATTTTCCGATTACAGGGCGAATTTTTTACGGGCGCAGTTGCAGATGCCGCCCATCCTGGCTGGACAGCGCTTGCAGGGCGGGGATTTCAGTGGCAGGCGGGCCAGGGACAGGTTGTTGGTGACGGCTCTGGATTGAGGCGCCTGGGCGGTTGAGTTCATCGGTCGAAAGGTGAGGTTGCCGCCCTCATTAAACCACGACAACAGCGGATTTAGCGGGCTCATCAATTCCCGGGCGGCAGAAAGACCGGCATCCTGGGTGATGGCCAGCAGTTCACTGCGCACCTGGGGCGACGGGCCCGGCAAGATGCGAGTTGGCTTGGCTGTGGCAGTGCGGCCGGCTTTGGCCAACTTCTTCAACTTTTTCAGCGACGACGACATTTGCTTCCGCTAATAGTTATCATTTGCATCCATTATTGCGGTTTTTGGGCCGCATTTCCATTCTCTTTGGCCGTTGGTCGGTACGAAATTTTCGATGCATTGAATCGGCAGTGTCGCAGTGGCAGCGATGGGTCATCGATTCTGTAGGCATTTTTCGTCTTGGGCGGGAGCGATTGCAGCGTTGTTGCTAGGGCAATCTTCCGTTCCGCACCTTCGTTTTTAGCTCACATCGCTGACTGTCAGTGCCCCGCCCCCTGGCAGAGGGGCTGTGTCTCTTTCCCACCTTTAAAGTCGCCATCGCATGTAACTGGTTGTAACTACTGCCTTTAACCGCCAGGTGCCACATTTATTTCGGTGGTCGTGAGACACTGCCCTGAGGCTGGAGCTCGGTGCTTTCGGTATCGATTGAATTGGATTCGGGTTGGGTTTGGCCGCGGTCTGCGCCTGGGCTGTCATCAGCCATCGCTGGCACTCAGGTAAGTTTCGTCTTTGAATGCCCGGCGCTGTGCGCCAAGGGAGTCGGCAGAACGGTTTCTGCCGCTAACAACCACAAGGACAGGATTTATGTTTAGGACGAACGCACTGGCCCTGGCTCTGGCGGGGCTCAGCCTCGGCGCTCAGGCAACCGGGCTGCCCGACGGCGGCGACGTCGACAGCGGCTTTTATGAAGATCAGGCTGGTTTTCAGCAACTGGCCGAAGGCGTCGAACAGGGCTGGGGCTGGTCGGGCCCGGCCTCCAAGGCCGGCTTGTACAGCCTCGACAGTGATACTCGTGATGAACCCGAGCCGGACCCGGATCCGCTGCCGCCCAGCGAGCCGCGAAAGCTCTATGTGGCTCAGACCGATAGCTCGGATCTGGTGACGTTAAGCTGGGGAGCGTCCAACAGCGTTGGCATTGGTGACGGCTTTAGCTACAAAGTCTATAAGCAGTCCAAAGGCTACGGGCGCCAACTGATTGCCACTCGCAGCCAGGCGGGCAGTGTTAGCCATAATCTGGGCGCTGCCTCGGTGCAGCGACTGGCGGCGGCCGAAGACACCAGCACCAGCACCAGCACCAGCACCGATACCGGCACCAGTGACCCGGGGCCGAATGGCGACACTCCGGTGCGGTTTATTGTGGAAGCCTGTAACAGCGCCGGTTGCTCTAGGGATCAGATCAGCCCCTATTACGTGGTCAACCCCAGCGTCAGTGGCAGTACTCAGACGCTGCCGGCAGTGGCGCTGAGCCGACAATTGCTTGCCAGCGCCTCGATAGCGGCCAGGCAAACGCGACTGAAGAGCGCCAACGGTACCGGTTACAGCGGCGGTGAGCTGGCGCTGGCCCGAGGTATGTTGGGGCGGGGCATTGATGCCCTCAAGGGCGAGCCCATTGTCAGCAGCAACTGCTGGGTGGCTCAGGGGGACGCTCGGGTTAACGGCTACCCGCTGCGCATCAATGAGCAGAACTTCAGTTTCACCCAGGTGGATACCTACGAGAAGCTGCAGCGCAGCCTGGGACTGGAGAAGTCCGGTGGCCTGGGGCTGAAATTCGGCGGCTTTAGCTTTGGTTCCTCAGGCCGTAAAGCCCTGTATTCGGAAACCGAGAAGGTTACCGAAACCTCGGTGATTGTGGCTCGCTTTACCGATCATCAGAATCAATTCAGCGCCGAGCCAGCCCAGGTGATGGGCATGGCCAGCCACAATGTGCAGCAGCTGGTGGATGGCCGCAAGCTGGAGTTCCGCAAAGGCTGCGGTGACCGTTACATCGACTCCATTACCACTGGGCGGGAGCTGCTGGCGACCATTCGCATCGTCAATCAAAGCGAGACCTACAGCGAAACCAAGACCACCACCGCCGGCCTCAAAGCCAAGCTCAGCGCCTATGGCGCCGACGGTAACTTTGACACCAGCGAGCGCACCAGCATCAACAACGAGTACAAGAAGTACAGCTTCGAAGTGCTGGTGACTCAGCTCGGGGGCAGTGACAGCAGCAACATCTTGCACCTCAAGCACCCCAACGCCTTGATGGACGTTTTGCAGCGCTTTTCCGAGTCGGACAACAACGATTTGGTGGTGGTGAAGAGTACCGACCGGGAATACCCGATTCCGGCGCCCATTAGCGGTGACAGCCATTACGACGTATTCGCCAATTATCCCGTCTACCGCGACAAGTTGGCCACCTGGAGTCGCCTGGATGCTCAGGTTCGCGAACGCTGCTGGATGCTGGACAACCAGACCGTGGGCGACGAACCGGCGCTGATGACCGCCGATGCCCTGGGAGAGCAGTTCTATTACAACAACCAGACCCAGTCTGGCATGTGCGATGCCGGTAAGGCGCTGGTGGTGATGAACAGCAGCTACTGCGCCGAGCAGAGCGAGTGGGGCAAGTGCCAACTGCCCAACGACTCGGCCTGCATCGATGGCATCAATGGCGGCCAGTGCATGGATCGCCTCGAACACATCACTTACAAGGGCCCCAGGTACAAGAGTGTGCGCCTGGATGTGTCCCGGGGCGGCTGTGCCATCGGCCCGTGCAAACGCAGTCGCAGTGCTCAGATCTGCTTTAGCAACGACACGGTAATACCGGATTTCTCCCGCAATGAGGTGATCACCGACAGCTACCCCACCAAGCCGGTTGCCGGCATGGTGGTGGAGGTGGATCGTGCCTGGAATGTGAATTACGTGCGCAACTCGGTGGGTCGCAACAGCGCCGGCCATTACTGCCTGAACAGCGATGCCCAGGTGTATGGCAAGGGCGGTTGGGGCTCCGGCGGTCGCTACGAGTCCTTCAACCAGATGTTCGGATTTGAGAGTCGGCTGGTGGGCTACTCGCTGTGATTGGATAACCACTTTACGGGGTCGCCACCACGGCCCCGTTTTAGCACCCTGAGACACTATGTACCTAACCAAGATTTGGCCGGCAACCCACGCTGAGTATCAGTGCTTCATTCCGCCGGGATTGAGTGAACAACGAATTCCGTTTCAACAGGCGCCCCAGGCGCCGATGTTTGCCAAAGCGCCGTTACCGGTGGCGTTCGATTACAGCCGTTTTCTGGCCCGTTACCTGGGCGGCGGCGTGTGCCTGAAGCAGGGACGCACCGTGTCCCGACGCCGGTTGGGGTTGATTGCCGCCGGGCTGGCCACCGCCGATCCGCTGGCGGAATCGGTGCATGAGCAGGCCGAGGCTTACCTTCGTGGCATCGAGTTATTGCAGGGGCAGCCGTTCTCTCAAACCTTGCTGTGTCAGCTGCACCATACGCTGGATCCCCATCACCCACGTTCCGGCCGCATTCGTGAGGTACAAAACTGGATTGGTGGTCATTCACCGGACAGTGCTAACTGGGTGCCACCGTCGCCAGAAACTCTACATCGGTTGGTGGGGGACTGGTGCCAGTACGTGCGAGAGGTGTCGCTCTGGAACATCGGTCAGGCCATCGCCTGCACCACACAGTTTATTTGCCTGCACCCGTTTAACGACGGCAACGGGCGAGTGAACCGGGTGCTGTGTGATCACCTGTTTCGGTTGTCGATGGCCAGTGAGGGCCGGTTTGTCAGCCCGATTTTGTATCGACTCAGCCAGCGTCATAAGGGCTATTTCGACACCACTACCGCTCTGGAAGACGGTCAGTGGCAAGGGGTATTTGCCTTCTGGCAGCGGGCGCTGGACTGGAGCGTGGCCATCAGTGCGCGTTTCGATGACTGTGTGCTGAGCGCGCACCGTCAGGTGCAACAGCAGTTGGCCATGCGCTTGCCCAGTGCCGATGCCGCCACCTTGATTGCTACCCTGTATCAGCAGCCGATCACCACTCACCAGCAACTGATGCGCCAGCAGCGCTGGCCCATCGAACGGGCCGATGGCACCTTGAAGGAGTTACTGAGTTATGGCCTGTTGACCGAACACCGCTTGCGTCACCCAAAGGGGCAGCGGGTGTTTGAGTGCCCGATGGTGCTGGCGGCGTGGATGGAGATGGATGCACTGCTGTTTCGCTGTGACGGCAGCCAGGATAGGGGGAATCTGACATAAAAAAAGCCCACCTTGCGGTGGGCTTTTTCAGATGTTTGGTGGAGTCGGGGGGAGTTGAACCCCCGTCCGAAAAACCTACATCCTCGGTACTACATGCTTAGCCGACTCTTTTAGTTAACCCTTCGCAGCGCCGAGCGGCAGGCTTTGCTAGGGCGATCCAGATTAGTTTTAACGCTTTGTCTACTGGAGAAGACGCCACGCGATCCTATATGGCTTGACTACCTGATTCCTCACCCAATAGGCGGGGGGTTGGAGGTAGGCGATCTAACCGCTATTTAGGCGGCGATTGCGTAGTTTTCGTCGTTTGCGACTATTTAAATGCGGCTTTTTTACGAGGCCAACCGCACCTCGGCATGCACCTTGGGTTTCAAGAATCCCGTCGAATCCAAAATCGACCCCAGGAAACTGCAGTATACCACCGAAAGCGCGCTGGCTCCAAGCCCAGGCTGGGCAAGGTTTAAGCGGTTAGCGGTTGGAACCCTTCATGACCCGGGCTTTTTCACGGTCCCAGTCACGTTGTTTGGCGTCATCACGCTTGTCGTGCTGCTTCTTACCGAAGCCCAGACCAAACTCCAGCTTCACCCAGGCCTTCTTCCAGTACATGGCGGTCGGGATCATGCTGTAGCCTTTACGTTCCACCAGACCCATGAGGCGATCCAGTTCCCGGCGCTTGAGCAACAGCTTGCGCAGGCGCAGTGGATCCGCCACCACGTGGGTGGATGCGGTGTTCAGCGGCGTGATGGTGCAGGCGTGAAGGTAAGCCTCGCCATCTTTAATTTGAATGAAGCCTTCGGTCAGGTTTACCTTGCCCATCCGAAGGGACTTAACTTCCCATCCCTGCAGGGACAGACCCGCCTCAATCTTCTCCTCAATGTGGTACTCGTGTCGCGCCTTTTTGTTCAGGGCGATGGTTGAGGAGGTGGGCTTGGATTTCTTTGAATTTTTCTTAGCCATAGGCGCACCATTATACCCGTCTTAGACAGATTTGGTATGACCTTAGACGTTGGATTGGTACAATGGCGGCAGATTATTGATGGGAGATTGAGTGAATGCCGCAGATAAACCGCAGCGCACTGGTTCGATTCAGTGCGCAGCAGATGTACGACCTGGTCAACGACGTGGCGTCTTACCCGCAGTTTCTTCCCGGTTGCGTGGGGGGCGAGGTACACAGCCACGAAGCCGAGCAGATGGTTGCCACGGTTGCGGTGAAAAAAGCGGGCATCGCTCAGAGCTTTACCACCATTAACAGCCTGACCCTGAATGAAAAGGTGTCGATGAAGTTAAAAGAGGGGCCGTTCAGCAGTCTGCAGGGCGACTGGAGCTTTAAGGCGCTGACCGACAGCGCCTGCAAAGTGGAGTTGAGCCTGTCGTTTGAATTTGCCAATCCGGTGGCGCAGAAAGCCTTTGGTAAGATCTTTAACGACCTGGCTCAAAATATGGTGATGGCGTTTTCCGAACGTGCCAAGGAGGTTTACCGTGGCTGAAGGGTTTTCTGTGGATGTGGTGTACGCCTTGCCGGACGGGGCTACGGTGATTTCGGTGCAGGCGCATGCGGACAACAGCGCCGAGCAATTAGTGCGTGACAGTGGCATGCTGGCTCGTCATCCGGAAATCGACTTAACCAAGAACAAGCTTGGGGTGTTCAGCCGTCAGGTTAAGGCCGATTACCAGGTACAACCCGGTGAGCGCATCGAGATCTATCGGCCACTGATTGCCGATCCTAAAGAGGTGCGCAAACGTCGCGCCGAACAGGCGAAAGCTCCCAAGGCCAGCTAGGTTGGCTGCGATGGCATGAAAACAGGCTCCCTCGGGAGCCTGTTTGTGTTTGGGACTCAGTCCAGTCCCAGGGCATCCACCGGGTTGGGGTGGCGAAACAGATAGCCGAGTTGACGCTTGACCTTATCGCAGTTCACCAGCCGGTAGGGGCGGGGATCGGCGATAAAGATTGGCGGTGCCAGTCCGGCCAGTTCGCAGGAGCGGCTGTACAGCTCGCGGCGACTGGGGTGTTCACAGGCACTGGCGTTAAACACCTCGCCCCAGGCTCCCTGTTCGACGATGGCGCTGATGATGCCGATGCAGTCATCGCGGTGAATCATGTTGACCGGATCGTCGGCCCCCCCGAGTTCGCGCCCGGAAAAGTAACGCCCCGGTTGGTATTCGCCGCCAATCAGGCCCGAGAACCGCACCACGGTAGTGCTGACGTGCTTAAGGGAGGTAAAGCAGGCCTCGATGTCCAGCCAGGGGCAGTCGCTAAAGGGGGACTCAATCCGCTCCGCATCCGCCTCGGTGACTTCGCTGTTGTTTTGCGGGTACACCGAGGTGGCACTGATGAACACCAGCTTATCGATGGCCGACGCCTCGATGGCGGCCGCCAGGTGGGCCATCTGACGCAGGTAGAATTGAGGTTTACCATCCCCTTTGGAAGGGGGAATGGTGATCACCGCCACTCGGGCATTGAGCAGTGGGTGCCCGTCCAGGTCGCTGCTTGGAGTCAGTTGCAGTTGATGCGGAGTGATGCCGGCCTGGCGCAGCAGGGGCAATTTTTCACTGCGGGTGGTACTGCCAAGCACCGGGTGGCCGAGATCGGCAAAATGTCGGGCCAGAGGCAGGCCGAGCCAGCCGCAGCCAATGATGGTGATGGGGGTCATGATCGCGTCCAATTAATTGAGCATGAGAACTATTCTCATTAATTGGGCGAAGGATTGCAAAGACCGGGATCAAAAAAGCCGGCGATGCCGGCTTTTTCGTTAAGGCGTGGTGACCTCTGGGGTGGTCAGCGCCGAGTCGCTCAATGGCGTATTGAATTGCTCCGACAGGGTGTAGTCACCGGTAATCTGGGTCACCTTGTCGTCGCGGAAGCTGACCACAAGCTCTTTGCGGGTCAGTTCGTTGGTGCGGCCATTTTTGTATTGGTACACATAGTACCAGGTGTCATCGGCAAAGCTGTCGCGCAGTACCGGACGGCCAAGAATGAACTCAACCTGCTCCCGGGTCATTTCGATGCGCAGTTTTTCAACCTGATTGTCTTCGATGAAGTTGCCTTGCGGGATGTCAATCTTGTACACCATCCAGTCGAAAACCGAACATCCGCTGAGGGTTACTGCGGCCACTGCCGCCAGTAACAAGTGTTTGAACTGCTTCATGCTGTTTGTTTTTGTCCCCTAAACGTGAGCCCCGATGATACCCCAGCCTTGAAGTGGCACAAAGGGAAAATGTTACCAAACTGAGACTCGTAAAGGTCGCTATGGTTCCCTGCCGTTCGTTGGTTGCCGGCAGACAGATATAAAAAAGGCCGGCAATGCCGGCCCTTGGGTTCACTCATGAGGAGGGAGTGGGATTACAGTGCGCCTTTAAACAGGGCAGAAATCTCTTCGTGGGTGGCTTGCTTAGGGTTAGTCAGGCCACAGGCGTCGTTCAGGGCGTTGGTTGCCAGAGTCGGAATGTCTTCCTCTTTCACGCCCAGCTCGGTCAGGTTGGCTGGAATGCCGATGTCCTTGGACAGAGCGCGAATCGCTTCCAGGGCCGCTTCGGCGCCTTGCTCGTCGGTCATGCCGCTGATGTCGACACCCATAAATTGAGCCACTTTGGCCAGACGCTCTGGTACAACCTGAGCGTTGTATGCCTGTACGTGAGGCAGCAGGATGGCGTTACACACACCGTGTGGCAGGTCGTAGAATCCACCCAACTGGTGCGCCATGGCGTGCACGTAACCCAGGCTGGCGTTGTTGAAGGCCATGCCGGCCAGGAACTGGGCGTAGGCCATCTGGTCACGGGCAGCGATGTCCTGACCGTTATTAACCGCATTACGCAGGTTGTCGGAAATCAGGGTAAAGGCTTTTTCCGCGCAGGCATCGGTGATGGGGTTGGCGGCGATGGACACGTAGGCTTCCACAGCGTGAGTCAGTGCATCCATACCGGTTGCCGCGGTCAGCGCCTTAGGCTTGTCCAGCATCAGCTCAGGATCGTTCACCGACAGCAGAGGAGTGGTGTTCTTGTCGACGATGGCCATCTTAATGTGACGCTCTTCATCAGTAATGATGCAGAAGCGAGTCATTTCAGAGGCGGTACCGGCGGTGGTGTTGATGGCTACCAGAGGCATCTGTGGCTTGGGAGACTTATCCACGCCTTCGTAGTCGGCAATGCTGCCACCGTTGGCGGCGACCAGGGCGATGCCCTTGGCGCAGTCGTGTGGGGAACCGCCACCCAGGGAGATAACGAAATCACAGTCGTGCTCTTTCAGCAGCGCCAGACCGGCGTTAACGTTGCCCACGGTTGGGTTAGGTTGAGTACCGTCAAAAATTACGGTTTCCACCCCTTTGGCAGTCAACTTGGCGGTCACCTTGGCAACCAGGCCCACTTCAACCAGAACCTTATCGGTTACGACCAAAGCGCGTTTAAAACCCAGTGCGGCGATATCGTCGGCGGCGGAGTCTACCGCGCCGGTGCCCAGAGTGTTAACTGATGGGATGAAGAACTTTGCAACTGACATGGCCAGTCTCCTATCAAAGTGAAATAAAATCTCTATCTGGGGCCAAAATAACGCTAAATAGGTAGGCTTTGTGTGATATGGCACCTATTTTTGTGTGAAAATTACAGAAAATGGCGAGAATACTACTTATGTAAAAAAAGAAGCAAAATCGGCGACTTGAGTGGCAAAATTCAGAATAACGTGCGGAAATACCGCGATCTGGATCGCGGTTTCGGGATGGGGTGTGATCGGGGTGAGTGCTCGATCAGCACGATGTTGCGCCGAGTGGCATTCAGGCCCGGGGTTGAGGTTCCATCAATAATTCGCGGGCATTGGCCAGGGTATTTTCGGTAATGCTGTCCCCACCCAGCAGGCGTGCCAATTCGTCGAGGCGATCGTCGTTCGACAGTGCCGCCATCTGAGTTTCGGTCACCTGGCCCTTGGTGGACTTACTGACAAACATGTGATTATGGCCGTTGCCCGCAACCTGAGGCAGGTGGGTGACGCAAAACACCTGAGTGGCGTCTCCCAGGGTGCGCAGCATTCGACCGACCACGGCGGCGGTGGGGCCGGAGATCCCCACGTCCACTTCGTCAAAGATCAGGGTCGGGGTTGAGACCTTCTTGGCGGTGATCACCTGAATCGCCAAGCTGATTCGTGACAGCTCACCACCGGAGGCCACTTTACCCAGAGGCTGCAGTGGTTGGCCCGGGTTGGTGGAGACCTGAAACTGAATGCGATCCCCACCGGCAGGAGACACACTGCCGTCGTCGAACTGAACCTCGATTTGGAATTTGGCGTGGGGCAGGGCCAGTTCACGCAAGTTGGCGGTCACCAACTTGTTCAGCTCTTTGGCGTAGCGTTGCCGGCTTTTGCTCAGGCGCTGGGCCGCCTGCAGATAGGCGTCCATGGCCAGTTGCCGCTCTCCGTCGAGTTCATCCAGCCGCTGTTCGCTGGCGCTGAGGCTTTGCAGCTCTTCCGCCAGGGTCTGATGCAGCTGTGCCAGTTCGCTGGCCTTGACCTGATGTTTGCGGGCCAGAGTCATGGCTTTGGACAGGCGCTGCTCCAGTTCGTCAAAACGTTGTGGGTCCAGCTCCAGCGATTGATGGTAGTGGGCCAGTTCGTTGGCGCCCTCCTGCAACTGGATCAAGCCTTCGTGCAACAACGCCAGCCCCGGTTCCAGGGCCTTATCGTCACTGGCCAGGGTTTCCACCTCGGCAATGGCCTGCTGCAACAAGCTGACGGCACTGACCTCTTCGCCTTCGCTGAGCAGGTACACCGCCCGCTGGCTTTGTTCCATCAGCGTGGTGCAGTTGGCCAGGCGACGGTGCTCAGATTCGATGGCTTCGAACTCGCCGGGTTCGAGGGCAAACTCGTCCAGTTCCTGTACCTGATATTCCAGCAACTGTTGGCGGGCCTGGCGCTGCTGCTGCTCCTGTTGCAGCCGAGCTAACTCGTTATCCAGGTGTTTCCAGCGCCGGTAGCCGTCGCTGCACTTATGCAGCAAGGCCTGATGGCCAGCGTATTGATCCAGCAGTGACAGCTGGGTGTGGCTCTGCAGCAGCCCCTGATGGGCGTGCTGGCCGTGGATGGTGATCAGCCGTTGTCCCAGGGCTTTGAGCTGCGCCAGAGGGACCGGTTGGCCATTGATCCAGGCTTTGGAGCGGCCTTCGCTGCTGATGCTACGACGCAGAATGCACTCGTCGTTGTCATCGAGGTCGTTGTCTGCCAGCCAGCGGCGGGCCGCATCGATGCGCCGAACATCGAAGCAGGCGCTGATCTCGGTTTTGCCGGCGCCGGGGCGAACCATGGCCGCCTCGGCTCGCGCACCCAGGCACAGGCCCAGGGCATCGATGGCGATGGATTTACCGGCACCGGTTTCCCCGGTAATGGTGGTCATGCCCTGGCGAAAATCCAGCTCCAGGAATTTAACGATGGCGAAATTGGAAACCGTAAGTTGAGTCAGCATCTCTCTGCCCTGTATGAATAGACATACTGTATGGAATAACAGTATATGTATTTTCCCTGTTCAGTAAAGCACCAATGGCAAAAAGTTGTACAGCGCCGTAACTCTTCCTATGTTTTCAAAGGGCCGCACTGGCGGTGACTGACGGGAGAGTCCGTATGATTGCGGTGGTGACAGGCAGTAACCGGGGGTTGGGTTGGCACGTGGCCCATCAGTTGGCCGATCAGGAGTTCCATGTGGTGGCCTGTGCCCGACGGCATGAGGACGCCATGGCGGTGGCGGCGTCGATTCGAGGTCAGGGCGGTGAGGCCAGTCCGTTTGCCCTCGACGTTACCCGGCCACAGCAGGTGCAGGAGTTGGCGGCCTGGTTGACCGAGCTGTACGGAGGGGTCGAGGTGCTGGTCAATAACGCCGGCATTATGCTGGATCAGGGGCTGCCATTGCCGGCCATTACCTTGTCACAGTGGCAGCGGACTCTGGACACCAACCTGACCGGAGCGATGCTGATGTGCCAGATGATTTTGCCGCTGATGCGAGCCAGCCAATATGGCCGCATCGTCAATGTCTCTTCCGGTTACGGCTCGCTGGCGGAGATGGGGCAGCATCAGGCCGCCTACCGGGTATCCAAGGCCGGTTTGAATGCCTTGACCCGGGTGGTGGCGGCAGAGACCGCCGATGACGGCATCAAGGTCAATGCCGTGTGTCCGGGCTGGGCCCGTACCGACATGGGCGGGCCTCAGGCCAGCCGGGATCCGGCGGACGCGGCCCGCTGGATCACCTGGGCGGCGACACTGGACGATCATGGCCCCAGTGGCGCCTTCCTGCGTGATGGTCAGCCCATCGAGTTTTGAGCTTGAGGGATCAGAACAGTTTGCTGCCCCAGTCCAGTTTGCTGCGCAGCACTTCGAAGTAGTTATAGCCCTTGGGGTGGATCAGCCTGAGGGCGTAAGGGGACTTGCGAATGCGAATCTCATCGCCGGGCAGGCAGGCCAGAGTAACCTGGCTGTCGCAGCTGATCTCCAGCTCCGGTGAGCTGGAGCTGCAGGAGGCGCGCAGGGTAATCTCGCTGTCGCCGTCTACCACAATGGGGCGGCAGGAGAGGGTGTGGGGAAACATCGGCACCAGAATGTTGGCGTTGAGGTTCGGGGTCAGGATGGCGCCGCCCGCCGACAGCGAGTAGGCGGTGGAACCGGTGGGGGTGGCGACAATCATGCCGTCGGCGCGCTGGCTGTACATGAAACGACCGTCGATGTAGACCTCGAAATCGATCATGTGCGCCACCTTACCGGCGTGCAGAACCGCTTCGTTGACCGCCACATTGTGGCTCTTCTGTTCGCCGTGGCGATGGACTTCGGTGTGCAGCAGAAAGCGCTGCTCGGTCTCAAACTCGCCGCCAAGGACCTTGGTCAGGGTTTCTTTAAACTGGTCCGGGTCGACGTCGGTCAGAAACCCCAGGTTGCCGCGGTTGACCCCGAGTACCGCCACGTCATAGCGGGCCAGTACCCGTGCCGCCCCCAGCATGTTGCCGTCACCGCCGACCACGATGGCCAGATCGCAGCGCTCGCCAATCTCGGTCATCTCCACGGCTTCGGCCTTGTCGCAGCCCAACTCTCTGGAGATGTCGGATTCGATCAGCACTTCATAGCCTTGCTTATTTAGCCAGTAAAACAGTTGCGCCAGAGTCTGGTTGGCGCCCTGGTGGCGAGGTTTGCCAATAAGGCCGATGGTTTTAAATGCTGTTTGCATGTTGGTCTCGTGTCGGATTGGGCGGTCAGGTGCGCCCCATGGACGGGTTACTCTACTTAGGTCAACGATATACGGGGATTGCCGGTTTGTCACCTCAGGACTGCCGAGGCCGCCGCTCAGGCACAGATTGTCCTTCGCGACCGGGATATTGCTCCGTTAGCCCTTGAAGTCACAAAATCAGTCCCCATAATAGGCTCAGAGCCAATGGTAACAGAGTATTTTAGCCGGAGTTGAAATGAGCGACGAGCAGCAAAAAGTGGAGCAGCCAGAACAGGTTGAACTGGAACAAGAGCAAGTTGAAACCGAGCAGGATCCACACGCCGCCCGCATTGAGGAACTGGAATCACAGCTGGCGGCCGCCAAAGCCACCATCGATGGCCAGAAAGACAGCGTAGTACGTGCCCATGCCGAAATGGAGAACATTCGCCGTCGCAGTGCACAGGATGTGGAAAAAGCCCGTAAATTTGCCCTGGAGAAGTTTGCCGGTGAACTGCTGCCGGTTATTGATAACCTGGAGCGAGCCTTGCAGACCGCCGATAGCGACAATGAGGCGGTTAAGCCTCTGATCGAAGGGGTTGAACTGACTCGCAAGAGTTTCCTGAGCAGCGTGGATAAGTTTGGTATTAAAGAGATTGATCCACTGGGTCAGCCGTTTAATCCAGATCAGCACCAGGCGATGGCGATGCAACCGTCGGAAGAGTTTGCCGCCAATACCGTGATGGCAGTCATGCAGAAAGGCTACGAACTCAATGGCCGCCTGCTGCGCCCGGCGATGGTGATGATCTCTAAAGGCAGTGAGCAGCCCAGCGTCGATACCACCGCCTGATCGGCCTTGCCGCGGAATGAAGCAGCCTCTATGGCTGCTTTTTTTGTGGCTGCAGTTCGGCCACTGCCGCTTCGATGCGCCGGTATTTGTCGTCGGTCCAGCTCGGACTGGAGGGCCAGCGTCGCAGTGGGGTACGGCGAGGATCCACCGGGGTGATCACCACTCGGGTGTCGCGAAGGCCCACCACCGACACCAGCCAGTACAGCTCTTCGATGACGGTATTGCCCATGGCCAGGCAGCCGCTGGACGCCTCCTGGCCGTGGATAAAGATGTTGCTGCCGGGGTCCCGGCGGCCATCGTTCAGGGCCATGCGCCGGTCGAAGGCGTTGGGGTAGTTGAGTTTCAGCGACAGGTGGTAGCGGCTGTTGGGGTTGAAGGCCACCGGCCGATAGACGCCCTCGGGCACCTGCAGGTCACCCTCGAGTAGCTTGGGACCAGGCCCGCCGCTGAAGGCCATGATCGGGTAGGTACGCAGCCGGGTCCAGTGACCGTCGGCGTCACTGCCCCACAGCTCCAGTCGGTAACTCTGCTTAATCGCCAGCAGCAGCAGTTGTTGTGGCAACTGGCCGCCGGGCATGCGCTGCAGGGCCGGGGTCAGGCGTTGGCGAGCCGCGTCCAGATCCCCGGCGGCGCAGGCCAACCCCGGTGACAGCAGCAACAGCGCCGCCAACAGCCGGCGGCGCCAATGCGAGCGGACGTTACGCCGGCTGGCGGGTGGTGGTGAGTACGATTTCACGAATGTGCACATTCTGTGGCTGACGATAGGCGTATTCAATGGCGTTGGCCACGTCCTGAGCGGCCAGCACGCCGCCCATGCTGTCTTTCCACTCCCCGTAACCGTCTTTGATGTCCTGGCGGGTGGTGTGACCCAGCAGTTCGGTTTCCACCGCGCCTGGGGCGATGGTGATCACCCGTACGTCGTCGCCACACACCTCTTCGCGCAGGGTTTCCGACAGGCCGTGAACGGCAAACTTGGTGCCGCAGTAGGCCACGTGGTTGGGGAAGGTCTTGCGACCGGCCACCGAGCTGATGTTGACGATGGTGCCGCACTTGCGTTCACGCATCTTGGCCAACACCAGGTGAATGCCGTTGAGCAGGCCCATCACGTTGACGTCCAGCATCTTCTGCCACTCGGCCGGATCCTGGGAGTCGGCGTCGCCCAGCAGCATCACGCCGGCGTTGTTGACCAGGCAGTCTACCGGGCCGTACTGGGCTTCGGCGTCGGCGATGGCGGCGGCAAAGCTGTCACGGTCGGTGACGTCCACCTTGCGGCACAGGGTGTTGGGCAGGTTCAGGGCTTCCAGCTTGTCGACCCGGCGGGCGATCAGCAACAGCGGATGGCCTTGGGCGGACAGGGTGCGGGCAGTGGCTTCACCGATGCCGGAGCTGGCGCCGGTAATCACGATCAGAGGTTGAGACATAGGGGTTCTCCAATAAAAGCTGTGTCTAAGGGTAGCAAGGCGATGGCCGTTGCGATGGCGATTACTATAGAGAGGCTATTCATAGTCTTAAAATATTAATTTTCTCTGCCTGACATAGGGTAAACTTATGGCAAGACGATCATCGGTGACAAGCCGATTTGCCGCGGGGGGGCCTGATTCTGGGCGATGTTCAGCTGCGGCGGCGAAACTCGTCCTTGATCACTGAGGGTTAACATAGGAATTTTGTATGGATGTACGATTGTTGCGCAGTTTTGTGGCGGTGTTCGAGGAGCGCTCCATAACGTCGGCATCGCAGCGGCTGTTTGTGTCTCAGCCCAGTTTGTCATCGGCCATCAAGCAACTGGAGTCGGAGTTGGGGGTGGCGCTGTTTGTGCGTCACAAGCGTGGAGTGGATCTGACCGACGAGGCCCATCAGTTGTACCCGCTGGCGCTGCAGTCTCTGGGGCAGATGGAAAAGATGAGTCGGCTGTTTGCCAGCCAGCAGGCCACTCTGCCGCTGGCACTGGGCAATTTTCATGACATCAGTCCGGCCACCTATGCTCGCTTCCTGAGCCATTGCAGCCAGGCATCGCCGCAGTTGAGCTTCGAATTGCTGGATCACGACGACGATGCGGCACAGGCGCGCATCACCCTGGACGTGTTCAAGAAAGAGGATGAGCTGTTTGTGCCGTTGTGGGAGGAGGACTACGTACTGTGCGTGCCTAACCATCACCCACTGGCGCAGCAACAGGCGGTGGGCATCGCCGATCTCAATGATTTTAATTTTATCGAATGCGTGGTGTGCGAGGCCCATCAGCAAACCCTGAGCCTGCTGGCCAGCGAGGGCTTTGCGGTTAACCTGGTGGCCAAGGCGCAGCACAAAACTCAGGTGCGCCATCTGGTGAGTGCCGGCATTGGCATCTCGTTTCTGCCCACCGGGGTGCTGGAGACCGCCGCCGATCTGACCCAGGTGCGGCTTCAGGCGCCACGCATGTTCCGCCGCATCGGCCTGACATTGCCGGCCAGCGCCAGTACTAAGCCGGCATTGGCAGCCCTGCTGGCGGCGTGTCAGCAGTGGTGCGATTAGCGACTACTGTCGATCTCCGGCTTGGGTGCGTTGGCGGCGGGTTTTTGCGCCAGTCGCGGCCCCAGTTGCTGGGTGGCTAACCCGGAGACGATTAACGCCAGGCCGACGAAGGTCGCCGGAGCAATGGTTTCACCGACAAAAGTGGCGATAAAAAACAGCGACAGAAACGGTGACAGGAACACCATGTTGGTGATGGGAGCGGTGCGCTCGGCGCTTTTCAGGGCCATCAACCACAATACGAAGGTAAACCCCATCTCAAACAGGCCGACGTAAGCCGCGCCGGCGATCCCCTGCCATTGTGGCATTGCCCAGCCGTCGCGATACCAACTGGTGGCGATGATGAACGGCAGTGCCACCATGAAGCTGAGCAGCAGGCTGACCACCGGGTCGCCTTTGTCCTTGGTGTTGACGATCCAGTACAGCGACCATAACAGGGTCGACAGCAGGGCCAGGCCGTAGCCCAGGTAGCTCTCGACCTGAAAACCGCGCAAGTCGCCACCCGTGGCGATCACCACCACCCCGCCGTAGGCGATGAGGGCGGCCATCAAATCCCAGCGGCGCAGTTTCTGTCCCAGCATCGGCACGGCCAATAGGCTGAACAGTATCGCCCAGGTGTAGTTCAGTGGCTGGGCCTGTTGCGCCGGCAGCAGGTCGTAGCAACCGAACAACACCAGATAGTACAGGAAGGGGTTGAGCAGCCCGCTTTGGAGGTAGCGCCCGGGCGCGGCTTGCAACTGCGCCCGCAGCAGGTGGGTCTTTTTCTGCAGTATCACGATCAGGCTGAGGGCGATGCAGGAGAACAGTGCCGCGTACAGCAGTAACTGGCTCGGGCTCATGTAGCCCAGCGACAACTTAAAGGCGGTGGCCACCGTGGACCAGGCGAATACCGCTGCGGCTCCATACTGAACCGCACGACGCTGATTTTTGACCATTCGAAACACGACTTGATTAACGAAACCACAGGAATGGCAATTATTATATTGTATACAATCCTTGAGTTGCAAAGCGTCAGATCAAATTATTTGCCGATGACCATTGGAATCTCAGACCCTGCCCCCATATCCCTGACATCAGCGGGGAATTTTTTTAGCCGTCGCCCTTGAAAGGCTGAGGCGGCAACCCCAAATAGGTGTTATCGCAAATTTTCGCATTAGATTTAAACGCATTTGGAGGCTTTCGATGGGCAAGATCATCGGCATCGACCTGGGTACCACTAACTCCTGTTTGGCTATCCTGGATGGCGACAAGCCAAAAGTAATTGAGAACGCGGAAGGCGACCGTACTACTCCTTCTATCATTGCTTACACCGATGATGAAACCTTAGTAGGTCAACCCGCCAAGCGTCAGGCCGTTACCAACCCGCACAACACCGTGTTTGCCATTAAGCGACTGATCGGTCGCCGGTTCAAAGACGAAGTGGTTCAGCGTGACATCGACATCATGCCGTTCAAAATTGTTGAAGCCGACAACGGTGATGCCTGGGTAGAAGCCCAAGGCAAGAAGATGGCTGCACCTCAGGTGTCTGCGGAAGTTCTGAAGAAGATGAAGAAAACCGCCGAAGACTACCTGGGTGAGGAAGTGACTGAAGCGGTAATTACCGTACCGGCTTACTTCAACGACTCTCAGCGTCAGGCGACCAAAGACGCCGGCCGCATCGCCGGTCTGGATGTGAAGCGCATCATCAACGAGCCGACCGCTGCTGCCCTGGCCTACGGTCTGGACAAAAACACCGGTGACAACATCATCGCGGTATACGACCTGGGTGGTGGTACCTTTGATATCTCCATCATCGAGATTGACGACGTAGAAGGTGAAAAGACCTTTGAAGTACTGGCCACCAACGGTGACACTCACCTGGGCGGCGAAGACTTCGACAACCGTCTGATCAACTACCTGGTTGAAGAGTTCAAGAAAGAGCAGGGCATCGACCTGAAGAACGATCCCCTGGCGATGCAGCGCCTGAAAGAAGCCGCTGAAAAAGCTAAGATTGAGCTGTCTTCCACTCAGCAGACCGAAGTGAACCTGCCGTACGTAACCGCAGACGCCACCGGTCCTAAGCACATGAACATCAAGGTGACCCGCGCCAAGCTGGAAGCCCTGGTTGAAGACCTGATTGTTCGCTCCCTGGAGCCGTTGAAAGTGGCTCTGCGTGACGCCGACCTGAACGTGTCCGATGTACAGGACGTGATTCTGGTGGGTGGTCAGACCCGTATGCCTAAAGTTCAGGCGGCGGTGGCTGACTTCTTCGGTAAAGAGCCTCGTAAAGACGTGAACCCGGATGAAGCCGTTGCCATGGGTGCCGCGGTTCAGGGTGGTGTACTGGCCGGTGACGTGAAAGACGTACTGCTGCTGGACGTAACCCCTCTGTCTCTGGGTATCGAAACCATGGGCGGTGTCATGACCGCACTGATCGAGAAGAACACCACCATTCCGACTAAGAAGTCGCAGGTGTTCTCTACCGCCGAAGACAACCAGTCTGCGGTAACCATCCACGTGCTGCAGGGTGAGCGTAAGCAAGCCGGCGCCAACAAGTCTCTGGGTAACTTCAACCTGGAAGGCATCCAGGCGGCACCTCGTGGTCTGCCACAGATTGAAGTGACCTTCGACATCGATGCCGACGGCATCCTGCACGTGTCCGCTAAGGACAAGGGCACTGGCAAAGAGCAGAAGATCACCATCCAGGCGTCTTCCGGTCTGTCCGAGGACGAGATCAACAAAATGGTGAACGAAGCCGAAGCCCACGCGGAAGAGGACCAGAAGTTCGAAGAGCTGGTTCAGGCCCGTAACCAGGCGGATGGTCTGGCTCACGCGACCCGTAAGCAGATCGAAGAAGCCGGTGAGGCTCTGCCTGCTGACGAGAAAGAGAAGATTGAAGCAGCCATCAAAGAGGTTGAGGAAGCGACTAAGGGTTCCGACAAGGAAGCCATCGAAGCCAAGACCCAGGAGCTGGTTCAAGCCTCTGCTAAGCTGATGGAGATTGCTCAGGCCAAGGCCCAGCAAGCTCAGGGTGGTGCAGAAGCCGGTGAACAGCAGGCTCAGCCAGCAGACGACGTGGTTGACGCTGAGTTCGAAGAAGTGAAAGACGACAAGAAATAAGTCTGACGTCCTTTGACCTGAATGAAAGCAACGGGCGTTCGGTACCACCGATCGCCCGTTTTTTGCGAAACAACTATTGGCTAGAGATATGTCCAAACGCGATTTCTACGAAGTGCTTGGTGTGGCGAGAGATGCCAGCGAGCGAGACATCAAAAAGGCCTACAAGCGCCTGGCTATGAAGTTCCACCCGGACCGCAATCCGGGCGACACCCAAGCCGAAGAATCTTTCAAAGAGGTTAAGGAAGCCTACGAGATCCTGACCGACTCTGAAAAACGCGCCGCCTATGATCAATTTGGTCACGCCGGTGTCGATCCTAACCGCGGCGGCGGTGGTTTCGGTGGCGGTGGTGGCGACTTCGGCGACATCTTCGGCGACGTGTTTGGCGATATCTTTGGCGGCGGTCGTCGTGGTGGTGGCCGCTCCGGCCCGAGCCGGGGCAATGATCTGCGCTACAACATGGAGCTGTCCCTGGAGGAGGCCGTTAAGGGCATCACCAAGGAGATTCGCATTCCGGTGCTGACCGCCTGCGACAGCTGTCATGGCAGCGGCGCCAAGAAGGGCTCCAGCGCTCAGACCTGTGGCACCTGTCACGGTCAGGGCCAGGTGCAGATGCGCCAGGGTTTCTTTGCGGTGAACCAAACCTGTCCGACCTGTCATGGTAAGGGCAAGGTAATCAAGGATCCGTGCAACAAGTGTCATGGTCAGGGCCGGGTCGAGAAGACCAAGACCCTGTCGGTGAAGATTCCGGCCGGTGTCGACACCGGAGACCGCATTCGCTTGTCTGGCGAAGGCGAAGCGGGTGAAATGGGGGCGCCGGCAGGCGACCTGTATGTACAGGTGCACGTCAAGGATCACCCCATCTTCCAGCGTGACGGCAACAACCTGTACTGCGAAGTGCCAATCGGTTTCTCCACCGCCGCGGTGGGCGGCGACATCGAAGTGCCGACTCTGGATGGCCGGGTGAACCTGAAGGTGTCCGCCGAGACTCAGACCGGGCGCATGTTCCGCCTGCGTGGCAAGGGCGTGAAATCGGTGCGCAGCCATGCCGTCGGCGACCTGATCTGCAAGGTGATCATCGAAACGCCGGTGAACCTGACCGAGCGTCAGAAGGAGTTGCTGCGGGAGTTCGATCAGACCCTGGAGGGCTCCTCCAAGAAGCACAGCCCCAAGGCGGAAGGGTTCTTCGATGGGGTGAAGAAGTTCTTCGATGACCTGACCAGCTAACGCTGTCGTCGCACATCGAGTGCCATTTCCAAGGCCGCTGTTTACAGCGGCCTTGTTGCGTTTATGGCCTGAGAAACGGCTCGAACGGCCGAGCCGATGCCTTGGAACTTATTCATTTTATTGTGATTTAAATTCGATGGCAGTCAGGTTAGGCTTGTTATTTTTTTGGCCGCGCTTAACATTGCACTAACGTTACCGTTTAAATCATTCCCATTTTGGAGCTGTTCGATGTCAAGGATGATACTTACCCTGCTGCTGACGCTGA
This sequence comes from Ferrimonas kyonanensis DSM 18153, assembly GCF_000425405.1. Lineage (GTDB taxonomy): Bacteria > Pseudomonadota > Gammaproteobacteria > Enterobacterales > Shewanellaceae > Ferrimonas > Ferrimonas kyonanensis. The sequence continues at coordinate 158,331 of NZ_KE384364.1, read as the reverse complement.
GCCTGCCACTGGCGGCTCAGATCCCGGTTGAAGATTTTGCCAAGTCCAGCCAGGCGTACTCCGTCAAGCTATCCCCCAAGGGCGATCGCCTGGCGCTGATGACCAAGGTCGACGGCAAGCAAAGGGTGGTGATTCTGGAGACCCAATCCCGCAAACTGCTGCATTCTATCCACTTTCCGATGCGGGCCGAAGTGGGCAGCTACTACTGGGCCAGCAACGACCGCATCGTGGTCACCAAGCAGTACCTCAAAGGCTGGACCGAGGAGCCGCAGTATTATGGTGAGATGATGGCGGTGGATTACGACGGCGACAAGCCGGAGTATCTGTTTGGCTATAAGCAGACCAAGAACACCACAGGTAGTCGCCTCAGCAGTGGTGCGAGTGCCATTCGTGCCTGGGGTTTCATGATTGACCCGCTGCCGGAGGACGAGGATCACGTGCTGATCAACTCGGTACCCATGGGCGTCAAGCAAGACAAGAAGGCCACCGTGTTCCGGGTCAACATTCACAACGGTAAGCGCAAGAAGATTGCCTACGCCCCGGTGTCTTTTGCCCAGTTCCTCACCGACGCCAGGGGCGAGGTGCGGTTTGTTACCGGCACCGACAAGAACGGAGAGGGCCAGATCTACTACCGCAACAAACGCGGCGAGCCGTGGACATTGTTTGGTTCCAGCGATCACAGGCAGGGCAGTGTACAGCCGGTGGCCTTTGCCAGCGATCACGAAGTCTATGTGCTGGATAACACCGATGCCAGCATTCAGGGGCTGAAGAAACTGGATTTGACTAAGGGCACCAGCTCGCTCATCTATCGCGATGACACCGTGGACCCTTCGCAGACCTGGCTGTCGGTGGCAGACCGGGCCCTGTACGCCCTGGAGCTGGAGTCCGGTTACCCCAGCTACGTGTTTATCGATAAACAGCGGCCGGAGAGCCGGCGCCTCAAAGGCCTGCTGGCGGCCTTTCCCGGCCAGCAGGTGTCGCTGACCAGCCAGACCCTGGACGGCAAACTGGCCATCGTTGCTGCTTATAGCGACACCCATCCGGTTAGCTACTACCTGTTTGATACCGAGAAAAACAGCGTCAGCTTGCTGCTGAACAGCCGCGGCTGGGTGGACCCCAAGCAGTCTGCCACGGTGCAGGCCATCAGCTTTACCGCCCGTGACGGCATGACCATTCACGGTTACCTGACGGTGCCGGCGGGCACAAAGGCCAAGAATCTGCCGCTGCTGGTCAATCCCCATGGCGGCCCCCATGGACCACGGGACTACTGGAGTTACAACTGGGAGTCGCAACTGTTCGCCAGTCGCGGCATGGCGGTGTTGCAGGTCAACTTTCGCGGCTCCGGCGGCTATGGCCTGGATTACCAGATGGCTGGCTACCGCAACTGGGGCAGCAAGATTCAGTACGACATCATCGATGCCACTCAACACCTGATCGACACCGGGGTGGCTAACAAAGACAACGTCTGCATCTATGGCGGCTCGTTCGGCGGCTACTCGGCCCTGCAGGCGCCGATTCTGGCGCCGGATCTGTTTCAGTGCGCCATCGGCTTTGCCGGGGTTTATGATCTGGAGTTGATGTACGAGGTCGGAGACATTCCGGATTACCAATCTGGGGTGAACTACCTGCGGGAGGTGATCGGTGAGGATAGCGATAACATGAAGGCGTTCTCGCCGGTGTACAATGTCGATAAGCTGAAAGTGCCGTTGCTGCTGATTCATGGTGGCGAGGATGAGCGGGTGCCCATCGAGCATGCCGAGGAGTTGCGAGAGGCTTTGGACAAGCGCCATCGTGCTTACCAGTGGCTGGAGCTGGATAAAGAGGGTCACGGCCTGTTCAATGAGGAGAATCGGATCAGCACCTACAAAACCATGCTCAGCTTCTTGGATCAGCATCTGGCGCTGTGAGTTTATAACCCGCCAGCGAATGGGGTAACATTAAGGGATGCACACGCATCCCTTTTTTAATGGAGTAGATTATGCGAAAGCTTGGCGCTGTGGTCCTGTTGGGGCTGCTTTCGTCTTGTGCCACTCATCAGTCGCCGACCGGGCGGGATCAGATGCTGCTGTTTTCCGGCTCGGAGATGGCGCAGATGGGGGACCAGTCCTTTGCCCAGATCAAGGAAAAAGAAACCCGTGCTACCGATAAAGCCACCATCGCCTACGTGCAGTGTGTGGCCGATGGCATCATCACCGCCCTGGGCGACACGCCATCCGAGTGGGAGGTGGTGGTGTTTGACTCCGAGCAGGTGAATGCCTTTGCCCTGCCGGGCAAGCACATCGGCGTATACACCGGCTTGCTGGAGGTGGCGGAAAACCAGGATCAGCTGGCCGCGGTCATGGGCCACGAGGTGGCGCACGTGCTGGCGCGCCACAGCAACGAGCGGGTGTCCCGCTCCCAGCTCAGCAATGCCGGGTTGCAGATCGCCGACGTATTTTTGCAGGGCACCGCCAACCGCGACCTGTACATGGCCGGCCTGGGGCTGGGCGTACAGGTGGGCATCACCCTGCCTTATGGCCGCACCCAGGAGAGTGAGGCCGACGTGATGGGGGCGGATCTGATGGCCAGAGCCGGCTTCGATCCGCAGCAGTCGGTGGCACTGTGGCACAACATGGCCGAAGCCAGTGGTGGCAATGCGCCACCGGAACTGATGTCGACCCACCCGTCACACAGTACCCGCATCTCGGATCTGGAGCGACTGCAGGGGCAGGTGCAGCCGCTGTATCGTCAGGCGAAAAGCGCCGGAATTCAGCCTCGTTGCCGTCGCTGAGATGGAACCGCCCGGCCTGGTTCCGGGCGCTCAAAAGAGACTCAATTGCGTTGGTATTAATTGCCCCACAAGTGGTACACTCCGCAGCAGTTTTTTCCATACTGGAACATACATCATGAAGTTCGACACAGTAGAACAGCAAGCAAGCTACGGCGTAGGCCGTCAGCTGGGTGAGCAACTGGCCGCCAACAGCTTTGAAGGTATTGAGATCTCTGCGGTTCAGCAGGGCCTGGCCGATGCCTTCGAAGGCAAAGACAGCCTGGTTGAAATGGCCGAGCTGCAGCAGGCGTTTGCGGTTATCTCTCAGCGTCTGGCTGAAGCCCGCGAAGCCAAGGCTGCCGAAGCCGCCGGCGAAGGCGAAGCCTTCCTGGCTGACAACGCCAAGCGTGATGGCGTGATCACCACCGAATCTGGCCTGCAGTACGAAATCATCGCCGAAGGCGAAGGTGACAAGCCGGGTCTGAACAGCACTGTGAGCTGTCACTACCACGGTACCTTCACCCATGGTGGCGTGTTCGACAGCTCCGTGGATCGCGGTGAGCCGGTTGAGTTCCCGGTCAGCGGCGTGATTGCAGGCTGGACCGAAGCGCTGCAGATGATGAACAAGGGTGCCAAGTGGAAACTGTACATCCCTCACCAGCTGGCCTACGGCGAGCGCGGTGCAGGTGGTGCCATTCCACCGTTCTCGGCGCTGGTGTTCGAAGTCGAGTTGCTGGACATTAAATAATGTCATAAGGGGAAGCGGTTGCTTCCCTTTTTTTTGGGCTGCGAATTGGGACAGAGATCTTTATGTCGGCGGTCAATAATCATATGATTATCCAGATGCATAGAGCCGATTGGGAGCAGTAACAGATGGAACAGATCCGAGTAGCCATTGTCGGGGCCAGCGGCCGTATGGGGCGCACATTGATTGAAGCCGCCCTGGCGCACCCTCAGATCCGTCTTGGTGCGGCCATAGAGCGCAGTGGTGCCAGTTTGCTGGGGGTGGATGCCGGTGAGTTGATTGGCCACGGTGCCATCGGCGTGACCCTGGTGGATAAACTGGAACTGGTGGTGGATGACTTCGATGTGCTTATCGATTTTACCAACCCGGAAACCAGCCTGGAGATGGCCGCCTGGTGTGCCCAGCATGGTAAACCCATTGCCATCGGCACCACCGGCTTCAGCAGCCATCAGAAAGAGCGCATCGCCGAGCTGGCGCAGGATCTGCCTATTGTACTGGCACCGAATATGTCAGTGGGGGTGACCCTGCTGTTTAAGTTGCTGGAAACGGCGGCCAAGGTGATGGGCGACTACACCGACATTGAGATCATCGAAGGCCACCACCGCTACAAGAAGGACGCCCCGTCGGGCACGGCGTTGCGGATGGGTGAGGTCATTGCCGAGACCCTGAATCGGGATCTGGAGCAGTGTGCCATCTACGGTCGTGAAGGCATTAGCGGCGAGCGTGACCGCGACACCATCGCCTTCTCCACCATTCGGGCCGGCGACATCGTCGGTGAGCATACGGCGCTGTTTGCCGACATCGGTGAACGGCTGGAGATCACCCACAAAGCTTCGAGCCGAATGACCTTTGCCAATGGCGCCATGCGGGCGGCACAATGGCTGTTTCAGAGGCCCAATGGCCTGTACGACATGCACCAAGTATTGGATTTAAAATAAAATTAGGGCTTTTTAGCCCTTTTTTATTGATTGGCTATATACAAATGTGACTTTGGTCGCTATAATCGCCGGAATTTGTCAAAAATTCACTTTTTGAGTTTGGCGAGTTGAAGAGGTTTACCCTAAATCATTGTAAAACAATAACTTATAATTCTTCTGGTGGGAGGTCAAGTTGAACAAAACTGCCCTATTAATGCTCCAGGATGGCACAGTTTTCACCGGTACTTCCATAGGTGCCGACGGATCTGCTGTCGGAGAAGTCGTTTTTAACACTTCTATGACTGGTTATCAAGAAATCCTGACCGATCCTTCCTATTCACGTCAGATAGTTACTCTTACCTACCCTCACATCGGTAACACCGGAACCAATTCCGAAGACGTTGAATCCTCTGCAATCCACGCCACCGGCCTGATCATTCGTGACCTGCCTGCGCTGGCATCCAACTTCCGTAATGAACAGTCCCTGTCTGAGTACCTGAAACAGCACAATGTGGTTGGCATTGCGGATATCGATACCCGCAAACTGACTCGCATTCTGCGGGAGAAGGGCGCTCAGGCCGGCTGCATCATGACCGGAGTAGCGGCCGACGCCGCCCAGGCGCTGCAACAGGCCCAGGGCTTCCCTGGCCTCAAAGGCATGGACCTGGCCAAGGAAGTCACCGTCAGCGCCCCTTACCACTGGCGCAATGGCAGCTGGAAACTGGTGGGCGGACTGCCCAGCGATACGCCGGCAGACGCACTGAAGTACAAGGTGGTGGCCTACGACTACGGCGTGAAGCAGAACATTCTGCGGATGCTGGTGGATCGTGGCTGTGACGTGACCGTGGTTCCGGCCCAGACGCCGGCGGCCGAGGTATTGGCGATGAATCCGGATGGGGTGTTCCTGTCCAATGGCCCCGGTGATCCGGAGCCCTGTGATTACGCCATCCGTGCCATTCAGTCGCTGCTGGAAACCGATACGCCTCTGTTCGGCATCTGCCTGGGGCATCAACTGTTGGCCTTGGCCTCCGGCGCTCAGACCCTGAAGATGAAGTTTGGCCACCATGGCGGTAACCACCCGGTCAAGGACCTGGACAGCGGCAAGGTGATGATCACCGCCCAGAACCACGGTTTTGCCGTCGATGAAGCCAGTTTGCCGACCAACCTGAAAGCCACCCATAAGAGCTTGTTCGATGGTTCCCTGCAGGGGATTCACCGAACCGACAAGCCGGCTTTCTCGTTCCAGGGCCACCCTGAAGCCAGCCCGGGTCCCCACGATGCGGCACCGTTGTTCGATCATTTCATCGAACTGATGCAACTCCGCAACGCGGCCCAATAACAGAGCGTGAAGAGATAGAACAATGCCAAAACGTACCGACTTAAAAAGCATTCTGATTCTGGGCGCGGGCCCCATCGTCATTGGCCAGGCGTGTGAGTTTGACTACTCCGGCGCCCAGGCCTGTAAGGCTCTGCGTGAAGAGGGCTACCGGGTCATTCTGGTGAACTCCAACCCGGCCACCATCATGACCGATCCGGAGATGGCCGACGCCACCTACATCGAACCCATCCACTGGGAAGTGGTGCGCAAAATCATTGAGAAGGAGCGCCCGTGTGCGGTGTTGCCAACCATGGGTGGCCAGACCGCACTGAACTGCGCCCTGGAGCTGGAGAAACACGGCGTCCTGGAAGAGTTCGGCGTCCAGATGATTGGCGCCACTGCCGATGCCATCGATAAGGCCGAAGATCGTGCCCGCTTCGATGTGGCGATGAAATCCATTGGCCTGGAAACCCCACGCTCGGGCATCGCCCACAGCATGGAGGAGGCCAATGCGGTTCAGGAGCAGGTGGGCTTCCCCTGCATCATCCGCCCGTCGTTCACCATGGGCGGCAGTGGTGGCGGCATCGCCTACAACCGTGAAGAGTTTGAAGAGATCTGCACCAATGGTCTGGATCTGTCCCCGACCAACGAGTTGTTGATTGATGAAAGCCTGATTGGCTGGAAAGAGTACGAGATGGAGGTGGTCCGCGATCGCGCCGACAACTGCATCATCGTCTGCTCCATCGAAAACTTCGACCCCATGGGCATCCATACTGGTGACTCGATCACCGTGGCGCCGGCGCAAACGCTGACCGACAAAGAGTATCAGCTGATGCGAACCGCCTCCATGAACGTACTGAGAGAGATCGGTGTCGAAACCGGCGGCTCCAACGTTCAGTGGGCGGTGAATCCGAAAGACGGCCGTCTGGTGATCATCGAGATGAATCCTCGGGTGTCCCGTTCCTCGGCGCTGGCGTCTAAGGCCACCGGCTTCCCCATCGCCAAGGTGGCGGCCAAGTTGGCCGTGGGCTACACCCTGGATGAGCTGCAAAATGACATCACCGGTGGCACCACCCCGGCGTCGTTTGAGCCGTCCATCGATTACGTGGTGACTAAGGTGCCACGCTTTAACTTCGAAAAGTTTGCCGGCGCCAATGACCGCCTGACCACTCAGATGAAGTCGGTGGGCGAGGTCATGGCCATTGGCCGTACCTTCCAGGAATCGCTGCACAAGGCGCTGCGCGGCCTGGAGACCGGCATGACCGGTCTGGACCCCATCGTCAATCTGGACGACAACGACTCGTTGTCCAAGATTCGCTACCAGCTTCAGGAGGCCGGTTGCGATCGCATCTGGTACCTGGCCGACGCCTTCCGCGCCGGCTTGTCCATGGAGGCCATCCATCGGCTGACGGGCATCGATAAGTGGTTCCTGGTTCAGATTGAAGAGCTGTTGCAACTGGAAGAGCAGGTCAAGGAACGGGGTTTTGCCGGTCTGGACGCTGGCTTCATGCGCAAGCTGAAACGCAAAGGCTTTGCCGATGCCCGCCTGGCGAAGTTGTTGGGGATCAGTGATGGCGAGATTCGCAAGCTGCGCCAGCGCCTTGAGGTGCTGCCGGTGTATAAGCGGGTCGATACCTGCGCCGCCGAGTTCTCCACCGACACCGCTTACATGTACTCCACCTACGAGGAGGAGTGCGAAGCGCAGCCATCCACCAATGACAAGATCATGGTGATTGGTGGTGGCCCCAACCGCATCGGTCAGGGCATTGAGTTCGATTACTGCTGCGTGCACGCGGCACTGGCAATGCGGGAAGACGGTTACGAGACCATCATGGTCAACTGTAACCCGGAAACCGTGTCCACCGATTACGACACCTCCGACCGTCTCTACTTCGAGCCGGTGACCCTGGAAGATGTGCTGGAGATTGTGCGGGTTGAACAGCCGAAAGGTGTGATTGTTCAGTACGGCGGCCAGACGCCACTGAAACTGGCCCGGGATCTGGAAGCTGCCGGCGTGCCGATCATAGGCACCAGCCCGGACGCCATCGACCGCTCCGAAGACCGGGAACGCTTCCAGCAGGCAGTAGAACGCCTGGGGTTGCTGCAGCCGGAAAACAGCACCGTCACCAACATGGAGCAGGCGGTGATTGACGCCAAGCGCATCGGGTACCCGCTGGTGGTTCGCCCTTCCTACGTGCTGGGTGGTCGTGCCATGGAGATCGTCTACGACGAGCAGGATCTGCGCCGCTACTTCAATGAAGCGGTGAGCGTGTCCAACGAGTCACCGGTACTGCTGGATCGCTTCCTTGATGACGCCATCGAAGTGGATGTGGACGCGGTGTGTGACGGTGTCGACGTGGTCATCGGCGGCATCATGGAGCACATTGAGCAGGCGGGAGTTCACAGTGGCGACTCCGGTTGCTCTCTGCCTCCCTACACCCTGAGCCAGTCGATTCAGGACCAGATGCGGCTGCAGGTGCGTAAGCTGGCGCTGGAATTGGGTGTGGTGGGTCTGATGAACGTGCAGTTTGCGGTCAAGGACAACGCCATCTACCTGATTGAGGTCAACCCTCGCGCCGCTCGAACCGTGCCGTTCGTGTCCAAGGCCACCGGGGTGCAGCTGGCGAAAGTGGCTGCCCGGGTCATGGCGGGCACCTCCCTCAAGGCGCAGAACTTCACCCAGGAGGTGATTCCACCTTACTACTCGGTGAAAGAGGTGGTGCTGCCATTCAACAAGTTCCCCGGCGTGGATCCGCTGCTGGGGCCGGAGATGCGCTCCACTGGTGAGGTGATGGGCGTGGGTGACACCTTTGCCGAGGCTTACGCCAAGGCGCAACTGGGGGCGATCAAGGACGTGCCGAAATCCGGCCGAGCCCTGTTGTCGGTTCGTCAGGGCGATAAGTCCCGAGTGGCGGATCTGGCCACCCAGCTGATAGAGCTGGGCTATGAGCTGGATGCCACCCACGGCACCGCCGTTGCGCTGGGAGAGGCGGGCATTAACCCTAGACTGGTCAATAAGATCCATGAAGGGCGTCCCCACATCCTGGACCGGATCAAAAACGACGAGTACACCTACATCGTGAATACCACCGAAGGCCGTCAGGCCATCGAGGATTCCAAACACCTTCGTCGAGGGGCGTTGCAGCACAAGGTGAACTACACCACCACCATGAATGCCGGCTTTGCCACTTGCCTGGCCCATACCGCCGATGACCGTGGTAAGGTCAGTTCGGTGCAGGAGCTGCATCAGCGCAGTTTGAAGTAACCCCGCTTTTTTGGCGATACTGAGACGTCGGCAGGGATGACCTGCCGGCGTTTTCTTATTACAATCGGTCTATTCCAGAACCAAAACACCCTATTTACAATACCCGGAATTCAACTTGGCAGGTCAATGCGTGCATTGGCTGGGGCCCGGTTTGGCCGGATAAGACGGAAGCAGATTATGACCCAGGTTCCAATGACCGTTGTCGGTGCCCAGCAGCTACGAGAAGAGCTGGAGCATCTGAAGCACACCAAGCGTCCAGCGATCTCCGAAGCCATCGCAGAAGCACGAGAGCTGGGTGATTTGAAAGAGAACGCCGAGTACCATGCGGCCCGCGAAGAGCAGGGACTGTGTGAAGCTCGGGTTCGCGACATCGAAAGCAAGCTGTCCACCGCGCAGATCATCGACGTGACCAAGATCCCTAACAATGGCCGGGTGATTTTCGGCGCCACTGTGACCATTTTGAATGTCGACAGTGACGAAGAGGTGACGTACCGCATTGTTGGTGATGATGAAGCGGATCTGAAAGGCGGAATGATCTCCGTGAACTCCCCCATTGCCCGCGCCCTGGTGGGCAAAGAGCTGGACGACCTGGTGGTGGTGAAAGCCCCGGGTGGCGAAGTGGAGTATGAGATCATCGAGGTCCAATACAAGTAATCTCGAGGACTCGCCCGTGGGGTTTAGGTGTACACTGACCCCGCATAAAAAAAGCCGCGACTTCGCGGCTTTTTTATTGAGACTGGCTGACAGACCGGATTAACGGGCTTTCGGCAACTCAATTTTGCACTTTTCAGATTCGCGGTACAGCACCAGAATATGGCCGATAACCTGAACCTGAGCCGCGCCGGATTCGCGCAGGATGGCGTCCATGATGGCGCGCTTGGCATCACGGTCTTCACTGGCCACCTTGACCTTGATCAGCTCATGGTGTGCCAGAGCCAGTTCAATTTCGGCCATTACGCCTTCGGTCAGACCGTTGCCGCCCAGCAGGACTACCGGCTTCAGGCTATGGGCCAAGCCTTTAAGATACTGCTTCTGCTTGGTAGTTAATTGACTCATTGGGCCACTCATTTTGGTTTGGGGACTTGAAAAGCGCGTATTCTAACGCCATCTATAGCGTAATACTAATTCTTACCAAGATGATAAACTTCCTGGTAATTAAATCCTCACTACTACGGTCTGGAGAATTATGGCCGGTAAAAAGAAGCGCAGTGCCAGCTCGACGCGCTGGATGAAAGAGCATTTTGATGACCAGTACGTGAAAGAGGCGCAAAAAAAAGGCCTTCGTTCCCGAGCTGTGTTTAAACTTGAAGAGATTCAGGGTAAAGATAAGTTGTTGAAACCCGGCATGTCCGTGGTGGATCTCGGTGCGGCTCCCGGCGGTTGGTCTCAGTACGCCGTAAAGGAGATTGGCAGCGAAGGACAGGTCATTGCCTGTGACATTTTATCGATGGACCCAATCGCCGGAGTCGATTTCCTGCAGGGGGATTTCCGCGAGGAAGCGGTGCTCAATGCGTTGTTGAAACGGGTCGGTGATGGCAAGGTGGATGTGGTGATGTCGGATATGGCGCCCAACTTCTCCGGAGCCCAGTCGGTAGACCAACCCAGCGCCATGTACCTGGTAGAGCTGGCTTTCGACATGTGCCATCAGGTGCTGGCGGCCAACGGCAGTTTCATCGTTAAGGTGTTCCAGGGCGAAGGCTTTGATCAATACCTGGCTGAAGTACGTAAAGCCTTTAAAGTTGTAAAAATTCGTAAACCAGACTCCTCCCGGGCGCGCTCCCGCGAGGTCTACATTGTGGCAAGCGGCTACAAGTTGTAAGCTTGCTAAGATAATCAAAGGAATTTGCGAGGTTCCCTACCTTGAGTGATATGGCGAAAAATCTGATTTTATGGCTGGTTATCGCTGTCGTATTGATGTCGGTATTTAAGGGTTACAACCCCACTAATGGGGCTGGGAACGCTTTGAGCTATACCGATTTCGTTGAAGCGTACAGCAATAGCCAGGTACCCGCGGTGGAGTTCCAGGAAGATGGCATCACCATCACTGGTAAGACTCGCAATGGTGAGCAGTTTGTCACCTACATGCCGGCTTACGATGACAAGTTGATCGACGACCTGATCAAGCACAAGGTCGACATCACCCGCTTGCCACCGGAGCAACCCAGCGTGTTGGCGCAGATCTTCATCTCCTGGTTCCCGATGCTGTTGCTGGTGGGGGTATGGATCTTCTTCATGCGTCAGATGCAGGGCGGCGGTGGCAAAGGCGCCATGTCGTTTGGTAAGAGCAAGGCCCGCCTGATGGGCGAAGACCAGATTAAAACCACCTTCGTCGACGTGGCCGGTTGCGACGAGGCCAAAGAAGAGGTGGGCGAACTGGTGGATTACCTGCGTGATCCCACCAAGTTCCAGAAACTGGGCGGTAAGATTCCTACCGGTGTGCTGATGGTGGGACCTCCGGGTACCGGTAAGACTTTGCTGGCGAAAGCGATCGCCGGTGAAGCCAAGGTGCCGTTCTTTACCATCTCCGGTTCTGACTTTGTTGAGATGTTTGTGGGTGTGGGTGCGTCCCGTGTCCGTGACATGTTCGATCAGGCTAAGAAATCCGCGCCATGCATCATCTTCATCGATGAGATCGACGCCGTCGGTCGTCAGCGTGGCGCCGGCCTGGGTGGTGGTCACGATGAACGTGAACAGACCTTGAACCAGATGCTGGTAGAGATGGATGGCTTTGAGGGCAACGAGGGCATCATCGTCATCGCCGCCACCAACCGTCCAGACGTACTGGATCCGGCCTTGCTGCGTCCCGGTCGATTCGACCGTCAGGTTACCGTTGGTTTGCCGGACGTCCGTGGTCGTGAGCAGATCCTCAAGGTGCACATGCGCAAGGTACCGCTGGCGGAAGACGTCAAAGCTGACCTGATTGCCCGTGGTACCCCTGGCTTCTCCGGTGCCGACCTGGCCAACCTGGTGAACGAAGCGGCGCTGTTTGCTGCCCGTGGCGATCGCCGTCTGGTGTCCATGGAGGAGTTTGAGAAGGCCAAGGACAAGATCATGATGGGGGCCGAGCGCCGTTCCATGGTGATGACCGAGGACGAGAAGAAGATGACCGCCTACCACGAAGCCGGTCATGCCATCGTCGGCCGCATGGTGCCTGAGCACGATCCGGTCTATAAGGTGTCCATCATTCCCCGTGGTCGAGCCTTGGGTGTGACCATGTACCTGCCAGAGCAGGATCGCTGGAGTCACTCCAAGCAGCACCTGGAGTCCATGGTGTCCAGCCTCTACGGTGGCCGTATCGCCGAGGAGATCATCTACGGCGCCGATAAGGTGACCACCGGGGCCAGTAATGACATCGAGCGGGCCACCGACATTGCCCGTAAGATGGTGACCCAGTGGGGCCTGTCGACTCGCATGGGGCCGATGAACTACGCCGAAGAAGATGGTGAGGTATTCCTGGGTCGCTCTATGGCCAAGGCCAGCCACATGTCCGATGAAACGGCGATGATGATCGATCAGGAGATCAAGGACATCATCGACCGTAACTACCAGCGCTCCCTGAGCATCCTGGAAGACAACATGGACATTCTGCACGCCATGACCGACGCCTTGATGAAGTACGAGACCATTGATGCCCGTCAGATTGACGACTTGATGGCCCGACGGGAAGTGCGCGAGCCGGCGGAGTGGGGCAAGGGCGACAGCTCTGACGATACCCCGTCTGGAGGTTCCAAGGTGGAAGCCAACGACAGCGCTGCCGACGACAAGCCGGCCACCGACATCGACGGCACCGAAGCACCGGCGAAATAGTTCGTCTTTTAGGTTACAATCAAGTCCCGCCTCTGGCGGGACTTTTTTATGGAGAGCGATAATGACACTCGATTGTGCCGGTCGCACACTGGATCTGAGCCAGGTGCAGGTGATGGGGATCATCAACGTCACCCCGGACTCATTTTCCGATGGCGGCCGCTTTCATGGCGTAGACGCCGCTTTGGCGCAGGCCCGCAAGATGGTCAATGACGGCGCCAGCATTCTCGACATCGGCGGTGAGTCCACCCGCCCCGGCGCACCGGACGTGAGCGTCGAAGAGGAGCTGAACCGGGTGATTCCCGCCATCGAAGCCATCGGCTCCGAGTTGGATGTGGTGATCTCCATCGACACCAGCAAGCCGCAGGTGATGCGGGAGGCGGTGGCTTCCGGTGCCGGTCTCATCAATGACGTGCGCGCGCTGCAGGAGCCGGGCGCCCTGGCCGCCGCGGCGGATCTGCAGGTGCCGGTGTGCCTGATGCACATGCAGGGGCAACCGAGAACAATGCAGAGTGCGCCTAGCTATCAGGATTTGGTTGCTGATATCATGGCGTTTTTCGCCCAGCGTATTCGGGCCTGTGAGCAAGCCGGTCTGGCCAAGGAGCGGTTGCTGCTTGATCCCGGATTTGGTTTCGGCAAGACTCAGGAGCACAACTTTCAGTTGCTGGCGCAACTGGCACAGTTCCAGTCTCTGGGGTTGCCGCTGCTGACCGGCCTCAGCCGCAAGTCGATGTTCGGTGGCCTGCTGGATCGCAACGTCAATGAGCGTCTGGCCGCCAGTTTGGCCGGGGCCATGCTCTGTGCCCAGGGCGGCGCCAGCATCGTACGGGTTCATGACGTACGGGAAACCTGGGACGTGCTGCAGGTCTTGGCAGCGACTCAACGAATAAAATAAAAGCAGTTAAACGGCTTAAGCCAGATTTTGCCGGGCGAGGACTTGTAACTTAAATATGGGTTCGTTATTATCTCGCCCGCTTTCACAGGAGAGAAGTATGGCACTACGACGCCCTATGGTCGCAGGCAACTGGAAGATGAATGGTTCTCGTCAGTTGGCTGAAGAGCTGGTTAAAAAATTTGGCCGCTTAAAAGACGACTCTGCTGAAGTGGTGATATGCCCTCCGACAGTGTACCTGGAAAGCGCAAGCAAGCTGCTCGAACAGAGTAAGCAAAGCTTGGATGGCCGTCTGGTGCGCTTGGGCGCTCAGAACGTCAGCCATCATGAATTCGGCGCATACACCGGCGAAGTGTCGGCCTCTATGCTGCGGGAATTCGGTTGTAATTACGTTATTGTTGGTCACTCCGAACGACGTCGTATGTACGGTGAGACCAGCGATATTGTGGCAAATAAGTTTGCCACGGCACAGAAAATGGGTTTGACGCCGATTTTGTGTGTGGGTGAATCCCTGGCGGCCCGCGAAGCCCGCCGAACTTTTGAAGTGATTGCCGGCGAATTGGACGCGGTCATCGAAAAAGTCGGGACAATGGCCTTTGATAATGCCATTATCGCCTACGAGCCGCTTTGGGCGGTGGGAACCGGCAAGAGTGCCACTCCCGAGCAAGCACAAGAAGTGCATGCTTTCATTCGACAGAGATTATCTGAAGTGTCGCCCTTCATCGGCGAGAAGATTCGAATCCTCTACGGAGGCAGCGTGAAACCCAGTAACGCGGCGGATCTGTTCTCTCAGCCTGATGTGGACGGTGGTTTGATTGGCGGTGTGAGCCTCAATGCCAGCGAGTTTCTGGCACTGTGCAGCATTGCAATGAATGCGGAATAAGCGACGATGCTTTATACGGTTTTGATGGTAGCTTACCTGTTGGTTGCAGCAGCAATTATCGGCCTGGTGCTGATTCAACAGGGTAAAGGTGCGGACATGGGTGCCTCTTTTGGTGCCGGCGCGAGTGGAACCCTGTTTGGTTCTACCGGTTCAGGCAATTTCCTGACCCGCGCAACCTCAGTCTGTGCCGTGTTGTTCTTTGTACTGAGTCTGACTATCGGTAACATGTCTTCCCATAAAGGCAAGGTGACCAGCGACTTCGAAACCATCGAAGTGGAGCAGCCAGTGCAGGACAACCTGCCGCAGTAACAGATTTAGCCGAGGTGGTGGAATTGGTAGACACGCTATCTTGAGGGGGTAGTGTCCTATGGACGTGCGGGTTCAAGTCCCGCTCTCGGCACCAATTAAAAAGGTCGATTATTAAATCGGCCTTTTTCACGTTTACAGCCCGGCATTTGGGTTGCGTGTATAAAGGCGCAACAGTATAATAAGTGCCGCTGATTCATGGGGACCGACGCGTTTGGTGTTCATGGGCTAAAATGGTTGAGGTTTCACTCCTGTTTTGGCCAGTGCGGAAACGCACAACAGCTCTCTCCGTGATCAAGTTTCTTGATGGGTATTGATACCGAGAAGGCCGCGACGGAGGCGGTGGATTGTTCCCCTGTGGGCAGTTCGATGACATCAGTCATCCTAAACAGGGTACAGCGCACTTTAGCCCCGTTTGAGCTCGGGGCTTTTTGTTATCTGTCCTCTGGGATTGGCTAAGAGCACACCGATGGGGCAATTACATGGTGGTATCCTGGATAAACCATCTAATTACCTCTATTGGTATGGCTATTTAGATAACAGGGCTTTATGCCCTTTTTTCGTTTGTAGGGGGAGGCGCGATGGCTACGCTAGAGCAACGCTTAACCGAGATGTTGCAAGAACCGGTTCAAGCCCTGGGTTTTGAGTTGGTAGGGATTCAATACGTTCGTGCCGGTTCGCACTCCACATTGCGAGTGTTTATCGACCACGAAAATGGCATCACAGTGGACAACTGTGCCGAAGTCAGCCGCCAGATCGGAGCGGTGCTGGATGTGGAAGATCCCATCAGCACCGAATACAACCTCGAGGTGTCTTCTCCTGGGATCGAACGGCCGCTGTTTACGCCGGCACATTATGAAAAATTCATCGGTGAGGAGGCCTTCGTGCTTCTGAATATGCCGGTTGAAGGAAAACGCAAGCTGCAGGGACTGATCACCGCCGTTGAGGGCGAGATGATCACCTTGTCAGTGAAAGGTACGGATCAGGAAGTGGCTTTAGCAAACGTGCGCCAAGCCCACCTGGTAGCTAAGTTCTGATAGTTTCAGGGTGAAACGAGGCTGACCCATGAGCAAAGAGATTTTACTTGTCGCCGAAGCGGTATCTAACGAAAAAGCACTGCCGCGTGAAAAGATTTTTGAGGCCCTGGAAACGGCCTTGGCGACCGCTACTAAGAAAAAATATGAAATCGAGATCGAAGTTCGTGTCGAGATCGATCAGAAGACCGGTGAGTTCGATACCTTCCGTCGTTGGTTGGTGCTGGAAGACGATGCCGAGATGGAAGAGCCAACCCGAGAGTTGTCTCTGTCCGCGGCGCGTGCCATGTACGAAGACGACAGCATTGTCGCCGGCGATTACGTCGAAGAGCAGATCGAATCGGTGAAGTTTGACCGCATCACCACCCAGACTGCCAAGCAGGTTATCGTACAGAAAGTACGGGAAGCCGAGCGCGGTTTGATCATCGAGCAGTTCCGTGACAAAGAAGGCCAGCTGGTTACCGGTGTGGTCAAGAAGGTCAACCGTGACTCAGTGATTCTGGATCTGGGCGGCAACGCCGACGCGATCCTGTATCGTGAAGAGATGCTGCCTCGGGAGAACTTCCGTCCCGGTGACCGGGTGCGTGCGCTGCTGTTCGCCGTGCGTCCTGAGTCCCGTGGTGCTCAGCTGTTCCTGAGCCGCACCAAGCCAGAGATGCTGATCGAGCTGTTCCGCATTGAGGTGCCGGAAATCGGCGAAGAGATGATTGAGATTATGGGCGCCGCCCGTGATCCAGGCTCTCGCGCCAAGATCGCCGTTAAGAGCAACGACAAGCGCATCGACCCGGTCGGCGCCTGTGTCGGCATGCGTGGTGCCCGTGTTCAAGCGGTATCCGGTGAGCTGGGTGGCGAGCGCATCGACATCGTACTGTGGGACGACAACGTGGCCCAGTACGTGATCAAGGCCATGGCGCCTGCGGATGTGGGTTCCATCGTGGTTGACGAAGACGCCCACAGCATGGACGTTGCCGTTGAGCCGGACAGCCTGGCCCAGGCCATTGGCCGTAATGGTCAGAACGTTCGCCTGGCGTCGCAGCTGACCGAGTGGGAACTGAATGTGATGACCACCGATGAGATGGCGGCCAAGCATCAGGAAGAATCCGACCGGCTGATCACCCTGTTCGTGGACAACCTGGACATCGACGACGAGTTCGCCGAAGTGCTGGCCGAAGAGGGCTTCACCAGCCTGGAAGAGATCGCCTACGTGCCAATCCAGGAGCTGTTGGAGATCGACGGCCTGGACGAAGAGGCGGTTGAAGAGTTGCGTGAGCGTGCCAAAGCGGCACTGACCACCAAAGCGCTGGCCGACGAGGAAGCCCTGGACGGCGCCGAGCCGGCACAAGACCTTCTGAACCTGGAAGGCCTGGAGCGCCATCTGGCCTTTGTTCTGGCTTCCCGTGGTGTCATCACCCTGGAAGATCTGGCAGAGCAGGGCATCGATGACCTGAGCGACATTGAAGAGCTGAGCGAAGAGCAGGCCGGCGAGCTGATCATGGCTGCCCGCAACATCTGCTGGTTCAGCGACGAGGCGTAAGCCGATCAACGGAGGATTCAGAAAATATGGCAGATTTGACTGTTGAAAAACTGGCCAGTGAAGTAGGAAAACCGGTTGATCGTCTGGTTGCCCAGTTCGCCGAAGCCGGGATTAAAAAGAGTGCCAATGACAGCGTGACTGAGCAGGAGAAACAGACCCTGCTGAGCCACCTGGCCGATCAACACGGCGGCAGTAACGAGCCGACCCGTATGACCCTGCAGCGTAAGAAACGTTCGACTCTGAGCGTTAACGCCGGCGGTGGTAAGTCCAAGGATGTGCAAGTTGAGGTGCGCAAGAAGCGCACCTACGTGAAACGCAGTGCCGTTGATGAGCAGCAGCGCCAGGAAGAGGAAGCCCGTCAGGCCGCAGAAGAAGCGGCACGCCTTGAGGCAGAGGAACGGGCTAAGCGTGAAGCCAAAGAACAAGCCAAGCGTGAAGCGGAAGAGAAAGCCAAGCGTGATGCCGAAGAAAAAGCAAAGCGTCAGGCTGCAGAAAAAGCCCAACGCGAGGAGCAAGAGAAGTTGACCACGAAAGAGAAGGCCCAAGATGACATCGCTCGCCAAGAAGCTGACAAGCTGAAGGCCGCCCAGGAAGCCGAAGCCGCCCGTAAGGTGGAAGAGGAAGCCAAGGCGAAAGCGGAAGAGGCCAAGCGACTGGCGGAAGAAAACGCCAAACGCTGGGAAACTGAAGAAGCGGAGCGTAAAGCCCGCGAGCAGGCTGACTACCATGTCACCACCTCCACTGCCGCCCGTGCTGCCGAAGATGCGTCTGACGCTCAGGCCGAGCGCGGTCGTCGTCGTAAGAAGAAGAAAGCGGCCGATACTCAGGACCGTAACGCCCGTGGCCCACGCGGTCGTGGCCGTGGTCGTGGCAAGACGCCGTCTTCCATGCAGCAGGGCTTCCAGAAGCCGGTCGAGAAAGTGACCCGCGACGTGGAGATCGGCGAGACCGTGACCGTTGGCGAACTGGCCAACAAGATGGCGGTTAAAGCCACCGAAGTCATCAAGGTGATGATGAAGATGGGCGCCATGGCCACCATCAACCAGGTGATCGATCAGGAAACCGCCGCTCTGGTGTGTGAAGAGATGGGTCACAAGATCATCCTGCGCAACGAAAATGAGCTGGAAGATGCCATCCTGTCCGATCGTGACACCGATGCCACCACCGAGCCTCGCGCGCCGGTTGTGACCATCATGGGTCACGTTGACCACGGTAAGACCTCCCTGCTGGATTACATCCGTCGTGCCAAAGTGGCCGATGGTGAAGCCGGTGGTATTACCCAGCATATCGGTGCCTACCACGTAGAAACCGGTAACGGCATGATCACCTTCCTGGATACTCCTGGACACGCGGCGTTTACCTCCATGCGTGCCCGTGGTGCCCAAGCCACTGACCTGGTTGTTCTGGTGGTGGCGGCCGATGACGGCGTAATGCCTCAGAC
The DNA here is from genome assembly GCF_000425405.1 of Ferrimonas kyonanensis DSM 18153. GTDB lineage: Bacteria > Pseudomonadota > Gammaproteobacteria > Enterobacterales > Shewanellaceae > Ferrimonas > Ferrimonas kyonanensis. The sequence goes on along the minus strand of NZ_KE384364.1, from coordinate 139,443 downwards.
GGTTGAAGCGATTCAACACGCCAAAGCGGCCGGTGTGCCTCTGGTGATTGCCGTCAACAAGATGGACAAAGAGAGTGCCGATCCGGATCGCGTTAAGACTGAGCTGTCTCAGCACGAAGTGATTCCAGAAGATTGGGGCGGTGAGCACATGTTCGTTCACGTGTCTGCTAAGAGCGGCATGGGCGTTGACGAACTGCTGGAAGGCATCCTGCTGCAGTCCGAAGTTCTGGAACTGAACGCACGCAAAGAGGGCATGGCCCGCGGCGTGGTGATCGAGTCCCGTCTGGATAAGGGCCGTGGTCCAATCGCTTCGGTACTGGTACAGGAAGGTACTCTGAACCAGGGCGACATCGTTCTGTGTGGTCTGGAGTATGGCCGTGTACGTGCCATGCGCGATGAGAACGGAAAAGAGATCAAGACTGCCGGTCCTTCCATTCCGGTTGAGATTCTGGGTCTGTCCGGTGTTCCGGCAGCCGGTGACGAAGCCACCGTGGTTCGTGACGAGAAGAAAGCCCGCGAAGTGGCGCTGCACCGTCAGGGCAAGTTCCGCGAAGTGAAGCTGGCACGCCAGCAGAAGGCCAAGCTGGAGAACATGTTCGCCAACATGCAGGAAGGCGATGTGTCCGAGCTGAACGTGGTCCTGAAGGCCGACGTACAGGGTTCCCTGGAAGCCATTGCCGACTCTCTGATGAAGCTGTCCACCGACGAGGTGAAGGTGAACATCATTGGTCGCGGTGTGGGTGGTTTGACCGAAACCGACGCCTCTCTGGCGGCGGCGTCCAACGCCATCATGGTCGGCTTTAACGTCCGTGCCGATGCCGTTGCCCGCCGGGTTGTGGATACCGAGAACCTGGACCTGCGCTACTACAGCGTGATCTATGACCTGATTGACGAAGTGAAGTCTGCCATGAGCGGCATGCTGGCTCCGGAATTCAAGCAGCAGATCATCGGTCTGGCCGAAGTGCGTGACGTGTTCAAGTCGCCTAAGATTGGCTCCGTGGCCGGTTGTATGGTGACCGAAGGCATCGTGAAGCGCAGCGCCCCTATCCGTGTACTGCGTGACAACGTGGTTATCTACGAAGGCGAGCTGGAATCCCTGCGTCGCTTCAAGGATGACGTACAGGAAGTTCGTAACGGCATGGAATGTGGTATCGGTGTGAAGAACTACAATGACGTGAAGGTCGGCGATCAGATCGAAGTCTTCGAAGTCGTTGAAGTGCAACGCACCCTGTAATGACAACGAGGGGAGGGGTAACCCTCCCCGGATTAAGGTGTTATGGCTAGAGAATTCAGTCGAACTCGACGCGTCAATCAACAGATTCAGCGAGAGCTGGCAACGATCATGATGCGTGAAGTCAGAGATGCTCGTCTGGGCATGGTGACCATCAACGAAGTTGAGACCTCCCGTGACCTTAACTACGCCAAGGTGTTCGTAACCTTCCTGGACAGCGAACCTGAGCAGGTTAAGGCGCAAATGGATGCCTTGCTTGAGCTGGCGCCCTACATCCGTTCCCTGCTGGCGTCGTCGCTGCGCAACATGCGCGCGATTCCGGAGCTGCGCTTCGCCTACGACAAGTCGCTGGTGGAAGGCATTCGCATGACCAACGTGGTGACCAAGGTCATCGCCGAGGATCAGGCCAAGGCCGATAAACACGGCAGCAACGACTCGGACGAGGAACAGCAGTAATGGGCAGACGTCGCATGCGCGGCCGCATGGTGGATGGGATTGTGCTGCTGGACAAACCAGCGGGCATCACCTCCAACGATGCGTTGCAGCGGGTAAAACGCATCTACAATGCCGCCAAAGCTGGCCATACCGGCGCCCTGGATCCCCTGGCGACCGGCATGTTGCCGCTGTGCTTTGGTGAAGGCACAAAATTTTCTCAGTACCTGCTGGAGGCGGACAAGCGTTATCGCGTGGTCGCCAAGCTGGGTGTTCGCACCACCACCTCCGATGCGGACGGTGAAGTGGTCAAAGAACGGCCGGTTACCACCAGCCTGGGTGAGATCAACAAGGCCATCGAGCACTTCCGCGGCGAATCCATGCAGGTTCCCAGCATGTTTTCCGCTCTGAAGTACAAGGGTGAGCCATTGTATAAGTACGCTCGTCAGGGCATCGAAGTGCCGCGTGAGGCACGTCCCATCAACGTCTACGAAGCGGAGCTGATCCGGTTTGAAGGCGATGAAGTGGAGATGGACCTGCACGTGTCTAAGGGCACCTACATCCGTACCATCGTCGATGATATGGGTGAGCTGCTGGGGTGCGGAGCGCACGTAAAAGTGCTGCGTCGTACCCAGGTGGCCGGTTACCCCTATGAGCGGATGGTGACCCTGGAGCAGTTGGAAAACCTGCTGCAGCAGGCACTGGATCAGGGCCGTAAGCCCAGCGAACTGCTTGACCCACTGCTGTTGCCCATGGACACCGCGGTAATGACCTTGCCGGAAGTGAACATGAACGAGGTGGTGGCCAGCTACATTATGCAGGGCCAGCCGGTTCAGGTGCCCAAGGCTCCGGACGAAGGCCATGTTCGCCTGACCGTCGGCAGCCAGCGGGTGTTCGTCGGCATCGGTGAGATCGATGCCGACGGCCTGGTGGCACCAAAACGCCTGATTAACGTCAGGCAGGGTTGAGTTTAGCGGCTCAGGTCGCTAGAATGCCCGTCCCGCTGGAGCTGAATTAGTGATTGGCTCCGGCATTATTTGTTTATCGGAGATAGTTATGTCACTAAGCACTGAAGCGAAAGCAAAGATTCTGGCTGATTTCGGCCGTGGTGAAAACGATTCTGGTTCTCCAGAAGTACAGGTTGCGCTGCTGACCTTCCAGATTAACCATCTGCAAGGCCACTTCAAGAAGCACATCCACGATCACCACAGCCGTCGCGGCCTGCTGCGCATGGTTTCTCAGCGTCGTAAACTGCTTGATTACCTGAAGCGTAAGAACCAAGCTTCTTACGTTGAGCTGATTGCTAAGCTGGGCCTGCGTCGCTAATAGATGCAATTCCGGTAAAAAGGGGACCCGTTCGGGTCCCCTTTTTCGTTTTTCTGGTTCGATCGGGAACCGCTAACAACCTCAATAAAACCTCGCTTTAGCCACGGATTCAGAGCCAGTGGTCTTTTTTCTGCTTTTGCTCCTTGACACCTGTCATTCCTGCTTGGTTGCAGTATACTAAGCGACGAAATTTAAGGTTAAAAACACAGTTAAGGAACACATAAAGTGAATCCCGTCATTAAGAGTTTTGAGTATGGCCGTCACACGGTCACTCTGGAGACTGGCGTTATCGCCCGTCAGGCAGATGCCGCCGTTCTGGCAAGCATGGGTGATACCACCGTATTGGTTAGCGTGGTTGGTAAAAAGCAAGCCGATCCAGGCCGCGATTTCTTTCCTCTGACGGTGAATTACCAGGAAAAAACTTACGCAGCGGGTAAGATTCCAGGTGGTTTCTTTAAGCGCGAAGGTCGCCCTTCTGAAGGCGAGACCCTGACCGCGCGTCTGATCGACCGTCCTATTCGTCCTCTGTTCCCTAACGGTTTCAAGAACGAAGTCCAGGTGGTTGCCACCGTTGTCTCCGTTGATCCTGAGATCTCTCCTGACGTAGTTGCCATGATCGGTGCCTCCGCCGCACTGTCCATCTCCGGCATTCCGTTCGATGGCCCTATCGGCTGTGCCCGCGTGGGTTACCAGAACGGCGAATACCTGTTGAACCCTTCCGTTACCGAACTGGTTGAAAGCGACCTGGATCTGGTGGTTGCCGGTACTTCCGAAGCGGTTCTGATGGTGGAATCCGAAGCCAACATGCTGTCCGAATCCGTGATGCTGGGCGCCGTGGTCTTTGGTCACCAGGAACAGCAGAAAGTGATCAATGCCATCAACGAGCTGAAGGCCGAAGCCGGCAAGCCAGTATGGGATTGGACCGCGCCTGCGAAGAACGAAGATCTGGTTGCCAAGGTTGCCGAACTGGCGGAAGCCGACATGGGTGCCGCCTACCGCATTACCGACAAGATGGAGCGTAAAGACGCTGTTGATGCGGTGAAGTCCAAGACAGTCGAAGCACTGCTGGCTGCGGATGAGAGCCTGGACTCTCAGGAGATCGGTGGCGTACTGGGCAGCCTGGAGAAGACCGTGGTTCGTGGCCGCGTTCTGGCCGGCGAGCCTCGTATCGATGGTCGTAACACCAAGATGATTCGTGCCCTGTCTGTGGCGCCTGGTGTTCTGCCGCGTACTCACGGTTCCGCCCTGTTCACCCGTGGTGAGACTCAGGCCCTGGTAACTGCCACTCTGGGTACCGAGCGTGACGCTCAGATGATCGACGAGCTGAGCGGCCTGCGTACTGACCGCTTCATGCTGCACTACAACTTCCCTCCATACTGTGTGGGTGAAACCGGCATGATCGGTTCTCCAAAGCGCCGCGAAATCGGCCACGGTAAGCTGGCTAAGCGTGGTGTGATGGCCGTGATGCCAACCGCCGAGGAGTTCCCGTACTCCGTACGTGTAGTGAGTGAGATCACCGAGTCCAACGGCTCCTCCTCCATGGCCTCCGTTTGTGGTACCTCTCTGGCCCTGATGGACGCCGGTGTGCCGATTAAGGCTTCTGTGGCGGGTATCGCCATGGGTCTGGTGAAAGAAGGCGACAACTACGTGGTTCTGTCTGACATTCTGGGTGATGAAGATCACCTGGGTGACATGGACTTCAAAGTGGCCGGTAGCCGTGACGGCATCACCGCCCTGCAGATGGACATCAAGATCTCCGGTATCACCCAGGAGATCATGCAGACTGCCCTGAAGCAGGCGTACGAAGCCCGTATCCACATCCTGAACGTGATGGACGAGTCACTGCCGACGGCCCGTACCGAGCTGTCTGAGCACGCGCCTCGCATCACCACCATCAAGATTCATCCGGACAAGATCCGTGACGTGATCGGTAAAGGTGGCGCCAACATCCGTGCGCTGACCGAAGAGACCGGCACCACCATCGAGATCGAAGATGACGGTACTGTGAAAATCGCCTCTACCGACGGCGCCGCTTCTGCCGAAGCCGTTCGTCGCATCGAAGCGATCACCGCCGACGTGGAAGAGGGTCGTATCTACCAGGGTAAGGTTGTCCGCATCGTTGACTTCGGTGCCTTCGTAAACATCCTGCCGGGTAAAGACGGTCTGGTTCACATCTCTCAGATTACTGCTGAGCGCGTGAACAACGTTTCCGATCATCTGTCTCTGGGTCAGGAAGTGGACGTGAAGGTTGTCGAAGTGGACCGTCAGGGCCGTATTCGTCTGTCCATCAAGGAAGCTCAGGCTGACAAAGGTGGCGAAGCGAAAGGTGAATAATCACTAGTCGCCGCGACTAGAGAGGGGGAAGCCAACAGGCTTCCCCTTTTTTTATGGAACTTGGCGGCCGTTCGTTGCTCTAATCTGAACAGTTTTCTTGCGCAGACAAATATTTAATGCGTTTGCGACAGTGCCCCACTACAATGGGAAAATGCATGTTTCACCCCTTGCCTAAGGCAAAGGGTCCTAAGGACGGTTCTATGAGTTTGAGTAAACGTTGGTTGGTTTTGGCCCTCGTCAGCCTGGGGTTGGCCGGGTGTGCCTCCACCAACAGTGAGACCGAGTCCGGTAATGGCCAGATGATGCTGGTGACGCCGTTGCAGCCTGACGCTAACCTGGAAGTGGCGCTGGCGAAGATCAGCGAAGTGCTGATCTCTGCCGAGTTGACCGAGGAGCAGCGGGCACGGTTTCTGTACGATCGCGGCGTGCTCTACGACAGCGTTGGCCTGAGAACTCTGGCTCGAATCGATTTCTCTCGAGCGTTGCAGTTACGCCCTGATCTGCCTGATGCCTACAACTTCATGGGCATCTACCTGACTCAGGCGATGGAGTTTGATCAGGCTTATGAAGCCTTTGACGCGGTACTGGAGCTCGATCCCGGCTACGACTTCGCTTACCTGAATCGAGGCATTGCCCTCTACTATGGCAGCCGCCCTATGCTGGCTGTGGACGATTTAAACGAGTTCTACCAGCGCGACCAGTCCGATGCCTACCGGGCACTGTGGCTGTACCTGGCCGAGTACCAGCAGGATCCGGTTCAGGCTAAGGCGCAACTGCGCGCCCACAGCAGCCAGATTGGTGATGGCTGGGGAGCGGCACTGGTGGCGTACTACCTGGGGGACATCGACGGCGGTCAGTTGCTGGCCGCGTCGCGCCAGGACCTGAATCACCAGAAGCAGTTGGCCGAGCGTCTGTGTGAGGCTTACTTCTACATGGGCAAGCAGGCCCGCATGGAAGGCCAGCCACGCGCGGCACTGAACCTGTTTAAGCTGTCTCTGGCCACCAACGTCTACGAGTTTGTGGAGCACCGCTACTCCATCATGGAGATGCGCCAGATCGCCGAACAACTGATGGAAGAGCAGGAGCAGGCCCACTGAGCCAGCCCTCGTCATTTCGAAGCCCGCTCCTTTGTGAGCGGGCTTTTTTATGGCCGCAGCCTGGCGGTGATCCTTGATTACACTGAGCTACGGCTTTTGATATAATGCCCGCCTTTGATTTTCAGCGGCGGGTTTTTCATGTCTACGCACCAGCAGGAAGTGGCCAAACGGCGCACTTTCGCCATCATCTCCCACCCGGATGCGGGTAAAACCACCATCACCGAAAAAGTGATGCTGTACGGCAACCTGATTCAGAAGGCGGGTACCGTAAAAGGCCGTGGGTCGGGTCAGCACGCCAAGTCTGACTGGATGGAGATGGAGAAAGAGCGGGGCATCTCGGTAACCACCTCGGTGATGCAGTTCCCCTATGGTGACAGCCTGGTTAACCTGCTGGATACGCCGGGACACGAAGACTTCTCCGAGGACACCTACCGTACCCTGACGGCAGTGGACTCCTGCCTGATGGTGATCGATGCCGCCAAGGGTGTGGAAGACCGGACCCGTAAGCTGATGGAAGTGACCCGCCTGCGTGATACGCCGATTGTCACCTTCATGAACAAATTGGATCGCGACATTCGTGATCCCATGGAGCTGATGGATGAGGTGGAGAACGAGCTCAACATCCTGTGCGCTCCGGTTACCTGGCCCATTGGCTGTGGTAAGGAGTTTAAAGGGGTGTACCACATCCACCGTGATGAGGCGATTTTGTACCAGAGCGGTCAGGGCCATACCATTCAGAACCTGGATGTGGTTAAGGGCCTGAATAACCCGGAACTGGAGCAGAAAATCGGCACCGAACTGGCTGAGGTGCTTCGTGACGAGCTGGAGCTGGTGCTGGGGGCGTCCAACGAGTTTGATCAGGAGATGTTCGATAACGGCGATCTGACCCCGGTGTTCTTCGGTACCGCCCTGGGGAACTTCGGCGTGGATCATATGCTGGACGGCCTTACTGCCTGGGCACCGACGCCACAGCCGCGCGAGACCGACGTACGCACCATCGAAGCCGGCGAGGAGAAGTTCTCCGGGTTCGTGTTTAAGATTCAGGCCAATATGGATCCTAAGCACCGGGACCGCATCGCCTTTATGCGCATCTGTTCCGGTAAATACAGCAAGGGCATGAAGATGCGCCACGTCCGCATCGGTAAAGATGTATCCATCTCCGATGCGGTGACCTTTATGGCCGGCGACCGCAGCCACGCGGATGAGGCCTACCCCGGTGACATCATCGGCCTGCACAACCACGGAACCATTCAGATCGGTGATACCTTCAGTCAGGGCGAAGTGATGAAATTCACCGGCATTCCGAACTTCGCTCCTGAGATGTTCCGTCGCATTCGTCTCAAGGATCCTCTCAAGCAGAAGCAGCTGCTCAAAGGCCTGGTTCAGCTGTCTGAAGAGGGCGCGGTACAGGTTTTCCGGCCCATCGACAGCAATGATCTGATCGTGGGCGCGGTCGGGGTGCTGCAGTTTGATGTGGTGGTGGCCCGACTGAAAGCCGAATATAAGGTGGAAGCGATCTACGAGGCGGTCAACGTGGCTACGGCGCGCTGGGTGTCCGGCGAGGATGCTCGCAAGGTGGATGAATTCCGTCGTAAGGCTTCGGCCAACCTGGCGCTGGATGGGGGCGATAACCTCACCTACATCGCCCCGACCATGGTGAACCTGAATCTGACCGCGGAACGCTACCCGGACATCCGTTTCCACAAGACCCGCGAGCACTAAGCCTCGGCTTTGACAAGGCTTAGGGTATACTAAGGGCAGCTTCGGCTGTCCTTTTTTATGGAGAGAGCAGATGGGATGGATTCGGCGGTGGTGGCAGGCCTATTGCAACTGGTGTGATGCCAATGGCCTCAACCCCAAGCATAAGCGCAGCTGTGTGGTGACCATGGCGGAGCCACCGGACTCCGGTCGTGATGCTGACTGACAGTCACTGTCATCTCGATTTCGAGTGTTTCGATGCCGATAGAGAGGCGGTGCTGCAGCGGGCGGCGGCGGCCGGGGTGGAACACATCGTGGTGCCGGCGGTGGCCGCCGAGCACTGGCCCAGAGTTGCGGCGCTCGCGGGGCGCTACCCCAATGTGAGCTATGGCCTTGGCATTCACCCTTGCTTTGCCAGCGAACGCAGCCTGACGGAGCTGGAGAGGTTGCCGCAAGGGTTGCAGCAGCCTGGCTGTGTGGCCATCGGCGAGTGTGGCCTGGACGCGGTCAACTCGCCACTGAATCTGACTGAACAACAGCGGTTGCTGGAACGGCATCTGGTGGTGGCCAGCGAGGCTCAGCTGCCGCTGCTGCTCCATGTCCGCAAAGCCCATCACCTGTTATTGCCGCTGCTGGACCGGCATTCGCTGCCCGGCCGCGGGGTGATTCACGGTTTCAGTGGCAGCCGTGAACTGGCGATGGAATACGTTCGCCGGGGCTATCGGCTCGGGGTTGGCGGCGTCATTACCTACGCCAGAGCCGCAAAAACCCGTGCGGCCATCGCCAGCGTACCTGTTGACGCTTTGTTATTGGAAACCGATTCACCGGATATGCCGCTGTGCGGACAGCAGGGAAAGCGCAATGAACCCGCCTCGGTGCAATCGGTGTTGCAAGCCCTGTCACAGCTTCTAGACTTACCTTCAGATGCGCTCGCTGAGCAGTTAGCTCGCAACAACTCGCGCTTTTTCAACCGTTTGGTGTAAATTTTCACCGAGCAGCCTTGGCTTTTGTCCCACTTTACGAACTGGCAGCCGTAATTCCTGTTCGACTGTAATGTGGCTATCAAAGTGTGTATCTGAATTACTGATATGTAAGATAAATATGTCGTTTGCCTGTTTTATGGTCGAAAAATTTGATCTGGACAGCGATTTTTGTTTTTTGGAACAGTATAATTCCGACCGGATGATAAGTTGTTTTACGACATAATTTATAAAATTTAACAAGAGGATGATGGGTTCATGGGTATACTGATGAGCTTAGTAGGGGTGGCTACCCTAATCGCGATCGCCATTGCGTTTTCGACAAATCGCAAAGCGATCAACCTGCGCACCGTTGGTGGTGCTCTGGCCATCCAGGCTGCCCTGGGTGCGTTTGTACTGTACGTTCCTTTCGGTAAGGACGTACTGGGTGATATCTCCAGCGCCGTTTCCAACGTAATCTCTTACGCGAACGACGGTATTGGTTTCCTGTTTGGTGATTTGGCCAAGTTCAAAGTTGGCTTCATTTTTGCCATCAACGTTCTGCCAATCATCGTGTTCTTCTCCTCCCTGATTGCAGTGCTGTACTACCTGGGTGTGATGCAGTGGATCATCCGTATTCTGGGTGGTGGCTTGCAGAAGGCTCTGGGTACCTCTCGTCCTGAGTCCATGTCTGCGACTGCAAACATCTTCGTGGGTCAAACCGAAGCGCCTCTGGTTGTTCGTCCGTTCATTGCCTCCATGACTCAGTCTGAGCTGTTCGCCATCATGACCGGTGGTCTGGCGTCGGTAGCCGGTTCTGTTCTGGCGGGTTACGCAGGTCTGGGTGTGAAACTTGAGTACCTGATTGCCGCTTCCTTCATGGCTGCCCCTGGTGGTCTGTTGATGGCCAAACTGATTGTGCCTGAAACCGAAGAAGCCAAGCAGGACATGGATGACATCGGCGAAGCCGACGACAAGCCTGCTAACGTTCTGGACGCTGCCGCGGCCGGTGCCTCTTCCGGTATGCAACTGGCTCTGAACGTAGGTGCCATGCTGTTGGCCTTCATCGGTCTGATCGCCATGATCAACGGCATCATCGGTGGTATCGGTGGTTGGTTCGGCATGCCTGACCTGACTCTGGAAATCATCCTGGGTTACGCTTTCTCCCCACTGGCCTTCATGATTGGTGTGCCTTGGAGTGAAGCCACTGTTGCCGGTTCCTTCATCGGTCAGAAGATCGTAGTGAACGAATTCGTTGCCTACATCAACCTGGCACCGTACCTGAGCGGCGAAACCCTGATCAACGGCGTTGTTATGAGCGACCGTACTCAGGCTATCCTGTCCTTCGCTCTGTGTGGATTTGCGAACCTGTCCTCCATTGCTATCCTTTTGGGTGGTCTGGGTGCCATGGCTCCAAACCGTCGCCACGATCTGGCTCGCCTGGGTCTGCGTGCGGTACTGGCCGGTTCTCTGTCCAACCTGATGAGTGCGACTCTGGCTGGTTTGTTCCTGGCCCTGTAATCGCGCTACGCACTAGTGTGCTTCAGGAAGGCCGGACCTAGTGTCCGGCCTTTTGTTTATCTGCAGTATGGCAACCGACGGTTCCCATTTACTCGTTAAGCGGTGGGTAATAAACCAAATATCCCGGCTCCTGGCAGTCGGTTTTGCTGTTTTGGCCGGGCATCATCGGTACCAGGGTAACTGGTAAATACTCTAAGGAAATGGGAGTGGATGATGAAAGTAGCAATAGCAACGACGGTGTTGTCAGCGGGGCTGATGACTCTGCCGGTGGCGGCAGAGCAGTTTTATGGTTTTATGGATCTGTCCATCAACTATCTGGACTGGACCGATAAGGCCGAGGACCGCACCAATCCCGACATTGGCGGGCGCGGTGGGCCCAAAGAGGACTTCTTCTACATCGAGCTGGAGGGCGGCGCCGGGTTTGACTGGGGTGACGTCTACGGCTTTATCGATTTCGAAAATCCCACCAACTCCAACGATGGCCAGTTCTCCGATGAGGCCTTTGCCACCGATGGCTTTCGTATCGCTGCCAAAGGCACCCTGGCCTACAACCTGGGCAGCAGTAACTGGAATGCCTACGGCCACCTCTACAGCTTCACCGAGTCCTCCAGTGGCTTCTTTGACCAGAACCTGGTGCTGGGGGTCAGTTACGACGTGTTCACCGACTTCGGCCTGTGGTTTAAGCCATTTATTGGCGGCCACTATGAGCAGCAGTCGTTTGCCGGCTCAGGCTGGAATGGCGGTATGCTGGGGTGGGTGCTCGGCTACGACTTTGCCATCGGCGAGCAGAAGTTTTCGGTCACCAACTGGCATGAAACTGAGTTTGCCCGCGATGATCAGTTCCGCAGCAACGGCACCCAGTACCAGTTGGCGTCGGTAGGCTGGAACGGGGCCGTGGCCCTGTGGTGGCACCTGCCCAACAACCTGACCGGTGGCCTGCAGTATCGCTACGCCGACAATAAGCTCGGTACCGCCGCCTACCACGACGCCATTATCTACAGCTTGCGGTACAACTTCTGAGGTGATGGCACAGTTGAACACGCCCCGTTGAGGGCGTTTTTTTATGGCCGTTTCCGCGGCTGAACAATTTGTAGACATTTTACTACTGACTGGGTGGGAAATGGGCTTGGTGGTCGGAGCTGTTGAGCTGGTTAGAGGCGAGAGTGCCAGAGTTAATTGCCGCCGCGGCCTTCGGTGACGGGATCAATTGAGCGCTGAGGACGATGGCTGAGACTAAAAAATAGCCACAAATTGGTATCTAATTTTCAACTTATCATCCTTCGGATTGGAAACCGGGTTTTTCTTCCGAATTATCTTCGTGTGTTGATTGTTTTCATTTTGATCGGCTTTTTAGTGACATTAGATCATAAATCGTTCAATAAGTAATCTAATCACAATTCATTATGTAATTTTACAACTAAACTGGAATATTGATGAAATGCGGGGGTTCGTTACGACAGTATGTCAAAAAGTCTATTAAGTTGCCGTCGAAGTGTTATCTGGATCACGCTTTTTGATATTTCTACTTTCTTTTAACCGGAAACGTGTAGCTAGTGATTGTGCCTGTGGGTGGGTCGGATAAAATGCGCCCTGTTCCAAGGATGTTGGAAAACAATATTTAATAATCTGTATTAATACAGGGGTTGATGATGAAAAAAGTATTGGCTGGTGCGGCTCTGGCTGCCCTCTCACTGAACGCTTTCGCTGCCGATTACTCTGACGGCGATATCCACAAGAACGACTACAAGTGGATGCAGTTTAACCTGATGCAGTCTGTGGATGCTCGCATCCCATACGGTGCTCAAGACACCACTTACCTGGAATTCGAATTCGGCGGTCGTTCCGGCATCTTCGATTTGTACGGCTACGTTGATTACTTCGACGTACTGGGTATTGACGGCGATGATCGTGACAACAGCGATAACATGTTCATGAAGCTGGCCCCTCGTATGTCTCTGGACGCCCTGACCGGTAAAGACCTGTCTTTTGGTCCAGTTCAAGAGGTTTACCTGGCGAACGTACTGAACGTTGGTGACAGCGCTCTGGTTGATACCTACTGGGGTGTGGGTTCCGATATCATGGTTCCATGGTTCGGTAAAGTTGGCCTGAACTTCTACGCTCGCTACGTTGATGAGAACTACGGCGCTGACAACGAAAGTTCTTGGGACGGCTACATGGTCTCCTTCAACTGGTTCAAGCCTTTCTACTTCTTCGACAACGGTAGCTTCATCTCCTACCAGGGTTACAACGACTTCAAATTCGGCGCTGACGAAATTGATGATCAAGAAGGTTACGCTAACCACTCTCTGGAATCTTTCCACGGCATCTACTGGCACTCTGACCGTTTTGCTGCCGGTTATGGCCTGAAGTACTTCATCAACATGGCGCTTGTTGAAGACGGTGACCGTCCAAACGGTGTACTGCAAGACACCACTGGCTTCGGTCACTACTTCGCGATAACTTACAAGTTCTAAGTTACGCTGAAAATGAGCCTCGAGTCTTCGAACTCGGGGCTTTTTTTTGTCTGAATTTCGCCGTCAGTCACCGTCCCTCGGCTGGCGTTGGCGTTCAGTCACGATTTTGTTAGTAATAAATCAACATTTCCTGCCGAAGGCGGTTGTAATCTGCATCCACTGCTGCCATGATGCTGCCGTTGTTGAATTTGTTACTGCGGGAAAATGGATTTTTCGCCCAAGGGTCGACCAAGGTCGCTCTTTCGATTCTTCAGGGAACCAAGTCCGCGTCACGGCATGTGAGCGGTAACCTCCTGCGCTAAGATACCTCATGTATCTCTGCCTGCCATTAATAGGTTTTATGATCATCTTTAGCCACGTGCGAGTGACCAATCTTTTTCTATACTGCTTTTAGTTAAATTTAGATCTGGGAGACTCACCATGAGTGATATTAAAGCGATTGCACAACGTGCACTTCAACTGATGGACCTGACCACCTTGAACGATGATGACACCGATCAGAAAGTGATCGATCTGTGTCACAACGCCAAGACCGCGGCTGGCAATACCGCTGCCATCTGCATCTACCCCCGCTTCATCCCCATTGCCCGTAAGACCCTGCGTGAAATCGGTGCCGAAGGCGTCCAGATTGCCACGGTAACCAACTTCCCTCACGGCAACGATGACATCGCCATCGCGGTAGCTGAAACCAAAGCGGCCGTCGCCTATGGCGCCGATGAAGTGGACGTGGTATTCCCATACCGTGCCCTGATGGATGGCAACGAGCAGGTCGGCTTCGATCTGGTGAAAGCCTGTAAAGAAGCCTGTGGCGATGTGCTGCTGAAAGTGATCATCGAAACCGGTGTACTGGAAGAGGAAGCCCTGATCCGTAAGGCATCTGAGATCTCCATCGATGCCGGTGCCGACTTCATCAAGACCTCTACCGGTAAAGTGCCTGTGAACGCGACTCTGGAAGCCGCTCGCATCATGATGACCGTGATCAAAGAGAAGAACACCAAGATTGGCTTCAAGCCTGCTGGTGGTGTTCGCAACGCCGAGCAAGCCGGTGAGTACCTGGATCTGGCTGCCAGCATCCTGGGTGACGACTGGACCTCTGCCCGTACCTTCCGCTTCGGTGCTTCCAGCCTGCTGAACAGCTTGCTGCACACCTTGGAACTGGCCGACGCACCTGCCGATTCTAAAGGTTACTAATCTACATCTGCGTTGATATTTGTGATCCGGATCGCCGGAACTTGCCAAAAGCTTGTCTACTATTGAGTCAGCTTTAGTAAGTTTACGACACAACCGATTCGAATCCATCTCAAAAATAAGATGATGTCGATGCCCCTCGGGCATCGACATGCACCGGAGGCAAAGGATGTTTCTACCTCAAGAGATTATCCGTAAAAAACGTAACGGCGAGCCGCTCAGCGAGCAGGAGATCCGTTTTTTCGTCCAGGGGATTACCGACAACAGCATCAGCGAAGGTCAGATTGCGGCGTTTGCCATGGCAATCTACTTCAAAGACATGCCGATGGATGAGCGCATTGCGCTGACCAAGGCGATGCGCGATTCCGGTATGGTCCTGAATTGGGACGGCCATAATTTCGATGGCCCGGTTATCGATAAGCACTCCACCGGTGGTGTGGGTGACGTGGTCTCGCTGATGCTTGGCCCCATGATCGCCGCCTGTGGTGGTTATGTTCCAATGATTTCTGGTCGTGGCCTGGGCCACACCGGCGGTACTCTGGATAAACTGGAGTCCATTCCTGGCTACAACATCACTCCGACCAACGACACCTTCGGCAAGGTTGTAAAAGAAGCCGGCGTCGCCATCATCGGTCAGACCGGTGACCTGGCACCCGCCGACAAGCGCTTCTACTCCATTCGCGACGTTACCGCTACCGTGGAGTCCATCGCCGCCATTACCGCTTCCATTCTTTCCAAGAAGCTGGCCTGTGGCCTGGACGCACTGGTAATGGACGTGAAAGTCGGTTCCGGCGCCTTTATGCCAACCTATGAGGCGTCTAAGGATCTTGCCAAGAGCATCGTCGACGTTTCTAACGGCGCCGGTGTCGCCACCTCTGCATTGCTGACCGACATGAACCAAACTCTGGCCAGCAGTGCCGGTAATGCGGTTGAAGTTCGTGAAGCGGTGCGTTACCTCACCGGTGAATATCGCAACCCACGTTTGCACGAAGTGACCATGGCGCTCTCGGCTGAGCTGCTGGTCCAGGGCAAACTGGCGACCGATACCACCGATGCCCGTGCCAAGCTGCAGCAGGCGCTGGACAGCGGTAAGGCGGCAGAGATCTTCGGTAAGATGGTGGCCGGCCTGGGTGGTCCTACCGACTTCATTACCAAGATGGATGTTCACCTGCCTCAGGCACAGATTATCCGTCCCGTCTATGCTGAACACAGTGGCATTGTCACTGCGATGGATGCCCGGGCCATGGGTCTGGCCGTTGTCGGTCTGGGAGGCGGTCGTCGCCTGCCAACCGATGGCATCGATTACGCCGTGGGTCTGAGCAACATCATCTCTCTGGGTCAAACTCTCGATAGCAGCACGCCTATCGCCATGGTTCATGCTCAGGATGACGCTCAGTTCCTGGAAGCGGAGGCCGCCTTGCGCCAGTCCGTTACTCTGGGTGAGTCTTACGAGGCCACTCCGGATGTGTACGAGACCATTCGCGGCAGCTAAGGAGAAAAAGTAGATGAAACGCGTATTTATCCTGATGATGGACTCCTTCGGCATTGGTGCCGCAGGGGATGCCGACAAGTTCGGTGACGTCGGTGCCGACACCTTTGGTCACATCGCCAAAGAGTGTGCCGATGGCAAGGCCGAAGTGGGCCGTTCCGGCGCACTGGCATTGCCAAACCTGGCCAACTGGGGCCTGGTGCACGCTGCCAAGGAAAGCACCGGTGAAGTGCCTGCGGGCATGAACCTGGATGCCACCGTCACCGGCGCTTACGGTTACTGCTCCGAACTGTCATCGGGAAAAGACACTCCCAGTGGTCACTGGGAGATGGCCGGTGTGCCGGTTCTTTACGAGTGGGGCTATTTCCACGACAAAGAGAACAGCTTCCCGAAAGAGCTGACCGATAAGATCCTGGAACGTGCCGGTCTGGACGGTTTCCTGGGTAACTGTCACGCCTCGGGCACCGCCATTCTGGAACAGCTTGGTGAAGAACACATGCGTACCGGTATGCCGATCTTCTACACCTCCGCCGACAGCGTGTTCCAAATTGCCTGCCACGAAGAGACCTTTGGTCTTGAGCGTCTGTACGAGCTGTGTAAAATCGCCCGCGAGGAGTTGGAGCCCTACACCATTGGTCGAGTAATCGCTCGTCCATTTGTGGGAGCTGGCGCCGCTGATTTTGCCCGTACCGGTAACCGGGCCGACTACGCCATTGAGCCGCCAGCGCCGACCGTGCTGGACAAGCACAAGGCGGCCGGAGGCCAGGTGGTGTCTGTGGGCAAAATTGCCGACATCTACGCCAACTGCGGCATCACCAAAAAGGTGAAGGGCACTGGCCTGGAAGCGCTTTGGGATCGCACCCTCGAGCAGGTAGACGAAGCCGGTGATAACACCATTGTGTTCACCAACTTTGTGGATTTCGACTCCTCCTACGGCCATCGTCGTGACGTTAATGGTTACGCCAATGCCCTGGAGTATTTCGATAAGCGTCTGCCAGAACTGATTGAAAAACTGGGCGATGAAGACGTGGTACTGGTGACTGCCGATCACGGTTGCGATCCAACCTGGACCGGCACCGATCACACTCGCGAGCACGTGCCTGTGCTGGCGTTTGGTAAGCCAGTGAAGCCCGGTTCTCTGGGCCACCGCGAATCGTTCGCCGATATCGGCCAGTCCATTGCCAGCTATCTTGGGCTGGAACCGATGGACTACGGTAAGTCTTTCCTGAATTAACTGATGAAATAACAAGGGGTCAATAATAATGGCAACTCCGCACATTAATGCACCAGCCGGCGCTTTCGCCGAAACCGTACTGTTCCCAGGGGATCCTCTGCGCGCTAAGTACATCGCCGAAACCTTCCTGGAAAACGTCGAGCAGGTGACTGACGTACGTAACATGCTGGGTTTCACCGGTACCTACAAGGGCAAGAAAGTGTCCGTTATGGGTTCCGGCATGGGCATCCCATCTTGCTCCATCTACGCCAAAGAGCTGATCACCGAGTACGGTGTGAAGAACATCATCCGCGTAGGCAGCTGTGGTGCCGTGAGCACCGACGTTAAAGTTCGTGACGTGATCATCGGTATGGGTGCCTGCACCGATTCCGGCGTAAACCGTACCCGTTTCAAGGGCTACGATTTCGCCGCCATCGCGGACTACGGCCTGCTGGCCAACGTAGTGAAGTCTGCCGAAGCGTCCAACATTCCGGTTAAGATCGGTAATGTTTACTCTGCGGACCTGTTCTACACGCCGGATCCAGAGATGTTCGACGTGATGGAAAAGATGAACGTCCTGGGCGTAGAGATGGAAGCGGCTGGCCTGTACGGCGTTGCGGCTGAATTCGGCGCCAACGCTCTGTGCGTAGTGACCGTATCTGACCACATCCGTACCGGTGAAGCGACGACCTCTGAAGAGCGTCAGAACACCTTCAACGACATGATCGTGATGACTCTGGACTCTCTGCTGTAACTCAGCCTGAGTTTACCGAGATAAAGGCGGCCCTTTGGGGGCCGCTTTTTTTTGTCTGTTGAGTCTGCTCATGGCGGCGCGCTTGGCCGACAACGACTTGGCCAGCAGATAGCCCACCAGGCCGGCCATCAACAACATCAGCGGTTGCTGGCGTTGCTGGTCCCTGTCCAGGCGGCGGTTGTCCAGGAAGAACAGCTGGGTGTTGACCCGAATGCGAATAAACCCCAGGGTGCCGGTAGGTTGCTCTATGGTGGCTACAAAGGGGGTATAGCGCTTGAGCGCCGCTTCCAACTGCTCCGCTTCCGGTAGTTGAGACTCAGGAAACAGGCTTTGGGCCTGCGCCAGTCGCTGGCCTTCATCGCTGAAAATGCTGGCAGACAGGACCCGGGGATCCTTGATCAGTTGCTGCACCAACCAGTCCAGCTGTTGGTCGTCCTCTTTGGCCAGTGCCGGGGCGGCGCCGATGGCGGCGTATTGCACCAGCTGGGTGGCCAGCTCACCGGCCTGCTGGTTCAGTAGCTGCTGGCCCTGATGCTGATGATGGCGCCACAGGTTGAGGGTGACCACCATCAGGGTTACCGCCAGTATCACCTGCAGTACCCGCCAGACCACCAGGCGTTTATTACTGATTTTTATGTGGGTATTCGTTCCCGCCATGGTTGTCCTTGCGACCGGCTCATCCTTCTGTGATCCTAACCACTCTGGTTGAAAAATAACAGCCGACAAGGTTATCTCCCTGAAAATCTAAGCGAAAGGAAGTCTAATGAGTCGCCCCGATTGCCATACGCCCGTCAGCCACCCCTGGCAGTTGCTGCTGATCTGTCGCAGCGTCGCCGCACTGGAAGCCAGCTCACTGCCCCAGGGGGTGTCGCTGGCGAACGCCTGGCGCAGTGAGGTGGCCGGCTATCAGGTCGCCCGCTGGCCGCTGCAACAGCCATTGACCTCTTTGCCCGAGGTGGCTGAGGGCGAGCTGTTGTGTCTGGCTACCGATGGCCCGGTGCTGGCCCGGCCCGGCTTGTTGCTGATGGACATGGACTCCACCGCTATCGATATCGAATGCATCGATGAGATCGCCCGCGCCGGTGGCGTCTACGAGGAGGTCAGCGCTGTCACCGAAGCGGCCATGCGCGGTGAACTGGGGTTTGAGCAGAGCTTGCGTCAGCGGGTGGCCAAACTGGCAGGCATACCGGCATCGGTACTGGATGAGATTGCCGCCGAGTTGCCGCTGAACCCGGGGCTGACGACGCTGGTGACTCACCTGCAACAAGCGGGCTGGCGGGTGGCACTGGCTTCCGGCGGCTTTAATCGCATCGCCTCGGTGTTGGCGGCGCAGTTGCAACTGGATTACTTTCAGGCCAACGATCTGCAGGAGCAAGACGGGCGCCTGACCGGCGAGGTGACCGGCACCATCGTCGATGCCCAGACCAAGGCGCTGATTCTGCAACAACTGGGGCAGCAGTATGGCATCGAACCGAGCCAGTGGGTGGCACTGGGGGACGGGGCCAACGATCTGCCGATGATGGAGACCGCCAAACTGGGCGTCGGCTTTCGGGCCAAGCCGGCGGTGGCGGCCCGCGCCGATGCCCATCTGAGCCAACTTGGGCTGGATGCGGTGCTGGCAATGTTGATCTAGGTCACGTTTTTCTGGTCTAATCAGTGCCCTCGCAGTCAATGAGCAGTAGAGAGTCATGCAACACAGTCAGGGATCCGACTATCTGAACTATCGGAACGGCCGCCTGCACCTCAAGGTGCTGAACCCGCAGTCGCCACACAAAGGGGTGGTGTTGATGGTGCACGGCGCCATGAGCAACGGCCGAGTGTTTTACAGCGATAAAGGCAAGGGGCTGGGCTGTTATCTGGCGGATCAGGGCTATCTGGTGTACGTGCTGGACTGCTACGGTCATGGCCTGTCCCACCCGCCCTTGGCTCACAAAGAGAGCCATGGCCAGTACGAGATCATCAGTGAACAATTGCCCCTGGTTCAGCAGTGGCTGCATCAGCGCCACGGCGGGGCGGTGCACTGGGTGGGCCACTCCTGGGGCGGGGTCTTGATGATTGCCGCGCTGGCCCGTTACCCGCAATTGCTTCGCCAGGTGCAGACGCTGTCGCTGTTTGCCTCCAAGCGTACCGTGCGCAGCTGGAGTTCGGAGCGGTTGTTGAAGATCGAGCTGGCGTGGAAACGGTTGTTCCCCTGGCTGGGGGAGAAGCTGGGTTACCTGCCGCTGCAACGGTTGCGGGTCGGCATGGATGATCAGTCAACCCGGTTCCTGCTGGACTCGCTGCCCTGGATCAGCCAGCGCCAGTGGCTGGACGAGCGCGATGGCTTCGATTACGGCGATGCGGCCCGAACGCTGGTACGCCAGGGGCGTTGGCCGGTGACCTGGTTTGCGGCCGGAGCCGGCGATCGTGCCCTGGGCAATCCCAGAGATGTGCATGACCTGATGCAGGAGTGCGGCTTGGCAGGACAGGCTCAGTACCAGGTGTTTGGCCGCAGTCAGGGCTTTCGCCGAGACTACGACCATGCGGGGCTGCTGACCCATAGGGATGCCGCCGCCGAGCTGTTTCCTAATGTCCTTAGCTGGTTGCAGCAGCCTCAATGGGCAGGCGATATTGCAGCAGAAACTCAGGGGTGATGTCCCGCAGTTCACCGATGACCGCGATCTGCCACAGCATCTCTTCCAGCTCTTTGGCCCGGTGCAGGGCGTGGGTGCTGATGGCGGCCAGTTCGGCCTGCAAGTAATCCAGATCCGGTTTCTGTGCCCGGTCCAGCTGTAGGCTGACGACCTTGAGGTGCCCGTCGCCATGCAATTGGGCCAGCTTGAGCCGAACCTGATCAGAGTTGCCAATCTCAGACAAAGCCCACACCTGGCGCTGGTCCCGCTCCGGTGGCCAGTGCAGCACCAGAGTCGACTGCCAGGCCGGCTCCTCGTTGCGGCTGCGGGCCATGTGGTCGTACTGAGTGTGCACCACCTCATTGTTGAGGATGGCGTCGAGGTTGAGGCCGTGCAGGTCGGTCAGCGACTGCAGCGCCGGGCTGGGCAGCAGGCTGTTGCCAGCCAGGTTGGCGTGCAGCTTGCTTTGGCGCTTGTGAATGAAAAACGGCAGAGAGTACAAGCGCTTTAGCACCAAGTTCTTGACCCCTTCCAGCAGCTGACGATGTTGAATCTGGCTGCCGACCTGCACCATCTTATCCCGGTTCTGACTCAGCAGGTGAGACAGGAATACCACTCCGGAGTGCGGTTCGTCCTCCACCGCTTTCAGGTGCAGGGTCTTGCCGTCCTGCTGGCTGCGCACCAGCTCATAGGGCAGCTGTTTCAACTTCAGCTTGCCGGCCAGTGGCTGCAGCTCGGGAAACTCCAGTTTGAGGGTGTCATGCAGCGGCAGGTCCACCGTCTGCTCCATATCCAGCCTCAGCCCTCGCGGTGACACATCCACCGACAGGGCCACCATCTCATCGCGCTTGTGGGTGACCAGCACTCGGGTTTGCAGCGAGAAACGAGGCTCTCGCCGTAGCTCCTGTTGTTGGCAGGGCAGGGGGCGAGGATCCATGTCTGACACTCGCTTCTGGCCAAACTGGCGCAGCTGGTTGATGTGGCAGTCGGAGTCGTAGTCGGCAAAGCCGCTGTGGTCGCCAGGGGCCTGGCTGCTCAGATGCACCAACAGCGACATGCCGTTGATCTGCTGCCGTACCAGGGCGTCGCTGGGGCGGCCGTTGACCGGCGAATGACTGGCCCACTCTTTATCCCGCTCACTGATGGCATGCAGGTTAACACGGTGCACCCGGAATCCGCTCTTGCGGCTGGCGTGTTTGAAGAAGCAGGCGCTCATCTGCTGCCGCTCCAGTTCAAACAGGGTCGCCGAGAAGAACAGCTTGTGGTTGTCATGGTGGTGGACAAAGCTGAACAACAACTGGTGAGCCAGTTCGCCAGGGTGCTTGAGTTGCCTGGCCAGACGCTCCTCGGTGAGGGCCGAGCACAGTTGGCTGTGGCCACGTTCATCCAGCCAGTAATTCAGGTGGTTGCGGTTGGATTCGGTTTGCAGCGCCATGGACGGCTGCAATTTGCCGTTTTTCAGTGACATGGCTATGGGAACCGACGCCAATCGTGGCAGGTACTGGCGCTCATAGCCACGACTTTTGGCCGTAGACAGCAGATGGTTGAGCTCGGGGCGGGTTCGCAATCGACTGACACTGAGAATCCGCTCAAAGGTCTGATCCAGGCTGGGGGTATTGTCCACCCGTCTCAGCCGTATCTGGGTGTGATCGTCGGCCGGCTGGGTGTCGATCACCTGGTAGCTGACGCCGTGTTTGAGTTCCGGCACCGTGAACTCACTGGCGATCTCGGTGAAGCTGACAATCACCGGCTGGGCCGGATCCAGTACCCAGGGGCGCTGGGTTTTAATCTTGGCACCCCGAATCGATACATCCTGAGTGCGTCCGGAAACCGGTGCGCCATTGGGCTGCCACAGGGTGATGGGCGATGAGAAGGTGTGGCGGGTTTCCCGACGGCGAATGTAATGCCCCATGGGCAACAGGTCCATGCGCGGCGGCCGGGCCGGTTGGTCGCTGTCTGAGTCGAGGGGGGCCGGGTCGTTGCTGTCGGGCTTGAGGGACTCCAGCAGCGCCTCGTATGCCCCGACGGTATAGCGCCCCTCATACAGCTCGATCTGCTGCTGCAAAAACTGCTCGGCCTCTTCATCCAGGCGGTGGCTGACCCCACAGATCTCCACCTCGCGGGTCTCCTGGGCACAGTGGCCGCTCAGGTCGATTTTCCGTTGGCAATCCTGATTCAGCCGCCGTAACTCCATGCGGACAAGAAAGCGGTCGGAGCTGCTGAGGTGGGACGTTGCCTGGTCGAGCAGGCTGTCAAAACTGGCGTCTTGCAGTAATGGAATGAGCTGATTTATAAGATCGTTATGGTCTTCCATGGGAACAAAATTCAACCTTCTGATCGCTAGAGTGTAACCCCTCAGGCGGTTGCCGTATATAATCCGATGCATAAGCGGTTGGTTGGCTCTCAGTTTTTGCCTGCTTTGGTGCAGTGGTAAGAGCAGAGAGGGCCGAAATCCAGCCAGAAGACAAGGTTAAGAGCAGCGCTTGAGGGACATAATGGCAAAGGCGAAATCGGCATACGTGTGCAACGACTGTGGATCCGATCATCCGCGTTGGCAGGGGCAGTGCAACGCGTGTGGCGCTTGGAATACCCTGACGGAGGTGCGTCTGGGGGCGACAAGCAAAGGGCGCAGCGATCGTTTCAGCGGCTATGCCGGCGATGCCGCGTCAGCCGGAGTGCAGTTGCTCAATGAGATCAACCTGGAAGAGTTGCCTCGTTTCAGTAGTGGCTTCAGTGAGTTGGATCGGGTGCTCGGCGGCGGCATCGTTCCCGGCTCGGCCATCCTGATTGGGGGCAGCCCGGGGGCCGGTAAGTCGACGCTGCTGCTGCAGACCATGTGCAGGCTGTCCCAGGGCATGAACGCCATTTATGTGACCGGTGAGGAGTCGCTGCAGCAGGTGGCGATGCGGGCCAACCGGCTGGCGTTGCCCACCGATAAGCTGAAAATGCTGTCGGAAACCTCGGTGGAGCAGATCTGCCACATCGCCGAGAAAGAGAAACCGGCGATCATGGTGATCGACTCCATTCAGGTGATGCACATGGCCGACGTCCAGTCGGCACCGGGCAGCGTGGCCCAGGTGCGGGAGAGCGCCGCCTATCTCACCCGCTTCGCCAAGCAGAATAACGTTGCCATGTTCCTGGTGGGCCACGTTACCAAAGACGGCTCCTTGGCCGGGCCTAAGGTGTTGGAGCACTGCATCGACTGCTCGGTGCTGCTCGATGGCGAAGGCGATTCCCGTTTCCGCACCATGCGCAGTCACAAAAACCGCTTTGGTGCCGTCAATGAACTGGGGGTCTTTGCCATGACCGGTCAGGGGCTGAAAGAGGTGGCCAACCCGTCGGCGATTTTCCTGTCTCGCGGTGAGGAGCAGGCACCGGGCTCGGTGGTGCTGGTGATCTGGGAGGGAACCCGGCCGCTGCTGGTGGAGCTGCAGGCGCTGGTGGATCACAGCCAGTTGGGCAATCCCAGACGGATTGCCGTTGGACTGGAGCAGAACCGGCTGGCGATGTTGCTGGCGGTATTGCACCGTCATGGCGGCCTGCAGATGTCCGATCAGGATGTGTTTGCCAATGTGGTGGGCGGCGTCAAGGTCACCGAAACCGGTGCCGATCTCAGCCTGTTGTTGGCGATGGTCTCCAGTTTTCGGGATCATGCCTTGCCCAGAGATTTGGTGGTGTTTGGTGAAGTGGGCTTGTCCGGTGAGATTCGGCCGGTACCCAACGGCGGTGAGCGCCTCAATGAAGCCGCCAAGCATGGCTTTACCCGCGCCATCGTGCCGAAAGGCAATGTGCCTCGGCAGCCGATCGCCGGCATGGAGGTGATCGGGGTGACTAAGTTGGAGCAGGCGCTGGAAGCGATTTGACGTCGATCTGGCCCGAAGCGTTTTGGCGGCGGCAGAGGGGGTTCAGATCTCCATCCACAGCTCTTCCAACTCCTTGTCGATGGAGGTGGGGCTGTGCAGCTCGATGAGCCGGCGTAGATGGATCAGGCTGTCGACGTTGATGTTGTCCCACACCAGCCCCAGCGATTGGGCGTTGATCCGTTGGATTGCGCCCTGCATCTCGATGGTGACGGTGTCGCTGAGCGGCACATGCACCGTCATGGTCTGATTCAGTTCTACGGTCATCCCTTCGGGTCTGGCCAACAGAATGCCGTGCAGGCTGAGATCCAGCACTCGGGTCGACCACTGCCGTTGGCCCTGCCACAATAATGCCGGCCCCATAAATTGCACCCGGGTAAAGTGTCGCCGTTCTTCCATCGGTTTCGTGCTCCTGATGTCGATACCCTGAGTATAGGGTTAACTTCAGAGCAGAAACAGCAACCAGGCCGCAGAATCGCCAACCCGGTCACCCTTTGAACACGGTGTTAGGCGTACTCTTTGAGCACCGCCCGCCCCAGTGTCAGTCGCTGCATCTCTTCCGAACCTCCAGAGACCCGGTCCACCCGCAGATCGCGCCAGAAGCGGCTGATGCGGTGCTCACCGGTAATGGCCGAGCCGCCAAAGACCTGCATCGCCTCGTCCACCACCTCGAAGGCGGCTTTGGCGCAGTAGAGTTTGCACATGGCGGCATCACCGGCGGTCATCATGCCGTTGTCGGCTTTCCAGGCGGTTTGATACAGCATGTTTTTCATGTTGTTCAGGTTGATGGCCATCTGGGCAAATTTGTCCTGAATCAACTGGGTCCGGGCGATGGGCTGGCCAAACTGGACTCGCTTATTGGCGTAGCGGGCGGCATCTTCAAAGGCGCAGTAGGCGCTGCCGTAGTTGGTGCAGGCGATCAGGAAGCGTTCCAGGTCGAACTCCTCCTTGACCCGTTCGAAGCCGTTGCCTTCGGTACCAAACAGGTCGCTCTCCTCCAGTTCCACCTGGTCAAACTCCACCTCGCAGCAACTGTCCATCTTCAGGCCCAGCTTAGGCAGTGGCGTGACGCTGATGCCAGGCTTGCTCATGTCGACAAAGAACTCGGAGAACACCGGCGTCATTGAAGTGGCGTCTTTGGCCATCACCACCAGGTAGGCGGCGCCGGCGGCACTGGTAATGTAGCACTTGCTGCCGTTGAGGTAGATCTTGCCGTTCTTACGCAGATAGCTGGTTTGCAGGCTGCGCACGTCAGAGCCGGCCCCCGGCTCGGTAATGGCTGAGTTCCACATCTGTTTGCCGGTGCCCCTGAGCGCCAGAAGCTTGTTGATCTGCTCTTCGGAACCTTCCCGCAGGAAGGTGGAGAAACCGGCCATCTGATACAGCACGTAGGTGGGGGCGCCAAGGCGGCCCAGCTCTTCCCAGATCACGGTCAGGGTCAGCAAGCCGGCATCAAAACCATCGTGTTCCTCGGGCAGCAGCAGACTGTCCAGGCCCATGTTCGCCAACTCTTTGACGAACCGCTCCGGATAGGTGTTGGTGTCATCGCATTCCGCAAAATAGGGTTCCCAGTTTTCCCGTTCCATCAGGTTGCGTACCCCTTGGACAAACAGCTCTTGTTCGTGGGTCAGTCTGTAGTTCATATGTCATTCACCGCTAAAGCAATCGAGGGAAGCGAGGTGTCCATTCCTGGGGCTGTGCCGGGGAGTCACAGGCTTCCAAATTCAGGTTGATCCCCTTACATCGGCGTCCGGGTACCGATCTGAGACGGGCGGTTAGCATCGGCCTGTCTGGTGTTGGACGAAGCGGACGAGGTAAGGAACCGTCATCGACGTGACGACGGCAGTGATCGATTCAGAGCACTAGCATAACACTTTCATGGTCGTGACAGGTGAACTCAGATTGGATTTCTGTTTGCTAATGGCAAGATATTTCGGTCAGAGAGGGGGAGTGCTGATTTGAAAGTTGTTCAGTTAAAACAATGGGATAAATCTAGTTTGTGGTTATTGGAGAGGAGCAAGGGCCGCCGTGGCGGCCCTTGGGGGATCAGTCGATGCGCTTGTACTTGATGCGATGCGGCTCCAGGGCGTCGGCGCCATGGGTCTTCTTCATCCACTCGCGGTATTCGCTGTAGTTGCCTTCGTAGAAGTTAACCTGCCCCTCATCCCGGTAGTCGAGGATGTGGGTGGCGATGCGATCGAGGAACCAACGGTCGTGGGAGATCACCATGGCACAGCCAGGGAATTCCAGCAGGGCGTTTTCCAGTGCCCGCAGGGTTTCGATATCCAGGTCGTTGGTGGGCTCATCCAACAGCAGCATGTTACCGCCGGCCTGCAGCAGCTTGGCCAGGTGCAGACGGCCGCGTTCACCACCGGACAACTCGCCGACGCGCTTCTGCTGGTCGGTGCCTTTGAAGTTAAAGCGGCTGACGTAGGCTCGGGACGGAATTTCAAAGCTGCCAATCTTGAGAATGTCCTGGCCACCGGACAGCTCCTGGAACACGGTTTTGCTGTCGTCCATGGAGTCACGGAACTGATCCACGGAGGCGATCTTGACGGTGTCGCCCAGTTCGATGCTGCCGCTGTCGGCACTTTCGCTGCCGTTGAGCATGCGGAACAGGGTCGATTTACCGGCACCGTTGGCACCGATGATGCCGACGATGGCCCCCTTGGGAACGGAAAACGACAGATCGTTGATCAGCACCCGACCGTCGTAGGACTTGGTCAGGTTATTGACCTCCAGCACCTTGTCACCCAGACGCTCACCCGGCGGAATGAACAGCTCGTTAGTTTCGTTACGGCGCTGATAGTCGGTGTTGTTTAACTCTTCGAAGCGGTTCAGACGGGCCTTGTTCTTGGCTTGACGGCCTTTGGGGTTCTGGCGCACCCACTCCAGCTCTTTCTGGATTGACTTCATGTGTGCCTTTTCCTGAGCGGCTTCCTGCTCCAGACGGGCCTCTTTCTGTTCCAGCCAGGAGGAGTAGTTGCCTTCCCACGGAATCCCTTCGCCACGATCCAGTTCCAGAATCCAGCCGGCGGCGTTATCGAGGAAGTAACGGTCGTGGGTAATGGCCACCACGGTACCCGGGTACTCTTCCAGGAAGCGTTCCAGCCAGGCTACGGACTCGGCGTCCAGGTGGTTGGTGGGTTCGTCCAGCAGCAGCATGTCCGGCTTTTCCAGCAGCAGACGGGCCAGGGCCACCCGGCGGCGTTCACCACCGGACAGCACCTTAATTTTGGCGTCCCACTCTGGCAGGCGCATGGCATCGGCGGCGCGCTCCAGGGCGTTATCCAGGTTGTGGCCGTCTTTGGCGTCGATCAGCGCTTCCAGTTCACCCTGCTCCTTGGCCAGAGCATCAAAGTCGGCGTCTTCGGCGGCATAGGCGTCGTACACCTCGTTGAGGCGGGCGATGGCGCCGGCCACGTCGCTGACCGCTTCCATGACCACTTCGCGGACGGTCTTTTCCAGATCCATCTGCGGTTCCTGAGGCAGGTAGCCGACATTGATGCCGGGCATCGGCCGGGCTTCCCCTTCAAACTCGGTGTCGACGCCGGCCATGATCCGCAGCAGGGTGGACTTACCGGCACCGTTCAGACCCAGTACGCCGATCTTGGCGCCGGGAAAGAACGAGAGTGAGATGTCTTTGAGGATGTGGCGCTTAGGTGGAACCACCTTACCCACTCTGAGCATGGAATAGATGAACTGTGCCATGGAGTTTCCTATATCAAAAATCAATCAGTGCCAGTCAGGCCGGCTCCGGTGGTTGACTCCGGAGTTCCCCAGCGTGCTGGCGAGCGTCATTGGAATGGCGCCTATGATACTGGGTCGTGCGCCGGAATCCAGTAGCAGAGCCCGGATTCCGGCGACAAGGGGGGGGGAATCAGCGAGATTGCGCCCAGCCGGTGGCCTTCACTTCTTTGACAAAGGAGACGATTCCCAGGGTGACGACCCCCATGATCGGCAGTCCCGAAATGATGGTGGCGGTCTGCAGTACCTCAAGCGGGCCGTTGACCACCATAATGCCCAGCGGCAGCAGGCTTAATACGAAGGCCCAGAACAGACGATTCCAACGGGCCGGCTCCTGGTCCGGAGTCAGGTGGGCGGTGGTGGTCGCGGACAGGGCGTAGCTGACGGCATCATAAGTGGTGGCCAGGAAGATGCCACACACCAGTGAGAAGGTGCCAATAAACAGCGGCGTTAACGGCAGAAACTCGGCCATTCGTACGATCACCTCGCCGCCTTTGAACTGGGTAACCAGGGAGGCCACGTCCAACTGACCGGCCAGCTGCAGGTGCAATCCAAAGTTGCCGAAGATGATGTAGAAGGCGGCACAGCCGCTGGAGGCGGCCACCAGGGTCACCAGTATGGTGGCTTTGACGGTGCGGCCGCGGGATATTTTGGCAATAAAAATAGACATAAACGGTGCAAACGAGGCCCACCAGGCCCAGTAAAACACGGTCCAGTTGGAGATCAGGCCGCAGTTTTCAATGGGATCCATATTGGTGGCCATGGCAACGAAATTCGACAGTACCCGCCCCAGGGTGCTGACCCCCATCTCCATGGTGAAGACCGTCGGCCCGGTCAGCAGCACAAACGCCAGCAGTGCCACCGACAGCACCACGTTAATGTCGGACATGGCCCGCAGGCCGCGCTTAATGCCAAAAAAGGCACTCATCCCGAACACCGCGGTGACCAAAAACAGCACCAGCACTTCCAGCTGCAGGCCATTGGGAATGCCGGTCAGGACACTGATGCCGGCGGCAATCACCGGGGCGCCCAGGCTCAATGAGGTGGCGGCGCCACCAATGAGGCCAATCATAAACAGAATGTCGATGACCTTGCCCACCGGGCCGTTAACCCGATCCCCAAGTACAAAATGGCAGCACTGGGAGATGTTCAGTACCGGTGTTTTCTTCACGTGAAACGAGTAGGCGATGGGAATCGCCAGGGTGGCGTACATGGCCCAGGCGATGGGCCCCCAGTGGAACATGGCGTAGGCCGAGGCCCACTCCTTGGCCTGGGCACTGCCGACTTCGGTGCCGTTGATACCCAGGTTAGACAAGTGGGCCCAGTCGAGCATGCTGCCATACATGATGCCGGAGCCGACACCGGCACACACCAGCATCGCCACCCAGCTGTAGTCGGAGTATTCGGGGGTACTGCCCAATACCTTGTTGCCATAGGGGCCGAAAGCCAGCCACAGGCACCACAGGAAGGCGCCGATCCCGGCCATGATGTACAGCCAGCCCAGTTCCTGGGTAATGAATTGGAACAGGGAGAAAATCAGGGTTTTTGAACTGTCTGGGTAGAGCAGCATGGGCACTGTGCCCAGCAACACCAGAGTAAAGGCGCCAAAAAACTTGAAGGTGTCGATATTCGGCAAAAGGGATGACGCACCATAGCCGAGGCGTGCCTCCGTAGACGGAATAGTACTCACTGCTGCTCTCCAAAGCGGGTTAGGGGGACAATGTGCCCGGTCGGGCAGAACTGGGGCGGGGAGTGACTCCCGCCCCTGGGGATCACTGCCATTCTGCCAGGGCAAAATTAAGCAGCACGGTGTCTGGGTTGTTTTTATCGATCACCCGGAATCGAACCGAGTGATCGTCCCAGCGCCAGATCTGGGTGGTAACCGTCATGCCGGGATAGCTGACGCCGGTGAAGCGCAGCTTGAACCGGGTCAACCGTTGTGGCTGGCGCTCCAGCAGGGTATTGCAGATGTGGCGACAGGCCATTCCTGACACCGCCAGCGCCATGTGGATGGGCCGGTCATAGCCGTACTTCTGGGCGTAGTCCCAGTCAACGTGCAGAGGGTGATAGTTGCCCAGCAGGCGGAAGATCACCGGCTGGTTGAGGCTCAGGGTTTCGTCGATCTCATAGTCCGGCTGGCGGTCGGGGATCTCGACGATGTCTCTGGGGGCTTTTTCGCCCCCGAAACCACCATCGTAGATGGCGCAGTCCCAGTTATCGATGGTCAGCAGTTTATCGCCATGCTGGTCGTAGGTTTCGGCAATCTTCTGAGCCAGGCAGCCCCGTCCTTCACCCCGGTCATACAGGGCATTCAGGGTGATGTTGGTGGACAGGGTTCCGCTGGTTTCCAGCAGCGGTTTGTGAATCTGCATGTCGATTCCCCAATGGAGAATGCCGGCCCAGTCAAAGCCAAAATCGATGTCGGCGGTGACCTTATCGGAGGCGACGATGGTGGCGAGATACACAGGGTTAATCCGCAGATCTTGTTCGTAGGCCCAGTCCAGGTCGGTTTTACCGTCGCTGGCGGCGCCACTGCCCAGGGCAAACACGATCAACTGGGTGATGTCATAGTCGGTGTGATACGGGCCGTAGGTCTGGCCGATAGTTTCGAGTTTGATAGCCATAATTCATCTTCTCTCAATAGGAGTCAGGGCTCCTGAAGTCGTAACGTCCGCAGCCCCGTTGATGCCATCAAGGGGTGGCCGTCCCTGGCCGACTGCATTGCGAAAGTGAAACCGGTTTACTGGTCGTCGGTTTTTAACAGCCCCTGTTCGATCAGAGAGGCGATGTCGCTGTCGGAGTAACCCAATTCGGACATGATGCTGCGCGAGTCCATGCCGCGTTTGGGCATGGGGCGCCAGACTTTACCCGGGTTGTTTTTAAATTTCGGAGTGACATTGAGGCCTTTGACGGTATCGCCGTCCTGAGTCTGCCATTCAATGAAATTGTTCCGGGCGACGTAATGTGGGTGTGACTCCAGCTCCGGGATGGTCAGGACCCGGGTCCCGGCAACCACCAGTTCGGCAAACAGGGCTTCACACTCTTCGATACTGCGGCCAGCGAAGAACTGATCCAGTTTTTCCTCCAGGTAGTCGGCTGCCGGGCTGTCGGCCCGAATCCCCTGAATCCCTTCTGGGTAGTCATCGCTGCCCAGCAGATGATCTTCGCCCATGACCGTCAGCATTCCCTGAATCTGTTTCCAGCCCACCAGGTCCATGACGATGTAACCGTCGTTGCACTTGTATACGCCACAGCCGACCTGAGTCGGATCCTTGCCGCGTGTTGATCTGGGGTAGAGTTTGCCGTTATTGAAATAGTCGACCATGTAGTACTGACCGACTCGCAGCAGGGCTTCGTACATGGCAACGTCGATGCTCTCCCCTTTGCCGGTGGCCTTGGCGTTGTACAAGGCGGCCAGCACTGAACTCAGTACCGTCATGCCGCTGATGTAATCACCGGTATAGGGAAAGGGGGGAATGGGTTGGTCTTTTTCACCGTTTTGAATCAGAAAACCACTGAAGGCACCGGCAATGTGGTCATAGGAAGGCAGGTTAATGTATTTGTCTTCGCCCCATTGGCCGTAGCCGGACAGGTGGGCGATCACCAGCGCGGGATTGTGTTGCCACAACAAGTCGTCGGTGATGCCGCGGCGACTGAACGCCGGCCCTTTGCTGGATTCGATAAAGACATCTGCGGTTTCGATCAGTTTCAGGAAAGCCGCTTTGCCGTCGTCGGAAAAGATGTTTAAGCACAGACTGTGAAGGTTACGACGCGAAAACTGGCTGTAGAATTCCTGTACGCGAATGGTATCGGCGTAGGCAACGTTTTCTATCCAGATCACTTCGGCGCCCCATTCGGCCATCATCTGGGCGGGAAAAGGACCGGCAATCTCCATGGCGGAAAAGACCACTCGAACACCGGTGAGTGGGCCGAATTTAGGCGTTTCAATTTTATCAGTCATAGCGCGTCGTCCTTATTCGTCTGTGAGTTAAATAAAGGTTTTGTTCTATTTTCAACTAATTTCGAGAGTGGACATTACCTGTCTATGACTAATAAAAATACACTTTGGTTCACGTTTTTTGTTTGGTAATTTTATTTTTATTTGTTGTAGGTATTTGTGCTCTTTGTTTCTTTATTGTTTTAGAGGCGAGAGAGGCCTGTCCGGTCAGTGTATCCGGCAGGCCTATTATAAGTTAATTTGCTATAAATAAATGAGCTTTGATTATTTACATAACCACTCTATTTATAAAGTCTGTTTATTTTATTCATTGGCATAGAGATACCTTATCCAAATTTTGCCGAGCTGGTTTCATTCAAGGCCAACCCGCGGGTTTCCGGTGCCATGGTGACCGAAATAAAGAAGCCAACGAGGGAGACGACCGCCCCCATCAGCATGGTCATGGACACGCCGTACTTGGCCATAAACAGCGGCAGAGCATAGGTGGACAGAATGGTGCCGATGCGACTGAAGGCCATGACCGCACCGACGGCGGAGGCGCGTATCTCGGTGGGGAACAGTTCATTGGGGTACAGCCATTGCAGAATTCCGGGGCCGCCGGAGAAAAAGGCGTACAGGCCAAAGGCGGCGATCACCAGGCCGATTCCGGGGTTGGGAACGATGCCCAATACCGCCAGGGCGGCAGTCATGATGGCGAAACTGCCTATCAGCAGTGGCCGGCGGCCGATGGAGTTGAGCCAGTACATGGCGGGAACGCAGCCGGCAATAAAGAAGGCGCTGATCAGAATGTTTCCTAACGCCGCGTCCTTGCCATCGTGAAGTCCCAATAAGCCGATAATTTGCGGCCCAAAGGTATAAATGGCAAACATGGGAATGATTTGGCAGCTCCAGATGGTGCCGGTAAATATCACCATTCTGAGGTTTCGTTTTTCAAAAATATCCCGGTAGCGGGTGGGCTTTTTCTCCTCCACATCCAGGGCGATCTCTTTGCCAAAGTAGGTGGCCATCACCTGTTTGCACTCTTCGATTCGGCCCTTTTGCATTAGCCAACGGGGGGATTCCGGCAGATGGAAGCGGCCCAGGAGAATGACCAGGCAGGGAATGACACCGCTGCCCAGCATCCAGCGCCAGCCATCTTCAAGGTCATACAGCATATAGCCGACGGCGTTGGCACAGGTGGCGCCGACGTACCACATCAGGGCGATGAACCCCATGGTGAACGCTCGGTGTCGGGTCGGAGAAAATTCGGCAACCATAGAGGTGGCAATGGGATAATCGGCACCAATGACCACGCCGATGAGAAAGCGCATGATCACCAGTTCCATCGGGGAGGAGACAAAAACGGTGGCGATGGACAGGGCGCCGATGGCGATGATGTCGATCAGAAACATCAACTTGCGGCCGAACAGATCAGCGATGTAGCCGAACAGGGCGGTGCCGACGAACAAACCGACCAGAGTCGATGCGCCCACCAATCCAATCCAGTTGGAGTCCAGTTGCATCTGTGGAATCAATTGTTCCAGAGCGATGCCGATGATGACCAGGATATAACCGTCTAGGAAGGGGCCGCCACTGCCCCAGAGCATGATCTTTCTGTGGAGTGGGGTAAACTCCATGTCATCGAATTTTTTCGCATTTTTCATTATGTGCCCTCAAATTCTGCACAGAAAGACGGTGGAGTTTATTGTCCCTAAATAGTGGTGATAATTAGCTCTTCCATTGCTGTGTTGCTTAAAAACCGATCGTGTCACTCCAGTGTCAACTCAATCCAGTAGAGGTTATCAAAACCCTTCATTGCTAACCGTGTATGATCTAACAAATACTGAATTTAATGTCTCTCTTAGTGCTTATTCTGTACTGTAAATTACAGTTTCTTGCTGCTTAATTTAGTGGTGGTTGACTGTGATTCAGTCTGGGAACGGTCTATTTAGTTTTGCCCCCCCTTCTAAGAGGAACGTATTTAGTGACCGTTCACTATAGAAATAAGAGAGGCAAATCTCTTTGCCTCTCTGCATTCTTAGCCGTAGCGGTACTCGATACCGAATGTGCCCCGTGGGTATTCCCACTTTTCCAGAATGGTGTCACCACACAGGAATTTGCAGGTGCCACATTCCAGACAGCCGGCAGCGTCGAAGCGGGGGGTGCCGTCGTCAGCCAGCTTGTACAGACCGGCCGGGCAGGCGTTAACCAGCTTTTTGAACTCGTTCATGTCGGGGTTGTCTTTCAGGACAATGTGCGGGTGTCCTTCATCCACATAGAACTTGTTCACACCCAGTTTGACGTCGACGTTCACTGAATTGCTCATAGTGCCGTGACTCCTTTGAATCCGTCTTTAATCAAATTGAGGTAACCCACCTCTTTACAGTGCTTCATCAGCATTTTCCGAATCGGCGGCGTGTCGCTGCCATCGACGGTAAACATCTCTTGCATGATGTCGGCGACCATCTTGGGGTACTGGTTAAAGATGCGCGGGTTTTCCATAAAGGCGGGCAGTTTCTGATACAGCTTCAGATCTTTCATGACAAAGCTGTCTTCCAGCAGGGTCTGGTAACTGCCCAGGCCAGCTGCGGAGAAATCGCTGTTTTCGCGAGCGGTCAAAATGGCTTGAGCGGCGGCTTCGCCGGAAGCGATGGCCAAGTCCATGCCGCGAACGGTGTAGCCAACGTTGAGACAGAAACCGGCGGCATCACCGACAATCAGTACGCCATCATCCACCAGTTTCGGTACCATGTGCAGGCCGGCTTCCGGAACCACGTGACCGGAGTATTCGATCATCTTGCCGCCTTCGATCAACGGTTTAACCGCTGGATGATTTTTGAAGTCTTCCAGCATCTGCGGCACGGTTTTGCTGGAGGTGCCGATGTCATGAAGGCCACAGACGACACCGAGCGAGACGGTGGTTTTGTTGGTGTACAGGAATCCGCCACCCATCAGACCATTGGAGGGCGAACCGGCAAACAGCCAGGCAGCGCCTTCGTCACCACTGACGTTGAAGCGGTCCTGAATCTGGGCTTCACTGAGCTCAATCAGCTCTTTGGCACCGACGGCCATGGCACTGGCTTTCACCTTGGAGACCATACCGAGCTGTTCGCCCAGTACCGGGTTAACCCCCTCGGCCAGGATGACGGCTTTGGCGGTGAGTTCGTCGCCATCGGCTTCCACGCCCAGCACTTTGCCATTTTCGGTCAGAATCTTGTCGACGCGAATGCCGGTGATGAATTGAGCCCCGGCTTCTTCGGCCTTGGCCATCAGCCACTGGTCAAACTCGCCGCGCAGTACGGTGTAGGATTCCTGCAGGGCGTTTTGATCGCGGCCGTTGTGGTAGTCGAGAGTGACGGCGCTGTCGTCGGTCAGGAAGGTCACTTTCTCCTTGGTGACTTTGCGCTCGATGGGGGCTTCACTGGCAAAGCCAGGAATGACGCGCTCCAGGCTATGACCATAGAGGCGGCCGCCGGTCATGTTTTTTGAGCCGGCGTAGTTGCCCCGTTCGATGACCAGGACGTCGGCTCCACCCTTGGCCAGAACGTAGGCGGCGATGCAACCGGCTACCCCCGCTCCGACGATGATGGTGTCAAAGGCTTCTTCAGACATAATAGTGTTACTCTTTCAGGTTGAGTCGTCCGTGGCCCGTCCTTGGGCCAAAATGTTGACAATGAACAATGGTTACGCGTTGAGAGACTCGATCAATGCTGGGATCACCTTGCCGGCATCACCCACCAGGCCGTAATCGGCGTACTGGAAAATCGGTGCATTCTTGTCTTTGTTGATGGCCACAATGGTCTGGGCACTGTTGACGCCCACCATGTGTTGAATCTGACCAGAGATGCCCACGGCAAAGTACAGTTCCGGCTTGAGCATGATGCCGGAGACACCGATGTAGCGTTCGCGCTCCATCCATTTCTCGGTTTCGGCGATGGGGCGGCTGCAGCCCATTTCAGCACCCAGCAGTGAAGCCAGCTCTTGTGCTTTTTTCAGGTTGTCCTGAGAGACGATGCCGCTGCCAACACCGACGACGCGCTTGGCTTTGCCCAGATCCACGCCTTGACCGGCTTTTTGGCGGCGCTCGACACAGGTGATGCTGTGTTTCGGAGCAACAAACTCCAGAGCCACGGTTTCGCCGCTGGCACCAGTGGCTGCAGCAGGTTCAAAAACGCCGTTGGCCAGGGTCACGATGGCGGTTTGAGAGCACAGGGTTTCTTCACCCAGTGCCAGACCGCCGTAGACCATGTGCTTGGCTTTTACTTTGGCGTCGGCAATCGTCAGTTCGCTGGCGTCGTTAAAGACACCGGCTTGCAGGCGGGCACCGAGTTTGGCGGCGATGGCTTTGCCACGGCGGGTTGCACCGATCAGAACCAGTTCGGGGCGGCCATGGGCATCGGCAGCGTGGATCATGGTGTCCACGTAGTCTTCGACGATGCGGGTGTCTGGTTTCTCTCCCAGGTGGAATACCTGGTGGGCGCCAAGGCTGTGAGCCATGGCGACATCGGCATCGCTGCCCAGTACCAGGGCGCTGACTTTGTCACCCAGTTGCAAGCCGCCAGCGATCACTTCCGGTAGGCGTGAGTCAACGTCGCTGAAGACCCATACATTTGCCAGTTTGCTCATTCTCAATTCCTCTCAATTAGTTGGCGGCTTTACGCAGTAGCTCGGTGAATTCGGCGATTTGGTCGTCGCCGTCGCCTTCAATGATGTGACGCTGGCGCTGTTGCTGTTCCGGCGCCTTGATGGAGACCAGTTCAGCCACTGCCGGTTGCTCTTCCAGAGCC
Organism: Ferrimonas kyonanensis DSM 18153; assembly: GCF_000425405.1. Lineage (GTDB taxonomy): Bacteria > Pseudomonadota > Gammaproteobacteria > Enterobacterales > Shewanellaceae > Ferrimonas > Ferrimonas kyonanensis. The sequence goes on along the minus strand of NZ_KE384364.1, from coordinate 102,784 downwards.
AGATCCGCCAGGCTCAGAGTGGTGGTGGGCTTTTTGGCCGCACCCAGAATCGCTTTCATGGATGGGATTTGAGGCTCGTTAATGTCGGCAGAAACCGAGACCACGGCGGGCAGGGCAATTTCCAGTACCTCAACCTCGTCATCCAACTCTCGCTCAACCCGCAGGATGCCGGCGTCGCTGGAGAGAATCTTGCTAACACCGTTGATGGTGGGCAGGCCCAATTTTTCGCCTAGCAGCAAGCCCACTTGTTGGGCATACAGGTCGCCAGAGCCGTCACCGCAAAGAATCAGGTCAAACTCTGACTTGGCCGCGGCAGCCGCCAATACGTGCGCGGTTTGATGGGGCAGCGATTGTTGCAGGCTGTCGTCGACCACAATGGTCAGGGCATCGGGGCCACGAGACAGAATGTCCTTACGGGCCTTTGGGTTCTCCAGGGCTTTGCCGCCCATGCTCAGGGCGGTGATGTGTCCTTCACCGGCTGCGGCTTTCAGTTGTACCGCCGCTTCTACCGCGCTGAGATCAAATTGGCTGATTTTCAGGGAGGCTTTGCTGGTATCGATGGCGCCGTCGGAGGTTACGGCGATGTCCTGCTCTTCAGGAACCAGCTTGTAACACGCAATAATTTTCATTGTCTCTCCAGTGTGATTCTCGCAATGTTTGAGGCTAAGCCGGGTTCAATTCAGTGAACGCCTGGCGCTATTTCCTTAGGTGTGTGACCCGAAATTCATAGCGAGGATAGCGGTGTTTTTTGCGCTATATCTCGAATGTTGTTCGTGAGTCTCACTGTATAAACAAGCAAACTTAAAAAGCGGTGAAAAGAAAACTTACTGCCGTTTTTTGTGGGAGTAAAAATATTCATTTCCTGCATTTTTGTGTGCTGCCGTTTCCTGTTTTTAATTAATACCGCCGTACCCGATTTGAGAGCAATCGAAACCGGCGTTCGAACAGTGCAAATGTTATCTGTGTCACAAAAAATACCGTTCGAGCCATTTTGTGGTGAGTGATTTTTGCTCTAAAAATAAATATCGGCCGACAAAGTGTGACCAGCTTCAAGAAATGCTCGTATTAACCTTACTCGCTAAAGGGGAAGTGTGACCTGGGGCTGTTTTTTCCTGAAATCCGATATGCATAATGCAATCAACCTAAAATGGAGGTGATTTGGATGAATAAGAAAATAATGTCTTTACCCATTGCTTTATTACTGGTTAGCCAATCAGTTTCAGCAGTTGAGGTAGCGGGTAATGTTCGGGTTAATTACAATTGGAAAGATTATAGTGAGACGTCAAAAGCCACGTCCGGCGACTTTGACTTCAATATGTTCGCTATCAAACTTTCCGAGAACTTCGATGATTACGGGGTGACGGCGGAGTATCGCTTTACCGATTCCTACGACTACCTGAAGTACGCCTATGCTTACTGGAATGCCAGCGAAGATCTGACCTTCAAACTGGGTGTGGTTGACAAGGCGTTTGGTAACAAGAACTTTGCTTCTCACAGCTGGTGGTACAGCCTGAACTACTACCTGGGTTTTGAAGATGACTGGGGTGTGGGTGCCAACCTGAGCTACGTAAAAGGGCCATGGGAAACTGAGTTTTCTTTCCACCAGGGCTCAACTTACAGCGGCAGTGATTATCGGAACTACGCCGGTACCGTGGGCTCGGGCACCATCGGTGACAACACCTACAACAACGAAGAGCGTAATACCTTCGACCTGCGTCAGTCCTATCGTCTCAGCGGTGAAGGTTACGAATTGCTGTTGGGCGCATCGCTGGAGTACGGACAACTGTACAACAGTGTTGAGAATGAGTCCGGTGACACCCTGACCTGGGCCGCACACGGTGATTTCAGCTACGGCGACTGGGGTCTGCAACTGCAGTACCTGGACTACAGCTTCGATCAGTATGACGACGGCAGTGTCGATACCAATAAAATTGGCATCGGTGCTGTGACCGGCTTCTATGAAGTGGCCAGCGAAGGCAAAATCCTGACCGCCAATATTGCGAAGAAGTTCCCAATGAGCTGGGGCACAATTACGGTTTATAACGACTACAGTGTATTGCAGCCGGATCAAGCGGGCTTCGATGACTCAATCCTGAACTCCACCGGTTTCTCTGTCTCTTATAAGAGCTTCTTTGTCTATGTAGATTATTACAATGCCAAGAACACTCTGTGGCTGGGTGGCAATAGCCTGGGCCTCGAGCAGAGCAGCGATGACTGGAATGGTCGTTTCAACATAAATCTTCAATATTATTTCTGATAAATGAGATGCAGTACTGATTTCATTTTTAAGAGAGTGAGTATTTAAGTACTTTTAATTTAGACCTCTTTGCCAGCTAAATTATAAATCGAAGTAAATATTGTCAATATCAATATCGATGTTGTCACGGAGACCTTTTTGTCTAGTGAAAAGGTCAATTAAATAAAAGAAATCAAACTTGTTGCCTCCAGAATATACGAGGTAACTGGAATGGAGATTTTAGGATGGACAGTGTACAAGCTGTAAAGGGCACACAGCCGAAAAAGGTGGGGATTGAACCAACCATATTCTTCCCATCTCTGCTGGTTGTGATTTTGCTCTCCTATTTTACTGTGCGGGATCTGGATGCGGCTAACCAAGCCATCAGTTCCGTGTTTCACTACCTGACTCACTCCTGGGGGTGGGCATTTGAGTGGTATATGATCGCTCTGGCCATCGGTTGGGCCTGGTTGGTGTGGGGCCCCTACGCCAATAACCGCCTCGGTCAGGAAAAGCCGGAATTCAGTACCGGAAGTTGGATTTTCCTTATGTTTGCCTCCTGTACCTCTGCGGCGGTACTGTACTGGGGCTCTCTGGAAGCCTACTACTACCTGACTTATCCTCCTTTTGAGCTGGAATCCATGTCGGTTCAGGCCAAAGAGTTGGGTGTGGCCTACAGCTTGTTCCACTGGGGTCCTCTGCCCTGGATGGGATATGGCTTCTTTACTGTTGCCCTGGGTTACTTCCTGTTTGTGAAGAAGATGGATGTGGTTCGCCCCAGTGGTACCCTTGAGCCGGTTCTGGGCAAACATCACAAAGGCGTTCTGGGCTCCATTATCGATAACGTCTATGTGGTTGCACTGATTCTGGCCATGGGCACCAGCCTGGGTCTGGCGACGCCTCTGGTGACCGAGTGTATCCAATGGCTGTTTGGCATTCCTCGTACCATTGAAGTCGATACCTTCGTTATCTCCGTTTGGATCATCTTTAACGCCGTTTGTGTGGCCTTTGGTCTGACTAAGGGCATCAAGATTGCCAGTGACCTGCGCAGCTACCTGAGCATCATCATGCTGGTGTGGGTACTGCTCATCGGCGCCACCAGCTTCACCGTAAACTACTTCACCGAGTCCGTGGGCGTAATGCTCAGCTACCTGCCACGCATGCTGTTCTACACCAGCTCCATCAGTGAAGGCAGTTGGCCACAAGACTGGACCGTATTCTACTGGGCCTGGTGGGTGGTGTATGGCATCCAGATGTGCATCTTCCTGGCCAAGATCTCCCGTGGTCGTACCGTGCGTCAGCTGTGTCTGACCATGGTGGGTGGCCTGACTGCGTCTACCTGGTTCCTGTGGACCATTCTGGGCAGTAACACCGTTAACCTGATGCACAACAGCCTCATCAACATGGGACAGCTTATCCAGGAGCATGGCGCACCTCGGGCCATCATCGAGACCTGGGCCGCTCTGCCTATGAGCACCATCACCATGTGGGGCTTCTTTATCCTGTGTTTCCTGGCGACCGTGACTCTGATCAACGCCTGTTCTTACACCTTGGCCATGTCCACCTGTAAGGGTGTGGATGCCGACAACGAGCCACCAGTGTGGATTCGTGTGGGCTGGTCCATTCTGGTGGGTGTTATCGGCATCGTGCTGCTGTCTCTGGGTGGCCTGAAGCCTCTGCAAACGGCGATTATTGCCGGCGGTGCACCACTGGTGATTGTCAACATCTTGGTGATTACGTCCTTCCTTAAGGACGCCAAGAAGAACAAGTGGTCGGACTAAATTCCATTTGGGTGACGACCTACGTCGCGAATAGAGAAGTAACTAGAAGGTATTGATTATGGATTACAGATTAACCGACGAACAGGAACTGTTTGTTAAAGGCGTTCGTGACCTGATGGAGCGTGAAAACTGGGAAGCGTACTTTGCCGAGTGCGATGAGACCAGCACCTACCCTGAGCGTTTCGTTAAGGAACTGGCTGAGATGGGCATCGATAGCCTGTTGCTGCCGGAAGAGCATGACGGCTTTGACGCCGGCCTGACCACCCTGGCGGTGATCTGGGAAGAGCTGGGCCGCCTGGGCGCCCCGACCTACGTGCTGTATCAACTGGCAGGCTTTACCACCGTGCTGCGTGAAGGCACCGACGAGCAGATCGATAAGATCATGGCACTGCGCGGTACCGGTAAGCAGATGTGGAACTCGGCCATTACCGAACCCGGTGCCGGCTCCGATGTGGGCAGCTTGACCACCAACTACCTGCGTAAAGACGGCAAGATCTACCTGAACGGCAGCAAGTGCTTTATCACCAGCGCCGCCGGTACCCCTTACCTGGTGGTGATGGCTCGCGATGCCGCGTCCGACACGCCGGTGTTCTCCGAGTTCTTTGTCGACATGACTAAGCCAGGCATCAAGCTGAGCAAGCTGCCGAAACTGGGTCTGAAGATGGACAGCTGCTGCGAAGTGCAGTTCATCGATGTCGAGCTGGAGGAGAAAGATTTCTTCGGCCGTGAAGGCAACGGCTTCCAGCGAGTCAAAGAAGAGTTCGACATGGAACGCTTCCTGGTGGCTTGCACCAACTACGGTACCGCTTACTGCGCCTTCGAGGATGCGGCTAAGTACGCCAACCAGCGTGTTCAGTTCGGCGAGGCCATCGGTCGTACCCAGCTGATTCAGGAAAAGTTTGCTCACATGGCCATCAAGCTGAGCAACATGAAGAACATGATCTACCACGTGGCCTGGAAAGCCGACAACGGCATGATGACCTCCGGTGATGCGGCGATGTGCAAGTTCTACTGCGCCAATGCAGCCTTTGAAGTGGTGGATTCTGCCATGCAGGTACTGGGTGGCTACGCCATCGCCGGTGAGCATCGCATCAGCCGCTTCTGGCGTGACCTGCGCGTGGATCGTGTCTCTGGTGGTTCCGACGAGATGCAGATCCTGACTCTGGGTCGTGCGGTTCTGAAAGAGTACCGCTAATCCCCGCAATGCAGCCAGGCGTCGCGATTGCGCCGTCCTGGCTGCCATTTTGAGACACATTACATAAGGACATCACCATGTCACAGACATTAGCCACACCGAAATTTGGTCCTCTTTCCGGGGTTCGGGTTGTGTTTTCCGGTATCGAGATTGCCGGTCCATTCGCAGGCCAGATGCTGGCGGAATGGGGCGCAGAAGTGATCTGGATTGAGAACGTTGCCTACGCCGACACCATTCGGGTGCAGCCTAACTACCCTCAGTTGTCACGACGCAACCTGCATGCGCTGTCTTTGAACATCTTTAAAGACGAAGGCCGTGATGCGTTCCTGAAACTGATGGAAACCACCGACATCTTCATTGAAGCCAGTAAAGGACCAGCGTTTGCTCGCCGTGGCATTACCGATGAGCTGCTGTGGGAACGCAACCCTAAGCTGGTTGTGGCACACCTGTCCGGTTTTGGTCAGTTTGGTACCGATGAATACACCAACCTGGCGGCGTACAACACCATTGCTCAGGCGTTCAGCGGCTATCTGATGCAGAACGGCGATGTGGATCAGCCGATGTCGGCGTTCCCTTACACCGCCGATTACTTCTCCGGCATGACCGTGACCACCGCGGCCCTGGCAGCCTTCCACAAGGCCAAGGAAACCGGCGTTGGTGAGAGCATCGATGTGGCCATGTATGAGGTGATGTTGCGCATGGGCCAGTACTTCATGATGGACTACTTCAACGGTGGTCAGATGGCGCCTCGTCAGTACAAGGGCCGCGACCCTTACTACGCTGGCTGCGGTCTGTACAAGTGTGAAGACGGTTACATCGTGATGGAGATGGTCGGTGCCAACCAGATCGAAGAGCTGTTCAAGGACATTGGCCTGGGCCACCTGCTGGGAACCGAAGCCGTGCCGGAAGGAACTCAGCTGATTCACCGCATCGAATGCCCTCATGGTCAAGCGATCGAGGATGCCCTGGATAGCTACATCAATGCCCGCTCCGTGGCCGAGGTGCGCAAGCGCTTCGCGGAACTGAAGATCGCCTGTGCCAAGGTGTTGAGCGCCGAAGATCTGGAGTCTAACCCGCAGTACATTGCCCGTGAGTCCATTACCGAATGGGACACCATCGACGGCAAACGCTGCAAGGGCCCCAATGTGATGCCCAAGTTTAAAAACAACCCGGGTCAGATCTGGCGCGGCATGCCGGATCATGGCATGGACACCGCCGCCATTTTGCGTGATATCGGCTACAGCGATGAAGCGATCACAGAATTGGCAGACAAGGGTCTGGCCAAGGTTGACAAGGCGCCTGAGGCGTAAAACACCGTCAGCAGATCACGTGTCCGGAGGGTGGAGAGTGACAAGCTGAACTCCGGTCATTAGGGTTTCAAAATCCACACAGATGGTTGATGTTGTAAGGTAACAAATGGACATTATTAGCGGACATAACTTGCGTCAGACCTGGGACGACCTGGCTGAATTGCATAGCGACAAAACGGCGTTGATTTTTGAAGATGCGTCCGGAAACGCCACTCAGTACTCCTACGCCGGACTCAATGGCGAGATCAATCGGGCCGCCAACCTGTTTACGGCCCTGGGAGTGGTGAAAGGCGAACGTGTCGCCCTGCATCTGAACAACAGCGTGGAGTTCATCCTGTGCTGGTTCGGACTGGCGAAAATTGGCGCGGTGATGGTGCCCGTTAATACCCATTGGTTGCTGGATGAGTGCGCCTACCTGGCGGAAAAGTGTGGCATTCGACGCGTGGTGACCACCACCGAATTTTTGCCTATTTACAGCCAGATTCGAGCCGGCGCTCAGACCGACCTCGAGCAGATTCTGGTCACCGACCTCAAAGACGGCGGAGTCATCGAGGGCGTTGGGGACTTTGCTCAGTTGCTGAGCCAGTACTCGACCCGCTTCGTTGCCGAGTCTGAGATTGGTTGGGATGACACCGCTGAGATTCTGTTCACATCCGGCACCACCTCACGCCCCAAAGGCGTAGTGATCACTCACTACAACTTGCGTTTTGCCGGCTATTACAGTGCCTGGCAGGCGGCCCTGCGCAGCGATGATGTGTATATGACGGCCATGCCGGTATACCACATCGATTGCCAGTGTACCGCGGCCATGGCGGCGTTCTCCGCCGGGGCGACCTTCGTATTGCTGGAGAGATTCAGCGCCCGCAATTTCTGGAGTCAGGTATGCAAATACCAGGCGACGGTGACCGAGTGCATCCCGTTGATGATGCGCACCATGATGATGCAGCCGCAGCAGCCATGGGAGCGCAACCATCGTTTGCGGGAGGTGATGTTCTACCTGAGCATGCCCGTGCAGGAGAAAGACGCGTTCATTGAGCGATTCAATGTGCGTTTGCTGACATCCTGGGGAATGACGGAGACCATCGTCGGTATCATCGGCGATCGTCCCGGAGATAAACGCCGCTGGCCGTCCATCGGCCGTACCGGCTTTGGTTATGAGGCTCGTATTGTCTCCCCGGAAGGCCAGGAGCTGGCCGCCGGCGAGATCGGCGAGATTCAGGTCAAGGGCGAACCGGGGCGGACCATCTTCAAGGAGTATTATCAGGCACCGGAGGCCACCGCCAAAGCGATTGGCGCGGATGGCTGGCTCAGAACCGGCGATTCCGGCTACGTGGACGAAGAAGGGTTTTTCTACTTTGTCGACCGCAGTTGCAACATGGTGAAGCGGGGGGGAGAAAATATCTCCTGCATGGAGATTGAAAACATCATCACCGCGCATCCGAAAGTGATTGAAGCGGCCGTTATTGGCGTTAAAGACTCGATTCGTGATGAGGCCATTAAAGCCTTTGTGGTGCTGAGACCCGACGCAGATATTAATGAGCAGGACATTATTAACTATTGCGCAGAAAAGATGGCCAAATTTAAAGTGCCCTCTTTTGTTGAGCTATTGCCGAATTTGCCAAGAACGTGCACCGGCAAAGTTAGAAAAAATCTCCTGTGTGAAAAAGAGTAATCTTTAATTTAGTGGATGGAGTCATCAGTTGACTCTTAATGGAGTAAGAACATGAGCGAATCATTGCACGTAACTCGAAATGGCAGCATTTTGGAAATTACATTGGATCGGCCTAAAGCCAATGCCATTGATGCCAAAACCAGCTTTGAAATGGGCGAAGTTTTTCTGGCATTCCGAGATGATCCTGAGCTTCGAGTTGCCATCATCACCGGTGCGGGCGAGCGTTTCTTCTCCGCCGGCTGGGATCTGAAAGCGGCCGCCGAAGGCGAAGCGCCGGATGCGGATTTCGGCCCCGGTGGTTTCGCCGGTCTGACCGAACTGTTTGACCTGGACAAGCCGGTGATTGCCGCCGTCAATGGTTACGCCTTCGGCGGTGGTTTTGAACTGGCGCTGGGTGCCGACATGATTGTCTGTGCCGATAACGCCAGCTTTGCTCTGCCCGAAGCCAAGCTGGGCATCGTGCCAGACAGCGGCGGCATGCTGCGTCTGCCAAAACTGCTGCCACCGGCCATCGTTAACGAGATGATGATGACCGGTCGCCGTATGGATGCCGAAGAAGCGCTGCGCTGGGGCATCGTCAACCGCGTCGTCAGCAACGCCGAGCTGATGGACTCTGCCCGTGAACTGGCAGCGCAAATCGCTCAGAGCGCGCCTCTGGCCGTGGCGGCATTGAAAGAGGTGGTTCGTACCACCAGTGAAATGACCGTCGAAGAGGGCTACCGCTACACCCGCAGCGGTGTGCTGAAGCACTACCCGGCGGTTCTGCATTCTGAAGATGCGCTGGAAGGACCTGCGGCGTTTGCTGAGAAGCGCGATCCGGTCTGGGCGGGCAAGTAACCGACTTGCATGTCCGTGGTGGCAGTCGGTGTCGATAGGGCACCGGTTGCCACCGTTGATCCGCTGTCTGGTGGAGAGGGCGGAGACGTTCGATAGAAGGAGTTTCGACATGGCGTTAAAGCTGGAAATGCAAGGCCAGACATACGGGCCTTTTATTAATGAGTATACGGTCAGGGACTTGATGCTGCTGGGGCTGGGATGCGGTGCCGGCAGTGATGGTAAGACCGACCTTGAGTATGTGTATGAACAAGATCTGAAAGTGCTGCCCACCTTCTGTGCCATGCCAATTGTGGACAGTGAAGTCACCAAAACCATCGACTTTGGTTTTGAGTGGGGCGGCTCTTTGCATTGGGGCTTCGATTTTCGGGTACATCGGCCACTGACCCCGGAACTGGTGACCGGCAAACTCAGTACCACTGTGTTGCTGAAGGGGTTGTACGACCGCGGTGAGGGGCGAGGCTGTCTGGCCCAGCACATCGGTGAAACCCGCAATCAGGATGGCACCCTGCTGTTCACGAATGAAAGCTGGGATTGCTGCCTGTATGACGGCGGCTTTGGCGGTCCGAAAGCGCCCCGCGACATTGTCGAAATTCCGGAGCGGCAGCCGGACTTTGAAGTGACGGAACAGGTGCCACTGAATCAGGCTCTGGTGTATCGCCTCAGCGGTGATTATCACCCTCAGCATGTGGACTGGGCCTATGCGCAGAAGTTTGGCCATCCCAAGCCGAATCTGCACGGCGTGAGCACCACCGGGGTGGCCTGCCGACACATTATTCGAAGTGTGATTCCTGGCGAGCCGGAGCGGTTAACTCGATTTAAAACCCGGTTAACCAAGGCGCTTTATCCAGGCGCGAGGGTAAAGACTCAAATTTGGAAATGGAGTGATAATTGTGTCCATTTTAGAGTAGTGGATGCAGACGACTCTGACTGTTGTTATTTGAATTTTGGTTTAGTTGAGTGGCGTTAGTTATTTAGATTTTCACTGTTGTTCTTGATTGTTTTTGAGTGTTGTTTTAAGGCAGCTGTTGGCGTGCTCTATTTCCATTCGCAATGCGTTTGGTGCACCAAAGTAGTGTCACGCCCTTTTTATTATTGCGATTTTTATTTATTTGTTTTCAGTGTTGTTACGTCATAGGTTCTGAAGGTGTTTTATGCCCTGCTATGAATTTGAAGGTGTTATTCCAGTCGTTGACCCTAGCGCCTATGTCCATCCGACCGCAGTATTGATCGGCGATGTCATCGTCGGCCCTGGAGTGTATGTGGGTCCGACCGCATCGCTGCGAGGGGACTATGGCCGCCTGATCCTGGAAGCCGGGTGCAACGTTCAGGACGGCTGCATCATGCATGGTTACAGCGACCGCGATACCATCGTCAGTGAGAACGGCCACATTGGCCACGGCGCCATTCTGCATGGCTGCGTTATCGGCAAAGAGGCCCTGGTGGGCATGAATGCGGTGGTGATGGATGGGGCCGTGGTGGCCGAACAGAGCATCGTCGCCGCCATGAGTTTCGTCAAAGCCGGTTTTCAGGGCCAGCCCCGGCAGCTGCTGATGGGGACGCCGGCAAAAGCGGTCCGGTCGGTCTCGGATCAGGAGCTGGAATGGAAGCGCCTCAATACCCAGGAGTATCAGGATTTGGCAAAACGGTCGGCGGCATCGATGAATGAAGTCGAACCCCGGACGGCCATGGAGCCCAACCGTCCCCGCCTTCAGGGCACCACAGGGGTGCAGGAAACTGCGGTCACCACCGCAGCCAACCGGGAGCGCGATCCGGCCGAGGGGCCGGCCGCCTGAGGTTGGCCGATTGAATTTGGTTTTGTTGTCTGTCTGCCGGTGATTATCCATCAACGCACAAGCGATCCTCTCATCCTAAACATTCGCTTACCCAAGTGATTGCCGGTCAGACAGACGACATTTTTACTTCGCGCCACCCCGCCAGGCCGTTCAACGGCTGGCAGGTGTTGGGGTGGCGCACTCGATTTCGCTGTGACTACACGGCGGTGCACGCTTAAAGGAAACCGTTATGCCATTAGATCCCAAGGTCGATGAATTTTTGCAGCAGGTGCGTGACTCCGGCGCCAAAGCCTACGAAGAGATGACCCCGGCAGAGGCCCGTCATCTGGAGCTGTCCAGTGACAGTCCCTGCAGAGAGCCGGCCGCCGTTGCGGCGGTGGAACATCGTTTCATTCCCGGCCCCAGCGCCGATCTGCCTATTCGAATCTACCGGCCGCTCGAGGGCGACGCCAGTGCCGAATTGCAGCCGGCGCTGGTGTTTTTCCACGGCAGTGGCTGGATGGTGTCCAATATTGAAACCAACGACGGCTTCAGTCGCGCCCTGGCCAACCACACCGGTGCGGTGGTGGTGGCGGTGAACTATCAAAAGGCGCCTGAGCACAAATTCCCGACCCCCATGGACGACTGCTATGCCGCCACTTGCTGGGTGTTTGAGCATGCCCAAAAACTGGGGCTGGACTCACGGCGCATCGGTGTGTTTGGCGACAGTGCCGGCGGCAACCTGGCGGCGGCCGTGGCCTTGCGGGCGCGGGATGAAAATGGCCCGCGTCTGGCCTGCCAGGTCCTGGTTTACCCGGCGGTGCAGTACGGCTGGGATACGCCGTCGGCCATCAATCACGGCGAAGGCTACCTGTTGCAGCGAGCCAGCATGAGCTATTACTGGAATCACTACCTGCGCAGCCCGGTCGATGGCTTGCACCCCTATTGCTCACCGCTGCGGGCCAGCAGTCATGAGGATCTGCCGCCAACCCTGATCGCCTGTGCCGAGTACGACCCGCTGTGCGACGACAGTCGCCTGTATGCCGACAAGCTGACCGCCGCCGGGGTCTCGGTGGAGTATCGCCTCTATGAAGGGGTGATCCACGGCTTTATCAAGATGCTGGGGGTGTTTGATCAAGCCGATCAGTACCTGCAGGACACCGGTCCGCGGATTCGGGCTTTGCTGGCGTAATCCCATGGCCTACCTCTGCCTGCTTGTGGCGATCATTGCCGAAGTGTCTGCCACCAGTTTGCTGCCGCGCACCCAGGGGTTTACACAACCGCTGCCGACGCTGTTGTGCCTGTGTGGCTACCTGGTGGCGTTTGCGTTGCTGGCGCAGGTGGTTCGGGTGATGCCGGTGGGCATCGCCTATGCCATCTGGTGCGGCGCCGGCATCGTGCTGGTGGCCGGCGTTGGGTGGTGGCGGCTGAAACAGCCTTTGGATGCTGCGGCGATGTTGGGGATGGGGCTGATCGTGGCGGGAACGCTGATCATCCACCTGTTCTCTCGCTCGGTGCAGCATTGACTGCCGAAGTCTTGGCGGCCGGTTTAGGCTTCGGCGTTAAGACTGTCGTGCATCTCGAGACATCTCTCTATTTCTCTATTTTGACTACCACTGCGCCACAAGGAGCCTGGAGTGCGACTCAATAATCTCAGTGTAAAAAATAAGATATCCCTGGCCTATCTGTTAATCGCCCTGGCCATGGCGGTGTTGATTGGCATTGTCACTCGACAAGCCACCACCATGGCGGCCACCATTACCGCGTTCAACACCACCACCATCCCCAGCCTGATGCAGGCCGAAGACATGCGGGCGTTCATTATCGACTACCGCAAGTACGATTTTTCGCTGGTGTCCAACGCCGGGGATCCGGACATGCCGGAGTGGGTGCTGGAAGGCAAGAAGATGGCGCTGTCCATGGACGACAACCTCGACCGTTATCGGGCGACCCTGGCTAACGAGGCGGATCGGCAGGCGTTCTCTGTGATGGAGCAAAGCTGGCGGGCCTACTTGGTGGCCAATGAGCCGTTTCTGGGGCTGATCAGCCAGGATCGTTATGAAGACGCCAACTCCGCCATCATGGCCAGTTACCCTGCCTATCTGGAGCTGATCGATGCCATCGAGGCCCTGGTGACACTGAACCAGAGCTTCGTCGATGAGGAGGCTGATGCCAGCGCGGCATCGGTGGTGACCATGTACTGGGTGATCGCCCTCGGCGGCGCGGTGATGCTGGTGTTTATGCTGGTGACCGGCATGCTGCTGGTGCGGCAGATCTGCACCCCTCTGGCTCGAGTACGCAACCTGATTGAAGCCATTGCCAAGGGCGACCTGACCCATGTACTGAGCCGAAACCAGTTTGCCGACGACGAGTTGGGGCAGTTGGCGCAGGACAGCCTGGAGATGCAGTCCCGCCTGGCGGCATTGGTGGCCCAGATCACCGAGGCGTCTAATCAGTTGGGGGCCTCCATCGAAGCCATGGGTTCGGTGTCTGAGCAAACTTCCGAGGGGATGCGTCAGCAGCAACTGCAAGTGGCGTCCATCTCCAGCGCCATGACCGAAATGCAGTCCACCGTGGCCGAGGTGGCTCGGAATACCGAGGAGGCCTCCCACTCTGCCGAGTCGGCAACCCAGGACGCCAATGAGGGGATGACGGTGGTGATTCAGGGCATCGAAGGCATTCAGCAGGCGGAATCGGTGATTCAGCAGGCGGGGGCCCTGGTCGGCGAGCTGGAGCAGGATTCTGCCAACATCAGCATGGTGGTGGATGTGATTCGCGACATCGCCGATCAAACCAATTTGTTGGCGCTCAATGCGGCCATCGAAGCCGCCCGGGCCGGCGATCAGGGCCGCGGCTTTGCGGTGGTGGCGGATGAAGTTCGTACCCTGGCCGGTCGCACTCAGGAGTCCACCAGCCGCATCGTTGCCATCATCGAGCAGCTGCAAAATCGCTCCAAGCAAGCGGGCAGTGCGACTCAGAACAGTTGCCAGTTGATTGCCGCCTGTGTCGAACAGTCGAATCAGGCGCGTACCTCCATCGAGCAGGTGGTGGGAGCGGTGGGCAACATCGCTTCGATGAACCTGCAGATTGCCAGTGCCTGTGGCGAACAGGCGGCGGTCGCCGAGGATCTGGGGCAGCACCTCGAAGGCATCAACCTGGCCTCCAAAGAGGTGTTGGCCGGCTCTGAGCAGACCGCCCTCTCCGGCGCCGAGTTGACGCAGCTGGCGGATCGCCTGCAACACACATTGGGGCAGTTCAGAACCGCCTGACGCCTGACAAAGGGGCCGCCAGTTCGGCCCCGAAGAACTCTAAACCAAGGAACATACAAGCGATGAAAACAGAGATGCTGAAAGGCAAATTGCACCAGGCCAGAGTGACCCACGCCGAGTTGGAATACGAAGGCTCTTGTGCCATCGACCGGGACTTTCTCGAGGCCGCCGGCATTCTGGAGTACGAGAAGATCGAGTTGTACAACGTCGACAATGGCGAGCGCTTTGCCACCTATGCCATCGAAGCGGAGCGGGGGTCGCGCATCATCTCGGTCAATGGCGCTGCGGCCCATAAAGCCAGCCCCGGAGATCGGTTGATCATCTGTGCCTATGTGCAGATGGACCACCAGCAAGCGGCCAGCCACAAGCCTCGGTTGGTGTACCTGGATCAGAACAACGCCATTAAAGGCGTGGGTCAGGGGGTACCGACTCAGAGCCGCTAAGCGGTTCCGGCGCGGGCAGTCCGGTTCTGGTGGGGCTGCCTCGCGCATTTCTCCTCGGTTGGCAACGGTTCAATGGATAGAGTTCGATGGGCGTTTCATTGCGTTCGTTTATGAGAGCGACTCGGTCGGTGTCATTGGACTTGGGATCGCCGTCACACAGGAGTAATATAGTGGCGCCTAAAAAATAACCCCCTACACCAGGAGACATGGATGCTGGACAAAACAATGAACATCGCCGATTTCGATCCCGAGTTGTGGCAGGCGATGGAGGCGGAGCGCACGCGCCAAGAAGAGCACATCGAGCTGATTGCCTCCGAGAACTACACCAGCCCTCGCGTACTGGAAGCCCAAGGCTCCCAGTTGACCAACAAGTATGCCGAAGGCTACCCGTCCAAACGCTATTACGGCGGCTGCGAGTATGTCGATGTGTCCGAACAGCTTGCCATTGACCGCGCCAATGAACTGTTTGGATCCGAGTACGCCAACGTTCAGCCGCACTCCGGTTCTCAGGCCAATGCGGCGGTGTTCATGGCTCTGCTTCAACCTGGCGATACCGTTCTGGGCATGAGCCTGGCCCATGGTGGCCACCTGACTCACGGTGCCAGCGTGTCGTTTTCCGGTAAGATCTACAACGCCGTGCAGTACGGTATCACGCCGGAAACCGGTGAAATCGACTACGACGAGGTGCTGGCTCTGGCCAAAGAGCATCAGCCGAAGATGATCATTGCTGGCTTCTCCGCCTATTCCGGCATCATCGACTGGGCTAAGTTCCGTGCCATTGCCGATGAGGTGGGGGCTTACCTGTTTGTGGATATGGCCCACGTTGCCGGCCTGATTGCGGCGGGGGTTTATCCTAATCCGGTGCCTCATGCGCACGTGGTTACCACCACCACTCACAAGACTCTGGCCGGTCCCCGTGGCGGCCTGATTCTGTCTGCCTGCGGTGATGAAACCGTGTATAAGAAGCTCAACTCGGCGGTGTTCCCCGGCGGTCAGGGCGGGCCTTTGTGCCATGTGATTGCCGCTAAAGCGGTCGCCTTTAAAGAGGCACTGCAGCCGGAGTTTGCCGAGTATCAGAAGCAGGTTGTGGTCAACGCCAAGGCGATGGCGGACGTGTTTATGAGTCGCGGTTACAAGGTGGTGTCCGGTGGTACCGACAATCACCTGTTCCTGCTGGACCTCATCGACAAGGACATTACCGGCAAAGACGCCGATGCCGCCCTGGGGCGGGCCAACATCACCGTCAACAAAAACTCGGTTCCCAATGATCCCCGTAGCCCGTTTGTGACCTCCGGTCTGCGGATCGGTACACCGGCGCTGACCCGTCGTGGCATCAATGAGGCCGAGTGCCGTGAAATGACCGGCTGGATCTGCGACATCCTGGATGACTTCGGCAACGAAGCCGTGGTGGAGCGGGTGCAGCAGCAGGTGCTGGCCCTGTGCCGTACTAAACCTGTCTACCGTTAATCGCCGATTCGGTATACTGAGCCCATCCTGAGGATGGGCTTTTTTGTGGAGCAACAACAATGACCTCGAACATCTGGCTGGCGGCAATGCTGGCACTGTGTCTGCAAGCCTGTGCCAGCCGGCCTGCGCCCCTGCCTGCGGGTCATGAACAGGATCTGCCCTTTGGCGCCATTGCCGACC
Organism: Ferrimonas kyonanensis DSM 18153; assembly: GCF_000425405.1. Taxonomy (GTDB): domain Bacteria; phylum Pseudomonadota; class Gammaproteobacteria; order Enterobacterales; family Shewanellaceae; genus Ferrimonas; species Ferrimonas kyonanensis. Next base: position 86,622 of record NZ_KE384364.1, on the reverse strand, counting down.
CGAACCCAAATCCGCCGCCGGTCATTGCACTGACTCAAACTCGAGTGGATCACCTGGTGTTGTCCGGAGGCGGTGCCTACGGCGCCTGGAATGCCGGCTTGTTGGCCGGTTGGCAGCAGCGGGGGGACCGGCCGCGGTTTCAGGTCGTCACCGGCATCTCCACTGGCGCCCTGGTGGCCACGGTGGCGTTTTTGGGGCCGAAGTACGATCAGGCTCTGAAGCAGGCCTATGCCGAACAACCGGCCTCGGCCATTGTTGGCCATCTCAACCCGTTCGGGGCGCTGTTTGGCCGTTCGGCGTATGACAGCGATAAATTGCGGGCGCTGATCGACCATTTTATCACCGATGGGATGATTGATGAGGTGGCAGCGAGCCACCGTCAGGGGCGGCGACTCTACGTGGGGACCACCAATGCCGATGCCGGTGTGCCGGTGTTCTGGGATCTTGGTGCCATCGCCGCCAGCGACCGAAGCGATCGTTACCACTACTATCGAGATGTGTTGCAGGCGGCATCGGCGTTCCCCGGTGCCTTCGAGGCTCGCTATTTCCCGGTCGGCGTCGCCGGTAGCACCTACTATCAGATGCATCACGATTCCGCCTGGGATTTGTTGTTTTTGCGGCCCTTCATGGTAGACCAGTTTCGACTGCTGCCCCGGGCTCAGCAGCGGGTATGGGTGGTGGTGAATCACCAACTGTTGTTTCAGCGACAGCACCCCTCCAGTGGCAAAGCTCTGGCCAACGGCATTCAGTTTGCGTATGACAGTAACCAGTATCGGGTCAATGAAAGCTTGCTGCGGGTCTATCGCATGGCGGCGGCAAAACAGATGGGTTTTTGTTACGCCGCCATCCCCCAGAGCTATCCATTGGACTTCGAACCATTGCAATTTGGACCGGAGAACATGCTGCCGCTGTACCGCCTCGGGGTCGATGCTGGCCTCTCAGGGGACCATTGGCAGTCGCATCCGTCACGAATTGCTCCTTCAGAGCGGATGGAGATCAAACTCAGCTGTGAAGAAACGCCCTGATTGTTAACCTAAAGCCCTAAATCCGGTATTCTTAGCAGTCAGTTTACCTGTCCTGGTAAAAGGGACCTGCCGGAGGCGCCATGCACTGCCCATTTTGTTCTACGACGGACACCAAGGTGATCGACTCCCGACTGGTGGCCGAAGGTCATCAGGTTCGTCGGCGCCGTGAGTGCCTGACCTGCCATGAGCGATTTACCACTTTTGAAAGTGCCGAGCTGGTGATGCCCAGAGTGATCAAGCAGGACGGCACCCGCGAACCTTTCGACGAAGAGAAGCTGCGCCGGGGTATTCAACGGGCGGTGGAGAAGCGACCGGTGTCGGCAGAAGCGATTGAACAGTCTTTGACTAAGATTAAATCAGCCCTGCGGGCTACCGGCGAGCGGGAAGTGGGCTCGGACATGGTCGGCAACCTGGTGATGGAACAACTGATTGCCCTCGATAAGGTGGCCTACATTCGCTTCGCCTCGGTGTACCGCGCCTTTGAAGATTTGTCGCAATTTGGTGAAGCCATCGCCAAGCTGGAAAAATAACGATAAATGAACGGCTCACAACACGATTATTCCTTTATGCGCCGGGCTATCGAGTTGGCCCGGCGCGGCCGTTTTACCGCCCGGCCCAACCCTGCTGTGGGGTGCGTGCTGGTCAGAGACGGCGCCATCGTCGGCGAAGGGTTTCACCCTAAGGCCGGCGAGCCCCATGCCGAAGTGTTTGCCTTGCGTCAGGCGGGTGAGCGGGCCAAGGGGGCCACGGCCTACGTGACCCTGGAGCCCTGCTCGCACCATGGCCGCACGCCGCCCTGTGCCGAAGCCTTGATCAAGGCGGGGGTCAGTCGGGTGGTGGCCGCCATGGTCGATCCTAACCCTCAGGTGGCGGGTCGTGGTTTGTCGATGCTGAAGCAGGCCGGCATTGAGGTGGTCTCCGGAGTATTGGAGGCCCAGGCGCGTCAACTCAACCCGGGCTTTATCAGCCGCATGGCCAAGGGGCGTCCCTACATTCGGATTAAGTTGGCGGCGTCCATGGATGGCCGCACGGCATTGGCCAACGGTGAGTCCAAGTGGATCACCGCTGCCGATGCCCGCCGCGACGTTCAGTTGATGCGTTTGAGTCACGGGGCGGTGATTACCGGCGCCGGTACGGTGCTGGCGGATAACCCCTCGATGAATGTGCGTCCCGAACAGTTGCCCGCATCGGTGAACTTACCGGCCCACTGGTCGCAGCCGCTGCGAGTGGTGATCGATGGCCAGGCTCGGCTGCGACCCGGGCTGCAATTGACCCAGATTGAGTCGCCGGTGCTGCTGGCTTCGACACAGGAGTATGGCTGCGACTGGCCCGAGCATGTGGCCTGTTGGCAAGGGCCGTCTGTCGCCGGCAAGGTGGACCTTCATGCGCTGATGGCCGAACTGAGTCAACGTCAGATCAACACCCTGATGGTCGAAGCCGGGGCGACCCTGGCCGGGGCTTTTGTTCAAGCCGGGCTATGGGATGAGATTATTTTCTATCAGGCACCGAAAATGATGGGCAGTGACGGTCGTGGGGTCTTGAATTTGCCCCAGTTAACCGCCATGTCACAGGTGCCCGAATTTCAATTTAAAGACGTTCGCCGGGTCGGTGCCGATTTGCGCCTGACCCTGGTGCGCGCGGAGTCATAGATGTTTACAGGCATTATCGAAGCGGTGGGCCAGTTGCGCCAGTTAGAGCGCCGCGGTGAAGATTTACGGGTAACCGTGGCCAGTGGCAAGTTGCCACTGGAGGACGTGCAGTTGGGTGACAGCATTGCCACCAATGGCGTGTGCCTGACCGTGGTTGCCAAGCTGAGTGACGGCTACGTGGCGGATGTGTCCGGAGAGACCCTGGCCCGTACCAATTTTGCCCATTACGCGGTGGGCCAGTCGGTCAACCTGGAGCGGGCGGTTACCGTCAACACCCGCCTGGGCGGTCATATGGTCAGTGGCCATGTGGATGGTCTGGCAACCGTAGAGAGCATCAGCGACCGTGGTCGCGCCATTGAGTTCTGGCTGCGGGCCCCAGCGGGCCTGGGCCGCTACATCCCTGAAAAGGGCTCGGTCACCATCGACGGCATCAGCCTGACCGCCAATGAAGTCGACGGTAATCGTTTTCGTCTTACCCTAGTCCCCCATACCGTCCAGGAAACCACCATTGGTGAACTGCGACCCGGCTCGACCGTCAACCTGGAGGTGGATCTGATTGCCCGATACCTGGAGCGATTGATGCAGCCTGCAACAGACAGCGAGGAGTCCGGTGGCATCACCATGGAGATGTTGGCGAAATCTGGATTTTTAAAATAACAAGGTCAGCAAGATGGCACTGAATAGTATTGAAGAGATCATCGAAGACATCCGTCAGGGCAAAATGGTTATCCTGATGGACGATGAAGACCGTGAGAATGAAGGTGACCTGATCATGGCCGCCGAAGCGGTGACTCCCGACGCCATTAACTTTATGGCCAAGTATGGGCGCGGGTTGATCTGCATGCCCATGAGTGGTGAGCGTTGTGATCGCCTGGGTCTGCCGCCGATGGTATCGCGCCACACCGAGCAATACGGCACCGCCTTCACCGTTTCCATTGAAGCGGCCGAAGGGGTAACCACCGGCATCTCCGCCGCCGATCGCGCCGTCACCGTCCTGACCGCCGTCGGCAAAGACGCCGGGCCGTCGGATCTGGTGCAGCCGGGCCACATTTTTCCTCTGCGCGCCCGCCAGGGCGGCGTCCTGACCCGGGCCGGTCACACCGAAGCCTCGGTGGATCTGGCTCGTCTCGGGGGCTTCGAATCGGCGGCGGTAATCGTTGAGATTCTCAACGAAGACGGCACCATGGCCCGTCGCCCACAACTGGAGTTGTTTGCCGCGGAGCATGATCTGAAAGTCGGCACCATTGCCGACCTGATTGAATACCGCAACAACAATGAAACCACCATCGTGCGTGAGTCCAGCTGTCACTGGCCGACCCGTTTCGGCGATTTCGAGCTGGTGAGTTTCCGTGACACCATCGACGGCGAAGCCCACTTTGCCCTGGTGAAGGGGGACGTCAGCAACAACCCGCTGGTTCGGGTTCACCTGCACGACGGTTTCAATGATCTGCTGTTTTCCCAGCGCGGAGGCAGTGGTGCCTGGTCACTGGACAAAGCCATGAGCCGCATCGGTGATGAAGGCGGCGTGCTGGTTCTGCTGGGGCGCCACCAGAGCAGCGACGAGATGCTGGATCGAATTCGAGCCCTGGCGGTTGAAGACGCCGGCGAACAGGGGCCTAAACGCAAGCCCTTTGGCACCTCCCGTACCGTTGGGGTGGGATCGCAGATCCTGGCCAACCTCGGGGTGACTCAAATGCGCTTGCTGTCGGGTCAAAAACGGTATCACTCTCTGTCCGGTTTCGGCCTGGAAGTGACCGAATACATCGGCGAATAATTGTGAGCCGTCGGCATTAAGGTTTTGCTGACGGCTGTGCTATCATTACGCCACTTTTCGCCCCGCCACCGGTGTGGGGCGTCTACCAATCTGTTTTTGGGTACAAATAATGAAAGTCATCGAAGGAAACATTGAAGCCAAGGGTGCCAAGGTTGCACTGGTGGTTGGCCGCTTTAACAGCTTTGTTGTAGAGAGCCTGGTTCAAGGGGCGATCGATACCCTGAAGCGCCTTGGACAAGTCAATGATGATGATATCACCATTGTCCGTGCTCCTGGCGCATTCGAACTGCCTCTGGTTGCCCGTAAGCTGGCAAAAGGCGGCGAGTTTGACGCCATCATCGCCCTGGGGGCGGTGATTCGTGGTGGTACACCACACTTTGATTTCGTTGCCGGAGAGTGCAACAAGGGACTGGCACAGGTAATGCTGGAGTTTGATACTCCGGTGGCCTTCGGCGTCCTCACTACCGACACCATCGAGCAGGCCATTGAGCGTGCCGGCACCAAGGCTGGCAACAAAGGCCACGAGGCCGCAATGAGCGCCTTGGAGATGGTTAACGTCCTTAAGAACATTTAAGCGACGGATACATCAGGAGAATTACGTGAAGCCTTCAGAGCGTCGTAAAGCCCGCCGTTTGGCGGTGCAAGCCATCTATTCATGGCAGTTAAGCGGGAATGATGTGGCCAACATCGAGCATCACTTCCTCACCGAGCAGGAAACCGACGGCGTTGATGTGGCTTACTTCCGCGAATTGCTGGTTGGCGTAGTCAGCCATTGCAAGCAACTGGATGAGCGCTGTAAGCCTTATCTGGCGCGTTTGCTGGAGGAAGTGGACCCCATCGAGATGGCGGTATTGCGGGTGGGCGCCTATGAGTTGCTCTACCGTGATGACGTGCCTTACAAGGTGGCCATCAACGAGGCCATTGAACTGGCGAAAGCGTTTGCATCCGACGACAGCCACAAGTTTGTCAACGGCGTGCTTGATAAGCTGGCTAACGCCTTGCAGCGATAACCGGCAATGCAATATTGAATGGAGCGGCCACATCCCAAAAATGTGGCCGTTTTTATATGGCGATTAGTGAATTTGAGTTGATTGAGCGTTACTTTCGCCAGGGTTGCCAACGGGGTAACCAGCGAAAGGACGTGCTGTTTGGCATCGGTGACGATGCCGCGATATTGCGGGCTCCCGACAATAACCAGTTGGTGGTGACCACCGATACCCTGGTGGAGGGGATTCACTTTCTCAAGCAGATTGAGCCGGCGGTGCTGGCGTACAAGTCGGTGGCGGTCAACCTCTCTGATCTGGCGGCCATGGGCGCCGATCCGGCCTGGTTGACCCTGGCACTGACCCTGCCGGAGAGCAATGAACCCTGGCTGGCGGAGTTTGCCGCCGGGCTGAATCAGATCTGTGAATACTATGGCATCGCCCTGGTGGGTGGTGACACCACCCGCGGACCGCTGACCATCACCCTGACCGCCATGGGCCATGTCCCCGCAGGGCAGGGAATCTACCGTCACGGTGCCTCGCCGGGCGACTGGATCTTTGTCACCGGTAACCTGGGCGACAGCGCCGCCGGTTTGAAGATTCTGCACGGTGATCTGACCGCCAGTGACGATCACCGCGAGTTTCTGGTGACCCGTCATCTGCGACCGACGCCCCGAATCCTGGCGGGCCGCTCGCTGCGTGGCATCGCCAGTGCCTGTATGGACATCTCCGACGGCCTGGCCGGTGACCTGCGCCATATCGTCAAGGCCTCAGAGGTCTCGGCCCATGTGGAGATCACCGATGTGCCGCTGTCTTCGGCGTTGGTGGAGACCCTAGGGCTGGAGCAGGCCCAGCGGGTGGCCATCGCCGGGGGCGAGGATTATGAGTTGCTGTTTACCGTACCGGAAGCCAAGAAGGGCGCATTGATGACGGCCCTGGGCGAGGCCGGCGTCAACCACACCTGCATTGGTCAGATTCGGGCCGGGGAGGGGATCCACTACTACCGAAATGGTGAAGTGGAGAGCGACGCCCCCACGGGTTTTCAACACTTTTAACGGAATAAAGTAATGACACGTTTTGCAGGACTCAGCCTTAAGAACCCGGTGCATTTCCTGGCTCTGGGGGGCGGATTGGGGCTGGCGCCCAAGGCGCCCGGTACCTTTGGTACCCTGGCGGCATTTCCTTTCTATTTCCTGATGCAGGACTGGGGCTTGTTCCCCTACCTGATGACGTTGATCCTGTTCTCGGCCGCCGGCATCTACATCTGTGGCAAGGCCGCCAAGGACATGGGCGAGCACGATCACCCCGCCATCGTCTGGGACGAGGTCGTCGGCATGCTGATCACCCTGATCGCGGCACCGGCCGGGTGGATCTGGCTGATCATCGGTTTTGCCCTGTTCCGGTTGTTTGATATCTGGAAGCCTTGGCCGATTCGCTTCTTCGATAAGCAGGTGGATGGTGGGCTGGGCATCATGGTGGATGACATCATTGCCGGTATCTTTGCCCTGGTGTGGCTGCAGGCCCTGGCTCGCGTCTTTCCCGGGTTGTAGATACCGCCCAACTCCCTTGCTCAATAAAAAAGCCAGTCGGCGATTGCGACTGGCTTTTTTTATTGCTGATAGTCGGCCCTTGGCGGCTTAGAACAGCTGCTTAGGATCGACGATCAGCGCCCGGTAGCTGGGCTCGGTTTTGGCCATGGAGTTAACGGTCAGTTCCACTTTGACCTTGCCGTTTTCGGTCACTTCGTTGATGAAGTGTTTGCCAGGCTTGCCGGTAAACAGGCCCGCAGAGGCGGAATACATGAAGAAGCTGTTCTTGTCGTCGCGCCACTCGATGTTGGAGGTGATCGGCGAGTACCACTCGTAGCCTCGCTCCTTGCCGTACTCGAAGGTCTGCTGCACCGTCATCTTGTCTTCATCGATCTTGTATTCGACGCCGCGACTGTACTTCATGGTCGGCATGGCCGGTTGCTCGAAGTGACGGCCGTCGCCATTGTCGAAGGAAACCAGAGTACCGCGACTGGTGAGCCAGGAGGTGTGCTGAGTCCAGGGCCAGTCGAAGTCGGTGTTGTCACAGGTGCCGGTGTTCATGTTGCAATCCAGCGGTTTGCCGTTGGCATCCACCGGGGTCAGCACCTTGTTGGAAAGTTTGCCCCAGCCCTTGTTGGCGGCCAGAATCCACTTCACTTCGCCATCGCGACTGACCTTGGCGGTGCCCTGGTGACGCATGGAGACGATGATGGAGTCGTCTTTCGGGTCATAATCGATGGAGTTGATGTGAGCCCAGTTGCGACCGGCTGCGACGCCGGGCAGGTCGCCAAACGGGGCGTCCGGCTCGATGTCCATGGTTTCACCGGCGTGGCTTTCATCCACGTTCAGACACACGGCACCGGAATCCAGTCCTTTCAAAAGATCATCGCGCATGTTGTCGAAGATCTTGTTGAAGTCCCATACCTGAACCACATTGCCGGTCTGGTCCACTTCGATTACGTGGTCGCGAACGGTGTCGATGCGCTTACCGTCTTCGCGCAGGTATTTTTTCTTGGCGACTCGCAGCAGGTAGTGGCCGTTGGGCATCTCCAGCATGGCGTGAGAGAAGCCGGTAAAGCCCCGAGGCATATCGCGTTTAAACACCTTGCGCCCCAGCATGTCGTAGCGGGCGTAGTAATGATCCTGCCCCCAGTACAACTCACCGTTGTCCGCCAGGTGGAAGCCCATGGCGATCCCCTTGGTGGTGTCCTGATCGTAGACCTTGTCCCAATCCATGAACCAGCGCACTTCACCGGCGGTGTCGGTGACAAACACGATGGGGTAGTTGTCCCAGCCCTGGGTCTGGTCGTCGGCACCCAGGTGGTTCACCAGGTAGAGGCGGTCTTTGAACTGCTTATCCACCTTGACCACGTCCACTTCCGGGAAGGAGCGGGTCTGACCATCAAACAGCAGTTGCTTGACCGGTGCGGTCTTGATCTTGTACTGCTCCTTGATGCGCTTGCCGTCTTTGTTGTATTCCACCGACACGGTGTTGTTGTAATCGGCGTACAGGCCAAACACCGGAATGCCGTTGTGGGTGGTGATGGCACTGTCGGACACCGGGTACTGGATCACCGCGCCGCCTTTCTTGGGCTCGATGCGGACCTGGACGTCGGAGATGCTGAAGCCATTGAGGTCGATGACGGCGGTTAACGGGGCAAAATCGTAGGGGTTAACCTTCACGATGCCGATCTCCCCCTGAGTGGCGACGGTGGTCAGGTATTTATCGGCCCAGTCGCCTCCGGCGATGGCGGCGTGGCTCAGGCCCAGCAGGCCCATGGCAAGGGAGGTGGCAATCAGTGTTTTTTTCATGGTGTTTCTCCAGTAATTCGTCGAGGCTTAAAAGGTGTATTGCAGGCCGTAGAAGAGGCCGTCATGGAAGCCCTCCTTGCCCAGGTTGTTGTTGGCGTATTTGTAAGTCAGAGAGGCCGACAGAGAATCGGTGGCGTGCCAGCGAAGGATGGCCGAGCCATTGAGGCCAAAGTCTTCACCGTCACCAGACAGGCTCAGGTACAGATCGTCGCGACCAAAGTAGTGTTCTTGCCACCACACCATGCTGAACGCTTGTTCGCCGAGGCTGAACCCCTTGCTCAGGGTGTAGATGACATAGCCACCGTTGAAGCCGCCCTCAAAATCGCCATCGAAATGCTTGTAGTCGGCGGTCACGATGTGGCCGGCGACGGCCAGCTGGGCATAGAGGCCGTTGTCATAGGTTTTATCCCAACTGAGTCCCAGCAGGGTGTTGGTTTCCGACCACACCGGCTTTTGCTTATTGAACACCTGCCCGTACCAGTTGAAATCCGACTGGCCGATGTTGATCTGACCGACGATGTTGATCTCCGAGCCGATCATCTCGCTGTCTTCAACGTCTTCCAGTTGCACATGGGCGTACAGATCCCCAAAGGCGTTGCCGGTGGCGCCCTTGATTTTGATGAAGCTGTTTTCGCTCTTGCCTTTGCCGAAATGGTCTTCGGCCTGGCTGCCCCAGTCCATCAGCCCGGCTTCTACCGCCAGCATGCCGGCGTGGGCCGGCAGACAGGCACAGGCCATCGTCGCTGCCACGAGCGTGGCATTGAGGGTTTTCATCATCGTTTCTCCAGAGAGTGGGGTGCCCATCGTGGGGCACCTGTTTGAGTTATTTGTTTCTAAGCTGGTGAATCCAGCCGGCGGTCACCGGCGCCAGGGCGGCGATGAAGATGGCGTAGGCGATGATGCAGTACTGGGCCATGTTCAGCCCCAGCAGGCTCCAGTCGTCTTCGCCACAGATGCCGGAAGGCTGGAACTCGTAGGGGAACCACTCATGCATCGGCAGTCCCAGTGGGAAGGTCGGTTCGGTGGAGCAGGCACCGCCGCCGCCACCGGCAGCAAACAGGTCGCCGCCTTCGGCCATCACCGCATCCAGGGCATGGGAGGAGTCGTGCAGGCCGGCCAGGTCGATGGACCAGATCATGCCCTGGACTACGGCGTACCACGCCAGCGCCAGACCGATCAGCTTGAGCAGAGGGTTTCCTGGTTGGATGGCGATGATCAGCCCGGCAAACAGGATGCACATCTGGCTGAAACGGATGTAGACGCAGATCTCGCACGGGTCCATCTCCAGGAACCACTGGAAATAGCCCATGGCCGACAGAATCAGGAACAGCGCCGCGCCGCTCATCAGTAGCCACAACCAACGCTGGTTTTGCCACTGGGCCAGGGTGGGCAGGGGAGAGCGGCTGAGATCCTGCCAGCCTTTGCTGATTACACTCATGGTGGGGCTCCCTATTTAGCCAGCAGATCGGCGGTCAGTTCATCCAGCATCGCCATGCTGGTGATCGATTGGGTAATAATCAGGTAACGACCATTGACAACAATGGCAGGAATGCCTTTAACCTTGGCAACTTTGAGGCCCTGATCCCATTTCTTCAGAAGAGTGATGACGGCGTCACTGTCTTTTTTAGCGGCAAAGGTTGAGGCATCTATGCCACCGGCATTCAAGCCAAACTCGATGGCTTCTTCAGGGCTCTTAAATTTTATTTTATCGTCATGAATGTGTTTGTAGTATGCCATTTTTACGGCTTTGTACTGCTTGTCGCTCAGGGATTTTGCTACCGCCACTACCGTTGCTTTTTCTTTACCGAACGGTGGTTTAGTGGTGATGTGATAGGCGTCGTACCCCACCCCCTCAGGTAGATTTTTAATGTAATTTGGCATCACTGCTTTTTCATACTTGTAGCAGAAAGGGCAGTTGGTCGAATACACTTTAACGACCTGGTTTGGAGCGTTAAAGCCCTGATCTTTAAGGTCAATGTAATGCTTACCTTCGCTGAAGTCCGCGGCTTGGGCGGTCAGGGCCAGCAGCGAGGCGGCGGCCAGAGTGAGGATGCGCTTCATAAGGGTCTCCGTTGAGTCGACGGCGATAGTGCCGTGTGTGGTGACTAGAATAGGGAGACTGGCGATGGGTAACTGTGACGACACCGGCCGGGAAACCGGGGAATTATTTTACTTTTATAAAGCGAGATGTGACCGAATTCGCGTTCTGATTATATCGGGCTTTATTTGTGGGTTAGCTAACAGAAAACGGTAATTCTTTTATGAATACTTTCCCCAACTTATTTGTGATCTGGTGCAGAGATGACTCGAGCTGAATTAAAAAGAAAGAGAATAAGTACGATATTAAATACCGCCGAAATAGCGATAGTCGAACACGGGCTTTTCTCCTTAAGTTTGCTTGAGTTGGCTCGCCAGTCCAATTGTCCGGTAAATAGCCTGTATAACTATTTTTCCAGCCGTGAGGACATCGCCGTTGCCTTGTTTAACCGCATCATTGGCAAGTGGGGCGTCAAGGCGACTCAGGAGATTGCCCTCTATCCTGCCAGCTTTCAGCAGCGGTTTATGGCGATGCAGTTGCTGTGGGTCCACCGTGCGCGTCAGGCCATGGACCCGGCAGGAGTGCAGTTTTTGGCGGCCATGCCCTGTGTCTGGAAGCACGCGTCCCATCACCGTATTGCCACCACCCGAAAATTACTGGATGGCTGGTATCAGCTTAATTGCGACTTTCTTGAGCGGGCCCGCACTCTCGGGGAGTTGCAGGCCACCGATGAGGAGATTCATCACTGCCTCAATCTGGTTACCTGTGTGGAGCGGGGCTTTTCTCTGTTCAGTAATAACTACAGCTTTCGGGATGAGATGGTGCAGATGCCGATGGAGCGGGTGTTTGAGGCGATGCTGCCAAGTATTGCGTCGCTGCGTTGGTCTGAGCCGATGACGCTGGCCTGCCTGGAGCCAGTGATGGACATCTGCACCGACATCGATGCCAGCTTGAGCGAGTTTGATGTGGATGAACTGATTGAGCGGGTGGAGGCGTCGCTGGAGGAGTAGCCGCCGGCCCCGGGGGACCGGCGTCAAGCATCAGCCCAGGCTGATGCCGATGTTGGAGGTGGCCGCCTGACGGATGTCACGGCGCATCTCTTTGATGTCGTCGGTGTTGGGTTCCGATTCGACCCACTCCAGCAGTTGCTGCTGGATCGCTTTCTCCTGCTGCATCATCTCATGGGCAAAGATGAAGTCATCCAGGGCTTTGCCTTCCAGCTCCGGCTCTTCCACCACTTCGATGTAGTTGGTGACCGTTGAGCTGGAGAGTTTGGACACGTTGATCAGGTCGTCCTCGATCTTCTGCTGCATGGCAATGAAGATGGTGCTGACGGCGACCACCGCGTCCATGGCCGGGTAGACCCCGTACATGTCGTGGTCGTCCGGCTCTGGGGTGATCGCCTCCAGTTTCTCCAACTGCAGCTCATAACTGAGTTTCAGGCGCCGGCTGAAACAGCTTTCCCATAACAGATCCAGGGACGACTGCAGTTGAGCGTGGTCGTTGTTGTCCAGAGCCGCGCAAAACAGCTGGAAGTTTGGCAGCATGCGCTCCGCCAGGGCGGTGGCGAACAAGCGCTTGCCCTCGGGAGACAGGGCTTTGATGCGGCTGAAAAAGCCGGGTGCTTTACTCATGTATGGATTCCAATTAGGCGGCCAGTATGGTTTCGGCCGCGGATTCTACCTTGTTTAATTCGTCGAGTAACTCAAGAATTTCCGGTTCCAGCTGGGCGGTGCTGTTGCCTTGCTTCAGTTGTGACTCCAGATCCGCACACAGCTTCTGCAGCCCGGGCACGCCGGAGTAGCAGGTGGCGCCGTGCAGCTTATGGACGGTTTTCAGCATGGCGGTGCGATCCCCCAATTGCAGGTGGTTGTCGATCAGCTCCCGGGTTTCCGGAATGCTGTCCATCAGCATCTTGAGCATCTCTTTGGCCAGTTCATTATTGCCGCCGGATTGCGTCAGTGCCAGTTCCCAGTCCACCACCTGAGTCAATACCGGGCTGGCGGTGGAGGTCCAGCGGTCGATGACCTGCTCCAATCCCTCTTCGTCGATGGGTTTGGTCAGGATGTCGTCGATGCCGCTGGCGAGTACTTGCTCTCGCTCGGCGCCCAGCAGGTGGGCGGTGACGGCGATGATCGGGGTACGGGTATTGCGGGATTGCTGGCGGATTCGCTGCGTGGCTTGAATGCCGTCGATGTCCGGCATCTGAATGTCCATAAAGATGATGTCGTATTCCTGCTCCTGGGCCCGCTGGATCGCCTGGGTGCCGGAGGAGAGGGTGTCGACCTCCTCCACCAGTTCACTGAGCAGGGTATCGATCAACTTGAGGTTGGCGCGGTTGTCGTCCACGGCCAGGGTTTTGAGCGCCTTTTTGTCCCGGCCCAGGGGCATGGGCAACTGAGGCGCCGGCAGGTGCTGAGCGTCTTTATTGGTGAGGCTGGCGAACAGCCGTCGCTCGCTCATGGGCAGGGTCAGGCAATGATCGATGCCCAGGCCGGCCATCTGGTTCGCCACCTCGCTGTTGTTGCTGTCCAGCAGCAGCACCAGGTTGTCGCAGTGGTTGCGGATCACCGACAGGGTTTCCATCATGCCGTCGCTGGGCTTGAGCTTGCGCCAGGCGATCAGGGCGTGATTGTAGTGTTGGCCGTTGAGGTGCTGCTGCAGCGGCGAACTGCTGCCGCAGGCGGTGGCCTTGATGTGCCAGCTGTCAAGCTGGTGCACCAGGTTGTTGCGGGTCAGCAGCCGTGGCTCAAACACCAGCGCGCTCTGGCCATAGACCTGTTCCAGAATCAGCGGGTCGGAGATGGTAAACGGGCTCTTTTCGATGCTGAGGGTAAACCAGAACGTGGACCCCTGGCCTTCACTGGAGGTGAAGCCAATCTGGCCATCCATGTGATTGACCAGTCGTTTGGTGATCACCAGCCCCAGGCCGGTGCCGCCAAAGCGACGACTGATGGAGCTGTCGGCCTGGCCAAAGGCCTGAAACAACATCGATTGTTGCTCTTTGCTGATGCCGATGCCGGTGTCCGCCACTTCGCCGCGGATCAGCACCCGTTCCGGCGTCTCCTTGGCGGCATCCAACTGCAGGCGCACGCTGCCCTTGTCGGTGAACTTAATGGCGTTGTTGACCAGGTTGGTGAGAATCTGCTGCAGTCGCATCACGTCGCCATTGAGGCTGTCCGGGACCCGCTCATCGATGTCGATCACCAGTTCCAGCTCCTTTTCGGCGGCGGCGGTGGACAGCAGTTGCATGGTTTCATCGACCGCTTCCCGCAGGGCAAACGGCATCTTTTCCAGCACCATCTTGCCCGCTTCCAGCTTCGAGAAATCGAGGATGTCGTTGATGATGGACAACAGGTTGGTGGCGCTGCGCTCTATGGTATTGAGGTAGTCGCGCTGGTTGTCATGCAACGGGGTCTTTAGCAGCTGGCGGGTGAAGCCGATGACGCCATTGAGGGGGGTACGCAGTTCATGGCTCATGTTGGCCATGAACTCTGATTTGACCCGGCTGGCCTCCAGGGCCCGCTTCTTGGCGATGTCCAGCTCCACGTTCTGAATCTCGATCTGCTCCAGGGTCTCCCGCAGATCCGAGGTGGCCTGATCGATGTTTTGCTGCATCTCGTTGTGGTATTCCGCCAGGGACGAGGCCATGGCGTTGATGCCTCGCTTCAGGTGATCCAGTTCGCCGATCAGCTCCCCCTGCAGCCGGGTATCCAGTTTGCCCTCGCGAATCTTGGCCACCGCCGTCACCATGTCGGTGATGGGGCGGGTGACATTTTTCATCAGCCGGAAGGTGAACAGCAGGTTCAGCTGCACACCGATGAGGACGATGATGAAGGCCCAGCCTGCGCCCCGATACTGGCTGACCAGGGCTTCATGTTTGTTGATCTGCAGTACGATGTAACCCAGCTGGGTTCGAGGAGTAAAATTGGTGTCCACCGCCGGGGTCGGCAGGGTGTAGATTGGCGCTCGCATGATCACATGGTCACCGATGTGCTCGATGTTGATGCCTTCGGTCAGATCCCGGTTGATGGGCAGCTTAATCAGGTCGAAATTCTGCCGGTACTGGCTGGTGGCAAACACCTGGTTTTGATTGTCGAATATCGCAATCAACTGCACAAACAGCGAGTTTTGCTTGTGGATCATGTCGATGAGCCGCTGGCTGTAGTCACGGTTGCTGGTGCTCAGGCCATAGCTGGCCGCCATAGCCAGGGGGCTGACGATGTTCTTTCCGCGCACCAGCAGCGAGTGGTCCAGCTCCGAAAAACGGGTCAGAGTGAAGAAACTGCCCAGCAGCACGCCGATCAATATGGTGGGTGCCAGTGCCAACACCAGCACCCAGGCCCTGAGACTGTATTTGGTGACCCCATTCATCTGTGGGACAATGCTCCGCTAAGTATGTTTGGCTATTGTTATCCCTTAATGCCGCTGGATTTTCCAGCTTTTCAGGGGAACCCCTGACAGGCCAAGACGTGTCACGATCCCCCTATTGTAATCAACGGACCTTTCTATGGCACAGTTTTTTACCCCTAAGTCCAATAAATTAAAGAAGTTGTCTAAAAAAATCCGCCTCAGTGCCGATCGTCTCGATCACAAAGGTCAGGGGGTTGCGGAGTATCAGGGCAAGGTGGTGTTTCTGCCCGGCTTGCTGCCGGGAGAGCAGGCTGAAGTGCAACTGACCGAGCAGAAAAAGCGCTTCGCGGTCGGCAAAGTGGTAAAGCGGCTCAACGATGCGCCGGCACGCATCGAGCCGGATTGCCCCCATTTTGGCCGTTGTGGCGGTTGCCAGTTGCAGCACCTGAGTGTGGCCGACCAGCGCAGCCATAAGCAGCAGTCGCTGCTTGAGTTATTGAGCAAACTGGGGGATGCCCACTGTGACCAGGTGGCGGAGCCGGTCGTCGGCGCCGACTGGCACTACCGCCGCCGGGCCCGACTGGCGGTAAAGATGGATCAGGGGGCCCTGCAGCTGGGCTTTCGCCAGGAAGGCAGTCGCGACATTGTCGCCATCGACCGCTGTCCGGTGCTGGTGGTGCCGTTTTGCGACCTGATCGCGCCGCTGAAACAGTTGGCGTCTAGCCTGAAAGCCCGCCGCCAACTGGGGCACATCGAGTTGACCCAGACCGATGACGGCAATCTGGCCTGTTTTCGTTTTACTCAGAAACTGGCCGAGGCGGACCGGCAGCGGTTGCAGCAGTTTGCCAGCACCCACAAGTTGACGGTGTTGATTGACGGCAACGAGGCGATCACCCGCCTCGATGGTCTGCCGTTGTCGCCTTTTGCCATCGGCAACGGTGAACCTGAGTTGCCGCTGGCGTACCTGCCCGGGGATTTTATTCAGGTTAACGACGCGGTTAACCGGCAGATGGTGACCCAGGCGCTGTCGTGGCTGGCTCCGGAGGCCAACGATGTGGTGCTGGATCTGTTTGCCGGTGTCGGCAATTTCAGCCTGCCGCTGGCCCGACGGGCCAAGGCGGTGATTGCCGTCGAAGGGGTGGAGCAGATGGTGGTGCGCGGCAATGCCCGGGCCGCCGAACTGGGGCTGACGAACCTCAGCTTTCATCAGGCCGATCTGAATGCCGAGGAGCTGAGTGCTCCCTGGTTGCAACCGGTGGACCTGTTGCTGCTGGACCCGGCCCGTGCCGGTGCCGTGGGCGCCTTGGCCCACCTGAGTACCTGGCAGCCGAAACGGGTGCTGTACGTTTCCTGCAACCCCGCCAGCCTGGCCCGTGATGCAAAATTGCTCACCGGGCAGAATTATCGTCTGACAAGGGTTGGACTGGTGGATATGTTCCCGCATACTCAGCATCTGGAGTCGATGGCACTCTTTGAATTGCAATAGGATAGATTGCTGCCGGGGTGAGCCGATCCCCGGGGCCACGGGTCGTCAATGATGACGACAGCCACACCAGGATGCCCAAGCCGTTGGGCCAGTTAGAGGATGAGCACGCACCATGGTTTCCGTTCGTCAGATCCATTTTGGAGAACAACAGGTTGATCTGCAGCAGTGGCTGCAGCAATTGGCACTCAGTGACAGTCAGCAGCAACAGCTGGAAGCCACCTATCGTTATTGCCAGAACCTCACTGACGTCGATACGAAGGTGGTGGACGCCTGCCTGATTCGAGCAAGGGAGATGGTGGAGATTCTGCTGCCGTTGAACATGGACATCGATACCCTGGAAGCCAGCTTGCTGTTTACCTGCATCGATGAACAGGTACTGACGCTGGAGCAGGTGGAGGCCGAATTTGGCGAGCGCCTGTTGCCGCTGATCAAAAGTGTTCAGGTGATGGACGCCATTCGAACCCTGCAGACCGGAACCGGCATCAGCGCCTCCGAAGGGCAGATTGATAACCTGCGCCGCATGCTGCTGGCGATGGTGGAAGACGTGCGGGCGGTGGTGATCAAACTGGCCGAAGGGGTGGTCATGCTTCGGGAGGTCAAAAACGCCGACGAAGAGACCCGAGTGGTGCTGGCCCGAGAAGTACGGGACATCTACGCGCCACTGGCCAACCGTCTCGGCATTGGCCAGCTCAAATGGGAGCTGGAAGATCTGTCGTTCCGTTACCTGCACCCGGATACCTACAAAGAGATTGCCAAACTGCTGGATGAGAAACGCATCGACCGGCAGAACTACATCGAAGAGTTTGTCTCCGGCCTGCAGAAGCAACTGGACGCCGATGGCATCCGCGCCGAGGTGTACGGGCGTCCGAAACACATCTACAGCATCTGGAAGAAGATGCAGAAGAAGAACCTGGCGTTTTCCGAACTGTTCGATGTGCGGGCGGTGCGGATCATTGCCGAGCGCCTGCAGGACTGTTATGCCGCCCTTGGGGTCGTGCATACCCAATGGCGCCACCTGCCCAACGAATTCGACGATTACGTGGCCACCCCCAAGCCCAATGGCTATCAATCCATCCACACCGTGGTGCTTGGCCCGCAGGCCAAGAGTGTCGAGATCCAGATCCGCACCGAACAGATGCACCAGGATGCGGAACTGGGGGTGGCGGCGCACTGGAAGTACAAAGAGGGGCCACAGTCGGGCAAATCCTCCGGTTTCGAGGAGAAGATCAACTGGCTGAGAAAAATCCTCCAGTGGCAGGAAGACGTGGTGGAAAGCGGCAACCTGGTGGACGAGGTGCGCAGCCAGGTGTTTGAAGACCGGGTCTATGTGTTCACTCCTCGCGGCGACGTGGTCGATCTGCCTGCCGGCAGCACCGTGCTGGATTTTGCCTACTACATCCATTCGGTGGTGGGTCACCGTTGCATCGGTGCCAAAATTGATGGCCGCATCGTGCCCTTTACCACCATTGTCGAGACCGGGCAGCGGGTGGAGATCATCACCGCTAAGCAGCCGAACCCGAAGCGTGACTGGCTTAACCCCAGCCTCGGCTACATCAAAACCAGCCGCGCCCGGGCCAAGATTGCCCACTTCTTTAAGTTGGAAGACAAAGACAAAAATGCCGCCGCCGGCAAGGAGATGATGGAGACCGAACTGCAGCGTCACGGGCTTAAGCTCGAGGACGCCCACAGTGCGGTGCAGCGGTTTAATATGCACGCCCTGGAGGATCTGCTGGCGGCCATCGGTGGCGGCGACATTCGCCTCAACCAGGTGATCAACCACATTCAAAGCCGCCATAAGCGAGAACAGGACAGTGACGAAGAGGCGCTGGCGGAACTGGTCAGCCGGCCGCCCACCAAACCCCGCCAAAGCTCGGGTCAGATTGAGGTTAATGGCGTTGGTAACCTGATGACTCACATGGCCAAGTGTTGTCAACCGTTGCCCGGTGATCCCATCTACGGCTACATCACCCAGGGCCGCGGTGTGTCGGTGCACCGGGAAGAGTGTGAACAGCTGGCCAGCCTGTTGGGCAAACACCCGGAGCGGGGTGTCGAGGTGGTCTGGGGCGAAAGCGTTTCCGGCGGCTACACCGTCTCCATTCGAGTCATCGCCAATGACCGCGGTGGTTTGCTGCGGGACGTGACCACCCTGCTGGCCAACGAAAAATCCAACGTACTGGAGATGCGCAGTCACAGTGATGCCAAGCAGCACACCGCCGCCATTGAGTTGAAGCTGGAGCTGTTTAACATGGACTCGTTGACCCGACTGGTGTCCAGACTGAGCCAGATCCCCGGAGTGCTGGAGGTCGGGCGCCTGTGAGCCAGATGGATCGATTGCTGGCCATCATGGCCAAGTTGCGGGACCCCGATGGTGGCTGTCCCTGGGACCTCAAGCAGGACTTTGCCACCATCGTGCCGCACACCCTGGAAGAGGCCTACGAGGTGGCCGACACCATTGAGCGTCAGAGTTGGGATGAGTTACCTGGAGAGCTGGGCGACCTGCTGTTTCAGGTAGTGTTCTACGCCCAATTGGGCAAGGAGCGTCAGTGGTTCGATTTCGAAGAGGTCGCCCGTCGCATCTGCGATAAGCTGGAGCGGCGTCATCCTCACGTGTTTGCCGAGGCAGCCATTCCCGAGTCCGAACTGAAAGCCAACTGGGAAGCCAGTAAGTCCGCCGAACGGGCGGACAAGGGCGAGCATTCGGTGCTGGACGACATTCCTCAGGCGATGCCGGCGCTGAATCGGGCTCTGAAAATCCAGAAGCGGGTGGCCGCGGTAGGCTTTGACTGGGATGCGCTAGCGCCGGTGGTGGCCAAGATTCATGAAGAGGTGGACGAGGTCCTGGCTGAGGTCAATCAGCCAGCGGTGGATTCGGATCGGGTCGAAGATGAAATTGGCGATCTGCTGTTTGCGGTTACCAACCTGGCCCGCCACCTGAAGGTGAACCCCGAGCAGGCCCTGCGCCGCGCCAACGGTAAGTTCGAGCGGCGCTTCCGTGGCGTCGAAGCCTTGGCCTCCGATTCAGGCCGTGCCCTGCTGCAACACAGCTTGGAGGAGTTGGAGCAGTATTGGCAGCAACTAAAACGTCGAGAACCGTGAGTTCTCAATTGTTCTGTTAGTTGGCCTCTGTTATACTGTCATCCCGTCCGAATAGTGAACTCCCACTAGTTAGTTTCTTCAATTCTCAGGTTCAGCATGACTACAAATTATATCTTCGTGACGGGCGGGGTGGTTTCCTCGTTGGGTAAAGGCATTGCAGCAGCGTCTCTTGCCGCCATTATGGAAGCGCGTGGTCTGAACGTGACCATGATGAAGCTGGATCCGTACATCAACGTCGATCCAGGCACCATGAGCCCCATCCAGCACGGTGAAGTGTTCGTAACCGAAGACGGTGCCGAGACTGATCTGGACCTGGGTCACTATGAGCGCTTCATCCGTACCAAGATGAGCAAGCGCAACAACTTCACCTCCGGTCGTATCTACGCCGACGTTCTGCGTAAAGAGCGTCGTGGCGACTACCTGGGTGCCACCATTCAGGTCATTCCCCACATCACCAACGCCATTAAAGAGCGGGTGATCTCCGGTGCCGAAGGCCACGACGTGGCCATCGTTGAAGTGGGCGGCACCGTCGGCGACATCGAGTCGCTGCCGTTCCTGGAAGCCCTGCGTCAGCTGGCGGTAGAACTGGGCCGTGATCGGGCCATGTTCATGCACCTGACTCTGGTGCCGTACCTGTCTGCCGCCGGTGAAGTGAAAACCAAACCGACTCAGCACTCGGTGAAAGAGCTGCTGTCCATCGGCATTCAACCAGACGTGCTGATCTGTCGCAGTGACCGGGTGGTTCCGGCCAACGAGCGCCGCAAGATTGCGCTGTTCTGTAACGTCGAAGAGAAGGCGGTAATCAGCCTCAAAGACGTCGACAGTATCTATAAGATTCCTGCGCTGCTGAAATCTCAGGGTCTGGACGAGTTGCTGACCAAGCGCTTTGGCCTGACCTGTCCGGAAGCGGACCTGGCCGAGTGGGAGCGGGTGATCTACGAAGAAGCCAACCCAACCGCAGAAGTGACCATCGGCATGGTCGGCAAATACGTCGAGTTGCCGGATGCTTACAAGTCGGTCAACGAAGCCCTGAAACACGGTGGCTTGAAAAACCGCCTTTCCGTCACCATTAAGTACGTAGACTCTCAGGATGTGGAAGCCAAAGGCACCAGCATTCTGGAAGGCCTGGATGGCATTCTGGTGCCCGGCGGCTTTGGCGAGCGCGGTGTGGAAGGCAAGATCATGGCTGCCCGTTACGCCCGCGAAAACAAGGTACCTTACCTGGGGATCTGCCTGGGTATGCAGGTGGCGCTGATCGAGTTTGCCCGCAACGTTGCCGGCATGGAAGACGCCCACTCCTCTGAATTCCGTCCGGATTCAACCCATCCGGTTGTGGGTTTGATCACAGAATGGGTCGACGAAGAGGGTAATGTAGAGGAGCGCACTGAAAACGCCGATCTGGGCGGTACAATGCGTCTCGGTGCCCAGCTGTGTCACCTGAAAAAAGGCTCCAAGGTTGCCGAACTGTACGGCAGTGATACCTGTGTCGAGCGTCACCGTCATCGCTACGAGGTGAATAACAAATATCGTAAGCAACTGGAGGAAGCGGGGCTGTCCTTTGCCGGACTGTCGACCGATAAGAAACTGGTGGAGATCATCGAGATTCCGGCGCACCCATGGTTTGTGGCCGGACAATTCCACCCGGAGTTTACCTCCACGCCGCGTGATGGCCACCCTCTGTTTGCCGGCTTTGTAAAGGCGGCGGGTGAGTTCCAGAAAGGCGAACTAAACTAGAGAGCGAGATTCCTGTCCGGCTGCCGGGAGCGGTGGCCGGACTTAATTTTTAAACTCTGTATAGGAAATAATGTAATGGCAAAGATCGTTAAGATTGTCGGCCGCGAAGTCATGGACTCTCGTGGTAACCCAACCGTAGAAGCCGAAGTGCATCTGGAAGGTGGGTTCTTTGGCATGGCCTGCGCTCCATCTGGTGCCTCTACCGGTACCCGTGAAGCCCTGGAACTGCGTGACGGTGACAAGTCTCGCTACCTGGGCAAAGGCGTACTCAAGGCCGTTGCCAACGTGAACGACAAGATCGCTCCTGCACTGTTGGGCTTCGATGCCCTGGATCAGCGTGGCCTGGATCAGGCGATGCTGGATCTGGACGGTACCGAGAACAAAGACAACCTGGGTGCCAACGCGATTCTGGCGGTATCCCTGGCAGCAGCCAAAGCGGCCGCGTCTGCCAAAGGCCTGCCTCTGTACGCTCACATCGCCGAACTCAACGGCACTCCAGGCGTGTACTCCATGCCAGTTCCGATGATGAACATCCTCAACGGTGGTGAGCATGCCGACAACAACGTCGACATTCAGGAATTCATGGTTCAGCCTGTTGGCGCCGAGAACTTCCGTGAAGCGCTGCGCATGGGTGCCGAGATCTTCCACAACCTGAAGAAAGTGCTGAGCGCCAAAGGCCTGAACACTGCCGTGGGTGACGAAGGTGGTTTCGCACCAAACCTGGCGTCCAACGCCGATGCTCTGGCGATCATCAAAGAAGCCGTTGAAGCCGCGGGTTACACCCTGGGTAAAGACGTGACTCTGGCACTGGATTGTGCCGCTTCTGAGTTTTACAAAGACGGTCAGTACGTTCTGAGCGGCGAAGGTAAGAGCTTTGATTCTAACGGTTTCTCTGACTACCTGGCCAACCTGACTGAACAGTACCCCATCGTGTCTATCGAAGATGGTCTGGACGAGTCTGACTGGGATGGCTGGGCTTACCAGACCCAGATCCTGGGCGACAAGATTCAGCTGGTGGGTGACGACCTGTTCGTAACCAACACCAAGATCCTCAAGCGTGGTATCGACAACAGCATCGGTAACTCCATCCTGATCAAGTTCAACCAGATCGGCTCTCTGTCCGAAACTCTGGATGCCATCAAGATGGCCAAAGATGCCGGTTTCACTGCGGTTATCTCTCACCGTTCCGGTGAAACCGAAGACGCCACCATCGCCGACCTGGCGGTTGGTACTGCCGCGGGCCAGATCAAGACCGGCTCTCTGTGCCGTTCTGACCGGGTTGCCAAGTACAACCAGTTGCTGCGCATCGAAGAGCAGCTGGCAGGCAAAGTGGCCTACAACGGTCTGAAAGAGATCAACGGTCAGGGCTAATTCCTGCGTCGTGATTGAAAATGCAAAAAGTCGCCTGCGGGCGGCTTTTTTGTTGGCTTTTTTCTTTTCTTTTCCCTCACCTTAGGTCAAGATCTCTGACATCAACGTACGGGTGGATGAGATGCGAGTACTGCTGATAATCATGACGCTGGCCCTGGTGGGACTGCAATACCGCCTCTGGAGCGGTGAGAACGGCTACGCCGAAGTGCGGCGGCTGGAAGTGCAGATCGCCGAACAGAGTGACAACAATCTCGATCTCGAGCAGCGCAACCAGATGTTGCGTGAGGAGATCGCCGATCTGCGTAACGGTCTGGAATCGGTGGAGGAGCGGGCTCGCAACGAGCTGGGTATGGTCGGCAGTGACGAACAGTTCTTCCGAGTCATCAAGCGCCCCTCATCCGACGTCGGTCAATAACGCCTGCCTCCCGGTCATTTCGGAGCTTAAATGCGACAACAACAACATAAAGTGTATGCCGTCGTGCCTGCCGCCGGCATCGGCAAACGCATGGGTGCTGATCTGCCCAAACAATACCTCAACCTCGACGGTCGCCCGATCCTGTCTCATACCCTGTCTCGTCTGCTGGCCCATTCGGACGTCAGTCAGGTGGTGGTGGCACTGAGCCCAAGCGATACCCTGTTTGAGCAACTGGCGGAGTCCGGCGATCCAAGGATACGCCGGGTCGATGGAGGCGGCGAGCGGGCCGACTCGGTATTGGCGGCACTCAACGCCATCGACGATGACGATGCCTGGGTCATGGTGCACGATGCCGCCCGTCCCTGCCTGCGTCAGTTGGACATCACTCGCCTGCTGCAGCAGTCCGGTGCCCAAGGGGGCATTTTGGCGGCGCCGGTTCGCGATACCATGAAACGCGCCAACAACGCCGGCGACATCGATCATACCGTCGAGCGCCAGGGATTATGGCACGCACTGACCCCTCAGCTGTTCCCCCTGGTGGCCCTGCGCGAGGCGCTGACTCAGGCGCTGGCACAGGGGGCTGCCATCACCGATGAAGCCTCAGCCATGGAGCGTGTTGGCTGGCAGCCGACCCTGGTGGAAGGGTGCATCAGCAACATGAAAGTTACCCACCCTGACGATCTCAGGATGGCTGAATTATTGATAAAGGAGCTGTAATGATCCGCATCGGTCACGGTTTTGATGTACACAAATTTGGTGGAGAAGGCCCCGTTATCCTGGCGGGTGTACCGGTCGCCTATCATCAGGGGCTGCTGGCCCACTCCGACGGTGATGTGATTCTGCATGCCGTTAGCGACGCCCTGTTGGGGGCCATGGCGCTGGGTGACATCGGTCATCATTTTCCCGACACCGATCCCCGCTTCAAGGGCGCCGACAGCCGGGAACTGCTGCGTCATTGCTATGCTTTAATCAAGGAGCAGGGTTACCGCTTGGGCAACCTCGACGTCACGGTGATTGCCCAGGCGCCGAAGATGGCGCCTCATATTGACGCTATGCGCAGTAACATCAGTGCCGATTTGGAGGCTCAGTTGTCTCAGGTGAATGTGAAAGCCACCACCACCGAAAAACTGGGGTTTACCGGGCGGGCCGAAGGAATTGCCGTTGAAGCTGTGGTGGTGCTGAATCGTGTCTGACTATTCGCTGCCGCAGTGGCACTTTCTTCATGGTCAGCCGACCGCCAGCGGCTTGCTGCGCAGTCAGCCGGAAGATTTCCAGGTCGACGAGTTGTTACCCTTCAGCGCCGATGGTCAGGGCGAACACCATCTGTTGCAGATTCGCAAACGGGAGATGACCACGCATCAGTTGGCCAGAAAGCTGGCGGAGTTCGCCGGCGTTAAGGCCATGGACGTGTCCTGGGCTGGCCTCAAAGACAAATTCGGTGTCACCACTCAATGGCTGTCGGTGCGAATTCCTGGCAAGGACACACCGGACTGGTACAGCCTCAATGACGACAGCATCCAGGTACTGCAGGCCCTGCGGCATAGCAAAAAGCTGCGGGTGGGGGCGCTGCTGGGCAATGCCTTTACCCTGACTCTCAGGCAGCTGAAGGCCGATGATGGCCTTGAAGCCAGGTTGCAGCAGGTTCGGGAAACCGGTGTGCCCAACTACTTCGGTGAACAGCGGTTTGGCCATGGTGGCCGCAACGTGTCCCGGGCTGCCGAGATGTTTTCCGGACGCCGGGTCAAGGACCGCAATAAGCGCAGCCTGTATCTGTCGGCGGCCCGCAGTTTCCTGTTCAATCACTTGGTGTCGGAGCGCCTGCAGCGTCACGGTTTGGCGCTGCTGCCCGGCGACACCCTGATGATGCCTGCCGGCGGCAGTTTCTTTAAGTCCGAGGTCGGTGATGCCGATCTCGGTGATCGTCTCGCTCGTGGCGAACTGAGGCTGTCTGCCCCCATGGCCGGCAGCGCTCGCTACGGCGATGACGAGGCCGATCAGTTTGAGCAGTCACAGCTGCAGCGCTGGCCTGAACTGGTGGCCGGATTGGAAGCCGCGCGAATGAAGCAGGAGCGGCGGCCGCTGTTGTTACAGCCTCAAGGGATGAACTGGCAGCAGGATGCCGAGACCCTGACGTTGAAGTTCGTGCTGCCAGCGGGGGCCTATGCCACCTCGGTATTGCGGGAAATACTCCGCTATCAAGATGTACAGAGTATTGAAAATCAATCGGTTAATGGATAAAAATAGCTCACTATGAGAATTCTTGTAAGCAACGACGACGGCGTTCATGCCCCGGGTATCCGGGCCTTGTCTGAAGCATTGGCGCAGATCGCCGAGGTCACCACCGTGGCCCCGGATCGCAACTGCAGTGGTGCCAGTAACTCGCTGACGCTGACCAATCCATTGCGAATTCAGACCATTGAAAATGGCTACATCGCCGTCAATGGTACGCCGACCGATTGCGTTCATCTGGCGATTCGGGAACTGATGGACGGTGAGCCGGACTTGGTGGTTTCCGGCATCAACGCCGGTGCCAACCTTGGCGACGATACCCTCTACTCCGGTACCGTAGCGGCGGCCATGGAGGGGCGTCACCTGGGGCTGCCGACCATTGCCGTATCCTTGGTAGGCCGGGACATGCGCCATTACGAGACCGCCGCTGAGTTTACCGTCAAGCTGGTGCAGCACCTGCAGCAACACCCGTTGCCATCGGATCAGATCCTCAATATCAATGTGCCGGATCTGCCTTCGGAACAGATTCAGGGGGTGAAAGTCACTCGGTTGGGGGCTCGCCACAAAGCCGAAGGCATGATTCGGACTCAGGATCCGGCCGGCCGCGATATCTTTTGGCTCGGCCCTCCCGGTCGTCAGCAGGATGCCGGTGACGGCACCGATTTTGATGCGGTGGCCAACGGTTACATCTCCATCACTCCGCTGACTGTTGACCTGACGGCACACGAGCAGTTGGCGGGGTTACAGAACTGGATGGGTGACTGGCAATGATCGGCAATGCGCAGGCTTACGGTCAGAGGTTGGCTCAACAACTTCAGCAAGCGGGCATTGCCGATGCCCGGGTGCTGAATGCCATCGCTACTACGCCCCGTCAGGGCTTTGTCGAGGGGGCGCTGACCCAGCGGGCCTGGGAAAACACCGCTCTGCCTATCGGTCAGGGGCAGACCATCTCTCAGCCCTACATTGTTGCCCGCATGACACAGGCGCTGCTGGCCGGACTGCAACCGGGTCCGGTGCTGGAGATTGGCACCGGTTCTGGCTACCAGTCGGCCATTCTGGCGCAGTTGGTGCCGCAGCTGTGCACCGTTGAGCGCATCAAAAGCCTGCAGATCACCGCCCGACAACGGTTGAAGAAGATGGATCTGCACAACATCGCCTTCAAATACGGCGATGGCTGGCAGGGCTGGCAGGCGAGGGCGCCGTTTTCCGGCATCATTGTGACGGCCGCAGCACGGGAATTGCCGCAAGCGTTGCTGCAGCAACTGGCCGACGGTGGCCGCATGGTCATCCCTCTGGGAGAGAATGAACAGGTGTTGCACCTGATCACCCGTCAGGGGGATCGCTTTGTCAGCGAAGTGCTGGAAGGGGTGCGCTTTGTGCCTCTGGTTGCCGGTGCAACGGAATAAGGGTGCTTCATCGTTACGCCGCCGCTCACTGGCGGCGTTTGCGTTTCTGGAAGGCCTTATCTTGCCGGTACCGGTGGAGCTGTTGC
Organism: Ferrimonas kyonanensis DSM 18153; assembly: GCF_000425405.1. Classification (GTDB taxonomy): domain Bacteria; phylum Pseudomonadota; class Gammaproteobacteria; order Enterobacterales; family Shewanellaceae; genus Ferrimonas; species Ferrimonas kyonanensis. Next base: position 59,636 of record NZ_KE384364.1, on the reverse strand, counting down.
TGGCGCCCTTATGTCGGGCCCGACCTCGCCGTTGCTGGTACTATGCGACGGTAACCACTCTGGCGGCTGTGGTCGGTGGCCTGGTGGCTTACCTGGCGGCTCGCTGGGGCATGCAGGTTTGGGTGATGCCACTGGTGGAGCGTTGGGGCTACCAGGAGGAGTTGCGGCAGACCCTGGGGCTGTTTCAGCAATGGGGCCCCTGGGTACTGGCGGTAACCGGGCTGACGCCCATCCCCTATAAACTGGCGACATTGGCGGCCGGGGCCAGTGGGATTTCGCTGCTATCGTTTACAGTAGCTGCCTTGATCAGTCGGGCCAGCCGCTATTACCTGGTGGCCTGGGTTGCTCGGCAAACCGGGCGTCTGCCTGCTCATTATGCCTGGATAGGCTGGATCATTTTGGGATTGTTTTTGTGTGCGATAATTGCCCTGTTTTAACTCGTCTTTGTCTGGTTGTGTTGGTGATGATCTCTGCCGGCTGCAGTTTTCAGGCGTCCAACCCGGCGCCTGTGGAAACTTTATACACAGGCAAGACGTTTCGGGACACCGTCAAAGGCAGCGTCAATCAAAAACGCTACAAGGTGCAGCCCGGGGATACCCTCTATTCCATCGCCTGGGCGTCGGGAACCGATTTCCGCCAATTGGCAAAGAACAATTCACTGGGATCGCCCTACACCATACACGTTGGGCAGTGGCTTGATTTAGAGCCGGTCAAAAAAGCAGCAAGACCCACCTCCAAACCACCAAAAACAGTGAAAACCACTGTGAATGCTCGTCAATCCACATCTGGTACTACCAATTCGAAAAAACAAAAAGAAAACACTAAATCGGTTGATCCCAAAAATTCTCAAGAGTATGCTTCAACAAGAAGCTCACAATTTATTAACAGGTCGTTAAACTCTCAACTGCCCAAAAAAGTGGCCGGGTGGAGATGGCCAACCTCCGGAAAGGTGGTTGCGCGTTACTCCGATTCGGGGCAAGGGCTAAAAGGGTTAGACATTGTTTCTAAGGAAGGAACGCCTGTTGTGGCTTCGGCACAAGGCAAGGTGGTGTATGCCGGAAGTGCGTTGCGAGGGTATGGCAAGTTAATAATTATTAAACACAGTGATGATTATCTAAGTGCGTATGCCCACAATAAGAAAATCTTAGTACGCGAACAACAGGGAGTGAAAGCCGGTCAACGGATCGCAGAGATGGGACAAACCGACAGCGACAGAGTGAAATTGCACTTTGAGATTCGCTACAAAGGTAAGCCCGTGGATCCGGAACGGTATCTCCCTAAGCGGTAATTTTTGAAGGGACGTCAAGGTATATGGAGGCTTTACCGTGAATTAATCAATGTGGTTTGGGACAAATTGGGAGACTGGCCAATGAGTCGGAATAACAAGCAATACAGCAGTGCCGCTGCGGTGGCAATCGATCGAGACGATGCGGTTTTGGGGACTGAATCGGCTCAGAAAGGATCGAATAAGACCCGCAAGGCAAATGAATCCGCAGTAGATCAACTGGTTCAGGATGATCTGCAAAAGAACCTCGATGCAACTCAGTTGTACCTGAGCGAGATCGGGTTTTCACCCCTGCTAACTGCAGAGGAGGAGGTCTATTACGCTCGCCGTGCGCAGCGTGATTGTGCTAAATCCCGCAATCGAATGATTGAAAGTAATCTTCGTTTGGTGGTGAAAATTGCCCGTCGCTACAACAACCGTGGGCTCGCACTTCTCGATCTTATCGAAGAAGGCAATCTGGGCTTGATTCGTGCCGTTGAAAAATTTGATCCCGAACGCGGGTTCCGTTTTTCAACCTACGCCACCTGGTGGATCCGCCAGACCATTGAGCGGGCCATCATGAATCAGACCAGGACCATTCGCCTGCCTATCCATGTGGTGAAAGAGCTCAACGTCTATCTGCGTACTGCCCGTGAACTGGCCCACAGCCTGGATCATGAGCCGACCGCCGATGAGATTGCGGCCAAGCTCGATCGACCGGTGGAAGACGTCAGTAAGATGCTTAAGCTGAATGAGAAGATCAGCTCGGTGGATACGCCCATCGGTGGCGACTCCGATAAGGCGCTGCTGGACATCATCGCCGACGACGATGGGGCCAGCCCGGAGGTCAGGGTTCAGGAAGATGACATTCAGGACTCGGTGGTGCGCTGGCTGGATGAGCTGAATTCCAAGCAGCGTGAGGTCTTGGCACGTCGGTTCGGGCTGCTGGGCTACGAGCCTTCCACCCTGGAAGACGTCGGCCGTGAAATTGGCCTGACCCGGGAACGGGTTCGTCAGATTCAGGTGGAAGCGTTGCGCCGGCTCAAAGATCTGCTGGGAGCTCAGGGTCTCTCAAGCGAGGCACTGTTTCGACAGTGACTGGCATTGCCCTTAGGTGCATTGAAAAAACGCGGTCAGATGACCGCGTTTTTTTGTCTCAGTTCAGCTCCTGCTTGAGCCGGTACAGCAGATCCTGAGCCTGTCGGGGGCTGAGGCTGTCAGGATCAACCTGTTCCAGCATCTCTACCACCGGATGGCGTTCGGGCTCACCACTTGGGATCGGCAGCGCCATCTGTGGGGTGTGTCCGCCCTGATGTTCCAGTTGCTCAAGCTGGGCCAGTTTCTGCTTGGCCTGTCGAATCACCCCTTTGGGCACGCCCGCCAGGGCAGCCACTTGCAGGCCATAGCTGCGACTGGCTGGGCCATCCTGAACTGCGTGCATAAAGGCGATGGTGTCACCGTGTTCCACCGCGTCCAGGTGTACGTTGACGGCACCGGGCTGCACGTCCGGCAGTTGGGTAAGTTCGAAGTAATGAGTGGCAAACAGCGTCATCGACTGGCTTTTGCTGGTCAGGTACTCGGCCGCCGCCCAGGCCAGGGACAGGCCATCGTAGGTGGAGGTGCCGCGGCCAATCTCATCCATCAGTACCAGGCTGTTGGGCCCGGCATTGTTAAGAATGTTGGCGGTTTCGGTCATCTCCACCATGAAGGTCGAGCGGCCGGAGGCCAAATCGTCCGATGCGCCGATGCGGGTAAAGATCCGATCCACCGGGCCGATTCGGGCGCCATCGGCGGGCACAAAGCTGCCAATGTGGGCCATCAGGGTGATCAGGGCGGTCTGGCGCATGTAGGTGGACTTACCGCCCATGTTGGGCCCTGTCAGGATCAGCATGCGGCGGCTGGGAGCCAGCGCGACCGGGTTGGCGATAAAGGGATCCTTCATCACCTGCTCCACCACCGGGTGACGCCCCCCTTCGATGTGGATTCCGGCGTCATCGGTCAGCTGCGGGCGGCAGTAGTTCAGGCTCTGGGCGCGTTCGGCGAAGTTCTGCAGCACATCCAGCTCGGCGCAGGCAAAGCCAAACTCCTGCAGATCGGCCAGTTTCGGCAGCAGCAGGTCGAACAACTGCTCATACAGTTGCTTCTCCAGAGCCAGCGCCTTGCCCTGACTGGTCAACACCTTGTCCTCGTGCTCCTTGAGCTCCGGTACGATAAAGCGTTCGGTGTTTTTCAGGGTTTGCCGACGCACATAGCTGGCGGGGACCAGCGCCGACTGGGCCCGGCTGACCTCAATGTAGTAGCCGTGCACCTTGTTGTACCCCACCTTCAGGGTGGCGATACCGGTGTTGTCTCGTTCCCGCTGTTCCAGCTCGGCCAGGTAGTCGGTGGCACCCTGTGACAGATCCCGCCAGTAATCCAGATCGGCATCGTAGCCAGGGGCGATAACGCCGCCGTCCCGAATCAGGACCGGCGGGTTGTCGATGATGGCTCGCTCCAGCAGAGCCAGTTCGTCGGGAAACTCCCCCAACTGGGTGATCAACTGTCCCAGGCGAGGGCTGTGGCTGTCCGCCAGGGTTGCTTTGAGTTCTGGCAAGTGAGTCAGGGCGTTGCGAAGCCGGGCAAAATCCCGTGGCCGGGCGCTGCGAAGCGCCAGTCGGGCCAGTACCCGTTCGATGTCACCGATGGCTTTCAACAGTTCAGACAGCTCCACAAACAGGCCGCTGTCCAGCAGCTCCTCCACCGCATCCAGCCTCAGGTTCAGTTGCTTGCGTTGCGTCAGTGGCTGATGCACCCAGCGTTGCAACTGTCGCGAGCCCATGGCGGTGGCGGTGCGATCCAGTACCGACGCCAGGGTGTTGTCGTGGCCACCGCTGAGGTTGTGAGTCAGCTCCAGATTTTTGCGGGTGGCGGCATCAAGAATGATGCAGTCACCGTTTTGCTGACGGCTGATGCTGCGGATATGAGGCAGGGCGGTGCGTTGAGTGTCCTTGACGTACTGCAGCAGGCAACCCGCCGCACACAACCCTTTGGCGGCGTTGTCGACGCCAAAGCCTGCCAGGTCGCGGGTGCCAAACTGGCTGGTGAGCTGCTTGCGGGCCGTGGCCAGGTCAAACTCCCACTCGGGTCGTCGCCGCAATCCCTGGCAGGACTCCAGCAGCGCCTTGCCGGGAAACGATTCGGAATACAGCAGCTCTGCCGGGCTGACTCGCTGCAGTTCGGCCAGTAGGGCATCGTCGTCCGCCAGTTCATTGAGGAAGAAGCGGCCCGAGGTCATGTCAAGAGTGGCAAAACCATACTGGCCCTGGTGTTCATAGACCGCGGCCACCAGGTTATCGCGTCGTTCAGTCAGCAGCGCTTCGTCGGTCACGGTGCCCGGGGTGACAATCCTCACCACCTTGCGTTCTACCGGCCCCTTACTGGTGGCGGGGTCGCCCACCTGTTCACAGATGGCAACCGATTCGCCCATCTGCACCAGCCTGGCCAGGTAGCCCTCTACCGCGTGGTAGGGAACCCCCGCCATGGGGATAGGATCACCGCCGCTTTTGCCTCGGGCAGTCAGGGTGATGTCCAGCAGCTGCGCGGTCCGTTTGGCGTCGTCGTAAAAGAGCTCATAAAAGTCGCCCATACGATAGAACAGAATAACGTCCTGATGCTCAGCTTTGAGGGTCAGGTATTGTTGCATCATGGGCGTGTGGTGCTGAAGGGCCGCGGACTGGGTGCTCACAAGGTTCCTGCTAGTCAAATTCAGTGAAGCGGCTATGATACCCGTTATTGAATTTCGCCTCTAGATGGCAAACAACTCTTGATACTGTATGACTATACAGTATACTGACCCCAACAAATGACAGAACGACCCATTGAATTTTAGAGTGGAGCTTGCAATGGACAACAACAAACAGCGCGCCCTGTCGGCCGCCCTGGGCCAGATTGAAAAGCAGTTTGGCAAAGGCTCAATCATGCGTCTCGGTGACGCCACCACCCTGGATATCGAGTCCATCTCCACCGGTTCACTGGGTCTGGATGTGGCGCTTGGCATCGGCGGTTTGCCGGCCGGCCGGGTTGTAGAAATCTACGGTCCTGAGTCTTCTGGTAAAACCACCATGACCCTGCAAGTTGTCGCCGAAGCGCAGAAAATGGGCAAGACCTGTGCCTTTGTGGACGCCGAGCACGCGCTGGATCCTATCTATGCGGAGAAGCTGGGTGTTAACGTCAAAGAGTTGTTGGTGTCTCAGCCGGACACCGGCGAGCAGGCGCTGGAGATCTGTGACATGCTGGTGCGCTCCGGTGCCGTCGATGTTGTGATTGTCGACTCCGTTGCCGCCCTGACACCAAAGGCGGAGATCGAAGGCGAGATGGGTGACTCCCACGTCGGCCTTCAGGCCCGTTTGATGTCTCAGGCCCTGCGAAAGCTGACGGCCAACATTAAGCGCTCCAACACCCTGTGCATCTTCATTAACCAGATTCGGATGAAGATCGGTGTGATGTTCGGCAGCCCCGAGACCACGACCGGTGGTAACGCCCTGAAATTCTACTCTTCCGTCCGTCTGGATATTCGCCGCACTGGTGCCATTAAAGATGGTGACGAAGTGGTGGGTAACGAAACCCGGGTTAAGGTCGTGAAGAACAAGGTGGCTCCACCGTTTAAACAGGCGGAGTTCCAGATCCTGTACGGTGAAGGCACTTCCAAAGAGGGCGAGCTGATCGATCTGGGCGTGAAGCACAAATTGGTCGAAAAGTCCGGCGCCTGGTACAGCTATAAAGGCGAGAAAATCGGTCAGGGTAAGGCCAACAGCATCCGTTTCCTCAAGGAAAACGTGGCCATTGCCGAAGAGATCGAGACTCAGTTGCGTGCCATGCTGCTGGTCAAAGCCGAACCTGCTAAAGATGAGTTTGAAGGCGCCGAAGCCGAGGCTCCGGCAGGAGAGTAAGCTCTGAGCGACAAAGAGACCAAACACGCGGCGCTGGGGTTGCTCAGCCGCCGCGATCACTCAAAAGCCGAGTTGGTGCAGAAGCTGCGTCAACGCGGCTTTTCTGTTTCAGAAGACGCACCATTGATGGAGCAGCTTCAGGATTGGGGCTACCTGGATGATACCCGTTTTGCCATGGGCTATGTGCGCAGTCGCTTTCACCGTGGTGTCGGCCCCAACCGCCTGCGCCAGGAGTTGAGAACCAAAGGCGTGTCCTCTTCCCTGATTGAAAGCGCCCTGCAGCAACAGGAGTTGGACTGGTGGGCAGCCTGCCTCTCTGTGGCTGAGCGTCGTTATCAACGCAACGACATCGAGCAGTACGCTAGCCGCCAGAAAGCCTATCGTTTTTTGATGGGGCGAGGTTTTGAATCGGAGCAGATTCAGTTTGCCTTTGATGAATTGCGCCAGCACGGCTAATTTTTCGTAATTTCCCCTTCTTTACTGGTTTGCAGACCATCCTTGCGGATATAATTGAGCGTTTGTATGGGCAGCGGCCTCACCCACAGTGGGTAGGTGGCTGTCGAACGTCACTCAATCAGTTTTTTCAGGATGACCGCATGCGTATGACCACTGCTGAAATTCGGGAAGCTTTCCTGGAATATTTCCGCACCCAGAACCACGAAGTATTGGAGTCCAGCTCCCTGGTTCCCCATAACGATCCGACATTGCTGTTTACCAATGCCGGTATGAACCAGTTCAAAGATGTGTTCCTGGGCGCCGAGCAGCGCAACTACACCCGAGCCACAACCTCGCAGCGCTGTGTGCGCGCCGGTGGTAAGCATAACGACCTGGAAAATGTGGGGTACACCGCCCGTCACCACACCTTCTTCGAAATGCTGGGTAACTTCAGCTTCGGCGATTATTTCAAAGTGGATGCCATTCATTTTGCCTGGAAGTTTTTGACCGAAGAGTTGAAGCTGCCAAAAGAGAAGCTGTGCGTCACCATCTACGAGTCCGACGATGAAGCCTACGACATCTGGCTGAATCAGATCGGCGTTGCGGCAGACAACATCATCCGCATCGGTGACAACAAAGGCGCACCTTACGCCTCCGACAACTTCTGGCAGATGGGTGATACCGGACCTTGTGGTCCTTGCACCGAGATCTTCTACGACCACGGCGACCACATCTGGGGCGGCCGTCCTGGCACGCCAGAAGAGGACGGCGACCGCTTCATTGAAATCTGGAACATCGTATTCATGCAGTACAACCGTCAGGCCGACGGAACCATGAATCCGCTGCCCAAGCCGTCGGTGGATACCGGCATGGGGCTTGAGCGCATCGCCGCCATCATGCAAGGCGTGCATTCCAACTACGAAATCGATCTGTTTCAGAGCCTGATTAAGCAATCGGCGCAACTGCTGAACGTATCGGATCTGGAAAACAACTCACTGCGGGTGATCGCCGACCACATCCGCTCCTGTGCGTTCCTGCTGGCCGATGGCGTTATGCCCTCCAACGAAGGTCGTGGTTATGTACTTCGCCGCATTATCCGCCGCGCCGTCCGTCATGGCCACAAGTTGGGGGCCAGGGCTCCTTTCTTCCACCGTCTGGCACCGAAACTGGCTGAGTTGATGGGCGCGGCCTACAACGAGCTGAACACCCAGATGCCGGTGATCACCAAGGTACTGAAGACCGAAGAGGAACAGTTCCTGCGCACGGTTGATCGTGGTCTGGCACTGTTGGAAGAGGTACTGACGGATCTCGATGGTGACACCATTCCTGGTGCCAAGGTATTTGAACTCTATGACACTTACGGCTTCCCGGCTGATCTGACCGCTGACATCGCTCGCGAACGCGAAGTCAAGATTGACCAGCAGGGCTTTGATGACGCCATGGCCGCGCAGCGTAAGCGTGCTCAGCAAGCCAGCAAGTTCGGTGTGGATTACAACGAAGTCTTGCGCATCGATGCCGAATCCGAGTTCAGTGGCTATGAGCTGACCGAACAGGCCGCCAAGGTGATTGCCATCTACAAAGAGGGCGAGTCGGTATCGCAACTGCTGGAAGGTCAAGAGGGACAGGTGATCCTGGACACCACGCCATTCTACGCCGAAAGCGGCGGTCAGAGCGGCGACCGTGGTGAACTGCTGATGGCCGACGGTGCCTTCAGTGTTACCGATACCCGTAAGGCTGGCAACGCCATCCTGCACGTGGGCTACGTCTCCGGTGGTGAGATTCACGTTGGTGAGGAGTTGACTGCCGCCATCGATGAGAACCGTCGTCAGGCCATTAAGCTGAACCACACGGCGACCCACCTGCTGCACGCCGCGTTGCGCAAGGTGCTGGGTGAGCACGTTACCCAGAAAGGCTCATTGGTAGCCGCCGACAGCCTGCGTTTCGATTTCAGCCACTTCGAAGGGCTGAACATCAAGACATTGCGCACCATCGAAAAATTGGTGAACGATCAGATTCGCGCCAACCACGATGTCTCGACCCGACTGATGAACATTGACGATGCCAAGCAAGCCGGTGCCATGGCGCTGTTTGGTGAAAAGTACGATGATGAAGTGCGGGTGGTCGGCATGGGTGAGTTCTCCACCGAACTGTGTGGCGGAACCCACGTCAACCGCACTGGCGACATCGGTTTCTTTAAGATTGTTTCCGAAGGTGGCATTGCCGCCGGTGTGCGTCGCATCGAGGCGATTACCGGCCAGTACGCCATCGAGGCCATGCACCAGCTGGGCGAGCAGTTCGATAACCTGGCATCTATGGTGAAAAGCGACTCCCATAATTTGGCGGATCGCATTCGCACCATGGTTGAGCGAGGCCGCTGGTTGGAGAAAGAAGTAGAGCGCCTGAACGCCAAGCTGACAGCTCATGCCGGTGCATCACTGGCGGATCAGGCCATCGAGATTGGCGGCGTTAAGGTGATTGTGGCGAACCTGGAAGGGGCCGACCCTAAGTCGCTGCGTGACACCCTGGACCAGTTGAAGAACAAGTTGGGTTCAGGCATCGTGGTATTGGCCGTCTCGAAAGCGGACAAGGTTAGCTTGATCGCCGGTGTGACCAAAGATTTGACCGGCAAAGTCAAAGCCGGTGAATTGGTGAACATGGTGGCCCAACAGGTCGGTGGTAAAGGCGGCGGTCGTCCTGATATGGCCCAAGCCGGCGGTACCGACGTCGCCGCCGTGCCATCGGCATTGGCGACCGTCAATGACTGGTTGGCTCAGCGGCTGTAAGTCGTGGCTTTATTTGTCCAGAAGTTTGGCGGCACCTCGGTGGGATCCCTGGATCGCATTGAGGCGGTCGCCGATGGCATCGCCCGCTCCGTAAGGGAAGGGCATCAAGTGGTGGTGGTGTTATCGGCGATGGCCGGTGAAACCAACCGCCTGCTGGAGCTTGCCTCCCAAGTATCCGCCAAGCCCAGTGAGCGCGAGTTGGATATGTTGGTGAGCACTGGCGAGCAGATCTCCATCGCCTTGATGGCAATGGCGTTGCAGAAGCGGGGAATCGCTGCATTATCGCTGCTGGCGTCGCAGGTAGGGATTGATACCGATGGCCATCACGGCAAGGCAGAGATCACCCACGTCTGCAAGCAGCGGCTGAGTGAATGCCTGGCCCTGGGACAGGTTGCCATTGTGGCCGGTTTTCAGGGGGTCAGTCCCCACCGGGAAGTGACCACATTAGGCCGGGGAGGCTCAGACACCACGGCGGTGGCACTCGCGGCAGCCATTGGTGCCGATGAATGTCAGATATTCACCGACGTCGAAGGGGTCTATACTACTGATCCAAGGGTAGAACCTAAGGCTCGTAAAATGGATCACATCACCTTTGAGGAGATGCTGGAGATGTCCAGCATGGGCGCTAGGGTGCTGCAGATACGGTCGGTGGAGTTTGCCGGCCGTCACCGGGTCCCGCTACGGGTGTTGTCGAGTTTCAAGGAAGGAGAGGGCACTCTGATCAACTATGACAGCCATTGCCAATCTGATGCCTGTGTAACCGGCATTGCGTTTAGCCGCGAGGAAGCCAGCATTACTCTGACTGGGTTAAAGGACCAGCCGGGGATTGCCGCCACCGTCTTTTCACCATTGGCGGAGGCAAAAGTAGAGGTCGACATGATCGTTCAGTCGTCAGCGGCGAATGATTCGGTTGATTTAACCTTTACGGTTCACCGGGATGACTTTACTCTGGCAAAATCACTGATCGAACCGTTGATGCCAGAGCTGGGAGTTGACCAGCTGATAGAAACCCAAGACATCTGCAAGGTGTCCGTTGTCGGAGCATCCATGCAGTACCACACCGGTATTGCTAAGCAGATGTTTGAGGTCTTGGGGCGGGAAGGGATTAAGATTCATTTGATAGCCACATCAGAGATAAAAATCTCCGTTGCCATCGATGAGAAGTATCTTGAGCTTGCGGTCCGAAGCCTTCACAGTTCATTTGGATTGGGCGAAGACTGAGAATATCTGCCGATGTGGGTAGAATTAATCTAGGCTAACTTTATAATAGCGCTGCAAGATTCCGTCGCTAGGAGCGGTGGACTTGAAGAGAGAGGAGCGAAAGAATGCTGATTTTGACTCGCCGCGTAGGCGAAACCTTGATGATTGGTGACGAAGTTACCGTTACCGTTTTGGGAGTAAAAGGCAACCAGGTACGTATTGGTGTAAATGCCCCCAAAGAGGTTTCCGTTCATCGCGAAGAGATCTACATGCGGATTCAAGCCGAAAAAGACGGCACTCCGCAGGGTGGAAACTTCTAAAAAGAACCGACGCAACTGCGTCGGTTTTTTTATGCCCGCAGGGTTATTCCCCGGCTTGGTCACTGTTTTTAGCGTTCAATAGTTGAGTTTTTGGCCGTTACCGCCTTAAATGAGCTCGGCTTGGCCAAAAACGCTGCAATTGGCTTGTGGCGCAGGAAAAAGCGTTTGACATATTTCTGCGACAACGTAATATACGCCCCGCACCGCAGCTGAGGATGACTCGGCGAACGGTGGCTAGGGGCGACTTACCCCGAATAAACCAAGTCGAAATGGTGAGGTGGCCGAGTGGCTGAAGGCGCGCCCCTGCTAAGGGCGTATACCTTGATCGGTATCGAGGGTTCGAATCCCTCCCTCACCGCCAT
>NZ_KE384364.1:0-46616 GCF_000425405.1 Ferrimonas kyonanensis DSM 18153 | reverse complement strand
AGCCCTTCGGCGTTGAGTCGGCGAAAGCGTTGCTTTCTTCCTCCGCCTCAACCCATCCGAGCGCGCCATCTTAATATAGAAGCCCGAGCTGATGCTCGGGTTTTTTTATGCGCGCTTGTCAGGATTGTTGCTCAGGCGGAGAAAGTGCTGCTTGTTCTCGACGCCTCAACCCATCCAATACCTTAGTAAGGGTTTGTCACCCAGATCATCAGGGTGAAGAACGCCATCACCAGCCCGCAAAACACGAAAATCCCGTAAAAGCCTTTTTTCCCCTGCTTCAAGCTGTACCCGTTCACGGTCAGGAACAGGCACCACAGCAGCGACAGTACGATGGGTAGCAGAAACAGTCGTCCGATCATCCAAAGCTCCTCTGGACAGTGTCTGGCGGTAAAGCTGATTATTTATTGATACCAATAGTTTAATTATAACGCAATCAACAACGAACTCCGTCGGGACTGCGGCAGGCCGCGCTGGCGTCTTCAGCCATGGTCACAAGCCGGCCTGAATGATGAATACGACAGTTTCGCCCCAATGAGAGTAAAAAGTGATGCCGATTACCGGTAGAATCATTACACTAGCGCTTTCCGGTGCGGACGAGTTTTTGGGAAGCACCGAACGCTGAAGTGATTTAATTACCAGAACGAACATTGACCATCATCCTTTGTGGTTTTTTTGTGTCCCTGGTGTTAGTTGTGTGTAAATATTCGCCGATATGGCTTTTTATTTAGCCAATCGGGTGTAGCATTAGTCCGTTGGGGATTTTCCGGTTTAATTATGCGCTTACTGTTACTGCTGTCTCTGCTTGCTGTTCCGGGCTACGCCTGGTTCGATACCGTGCCCGATTGGCTCGATAAAGAGAGCCAGCAACTGGTGCGGGATCTCAATGGCGGCATCGGTCAAAGCCAGAACCCCAACTTCATTAATGCCGAATATGACGATGGCGTGATGATCATGCATTACCGCCAGTTGGATAGCCACCGCCTTGGCGCCTTTGGCGCGGTAGTGGAAAATCACAGTCAGGAGACGGTCAACAGCTTCTGCAGCAGCAGCTATTACCGTAAGCGATTGGATCTCGGCATGGTTTACCGTCATCAGTATCAAAGCAGCAACGGTGAAACGGTTCAGGAAACTCGAATCGACCGCTACAGCTGTTTACAGGCACAGCGCTTTTAGGCTTCGCCATCGGGCTTCACTCTGAGGCTTTGATGTCAGATTCACCTCCCTTTCGGGGAGCTTTGGAGGTAACTTGCAACTCACCAGTTTTAGCGATTTCGCGTTTCGATCTCTGCTTTTCATGGCCACCCTTCCTGAAGGGGAACTGACCAGCATCACTAAGGTGACGGAGACTTACGGCGTATCGCGTAATCACATGGTTAAAGTGATCAATAAGCTGGGACACGCAGGCTTTGTCAGGACCGTCCGCGGAAAGAAAGGCGGCATCTGTCTGGCGATGAAGCCGGAAGAGATTGGCCTTGGCCAGGTGATTCGTGCGCTGGAGCCGTTGCAGCTCATCAACTGTGGCGAACCCTACTGTAAAATCCTGCCGGCCTGCCGACTGAAAAGTGTATTGGAAGAAGCCACCCAGGCGTTCTTGTCGACACTGGACAACTACACTCTGGCCGACATGTTGACCAACAATTCAGAGCTTAAGGCGCTGATGATCCCCTCCGAGACGGTCGAGTAATCCGGCCCTTCAATGGTAACGGCCTTTTGGAGCCTGTTTGCCAGCGCCTTTATCTCGGCGACCCTAGCCCCCGGCGGTTCCGAGTTGTTGCTGGCCTACTGGGTACAACACACCCCTGAACCCTGGTTGGCTTTTGTTCTGGTCGCGACCATCGGCAACACTCTGGGCTCGTTGACCAGCTTCCTTCTCGGTTACCTCGCCAGCAGACGAAAATCTCCAGCCTCGCTGTTGGACGACAAACACCAATGGTTGATTCCCAAGGTACGCCAATACGGCGTATGGAGTCTGCTGCTGGCCTGGCTGCCAGTGGTAGGGGATGCAATCCCCTTACTGGCGGGATGGTTCCGGTTTTCACTGTTATCTAGTAGTCTTCTGATATTCGTAGGTAAATTTTTTCGATACTTGGTGATTGCCCTAACTACACTGGGGGTAGTTTCAAGCATCTAGGCTGGCTGCGATCCGCATCTCAGCCGGTATCAGGAGGGAATTCAGTGAAGCTATTTAAGCCGTTAGCCCTGTGCATGGCATTGGCGTTGGTCGGATGCGCATCCGAAACAGCGCCGCCGTCAGTACCGTCAGGCGTCACCTATTTGGGCTCGAACCTGTCGCAGCAGGCCGAAATCACAATTCCTTACGAAAAGTTCCAGCTGCAAAATGGCCTGACCGTAGTGCTGCATCAGGACCGTTCCGATCCCTTGGTGCACCTGGATGTGACCTATCACGTCGGTTCGGCTCGGGAAGAGTTGGGCAAGTCTGGTTTCGCTCACTTCTTCGAGCATATGATGTTTCAGGGCTCAGAACACGTAGCCGACGAACAACACTTTCAGTTGGTGACCGAGTCCGGCGGTACCCTGAATGGCACCACCAACAGCGATCGCACCAACTACTTTGAAACCGTTCCGGCCAATCAGTTGGAGAAGATGCTGTGGCTGGAAGCCGATCGCATGGGGTTCCTGTTGCCGGCAGTCACCGAGCAGGCGTTCGAAGTACAGCGAGCGACGGTAAAAAACGAACGCGGTCAACGGGTTGACAGTCAGCCCTATGGTCGTCTCAATGAGTTGGTGCAGCAGGCACTCTACCCTCAAGGGCACCCTTACTCCTGGCCGGTCATTGGCTGGATGGAGGAGTTGGATAACGGCAGTGTCGACGATCTGCGGGCCTTCTTTGCCCGTTGGTACGGTCCCAACAATGCCACCCTCACCATTGGCGGCGACTTCGACCGTCAACAGGCGTTGCAGTGGGTGGTGAAATACTTCGGCCCCATCCCTCGGGGACCGGCGGTGGAGCAAGCGCCAAAGGCGCCCGCCCAGCTTTCCGAAGATCGTTACCTGACGCTGGAGGATAAGGTTCATCTTCCGTTGATTTATCTTTCTTTCCCTACCGTCTATGCCCGCCATCAGGACGAGCCGGCGCTGGATCTGCTGGCCGATATTCTCGGCGGCGGTCAAACCTCCATCTTCTATAAGAATCTGGTGAAAGCGGGATTAGCGGTACAAGCCGGGGTCAGCCACCCCTGCCGAGAGTTGTCCTGCGAGTTCACCCTGTATGCGCTGGCCAATCCGGCCAAGATGCCAAAACTGGCGGACATCGAAGCGGTGATTCGTCAGTCCATCGCCGAATTTGAGCAGCGGGGAGTGACCGAAGAAGATCTGCTGAAAGCTCAGGTCGGTCATGAGGCCGGCACGATTTTTGGTTTGCAGAGTGTCCGCGGCAAGGTGACCTCGCTGGCCTACAACCAGACCTTCTTTGGTGAGCCTGATCTGCTGCAGTCGGATCTGGAGCGCTATCGCAATGTCAGCGCCGAAGACGTGATGCGGGTGTTCAATACCTACCTCAAAGGTCAGCACGCGGTGATCATGAGTGTGGTGCCGCCGGGGCAAACGGAATTGGCCGCCGCCAAACCCACCTTCATCGCGCCAGCGTTAATCGATCCAGCTACCCTGGCACACGCACAGAAAGTGGTGCCGGCACAGATCAACGATACCTTTGATCGCAGCCTGGTGCCGCCGGCCGGTCCGGCGCCACAGCTGAAAGTGCCGGGTTTGTGGACCCAGACTTTCGGTAATGGCATCGAGGTAGTGGGTACCCAAAGCCTTGAAACGCCCACTACCGAAATTCTTATCGCCCTGGAAGGGGGGCAGCGACTGACTCCGGCCAACCAGGCCGGCCTGGCCCAGTTGACCGCGGCGATGATGGACGAGTCCACCGAGGCCATGACCACCGAGCAGATGGCGCAAGAGCTGGAAAAGTTGGGCTCCTCCATCTCCATCTCGGCCTCCGGCTATCGCACCTACGTGAACGTCAGCGCCCTGACCCAGAACCTGGACGCGACCCTGGCTCTGCTGCAGGAGCGACTGTTTAAACCGGCGTTCCGGGTGGAAGATTTCGAGCGGGTTAAAGTGCAGCAGTTGCAAGGCTTGCAGCACCAAGCCAATGATCCGGGCTGGCTGGCCAGCACCGCCTGGAGCCAGCTGCTGTTTGGCGCAGACAACCCGATGGGCAAACCCCTGAGCGGCACCCTGGAAACGGTATCCGCGTTGACTCTGGAGCAGGTCAAAAACTTCTATCAGCAGCAGTTTAGAGGCGGCAACGCCAGTGTGGTCGCCGTCTCCGATATGGATCAGCGCGCGCTGATGAGCAAGCTGAACTGGTTGGCAGACTGGCAGGGCCAGGCCAGCCAATGGCCCAAACTGGCGCAGATGCCGAACACCAAGGGACCAGTCATCTATCTGCTGGACAAACCCGGCGCGGCTCAGTCGGTCATTAAGGTCGGTCGGCGCGGATTGGCGTTCGATGCGTTGGGCGAGTACTTCAAAGCCGGGTTGATGAATTACCCTCTCGGCGGTGCGTTCAACAGCCGCATCAACCTCAACCTGCGTGAAGATAAGGGGTACACCTATGGTGCACGCAGCAGTTTCAGCGGTGGACCAGAGCTGGGCAGTTTTGTGGCCGGAGCCAGCGTTCGCAGCGACGTCACTGCCGAGTCGGTGCACGAACTGCTCGCTGAACTAACCGGTTTTGCCGAAAACGGCATGACTCAGCAGGAGCTCGATTTCATGCGAGCCTCGGTGACTCAGTCGGATGCCCTCAAGTTTGAAACTCCCGGTCAGAAAGCCCGCTTCCTGGGTAAGCTGCAGCGCTATCACCTGCCGGAGAACTTCGTCGCCCAGCAAGGGGCACTGATCAACACCATCGGCCTGGATGAATTGAACCAACTGGCGCGAACGGAGCTGGATCTGAGTCGGATGATCATTCTGGTGGTTGGTGATAAAAACACCATTGAGGCGCCATTGGCCGCTTTGGGCTATGACGTAACGCCACTGACACTGTAAAATCGTTTTTTTCTAATTTAACGGAGGGCTTGGCCCTCCCACGCACGCGAGAATCTGCCTTGACGGAATTTGAACAGAATCTGAGTCGCCTGGCCCAAGGGGAAGGTCGACAAGCTTTGCAGAAGCTGCAACGGGGCATTGAGCGTGAAGCGTTGCGCATTCTTCCGCAGGGCGCCTTGGCCAGGGATCCGCACCCAGAGGTGCTGGGGTCGGCACTCACCAACAAGTGGATCACCACCGATTTTTCGGAGTCTTTGCTTGAGTTGATCACCGGGGTGAATGACAACGTTGATCAGCTGCTGGCCGAACTGGGGGACGTTCACCACTTTGTCAGTGAACGTATTGATGGTCAGTACCTGTGGCCACAGTCCATGCCCTGCTTCATCGATCATCACGAAGACGTGCCCATCGCCCAGTATGGGGATTCCCATGTCGGTCGCATGAAAACCCTCTACCGTGAAGGACTCAAGCGCCGATACGGTGCCAAAATGCAGTCCATTGCCGGTGTGCATTTTAACTTTTCCCTGCCGAAAGCGCTGTGGAAGGGACTCAAGGGCAGCGACAGCCAAGAGGTGATTTCAGACGGGTATTTCCACCTGATTCGCAACTTCCGCCACCAGGCCTGGGTCTTGCCCTACCTGTTTGGGGCGTCACCGACGCTGTGCCCGTCGTTCCTTGAGGGGCGCGACGTGCCCTTTGAGTTTGACACCTTGCCGTCCGGGCTGCTGACCTTGCCTTATGCCACCTCACTGCGCATGAGCGATCTGGGCTACACCAACAGCGAGCAAGCCAATCTGCAGATTCGGTACAACTCGGTGGATCAATATGTGGCCGATCTGAAGCGAGCCATTACCCTGCCGTCGGCTCAGTTTGCCAAGTTGGGCATCGAGCAGGAGGGGCAGTTGCTGCAGCTGAATGCCAACATCCTGCAGATCGAGAACGAGTTGTATTCCGCCATTCGACCGAAACGCACCACCCATAGCGGTGAAACCCCCTCCGATGCGCTGGCTCGCGCCGGGGTAGAGTACATCGAAGTGCGGACGCTGGATGTGAACCCATTTGAGCCGCTGGGGATCGGTCGCGATCAGATTTTGTTGCTGGACCTGTTCCTGCTGGATTGTGCGCTGTTGCCCAGCCCGTGCTGGACCGATGCCTGCCAGGAGCAGACTCAGCGCAATTTCGAGACGGTGGTGATCGAGGGGCGTAAGCCCGGACTGCTACTGGAGGCCGGTTGTGGCGAGCAGATTGCCCTGGCTCAGTGGTTGCAGCAGAGTTTCGATCGCTGGTCGAAGATTGCCGATGTCATCGATGGCCTCAATGGGGATACCCAGTATCAGGATGCCCTGACCTTGTGGCGTCCGGCCATCGCCGAACCCGAGCATACTCTGTCCGGGCGACTGATGGCCGAGCATCGTCAACTGGATAACCCGGCAATGGCGCTGGCTAAGGCACACAACGTCAATCTGTTGGCCAGGGACTACGCCACCTTGTCGGAAGGGCGCCTGCAGGATGAGGTAAGCCAGTCCTTGCAGCGGCAGCGGCAGCTGGAACAGCAGCAAACCGGTACCTTCGAAGCCTATCTGAAACACTATTTTCAGGGCTGAACGGGAGACAGAATGCGCACAGTATTGCTAGGCAGCGTGGCATTGATCTTGACCGCCTGCGCCAGTCATGACGATCAGCAGGGGCTGTGCGGTAAGCTGTCGACCTTTCATCAGCCTTCGGAAACCGAGAATCTGTTTCGAGCGGTGGTGACCCGCATCGATGACGCCAATGTGGTGACCAAAGCCAGTTACCGTCTCACCCCGGGAACCCATACTCTGAGGGTGGTGGAGCTGATTGACGATCCTCGCCTGGGCATTAGTTTGCGAGATCGCCACTTCAAGGAGTTCACCCTCAGAGTTGAGGCCGGGGTGGAATACCACCTCGGGGCCAGGTTTGAGGTCAGGGAGGAGAGCCCGGACTCGACGTCAGAGTATTGGCAGCCGGTGGTGTGGAAACAGGAACAGACTCAGTGCCATTTTGAGCCCTGATCAAAAAAGGCCGCTAAGCGGCCTTTTTGCTGCCTGGAGCCTGGACTCAGGCAATCACCATAACGCTGCCCAGACCGATGAAGGTGAGGCCGCACAGGCGGTTGAAACGGCGCTGCGCCGTGGTGCTGCACAATCGGTTCGCCAGACGGCAGCCTCCAAAGGCCACCAGGTTCAGAATCACGAAGTCCACCGCCGTGAAGGTGGAGCACAGAATCAGCAGCTGTGGCTGCATCGGTTTGCTGGCATCGAGAAACTGGGGAAACAGCGCCGCAAAGAAGATCAGACCTTTCGGGTTGGCCAGGCCGACCAACAGGGTCTGCTTAAACAGGCTGAAGCTGCAGCTATTGCGGTAGGTAAAGCTCGATTCCAGGGTTTCGCTGGGGCGGGAGCGCCAGGCAGAGAAACCCAGCCAGAGCAGGTAAGCGGCGCCGGCGTAGCGCAACACTTCATACAGGGCGGCGTTGCTGGTGATCAGCGCGCCGATGCCGGTAGCAGACAGAATCATCAGCACCAGGCCGGCCAGGTTGGAACCCAATACGGTGGCTAGGGCTTTGCGGTGCCCGTAGCGGACGCTGGTCGACAGGGTCAGCAGGGTCATGGGACCGGGGGCGATCAACAGCACAATGACCGTCGTCAGATAAACCAGATACAGCTCGGTTGACATCTTTTGTTACTGGGTTAATACGAAAGGGGCGCATTTAAGCAGCGTTTCTGGTCGCTGTAAAGGGTTGCGTTGGCGTCACTTTCAACAAATGCGATCCCGGTTGTCAGCTTTGGCTGACAGCCCGGGTGAAAATCAAAACTTTGGATTTTGTTGCTGCCTCGGTGGCATTTCCCCGACGGGGAGGGCAAAATCGGTACTTTCAGGGCTTTTTACTGGTTCATGATGCTAAATATAAGATTAATAAGGCTTATCTTAAGCGGTCTGGTGCTGGCCGGCTTGGTGGGCTGTGCCACGCCGCCGCCGCGGGATCCGGAAAATTTGTGCAATATTTTTACGGAAAATCGAGATTGGTACAAAGCGGCCAAAAATACCCGCGAGAAGTGGGGGGTGCCGGTGCATGTGCCGATGGCCATGATGTATCAGGAGAGCTCGTTTAAGCACAATGCGCAGCCGCCCATGAGGTGGTTTCTGGGCTTTATCCCCATCGGTCGAGCGTCCAGTGCCTACGGCTACGCCCAGGCTAAAACCGTCACCTGGGACCAGTATGCCCGGGAAACCGGCAACAACTGGTCCAGCCGCAGTGACTTTGACGACGCCATGGATTTCATGGGCTGGTATATCTATAAATCCAATAAGATCAACGGGGTTTCCAAGTGGGACGCCTACCGTCAGTACCTGAATTACCACGAGGGTTGGGGAGGCTATAAGCGCGGCAGCTACAAGAGCAAACAGTGGCTGGTGAAGACCTCCCGCAAGGTTGAAAGTCGCTCAAAACGGTACGCGGCCCAGTACAACCAGTGCAAAGAAGATCTGGATCGCAGCTGGTTGTGGCGGCTGTTCTTTGGCTAACCCCTGCGGCCAGTCAAAAAGCCGGTCAGCCACGCTGACCGGCTTTTTTGATCCTGGTTATAGTGATTCATGGCCGCCATAGGCGTCACTGATGGTTCTTAGGGCCACAACAATCTGATGATGCTCCATCTTTTCTTGTCCTGGTCCCCACTCCAGAGGGGCCAAAATTTCTGCCGCAAATTCAATCATGTCATTGAGGTTGTATTCGTCTTCCGGGATGTAGGCATGCCCTCCCATAATGGCGCCGCCCCGTGATAGCAGTGTCAGGCGTTTCTGGATCGTGCGAAGTAATGGCTGTGGCGAAGCAATTAGGTTTTGCTCGAGAAAGGAGTGAAACCACGCTCCGCGTTGACTGAACATAAGCGCAAAAACTGCGCGGAGCTCTGTCTGCAGCTGTTCATCGGCATCCCGCATCAAGACGTTGTTGGCGCCACTGAATGTCAGGCCCAGCAGGTCATGGTTGACGCTGCGATAGTAATAGGGGAAGCAGGCAAAACAGATCATTTTCTCTTTGGCACTTATCGGCAACTGGCTTAAGTGTGACAACAGCGCCGATTGGGTTCGCACCACCTGAGTAAAGATGTACACCAACAGATCGCTCTTGGAATTAAAGCTTCGATAGAGGGTACCGGCTGGAACACCGCAGAGCTTACCCAGCTCGTTCAGAGAGAACTTTAAGTGACCCTGTTGCTTTATTAACTTAGCTGCGACTGCTGCTATTTCATCTTTACGGCGCGACTGTGTTTCTTCACTCATATGGCGGATGATCTCGATTGGATGAGTCTTTGGCTCCGGTAACGAATTATACCCCGGTCTTAATCTGGGGACAGACAGGCTTGGCCAGTCGACGGGCTGGCCCCGTTCATTGCATTATCAAGCCGGGCAATGAGGGGACCAGCCAGGTCCAAATTATGAGGATGGATGGCACGTGGCACAGGAGTAGGGGTCTGGGAATGTCTGACTGGTGGCCCAGTCGGAGTTGCCCCGGGTTTGCTGGTTGGGTTCCATAAGCGTGTAGCCGGAGTCATTGTCTGCCGCATCATGCACCGGCATGTATTTGCCCACGTGGTCGGCGCAGGAGCCACTGAGGCCATCAAGGCTGGTTCCTCCCGTGGTCGTGCCGGAGCAGGAGATCTCGGCCACCCGTTTCCACCTTGAGGCATCACCGTGATTCACCATCGCTTCCTGTTCGGAGTGGCACCAGAAGCAACGTGCGGTTTCGCCGTGTCCTTTGGGGGCACCGTTACTGCCGTGGCAAGAGGCGCAATAGTAGGGCTCGACCACATCCGCAAGAACCGGTGAGTCACCTTGGAGGTGGGTGTTGTCCAGGCTGTGGCACTGGCCGCAGTCGGCGATGCCCCAACCAAAATGCTGGTTGTTCAGGGGAGCAACTGCTTGATTGATATCAAACACCTCAAAGCGGCCATCGTTCACTTGATTGCGGTGAGCCGGTTCGAACTTGTCGTACATGATATTGTGCCATTTGAACGAGATTGACTCTTTCGGGTAACGCATGATGCCGGTGTCGGTCATTCGGTGGATGTTGTTGCCGCCAAACTTTCCAAACCAGTTATCGATGCAGATTTGAGCCGTCTCCAGAGTGTGCTTGCCGGCGTTCTGCTTAGTAAGCCAGGGGCATTTGCCAAAGAAGGGGCCGCCGCCGGCTTGGTCATTGGCGACCAGCATGCTGGCCAAGGGCCATTCCGGCCCGTAAAAGAAGTCAGATTCATTGTCCAGTTCGCCACTGGTGAACGCCCAGCCAGCCAGGCCACCGGCTCGTTGACCATCGATCACCGATACCGCGTAAGAGTCAACATCGGCCTTGGTGGACATGCTGGGCCAGAAGGTGAATTCAATGTCGACACTGTGCTGTTCCACTGCAGACATCAGCGCATCGGCCATGGTTAGGGTGCCGGTTTGGAACAGATCCGGGCGCAGGTTGAAGGGTTTGACTTCAACATCGGTGGCCACCGTGACATAGCCGCGGCCATCACCGAAGTTGACTCGCAACTGGGGTAGCACCGGGACGCCTCCGTTGGCTTTGAGTCGCGCCACTTCTGCCGCTTGCACTTGCTGGCGTCGCTCGGTCATCTGCTTGGCTTGAGGTTGAATTCGAATGTGTAGGCCGTCACGTATCAGGAACTCATCCAGGCGGTCGTACAGTGGCTCATGGGAGGGAAGACCGGTAGCGCGTTTGAACTCGCCGCCATTGTAGAGGAATGCGGCGTACCAATCCGGGCTGTTGACGTTCTCCTGGCCATCCAGGGTTGCGTCAAAAACACCGTCGCGATCGTAATCGTAGGAAACGCTGAAGGGGTAGGTGCCCAGGTTGGGGTCGAACTCTCCCAGGGTTAACTCAAAATCGTCTCTCTTGGCGCTGACGTACAGCATCACGTCCAGAATGGAGAACTGGTTTTTGGCAAACAGGTCGGCCCTAACCGGAACCTGCGCCGACTGTGCTGCAAACTGGCGTAACTGCTCAGCTGTGACGGTAAAGATATCGAGAGCGTCATTTCGAGTCAGAGCATTGTTGTGCTTGTTGGCACTGTATTGTTGCAGTGGCAATGCTTTGCTGGCGTCGATGCACATTTCCGGGTGTTCGGTGGAGCAGGGGTACCATCGACCTAAGTAGATGTTGACGGACTGGGTAAATTGGCTGTTGGGTTCGATATCCAGATGGAAATTATCATGCTTCGGAGGTTCTTTATCTGGGCTTGGAGAAATAGCACTTTCATCAGAATCACCGCACCCGATTAGTATCGAAGCCAAAATAAATGGCAGCGCTTTCTTGCCGGCTTTGATTATATTCAAAACATCCCCTACTAATTAATGGTATTGATTTTTATTAAATTGGCCAGATTAAATCCAGCCCGCTTTCGTCGCCAAAAAGATCAAATTGGCCTTATTGGCGGCACCAAAGTTTTTCTTTGCGATATCCAAGTGGTAATCCACCCCACGGCTGCTTAAATTTAAGGCATCCGCAATCTCTTGTGCCCTCAGACCCATTGCCGTGAGTTTGATGATCTCACGGGTTTTGCTCTTGAGCTTGAGCGGACATTGCTGAGTGGCACTGGTCAGCAGGCGCTTGGCCTCTGAGCTAGTAAATTGAGGAGCCTGACCCCACTTGTCGGCGGAAAAGAAAGTCAGCAGCACGCCAGTCGGATCCTTGGAGCTTGGATCGCTAATGGAAAAAATTTTAACCCGGTACAGATTGTCCTCAATCATCACATTAAAGCCGGAACGGTTAAGACGGCTTAAGCGATTAAATATGGACGCGGCTTGCGTTTTAAATTTCTGTTCGGATGTCGACAGGTATGTATAGTCAAAATACTCTAATGAACTCATTGGGTTTAATGGAGTAATATCAGAGACGAATACAGGTGTATCGTTAAATTTGTATAAAGCCCAACCACAAGGGAAAGCCATTATTGATAACTACCAATAACTTAAAACTTAAATAATAGTTTACTCAGATTTGAGGCTGGTACTTTGACCGATCTACAGAGAATGCGGGTTTCAAAATCAAAGTTTAAAAGTCGATCTGGATCGCCCATTTTGATTGTTGATGTAATCGGGTTACGGCTTGGTGGTTCATTTTGTGGCGTCGGTCTCGCTATGTCGGCACCTCTCTAATGAGTCATTGGTAAAAGTGGAGAAGTTCTCCACTGCGATGCCGCTGTTGAGTTAACTTTCCGCGCAGTGACAAAGCCGGTCAGCCACGCTGACCGGCTTTTTTGATCCTGCCTTTGGGAAAACTACAAGTAACTCTGGCATATCGACAATAGGGACTGTGGCGTGTCGGCAACGTGGTCGGGTTGCTGTTGCCAGCGCTGCGGCGTCGCCCCGCTGTAGGCCGCAGTGACCGCGATAACATTGCAATCCGCCCCCAGTGCCTGATTCAGGTTTCGAGCAAACTCAACGTCGCCTTGATGATCGCCAATGTACATCAGTTGCCGAGGCCGCTTGGCGCCAAAGATCGCCTCGACGCATTGCAGGCCTCCGGCCGGGTGAGGTTTTTGCTGACCACCCTCTACATCGTTGTATCCCATGATGCTATGAAACGGCGTGTCTACCCCTTCCCGTTTCAGCAGCGCCCAGATGGTGCTGGCGTCGTTTTGTGAGCACACTCCGTGGGGCAGGCTGGTCAGGGAGTGAAGTAGGCTGGCGATCCCCTCAAACAGGCGCACTTCGGTGGTGTTGCTGCGTTGGTACTTGGCCTACAGGGCGCCAGCCTCGGTGGTTTCTTGGGCACTCAGTCCATAGTAGTTCTGGTATAAGTCCTGCCAGTTGCGCGCCGCGTGATTGGCGTGGTGGTATGCGGATTCACTTTGCAGCCAATGGGGCAGGTTGGCTCCGGTCAGGTGAGGGGCGATGTCGGCAAGAATGGACTGGGTAATATTGATATTTTTGGGAACCGAGTTAACCAGAGTTCCGTCGTAGTCCCACAGTATGGCGTCCAGTGGCATGGTGGTTTCATCACGGTAAAGACCGACACTTTGCCATCGAGACGAGGGGAAAAAAAGACTAAAAATCAGAATTGAGCGTTCTCATTTTTCGTCGTTAGAGCAATAAAAAACCGGAAGCGGCGGGGCCGGTTCCGGTTGCTGATGCAGGCTGAGGGAGATCAGTCGCCGAAGTAGGCACCAATCTGTTTCAGTATGCCGGGGCCGTCCAGCTCCAGTTCGGTGTGCATCTCTTCCTGGGTGCCTTGCTCAATGAAGCGATCCGGCAGTCCCAGCTGCAACACCGGCTTGGCCACCTTGTGGCGATTCAGGCATTCCAGCACCGCAGAGCCGGCGCCGCCCATAATGGCGTTCTCTTCCAGCGTCACCAGTCGGTCGTGACTGGCGGCCATCTCCAGCACCATCTGCTCATCCAATGGCTTCACGAAGCGCATATTGATCACCGTGGCGTCCAGTTTTTCCGCGGCTTCGAGCGCGTAGGGCAGCAGCGTGCCGAAGCTGTAGATGCACAGCCCCTGGCCCTGGCGACGAATCTCCGCTTTGCCGATGGGCAATTCGGTCATCTCTGACTGAATCTCAACCGGTAGCCCAGTGCCCCTTGGGTAACGGACGGCGGCCGGAGAATCCATCTTATGGCCGGTGTACAGCATCTGCCGACACTCATTGGCATCCGCCGGAGCCATGATGGTGAAGTTGGGAATACAGCGCAGGAACGACAGGTCGAAAGCGCCTTGGTGGGTCTGGCCGTCGGCGCCCACCAGTCCGCCCCGATCGATGGCAAACAGCACCGGCAGGTTCATAATGCCGACATCATGAATGGCCTGGTCGTAGGCGCGCTGCAGGAAGGTCGAGTAGATGGCCACGACCGGATGATAGCCTTCGCAGGCAAAGCCCGCGCCTAGGGTAACCGCGTGTTGCTCGGCGATGGCCGCATCAAAATACTGCTGCGGGAAGCGTTGAGAAAACTCCACCATGCCGGAGCCTTCGCGCATCGCCGGGGTGATGCCCATCAGCTTGTCGTCAGCGTCGGCCATGTCGCACAGCCAGTCACCAAACACTTTGGAGAAGGTGGGTTGTCCCGGTTTGGACTTCGGCAGCTTGGCTTCTTCAATATTGAATTTCGGTACCCCGTGGTAACCGATGGGATCCTCTTCCGCCGGTTTGTACCCTTTCCCTTTCTTGGTCATGATGTGCAAAATTTGCGGCCCTTTCAGGTTACGCATATTGCTCAGGGTATCCACCAGGCCGTCGACATCGTGGCCGTCGATGGGGCCGATGTAGTTGAAACCCAGTTCTTCGAACAGAGTGCCGGGGACCACCATCCCTTTCAGGTGCTCTTCCGCACGGCGGGCCAACTCTTTGATCGGTGGCATGCCGGCCAGGGCTTTCTTGCCCCCTTCTCGAATGGTGGTATACAGGCGGCCCGACATCAACCGGGCCATGTGGTTGTTCAGGGCACCGACGTTCTCGGAGATCGACATTTCGTTATCGTTGATGATAAGCAGCATGTCTTTGTGGATGTCTCCGGCGTGGTTCAGCGCCTCAAAGGCCATGCCACCGGTCAGGGCGCCATCGCCAATGACCGCCACCACTTTGCGTCCCTGGGCTTCGCGATCGGCGGCAATGGCCATCCCCAGCGCGGCAGAGATTGAAGTGGTGGAGTGGCCGACGCTCAGGGTGTCGTACTCACTCTCTTCTCGCCATGGGAAGGGGTGCAGGCCACCCTTTTGGCGAATGGTCGGCATCTGCCGGGCTCGGCCGGTGAGGATTTTGTGAGGGTAGGCCTGGTGGCCGACGTCCCACACCAGACGGTCGTACGGGGTGTTATAAACGTAATGCAGGGCGACAGTCAGTTCCACGGTCCCCAGGCCAGAAGCCAGGTGTCCGGAAGAGTGGCTGACACAGCGCAGCAGATACTGGCGCAGTTCATCGGCCAGGTTCTGCAGTTCGGCTTTGGGCAACTGGCGCAGGTCTGACGGCAATTCAGCCTTGGCCAGGAGTGGATAATCGTTCAGATCCAAACTCATTGTGACGGTCGCTTCTTTGTTATCTTGTTTATTGGCCGCGCTCGATAATATAGCGAGCAAAGTCAGTAAGTAGGTCGGTATTGTATGGCAATTTGGCCAACGATGTCAGGGCATCTTGATGGAGACTCTGAGCCACTTCACAGGCACCGTCCAGTCCCAGCAATGACGGGAAGGTGCTCTTGTTGGCATCGGCATCCGATCCCTGGGGTTTGCCCAGTTGCTCGGTATCGGCGGTAATGTCCAGGATGTCATCCTGAACCTGAAACGCCAGGCCGATGGCGTCGGCGTACTCGGTCAGTGCCAGTTTATGCTCCGGTGCCAGTTGGGCCACCGCCAGGGTGGCCATCTCGACGCTGGCTCGCATCAGGGCGCCGGTTTTGAGCCGGTGCAACTGGGTCAATTGTTCCAGAGAGATACGGCTGTCGGTGGAGGCCAGATCAATCGCCTGGCCGCCGCACATTCCTTGATAGCCAGAGGCTCGGGTCAGTACTCGAATCATGGCGATGCGGTTTGGCTCCAACTCCGAAGGCAGCTCGCAGTTGGCCAGAATCTCAAACGCCAGCGTCTGCAGTGCGTCTCCGGCCAGAATGGCGGTCGCTTCATCAAAGGCGATGTGGCAGGTGGATTGTCCCCGGCGCAGGTCGTCATCGTCCATGGCCGGCAGGTCGTCGTGGATCAGCGAGTAGGCGTGAATGCACTCTACCGCGGCGGCCAGCGGATCCAAAGTGGTCTCTTCGGCGCCCAGCATGGTGCCGACGGAATACACCAGAAACGGTCTGGCGCGCTTGCCACCGAGCAGGGTGCCATAGCGCATCGCTTCCAGCAGGCGCGGAGCGCAATCGGGAAGTCGGTCAAAATGGGCAATTAGGTGTTGATCAACACGTTGGCGGTACTGAGTCAGAGCGGCGCTCAGCATGGTTACTCCTGAGAATCGAACTGAACCAGTTGCGCGTTGCCTTCCTCATCCTTGGTGAGCATCTGCACGCTTTGTTCGGCCTGGGTTAATTTCAGCTGGCTGGCTCGTACGAGGTGAATCCCTCGCTCAAACTGCTTCAGTGCCTGTTCCAGCGGCACATTTCCCTGTTCCAGATTGGCAACAATCTGTTCCAGTTCTGCCAGAGCTTGTTCAAAACTAAGATTGTCCGGTTTTTTTGCCATGATAGGCTCCTTGAATTGCTGCACAAAGGTACTTGTTTGTGCCCGTCGAATCAATGACAGTGGCTGCTTAACATTAAATTTCATTAAACTTGCGCTGCGACGGACCGATAAAGACAATAGGCAATCGATGTTCCCCTCGGGGACAGCCGAAAATTCAGACACTTCAGGAGATTTCGTGGATCTGGCGACCCTTATTGGCCTTCTTGGCGCCTTTGCCTTCATCGTTATGGCAATGATGAATGGCGGTGACCCTGGGGTCTTCATCAACCTCCCCTCTATCTTCATTGTTGTGGGCGGTTCGCTGTTCGTTGTAATGATGAAGTTCAATATCGGCCAGTTTTTCGGTGCGGTAAAAATTGCGGCGAAAGCCTTTATGTTCAAGCTGGACAAGCCCGAAGCCTTGATTGAACAATCGGTGGTGATGGCGGATTCGGCTCGAAAGGGCGGCTTTTTGGCTCTGGAAGAGGCGGAGATCAGCAACAGCTTCATGCAGAAAGCGGTCGACCTGCTGGTGGATGGCCACGATGCCACCGTGGTGCGTCAGGCGCTGTCTAAGGACATCGGGCTGACCATCGAGCGCCATCAGTTCGGCGCCAGTATCTTTCGTGCCCTGGCTGACGTTGCCCCGGCGATGGGGATGATCGGCACCCTGATCGGCCTGGTGGCCATGCTCAATAACATGGACGATCCCAAGTCCATCGGACCCGCCATGGCGGTCGCCTTGCTGACCACCCTCTATGGTGCCATCATTGCCAACATGGTGGCGGCGCCCATTGCCGATAAACTGGAACTGAGGATGAGCGAAGAGATGCTCAATCGCCGCCTGATCATGGACGCGGTGCTGGCAATTCAGGATGGCCAGAACCCCAGGGTGATCGAGGGCTTCCTGAAGAATTACCTCAATGAAAATCAGCGAAAAATTTCCACCACCGAAGAGTAGATGCCACAGATGACGCTTAGCGCAGGCGGTGACGACGCCGCTCCACCGGAAAAGAAAGTCGCCCCCGGCGCCCCCGCCTGGATGGCCACCTTTGCCGATCTCAGCACCCTGCTGATGTGCTTCTTTGTGCTGTTGCTGGCGTTCTCTGAGATGGACGTACTCAAGTTTAAGCAGATTGCCGGCTCGATGAAGTACGCGTTCGGGGTACAGAATAAGCTGGAGGTGAAGGACATTCCCAAGGGAACCTCGGTCATTGCTCAGGAGTTTCGCCCTGGTCGCCCCGAACCAACACCCATCGAAGTCATCAACCAGCAAACCATTGAGTTCACGAAGAATCACCTTGACGTTGAGCCCGGTGCCGATCCGGTTGCAGGCAGCGAGCAGAGCAACGACGGCAAATTAAAGGGCGGCGCCAGTGAAGACACCAGCGCGTCCTCTCAGACTCAGGCCAGTGCCAATGCGCTGGCGAAAAAGCTGGCTCAGCAACTGCAGGAGCAGGTCGAAGACGGTGCCATCGAGATCGAATCCCTGGGGCAGCAGATTGTTATCCGCATTCGTGAGAAGGGGGCGTTTCCGGCGAACTCCGCGTTTCTGCAACCAAAGTTCCGGCCGGTCATTCGAGCGGTGGCCGACCTGCTGAAAGACGTGCCAGGCATTGTCACTGTCACCGGCCATACTGATAACGCCAAGGTTCAGAACGAGTTATACCGTTCTAACTGGGAATTGTCGTCGCAACGGGCGGTATCGGTCGCCCATGAAATGATCAAGGTGGAAGGCTTCGACCCGCTGCGGATGGAGGTCATTGGCAAGGCCAACAGTCAGCCTCTGGTCAGCAACGATGATGCCAAAGGCCGGGCCAAAAATCGCCGGGTCGAGATTGCGATCACTCAGGGTAAGCCTAAACTTTCGGAAGAGATTCCGGCAATCCAGTAGTTTCCGGGCCGAAGACACGCGGTGTTCTTCGGCCCACTCTCGCTTCAAATGTGGTTTTGGCCATCTCCTGGTTGTTTCCCGAATCCCTAAGCTCAGGTATAATGCCGCGCTTTGTTTTTTTGCCTGTACAGGAAGCTCATGAAATTTATCGTCAAGCTGCATCCCGAGATCATGATCAAGAGCAAATCGGTGCGCAAGCGCTTCGGTAAATTGCTCGAGTCCAACATTCGCAACGTGCTGCGGAAAACCGACGAGTCCGTGCGCGTGCGTTTTAACTGGGATCACATCAGTGCGACCAGCAGCCTTGATGATGCCGACAACACCGCCAAGCTGGTGGTGTCCCTGAGAAACATGCCCGGTATCCACCACTTCCTGGAAGTGCGTCAGTACAACTTTGAAACCATCGACGACATCTTTCAGCATGCTCTGCCGGTGTTCACCGAGCGCCTGAAAGGCAAAACCTTCTGCGTACGCGCCAAACGCCGCGGCAAGCACGACTTCAATTCACTGGAGGTGGAGCGTTACGTCGGTGGCGGGTTGAACCAGCATACCGAAGCGGCCGGTGTTCGCCTCAAGGATCCCGATGAAGTGATCGGCCTGGAAATCGAAGACGATAAACTCTATCTGGTGGAGAAGCGTCACGATGGCATGGGCGGTTTCCCCATTGCCACCCAGGAAGACGTCCTGTCGTTGATCTCCGGCGGATTCGATTCTGGCGTGTCCAGCTTCCAGTGCATCAAGCGTGGCGCTCGGACCCATTTCTGCTTCTTTAACCTCGGTGGCGCCGCCCACGAGCAGGGGGTTAAGCAGGTGGCCTATTACCTGTGGCACAAATACGGCTCCTCACACAAAGTGCGCTTCATCTCGGTTCCGTTTGAACCCGTGGTGGAAGAGATCCTCGAGCGGGTCGACAACGGCCAGATGGGCGTGATTCTTAAGCGGATGATGATGCGAGTGGCCAGTGAGGTGGCTCAGCGGTTCAACATTCCTGCCCTGGTGACCGGGGAAGCCATGGGCCAGGTGTCCAGCCAGACCCTGACTAACCTCAACGTCATTGATAAGGTCACCGATACCGTGATTCTGCGTCCGCTGGTGACCTGGGACAAGCAGGAGATCATCGACGTGGCCCGCCAGATTGGTACCGAGAGTTTTGCGGCGGCAATGCCGGAATACTGCGGCGTGATCTCCCAGAAGCCAACGGTGAAGGCGGTGCTGTCAAAAATCGAGGCGGAAGAAGCCAAGTTTTCTGAAGACCTGATTGAACGGGTGATGGCGGAGACCAAAGTGATGGACATTCGCGACGTGGCAAAAGAGGAACAGGCTCGGGTGACCGAGATGGAAACCGTGGACACGCCGACCGCCGGTGCCGTAGTGCTGGACATTCGGGCGCCGGAAGAGGAAGAGGAGAAACCGCTGCTGATGGACGGTGTCGATGTGGTGACTCTGCCGTTCTTCAAGCTGGGTTCCGCCTTTAAGGAGTTGGACCAGAGCCGCACCTATCTGCTGTATTGCGATCGCGGCGTCATGAGTAAGTTGCAGGCGCTGTACCTGAAAGAGCAGGGCTATGACAACGTAAAGGTATACCGCCCTTAAGCGTGTCGATGCCGAAAAAAAACCGCCTATTGGCGGTTTTTTTTATGCCTGGGCGCGGTCGCTGAGTTGACGGACCCGGGTCAGGTTGTGCTGATGAGCGTCGGCATTCAGGCCATGAGCCTGGGCCCGTTCCACCACAAAGCCACTGATGGCATCAATTTCGGTGCTGCGGTTGGCGCCGATGTCCTGCAGCATCGATGAGCGGTTGCCGCAGGTGGCCTCGGCCACACTCAGGCACCATGTCAGAATCTGCTCCGCCGTCATTGTAATGCCTTCGGCTTTGGCCACCGCAGCTAACTCGTCGCTGAGCCGCTGCAACTCGGCTCGATAACCGGGGCGAATCAGTTCGCCGTTGGCACAACCATAACAGGCGGTCAGCGGGTTAATCAGGGCATTCACCGCCAGCTTTTGCCATAACCGGGGCAAAATGGCCGCTTCGCTGACAAAACCGATGTCGGTCACCGCCTCGGGCATCCGCCCCTGTCCGGCCAGCGGCCCCAGGTAACGCACGCCCTGGCCGGTATGATTCACCGAGTGCGCCTCCCGCTTGAGGGCGCCGTCGGTCAGCATGCCAGCCCACCAGTTGTGAGTGGGGAAGCGCTGTGCCAGTCGCTGTTGCGGGCCCATGCCATTATGCAGCAGTACGATGGGGGTCGAGGCGGGTAGCCAGGCCAGCACCGGTGCCAGAGCCGCTTCCGCTTGGTACGCCTTGGTGGTAATCAGCACGGCATCGCAGTGCTGAGGCTGGTTGCTGGGAGCGTGGAGCAGGCTGTGATGCTGAACAGAGCCATCCAGGCGCTGCATTTGGTGCCGAATGATCCCGGAGGCGGAGTCTGGACGGGTCAGCAATACCGGAGAGTGCTGCTGCTGGCAGAGATCCATCGCCAGCAACTGACCAATGGCACCGCCGCCCAGAATGGCTAGGGTCGCTGCCATCGTCGTACCGCCGCCAGAAACAGGTGGAACATCAGCACTCCGGCCATGTCGGCCAGCCAGTCCATGGGGTCGGCTTGGCGGTAGGGCAGATAAGACTGCACCAGTTCCACCAGGCCGGCGTACAGCGCCAGTACGGCGAACTGCCAGCTCTTGGGCCAGTCAAACGCCAGGTGCAGCAGCAGTGCCAGGGTGGCAAACCCGGCCAGGTGGCCCAGCTTGTCGGTGTGGCTGAAAGGCTGAGGGTAACTCGGTTCGCCAAACAGCAGGTAGGAGAAGGCGCCGATCACCAATAACAGGCTGAATCGAAACCATTGTCGCTGCTGCGGGCTGGGGGAGGTCAAAATCATCATGGGGGCAATAATAGCGATCTGCGGCCATAAATCCCACTCCTGAGCGAGGCTTTCCAGGTCAGAGTTTTACCTCGAGGTGATTGTCTCCGGCCCCAGAGAGAGTAAACTCTGACTCACATCAACAGCTTAATTTCTGGTGGCCGGTCAACGCCACCGCCTCAGTTTATGGAGAGTAAACCATGCCTTCGTTTGACATCGTGTCTGAAGTGGATGCAGTTGAGTTACGTAACGCCGTCGATAACGCCAGTCGAGAGCTGACCACCCGGTTCGATTTTCGCGGCGTGGAAGCCAGCTTCGAGCTGAGCGATATGGTGGTGATCATGAAAGCCGAAGGCGACTTTCAGCTGCGGCAGATGGAAGACATTCTGCGCGGCAGCCTGGCTAAGCGTAAGGTGGACTCGTCGGCCATGGAGGTGGACGAGAAAGCGGTTCATAGTGGTAAAACCTTCTCCCGCAACTGCAAGTTTAAGCAGGGCATCGAGCAGGCCGTGGCCAAGAAACTGATTAAGGCCATCAAAGACAGCAAGATTAAGGTTCAGGCGCAGATTCAGGGCGATAAGATGCGGGTCACCGGCAAGAAGCGTGACGACTTGCAGGCGGTGATGGCCCTGACCCGGGAAGCGGATCTGGGGCAGCCGTTCCAGTTCGAGAACTTCCGCGACTAAACCATGACGCCTTGTGAAAAAGGAGCCAGACGGCTCCTTTTTTTATGGCTCAGGCGTTGACTGCTGGCATCGGGACAGAATCAGCTCCCTGAACCAGCGGTGGCCGGCATCGCTGTCATGGTGTTGATGCCAGAACAGCGTATAGGAGATGGGGGGAAGTGCCATTGGCAGTGGCACAATGACCAGATTCAACCCTGCCTCGATATGTCGGGCATAGCGGCCGGGGGCGGTGAGTATCAGGTCGGTATGGGCGCAAACGCTGGCGGCACTGTTGAAATCGGGCACGTGCATGGCAATGGTCCGGCTTCGTTGCTGCTCCGCCAGCTTCAGATCCAGTAGCCAATGTTCGTGCTCATCGCAGCGCACCTGCAGGTGCCGGGCCGACAGGTAGGCGTCCAGGTCCCAGTTCTGGTGTAACAGCGGATGGCCCCGTCGCACCAAGCAGCAGTGTGAGTCCCGATACAACTCTTCATAGACGATGCCCTTTGGCGGCAGCAGGGTTCGGCGAGCATCCTGAAAGTGGATGTCTTTGCCGGTAATGCCAAAATCCAGCTCTCCCCGGGCCAATCGTTCCAGGCTGTCGCTGGCCCAGGTTCGGGCGTCAATGGTCACCAAGGGAGCCTGCTGCTGCAGTTCGGTGAGAAACTGTGGCAACAACAGAGGGTACATGGTCTCAACCATCGCCATCATAAAGCAGCGCTCGCTGCGATTGGCCTGAAAGTCACCGGGAGTGGTGAGGGCTTCAACCGCCCCCAGCAGTTGCTTCAGCGGCGTTGCCAGGTTTCGGGCGTAAGGAGTAGGCTCCAGCCCATGGGACTGTCTCAGGAACAGGGGATCATTAAACTGCGTCCGCAGGCGAGACAGGCTTTTGCTGATGGCCGATTGGCTGAGGTGCAGCTTGTGAGCTGCCTTGGTGACGCTGCGTTGTTCCAGCAGCACATGCAAGCAGATCAGCAGGTTGAGATCGAGTCGGGACAGTTGTTCAAAGGACATGGCGGCGTCGATACGTTATTCCATTTTGGAAAATCATAACGGACATTAATTCACTTTTGTAGATATCAGTTCAACGCCATAATGATCCCATTGTTGGTGGCGGGTACCACCGTGCCTTGGAATGTTGAAGAGTGACTGCAATGACCGAATACGAAAAGATGCTGGCGGGCTTGGATTACGATGGCGGCGATTCCTATATCAACGGCATCAAACACCTGGCCTATCAGGCTCAGCAACGAATCAACCACGCCGAGAGTGTTGAACAGGCGCAGCAGGAGTTTCGGTCATTGATGACTCTGGGGCAGGGCTGCTGGATTACGCCGCCGTTTCATTGTGAGTTTGGGCGTCACATCGAGATGGGGGAGCGCTGCTTCCTGAACATGGGGGTGACCATGCTCGATGGGGCGCGCATTACCCTGGGGCGCAATGTGATGGTTGGCCCCAATTGTCAGTTTTATACCGCCGGCCATTCTCTTGATTATCACCAGCGCCGGAATTGGCAGACCATCTGTCGCCCCATCGTGGTGGAAGACGATGTGTGGATTGGCGGCAGTGTCGTGATAGCCCAGGGGGTGACCATCGGTCGAGGCGCGGTCATTGCCGCTAACTCAACGGTGACCCGGGATGTCGAACCGCTGACGCTGATGGCGGGGTCACCGGCCCGCTGCATTCGCCGTTTAGAGATAGGGGAAAGTGTGGAAATGTGCAGTCAGTAGGTGTCACCATCAGAGTTCCAGTTCGAGAATTTTCGGAACTCAGTTCGGATGCCGGGTTGAAACAAGGAGCCGTAAGGCTCCTTGTTTAGTTTTTAGAGCAGCCGCATAGCCCTTGTTGAACCGGCGGGCAGCAAACCGTCCCATAAGAGCAGAAAA
This sequence comes from Ferrimonas kyonanensis DSM 18153, assembly GCF_000425405.1. Classification (GTDB taxonomy): domain Bacteria; phylum Pseudomonadota; class Gammaproteobacteria; order Enterobacterales; family Shewanellaceae; genus Ferrimonas; species Ferrimonas kyonanensis. Next base: position 23,124 of record NZ_KE384364.1, on the reverse strand, counting down.
CACAACAGTCGCCGGCCTTTGGGGTCAGCATCTGTTTGCAGTTTGGGCAGGGATAAAACCACAGGCAACAGTCGGTCGGCATCACTTCGTGTGCCTGAAACTGGCAGTGGGGGCAGGTGAGGGTCGAGTGCAGAACCACAGTCATACTTGACGCTCAATGGTCAGCATCTGCTCGTCAATCAGACGCTTGGTGTAATCGTGCTGCGGATTGGCAAACACCTCCATGGTGCGACCCTGTTCGACGATTTTGCCCCGTTTCAACACGATCATCCGGTCGCTCATGTGCCGCACAGAACCGAGGTCGTGGGACATCAGGATGTAGCTCAGCCCCAGGTTCTGCTGCAGTTCCAGCAACAGGTTCACGCACTGAGCCCGCAGCGACGAGTCCAGTCCCGATAACGCCTCATCGGAGATGATGATCTTCGGTGACAGCATCAGGGCCCGGGCGATGGCCACCCTTTGCCGCTGGCCGTGGGAGATCATGTGCGGGTAGAAATCGCCATGTTCACGCAACAGGCCCACCTTCTTCAGCACTCGGTTGACGGTTTTCTGCCGCTCCTCTTTGCTCTCGCTGGTGTTGAACTTCAGCGGCTCCTCCAGCAGTTGCCGAATCCGCAACCTGGGGTTGAGCGAGGTGGTCGGGTCCTGGAAAATCATTCGAATCAGGCTGCAGCGCTGCTTATGGTCGTGCATCTCCAGCTGTTTGCCTTCCAGCAGAATCTCTCCACTGCTGCGATCTTCGGCGCCGGCCAGGATGCGGGCCAGGGTGGTGCGTCCGGATCCGGCTTCGCCGACGAAGGCCAGAGTCTCATTGGGGTACAGCTCAAAAGAGATCGGCTCCAGGGCGGTGTCGTACACCTTGCGAAAACGCCGGTAGCCGGCGGGAAAGCGTTTCGACAGCTCTTTCACCTCAAGCAATGGGGCGGTCATTGGGCATCCTCCTCTTGGCTCAGGGGAAAGTGGCAGCGATAGGCGTGGCCACTCTTGGTGGCAATCCGAGGCGGATTGACGCACTCCTTGCGGGCATAGGGACAGCGAGGCCCCAGTCGACAACCTATAGGCAGGTGTTGCAGCGGTGGAATCATGCCGTCCAGGGTATCCAGGTGGTGTTTGGGCAGCAGGGACATATTGGCACTGGGGGTACTGGCCAGCAGCGCCTTGGTGTAAGGGTGGAACGGATCTTTGATCAGCGTCTTAACGCTGCCGGATTCCATCATCTGACCACAATACAGCACGCTGAGGTTGTGGCTCCAACGTGCCACCGAGTTGAGGTTGTGGCTGATCAGCAGGATGGCCACGCTCTTGGTCTGGTTCAGCTGTGACAGCAGCCGGTAGATCTGAGCCGCCGTGGCGGTTTCCAGCCCGGTGGTGGGCTCGTCGGCGATCAGTAACTTGGGCCGGTGCGACACCGCCATGGCGATCATCACTTTTTGCGCCAGTCCTTCCGATAACTCCCACGGGAATGCACGCATCACCCGCTGGTGATCCTTGACGCCAACCCGGTGCAGCAGCTTGATGGCGTGCTCTTTGCGGGCACGGTTGCGGCGCCACCAGGGTACGCCCTCTGGGGTTGGCATCGCTTCGATCAACTGGCCACCGACCCGGCTGCCGGGATCCAGGCACGATGCCGGCTCCTGGAAGATCATGGCGATGTCCCGGCCCATCAATTGGCGCCGTTTTTTCACCGACATGGTCAGCAGATCCTGGCCGCGCCAGCTTAAACGATCGGCGATGATTCGAGTACGCTTGTCGGTGATGCCCATGATCGCCTGCGCCAACAGACTCTTGCCGGATCCGGATTCACCCACCAGGCCGTGAATTTCGCCCTCCTGCAGCGTCAGGCTGAATTTTTCCACCGCCACCAGCCAGCCGTGGGGGGTATCCAGCTCAATGCTGAGGTTGCGGATATCAAGCAGGTGCATCAGCGGCGACCCTCCAGCAAGGCGTGGCGCAGGCCGTCACCGACGACGTTGGTTGCCAGTACACTGAACAGAATCGCCAGCCCGGGCATGGTGACCGTCCAGGGGGCGGTCAGCAGGTTATCCAGACCCTGTTCGATCATCGCGCCCCATTCCGGAGAGGGGGATTGAGCACCCAGGCCAATAAAGCCCAGGGCAGCGATGTCCAGAATCGCAACCGAGAACGCCAGGGTGGTTTGCACCACCACCGGGTTCCAGACATTGGGCAGAATCGAGTCGTAGAACACCTGCCAGGCGGTGGCGCCGTCGAGGCGAGCGGCGACCACGTACTCTTTCTGCATCTCTTCATGAACCGCGTTGTGGATGGTACGCACAAAGCGCGGTACCAGTGACAAGCCAATGGCCCAGATGACATTAGACAGCCCGGGCCCCAAGACGGCGGCAAACAGGATCGCCAGTACCAGCGACGGCATCGACAGCAGGGTATCCAACAGGTGGCTGAGGACACTGGCTTTCAGTCCCTTGGTCATCCCAGACAGGCTGCCAATCAGAAAGCCGCACACCAGTGACAACAGCACGATGATCAGTGCGTAGCCAAAGGTCAGGTGGGCGCCATGCAGAATACGGGAAAACAGATCCCGGCCCAGATCATCGGTTCCCAGGAAGTGCTCCACGGTGCCGGTATCGGCCCATGAGGGCGGCACCAGCAGGGCGTTGGGATCCTGGTAGGAGGCCGAGTAGGGGGCAATCAGCGGCCCCAGTACGCTCATGGACAGGATCAGCATCATCGACCACAGGCCAATCAGCGCCAACGGGCTGCGGGTAAAGCTGTCCCAGATGGTCTGCCACAAAGAGGGGATTTTCTCTTCGTAGTAAATGTTAATTTCGCCCATAGATCTCTTTCCGGCTGATGGGGTTGAGCGCCGTGTGCGCGATGTCGAACAAGATGCTCAGGAATACGATGAACAGGGAGATGGCCAGTACCCCCCCCTGCAGGGCGGTGTAATCGCCTTGGCGCAATGCGGCCACCAGCCAGGCACCAACGCCGGGCCAGGAAAACAGCAACTCGACGATGATGGTTGAACTGGCGATGGGTCCCAATTGCAGGCCCAGCACTCGAATCACCCCGGCCATGGCATTGGGCAGGGCGTGATTCATGATCAGGTGGTAGCGGGAGATCCCCCGGGCTTCCAAGGCTCGAATGTAATTTTTCTCCAGCTCTTCCGCCAGCGAGACTCGGGTAATGCGGATGATGATGGTCAGCGGCAACACCATGACCACCGACATCGGCAGAATCAGGTGGGCCCAGGCGTCCATCATGGCCGCACCGCGCCAGGGGGCATCCGACAGCAGGATGTCGATCAGCAGCAGGCCGCTGAAGTCGGGAATGTCGTACATCAGGTTGATGCGCCCGGACGCCGGCAGCCAGTCAAACTGGATGCCGAAGGTGATGATCTGCAAAAGCCCAAGCCAGAACACCGGCACCGAGAAGCCCAGCAGGGTGATGGTCATCACCAGCCGTTGCAGGGTGGCATTGCGGCTCAATGTCACCAGCATCCCGATGGGAACACCAATCAGCAGCGCCAGGAAGATAGACAATATTCCCAGTTCCAGCGAGGCTGGCAGCACTTGCAACAATTGGTCGGCAATGGCCTCGCCGGAGTTCAGAGACACGCCGAAGTCGCCGCTGATCCGCTTTACCACGTAGGTGAGGTACCCCAGCACCGGGCCGTGATTCAGGTTGTAGTCGTCCTGAATTTGCGCCATCTCGGCTGCGGTGGGGTCGGCGATGCCAGACAGGTTGCTTGCCAGCTCACCCGGCAGCGCCAGGGTGACCGCGTACACCACCGCAAACAGCATCAGGGTGGTGAGGACAAACAGATTAATTCTTCGTAGCAGGTAGTTAAGCATTACTCGACCCGTTTAACCTGGGCAAATTTGATACCGCCGACCGTGGTCAATATCGGTCCCTGAAGCTGGCGGACTCGCCCGAGGGTTCGAGTGGCATGCGCCAGGGGCAGCACCGGAACCTGTTGTTGCACATGTTGCTCCAGTTGTTGATATTGAATGCGTCGCTGGGCTCGGTCTTCATTGGTACGTGCCTCGCTCAGCAGCCGATCGAAGTCGCCGTTGCACCAGCGGGCATGGTTGGTGCCGGAGACCAGTCCGCTGCAGCTCAGCAACGGGGTAAAGAAGTTGTCCGGATCGGTGTTGTCGGCGTTCCAGCCCAGCAGCACCGTATCGTGTTCCGCCTGTCGCAACCGGCTGGTAAACAGGTTCCAGTCGTAGCTGACAATGCGCACCTGCACGCCAATGGCGGCCATATCCTGTTGAATCAGTTCGGCCGTCTTGATGGCATTGGGGTTGTAGCTGCGGCCGATGGGCGGCGCCCAGATATCAAAGCTCAGCGTGCCCAGGCCCAGTCGTTCCAATTGGGCTTTGGCCAGTGCCGGGTTGTAGGGCAGGCTGGTGCCACGGTCCTCATAGGCCCAGGAGATCGGAGGCAGCATCCCCTGACCGTGAGCGGCGGTATTGTGATACACCGCCTGCATGATCTTCTGCCGGTTTACCGCCATGGCCAGGGCCTGGCGGACTGGCAACTGGTCGAACGGCGGTTTCTGGGTATTGAACGCCCAGTAGGCCACATTGAATCCTGGCTGAGCCTCCAGTTGCAGGTCGTTGTACTCCTGCATCAGCGACAGTTGCCCCACCTGAGGCAGTGCCGCCACGTCACAGTCGCCGCCAATCAGCTTGATCATGCGGTTGGTGGCATTCGGGGTGATGTCGTAGATAAGCTGGTCGACGCCAGCGGGCTCACCGAAGTAGTCGGGATGACGCCGGTAACGGATGTACTGGTTTTTCTGGTAGTTCACCAGCTGGAACGGACCGGTACCTATGGGCAGGTAATCGATCTCCTCCATGCGCTGCTGCCGTTGCAGCTGTGCGCCATACTCCGCCGACAGCACCACGGCAAAATCGGTGGCGATGTTGGTGAGGAAGGTAGCGTCCGCTTGATGCAGTTGAAACTCAACCTGATGGTCAGACAATCGGTTCAGCGCCCGTACGTTGTCGGCCAGTTCGATGCTTTGAAAGAAGGGGTACTGGCCGCCATTCACCCGGTGGTAAGGGTGGTCGGTGTCGATGAGGCGCAAAAAACTGAACAACACATCATCGGCGTTCATCGGCCGGCTTGGGGTGAAGCGATCGTTGCTTTGAAACCAGACGTCCTGGCGCAGGGTAAAGCGATAGCTGAGGCCATCCTCAGACATCTCCCAGCGGCTGGCCAGCTCAGGCACTAGCTGACCGCTGATGTCATCAAACCCCAGCAGACGGTTGTAGATCTGCTTGGAGCTGGCGTCCAGGGTGCTGCTGGAGGTGACCAGCTGCGGGTTGAACAGTTCTGGATTGGCTTCAGAACAATACACCAGCCCCGATGTCAGGGAGGAGTCGGTCTTGCTGCATCCGAGCAGTGAGCCCAGAATCAGCAGCAGTGCGAGAGCACGAAAGTTAGCCATGTTTTTAACTGACGTCGATGCGATCCGGCTAGTGTATCAAAGCTGGGGCTGGCGATCATTAGCTTGATTTCATAACAGATCATACTTTTTCAGGATGCCCCGCAGCTGGTGGTAACTCAGTCCCAGTACCTCTGCCGTACGTTTCTGGTTGAACTGACTCTCTTCCAGCGCCTGTTTCAACAGGTTGACCTCAAAGTTTTGTACCGTGTCCTTAAAATCCAGTGGCAACACCGGCGCCGGGTTGCTGGCCGGGCTGGTTGGCGTGGCGACCTCTGCGGCGGCTGCAGTGGCTGAGGCCGCGGCCGGTTGTCGGTCCTGAGTCTTGATTCTCTGCGCGGGTCGCCAGGGGGACTCAAACGGGTCCAGGATGATCTGATGCACCGGCAGGGCGTCGTTGTTGTGACGGTAGACACTGCGCTCCACCACGTTCTTCAGTTCACGGACGTTGCCGGGCCAGTCAAACTCCAGCAGTGCCTGCTGGGCTTTGCTGGTGAAGCCGGGGAACATCGACATCGATAGCTGCCGAGCCATATTGATGGCGAAATGGTCAGCCAGATGCAGGATGTCGTCGGTGCGCTCACGCAGTGGGGGCAGAGTAATCACGTCAAATGCCAGCCTGTCCAGTAGGTCGGCTCGAAACTCGCTGCGCTCGGCCAGGGCAGGCAGATCCTCGTTGGTGGCGCAGATCAGGCGCACGTCGGTGCGGACACTGCGGGCGCCGCCGACCCGTTCGAACTCGCCGTACTCAATGACTCGCAGTAATTTTTCCTGCACCAGGCCGGAGGTGTTGGCCAACTCGTCCAGAAACAGGCTGCCTTTATGCGCCCGCTCAAAGCGTCCTTCGTGGCGTTTGCCTGCGCCGGTAAAGGCACCAGATTCGTGGCCAAATAGCTCACTTTCCAGTAGATTCTCATTGAGGGCGGCGCAGTTCAGGGTGATGTAAGGCTGTTCCCAGCGCTGAGACAGGAAGTGCAGACGTTTGGCAATCAGCTCTTTACCTGTGCCTCGTTCGCCGATGATCAATACCGGTTTGTCCAGCGGTGCCGCCTGTGACACATGGTCCAGCACGGAGAGGAAGGCATTGGATTCGCCAATTAAGTTGTCTTGTTTGAAAGAGTTGGTCATCGGTCCCTGATGTAGCGTGATTTACTAATTATTAGTGGAATTCATAATAGGGCGTCCCTTGCTCAAAATAAAGCCTCAGAAAAACTCGCTTTAAAACAAGTGGTTAGCGGTAGCAAAAAGTTGGCACGTTTCCTGTAATAGATACAGTCACGAGGGCCAATTTAGACATTCAGAGGAATTTAATTATGGGTATTTTTTCAAGATTTGCCGATATCGTTAACTCCAACATCAGCGCCCTGCTGGACAAAGCAGAAGATCCGGAAAAGATGGTACGACTCATCATTCAGGAGATGGAAGACACGCTGGTTGAAGTGCGCTCTACCTCGGCCAAAGTGCTGGCAGAGAAGAAAGAGGCGATGCGCCGCATCGAACGGGCCGAAGCTCAGGTCGACGACTGGCAGAGCAAAGCCGAACTGGCATTGGGTAAGGACCGTGAAGATCTGGCCAAAGCCGCACTGATTGAAAAGCAGAAGTGCGTTGAGTTGGTGGAGACCCTGAAGCGGGAACTGGTGCATGTGGAAGAGCAGATCGAGCGCCTGAAGGAGGAGATCAACCTGCTGCAGGAGAAGCTGAACGATGCCCGCGCCCGTCAGAAGACCATCATCATGCGCAAGCAGACCGCGTCATCTCGCCTGGACGTTAAACGTCAGCTGGATACCGGCAAGATCGACGACGCCATGATGAAGTTTGAACAGTACGAACGCCGGGTCGAAACTCTGGAGGCGGAAGTGGAAGCCCACGAGCTGGCTCAGCCCCGTAGCCTGGAAGACGAGTTTGCCGCCCTGGCCGCGGAAGAGAAAATCAGCGACGAACTTGAGCAGATGAAGAAGAAGCTCAAGAAGAAGCAGGACTAATTAGGGAGGAGTCGGAATGGAAGAATTAATGGGTTTACTGATTGCGCCACTGATTATCTTTTTGTTAATCGTGGCTCCCATCTGGCTCATCCTGCATTACCGCAGTAAGAAGCAGTTGGCACAAGGGCTCAGTGATGAAGAGTATCAACAGCTCAATGCACTGCTGACCCGAGCCGACAAGATGGGGGAACGAATCGATACCCTGGAGTCGATTCTTGACCAGGAGTCACCGGAGTGGAGGACCCGACATGAAGCATGAGAAACGTCAATTGGTGCGTCTGCCGGATCAAGGCAAAGTCGCCGGAGTCTGCGCCGGCTTGGCCGAGCACTTCAACCTGGAAGTCTGGCTGGTTCGAATCGTGACTCTGTCGGCCATCTTGCTGACTGGCGTCTTTAGCCTGCCGCTGCTGTTGTACATCATCGCTTGGGTCCTGCTGGACAAGGGGGTAACCCCCGTCAGCACTCACCACAATGAGCTGAAAACCAAGGTCTGGCAGGCCGGAGATTCGCCGAAGAAGGCGATGAACGAAGTCAGTACCCGGTTTCGAAATCTGGAACTACGCCTCAGGCGGTTGGAAAAACACGTCACCTCGGACGCCTTCCACCTGAAACGAGAAATCAATAACCTCTGATGACACCCGGTCCGATTGCCCAGCAGTCGGACCGTTGCCGTTCTGACTGGTGTCGGTTCGGCCCCTGCCGACCAAGCCATGGATCACGATACACGCCTATGAATCCTTTAAAACATCGGGTTAAACAGCTAGGTAATCAACTGGAGGAGATCGCTCAGCGCGGACTGGATCGCCACGTCCGTCTCGGGGTGACCGGCATCTCCGGTGCCGGGAAAACCGCGTTCATCACCTCGCTGGTGAATCAGTTGCTGCATGGCGAGTCCCATCTGCTGCCGGCCTGGCAGGTGATGGAGCAGCAGCGGTTCCTCGGTGCCCGCATTGCCCGCCAGCCCGATCTGACCCTGCAGCCGTTTGATTACACCGGCGCTCTAGACTGCCTGCAGCAAGCGCCGCCGATATGGCCGCCCTCAACCCGCACCATCAGTGAGATTCGACTGGCGCTTCGGTACCTGCCGGAAAAGGGGCTGGCAGGGCAGATCGGTCGGCCGGTGACCCTGTATCTGGACATCATCGATTACCCGGGCGAGTGGCTGCTGGATCTGCCGTTGCTGCAGCAAACCTTTGACCAATGGAGCGACGACATTTGGCAACAGTTACAGCGACCGGCCTGGCAAAGTCAAACCCAGTCCTGGTGTGCCCGGGTTGCGGCGCTCAGCAGTGACGAAACCGACACCGTGATTGCCGAGGTCGCCCGGGACTACGCCACCCTGCTGCAGACCCTCAAGCGCGAGTGTGGCGCCAGCCTGCTGCAGCCGGGCCGGGCGTTGCTGCCCGGCGAGCTGGCAGGCGCTCCGGTACTGGAGTGGTTTCCGTTGCCCCCAGCCATGCGCGCGGCGCTGGCCGAGGACAGCCCGCTGATTCAGCGTCTGACCGAACGGTACAGCGCCTATTGCGAGCAGGTGGTGAAGCCGTTTTTCCGTCACTATTTCGCCCGATTGGATCGCCAGGTGGTGTTGGTGGATTGTCTGACCGCACTGAACCAGGGACGGGATCAGGTCGAGCAGTTGTCGCATACCCTGCAAGCCCTCAGTCACAGCTTTCATTACGGCCCGGGAAGTACCCTGGGGCGGTTGTTCCGCCCCAAGATCGATCGGGTGCTGTTTGCGGCAACCAAGGCAGATCATGTCACCGTGGATCAGCACCACAACCTGCTGCAGTTAATGCACAACCTGATGAAGGGCAGCCGCCGCCAGCCGCGCTATTTCGGCACTCAGATGGAAACTCTGGTACTCAGTGCCATCAATGCCACCCGCCAGGGCCAGGTGGAGCGCGATGGCATCACCAAAGCGGTGATCTCCGGTCGTGCCCTGGATGGCGAGTCCTGCGTGCGCTTTCCCGGAGAGGTGCCCACCCGTTTGCCAGAGCGAGAGTTCTGGCAGCAGCAGGGATTTCGTTTTCGTCCCTTCTCGCCCCCGGTCTTTGAGGCGGCCAGCGCCTTGCCGCACATGAGGCTGGACTATGCGCTGCAGTTTTTATTAGGAGACAAGATGCGATGAAACCGATTCAGGAATCCCAGGAGTTTGATGCGGTAGAGCCGCTGCAGGCTTTGCCTGAAGAGGCCGAGGAGTCGCTGGATTCGGCCCTGCTGTCCACCGAGCCACCCAGGCCCGCCCGAGTGGGGGTGTGGACTAAGGTATGGCTGGGCGCCGGTTTGGCTCTGGTGCTGGCCGAAGCCGGCCTGACCCTGCAGGCGTCCTGGCAGACCAGCCCGTGGTTGTTTGCCCTGTACGCGCTGTTCTTCTCACTGGCCCTGGCTGGGTTGGTGCGTCTGACGGTCAAAGAGTGGGTTCGGCTCAGACAGCTGCGGGGGCGTGCCAACCTTCAGGAGCAGCTGCAGCCGCTGCTAAGCAGTCAGCAGATGGGCGCCGCGGCGCCGTTGCTGGATCAGCTTCGCCAGGCCCTGCCGTCGCAGTGTGACGACAACTGGCGCCAGTGGCAGAGTCGGGTGCAGGATCATCACAGTGACGCCGAACTGCTGGCGCTGGCAGAGTCGACGGTGGTGGCGCCGCTGGATAAACAAGCGGAGGCGATCATCTATCGCTACTCGGCGCAGGCGGCGGTCATGCTGGCGGCCAGCCCACTGGCGGTGCTGGACATGGTGCTGATGTTGTGGCGCAACCAGCGCATGCTGGATGAATTGGCCAAACTCTATGGCGTGGAACCTGGGTACCTGGGGCGGGTGTCTCTGGTGCGGCAGATGCTGCACAACCTGATTTACGCCGGCGGCAGCGAGCTGATGGTGGATCTCGGTGGCCAGATGCTGTCGGCGGAACTGACCGGCAAGTTGTCTGCCCGACTGGCTCAGGGAATGGGCGCCGGCCTGTTGACCGCCCGACTGGGTTACCAGGCTCAGAAGCTGTGTCGACCCCTGCCGTTGACCGAAGCCAGGCCGAGGCTGCTGACCCTGCAGGGCAAGTTGCTGTCCGAGCTGACCTCACTGTCGGCCAAGGCGTTGAGGCAGGCTCGCGAACGCCAGTCATGTAACAAATAATTTACAACTCCAGTGGTGGGTTTTTAGGCGAAAAGGTGTTGCCGGCGGGTGGCTGGATTATGTTAGGGGGAGAAACCTGCACCCACCACAATAACGTCTACAGGGTGCATTACGGGGAGTTAAGCAACATGGCTTCAAAGATGCATCCGGAGACGGCGGTGATCCATGCCGGCCATCTTCAGGAACCTCAAGGGGCGCTGGTGTCACCTCTGTACCAGTCGGCCACCTTCGTTTTCGATCGAGTCGAAACCGGCTCTGCCCGCTTTGCCGGCGAGCAGGCGGGTCCCATCTATACCCGTCTGGGCAACCCGACAGTGGCCGAGTTCGAGCGGCGCATGGCCGAACTGGAAGGCTATGACGGTGCCGTGGCCTTTGCCAGCGGCATGGCGGCGGTGTCGGCGGTGCTGCTGGGCTTGCTGGATCAGGGCGACCATCTGATCTGCAACACCTGCCTCTATGGCTGCACCCATTCACTGGTCAGTGAGCAGTTGCCGCGCTTTGGCATCGAGGTCACCGCGGTGGACTTTGCCGATATCGAGGCCATTCGTGCCGCCATTCGGCCCAACACCCGCATGCTGTTGCTGGAGACACCGGTGAACCCTCACCTGGCGGTGTACGATCTGGCGGCGGTGGCCACATTGGCCCGGGCGCACCAGCTGATCTCGGTGGTGGACAACACCTTTATGACGCCGCTGTTGCAGCAGCCCAAGACCCAGGGCATCGACATCGTTTTGCACAGCGCCACCAAGTACCTCAATGGCCACGGCGATGTGATTGCCGGGGTGGTGTGTGCCGATCAGGTGCACCTGGAGTTGCTTCGCAGCCGCAGCCTCAAGGACATTGGCGGGGTGCTGTCGCCCCACGATGCCTGGTTGATTCTTCGCGGCATGAAGACCCTAGCTCTGCGCATGGAGCGCCACAGCGTCAGCGCCCAGGTGGTGGCAGAGTTTCTGCAGCGCCACCCCGCCGTCACCCGAGTCTACTATCCCGGGCTGGATGGTCATCCCGGCAAGGCCTTGATAGGCACCCAGATGCGGGCAGGTGGCGGTGTCCTGGCGTTGGAGTTGAAGGCCGATTTTGAGCAGGCGGTGGCTTTCGTTAATCGACTGTCTTTGTTCAAGATTGCGGTCAGCCTCGGGGATGCCGAATCTTTGGTACAGCATCCGGCTTCCATGACCCATGCCACCTACGACAGCGATGATCGCGCCAGGGCCGGCATCGCCGACACGCTGATTCGACTCTCCATCGGCCTGGAGCACTGCGATGATCTGCTGGCGGATCTGACCCAGGGGTTGGCGCCGCTCACGGCCGGTTTGGCCCAGGAGGTGTCATGAAGGGATCCAGCTACAGCGCCCGTCAACCGGACGCACAGGGAGTCATTCATTACCCTGAAGAAGAGCATCGAATCTGGAGTGAGCTGATTGAACGCCAGCTCGGCTGCATCGAAGGCCGCGCCTGCCCGGAATACCTGTTGGGGCTGGAGCAATTGTCGTTGCCCCTGAACCGCATTCCTCAGTTGGCCGAAGTGGACCAGGTGCTGCAACGGGCCACGGGCTGGCAAACCGCCCAGGTGCCGGCGCTGATCTCATTTCAGCACTTCTTTGAGCTGTTGGCGCAAAAGCGCTTTCCCGTTGCGACCTTCATTCGCAGCCGGGCCGAGTTCGATTATCTCCAGGAGCCGGACATCTTCCACGAGATTTTTGGTCACTGTCCGCTGCTGACCAACCCGGCTTTCGCTCATTTTACCCATACCTATGGCAAGCTGGGGCTGGCGGCAACGCCTCAGCAACGGGTGTACCTGGCCCGACTGTATTGGTTTACCGTCGAGTTTGGATTGGTCAACACCGATGACGGGTTGCGCATCTATGGCGGTGGCATCCTGTCGTCGCCCGGTGAGACTCATTATGCCCTGTCGGACAAGCCTGAGCGCCAGCCCATGTCCGTTATCGATGCCCTGCGCACGCCGTACCGCATCGACATCATGCAGCCCTTGTACTATGTCCTCGATGACATAGATGCCCTGTTCGACATCGCCAATCTGGATGTGATGGCCCTGGTGGCCCAGGCGCAGGAGCTGGGGCTTCATCCTGCTAAATTTCCGCCAAAACAACAAGCTGTGTAAAAAGGAACCGACACAATGTCTGAATTATCTCAAATGAAATGCGAAGCCTGCCAGGCCGGTGCTCCCCAGGTCAGCGACCAGGAACTGGGACCGTTGCTGTCGCAAATCCCCGATTGGCATACCGAAGTGCGTGATGGCGTCATGCAACTGGAGCGGGTGTACAAGTTTAAGAACTTCAAACTGGCCTGGGCCTTTGCCAATAAGGTGGCGGAGCTGGCCGAAGCGGAGTTTCATCATCCCGGCATTCTGCTGGAGTGGGGCAAGGTCACCGTCACCTGGTGGACCCATGCCATCTCCGGATTGCATCGCAACGATTTCATCATGGCGGCCAAGACCGACCAGCAACTGGACTAGCGCCCTGGCGCCTATGCCCAACACACCGAGTTCAACAGCGCCGCCTAAAGCGGCGCTTTTTTGTGCACCAAATTTGTAAACAAATACTGACACCGTGGTCTCCCGAGACGGTACAGGGTATGATGTGTCCATTAGTGAACAGTAAGTTAGGAACCTTTTTATGCGCTTGGAAGTCAGTTGTGACGACCGCATTGGATTGGCCCGGGAGATACTGGAAGTGCTGGAGCAGCACCAGATCAACGTCAATGCCATCGATGCGGAAAGTCAGGGCTACATCTACCTGCAGTTACCGGAATTGAGCTTTGACGAGCTCAGTGTGTTGCTGCCCATTCTGCGTAAAATTGAAGCCGTAAAGGATGTACGCACCGTTCCCTTTATGCCTTCTGAGCGAGAGCACTACGCTCTGGAGACTCTGTTGAGCACCTTGCCGGATGCGGTGTTGTCCATCGACACCCGCCTTAAGGTGACCATGGCCAATGACTCTGCAGTGGCAGTCCTGGGGACGCCGCGGGACGAAGTACTGAATCAGCCACTGAGTAACTGGGTACAGGGCTTTGGCTTTCAGCGCTGGCTGCAGAGCGACGAAGTCTTGCCTCAGGCGATTCGAGTGCAGGTACAAGGCAGCGACTACCTGGCGGAGATGTTCCCCATCCACCTGCCGGAGGGCAATCGTGAAGAGACCTCGCTGGCCGGGGCGGTGGTGGTGCTTAAATCTCCGTCCCGCGTTGGCAAGCAGTTCAATGCCTTGCGCAACCAACTGACCGGCTTTGATACCGTTCTGGCCCAGAGCGACAAGATGAAGGCAGTGCTGGAGCAGGCTAGGCGCATGGCGCAGTTGGAAGCGCCATTGCTGATCAGCGGCGAAACCGGCACCGGTAAGGAGTTGATGGCCAGGGCGTGCCACGACGCCAGCCTGCGCGCCGAGAAATCCTTTGTGGTGATCAACTGCGCCTCTTTGCCCGATGCCGTGGCCGAGAGTGAGCTGTTCGGCTTTGCGTCGGCGCCGGGACAGCCGGTGAAAAAGGGGGTCATCGAGCAAGCGGATGGTGGCACCATTTTTCTCGATGAGGTGGCCGACATGTCGGCCCAGTTGCAGGTAAAACTGCTGCGCTTTATTCAGGATGGCTGTTTTCGCCGGGTGGGGGATGACGAAGAGATTGCCGTTGACGTTCGCATCATCTGTGCCAGTCAGCGGGATCTGTCCGACCTGTGTCAGCAGGGCCAGTTCCGCGAAGATCTCTATTATCGCATCAATGTCCTCAACCTGATGCTGCCGCCGCTGCGGGAGCGCCCCAGTGACATCGTGCCGCTGGCAGAGCTGTTTTTGGAGCACTACAGCCAGCAGCTGGCCAGTCCGGCCCGTCAGCTCTCTGGAGAGTGTCGCGACTACATTCGCAACTACGCCTGGCCTGGCAACGTGCGCCAGCTGAAGAACGCCATTTTTCGGGCGGTGTCCATGGCCGAGGGCATGGGAGAACTGCAGCCGGAGGACCTGAGACTGCCCGCCTGGACCGAGGGCTTTGGCTACTTCGATCAAGAGTTTGAGGGGTCGTTGGAGCAGGCGGTAAAACAGTTCGAATCCAGCCTGTTGCGCCGGCTTTACCCCGCTTACCCCAGCACTCGTCAGTTGGCCAAAAAGCTGGGCGTGTCTCACACCGCCATTGCCAATAAACTCCGCGAATACGGCATCGGAAAAAAGCGTAAGTAATTGACAGTAAATGTAAATGTCACCCCTGTAAAGCAGGGGTGACATCTCCTGCCTGCTTTAACCGTTCTGTGATCCCTGTCACGAAGCTCAATCTTTGTTAGCGTTTGGTTAACCGTTTCCGGTGTGCCACAGGCCATCGGCAGCCCCTGCATCGGCTCAGAAAAGAGAAGGCCGAGCAGCCACAGCGCAATCAACAAGGGAGAAGACCATGGCGATAACGGATTACAATCCACTGGGAACCGATGGGTTTGAGTTTGTGGAGTACACCGCCCCCGATGCCGAGGGGATTGATAAGCTGAAGCAACTGTTCGGTTTACTGGGATTTACCGAGATTGCCAAGCATCGCAGTAAGCAGGCATGGCTGTATCGCCAGGGCGACATCAACTTCATCATTAACGCTCAGCCTCACTCTCAGGCCGCCGAATTTGCGGCGTTACATGGCCCGTCGGTGTGTGGCATGGCCTGGCGAGTGGCCGATTCCGCCAAGGCGCTGGCTCATGCCCTGGAGAATGGTGCCAGGTTGTTTGAAGGCAACATCGGCCCCATGGAGCTGAATATTCCGGCGGTCGAGGGCATCGGCGAGTCGACGCTGTATTTTGTCGACCGCTACGGCAGCAACAGCATCTACGATGTGGACTTCCAGTTTTACGATCAATGGCAACAGGCGTTGGCAAGCAACGATAAGGGACTGGTAGAGATCGATCACCTGACCCACAACGTGTTCCAGGGCAACATGAATAAATGGGCCGGCTTCTACGAGCGCATTGGCAACTTCCGCGAGATCCGCTATTTCGATATCGAGGGCAAGCTGACCGGCTTGGTCAGCCGGGCCATGACCGGTCCTTGCGGTAAGATTCGCATCCCCATCAACGAGTCTTCCGACGACAAGTCGCAAATTGAAGAGTACCTCAGAGAGTACAAGGGCGAGGGCATTCAGCACATCGCCCTCACCACCGAAGACATCTATCAGACCGTGGCCGATCTGCGTGCCGGCGGCATGGAGTTCATGCCAACCCCGGATACCTACTACGAGAAGATTGATCAGCGGGTCGAGGGCCATCAGGAGGACAAAGAGCGCCTGCGGGAGTTGCGTATACTCATCGATGGCGCGCCGATGAAAGATGGCATTCTGCTGCAGATCTTTACACAGACCGTGATTGGACCGGTGTTCTTCGAGATCATTCAGCGCAAAGGCAACGAAGGGTTCGGTGAAGGTAACTTCAAGGCTCTGTTTGAGTCCATCGAGGAAGATCAGATTCGCCGTGGCGTGATCTGAGCGGCGGGGCTCGTGCGAGCCCCGATTTCCACAAACCTTGGGGGGCGCTATGCGTAAATGGATCCAATTTCCACACAAAGAGGGCACGGTCTCCCGCCAGGCCCACGCCGACCTGCCGGAACAGGCGATTTATGAGCGGGAAGCCGGCCGGGCCGGTTTCTTTGGCCCGGCGGCACACTTCCATCACCGTCACCCGCCCACAGGCTGGAGTGATTGGCAGGGGCCACTGAGGCCAAGAGCGCTGGATCTCAATCGCCAGCAGCAACGCCACTCGGTCCCCTGGCTGGTGCCGGCATTTCTGCATAACAGCCATTGCCAGATGCGGCTGTGGCACCTCGATTGCAGCATGACCGAGCTGATGCGCAATGCCGATGGTGACGAGTTGCTGTTTATCCACGCCGGCCGCGCCGAACTCTATTGCGACTATGGTCATCTGACACTGGAAACCGGTGATTACCTGATGCTGCCGCGCTCGACCATGTGGCGACTGGAGGTCTTGGAGCCGCTGCAGATCCTGATGATTGAGGCCAGTGGCGACAGCTTTCAACTGCCGGATAAAGGCATCGTTGGTCCCCACGCCATCTTTGACCCGGCCATGCTGGACCTGCCCCGCATCAATGAGGCATTTCTGGCTCAGCAGGATGAACAGCCCTGGACGGTTAAAGTTAAGCGTCTCGATGCGCTGTCCGAAGTTCGTTACCCGTTCAACCCCCTGGATGCTATTGGTTGGCACGGGGATTTGGCTCCGGTGCGCATCAACTGGCGCGACATTCGTCCGTTGATGAGCCATCGCTATCATCTGCCGCCGTCGGCTCACACCACCTTTGTGGCCAGTCGCTTCGTGGTCTGCACCTTCGTGCCGCGCCCCATCGAGAGTGACCCAGGAGCCTTGAAGGTGCCGTTTTACCACAACAACGACGATTACGATGAGGTGTTGTTTTACCATGCCGGTGACTTTTTCAGTCGCGATAACATCGAAGCGGGCATGGTGACCTTCCACCCTTGTGGTTTTACCCATGGGCCCCACCCCAAAGCATTTGCCGCCGGCCTGGCTCACAAGAAGACCTTCACCGATGAAGTGGCGGTGATGATCGATACACGGGACCCGCTGCAGTTGTCCGAGGCCGCCCAGGCCCTGGAAAACCCGGATTACGCCAGCAGTTGGCAAGTAAAAGAATAAGGAAATCCATATGAAATTAGCCACCTTGAACCGTGGCGGCCGCGATGGCGAGCTGCTGTTGGTCAGTCGGGATCTTCGTCAAGCCGTCCTTGCGACAGACATCGCCCCGACCCTGCAACAGGCATTGGATCAGTGGCAGCAGTTGGCGCCCCGGCTTGAGGAGCGTTACCAGCAGCTGAACGAGGGCGAGCTCAGTGGCGCCTTTGATTTCGATCAGACTCAATGCCACTCACCGCTGCCCAGAGCCTATCAGTGGGCCGATGGCAGCGCTTACGTCAACCATGTCGAACTGGTGCGTAAAGCTCGCGGTGCCGACATGCCGGAGAGTTTCTGGACCGATCCGTTGATCTACCAGGGGGGATCGGACACCTTCTTGGCCCCCTACGAGGCGATTCGCATGCCCACTACCGACTGGGGGGTGGACTTCGAGTCCGAGATAGCAGTGATCACCGACGATGTGCCCATGGGCGTCGATACTGCGGCGGCCGCGGACCACATCAAGTTGCTGATGCTGGTCAACGATGTGTCCCTGCGCAACCTGATTCCCGCTGAACTGGCCAAGGGCTTTGGGTTTTATCAGTCGAAGCCGTCCAGTGCCTTCTCTCCGGTGGCGGTCACCCCTGATGAGCTGGGGGAGCAGTGGCACGACGGCAAGGTTCACCTGCCCTTGGTCACCCACCTCAATGGCGACTGTTTTGGCCGCCCCGATGCCGGTGTCGACATGACCTTTGACTTTCCGACTCTGGTTGCTCACGCCGCCAAGAGCCGACCCTTGGGCAGCGGTTGCATCATCGGTTCGGGCACCGTCTCCAACTACGACCGCAGTGCTGGCTCCTCCTGCCTGGCTGAGAAACGGATGCTGGAGATCATCGAACAGGGCAAACCGGTGACGCCGTTTATGCAATTTGGCGATGTCGTTAGAATTGAGATGTTTGATTTAAGGCAAGATTCCATTTTTGGTGCTATAGAACAGAGACTGATTGAGTCTTAAGGGGTCATCATTGCCGATGCTCAAATTGTACGGATACTGGCGCTCGAGTGCCGCCTATCGGGTAAGGATAGCGTGCGCACTCAAAGGGCTAGAGTATGAAAACATCTCGGTAAACCTGATTAAAAACGGCGGAGAGCAGCACCTGCCGGCGTATGGGGTATTGAACCCCAACCATTTGGTGCCCACCTTGCAGGATGGCGATCTGATTCTGAATCAGTCTCTGGCGATCATTGAGTATCTGGATGAGGCCTACCCGGAGAGGCCGTTGTTACCGGATGAACCCACGGCTCGAGCCAAGGTTCGGGCGATGGCACAAAACATCGCCATCGACTGCCACCCGCTGAATAACTTGCGAGTGTTAAAGTATCTGGCGGTGGAGTTGGGAGTGGATGACGCTCAGAAGGCGAGGTGGTATCGGCACTGGGTCAAAACCGCGTTTGCCGGTTTTGAGTTGCAGCTGGAGCAGACCTCCGGGTTGTTTTGCGTCGGTGATGAGGTCTCTATGGCCGACGTCTGCCTGGTCCCACAGGTCTACAATGCCGAGCGTTTCAATGTGCCCATGCAGGAGTACCCCTTGCTCAATGGCATTGTTCGCCGTTGTCGCCAGATGACATCGTTTGCCGAAGCAGCACCGGAAAATCAGCCAGATGCGGTCGTCTGACCGCATCCGGAGCCCGAATTACAGCGATTTCTCGGTGTCTCGTTGTTCAAGCAGGAAGTCCAGGAAGGTGCGGTCGGCCTGAGTCAGTGCCCGGCCTCGTTTCCAGGCCACATGCAGATCCATAAATAACGGTTCTTCAAAGGAGATGGCCTTAATCTGCGGATCATTCTCCACCACCATTTTCAGCACCGTGGTGATCGCAAAGCCCTGACGAACAATGGAGCGAATCAGCTCAATCAGGTTGGTCTCAAACGCCAGTTGAGGTTCCAGGTTATGGGCCTTCGCCAGTTGGTCCATGCGCTCTCGGTGATAATAACCGCGCTTAAACATCACCAACTCATGTTCCATGAAGTCTTCAAAATTCACCGACTCCAACTCCGCCAGTGGGTGGTCGAGGCTGCAGGCTACGATCATCTCTTCTTTGGTGAGTGGAATGGTTTCCAACGTGGTTTGAGCGTCTCCGTCAATAACGATACCGATGTCGATCTCGTCCCGCTCGATCATCGATTGAATCTCCCGGGTACCGGCTTCAATCAGCGACAGTTTCAGTTCCGGGTAGCGATGATGGAAGGCCATCAGCAGGGCAGGGAAGTAGTAGGAACCGATCATCCCTGGCAGAGCGATGCGCACCTCACCCCGACCCAGTTGTTGCAGCCGGGTCATGGCCGATTCTGCCAGCTCAACCCGGGACAGAATCTCCTTGGCGTGGGGCAGCAACTCCTGTCCCTCGGCAGTGAGTTGAACCCGCTTGTCCTGGCGATGCAATAGCACCAGTCCCAGCTCGGTCTCCAGTTTTTTGATGGCCGTGCTGACAGCCGGCTGAGCGACACCCAGAATACGGGCAGCCCGGGTAAAACTGCTCTGCTCGGCGACGGTAACGAAATTGCGTAGTTGACGGAGGTCCATAACGAATTCTTGTTATTTTGAAGAATTAATATCAATGTTTTATTACTATGCCAAACAAATGCGCTCACGCCTATAGAATTCTGACTCTAACTTGAAAGGGGTAGACCAATGACACGTTCATGGAGTGATCTGGAGCAACATTTTTCAGGAATATCCCACTTAGAGCACGCCATGGCGTTAATGGAATGGGATCAAGCCACCCTGCTCAGTGACCGTGGCCAGGGGGCCAGAGCCGAAGCCATGGCCGAATTGCAACTGGTGATCAACCAGAGGTTGCGTGCCCCAGGTTTGGCCGACAGCCTGTCTCAGTTGAGCCAGCAGTCGATGTCTGCCAGTCAACAGCGACTGCTGGAGTTGATGTCACGCCGGGTTCGGGACGCGACTCTGCTGGATGACGATTTTGTACGCCGCAGAGTGACTTTGTCTGTGGCCTGTGAGACCCGTTGGCGCCAGGCCAGAAACGAGGATGACTTCTCGCTGTTTAAGGCGGCGTTTGAACCGGTGTTGGCATTGCTGAAGGAAGAGGCCGAGATTCGTCGCTCGTCGGCGCAGGCACCACTGTATCAGGGGTTGTTGAACAAGTTTGAGCCGGAC
Organism: Ferrimonas kyonanensis DSM 18153; assembly: GCF_000425405.1. Lineage (GTDB taxonomy): Bacteria > Pseudomonadota > Gammaproteobacteria > Enterobacterales > Shewanellaceae > Ferrimonas > Ferrimonas kyonanensis. The sequence continues at coordinate 2,796 of NZ_KE384364.1, read as the reverse complement.
CTCAGCCTGACCCAGCTCCAGCAGTTGTTTGTCCCCTTGAAAGCCCGCTTGCCCGCTCTGATTGCCGAAGCGTCTGAGCGAAGCCGCTCCAGAAGCAGCGTGCCACTGCCTCAGGTTGAGGTTGACCAGCAGCGACAGGCACTGGAGGCATTATTACCACACCTGGGCTTCGATCTTGACGGCGGTCGCCTCGATACCAGTACCCACCCCTTTAGTGCCGGAGTGCCGTCAGATGTGCGCATTACTACCCGTTACGATCATCGCCAGCCATTGTCTGCCGTTTATTCCATGATCCATGAGGCAGGCCACGGCTGTTTCGAGCAGGGCATTGCTGCACGCTGGCACCATACCCCGATGGCTCGGGTGCAATCCGCGGCTTTGCACGAAGCCCAGGCGTTGTCGTTTGAGATGCAATTGGCCAGAGAGCCGGATTTCATTCAGTGGCTGTCGGAGTTCCTGCAGCGTCACTGGGGAGCCCACCCTGGCTTGGAGGCCGACAATTTAGGCGCTCATATTGGTCGGGTTCAGCCAAGTTTGATTCGGGTTGAGGCCGATGAGGTCACCTACCCGGCCCACATCTTGTTGCGATTGGAGTTGGAGCAGGCGTTGCTCAGTGGCGATCTGCCCCTGTCTGATCTGCCCGGTGCCTGGCGTCATGGAATGCAGACCCTGCTGGGGGTAAGCCCAGACAACAATCGAGACGGCTGCCTGCAAGACATTCACTGGTGCTTCGGTGAATTCGGATATTTCCCCAGTTATGCCCTCGGGGCGATGGCGGCGGCGCAGGTGTTTGCCGGATTACGACAGTCCCCGCAGTGGCGTCGCGAGCCAGCGGCTCGTGGTCAGTGGGTACGGCAGCAGTTGCAGGCTGGAATTTGGCAACATGGCGGTGGCGCCGACCTGAACCAGTCTTGCCTCAACATGACCGGTCAGCCCTTGTCTGCCGAGGCGTTGCTCAATCATCTGTCGGCTCGCTACCTGGCTTAGGCATTGGTGTGGGCCCGTTCGGCCTCCAAAGAAGCAGAGCGAGCCAGGCGCCAGAACAGCAGTGAGGCGAAAACGGCCAGTAGCGCACTGGCCATTAACACCAGTCGAGTATCCACCAGTGCCAGGGCGGCACCGACGATGGCGATAATCACGTTGCCCAGACAAAATACCGTCGTCAGCAGTCCCATTAGTTGCCCCTGGCCCTGGCTGTCCTGAGCGTGTTCCGAAAGGTAGCTCGGCATCATAGCGTTAAATAGCGCAATGCCTATGCCGGCGGCAATAAAGCTGGCCAGGTAATCGCCACCGCCATAAGGAAAGCTGGCGATCGCCATCGCGTACACCAAAATTCCTGCAAGTCCGGCGTTAACCAGCCCCAGCCAGCGTTTTACCTTCATGGTTGCCATAACGGCCGTGGCGATCATAGCTGAGGTGAGCAATACCGTGGCCCAGGCGATCTGCTCGCTGTTGAAGTCTCGGAATTCCACCAGCCAGACCGGATAAAATTCGTAGAAGCCATTCAGTGCCAGCATCAGCATCAGGTAACACACAAAAAAGTCTCGGTACTGGGGGTGTTTCAGCAGGCTCAGGCTGGAGCCCTGTCGCTGAGGTCGGGTTTGGGCATCTTTGGGCAGAGCCAGCAAGATCAGCCCGGTGGCTGCCGCACAGGCCGCTGCCGCCACCCAGAATGCCAGGCTGGCGCCCAGCGGCAGCAAAAAGCCGCCAACCACCGGGCCGATGAGGTATCCGGCATACCCCATAGCGCTAAGGTAGGAAAAGGCTCGGGTTCGGTCGATTTTAGGGTGCAGGTCGGCGGCAATGGCTCGGGCGATGCTCAGGTTTCCCTCAAACAAGCCGGTTAATAGCCGACTGGCAGTGAACAGCAGAAAACTGCCCTGTTGAATGGCGATGGCGGTCAGCCCATAGCTCAGTGTTGCTCCGAGCATGGTCCAGGTGAGTACGCGTTTTCGACCGAGTCGATCGGACCAGGCACCCAGATAGTTGCTGCCAATCAAAATGCCGATGGGATAGATGGCCAGCACCGCACCTAACAGCAGCTTTTCCGGAATACCGGCAAACTGACTGATCGGGTGTTGAAGATCCAGAAACAGCGGCGCCAGGATAGGGTAGGGCATGGCAATGCCGCACACGCTGATGAGGGTGATCAACAGAGTTACGCCAAAGGTGTAGTAGGGGCGGCTGTCCATCGCATCGTCTTTTATAAAGTTTTATGTTTATATATTGAGCTGAAACAAGGCAAATGTAAAGCGCCCTCTGCAACGCCCCTGAAGGGGTCACCATCAAGCAGCGTGGTATGACCTATTCGTCGCCAAAAATTCTGACTATGGTGTCCGAGGGGATAAGATCCAGGTGTCCGCCTTCATCAAAGCACCAACCTTTGATGTATCCCATCGATTTCATTCGTTCAAAGTTATCGATAATGGCGGCGGCCTCGGCATCGGCAGCGTCGGCATCGACGCCCTGCACATGCCTTAGGTACTCGGCAATGCTACTTTGGGATGCGGACTGAGAGATACTGCTCATGATTCATCTCCGTGTGAGGTTAATTTAAACCTAGTACGAAAGTGAAGCGTGGGCCGATGATTTTTCGCTTTATTGTAAGGTGGAAAGGAGCACAAAAGGCGATGAGGCCCTTGCCAATGCCAATATTCAGGCACAAAAAAAGCGAGTCAGTTGACTCGCTTTTTTGATAACGGTGGTGGGCGATACTGGGCTTGAACCAGTGACCCCCTGCTTGTAAGGCAGGTGCTCTCCCAACTGAGCTAATCGCCCACAGCAAACTGTGGTGAC
>NZ_KE384363.1:424987-430606 GCF_000425405.1 Ferrimonas kyonanensis DSM 18153 | reverse complement strand
AGTGGCGTTAGCGAACAAGCTGGCGCGTATAGCCTGGAGCATGACGGTCAGCGGCAACAAGTTTGAACTGACCCATGCGTTTGCAGTAACCAAGTAGTTAAGCTCCCTGAAGCCAGGGAGGTGCATTGAGTACCGCGTAACCTGAGTTTGCAAACCTTGATGAACAAACGGTAATCCGGCCTGGCAAGAGCCTGAAATAAGACCGACAGTAAATGTCGTCCCAGCGTGTAGGCTGCCAGGTTCGGACCACATTATGGCGCTACCTCGAGAAGGTAAAACAGACGCCGGATATACGTCCGCAAACCGACCTCATCAAAGTCTTGCAGTTGCAGGGGCGTCCATATACGTCTTTTTTCACATTCAACCCCAAAGCCACTGGACCCTCGCGTTCGCAAGGGCGACGGTGCTAATGGGGTGGTTTTTGCGGTAAATCAGCTCTGCCGTGGCTACGGCAGAGCTCAGCATTGGTGATTACCACTCAACGTCCAACCATCTCTCCGTCGTGCCCGCGTACGCGGGTACCCAGCGTCTTTTTTACATTCAACCCCAAAGCCACTGGGCCCTCGCGTTCGCAAGGGCGACAGTGCTAATGGGATGGTTTTGCGGTAAATCAGCTCTACCGTGGCGACGGCAGAGCTCGGCATTGGTGGTTACCACTCAACGTCCAACCATCCCTCAGTCGTGCCCGCGAACGCGGGTACCCAGCGTCTTTTTTCACATTCAACCCCAAAGCCACTTGGCCCTCGCGTTCGCAAGGGCGACGGTACTGATTGGATGGTTTTGCGGTAAATCAGCTCTACCGTGGCGACGGAATTGGTGATTACCACTCAAGGTTCAACCATCCCTCCGTCGTGCCCGCGCACGCGGGTACCCAGCGTCTTTCGCTCTTAGTCATTCTCGCGTTCGCAATGGCGGTGGTTGGAGGATATGGGCCCTCACGTTCTCAGGGGCCCACAGGATAGGGGTTACAGCCGTTCCAGCTGAGGTTGCGGCTGCTCACTGGTTGGAGAGTACTGCGGACGACTGCGAATTAACAGCCACAGCGCAGCACCCAGCAACCCTAAATTCAGCCAGACGGCCGCACCGTTGTGAGTCCATCCCTGGTGAGTCAATGCGTAGCCCAGTAGCAAGACGATCAATGACAGAGCCAGCAACCGTTGCAGTTTGATACCCGGGTGACGGGTCTGAACCGAACTCCACAACAGGCACAGCCCCAGGCCAAGCAGCAAGCAGCCGAGCGGAGGAATCGACAGCAGGTGGTCACCGAGGGCAGCAAAGACCAGAGACAGCGGTACGCCCCAGACCCAGCCTGCCCATAGGCTTTGCAGCTTGATGCTTCTGGGTTGTTTGCGCAGCCAGATGCTGATGCCGCTGACACAGACAACGGTTAGTGACAGCCCAAGTACCAGGTAGGCCAATTTGACTCCGAGGCCATCGAACAGGCCGAAATGCAGGCGGTAAACCGAGTAAATCAGCTGTCGACCCCATGGGCCGTCGGACATCCCCTGTTTACCCAGATAGCTGCCGGATACCGTGAAGCGGTAGATCTCGGAGTAGATCAAGCGCCCGGGCAGAGTGGCGGCCACTTCAACAAACTGCTGACGGGTTCCTGGCTGTTGCCAAACCAGATACAACGGGCTGGCATCCGGTGCCACCTCGGTCATGGTGTGCATAATCTTGGTGGCATCGATGGGGGTGACATCGGCATCCAGTACCGGGTCACTGCCGTAGACTTGGTCGATCAGCGCCTGCTGACTGCCGCCGTAGATCAGCGGTATGGCCAGCGCCATCAACAGAGTCACCACACCAAAGAAGGCACCGGTAACGGACATCATCAAGTGAAACGGAACTCCCCATACCGACAGACGATTATGCAGGTCAATCTGGCTTTGAGGCCCGCTGCCTCGGCGAAGGCGAAAGGCGTCTTTAAACAGGCGTCGATGGCTGATGAGTCCGGAAAGAATCAGGCTGGTGAGTAAGACACCGAGAATCCCCACGATGATCACGCCGACTTGCCCCGGCATCAGCAGGTGGGTGTGCAGTTCGCTCAGAGTGTGAATTACCCCTTCGTTAACCGGTTGCTGGCGGATGCCTTGCTGATCCAGCCACCATTCCGACTCCTCGTCGCTCAGGTGGGTACGAGGTAACCCAGTGGTGGGAAACACCACCCATAACGACTCCGGTGAGGCATCATTACTGCTCTGATAGTCATTAATGGCCTGTTGAAGGGATTCTGGAGGAAGGTGTGAGTATTCACTCACCTCGGGTTGCTGCCAGCGTTTCCACTCCTCGGCGGGCACCAGCAGCGTACCGGTGAGGCAGATCAGGTACAGCAAGGCGGCCATCATCACGCCCACTCGAGTGTGGGACAGCGCCAGTTTTTTCTGGACGGTCGATAGATTCATCATTGCACTCCCATCACCATGGCCACACTGAACAGGCTGATGAGCGTCAGCAGGCCGGCATGGCGCCAGAAGCGGTCACTGGCACAGACCCAGCTTGCCAACCCGGCCCACAGGCAGGGAAACAACAGGGCGGCGATCACCATTTGGTTGGCTGCATCCATGGGCAGCAGCCCGCATACCGCCAGAGTGAGCAAAGCGCTGGCGAGGGAGGACAACACTATGCCGTTTATCGTCCGGGCCCCCAGGGCGCGCCATGGAACCGAGTAAGGCTGAGGTGGCCGCAGGGGCGCCTCAGTGTGAGTCTTAGGTTCTAGGTTGGACAGAGTCAGCAGCCAGGCACAGGCGCTGATGGTGATCAGCTGATAGATCACGCCAAATTCCGGACCTACCTGCAGCACCCACAATGGCGTCGCCAGCATGACACTGCCCCAGCCTACCCACAGCACGGCAGCAGAGCCGCTTCGGCGTCGCCAGTGCAGATAGACCAGCCCCAAGCCGACAAAGGTCAGCAACGGGGCCAGCAGCGCTGGCCCCGCTCCCACTTCGGTTAGCCAAAGATCAGAAAACATACTTGATGCGGCCATTGATGGTGCGTTCGTCACCGACGAAACAGTCACCACGGTACAAACAGGTGGCGTAGTAGTCTTTGTCGGTCAGGTTACGAACATTCACGGTAAAGTCCCACTGGTCCCACTCATACCCCAGCATCAGGTCCACCAAGGTGTACGAAGGGGTCTTATGCAGATCGGCGCCGCCGTAGCTTTCACCGGTGTAGCGGATACCCAGGCCAGACTTAAAGCCTTCGAGGTTGAACGGGCGGTAGCCCAGCCAGCTTGATGCCTGATACTCCGGTACGCTCGGCAGTTGGTAGCCTTCGGCGCTTTCGGTATCCAGTTTGCTGCCGTTGATTTCCAGAGTGAAGTCACCCAGTTCTACCTGGCTTTCCAGCTCCCAGCCGGTGATATTGGCTTCGCCTTGCTGCTGCTGATACTCACCAACCAATGCTCGGGGATCATTGAGGTTGGTTTGCTTGATGTCGAACCAGGCCAGAGTGATCAACCCGGGGAAGTTGATGGGCTGGTATTTAATGCCCAGCTCAATCTGTTCGCCCTCCTGAGGTTTTAAGGCATTGCCACGGCCATCGTCGCCAATCACCGGATTAAAGGACTCGGCGTAACTCACGTAGGGTGCCAGGCCGTTGGCCAGCTTGTAGATCAGTCCGCCACTGAGGCTAACGGCATCGTCACTCTGAGTGCCGGCCGCCGCCTTGGTTTCGCTGTCGTCAAAGCGCGCCCCCAGAGTCAGGGTCAGGTTGTTGTAGGAGATCTGGTCACTGAGGTAGATCCCCAAGTCTTTACTGGTGGTGCTTGGGTTGTTTTTATACAGGGCGTTGAGCAGCTCCATCGGTGGCAGGTTGCTGCTGTACACCGGGTTGAAAGGGTTTTGCCAGAAGGTATCGCCGTACTGCTCTGTCCCGGGAGCAGCGCCGACGGCATAGGCTCGGGCGCCATCGTTGTCGGTGGTCACGTTTTGATACTGGATGCCCAGCAACAGTTCATGCTCCAAAGCGCCGGTATCAAAGCGACCAAACAGGCGCAGGTCGGCGGCTTTTTGTTCGGAGCTGGCGTCGCTGATGTAAAAAGTCCGCGGGGTCAGGCCATCTTTATAGAGACTGCCATCAGGCAGGGTAATGAAACGGTCGGCCCCCATAAACAAGGGGTTGCTGCTGGGCAGAAAACTGGTCCAGGCCTGGCGGTAATCCGCCTCGGCATCGGTGTAGCGACCGGTAAAGCCTAACCGCCAATAGTCATTGAGATCCAGGCTGGCCAATACCGTGGTGGCTAGGGTTTCGGAGTCGTAGTTGTTGAAGTCAGGATCGCCGGTATTGGTGCTGCTGTCGATGGTTTTGCCATTGGGGGACGGCAGCAGGGTACCTTGAATGGGCAGGAACTGAGCGGCGGGATCACTGTCGGTCTTGGTGTAGTTCACCAACAGGGTGATCTCGCTGTCGTCACTGGGACGCCAGGTCAGAGACGGTGCCACCACCCAGGTGTTGTCTTCGACGTCATCGATCTGGGTGTCGCTGTCGCGGTACAGGCCTACAAACCGGTACAGCAGGCTGTTGTCGTCGTTGAGGTTGCCGGTAGAGTCGAAGGCGAACTGGGTACGGTTAAAGCTGCCGTATTCCAACAGGACTTCGTGGGCGTTGGTGTCTTTTGGCAGTTTGCTGACTACGTTGACCAGACCACCGGGAGAGCCTTTGCCATAGAGGACGGACGCGGGTCCTTTGAGGATCTCTACTTGCTCCAGGGTATAAATTTCGGCGCGGGTATTGTTGTAGTTGCCGAACAGCGACTGCAGGCTGTCCTGATACTGAGGCACATCCAGGCCGCGGACTTTAATCCAATCGCCCCGTGTGGCAAAGCCATAGGTTTGGCCGGTGACGCCTGCACTGTAGTTGTAGGCATGATCCAGACTCAGAACCCCTTTATCAATGAGCTGTTGTTGGGTCTCGATGGTAATTGAGCGGGCAGTTTCGATAATGGGGGTGTCGGTCTTAGTGGCTGAATACCGGTTAAGCTGACCAACAACCTCAATTCTTTCAATATCCTGGTTGTCATCGGCTAACGTGGGAGTAACCAGCAAGATGCTGCAAGCCGCTAAGCCTGTTACTGATTTCACATCCATCTCCTTGCTATATTTTTGTAATGATATTGCTAATGAGAGGTATTCTCATTGTGTTTTGAAGTAATGTCAATTGGTGTCGCCTGTGTTTTTATCTCTTTAGGGGGGGAGTTGGAATGGAGCGAAAATAAGTGAGCTTTATCTTCTTTCTTGTTGTGTTTGCTTTTGGGCGCTGTGCCCGCGCACGCGGGTAGGCAGTGTCTTTTTCGCATTCAACCCCAAAGCCACTGGGCCCTCGCGTTCGCAAGGGCGACGGTGCCAATGAGATGGTTTGCGGTAAATCTGCTCTGCCGCGGCGACGGCAGAGCTCGGCATTGGTGGTTACCACTCAACTTCCAACCATCCTTCCGTCGTCTCTGTTACCGCTGTAGGTTAGCCCTCCCTCCGTCGTGCCCGCGCACGCGGGTACCCAGCGTCTTTTTTACATTTAACTCCAAAGCCACTGGGCCCTCGCGTTCGCAAGGGCGACACGGTTTGGGTTGGTGAGTGTGGCGGCACCGGTTGCCGCAGGGGAGTGCAGCTCTCACCG
>NZ_KE384363.1:418843-424482 GCF_000425405.1 Ferrimonas kyonanensis DSM 18153 | reverse complement strand
CACTGGGCCCTCGCGTTCGCAAGGGCGACACGGTTGGGGTTGGTGAGTGGCTCGGGCTTGTGACTGAGAGGTATCAACGCTACGCCGAGATTTAAAGGATTAAAGATCGTGGTGGTGAGTGTCGATGTAACCCAATAGGGGCTTTGACAGGCGCTAGGGCTTAGGCTTACACCTGGCAATGCTTGGGAGGCTGAACTCCTAGTGGTAGCAGGCAACCAATCAGGTTTTGCAGGGTTTTGATCTCCTGCATCCAGCGGTGTGCTACGTGCTGCTCAACCATGGCAGTTTGACGGGCCAGTTCGGTGTGGGCGTTCAACTGGCCGAGCAGACCGTTGGCGGTCATTAGGCTGTTGGCGCAGGGCGTTTGCTCTTCGTAGCAGTGGGCAAGTTGGCTGGAAATGGCGATGACGGTAGTGGAGAGTTGCTGCCCCATGTCGGTACGTATGTCGTCCACAATGTGGTTGTGGATTTCAATCACCAGTTGGCAGCTGCGCTCCCAAACCGACAAAATGTGTACTCTTTGCATCAGGCGTCCCTCCTTGTGGATCGGCGCTGCTGTGCTAACGGGCATACCGTATTGCGGCGATAGTTGACATCGCAAGTCATCGGCTGCTGCTGGCATTGAGTCAGGCCGTCACCTACCTGTTGGCGACGCTCCGTTGTCGCCACTTAAGTGATAGTGTAGTTGAGGTTTTAGCTGTGCAAATAGAAAAGGACCCCGAAGGGCCCTTTTTTCACTATCTTTCTCCAATTAGAGGAGAAAATGGAGGCATTGGTGTTTATGCGGCGTTGCTGGGTTCGCGATCGCCCATCAGTTGTGAACCGGCATACGGGTCGTCGTACACCTCTTGTTCAAATTCGCCCTCGGACTTGGCCACAATCACGGTAACGGCGGCATCGCCGGTAACGTTGACGGCCGTACGTACCATATCCAGCAAACGATCCACACCCAAAATCAAGGCGATGCCTTCGACGGGCAGGCCCACTTGATTGAGCACCATGGCCAGCATGATCAGGCCAACACCGGGTACACCTGCGGTGCCGATGGATGCCAGGGTGGCAGTGATGATCACCATCACGTAGTCACCCAGAGTCAGGTCCATGCCAAACACCTGAGCAATAAACACCGTTGCAACCCCTTGCATGATGGCAGTACCGTCCATGTTGATGGTGGCACCCAGAGGCAGAGAGAAGGAACTGATGTTGTTGTGCACACCCAGGCGGTAGTTGGCGTTCTCAATGGTGACCGGCAGCGTGGCATTGGAGCTGGCGGTGGAGAAGGCAAACAGTTGCACGCTGCGCATCTTCTTCAGGAAGGTGATCGGGCTCAGGCCAGTGAACGCCTTCAGCAGTGTCGGATAGGTCACCAGGCCGTGCAGGAACAACACGCCCAGCACCAGGAAGAAGTATTTTACTACGCTGCCGAACGTCGCCAGTCCCAGTGTCAGGGCCAGTTTCGCCATCAGCGCAAACACACCATAGGGGGCCAGTTGCATCAGAATGGTGACCAGCTTCATTACCACGGCATTGATGTCTTCAAAGAAATCACGAATGCGGGCGCCGCGCTCACCACTTTGAGAGATGGCTACGCCAAAGATGATGGCAAACACGATGATCTGCAGCATGCTGCCTTTGGCCATGGCGTCGATGGGGTTGCTGGGCACAATGTTGACCAGAACCTGGCTGAGCGGTGGCGCAGCCTTGGCGTCAAAGGCCAGGCCTTCGGCAGCCATGGAGGCATTCCCCGGGTGCACCAGAATGGCCAGGGTGATGGCCAGGGTGATGGCGATGGCGGTGGTGGTCAGATAAAACGCCAGGGTTTTTCCACCCAGGCGCCCCAGTTTGCCAGGATCCGACAGTGAGGCCGTTCCGCAAACCAGTGAGACGAACACCAGTGGAACCACCAGCATCTTCAGTGAGGAAACAAAGATGTTCCCCACCACGCTGAACAGGCCATCCACCAGATAGGTCTCGACCACCTCGTTGCCCGGCAGCAGCACCCGCAGGAGTCCACCAAGGGCGATACCGGTTAACATACCGATCAAGATTTTGGCGGTTAGACCCATTTTCTTTTGCATCTTTTCAGACATGCAACTTCCTTTGATAATTTCTATTTTTTATTTGCGGCCTAAGCCTAGCAAGATTCTGCTGCCAGAAAAAAGAGGGCAATTGTAGAAATATGAGGCGAGTTTAGCTCAAAGTGACTTTGATGTGGGTTCATGGTGGCGAACTCGTGACAACGGATTAGTCTTAATGATAACGGATGGATAATGGAATGCGCCGTTAATGTGACAGGGAGTCATGAGATGAATTTCGCCCCTCGCCAGATTTTTGTCTGCCTATTTCTGATTTTGTTAGTGAGTTGCGGTGGTGGAAGTGGCCTTCAAGAGGACACTTCAGAGTCTTCCCCTACTAGCTATAGCCTCAGTTTGCAACTGCTCGATTCGTCGGGTAATCCCATTCAGCAGATTCCTCAGGGAGAATCGGTGCAGGCGTCCGCCTTGCTGCTGGCAGATAATTTGCCGGTATCGGGGCGGGCGGTGGCATTCTCGGCCACCTCTTCCGCCATGGAGCAGCCCATCGATGCGCAAATGACCACCGACGAACAGGGACAGGCGCGGCTGCTGTTGCCGGCGGGCAGCCTTAAAGGCAGCGGTCAGGTGTCGGTGAGCTACGGCACTTCGGCCCAGGCCAGCAGGGATTTTAACGTTGCCAGCCTAGCGATGACGTTGTCGCTTGTGGGTGCCGATGGTGCAGATGTCCGCATTGTCAGTGCCGATGGCGTTGGTCGTCTGCGGGCCAGAATCACCGATAACGGCGAGCCGCAGCCTTTTGTTCTGGTTAGCTTTCGCCTGGACAGTGTCGGGGCTCTGAACCCGGGGCTGGGAACCGCACTGACTGATGCCGATGGCATCGCTCAGGTGACGCTGTTGCCCGGCGTTAGCGCCGGAGCCGGATTGGTGTTTGCCAGTGCCGAGCATCAGGGCACCACGCTGTCTCAGAGTCTGTCGTTTTCCTCGTTGGGGGATGATGCCGGTGATGGCTCGGTGGGTGGGCAGTTGCAGCTGACACTGACAGGCAGCGTCAGTGGCAATCCGACGACGCGGGTGTCTGCCGCCGAGCCAGGGCTGATTTCGGTCAGGGTGCTGGATGAGCAGCAGCAACCAGTGGTGTCCCGAGTGGTGAGTTTTAGTAGTGGCCTGGGAAATTTGCTGCCGGCCAGTGGCACTGCGCTGACCGACAGCGATGGTCGAGCCTCGATTTTACTGCAGGCCGGCAGTGTGCAGGGGGCGGCGGAGTTGGAGGCCAGCTTTAATGGCCAGAGTGCGCGTCTCGGTTTTGTCACCTTAGGGGATGAGATCGATCCGGCGCTGGTGGTGCCCGATATCCAGGTGCAGCTGTACGATTGCCAGGACAGTCCAGGTTGGGATCGTAACCTGAAGAACTTCGAGGCCTGCACCAGTACCACCAATATTACCAATACCCGGGCGGGAATCATCGGCATTGAGGTGACTCAAAGCGGCGGCAGTCAACCCCTGGCACAGCGCCTGGTCAGTGCCACCACCAGCATCGGCGCCGTCAGCCCGGCGGCGGGCACTGCCATTACCAACGCGCAGGGGCGGGCGTTGCTGGATCTCTATGCCGATGGTGATGTGGGGGCTGGAGAGTTAACCGTAAGCTTGCAAAATCAGTCTCATACGCTGGCGTTTGAGGTAGGACGGGTCAGTGTGGATCTGGATGTTCAAACCCGTTTGGGCAAGGGGGCACTGCCTGCCGGCGGCAGCACCATTATTGAGGTGCGCATTCTCAATGGCGACGGCTCATTGGCACTGGATCAACCTCTGCAACTGGAGTTGAGTTCCCAATGCATGTCGGCAGGGCTGGCACACATCGATACTCCCATTACGACGGTCGCTGGCGTGGGCCTGGCCACTTACCGCGCGGCGGGGTGTCAGGGGCAGGACTTGATCTCGGTCAGCGCCAAGACCGGCGGCAGTACCGTGGTGGGAGAGACCGAAGTGGAGGTCAGTGCCGCGGCCATCGGCTCATTGCAGTTTCTCGAGGTGTCGTCTTCCTTGCTGGCGCTGAAGGGCACCGGTGGCATTCAGGGCGGAGGCCTGCGCAGCGAAACTTCGGTGGTGCGGTTTCGCTTGTTGGATCGCAGTGGCAACCCTGCCGGCCAGCAACGACTCTGTTTTGAGCTCAGTACCAACGTTGGCGGGTTGAGTCTGAGCCCGGACCCCCTGCCTCAGGATCTGACCGATTGCCCCAATATCGATAACAGTAGCACCGAACTGACTCAGTACGCCGTGGGCGATACCGATGCCAACGGCGAGGTGGCGGTGACCGTCGGCGCAGGCACGGTGGCCACGCCGGTGAAGGTGTTCGCCTTGTGGTCTGATCCGCAGAACCGCGACATCGTGATAGCCAATGTGTCGGATAACCTGGTGATTACCACCGGGCTGGCCGACGACAACAGCACCTCCTTGAGTGCGTCGGTTCTGAATCCGGAAGCGCTGAGTATTGACAGTCAGGAGGTGGACATTCACCTGCTGGCGGCGGATCACTTTAACAATCCGGTACCCGACGGCACTGCGGTGACGTTTCGAGCCGAAGGCGGCGCCATCGATGGCAGTTGCATCACCGGGCCTAAGGATGATCGCCCCAACCCTTCCGGCGGCTGCTCGGTGCAGTGGCGCAGCCAGAACGCCAGGCCCTTCTATGACGGTACCGCAGCAGTGTGTCCTGATGGCAGTGATGCCACGCCTCCGTGTTTAGGGGCCACATTGGAGGCGCACTACCAAGGTGTTGGTTCGGTGATTGCCGAGCCTCGTCCGGGGCGGGCAACGGTCATGGCAATGCTGATTGGTGAAGAGAGTTTTGTCGATCTAAACGGCAATGGCCTATTTGATGGTGCGCCGGAGACCTTTGTGGATTTGACTGAGGCCTTTATGGATGACAACGAGGACGGCCGCTATCGCAACTACCAGGCGGACGGCCTGGCTGCGGTAGGCAGTGTCCCGGCAGGTGCGGTGAACGAGGAGTTTGTCGATTACGATGGCGACGAGGAGTTTGATGGGGTCGACGGTGTCTATACCGGCTTGCTGTGCCACCCCGAGGCATCGTCACAGTGCGTGGATACCGGCCTGGACCTTGCTAAGGCGCAGTTGCACCTGCGCCGCAACCTGACGCTGGTGATGTCTGGCAGCGTGCCGTACGGCAAACTGCGCCAGTGGGGAAGTGGGGGCAGTTTAAACCCGGTCAGTGCCTTGGATCTGGTCACCAACAGCAAGGAGACCGTACTGCTGTTTTTGTCTGATGCGAATAACAACCCATTGCCTTACGGCACCACGATTACAGCGTCGACCTCAAACGGTGAGCTTGTTGGTGCGACCCAATACACCATGGGCAGTAGCAACTCGATGATTCCTTTGGTCTTTAGTTTTACGGTAGAGCGGGAAACTAACCCCAATGGCCGCTCCGAGGGGACATTGAGTATTCTGGTGCAAACGCCGCTCGGCAACCCGGCTTCATTTTCTGTGGCCGTTGAAGACGGTGGCTGATGAGAGGAACCCAGTGTAGTTGAGGTTTTAAAGCCACTGGGCCCTCGCGTTCGCAAGGGCGACGGTGCGAGTTGG
>NZ_KE384363.1:0-417954 GCF_000425405.1 Ferrimonas kyonanensis DSM 18153 | reverse complement strand
TCGTTCGTTACCTTCGCACTTTAATCATCCCTCTGTCGTGCCCGCGTAGGCGGGTACCCAGTGTCTTTTTTTCACAATCAACCCAAAGCCACTGGACCCTCGCGTTTGTAAGGGTGACTGGATGGAGGAGGTGGCCCTCGCGTTCGCAAGGGCGACGGGTTTGAGGAAAGATAAAAAAACGCCTCTATATATAGAGGCGTTATTGAGTTTGGTGACGGGACTCAGGCGAGGGCGCGCTGAGCCCGTTCTTCCTCTTTATATAGGGTGGCGATGATCTCATCAACGTCCCTTAGTACCCGTAACTGGCAGAAAAAGGGTTCGGCTTCCGGGTACTGCATGATGATATAACGCAGCCACTGCTTGATTCGATTGGGGAAATAGATCCATTTCTCGCCATCGATTTCCCGTTGAGCGTAATTGGCCATCAACGCCACCACCTGGTGCCAGTCGTACCGAGCCTGTTCTCCCCGGACCACTTTCGCCAGGTTGGGCACCGCCAGGGCGCCGCGACCCAGCATGATGTCCTGGCAGCCACTCTGGTCGAGGCAGTTGAGGGCATCTTGTCGGTTCCAGATCTCACCATTAGCGACCACAGGAATCGACAGGGCCTGGGCGATGGGCTTAATCCGTGCCCAGTTGATTCGCTCGGCCCGATAGCCGTCGGCCTTGGTGCGGGCGTGAATGGCCAATTCGTCGGCGCCGCCGCTGGCAGCGGCATCGGCAATTTCCATGGCGTTGTCGCAACTGTCCCAGCCGAGGCGTACTTTCGCGGTAACGGGCAAGTGGGTCGGTACCGCGGCGCGCACCGCTTTCACTACCTGGTGCAGCTGTTCCGGAGTTTTCAGCATTACCGCGCCGCCATTGGAGCGATTCACGGATTTAGCTGGACAGCCAAAATTAAGATCAATGCCCGGAGAGCCCAGTTCTGAGGCAAAGGCGGCATTTTCCGCCATCCACTCAGGGGATTGCCCCAGCAACTGAACCCGCACCGGGGTGCCGGCCAGTGTGGCGCCCCCCTGGGCCAGTTCAGGGCACAGTCGACGATACACTTTTTCAGGAAGGCATTGATTTACCACCCGGACAAATTCGGTGACGCACAGGTCATAGCCACCAATCTCGGTGAAAACCTGGCGCATCAATGGGTCCATGACCCCTTCCATTGGTGCTAATACGACTCTCATGACCATCAAAACGGATTAAAACTCAGGCGCGGGAGTGTAGCAGTTATGGCCATTTTCAGCATCCCTAACAGGAGTTTCTTGATTAATAAAGCAGCAAGATCAAAAAAAGTTGTTATATTGTGAAATAGATCCTGATGTGGCTGGGTCTCTTATCGTAAGCCAGCGAAATACGACGCTGGGTTAACAATGGTTTAAGCATCCGAGATATGAAAGGAAGGGTATTAAGATGAATTCAATGAAAAAAACCACTGTTGCAGCAGCGTTGGGCCTGTGTGTTGCTGGTACTGCCATGGCCGCGAATGCCGCCGATGCGAACCCGTTTGCCGCTCAAGAACTGACCTCTGGTTACCAGTTGGATGGTGACAAGCACAAAGAGGGTAAGTGTGGCGAAGGTAAGTGCGGCGGTGAAAAGAAAGCCGGCGAAGGGAAATGCGGCGAAGGCAAATGCGGCGGCGAAAAGAAAGCCGGCGAAGGGAAATGCGGTGAAGGCAAGTGCGGCGGCGAAAAGAAAGCCGGCGAAGGGAAATGTGGTGAAGGTAAGTGCGGCGGTGAAAAGAAAGCCGGCGAAGGTAAGTGTGGTGAAGGCAAGTGCGGCGGCGAAAAGAAAGCCGGCGAAGGTAAGTGTGGTGAAGGCAAGTGCGGTGGCGCAGCCTAACGCCATACAGATGCTCTGACACACCGAGTGAGGCTGGCGTGAGTCAGCCTCACTGCTATCCGGTGTCCAGAATCAGATTCATCGCCATTGAAGATTGGAGCCGAGAAAACTTCAGTGCGCAATGGCGAGCAATCTCAAACAATCACACCGCAGTAACGTGAACAGCAATGAGGAGAAAGGCGATGATCTCAGGGGCCGGGCTTGGATTAAAGCGAGAGATGGTTGAGGAGTTTGTGACCGAGGGCCTGCCGTCATCCATCAATTTTTTGGAGGTGGCTCCAGAGAACTGGCTCAAGGTGCCTCCCAGGTTGGCACGCAAGTTTCGTTCGCTGACCGAGCAGTACCCCTTTGTGTGTCACGGCCTGTCGTTGTCCATCGGTGCCCCGGCGCCTTTGGACATCGAGTTTGTCAAACAGGTGAAGCGCTTTCTCGATACCCATGGCATCGACCTGTATTCCGAGCATTTGAGTTACTGCTCAGGCAATGCTCACATGTACGATCTGATGCCGATCCCTTTCACCGAAGAGGCGGTGGATCACGTTGCGGCCCGCATTCGGACCGTGCAAGAGATCATCGAGCGGCCGTTGATCATCGAAAATGTCTCCTACTACGCCGAGCCCGGGGCTGAGATGGAGGAGGTGACCTTCATCAATGAAGTGCTCAAACGAGCAGACTGCAAACTGCTGCTGGACGTGAACAACATCTATGTGAATAGCATTAACCACAATTACGATGCCGATGAGTTTCTGCAAGGGATCGATGGCAGTCGTACCGCGTATTATCATGTGGCGGGGCATTATAAGGAGGCGGATGATTTTCTGGTGGACACCCATGGGGCGCCGGTGAATGACCCGGTGTGGGGACTGTTGCAGAGGGCCTACCAGCTTCACGGCATTCACCCCACCCTGCTTGAGCGGGACTTTAACCTGCCGAAAACCTCGGAGTTGGTGGGTGAAATTGATCGCATCCACGAGATTGCCGCCGACGTTAAAGGAGTGAAACAGAGCGCATGATCGATTTTAAAGCGTTGCAGCAGGAGTTTATGGCCCACATTCGTGATCCCCAGCAACCGGCGCCGCAGCGGGTTCCGGCTCCGCGGATGGCGGTCTACCGGGAGCTGATGCTGAACAACGTCGGCAGCTTCATCGACAGTGGGTTTCCGGTTTTGAAGTCGTTGTACAGCGAGTCCGATTGGCAGGCGCTGCGGGAACGTTTTTTCGCTCACCATGACAGTCACTCGCCGCTGTTTGTGGACATAGCGGCCGAATTCCTGGTTTATCTGGATGGGCTGAAACAACTGCAGCCGAATGATCCTCCTTATATGAGAGAGCTGGCGCATTACGAGTATCTGGAGTTGAAACTGGATGTGATGCCGGAGGCAGAGCATCAGCAACCGCTATCGGTGCAGGACGACCTGGTGACCACACCGCTGCTGTTGAATCAAGTCGCCGAAATCGGTCAATACCGTTATCCGGTTCAACATGCGGCCGCGCATCAGCGTGAGCTGGAACCGGTTGAGACTCTGCTGCTGGTGTATCGCAATCCGGAGCTGGAGATTGCCTTTATGGCGGTCAATGCCATGACCGTAGCGTTGCTGGCTCAGTTGTCGGTGGACAAACCGACGACTCTGGCGGCGATCATCGAGGCTATGCAGCAGCAGTTTGATCAGTTTGCTGCCGACGTGATTGAGCAGGGTGTGATCCAGATGCTGGGGCAGTTGGCCCGTTGTGGGGTGGTGGTCAAACCCTTGGGGTAATTTGCGACCGCTACTGAATCTAGGCTGAATTGGCGGTGAAGTTGTTTCAAACTTAATCAGATTTCGCCGAAATCTCTGCAACCGCTGTGATCGGCAGCACATCACCCTTGGATGGGGTTTCGTACCATGCGCCCATGATAATTGATGTTGGGTGCGAAGGATGACCAAGCGAATCATGGTAGTGGACGACAACGCCGCCAGTCGAGCGAAGATTGAGCAGGCGCTGATCGAGGCCGGGATGATGGTAATGACCGCCGAAAATGGCATGCAGGCGCTGTTGCTGGCGAAAAATGAAGCCATCGACGGCGTGGTGACGGATCAGGTGATGCCGATGATGGACGGAGCGCATTTGACCCGAATGTTAAGAGAGATTCCCGCTTACAAACGCATTCCCATCGTTCTGCTCACCACCGAGAGTGGCCGTGACTTTATGGAGCAGTTGGATGATTGTGGTGTGCCGGTATGGTTGGAAAAACCACTTACAGAACAAAAGTTAGCACTAATTGCGGCGGAAATGTTACATCCGTCTGTTGCAACCAAAACGAAAGCTGCTTAAGCTATAGCCGAAAAAGGTAGTAGTCATAAAGGCTCATCTGCTGAACCTTATTTCAGCAAGTGGGCTTTTTTATTGTGTTTTTGCCGCCACAATTGTGGCGAAATGGTAAAGCCGTAACCATGAACCAAGATAAACTGACGCTGATCAAAGACAGCATCAAAACCGTACCGGATTACCCGAAGCCAGGAATCATGTTCCGTGACGTCACCTCCATGATGGAGAGTGCCGAGGCTTTTACCGCGTCCATTGAACTGTTCGCTGAAGAGTTCCGCGACGCCGGTATCACTAAAATCGTCGGTACTGAAGCTCGCGGTTTCCTGTTCGGTGCGCCTTTGGCCATCGCTCTGGGCGTGGGTTTTGTTCCGGTACGTAAGCCGGGTAAACTGCCACGCAAAACCATCGGCCAGTCATACGAACTCGAGTATGGCCAGGACACGCTGGAACTGCACGTTGACGCCATCGTACCGGGTGACAAGGTGTTGGTTGTCGATGACCTGCTGGCAACCGGTGGCACCATCGAAGCAACCGTGAAGCTGATCCGCTCCTTGGGCGGCGAAGTTGATCACTCCGCTTTTGTTATCTCTCTGCCGGATCTGGGCGGTGAGAAGAAGCTGGAAGCGCTGGGACTGACAATTACCAAACTCTGTGAGTTTGAAGGCGATTAACAGTCTGTCAGCTAAGCCGGGTTTGATGCCCGGCTTTTTTGTGCCTGCTCTCCCGTGGTAACCTCTCTGTCTTGATGAGGCGATCCGCCTCCACTGGATTACGGGAATCACCATGGCATATCAGGTTCTGGCGCGTAAGTGGCGCCCGGCCAATTTCGAGCAGGTGGTGGGGCAGCAACACGTGTTGCGCGCCCTCACCAACGCCCTTGAGCATGATCGTCTGCATCATGCCTATCTGTTTACCGGCACCCGAGGGGTGGGGAAAACCAGTATCGCCCGGCTGTTTGCCAAGGGGTTGAACTGCGAACAGGGGATCACCGCCACGCCCTGTGGTACCTGCAGTGCCTGCCAGGAGATCAGTCAGGGGCGGTTTGTCGACCTGATGGAAATCGATGCGGCATCGCGCACCAAGGTAGACGACACCCGCGAAATTCTGGATAACGTCCAGTACCAACCGACCCGTGGCCGCTTCAAGGTGTACCTGATCGATGAAGTACACATGTTGTCTCGTCACAGTTTCAATGCCCTGCTGAAGACACTGGAAGAGCCGCCACCGCACGTTAAATTCCTGCTGGCCACCACGGATCCGCAAAAGCTGCCGGTCACGGTGCTGTCCCGTTGTTTGCAGTTCAATCTGAAAAGCCTGTCCAGCGAAAAAATCGCCGCTCACCTGGAGACCGTCCTTAAAGGGGAAGGGGTGGCGTTTGAACCTCAGGCGCTGAACCTGTTGGCACAAGCCGCCGATGGCAGTGTTCGAGATGCCATGAGCCTCACCGATCAAGCCATTGCGCATGGCAATGGTGGTATTGCCCTGGCGGAAGTGCAGGCGATGCTCGGCACTTTGGATAGCAGTTACAGCTTGAACCTGTTGCATGCTTTGGTCGCCGGCGATCTGCAGGGGGTGATGTCGACTCTGGCCGAGATCGACCAGTTTGCACCGGATTACGATGAGCTGCTCAAACAGTTGCTGGAGTTGCTGCACAACGTCGCCATGACCCAGTTTTCGGTTACCGCCAGTAAACTGCAGCCCCATTCGCAGGCGTTGTTGCAGTTGGCTACCCGCCTGAGCCGGGAGCAGGTTCAGCTGTGGTATCAGATGCTGGCGGAAGGTCGCCGGGATCTGCCTTTGGCACCGGAGCCACGCAGTGGGCTGGAGATGACCTTGCTGCGCACACTGGCATTTTCACCGGTAACCGAGATTGAACCTCTGGAGCCCGGATTGCCGGTTACGCCTGCGGCTCGGCCAGAGCCCCAGGCACCACAGGCTCAGGCGAAGTCTGAACCTGCTGCGGCGCAGTCGGTTGAACCGGCACCGCAAACCGTCCCCCAGCCCGCCGTGCAGGCGCAAGAGCCAGAGTCAGAGCCAGAGCTGAGGACGGCGGCGACGTCGCCGCAGGCGCCGGGCAGTGATGATCCGCAGGTGTTGGCCGCCGAACAGCAGATGCTGATGATGCAGGCGCAACAGCTGCATGGCAATTTGGATTATGACGATGCCGAGGCGCCGATGTCGGCGGCGCAACAGATGGAAGAGTTACAGGCCCAGGCATTGAGCCCGACGCCGCCACAGCCCGCAGTGGTAGGGGACGATGCGCCGAACTCGCCACCAGCGCAACCGGCAGCGGCCGCCGAATCGCCTATGAGCCTTTTGGAACGGGCCATGGCCAATCGCGAGCGGCTGGCGGCCCGGTCTCGACCTGCCGAGGATAACCCGTCAAAAAAGCCAAGCCCCCAGGCGGGGGCTGAACCCCGAAGCCAGAGACCGATTCCGCCAAAGCCCTCTGTCAGCCGGTCGCAACCGCCAATGGATGCGGTGCCAGAGCCTGTGACAGAGCCGGTGGCGGCGCCTTCGGAGTCGAATGCCGATTCGGCGCCGCCCTGGGATAACGAATCGACGCCGGCAGCGGCGATTCAGGCCCCTGAGGCTGCCACGGCGCCTGTGGTTGAGTCCGGTACCGAGGTGTCGCCATTGGCACCACCGCCTTCAGTGCCACAGTCGGAAGCGCCTCAGTCGGAAGTGCCTCAGCCGGAAGTCGAACCGACGGCCGCCACCGTTGCTGCTGCGGATGTCAGCGGCCGCGCCGACGATCAACAGTGGTACCAGGCGATTTTTGAGCTTGGGGTGATGGCCCGTGCCAGGCAGTTGGCCATTAACTCGCTGATGGATCGACAAGGGGACACCATTCGCCTGTTGCTTAAGCCTGAACAGCGTCATTTAATGCATGAGTCTGTGGTCAGCCAGATCCGCGATAAAATGGTGGCGGTGTGGCAGGCACCCATCGAGCTTAAGATTGAGGTCGGTGAGGATCGGCAGCGGGAGACGCCATTGGAGATTCGTCGCCGTCTGCATAAAGAGCGCCTGGCCGAGGCCAAGGTGAACCTGCTGGATGATCCCCACGTCAGTTGGATGATGGCAGAGCTGGATGCCGAGTTAATCGATGAGTCCATCAGCTACACTCAGGCTGAGAATAAGTGATCCAGTCTGAGTTTCTGAGCGGACGGAGTAACAAATAGTATTCGCCAACGGAGCTGAATCCGTTAACATAGCCCCTTTGTGGCTCAGTAAGTATAGAGAGAACCGAATATGTTTGGTAAAGGTGGAATGGGCAACCTGATGAAGCAGGCCCAGCAGATGCAGGAAAAGATGCAGCAGGCACAGGCTGAAATCGCCAACATGGAAGTGACCGGCGAGTCCGGTGCGGGCATGGTTAAAATCACCATGACCGGCAGCCACAGCGTTCGCCGTGTTGAGATCGATCCTTCCCTGATGGAAGACGACAAAGAGATGCTGGAAGACCTGATTGCCGCGGCCTGTAACGATGCAGCCCGCCGCGTTGAAGAGACCTCCAAAGAGAAAATGGGCGCTCTGACCGGCGGCATGAGCCTGCCTCCTGGCTTCAAAATGCCGTTCTAATGAAGTTCAGTCCACTCGTTGATGAGCTGATCAAAAGCCTGCAGTGTCTACCAGGGGTTGGGCCGCGTTCGGCGCAGCGGATGACGTTTCAGTTGTTGGAGCGGGATCGCGCCGCCGGCCATAAGCTGGGGCAGGCGTTGTCGGAAGCGATGGCCGACGTTGGCCACTGCCAACGTTGCCGAACCTTCACCGAGCAGCCGCTGTGCCCAGTCTGCGACAACCCCAAGCGCGCCCAGTCCGGGCAGATCTGCGTGGTGGAATCGCCGGCGGACGTGCTGGCGATTGAGACCAGTGGTCAGTACGACGGCCGTTACTTTGTGCTGATGGGACACCTGTCGCCTTTGGACGGCCTCGGGCCAGACGAGATCGGTCTGGATCGATTGGAGCAACTGTTGCTGGAAGAACGCCCTCAGGAGCTGATTCTGGCCACCAATCCGACGGTCGAGGGGGATGCGACGGCCCAGTACATTGCCGATATGTGCCGAGACACCTCGGTGCGCGTCAGCCGCATTGCCCACGGGGTTCCGGTGGGCGGCGAACTGGAGTACGTCGATGGTACCACCTTGGCACTGTCACTGAGCGGACGCCGAGAACTGTAAGCTTAGGTCGCACCTTTCGTATAAAAAATCCCGCTGTTACTGGCGGGATTTTTTTTGTCTGCCTACACTGTTTGTGACAGAGTGTTAATAAATGTAAAAAATATTGGTGAAGTTTGCGCCCTGAGATTGAGGCGTGTTTGGGGACGACGTTATGGATGACGAAAAACTCTTCGATCTGATCGAGCGAGCGTACGATTGTGCTGTGGACGGCCAATGGAGCGCGCTGCTGGAGCAGATCTCTCCCACCTTTGGTAACTCAAAAGTCCTGTTATCCAGTGCCCGTCAAAACGGTCAGGGTTTGCATATGTTGTGCGGCACTCATGGCATTGATGATTTGGCGTTTCAGTATCTGGAGCAGATCGAATGTGACCCTTGCTATCAGAAGGCGAGGGCCTTGCCGGACACCAGCATCTGCATGGACATGAGTCTGCGCCAAAAGCTGGAACAGAGCCCGGTCAAGAAGTGGTACACCGAGATGGAAGCGGATTTTGCCATTGGCCAGGTGTTTAATGCCAGCCTAAGCCGGGCGGTGTTTGCCATGAACCGGCCCGCCCGTTGTCGGCAATATACCGCCCAGGAGCAGCAGGCATTCGGGGTGCTGTCGGATCACATGAAAATGGCGATGAAATCGGCCCTGAGTATCGCCGATCTGGTTCATGAACGCCTGAGTCAATGGCAATCGGAACACATCGACAACGACAGCGCCCTGGCCATTGTTCGTCGTGACCGCAGCCCGGTGTACATGAGCGCGGCGATGGAGCGGATGGTGGAATCCTGTGGGCCGTTTTGCTGGAGCCGTGGCCGCTTGCAGCTGCAGGACAGTTGGCACGATTGTCGTTTGTTGAAAGCCCATGATCAGGCCATCAACGGTGCCGTATGCTCGCGGCTGGGAACCTCCATCGCTGTCGGCAGCCAGCGACTGCAGGTGGTGCCATTGTCTCGGGCTGTCTATGAAAACGCCAGTCTGTGGCTGATCTCCTAATTTCTTCCGGGAATTGCTTGAATTCGCTCTGGTCGTCCCCATCTGATTGTAAGACGACATTGATTGAGCGAACCCTAGGAGAACAACAGAATGTCCGTGCAACAGGAAACCCATGGCTTTCAGACGGAAGTCTCTCAGCTGCTGAAGCTGATGACCCACTCTCTGTATTCCAACAAGGAAATCTTCTTGCGCGAGCTGGTGTCTAACGCCGCCGACGCCGCCGATAAACTGCGCTACAAAGCCTTGTCCGATGCCGGCCTCTACGATGGCGACGGTGAACTCAAGGTTCGCCTGAGCGTCGATATCAGCGCCGGAACCCTGACCATCAGTGACAACGGCATCGGCATGAGCCGGGACGAGGTGATTGAGCATCTCGGCACCATCGCCAAGTCTGGCACCGCTGACTTTTTCTCCCAATTGTCCGGTGATTCTGCCAAAGATTCCCAGCTGATCGGACAGTTCGGGGTAGGCTTCTACTCCGCCTTTATTGTGGCCGACAAGGTGACCGTGCGCTCTCGAGGCGCATCACAGGCCGCCAGCGACGGGGTCGAATGGCAATCTCAGGGTGAAGGCGACTTCACCGTGGCCACCATCGACAAGCCTCAGCGCGGTACCGACATCATCCTGCATCTGCGCGATGACGAAAAAGAGTTTCTGGACGGCCATCGCCTGCAGTCCATCATCGGTAAGTACTCCGATCACATCTCCATTCCGGTAGAGATGTGGCAGGAAGGCGAGCCCGAGCGTGAGCAGGATGGCGAGACCATTGCGGCTACCGAAGGCCAGTGGCAGGCGGTCAACAAGGCCACGGCGCTGTGGACCCGGGGTAAGTCTGACATCTCCGAGCAGGAGTATCAGGAGTTCTACAAACACATCGCCCACGATTTTGAAGATCCGCTGACCTGGGTACACAACAAGGTTGAAGGCAAGCAGGAGTACACCTCTTTGCTGTACATCCCGTCACGGGCGCCGTTTGATATGTTCAACCGCGATCGCCAGCACGGCCTCAAGCTGTACGTACAACGGGTCTTTATCATGGACGATGCCGAGCAGTTTATGCCTCAGTATCTGCGCTTTGTTCGCGGCTTGCTCGATTCCAATGATCTGCCATTGAACGTGTCCCGTGAGATTCTGCAGGACAACAAGGTGACCCAGAGCCTGCGCACCGCCATGACCAAGCGGGTACTGACCATGCTGGAGCGGATGGCCAAGAACGACGCCGACAAGTACCAGAAGTTCTGGAACGAATTCGGTAATGTCCTGAAAGAGGGGCCGGCAGAGGATTACAGCAACCGCGAGGCGATCGCCAAACTGCTGCGTTTTGCCTCTACCCATACCGACAGCGATGCCCAGACCGTGTCCCTGACCGATTACCTGGAGCGGGCCAAAGAGGGCCAGGACAAGATCTACTACATCGTGGCCGACAGTTATCAGGCGGCCAAGAACAGCCCACACCTGGAGTTGTTGCGCAAGAAAGGCATCGAAGTGTTGCTGATGTCCGAGCGCATCGATGAGTGGCTGATGAGCCACCTGACCGAGTTTGACGGTAAGCAGTTCATCTCCGTGACTCAGGGCGACCTGCAATTGGGCGATTCCGATGAGGAGAAAGCCGAACTGGAAAAAGCCACTCAGGAGCATGAAGGTCTGCTGAGCCGCTTTAAAGACGCCCTGGGTGAGAAGGTGAAAGAGGTGAAGTTGTCTCAACGCCTGACCGACTCTCCGTCCTGCATTGTCACCTCCGAGCACGACATGTCGAGCCAGATGGTGAAGATGATGAAGGCCATGGGACAGCCGGTACCTGAGGTAAAACCGGTATTTGAGCTTAATATGGACCATCCGCTGGTCGCTAAGTTAGAGCAGGAGCAGGATGAGGCTCGCTTTGGTAAGTGGGCGGAACTGCTGTTGTCTCAGGCAATGTTGGCCGAGCGTGGCAGCCTGGACGATCCGTCCGAGTTCGTCACTCAGCTGAACAGCCTGTGGTTGGAACTCTCCAAATAACCGATATTGACAGTCACAGCCGGAGCGCTGCTCCGGCCATTTAGGATCCGTACATGGAAGCATCCATCATCGAAGCGAATGCCCAAAATATTCAGCAATTGGTCGAGGCGTCTCAGAGCCGGCCAGTGGTACTGAATTTCTTCTCCCGTCAGGCTCCTGAGTGTGACCCCACCAATGCGCGTCTGACTCAGTTAGCCAATGAACGCCAGGGGCAATTTGTGCTGGCCAATGTCGATTGCGATGCGCAGATGGAGCTGGCTCAGTACTTCCGCATTCAGGCGTTGCCAACGGTGCTGGTACTGAACCAGGGGCAGACCGTGGACGGTTTTGCCGGGCCTCAACCCGATGCCATGGTGGATCAACTGCTGGAGAAATACCTGCCGAAGCTGTGGCAACTCAAGTTGGAGCAGGCGCAGCAGTTGATGGCGCAGCAGCAGTTTGCCGAGGCACTGCCGTTGTTGCGCGAGGCTCAGGCGGAGGAGGACAACGGGCCAGTGAAACTGGCTTTGGCCGAGACCTACCTGCAACTGGGGCGGGCATCGGATGCCGAGCCGTTGCTGGCAACGGTGGCCCTGGCGGATCAGGATGGCCAGTACACCTCATTGATGGCCCAGCTGGAGTTGGCGCTGGAAGCGGCGGATACGCCAGAAATTCGGGCTTTGCAGGCTAAATTGGATGCAAACCCGGACGACGTCAATGCCGTGGTGGCTCTGGCGGTGGCTTACAATCAAGCCGGTCGGCAGGAGGAGGCGTTGTCTGCTCTGTTTGTGATTTTGAAACGGGATCTGAGCGTTGCCGACGGTGAGGCTCGCAAAGTGTTTATGGACATCGTGAATGCCCTGGGGCAGGGCGATCCCATCGCCAATCAATACCGCAAAAAGTTGTACAGCTTGTTGTATTAATGGCGTGAAAACGTCATGCTGCGGCAAGCCGGTGATTCACCGGCTTGCCTGTTTTTAGCGCCATTGAATGCCTGCCTGCCACTGAGCCTAATTACCGTAAAGGTATAAAACTCAATCATTTTCGCTTGTTAGTGCCTGATTCAGCCCTGAATTAACCGAAAGTCTACCTTAACTGCCCTTCACATCTCGCCATGGCTGTGCCAAGATCGCCGGATCAGAGGTAAACGAAACTAAGAGAGGACAGTCAATGCGCATTATCCTGTTGGGAGCGCCGGGCGCCGGTAAGGGAACTCAAGCCCAGTTTATGATGGAGAAATACGGAATTCCGCAGATCTCCACCGGTGACATGCTGCGAGCCGCCATCAAGGCGGGTACGCCACTGGGTCTGGAAGCCAAAAAGGTGATGGACGCCGGTCAGCTGGTTTCCGATGAGATCATCATCGGTCTGGTGAAGGAGCGTATCGCTCAGGACGATTGTGCAAAAGGTTTCCTTTTGGATGGTTTCCCTCGCACTCTGCCTCAAGCGGATGCAATGAAAGAAAATGGCGTGGCGGTGGATCACGTGGTTGAGATCGATGTGGCTGACGAAGAGATCGTGAAGCGCATGAGCGGTCGTCGTGTTCACCCGGGTTCCGGCCGTGTGTATCACGTGGTGTACAACCCACCGAAAACCGAAGGCAAGGACGATGTCACTGGTGAAGACCTGGTGATCCGTGCCGACGACGAAGAGACCACCGTACGTAAGCGTCTGGCGGTGTACCACGAGCAGACCAAACCACTGGTGGACTACTACCAGGATGCCGCCAAAGCGGGCCTGAACAAGTACCATCGCCTGGACGGCACCGAAGCGGTTGCCGATGTGTCTGCCAAGATTGCGGACCTGCTGGCTTAAACAGCTGCAGTCGCCGTCGACTGGGGTCGGCCGCGAAGTGTGATTAAGATAAAAAGCCCGCTTTTGCGGGCTTTTTTTGTTATATATGAGAGTGATAATCTGAACGGAATTGAATGCCTTTCGTATAACAGCGAACTCACTCTCAGCTAGATGGACATCAGGGATATGCAAAACACCAAGACCGGCGTACTGCTGGTTAACCTCGGCACGCCTGAGGCCCCGACCGCCCCCGCCGTGCGTGCTTTCTTGAAGCAGTTTCTCAGTGATCCGCGCGTAGTCGATCTGCCGCGCTGGCAGTGGCAGCCGATTCTCAATGGCATTGTGCTGCGGTTTCGACCGAAGAAGGTGGCCAAGGCCTATCAATCGGTGTGGCAGGAGGGCGGCTCACCGTTGATGGTGATCTCCCGTGAACAGCAGCAGGCACTGCAAACGCGCCTGCAACAAGATTTGGGGCAGGCGGTGCCGGTTGCTCTGGGAATGACCTATGGGGCGCCGTCGATGCGCCAGGGCCTGGATGAGTTGCTGGAGCAGGGCTGCGACAAAGTGGTGCTGCTGCCGTTGTTCCCTCAGTACTCCTGTTCCACCTCTGGCGCCGTGTTTGACGCCATTGCCAGCGAGTTTGCTGGCATGCGGACCTTCCCTCACCTGCGGATGGTACGTGACTACCACGATAACCCCGCCTACATCGAGGCGCTGGCCAACAGCATTCAGACACACTGGAATCAGCATGGCCGCGGCCAGAAACTGCTGATGTCGTTTCACGGGGTGCCAAAACGCTTCGTAGAGGAAGGGGACATCTACCAGTCTCAGTGTCTGCGCACCGGTGAACTGGTGGCGGCCAAGCTGGGCCTGTCTGAAGGCCAATGGATGGTGTGTTTCCAGAGCCGCTTTGGCAAAGAGGAGTGGCTGACGCCCTATACCGATGAGACCCTGGAAGCCTTACCTGAGCAGGGCGTCAAGGCCATCGACATCATTACCCCGGCGTTCTCGGTGGACTGCTTGGAAACTCTGGAGGAGATCGCCATCGAGGGTAAGAGTGAGTTCCTGGCCGCCGGAGGCGAGGCGTATCACTTTATTCCCTGCCTGAATGCGGCGCCGGATCACATCGCGATGATGAGTGAACTGGTTCAGAAGGAGATGCAGAACTGGTAATTGCCACGGTCAACTGCTAGAATCGCCCGCCATTCCGGGGCGCACTTTGCGTCTCGGATTCGGGCAGTCCTGCCAAGGCGCGCGCAGGCGCGAGGCGGGGTCTACACTGCATGGATGATTCGCTATCAGCACGGTTGACGCGCAATGAAATTCCCTGGCCAACGCAAGTCCAAGCACTACTTTCCGGTAGATGCTCGGGACCCCCTCACCAATGAATTGAACCCGGTAATTCGTCCTAAACATACCCACATCACCGGTATTGACCAGACTCTGGTGGACATTGAGGCCAAGGTCGACGATGACTTCATCGCCCGCCATGGTTTGCGAAAGGGCAACTCGATGCTGATCGACGACGCCACTGCTCATGCTCTGTACGACGAGTTGAAGCAGCGGGCGCTGATCTCCAATGAATTTGCTGGTGGCACCATCGGCAACACCCTGCACAACTACTCCACCCTGGCCGACGACCGTTCGGTGCTGTTTGGGGTGATGAGTCGCAATATTCTGATTGGTAGCTACGCCTACCGCTATCTGTGCAACACCTCTTCACGGGTAGATCTGGACCATCTGGAGCCGGTAGAAGGCCCCATCGGCCGTTGCTTTACCCTGATCTCCGACTGTGGTGAGCGCACCTTTGCCATCTCCAAAGGTGCCATGGATAAGCTGACCCCGAATTACATCGATAAGGCTCTGGTTCAGTCCGGTGCGGCGCTGGTGTTGACCGCCTACCTGATGCGGGCCGGCGGCGATCCCATCACCGATGCGGCTATGGCGGCCATCGAGTACGCCAAGTCGGCGGGCGTACCGGTGGTGCTGACGCTGGGAACCCGCTTCCTGATCGAGGAGGATCCGCAGTGGTGGCAGTCCTTCATTGCCGAGCACGTTACGGTGCTGGCCATGAACGAGGAAGAGGCAGAAGCGCTGACCGGCGAAAAAGACATTTTGCTGGCGTGTGAGAAGGCGCTGGACTGGTGTGATCTGGTGCTGTGCACCGCCGGACCGGCGGGGCTGTATATGGCGGGTTACACCAGCGAAGAGACCAAGCGCGAGACGTCGCACACCCTGCTGCCAGGCTCCATTCCGGAGTTCAATCACTACGAGTTCTCTCGTCCGATGCGTAAGAGCGATTGCGCCGAGCCACTGAAGGTGTTCTCGCACATCGCCCCGTTCATGGGCGGGCCGGAGAAGATTCGTAACACCAACGGTGCCGGTGACGGCGCCTTGTCGGCACTGCTGCATGACATGGCGGCCAACTTCTATCACAGAACCAACCTGCCGACCTCCAGCAAGCACCGCTTCGATGGCCTGTGCTACTCCTCGTTTGCTCAGATCTGCAAATATGCCAACCGGGTCAGTTACGAAGTGCTGGCTCAGCACTCACCTCGCTTGTCCCGGGCACTGCCCGAGCGTGAGGACAGCCTGGAAGAGGCGTACTGGGAGCGCTAAACGCCACTCAGAACACCCACAGACCCTAAGACGCCTCAAGTTCTGCTTGAGGCGTTTTTTTATGCGCAAATGATTCGGTTCTATTCATAAGTGGTAAGTGGGAATTGGGGGGATGGAAAGAGCTGAAGCCAAGCTGAACGAGTTGGAAGAAAGTGTTCCTGCCTGGTGGGGTTATCGTGATCGGGTCGGTGAAAGTGAGTTTACACTGAGAAAGACAAAGGTTAATTGTTGGGGTTTGGTGAGCTGTTGGTGATGTCGGTGTTGGTTTGCGTGGCGGTGGGTGTAAATTGCTAATGGCAAAAGTGTAGGCTGAGCCACAAATTTCAGTTTGTTGTATACAATTCTCGGAATTCTTACTTTTGCTTACTTGATCTGTCATTTTTTACATGATTAGAATTCGGGTCCCTTTACTTTTTATTGTCATCAGTAAAATGTGGCAATAAATATTTACATGTTGGTGTTGGTGTTGTTAAACGTCCGAATAATTATAGCGGTGCTGATGGTGACTCTTTTGAGTTTCACCGGCCTGTCTATTTATTCGGATTATGCAGACCAAGGCACGGCTAAATTAGCTGCCTGTAATTTAGATATAGAATCAGGTCAACTCAAAGGGGCTCAGAGATTTTCGGCTCAATGCAATAAACCCAATGCACCTTCAAAAAGTGTATTGTATTCAAGTTCAGGCTTGAGCAATGAGTATGAGTCTCAAAGTGTGGAAATCGACGTTCCCATTTATCTCTTCATATTCCTTGCTTATGGCTTGGTTAGCTATTTTTATCACTGCAATAAGCCGACTCTTTCTGCGAAAAATCCACACTCCATTCTTTTGGACTGGATTAAGCCAGTAAAAGGCTGTCCTTCTTAGTTATCCAGTTTTGACTGGAAAACTAACTCTCCAATACAGCAATCATAATTCGAATTAATTTTTAGGTTGGATGATATGCAATCAGCACCGTCCCCGGCCCAGTTGCGTCGACGTAACTGTACTGGTCGGGCCAGGGCGTGGCTGGCGCTCAGTGCTCTGTGTCTGTCTGGGGGATCCCAGGCGGCCATCGAGTACGACATCTCGCAGGATCAGCAGTCCAGCTGGTCGGGCTATGTCAGCGCCGGTTACGCCAGAAACAGCTACAGCTCAGAGAGTATCAACTCATTTGAGGCGTTTAACTTCGACGCTCGCGTCAGCTATAAAACCGACTTTGGCCAATGGCTACTGACGGTTGGCGGTGAGCAGGAAACCCTGCATGGGCAGGAGTCGAGCTTTTACGACCCATTCTTTGAGTTTCGCACACCGCTGCACCAGATAAACGATACCTGGTCGGTTAAGGGCAGTGTCGGGGTGTATCTGCCCGGCAGTCGCCTATCCGATAAGCAGCGACTCGAATACGCGCCGAGGCTGGCGTCTTACCTGTTTTGGACCCCGGATGAGGCGTGGAATTTCTATCTGTCTCCCCGGTATCAATACAACAGCTATAAATACAAAACCGCCGGCAAAGAGGTATTGACGGAGCACCAGTTTGACCTGGTGGCCGATGGCCTGTGGCAGTTCTCGAAACACTGGTACATCGAAGTCAACGGTCGCTACCGCTGGGCCCAAAATTACTATGGCAAAGGTTTGGATGACTCCTTTACTTTTGCCCAGGAACTGGGGTGGGAGTTTATGCCATCGACCGTAGTGGCCATCGGTCATAACAACAGCGGCAGATTCTATAACCCGGAAATTGGGCCTTATCAAGGGTTCGAACTCTACAACAAGAAAAGTTCCACCTTTTATATATCCGTTACCAAATATTTATAAATACAGATGAGCATGAGGCAAAGATGAGAAAGTCAGTATTATCCCTGGCCATCACCAGCGTATTTGCGCTGTCAGGTTGTGGTGCAGGGGAAGAACCCTATGATAAGTTAGAGAAGGATATAAGGCAGGTTGCCACCGCCGATCTGGATAAGGCCTCGGAGCGTCAGTACCTGTATATTCGCAGCGTCGGCAAGGCGCCCCGTTATGCGGCAGCGATTCGGGGCTTCACTCAGGGTGACCCGAAACTGGTGACCCTGAGAAGAAATGCCAGTGGCATCGAGGTTCGTCAGATTGACCGCGATACCATCGGCTTGGGGCACGACACCCGTTGGGATGCCGACATGAACTTGGCCCCGGTTCTGACCATTCCTGGTAATTACATCGACTTTAAGTGCACCGAAGATAAATGGCAGGAGTGCATCAACGTCGAGGAGGAGAACAAGGACGCCAACCTGACCTGGGATCAGAAGCGCTATTTTGTGCCAGAGTTCGAAGGAACCACGATAACCGAGCTCAACATCAGTGATCTGTTTACCTTTGGTGAGTGCGTCGAGGAGGTTGGAACGCCCCATCTGCTGGAAGATGCCAGCTGGAGGGGTTATGAGATGGATCTGGACAAAGGGGTGCTCAACCTCGAGATTGAACACACCTATCAGGCCAGCATGAGCTGCATCAATCAGTTCTACCGTGGCAGTCTGGATAACCTGTCCTTCTCCACCACCGAGTTTATCTCCATCGTGGCGGTGGATCAGTTGGCCAGCGCCGACTATAAGGCGCTGCCCTACAGTGAAGATGAGAAAGGCACCTACGGCTTCTTCACCTCGAGCCACAACTATCGGGATGCCACCGACAGCGACGGTGTCGACGGTTACGTGCGCACCTACATGAACCGCTTCAATCCGGCCAAGGAGAGTGTCACTTACCATCTGAGTAACAACTTCTTTGAGCCGAAGAACAAGCCGTTCCTGGACGCCGCCTATGAGTCGGTGACCGCCATCAACTTGCAAAACGCTATGTTCAAGACCGGCTTCCCGGAAGTGAAGCTGGCGCAGGCAAACGATAAGCGCCATGGTGACTTGCGATACAGCAACATCACCCTGTTTGATGAGCCACTGGACAATGGTCTGGCCGGCTACGGCCCGTCTGCCGCCAACCCCCTAACTGGTGAGATCGTCAGTGCCCGGGTGAACCAATACAGCTCCAACCTTAAGCAAGGGGCGGTGCGTTATTACCGTCAGGTACGCCTGGACTACAACCGTGGCAAGCTGGATGCTGATACCACCTCAGCGCTAACAGGAGTGGAATACCAGAAGGCGGCTGAGGTCAGTGACAGTCCTAAATTGGTGGTGTCTGCCGAAGCAGAAGCGGCTTACGAGCAGCCACAACATGCTTTGCTGGTTAGCGCGCCCGCCCTACCTGTCCGGCCAAAGGACAACTCCTTTACCGCGCTGGCGGAGTTTGAGCAGAGCACACAAGATTATTGGTCCGAACATTCCATGATGCACGTGGATAACGTTTATGCCACCGGGGGATCTACTCGGCAATTGCCGGCGGGTATCAAAGGGCATGAGATTGACTGGCAAACTCCAGAACTGTGGGTCGATGGCAGCGTCGGTGGCAAGCTGATTGCGTTTGAGAAGATGCCGGTGTCGCTGCAGGATGAGCTGACCACCAAGCTGGCGGCCCAGGCGTTCGCCGGGACTCTGACTCACGAGCTGGGGCATACCTTTGGCTTGCGGCATAACTTCTCCGGCAGCACTGATCGCCATAATGCCTTCACGAAAGAGCAGTTGGCCGCAATGGCAACAGCGTTTGCCGATGCCGGTTATCCCGGGCTGACGGCCAATGCCGAGTTCTCCAGCCAGATGGATTACAACGTCAACCGCTTCGCCACCACCTTTGAACCCTATGATCTGGCCGCACTGCGCTTCGGTTATGCCCGTGAGGTGGAAACTGAAACTGGTGAGTTTGTGTCTCTGAAAGTGCAAGACGACAAGCGTCGCGAGGAACTGCGAAACGGCATCGTCAACGGCGAAACCCGTTTTGGTGCCCTCTACAATGTGGCTCAGGATAACGAATTGCGCTCCTACGCCTTCTGTACTGATGGCCATGTGTCACTGAACTCCAACTGCAACCGTGGTGATGCGGGGGCGGATCTGGATGAGATCGCTCAGTTTTACATTGATCGTTATCAGGACAGCTACGAAACCATGAACTTGCGCCATAACAGGCAGGTTCTGTTTGAAGATCAGGCGATAAGCTATGCATTGTCGAGAAAAGCGCTGTTCAATGACATTCGTCAGTTTATCGAAGATTCGGCACGGCGAGGGGAGCTTGAAGAAAAATTTAACTTGCCGTCCGATTTTTGGGTAAAAAATTGCGAGGAACTGGCTTCTCAAGGTGAAGATGCCTGGTATTGTGCCGCAAGTCGGGCTGAGCAACGTGCCGCCGAGTTTTTCTTGACCTTGATGGGAGAAAAAGACGCAACCGTTGACCTATTCCTGAACTGGAAGGACGGCCGTCGGCAACGTTTTGATTCAATGTCTTTGTCAAAGTTCCAAGAACGGTATGGATCCTCTTTGGGGCTGGAACCCGGAGAAGTATTGACTCATCTGAGCAACAAGACTGCCGAGATGGGACAAGCGGTTTGGAGTGGACTCAAGCCTGAGTTTCAGTCGCAGTTGACTGTTGAGGCAGTTGTGGGTGGCCGATTGCTGAACGGTTTAAAGGCACCGGTCAGTTCGCCGGATCATCCCTATGTCAACGAGCGTGATGTGCTGGGAGTGTGGCCGGACAAGTTGTTGGCCGTTCGTGCCTTGGTCAGCCGGACGACGAACCGCAGCACTTCAGGCCGGTCCTACAATGCGCTTGTTGACTTGCCTGAAGTTCATACTCTGTTTACTGACATGCTGTGTGAAATGACCGTGGGCGATGGAATCGGATTTGGTGCCAATGATGCACTGACCTTAGTGGATGCTTGTCATCAAAATGATGACTTGGAGAAGTTCCTGCCTCAGGGTGCGGACTTTGTTAACAGCAGTATTGAGGCTTTGCCAAGCTACCCCAACTCGGTGGCATCGTTCTTTGGTTTTGCAACGTCTCAAGGCGCTCCTAAAGGTCGAAGTAATCTGTTGGAGATGATGTTGTATCAAGTGGTGGATGCTTCCTGGGACAGCGATTATCGCGG
Source organism: Ferrimonas kyonanensis DSM 18153 (assembly GCF_000425405.1). GTDB lineage: Bacteria > Pseudomonadota > Gammaproteobacteria > Enterobacterales > Shewanellaceae > Ferrimonas > Ferrimonas kyonanensis. Next base: position 397,277 of record NZ_KE384363.1, on the reverse strand, counting down.
CGAGCAGAAAGCCCGTCTGTGGCGTGAACACGTGGGCATCCATTTGGATGGTCCGGCACTGGCCACCGAGGCCAGCATCGTGCTGAACGGCCGTAACTACGTAGCCACTTCAGAGAACGTGCTGGCTCTGGCGCTGATTCGGCGCATCAATGAGATCGACGCATGGATGGTTGCCAATCCGGATTCGCTGGCGACTGAGCCGTTCCCTGGCACCACCATTGGAGAACTGCTGAACGGTCAGGTGAGCCGCGACCGCCAGGTTCTGACCTACCTGCCGGTACTGTAACGCCCTTACCGTACTAACCTCAAGGCCGCCGCAAGGCGGCCTTTTTGATGGCTGGTAAATTATGACAAACGCGACGTATTTCTGAGACCGGATTGTCATCATCGATGGTGATAATGCCGGCGTGTTTTGGCGAATTCAGGAATCATTATGGACGGACGGGCATTTTTCAGGTTGTTGGCCAGGCGGGGGATTCCTTGCTCTTCATTGGCGCTAAAGACGCAGACCCGTTTAAGTCACCTGTATGGCCTGCGCCAGGCTCGCCGTATTCCTGCACATTATCTCGAGGCATTGTCCTGTCATTATGGCCATCAATTGACCGCGGGCGACGTGGCCAGGTTGGCGTCATCGATGCCGGCATCTGGGTTGTCCGGGCAGCGCTCAGGACGCCACCATCTCTGATGGCGATCGCGGTCTGTGGGGACGCGACCGGGCTCTCAGAACCGGGGCCTGAGTCCTGACGCTGGTGAATTTTTGTTATAATTCAGGTCGTGATTATTGCTAAAGACCCTTCCAATGGCTGATGCAGAGATTAAATCGGTAAGTTCAGAGTTTGGCCCTAAGCCGATCAACTTCTCTATCTACAAAGTCCGGAATTTTCTGGAGACCTGGGAACGGGATGCGTTCCGGTTACCGCACCGGATTCAGTTCAATGCCCTGGTCTACATCACCGAGGGCGAGGGCGAGCACTTCATTGATTACAAGCTGTATAAGCTGCAGCCTGGCACCCTGCTGTGTCTGTCCAAGTATCAGGTTCATTATTTTGAACTGAATGAACACATCGATGGTTATCTGATTACCTTTGATGACGATCTGTTTGGTAATGGTGTCAATGACGGCTACGAGCAGGAGTTGGTGAACGCTTACTCTCAGGTCTCCTGTATTGAGCATTGCGACCCCAGCGTCGATGCCTTGTTTGAGGAGTTGTTTCGAGAGTACTCGCTGCCGGTGCCTGAATTTGAGGCCGAGATTGTGCGTGGCTTGTTGCGGATTGTGTTGCTGAAAACCGTCGTTCGCCATCAGCGCCAGGCAGCCAACCGCTCGGACTCATTGAGCGCCGATGCCGCCTTCAGGCAGTTCATCGAGCTGATTGAAACCCGGTTTAAGATCAGCCGCAGTGTCGGCGATTACGCCCAGAGAATGGGGAAAAGCGTCAAACAGTTGAATAAGGTGGCCAAGGACAATGCCGGCTTGTCGGCCAAGCAGATGCTGGATTCACGCACCTTGCTGGAGTTGAAGCGACTGCTGGCGTACAGCGACCTGTCTATTTGCACCATCGCCACCAACACCGGTTTTGTCGAAGCCACGAATATGACCAAGTTTTTCCGCCATCACACCAACATGACCCCCAGCGAATTTCGCAGCATGAGTCGCCACGCGGTGGCGATCCCCAAGTAACCTACAGCAGTCGGACCTTGTTGCCCTTGTCGATTAGATTGGCGATGTTGCTGGCTTGAAGCGATTGTTTTAGCACCCCGATGTGATAATCGATGCCCCGCAGAGTCAGGTTCATGGTCTGAGCCATGCTGTCGCGGCTGTGGCCCTGTGCCAGTAACTTCAGGACGTAGGCGGAGACCGGGCTGATGATGTTGTAATCCACCAGTGGGTTAATGTCGCGGGAATAGTCCAGAGACAGCTGCAGGTTGGTCAATCTAAGTTCGGCCGTCAGCGCTTCCAGGCTGTCCAGCGTTTGCTGATGCTCGTCGCCATTGGCAAACAGCAGGGTAAAGCGACCGGTCATGGCCGTTGCCAGCGGGCAGGGAATCGACAGCGTCAGCTTGTGTTGATAACCGTGGCGGTAGAGGGACTTTCGCAGCGGGCCCTGGCTGGGGCCCAGATTCCAGTGATGACAGGGACGGTCAAACATCGCCTGCAGATCCTCTTCGGCGCTGTGGTAACAGCGGCTCTGATCCTGCCACAGCTTGCGGGCGGCCACCGAACTGGTGAACAGGTTGCGCCTTTTGGTCATCTTCTTGATGAGTTTCGCTTTCTCCAGCCCTCCGACGCTCCATTGATCCAGTGTGGTCAGGTCATAGTAGTAGCACAGGTCGGCAAAGCCGAACTGGTTGCGCAGCCTGGCCAGACGCGGACCGATGCCGGCGGCGGCTGGCACTGAGCTTAACTCGGCAGTGGGCTCAGGGGACTGGGGTGAGTATGGGCGTAAGGCTTGGCTCATGGTTTGGCTCCCTTTGTCGGTGTCACGGTGATGGCTAGGAAGGGGCAGGTTATTGCTGCCCTTGGTGGTAGTACTCCAGCAGTTCAGACTCGCGGTCGAGGAAGTCGCTGACCGTGTGCTTCAGAGCCTCGTTTTGTTGGTGCTGTTTCGGCGTCTCGGCGGCGCTGTAGACAAATCGCAGCTCTGGTGTAGTGGCTGCACTGGAGGCGTGTTGCCGCTGCACCTGAGCGCTGAGGTTGGCCATAATCAGCAGTGCCGATAACAGATAAAACACGGTGATGGCTTTTTGTCTCATGGGGTTACTCCAGGGTTCGGCTGACGATGCGCCGGGCTGGACGACGGCGGCTCTTGAGGGTTTTGCGAATCCAGTTTTTGTTGAACATCAGGTATTCCGTCAGCGGCCCAATGGGGCACAGCGTCTTGCACCAGGGGCGCTGAATCAGCAGCGAGGTCAGCAACACCACCACCGTCAGGGCAAACAGGGTCAAGGAACCGGTGAAGCCAAACAGGATGGCGAACGGCTCGTAGCTGAAACCGGCCGGGTTGCGGTAGTAGAGGCCCAGGCTCAGGGCGGTCAACAGCAACAGTCGCGGAAACCAGCGGTACAGGCTGTGTTTGGGGCTGGCGGCTTTGGCGCCCCCGAGTTTGCCCAGGCATTGCTGGGCGGTGCCGAAGGGACACAGGCTCTGACAGTAGAGGTTGCGGTTAAAACACAGCAGGTACCCCAAAGTTAGAGTCAGTAACAGCAGCGGGGTGTAACTGCCCAGTCCGTGCAGCCAGTCGGCGGCGATCAGCATCCCCAGAGTCGATGAAGAGAACAGTGCTGCAGAGAGAAACCCGAGACTGATCAAGGCGGTGAGCATCAGTGCCCATTGCCAGCGCGTCTTGTGGCGATGGCGGGAGCGGTTGATGCCGATGGCGGCGACAAACAGGCCGACGGCCAGCAGGTCGACCCAGCCCAGAGTCATGCTTGAGCTCGCCACCTTGGGGGCCGGCCGGCCGTCGAGGGCGGCCCGGGCATTGTCGTGGGCCGCTGCTACGGCATGCAGCAGCGCATTGGAGGTGATGGTGGCGCCACTGATGGCATCGATGTTGATGGCTGCGGACAGCGGTTGTCCCAGCAGCGGCTGTATCAGCTGGGCGTCGACCACCTTATCCACGTAGGAGCGGGTGTCTTTGATGCCGAGCACCGCCAGTTGTTGAACCTGTCCGCTCATGGACACCTGGCTGGCGAGGGTGGTGGTGCCGCCATAGCCATTGCCGCGCCCCAGGGTTAACCAGCCATGCTGCTGCCCGTCCTTGGTAACAACGGCGAAGCGGTCGGCTGCGGTTTGTTGCAGGCTGAGGGAGGCGGGCAGCAGGCTGGCCAGTTGCTGATGTTGCTGGTCGGCGATGCGCAGGCCGCCTAAGAACCAGGCGGCCAGCAGGATCAGCAGCGAGGCCACGCTGGCCAGTCGTTCGATGGAGTAGGAGAGGGGGGATCCGGGTTTCATAATGGGCCTTATCGGGGCTGGCAGCCAGCCCCGCAAAGTGAAAGGAATCAGCGCTGATCGGGGCGGATGTACAGCAGCCATTTACCGAGGCCGACACCAGCAACCACCAGGGCCAGACCAACGGTACCCAGCAGGTACCAGCCGGCATTGCCCTCGTTTTCTCCCATCAGGGTAAAGGCGCCGGCAAGGGTCAATACCAGCGACAGCCAGTAACCGGCCACCAGCCCCCATTTCCAGGCGTTCATACCTAATTTCAACTCTTTAAACCACTGGTTGGCGCCGGCAAACACCAGCACCTGGGTGGCGCCCATCAGCATCCAGAACAGAGGGTCGAGCAGTGTGGATTGTGGAAACATCAGAAGGCCTCCCAGTTGCCGTCGTAATCCCAGGTTTTCTCAACCTTGAGGTAGTTTTCAGAGCGCATCCATTCCGGTGGCTCGTGATAGCTGGCAAAGTTGCCGCCGGACCAGTCGGCGTGATAGTTCTCCGCGTCCGGGTAATAGAAGAAGTTGTGCTGCATCGCCAACAGGGTGGTGCGGGTGATACTGGTGGGGTCCCGGGGCTCCAGATTTTTCACCAGCGCATGAATCCAGTTGTTCTTGCGGGTGTAAGGACACACCGCGATACAGACGCGACAGCCCTTGGCGCCTTCGCTGGGGCCCTGGTTCCAGAAGCGCCAGCAGCTGTCCTGATTAAAGTCCCACTTACGAAAGCCGCGTTCCACCGTGTCCGGGGCGTCGGCGTCGGTGATGGAGCCACTGGGGCAGGAATCGGCGCAGATTTTGCAGTCTTCGCAGAAGTGGCTCATCTTCAAATCCACCGGCTTGTCTGCTTCCAGATCCAGGTTGGTGATCACCGCCGCCAGGCGAATATTGGGTCCCACTTCCGGGGTCATCAAAATGCCGTTTCGGGCGTTTTCGCCCAGCCCGGCCTGAATGGCAATGGGGGGCAGAATGATTTCATAGTCGATGCCAGGCCATTGTGGCCGGGCGGCGTAGCCCAGTTCACCCAGAAAGGCCGACATCAGGCCGGCGGCTGTGGAGGCGCGGAAATACGCCTCCTTGGAGGTGGAGTAGCCCACGGCGGCGTACATGGGATCCCAGTTCATGGGTACCCCAAACACAATGACGTTTTTCCAGTGGGCCGGAATCTCATCGCCCCACTCCTTCATGCCCCGCATCATTCCTTTAAACACAAAGGCGGGGTCCAGTTTGGCGATGCCCACGTGGGTCATGCCGTACTTGTTGGCCATCTGCTTGATCAATTTCGAGGCATGGGCTGGGGACTGGAACTCCACCGGCTCACGTTTTACCCACTTGAAGTCATCCTGATCCGGATGGCCCTGGGGCTTAGGGGGAAAATTGCTGGTCATCAACCCCTTGTGCCAGGACGCGTCGTACGCCCAGGCCAGGGCAAAGCGATCCCGGTGCTTCTCTTTGTTGTCATCGTGAATCTTGTGGGCGCTAAAGGACTGCAGCATCTCCTGCCAGCGATCCGGGTACTGGGCGTAGTAGGCGCGAACCCGGCTGTCGGGAAAGTTCTGCCATCCCTGGGCTGGATCCCAGCCCTCCTTAATGGCATGGGCAATGGCCCCGGCCCGATTAAACAGAAAGTCCCCCCAGTCAGGGCGAATGACGTCGCCGACCGGTTTCAGGGACGGGGCGATGTCCACCTGGAAGGGCTGGCGATTAATAAACATGTCGGCCCCGGCCTCGGTGCGTCCCCAGCCGACATTGGCGTCGGGGTCGCGACCGAGTACGAAGCCGGCGGCGGCGGCACCGCCTAAGGTGGCGCCGGTCGCAGCCAGGCCGCCCATCTTCAGGAAAGTCCGGCGAGATGCGTCGTTAACACCCTCGCTCAGCCGTTTTTTGGTCATTGAGTTTCCCCTATTTTGGTGGTTGTTATTTGAGTTGAACCGGAATCGCCTGCTGTTGGCGAATCTCATCGACAAGCTGCTGGTGACGCAGTTTGTAGGCCGGGAACAGCTTGCCCAGTTCGGCCATGGCGCGCTCGGCGTCGGCGTACTGGCCGGTGTTGAAATGAGCCAGGAACAGCTTCTCCAGGCACCATTCATCGAAGGGATCCAGCTTGAGCAACGCCTGAGTGTCGTCGATGAGGGCGTGCCACTGTTTGAGCTCCAGCAGTGAGCGGGCGCGAATGGCCATCAGGTCATAGCTGGTGGGATGCAGCTGCAGGTACTGACTCAGAGACTCGCAGGCCTGCTGATGCCGAGACTGGAAGTGAGCCACCAGTCCGTCAAGGCGCACAAATTCCGCCGAGGAGAAGTTGAAGGCCTGGGCCCGTTGCAGCCATTGGTCGGCGTCGTCGAATCGCTCCAGGGCGATGCAGGCACTGGTGGCGGTGATGTAAGTGGCGGCAATGCCGGGTTGCAGCTGGTGGGCTCGCTGGCAGCTGTCGATGGCCAGTTGAAACTCCGAGGACTGGTAGTGGCAGCCCGCCAGGTTCTGATGGGCGCCGGCATAGTCCGGTGCCAGCTCGAGGCAGCGATTGAATGCGGCCACCGCCTGCTCCATCTCGCCGCTCCACACCTCCAGGTAGCCAAGGTGGAAGTGGCACAGGTGGTTATCCGGCATCAGCCTCAACGCGTCTTGCAGGCATTGGCGGGCCGACTCACGCTCCCCCAGTTGAAACAGTGCTAAAGCACGCTTGAGCTGCACGTCCCCTGCCGACAGCTGGGATGGCGAATGGTTGACCAGAATCAGCGCCAGACGAGGTAATTTCACGCTCATCAACAGCTCAAACAGCTCATTGAGGGCGGGGAGGGCGAGCTCGCCGCTGGTCAGCAGTTCACTGACAACCAATGTGAAGGTTTCATGGGCGATCCAGTCGTCGCTGTGGTCGCGATTATTGATGTCGGTGAGCCGTTGCTGCGTTGACTGAAAGGTATCAATCAACCGGGCTTCGGTTTGCGGATAGCGTTCTTCAGCGTCATAGATTCGATGAATTTGCTGAAGCAGGGTGAACCACTTGGTTTCCAACACTTGGGCCTCGCCGTAATGGAATGGTTAATGGAGAGGATCTTTGTTGTTTTTTTGAATGGTCAAAAGGTGAAAACCGGACCCTGAATGATAAAAATCTGCCCTTAGAAGAAAACTGTGATCTTTCCCATTTATAGGGAGACTTAAAATACTCATAAAACAACGGTTGTTGATGGGTTTTTGCTTATTTTGGGAGGGCGGATACAGATCGAGATGTGTGGTTTGTCCTAGTAAATTTCAGCGGTGAGGCGAAGCGCAATGGATTGAGCCAAGGAAAAGTAAAAGCCGGGACTTGATCACGAAAGTCCGCTCTGCAACTTCCGATAATTCATTATTCACACAGTGACGTATTGAGAGCGTGATGAATACAGATGATCTTGCCTTGTTTATTGCTGTCATTGAATATGGCAGCCAGAGTGAAGCGGCCAGAGTATTGGGGATTCCGGTATCAAAAGTCTGCCGCAGAATAGCTTTATTGGAAGAAAAACTCGGCAGCCGTTTATTGGAAAGAACCACTCGAAGCCTGGCATTAACTGAGGCGGGTGAGGCGCTGCTCGAGCGGGCCAATGTCATTTTGGCGGAGATCGATACTCTGGAGTTGACGGTCGGCAGAATGCAGGAGGAGCCCGAGGGCGACGTGGTTATTGCGGCGCCAATCGATTTTGTGAACAAGTTAATGGTGCCGTCACTGCGGCAGTTTTATGACCAGTACCCCAAATTAAGGCTGAAATTCCTCTCCTATCAAAGCCGACAAAACCCCATGGACATTCAAGCCGACATTACCATCTTTATCAGTCAGTTCAGTCCGCCGGACTCGTCATTGGTGGGGCGAAAGCTGGCCTCATTTCAGCGTGGTTTTCTCGCCAGCCCGGAGTTTATTGCCGCTCATCCGCACCTGACTCATCCGCGGCAACTGGTGGATTATCCTTGCCTGATGTCACCCAAGGGCGTAAAGCCGGGCAACCTGTGGATGTGGAACGATGGCAGCAATGACCATTGCATCGAAGTGGATGGACCCATCGAGTCGGAGAATAATGGCTTGTGCATCTCGGCGGCGGTGGCGGGCATGGGGGTGGTCTGGGCGCCGTTGGTGATGTGCATGGAGGAGATTCACAGTGGTCGGCTGCAGTTGCTGTTTGCTGGCCGTTATTGTTGCGAGGTCAACACCTGGGGCTTGTACTCCTACCGCCGCTTTTTGTCTCACAAGGTGAGTCTGGCTCTTGATTTCGTTCAACGGGAGTATCAGCGGTTGCAGCAACAAGTTGAGCAGATGGCGCCAGAGGGGCTGGATATCGAGGCTCAGGGGAAGCGCACTTCCCCTGAGTCCTGAATCAGAATGATTTGGTCAGGGTAAACACCACCGAGCTGCCTTCGCTGGTGTTCTTTGCCCCGAACTCGGTGGCGTAACGCAGGTTGCCCTGCAGATGCCAGGGCAGGTACATCAGATTCAGCTCGGCGCCGACACTGTAGCTCTCCTTGTGATGGTCGGCTACCACGCCGGGTGCGTCTTTGCTGTCATCGCTGATCTGCCAACTGGCGCCGTAGCTGATGCCGGGGCGAGCCAGCCAGCGGTCATTGAGGGCAAATTGCTTGCCGATGCCCCCCTCAACTGCAAACTCGGCGCCGGGGCGGATGTTGGTGTCATCCTGCTTGCCGTTGTAGATGGTGCGGGTCAGGATGCTGGCGCTCCAGGAGCGGTTGTCGCCCATGTAGTAGGTGCCGCCCAGGGTCAGCATGCCGCTCCAGAATCCCATGCCGGCAGAGGCGGCGTCGTGAGCGTCGTAGTCGCCAGTCGGGGCGATCGCCGCCAGACCTAGGCAGGCGTCGAACTCCTCGCCGTACCAGAACAGCGCCAGCGGTTCCAGAACCACGTCGCCGAGGCTGAAGCTGGTGTTGTCGTGGATTCCCAAGGCATTGGAACTGAATTTCTCATGCACCATTGGCACGATCACGTTGTAGGCCCAGTTGGCGCCGAATAACTTTTTGTCGGTGACATGCACCAGCCGGTGCAGTTGCACGTAAGCGTCAATGTCGACGTCCAGCCCGGTGTCATCGCCATTGTTGTCGGTGAGTTTATCGGCACTGTACCAGGTGTTGTACATACGGTAATGGACACCGGGAGGCGGCGGGGTGCCGGCCATGACCCCTTCACCACCAATGGGATAGTGAGAACCGGAAGTGGCGGCAAAGGCTGAGCTGGCCATGATGGCAGTCAGAGCGAAAGAAAGGGGAAGCGTTTTCATCATTGGTTCCTCGATACTGATATAAATGAATTAGGTCGAGTTATTTTTTAATTTATTTTGTTGCTGATGCCGAGTTTTGAATTAACTCATAAACTTAATTCGGCTTTGAATATGTTTGGCTTACTCTTTTGGTGAGCGTTTCTATTCGGTGCTCATTCTATTGGTCAGCATTAATGCTTTATGTGAGTTTGATCTTTATCTGCGGTGATTCTTTTTTGCTTAATTTGCAAAGGTGTTTTTCAAGCGAACTTTTAAATAGGGTTAGATATTGGGTGTAGAGTGTTTGCCAACGTATTTACATGTTGTTTATTCAATACAGGGGTAACCATGAGTGATAAACCGGAAGTCGGTGTCGATGAGAGTCGTCGCCAGGTTCTGAAACTGGGCGCCGGCGCCGTTGCCGGAGTGGGCGCAGTGGCCGGTGCCGGGGCCTGGCTGAAGCACAAGATGGAGGGGGTGGAGCTGGATGGCTATCCCCGTCCGCTGGCTGCTGACTTCAAGCCGTTTGACCAGCGCAATGTGCTGCTGACCTACGCCTGCAGCAAGGCGCTAGTGGAAGCGCATCCGGAGCGCAACCTCAATTTCAGTCAGGACAGTGGCGGCCCCACCCGCAATGGTGAGACCCCGTTTAACTTCCAGCAGGGGATGTTCCGTTTTGCCACCGCCCACCAGCGGGCGGATAACAGCAAGCCGGGCTACACCCAGCTGGACTTCGCCCTGGAGCAGGCGTGCTGGCATGGCCAGGATGTCATGGCGCCGTTGCAGTCTGCCGGCATTCCCAATAGCGGTGTGTTGGGCTGGGATCAGTCCGGGGTGGATGAGCATCGCTATCCCTTCAAGGGATCGGTCGAGAAGATCAGTGCCATTAAGACTGCCGCCAAGACCTTTGGGGCGGTGCGGGTAGGGATCTGTAAGCGCGACAAGCGCTGGGATTACGATCCCATCTACGACGTGCGCTCGGAGCAGGCGCTCACCTGGGAGGAGGATTTCCCGTTCGAGCCCAAGAGCGTGATCGTGATGCTGGTAGAGATGGACTACGAGGCGATGGCTACCGCACCGGCAATCCCCGCCTCCTCCACCGCTGGTATGGGCTACAGCAACAGTTGCCTGATCGCCGGTTCCATGGCCCACTTCCTGCGCAAGTTGGGCTATCAAGCGGTGGGCTCCGGCAACGACCTGGGCAACTCGGTGGCCTACGCCATCTCAGCCGGTCTCGGTGAAGGCGCTCGCAATGGCGCCCTGGTGGCGCCCAATCTGGGTCCTCGGGTGCGCATCTGCAAGGTGTATACCGATCTGGAGCTGGATGAAGTGGCCTACGACAAGCCCCGTGACTTCGGCATCATCTCGTTCTGTGAGCACTGCAAGCGTTGCGGTGACGCCTGTCCCTCCGGTGCCATCTGCATGGATGACAAACCCACCATGGCGCCCGCCTACGACGGCTCCGATAACCCAGAGTACTGCTGGGAAAACCACAAGGGCGTGCTGAAGTTCTACAGCGACTCCAAGAAGTGCTTCAAGTTCTGGGCCGAGAATGGCGGTGACTGCGGCATCTGTATCGCCGCCTGTCCCTGGAATAAGCCGGACTTCTGGCATCACCGCCTGATCGATGCCTCCAACACCTTCACCGGTGGCATGGTGCACAGCATGATGACCCAGGCGGACATCCTGTTCGGTTATGGCAACGTCAACGATGAAAAGGCGATTGAGAAGTTCTGGGTCAGCGGATTCAGTGGCGACTTTAGTTAAGGGGAACAAGCGATGATGGGATTGATGTGGTACTTGATGGGAATGGGCACCACGGCGGCGCTGTGGGGCTACCTGAGGCTGCGGTGCACCTTTGCCCTGGACTGGAAAGCCAACCTGGGTCTTTGGCTGGCTTTTGTGCTGCTGTGGGTGTGTGTGGGCTGGTCCTGGGGGTCCTTTGCCGAAGGGGAGCCCCAGTCCGGCGCCATGGGCTTGTTGTGCTTTGGCTTGTCCTCACTGATGGTCACGGTATTAACCGTGCGCCATTGGGTCCTGCCGGCGAGAAAGTGAGCCTGTGCGGTCTCCATGCCGGCCATGGGGGCCGTTTTCATAAGAGAAGACGATGAAGCAATCGAACAACCGCGGCAGCAACGCGTCGCGGGCGGATACCAATAGGCTGCCATGGTTACAGCGCCTGTGTTGGCTGTCTCTGCTGGCCGCCTTGGTGGTGGGGTTGGTGTGGCGCCAGCCGGATCACCGTTTGCCGTTGCAAGGGGTATTTCCTGGTGCCGAGATTCAGCGGCTGGCGGAGGCCTCTGGCGAGCAGTATCGAGTAACGTTAGGGAACCAGGTGATGACGGTGAGCCTGGGGCAGGGGCAGGGCTACGGCGGGCCTCTGGTGAGTGCGGTGATTCTGGATGAGCGGGGGCGAGTACAGGATACTCGACTGGTGTCGCATAAAGAGACGCCGGGGTACCTGTTTCGTTTTGCCGACGGTAAGTTTTTGCGCCAGTTTCGCGGCCACATGGCCAACAGTGATTTTTTGTTGGGGCAGGGGGTGGATGCGCTCAGCGGTGCGACCCTGACTTCCCGGGGGCTGACGTCGAGCATTCGTCAGGGAGCCCATCAGGCCGCAGCCGGGCTGGGGTTGACGCGATCCTGGGCCGAGCCTGAATTGCACTTTGGCCTGAAGGAGTTACTGGCGGTGTTGTTGTTTGTGGCGGCGGCCCTGAGTCGTCGGGTCCCTCGAGCTTATCAGGGGCGCTACAACCGGGTGCTGTCGGCGGCATCGGTGGTGCTGATTGGCTACTGGTTGAACTCGGCACTGTCCATCGGCCTGATCGGCTCGATGCTGCTGGGCTACTTCCCATCTCCGGCTCAGCAGCCGCTGTGGTACATCATGTTGGCGGGTACCTTAGGCGCGATCCTGTTGCTGGGACGAAATCTGTATTGCAGCCAGTTGTGCCCGTTTCACCAGATTCAGAAGTGGCTACAGCGCATCAGTGGCTTGAATCTGGCGCTGCATCCGGCATTGAAGCGTCGGGCCAAATGGCTGGCCAACGGCTTGCTGTGGTTGTCACTGATGCTGATTTTCTTGTCACGGACTCCGGCCATGGGCGCCTACGAGCCATTTTCGATGCTGTTTTCTCTCGATGGCCTGGGCGTTCAATGGTATCTGCTGCCCCTGAGTCTGCTGGGGGCCTTTGTGGTCAGCGATTTCTGGTGCCGGCTGTTTTGCCCGCTGGGGCGGTTCTTGACCCTGATGCTGGAGCTTCGGGCCAAGGGGCGCCGTTTTCTGTCCGGGGCTCGGATCATTGGGAGGCGCTCATGAGTGGGCAGCGCAACAAAGCCGGGCGTCGCAGTCGCGAGGCGACCACCCGCGAGGCTCTGTGTACCACCCTGATCATCCTCCTGACGCTTGTGGTTATCCTGTTGTTTTTTCTTCAGCAGTGGCGGGATAGTGGCGTGTTCTAACCCGGCTTAACTCTTGCTTTATTTTGGATTTACTCCTGTTAAACTGCCGCCACTGATGGTTGATTCACTGAGAATTCGATGAAACGTTTTTTGTTGCTGCTGCCGGTGTTGTTGGTAACCGCTTGTGCCCAGAGGCTGGTTCAGCATGATGCCCTGTTTAGCTCTTTTGAGGATTTTCGTCCCGGCCCGCAAGGGGGCGTGGATCTGGTGTGGGCGGCACCGACCATCACCTCGGTGGCCGAATTGCAACAGCGGTTGAATGGCTACGATAAGCTGGCTCTGGAGCAGGTGTGGGTGGTGGTGGACGAGGACACCGGCATCACCACCGAGCAAGTGGATGAGCTGACCGGTTACATCACCGAGGCGATCGTGGCAAAGCTCGATGGCCGTTTCACGCTGGTGGACGAGGTGGATGACTCGACCCTGAGGATGAGCATCGCCCTGACCAACATCGAGACGCCGAATCCAATTTTGGCGGTGACCAGCACTGTGTTACCCGTGGGACTGGGGATCTCCACCCTGTCCAAAGTGGTCACCGGTGAATACACCAACGTCGGGGGCGGCACCATTGAACTGCTGGTCAGAGACGGCAAAACCGGCCAACCGCTGATCGCGGCCATCGATCGTCGTCAGGGGGGCAAGGGGCTGGGGGCGATCATCGATTCCACCGATGATGTCAAAGACGCCATCGATTGGTGGGTGGAGCGACTGGGGCGGTCTTTTAACAATTGAGCGTTAAATCGCCAACCCATAAGACCAGGTGATAACATCCTTTTAATATCTTTATGGATGATTATACTGGCTGTGTTCTACATGGGTTGGCATATGCGCATCCATAAGCGCAGTTGGCCCGGTTATTCATGCAGATTCTGTGGGTCTCAGAATGAAAGAAGTCGCATTTCGCTGGGTGGACAAATGGCTGATCCACCTCAGTTTGAGAGAAAAATTCTACCTCATTTTCCTGTTGCCTTTAGTGGCTTTCCTGTTCTTTTCCTCGGTGCTGATACGGCAGGCAGACCATCGTGCCGACCAGGCTCTGGCTCAGCAACAGCAACTGGTGCAGGGGCTGTTAGCCGCTGCCGACCTGAGTCGGGCTGAGGTGGCCGAACGGTTGCAGGGCAGCGGTCTGACTCTGGAGCCAGACCGCTCCGCCAAGGGATACCGGGTGGTGGCCAGTCCACAGCCCGGCCTGTTGTCACAGCTGGCGGCCTGGCAATGGACGCTGTTGGCACTGCTGGTGGTGGTGGCGGCAATGGTGGCGTATTACGTTATGACCTTTATTGGCGGGGCGATGTTCAGTACCTATCGGGCCCTGCAGAACCTGGCCGATGGCGATCTGCAGCAACGACTGAATTACATTCCGGTTCGGGATGAGTTCAGCCTGCTGGCGGTGACCATCGATCGGGTTACCGAGCGTGAGCAACAGTTGGTGTTGGAGATGCGCAACGCCTCATCGCTGCTGTCCAGCATTGGTGAGGAGCTGGCCAGCATGAGCCAGCAGTCCGAGTTGCTGGCGGCGGACCAACAATCGCAGATCGACGGTCTGGCTGGCGCCAGCGTGCAGATGGAGGCCTCCATTCGGGAGGTGGCGGCGCATGCCGAAGACTCCTCCACGCAAACCCAGGACGCCGCCGAGGCCTCTAACGAGGGCCAGCGCAAGGTGGATCATACTCGAGGTGCCATCGGTACCCTGGCACAGGAGATTGAGCAGGCGCGTCAGGCGGTGGCGGAGCTGGATGCCAGCAGCGTCGAGATTGGCAAGGTGCTGACCACCATCAACGCCATCTCCGAGCAAACCAACCTGCTGGCGCTGAACGCGGCCATTGAAGCGGCCCGGGCCGGTGAGCAGGGGCGCGGGTTTGCGGTGGTTGCCGATGAGGTGCGAACCCTGGCCAGCCGGACTCAGCAGGCGACGGTGGAGATTCAGGGGATGGTCGAGGGGCTGCAAGGACACAGCCTGGGATTGAAGCGGGTCACCGACAGCACGGTGGACAACGCCCATCAGAGCCAGACCCTGATGAGCGGCGTCCACGATGAGATTGAGCGGGTCAGTGCCCTGAACCTGTCGATTTCCGATCGCAGCGCCGAAATTGCCGCCGCGGCGACCCAGCAGGGCAGTGTGGCGGCGGAGATCGCCTCCAGCCTGGAGCGAGTGCGCAGCCAGTCCCATGACGTGGTGGGGATGATTCGCGATTCCGCCGGCAATGTGGAGCGCATCAGCCAGCAGGCACAGGTCATCGAACGGCTGGTAAAGGATCTCAGGGCGTAATGCACTTGAGAGTGATGAAACCGGCCGCTGGCCGGTTTTTTTGTGTCTGTTCGTCGGAGTTTGGCTTAAGTGACTGTTATGTTTGAATCGAGTTTTTGATACTCTGATATCAAATTTTTACAATGCTAAGGATGGGCAATGGGCTTAACTCTGGCGATGATGGCGGCTGCGCCGCTGGCGACGCAACAGCAGCAGTGCCTGCTGCAGGCGCTTGAAACGGCGACGGAACACACTACCGTGGCTGAGCTGCGCGCCCAGTGCGCTGAGCCGATCGAGACCGATACCCTGGCGGCACAGCGTCGCGACACTGACGTCAGCGAGCCTCAGGAGTCGGCACTGGAACAGCGCATCGAGGATGAGGAAAAGGTGGCTGGATCCGATTTCAGCCTCACAGCGCACCGACACAATTACATCCTGCCTTTTACCTATAACGACACACCGAATCAGGCGCCGTTTGACCCTGAAGAGTTGCCGTTGCAGCGTTCGGAGATCAAATTTCAGTTCAGTTTCAAGTTGCCGCTGACGGTACCACTGTTCTCTGACTCCGGTCGGCTGTTTTTTGCCTACACCAACCAAAGTTGGTGGCAGGCATACAACACCGACCACTCGGCGCCGTTTCGGGAGACCAACCACGAGCCGGAGCTGTTCTGGGCACAAAAAGTGGATTGGCAACTGGGAGACTGGCGGTTGCCGGTCGTGGGCTTTGGCATCAACCATCAGTCCAATGGTCAAAACGGCGACAAGAGTCGCAGTTGGAATCGTCTGGTGGGGACGGCGGTGTTCGAACGCGGCGATTGGACCGTGGCGGCCACGGGATGGTATCGCTTGCCAGAGGACGAAAAGACCTCTCCCGAGGATAGCCGCGGCGATGATAACCCGGACATCACCGACTACCTGGGCTATGGCGAGTTAGGGGTGCTGTACAAGTATCAAGAGCACACCTTCATGGGCCAGTTCCGAAATAACCTGGATGTGAAAGACAACCGTGGCTCGGCGGAGCTGGGGTGGACCTTTCCGTTGGGGAACAAGGTCCGTGGCTATGTGCAGTACTTCTATGGCTATGGAGAAAGTTTGATCGACTACAACGTTAAGACCAACCGCATCGGTGTTGGTTTGGAGATGACCCCGATCCTCTAGGTTGCTGCCACCGGGAGCGCCAGCTCCCGGTGGTTTGAGTGACGATTGGGTTCAGGGTGAAGTCAGTCCTGAATATCAGGGGTAAGCTTCGCGGAAGCATTCGCAGAGGTCGATTGCCTCTGGTACCAATTGACATGGCGGGTGATCACCATCACCAGGCTCAATATCGCAAAACACAGCAGGCTGCCCATTAACAGCGCGTAACTCTCCGCCTGAAGCAGGCCAAACAGCATGGCGTACAGCGCCAACAGACAGGCCGAGAACACCCCTCCCTGACGCCGTCCCGGCAGCATTCCGCTAACGTACACCCCCAGCAAGGTTGTGGAAGCCAGTGCCGAGATCAGGTACGCGGGGTTGAAGCCAATGTGTTCGCTGAGTGAAATCAGCAGCAGATAGAACAGCGCCAGCGCCAGACCGACGAAGCCATATTGGATCGGGTGAATCGGCCGCGCTTGAAACAGCTCCAACAGAAAGAAACTGGCGAATATGAGGGTGATCACCAGCAGTGAGTAGTTTACCGTCCGGTGGGACTTCAGATAGTGATCCACCGGGTCGATCAGGCTGACACCCATCTGCCTGGCATTCAGCTGACCGCAGTTGGACGAGCTCTGCAGGCACAGGGTGAACAGCTGGCGAATGTTGGTGGAGAAGTTGTTGGTTACCCAGTGGGCGCGAAAACCGGAGTGGTCGATGTCAGAGCTCACCGGCAGGTAGTCACCGATAAAGCTGGGGTGTGGCCAGGGTGAGGACAGTGTGACCTCGGTGGCATTTCCCACCGGCATTACCTCCAGTTGCCCCATTCCCTGCAGTTGCAGCGCCAACTCGAACGCGAGCGGTGTCTGTTGCTGCAGCAGCGACAGCGGCAAGGGGGCATGAAACCCTTGTGGCCATTGGCGCAACTCGGTGCCGGGTTCCACCTCATAGGCTTGGCCGTCGAGGGTCAGGGTGTCGATGGCGCCGATGCCGCGGCTGTCGCTGACTGCCACCACCAAAGCCAGCGACTCGATGCTGTCCTTGGGCAGGTCGCTAAGCGTGGAGAGGTTCAGGCTTCCCTGTACCTGGCTGTCGGCCCGATACAGGCGGGCAGTGTAGATGCCGCGGTATTTCTCGAAACTATTGAGATTGGCCTGGAACTGATAGCGTTCCGGTAACACGATGGCCTGCCGACTGACCTGGTGGGATTGGCCTTCGAGGGTGACGGTTTCCTGATAGCGGGCGACGAGCAGCGGGCCGATGAACTGCTGGGGGCCACTGCTGCTGCGGGCGATCTCCTGCTTGACCTCCTGCTGCCGCAGGTTGCGCTCAGCAATCAGGCTGTCGATCATCATCAGTGGTATCTGCAGCATCAGGAACAGCAGTATCACCACGCCAAATTTAATGGCCATCTCATTGCGTATTATGGGTTTCATATTCACTCTCCTGGTGGGGTACAGGCAGAGTAAAACCCTTGTGTGGAGCGCGTATGGAGCCTGTGTGGAGAGTTTATGGAGACGGTAGCCGCAGGGTCGCCAGAACGCCATCCTGATGATTCTTTAGCTGCAACTCTCCGCCATGGAGAGTGGCAACCTGTTCCACAAAGTGAAGCCCAAGTCCGCTGCTCTTGGCGCCATCAGGGCGTGCCAGGGAGAAGAACCGCTCTCGGACTCGAGGCAGAGCGTAGTCGGGAATGGCCGGCCCCTGATTGAACAGGGACAGCGCAATGCTGCCATGGTCGCACTGGGCCTGCCAGCTGAGGCTGGCGCCCGAAGGGGCAAAGTCGAGGGCGTTGTCCATCAAATTAAACAGGGCCTGGCGCAGCAAGAACCGGTTTGCCTGAATCTGCAGCGAGCCGGGCAGCGACGCTTGGCACTGGAGCTGTTTCAGGGTCAGCCTTGGGGCGGCGGAGGCAATCACCTCCTCCACCAGTGACGCCAGCATTACCGGCTCAACCTGTTCCAACTGAGGCCGCTTTTCCAGTCGAGCCAGTTGCAGCAATTGATCGATCAGCGACTGCATCCTGCGGGCTTCACGTTCAATATTGCCGGCGAAGCGGTTTTGCTTGTCCGCTGGCAGCGGTGCCTGCAAGATCTCGCTGGCCCCACGGATGGCGGACAGCGGGCTTTTCAGTTCATGGGTCAGGGTCTGAACATAGTCCTCTACGTACTGCTTGCCGTCCAGCTGGTTGCGCATCTGCTCCAGGGCATCGCTCAGTGCTCCGTACTCGTAGAAGATGCGAAAACGGGGTTTGGTCACCGGCTTTCCCTGTCCCATATGATTGGCGTAATGGATCAGCCGGCTCAGGGCGGTGTTGATACGCCAGGCGACCAGGGCGCCGGCCAGCAGAACCAGCAGGGTCATCATCAGCATCCAAAACGCCACTTTTTGTTTCGACAGGTCGATAAACGGCTGAACAGAGCGGTTGGCCTTGGCGACGGTGACACTGCCGATGATGGCACCATTATCCATGATAGGAGCGGCGACGTGCATCACCGTGGACAGCGGGTCATCGGGATCCAGCGCGGTACTGCGGGCGCCGTATTGGCCCCGTAGGGTCAGGTAGACGTCGTTCCAGCGGGAAAAGTCCTGGCCAATGTCCTGTTGCCAGGAGTCGGCTACCACTATGCCATTGCGGTCGGTGATGTAGATGCGGTGATTGATGGTCTTGTGGCCAAACTCCCACAGTCGTCCCTGTGGCTGTCGTTGGCCATAGGTGCTCAGCAGCTCGGCAAACCGGCTCTGGTTGAGGTTACCGGCGGCCATCGGTTGCTGTGCCAGCACGGCCAGCAGGTTGGCCACGTCCACCAGGGTCTCTTCGGTGGCCTGACGTACGGCCGGTTTGACCTCCTGAATCACGGTTTTGCTGACAAAGTAGGCGGTCATTGCCACCAGGACAAAAAACAGCAGAAACAGGCGCAGCCCAAGAGGAATACGGGGCCAGCGGCTCATGGTGCCGTCCTCTGGTAGTAGTAGCCGAACCCGCGCTTGGTGTGTAGCCGGGCGTCGTGCCCAGCGGGTTTCAGTTTTTGTCGAATCGCTTTGATGTGGGAGTCGATGTTGCGCTCGTACACCGCATCGGCAGCCATGTCGGCGGCGATCATCAACTGCTCGCGGCTCAACACTCTGGGGCCAGCCTCGATCAGCTTGCTGAGTATCTTGAACTCCACCGCCGTCAGGCCCAGAGGCTGGCCATTGCAGTTGAAATCGAAATTGTGGCTGATCAGTTCGCCGTCGGTGGTTGTGGTGCTGTGTGCCTCGGCGGCGCGGGGGCGAATGCGCAATTTGATTCGGGCCAGCACCTCTCTGGGACTGAAGGGCTTGGTGACGTAGTCGTCGGCACCGATCTCCAGCCCCACCACACGGTCGATGACGTCGTCGCGGGCGGTGAGGAAGATGATCGGAATGTCGGAAAAGCCACGGATGGTTTTACACAACTCGAAGCCGCTGACGTCCGGCAGACCGACATCCAGAACCACAAGGTCGGCGTGCTGCTGACGCAGGTAGGTCAGCCCTTCACCGCCGCTGGCAACCCAATGGCTGTCGTAGCCGTCCATCTCCAGGACGTGGATTAGGGTATCGGCGATGGCGGGCTCGTCTTCGATAATCAGGATATTCAATGTGTTACTCAATCTGGCGACGTTGCTGACAGTATACCCGCTTCTGCCAGGGTCTGCTTGTGATGGCCGAATCGGTGTTGCTGGAGTCAGAGAAAAACGTTACCACTTTGTTGTGGCTGGTTATAATGAAATCAACGCTGAATTTCAGGGAGTTAAGGTGATGGCAGGGACAGGATGTCGATGGCTGGCCGTGGCGATGATTGGGGTGTTGTGGAGTGGCTTGGTGTTGGCCGAGTCCGAGGAGTTGTACCGGCCGCAGGTCACCAACAGCAGTTGGGAGCAGAAGGCGGTGTCACCGTCGGCGTACGACGATCCCTATCGGGTGTCGCTGTTTGATGCTCCCCATGGGGAAGACCAGGCGCGGCTGTGGTCACAAACCAAGTCCCTGGCCTGGTATGGCGTTGGGGTGGCGGGGGTGATTGCGCTGCTGCCGGAGGATATCTCCAACTGGGACAAAGACAACGCCAAGCCGTTCAGCAAGTGGTGGGATAACGTCTCTCAGGGACCGGTGTGGGATCGGGATAACTGGCAGATTAACTACGTGGGCCATACCTATTTTGGTGGTGTCTATTACCAGGTGGCACGCAAGTCCGGTTACCGGCAGTGGGACGCTTTTATGTACTCCTTCCTGATGTCGACCTTCTATTGGGAATATGGGTTGGAGGCCTTTGCCGAGGTGCCCTCCATTCAGGATATCGTCGTTACACCGGTGTTGGGCTGGGTGTATGGGGAATGGGCGTTTCAGACCGAGCAGGCGATCTGGGCCCAGGGGGGCAAGGTGTGGGGGTCTCAGACTCTGGGGGACACCGCGCTGTTCTTCCTTGACCCCGTGGATGCGCTGGGGCGGGGCATCAATAGCCTGTTTGAGCGGCAGGTGATCAAGGCGGGTACCGGTTACATGACCGTCAGCGAGGTGCCCATGGGCAACAGCCGCAGCGATACTCAGGTGCAACTGGGGCTCAGGTACCGCTTTGGTGGCAGCAGTGGCGAGGCCGGAGAGCTTTCCTCTTCCAGAGGCTCCGCCAGTCGTCACGCCGAAGACCCGGTGGATTTTGGCATTGTCGGATTGGGGGTTGGGATGGCGCAGCTGAACCCGGATGACTTCTGGGCCGTCGAGAGTGGCAGCGTACCGGTGGTGAGCCTGGGGCTGTACTTCTCGTCGCGCTGGTCGACCCGATTGAGCTACGCCAGGACCGATCTCAATGAAAAGGGTACCGGCAAGGAGCTCACCTATGAAAACTACAGCGCCGATGTGCAGTACTACTTTAATGGCGACAGCCGCCTGCGGCCGTTTGTGACGGCGGGGATAGGGGAAACTCTGCGGGATCAGGACCGGGATAAGAAGACGTTTCAGGTCAACGGTGGTCTTGGACTGCATTGGCAGCTGCACCCGAACTGGGCGTTACAGGCAGACTGGCGCCATTTCCACAGTACCCGTTTTTCTACCACTGACGACCTGTTGGCAACTCAGCTGATCTACCGCTTTGGCCGCGGCGAGCGCCTCTGAGCCTGCCCTGAAACGACGCCGCCCGGCACAGGCCGGGCGGAGAGTCAGCAACGCTAAAAGGGGTTAGCGCTTCATGTTCAGGTAGGCATAGCCGGTGGCGAAGGCGTTTTCCTGGAACTGCTTCAGGCCCACCTCTTTCATGCCAATGTCCACCGGCTGACGCTTGAGGCTCTCTTTGATGGCGGTGCCGGAGACCACTTCCACATCGATGCCTTCCGCCAGTTGCATGGCCGCTTCCATCTTAAAGCCGATGGCACTGCCGGCAAATTTGCCTTTCATTGGTCGCTCGCGAATGACCACTTTATCGACCTTGTAGTCGCTGACCAGCTTGGCGAACTCCGCCTGAAACGCTTTCAGCGGCTTGACCGCAGTGCCGTCATTCAAGGTCAGCTTTCGGGCGCGGCATTCGGCCACATTAAACAGACCCCGATCCAAGCCAAGGATGCAGACAATGGCTTCGTTACTTTTTAATTCAACCGCACAAATTTTCATTTTTTCACCTAATTCAGGTCTGCCTGGTGGCCAGATCGCCGGCTAGTATAGTGGAATCCGGCTGCGGGCGGGAGGGACGATGGCGGTTTTGCTGCTCTTTTGGCTGAGAAATGTCCAGCGGACCGGGTCTGGCAAACAAATAGCCTTGCATGCGGGTGACGCCTCGGGCCAACAGGTACTGGCGCTGGGCTTCGGTTTCCACCCCTTCGGCAATGAGGGTGATGTCGAGCCGGTGTGCCAGTTGCAGAATCGAGTCCAGTACCGGCTGAGTGTCGCTCTGATGCTGAACCATCTGCACGAAACTTTTATCCACCTTAAGGAAGTCTGGCTGAAATACCTTCAGACTGGCCAGGCCGTTATGGCCGGTACCAAAGTCGTCAATGGCCACCTTAAAGCCCCGCTGCCGAATGTCGTACAGGGTTCTCTGAAAATGGGCGGATTGAAAGTCCAGCACTTCACGTTCGGTGATCTCCACCACCAGTTGCCTGGGCTCGATGCCGATCTGTCGACTCAGGTGCTCCAGAAAATCCCCCAGGTTGCGGTTCTCGCTCAGCAATTGCTGGCCGGCCAGGTTGATGCTCAGGTAGCCGTGCTGTTCGGGCTGATATTGGCATTGAGGGGCCAATTCATACAACAACCTGTCCAGCTGATGGTGGAATTCCAGCAGTGGAATGAACTCATCGGGGGGGATGGTGCCGAGCTGTGGGTGTTGCCATCGGGCCAGCAGTTCGTGCCCCAGTACCCGCTTGTCGCGGCCATCGACGATGGGCTGAAACACCGGGTAGATTTCACGATTGCTGAAGGTGTCCAGCAAGTCTTCCGGGTGCAGGCCATGGTAGCTGCGCCAATACAGCAGCAACAGCGTGGTGGTCAGGGCGACAAACAGCGATACCGGCACGCCAATGGCAAGGTTCTGTTTCATGGCCATCAACAGGTGTTCGGGGTGCAGGTAGAGGCTGATCTCCAGGTCGCCGCGGCCATCCCGGTATTCTTGTGACAACCAGGTGCGGACGCTGCTGCCCAGAGTGATGATGGTTTCCTGTTTGTAGTTGAGGGTGATCAGCGAGTGGCTCAAAAACTGCTCTTCCGGAAACAGCAGTTTCATCAGTCGGCGGCTCTTGCTGATGCCGAACAGGTAGCGGTTGCCTTCGAGCCGAATGGCCATCAGCTGATAGGACTGCAGGTGATGACTGTCGTTCTTCATCCAGATGGGGCCGGCTCCGGAGGCCACCACATCAAAGGCGGTGGAGGGGGCGATGATCAGGTCCTGATCGCGGCAAAACCCCTGTTCGTCGCTCATGGTGGCCAGATAGTCAAAGTAGTGGGAGCGCTTGGCTGCCCGCTTCAGTTCCCGTTCGGAGTTGGCATTACAGATGCCCCAGGGCACCGTTTGAGCCAATTGGCTGAGTTCATTGTGACTGTGATTGTAATAGGCTTCAAACAGGGACAGGCCCAGAGACAGGCGGGAGTTGATGGTGTTGGAGTGGTTCATCAGACCCAGGGCAATGCTGAAGATCAAGCCCACGGCCAGAGTGATCGAGAAGTAGCGCCATCCCAATCGAATCAAGCGTCCAAGTTGCCACCTCAGTTTGCTCATCTCAGGTTCATCGTCCTTTGGGAACCTCCACTGTGAGGCTCAACTTATCATATTTGTTGTCGAAAAAAATCCACTCGCGTTGATGTTGTGAAAAAAATGTAACCGCCAATTTGAATGTCCATATGCTTGAATTGACAGACTTTCCGTCTCGCCTATTTGGCTTTGTTACCCGGCACGGCCCGTCCTGATTGCTTTTCAAGTCCATCGCAGTGGCAGGACATTTCTGGCTGCGCTGCCAACACGACAACCCCAAACTCGTTTTAGCCACAAAGCTGGCCACCCAGACGGCTGTGATCCCGGCCACAGAACCTCATTTCTGCGCACTTGTTCACGAATAAGGTTCGGGCCCAGTTCTCATATTAATCAAATGTTAAAAAAATAACCTTTCTCTTTTTGGCCAGAAATTCGACCTGTCCCCTATCTCTTAAGGAATACCCCCTAAGGGGTATGGTTACTCCAGGGTCAAAAAAACACCATCACTATTAACTTGTTGGAACCGAGTTGGTGAACACCTTGACAGAATCTATTCACATAAGCGGCCTGGTGGTCCACTGCCATAAAGAGGCACAGCCTGAGGTCGTACCGGCCCTGGCGCAGATCTCTGGCTGTGAACTGCACTCTCAGACAGAGGACGGCAAGCTGGTCGTCACTCTGGAAAGCGACAGCCAGCAAAGCACCAATGCAGCAATTGAAGCGATAGGCGCCATAGACGGAGTGATTAACACCGGCTTGGCCTATCACCGTGTAGAACAACTCTAATAATTATCAAGAGGATGATATGAGCTTGAACAGACGCGAGTTTATTAAAGCCAATGCGGCGGTGGCAGCCGCTACCGCTGCCGGCGCCATCTTGCCGGTCACCACGGTGAATGCGGCCGAAGGCAAGGATGACCTGGAGTGGGGCAAGGCGCCCTGCCGCTTCTGCGGTGTGGGCTGCTCCATTATGGTGGGTACCCGCGATAACAAGGTCATGGCGACCCGAGGCAACCCGGACAGCCCGGTCAACAAAGGCATGGCCTGTGCGAAAGGCTATTACCTGTCCAAGATCATGTACGGCAAGGATCGTCTGACTACGCCACTGCTGCGGATGAAAAATGGCCAATACGCCAAAGACGGCGAACTGACTCCGGTAAGCTGGGATCGCGCCTACGAAACCATGGCGGACAAATGGAAAGCGGCCCTGAAGAAAAAGGGCCCCAGCTCCATCGGTATGTTTGGTTCCGGTCAATGGACCGTATGGGAAGGCTATGCCGCCGTTAAGATGATGAAGGCAGGCTTCCGCTCCAACAACATCGACCCTAACGCCCGCCACTGTATGGCGTCGGCGGTGGTCGGCTTCCTGCGTGCCTTTGGCATCGATGAGCCCATGGGCTGTTACGATGACATCGAGCATGCCGATGATTTCGTGCTGTGGGGCTCGAATGCCGCCGAAGCGCACCCGGTATTGTGGAATCGCGTCACCGAGCGTCGCCTGGGTCATCCTGGCGCGCAGATTCACGCCATCTCCACTTATAAGAACCGCTGTTTTGACATCGCCGATACCGGCCTGATCTTCAAGCCTCAGACCGACTTGATTCTGCTGAACTACATTGCCAACTACATCATCGAAAACGATGCGGTAAACAAAGAGTTCGTCAACAAGCACACCAAGTTTGCCATGGCGACCACCGACATCGGTTACGGCCTGCGTCCGGATCACCCTCGTGAAAAGGCGGCCAAGAATCAGAAGTCGGCTAAGAAGATGACGCCGATGAGCTTTGAGGAATACGCCAAGTTCCTCAGCACCTACACCCTGGATTACACCGTTGAAAAGACCGGTGTCGACGCCGATGCGCTGGTGAAAATCGCCAAGGCCTACGCCGATCCTAAGCGTAAGGTGATGAGCATGTGGTGCATGGGCGCCAACCAGCACGTGCGTGGTGTTTGGGTGAACAACTCCATCTACAACATTCACCTGCTGACCGGCAAGATCTCCGAGCCCGGCAACAGCCCGTTCTCCCTGACCGGTCAGCCGTCTGCCTGTGGTACCGCCCGTGAAGTCGGCACCTTCGCCCACCGTCTGCCTGCCGACATGGTGGTAATGAAGAAGCCCCATCGCGACATTACCGAGAAGCGTTGGCAGTTGCCGGAAGGCACCATTCCGCCAAAGCCGGGTTACCACGCGGTGCTGCAGAGCCGCATGCTCAAAGATGGCAAGTTGAACTGCTACTGGACCCAGGTCACCAACAACCTGCAGGCCGGCCCCAACATCAATGAAGAGACCCTGCCAGGGTTCCTGAATCCGGAAAACTTCATTGTGGTGTCCGACTCCTACATGACCGTGACCGCTTCCATGGCCGACCTGGTACTGCCCACCGCCATGTGGGTGGAGAAAGAGGGCGCCTACGGTAACGCCGAGCGTCGTGGCCAGTACTGGCATCAGCTGGTGAAGCCGGTGCCCGGAGCCCGCTCCGACGTCCTGCAGGTGGTGGAGTTCTCCAAGTACTTCAAGATGGAAGAGGTATGGCCGGAAGAGTTGCTGGCTGCCAAGCCGGAATACCGCGGCAAGACCATGTTCGACGTGCTGTTTGGTAACGGCGTGGTGGACAAGTTCCCGGTCTCTGACTGCAAAGGCAAGTACAACGACGAGTCCAAGTCTCTGGGCTTCTACCTGCAGAAAGGCCTGTTTGAAGAGTACGCCGACTTTACTCGCGGTCACCAGCATGATTTGGGTGCCTTCGATGACTACTTCGGTGAAGGTCTGCGCTGGCCGGTGATTGATGGCAAAGAGACTCTGTGGCGCTTCAAAGAGGGCCTGGACCCTTACGTTAAGCCAGGCAGCGGCTTCGAGTTCTACGGTAAGCCAGATGGCAAGGCGATGATCATTGCCAACCCCTATGAGGGACCGGCGGAAGACCTGAGTGCCGACTACGACCTGTGGTTGTGTACCGGTCGAGTGTTGGAGCATTGGCACACCGGCACCATGACCGGGCGTGTGGATGAGCTCAATGCCGCTTACCCCAATGCCAAGGTGTACATGAGCAGCGAAGACGCCGCCAAGCGTGGCCTCAAGCGTGGCGACGAAGTGCTGGTGTCCAGCCCTCGCGGTTCACTGCGCACCCGCATCGAAACCAAGGGCCGCTACGACATGCCTGAAGGGGTGGTGTTCATGCCGTTCTGCGATGCCAAGCAGCTGGTCAACAAACTGCTGCTGGATGCCACGGATCCGATGTCGAAAGAGACCGACTTTAAGAAGTGTCCGGTTCAAATCGTCAAGGCTTAATCGAATAGGGAAGGTGCCGCCGAGCGGCACCTCTGGAGAGACCAATGAAAGCAAAAATCATAATGGTAGCAGCGGCCTTCATCGTGGCTGGCTGTCAGATGAACGCCGCCGACGCCCCTCAGAATGAGGCCAAATCCCGTCGTGGTGACACGGTAGTGAATACTCAGGTTGCTGCAGCCGAGATCGCCAACTACCCGAAAAAGGCCGTGGTTGCCGATGTGTTTGCCGGCCAGCCGCCGCTGATTCCGCACAAGGCGACTTACCCCATTAACCTCAAGCGCAATGGCTGCATGAGCTGCCACAAGCCGAAGAAGAACACGCTGCCGGTGAGCCACACCGTCGAAGGCAAGGTGAAAGGCAATCTGTACCAATGCCGCGTTTGCCACCTGCCGCAGGCCGATAACGTCGCCGCACGCTAATTACACCCCACAAGAGGGGCAGCAGAGACTGCCCCCTGGGAATGTCACAACAGGAGATGAAAATGAAACTACGCTACCTGGCAACTCTGCCTATGCTGGCTCTGTCCACCGCTGCCGTTGCCGCTGAGCCGGCGTCCCTCGCCGACGCGGTTGCCCAGAGCACGGTCAAGCTGGATGCCCGCCTGCGTTATGAAAACGTCAGCCAGGACAACGCGCTCAAAGACGCCGATGCCCTGACCCTGCGTACCCGCCTGACCATGGAAACGGCCGCTTACCAGGGATTCTCTGCCCTGGTTGAGTTTGAAGACTCCCGCGATGCCTTCGGTGTCAACGACTACAACGACAAGATTGGCAACAAGCCGGAGTACTCGGTGATTGCCGATCCAAACACCACCGAGCTGGACCAGGCGTTCCTGCGCTATCAGCGTGGCATGTTCAAGGGTACCCTGGGTCGTCAGGTTGTGACTCTGGATAACCACCGCTTCGTTGGCCACGTTGGCTGGCGTCAGGATCGTCAGACCTTTGATGGCGTCAACCTGTTGTTGACTCCGGCCAAAGACCTGACCCTGAACTACGTCTACATCAATCAGCGCAACCGCATCTTCGCCGAAGAGAAAGACGTCGATTCCCAGGATCACCTGGTTAACATCGGCTACAACACCGCCTTCGGTAAACTGAGCGCCTACGCCTACCTGCTGGAAGTGGACAACAACACCGACAACGGTCTGGACACCTACGGTGTGCGTTTTGCCGGTGGCACCAAGCTGGGTGATCTGCCGGTTAAGTACCAGTTGGAATACGCCACTCAGGAAGACGATGCGTCCGGTTACGAAGCCGACTACTACCTGATTGAAGGCGCGGCGACCTTTGCCGGCCTGACCGCCAAGCTGGGTTACGAAGTGCTGGGTTCCGACAGCGGTGACTACGGCTTCAGCACGCCTCTGGCGACGCTGCACAAGTTTAACGGCTGGGCTGACATGTTCCTGACCACCCCGAAAGAGGGTCTGGTGGACTTGTACGGTGGCGTGTCCGGTAAGGCACTGGGCGGCAAGTTCGCGGTGATCTACCACGACTTCACTGCCGATGAAGGTACCTCTGCCGATGACTTCGGTAGCGAAATCGATTTGAGCTACACCACCAAGGTGGCTAAGCACTACACCCTGGGTGTGAAGTACGCCATGTACGATGCCGGTGACATCAAAGTCGATACCGATAAGCTGTGGCTGTGGGCCAGCGCCAGCTTCTAAATCCTGGCTGGCAGCCACTGTGGCTGCCAGGTTCGGATTCAACATCCTGCAATACCCTGTAAAGACAAAGCACCGCTTCGGCGGTGCTTTTTTGATCACGTTCACCGCTGAGCGGTTAACCTATCCCCCCTGTTTGGACAACACCTCTTCAAACAGCACTTGCATCAGCTTTTGACCGTTGTCGCTGCTCCAGTCCTGAGCCAGTTCGGCGATCAACTGATTGGTGGTGGTCAGGGTGATGCCGTGGGATTCCATCCTCCTTAACGCCGTTTCGTCGGCAAGAGTGGTCGGAGAGCCGGAACCGTCGACGACGACCTGGACGTTATACCCCGCCTGTACTGCGGTGATCGCCGGGTAGACCACACAGACGTCGGTGGTGATGCCGGCAATGATCAGGTTGTTGCGACCGGTGGCGGAAACGGCATTGGCGAAATTGGCGTCCTTCATGGCGTCGACGATGCCAGCACGTTGAACTCGATTGGCGTAAGCCTCTGGGGCGGTGTCAATCAGTTCGTCAAACAGTGGCCCTTGAACTTGATCCTCTTGGCTGGAGGTCAGAATGAGCGGCATGCCGGTGACGATGGCCGATCGGGCCAGGGCGACGGTATGCCGCTTAATCTCATCCAGGGAGTTGGACTTGACCCAACCTAGGGTGCCCACTTGATGATCGATCAGCAACAGCGTCGCATTGCTTGGGGAAAATGTGTTATTTGTCATGGGATTACCTCTCTGTGGGTGGTGTGTTGTGGCGCAAAGCCTGTAGTAAGCGTTGTACTTCATTGGTGCCAGCCAGCAGGTTTTCCTGACTGGAGTGAATTGAGGCGCCGCTGCTGATTATCGGCTGTGTCAGCGGTTGCCCGCTGATCAACAGAAACTCGGCGGCCACGTCGGTGGCCTCGATTTCAATGTGCTCACTGCCTGCGCGGAATACGCCCAGTTGACCGGACTTGAGTTGCGCATCGCCGACCAACAGACGGCCGGATCGGCAAAACACAAACGCGGTGGCGTGTAGCTCCGGACTTTGGTGTGTCCAGCGGGCGCCTGCGTCAATGGCGATATGAAGGTAGGTCATATCGATGCAGTGCTGAATTGGGCTGCGCTGCCGTTGATGCTCTCCTATCAGCACTCGAGTGGTGGAGCCTGAATCAGTGACCACGGGTAAGGCCGATTTTTGAGCCGTTGCGTAGGTCACGGAACCCATCTCGGCACTCTGTTGTGGCAGCAGGGTCCAAAGCTGGAATGCTTCTGCGTGGCCTTGCTGTGGATGCACGACCTCTTTATGAATCACGCCTTTTCCTGCACTCATGATCTGGATGCCACCGGCAAACAGATGGCCGCTGTGACCACTGCTGTCGGTGTGCTCGATGTCACCTACCAGTGGGTAGCTGATGGCGGCAACACCGGAGTGGCCGTGAAACCCAAACTCTGCGGTTTCGATGGTATTGGTAATCATGAAATGATCCCACAACACGAAGGGATTCAACTGGGTGAGGGTGCTGGGCGAGATGTAATGGGCGACCGGAGGATGAGTCTGGCCTGAACGAATCTGTTGCAGTTGACGGCTCATGGAGGTAGCTCTTTGTACGGGTAATGACCACAGTGTAGAGAGCAAATGATTATATGATTAGATGGTATAATTGAACTTCTCTATCCCATATTTGAAGGTAAATGTGGTGAACCTCAATGATGTGAATGTGTTTGTGCGGGTGGTTGAAGCGGGCAGCTTTGTGGGGGCCGGAAAACTGCTGTCCATGCCGCCTACCACGGTAAGCCGCAAAGTACAGCAGTTGGAGGCCAATTTGGGCGTGCGTCTGCTGAATCGTAGCACCCGGAAGTTGTCGCTAACCGATGCCGGAGAGCAGTATTTTTGTCATTGTCATCAGCACATGCTGGGCATTGAGGAGGCCAACCAATGGGTCAGTCAGGCACAGACATACCCCAAGGGCCGGTTGCGAATAACCGCACCGCTGGATTTTGCCGTTATGTATGTTCAACCCTGGATCAACGCGTTCCTGATGAGATACCCCGAGGTTGATATTGAGCTGAAACTTACCGACCATCAGGTGGACTTGATTGAAGAGCGGATTGATGTGGCGTTTCGGTCCGGTGTACTGAGTGACTCCAGTTTGGTGGCCAGACGGCTGCTCCCTAAGATCAGTGTGTGTTGTGCCAGCCACGATTATCTGGCTCGCCATGGTGCTCCTGTCCATCCCCGGCAACTGACGGATCATCAATGTGTGTTATGGGGCAATGCCGTTCAGGGGCAAAGCTGGCACTTTCGATCGGAACAGCAACAGTTGGATGTGCCGGTTCGAGGGCGGTACGCCGCGGACGCCACTCAGCTTCTGATTGAAGCCGCCGTGGCCGGAGTGGGGATCGCCAAGCTGCCAAGGCCTCTGGTTGAGCCTTATGTTGAACGGCAGCAACTGAGGGTGTTGTTTCCCGAGTTTGAGATCCCCTCAGGCAATATGTACGTGGTGTATCAGTCTCACCGCTACTTAAGCCAGTGTGTCCGTCAGTTCATTGACTTTGTGCTGCAGCAGTTGCCGGATTGACAGTTACGGCAATGGCTTAGTCTTCGGCGGCGAAAATGTGACCAGTGCGCTTTGGTTTGGAGTACAGGAACCCTTGTTGATGGATGACGCCACGGCTGAGCAGGTACTGGCGTTGCTGCTCGGTCTCCACCCCTTCGGCGATGATGCCGATGCCCATGGTGTTGGCCAGCTGAATGATGGAGTCCAGCACCGGGCCCTGAATGGCGTCGCTGTGAATGGTATGCACGTAGCTCTTGTCGATCTTGATGTAATCCGGGGCAAACAGCTTCAGGCAGGCGATGCCGTTATGGCCGGTACCAAAATCGTCGAAGGCCAGCTTGATCCCCGCCTGCTTGAGTTCCATCAGGGTGGCCAGCAGGCTGGGGTTGTCGTAGTCCAGCGCCTCACGTTCGGTGATCTCAATCATCAGTTGCTGTGGCAGGATGCCGAGCCGGTTGGTTAATTCGAGAATGAAACTGGCGGGATCCCTGAGGCTGTGGGTCAGTTGGTTGGCCGACAGGTTGATGCTCAGGTAGCAATCGCTGGGGAGCTGTCGTTGCACCTGGCTGGTGAGTTCTTGCAGCAATTGATCCAGGCGCCCGAAGCGCTCCATCATCGGAATGAAGGTGTCCGGGGTGATAGGGCCCATGGTGGGGTGCTGCCAGCGGGCCATCAATTCATAGCCCACAGGCTGGCGGGTGCCGGCGTCGACAATGGGTTGCAGCACCGGATAGATTTCATTGCGACGATAGGCGAGGTTCAAATCGTCCAGAAACACTCCCTTGTGACTGCGTCGATACACCAACATCGCCGGCATGCTCATCCCCAGCAGCAGCATCAGGGGAACCCCGTAGATGACCCACTCCATCCAGATGGCGTGCAGGGGCTGGGGCACATAGTTGATGTCGGCGCGGACATTACCAATGCTCAACTGGCGCTGCATGGTCAGCAGGGGCTGACCATCGATGCTGTCTTGCTGATACAGCAATCGGTTGTCCACGTACAGGGACAGTTGCGCCTGAAGCCGTTGGTAGTGGTAGGAGAACAGCCGCTCAAGCAGGTGGACGGTTTTGGCCACTCCGATCAGGTAGGTTCCCGGCGCCAGCTGGGCGATAAACACCTGGTGAGGCACCAGGGCGCGGTCGTCGCTGCCGATCCAGATCGGCCCGCTCTGGCTGTCGAGGAGTTCGCCGATGAACATCGGTGACAGCGGGTTATTGGCGGCGCGGCAATAGCCGGCTTCGTCGCTGAGGTAGGCCAGGTAGTCGAAGGCATTGGAGCGGATGGCGGCCTGGGTCAGGCGGTACTGGGCGTCTTTATCACAGCGGTTGGGGACGATCTCCCGGCTGAGGGTGTCGAGCTCGCCAGAGGCGCGGCGGTAGTAGTCCTGAGTGGACAGCACTATGCTCTCCAGTCGAGTGTCCAGCCCGTTGGAGATCGAATGCCAGCATGCCAGGCTGATGCCGAGCAGGCTCAAAATTTGTATCAGAATAAACCATTGCCATCCGTGGCGAATGTAGCGTCCCAGCTGCCATAGTCGTTGAATCATTGTTGTTACTGGCGCGCACTGGTGGTAAGGACCCAAAATGTGTCGAAAAGGTAACAAAAATGACATCGAAAGAGAATTGTTCGAACCCGATTTATTGCTGCGCCTGAGGCTGTGCTGCGGCGCTGTGGGAGGGCTTCGAAGTTATCGGTTTGGTTTTACTTAAAAAAAACCGAAAGCCGTGGCGGCTTTCGGTGTGTGGGAATCAATAGGCGTCGTTGTGGACATTGGCCACGGCGCGCCCGGAGGGGTCGGCCAAGCCCTGCAGGCTCTTGTCCCAGGCCAGCGCTTCTGGAGTGGAGCAGGCCACCGATTTACCGCCGGGCACACAGTTGGCACAGGCGTCGCCGGGGAAGTGCTGTTCAAACAGGGTGCGGTAGAAGTAGCCCTCTTTGGTGTCCGGGGTATTGATGGGGAAGCGGTAGTGGGCGTTGTCCAACTCCTGATCGCTGACCTGCTCGGCGGCATAGGCTTTGAGGGTGTCGATCCAGGAGTAGCCAACACCGTCGCTGAACTGCTCTTTCTGGCGCCAGGCCACCGATTCCGGCAGGTAGTGGGCAAACGCCTCCCTGAGTACCTGCTTTTCGATGCGACCCTCGGTAATGGTTTTGATTGCCGGATTCATGCGCATCGCTACGTCGACAAACTCCTTGTCCAGGAACGGCACCCGGGCTTCGATGCCCCAGGCGGCCATGGCCTTGTTGGCCCGCAGGCAGTCAAACTGGTGCAGTTTTCCCACTTTGCGCACCAGCTCTTCGTGGAAGGCCTGGGCGTTCGGCGCCTTGTGGAAATAGAGATAACCACCAAACAGTTCGTCGGCACCTTCGCCGGACAGCACCATTTTGATGCCCATCGCTTTAATTTTCCTGGCCATCAGGTACATGGGCGTGGAAGCGCGGATGGTGGTGACGTCGTAGGTTTCCAGGTGGTAGATGACGTCGGTCAGGGCA
Organism: Ferrimonas kyonanensis DSM 18153; assembly: GCF_000425405.1. GTDB lineage: Bacteria > Pseudomonadota > Gammaproteobacteria > Enterobacterales > Shewanellaceae > Ferrimonas > Ferrimonas kyonanensis. Next base: position 364,092 of record NZ_KE384363.1, on the reverse strand, counting down.
TCGATGCCATCCTGAATGGTAAAGGTCACCTGGTGATGGACGGTGCCAATGTGAGCCGCCACTTCGGCGGCGGCCTTGAGATCCGGCGAGCCCTCCAGGCCAACGGCGAAGGAGTGCAGCTGCGGCCACCAGGCGGGGCTGGATTCATCCTCTTCGATGCGACGGGCGGCGTACTTTTTTGCCAGCGCCGAGGTGATGGAGGAGTCGAGGCCACCGGACAGCAGCACCCCGTAGGGCACGTCCGACATCAGCTGACGTTTGACCGAGTCCTCCAGCCCCTGTCGCAGGGCGGTGACGTCGGCGGGGTTGTCGGCCACTTCGGCAAAGGCCTTCCAGTCGCGCTGATAATAGTCGCGGGGGCCTGTCAGCCAACTGGCCAGGTAGCGACCGGGAAGAAACTCGTCAATCTGGCGGCACTGGGGTACCAGGGCTTTCATCTCTGAAGCCACATAGAAGTTGCCTGAGGCGTCGAAGCCGGTGTACAGCGGAATGATGCCGATGTGGTCGCGGCCAATCAGGTAGCGCTGCTGGGCTTTGTCCCACAATACAAAGGCAAAGATGCCATTGAGGCGATCCAGAAACTGCTCTCCGTATTTCTGATACAGGGCCAGGATCACTTCGCAGTCGGAGCCGGTTTGAAACTCGTACTCGTCGGCCAGCTGTTGGCGAAGCTCGCGGTGGTTGTAGATCTCCCCATTGACTGCCAGCACCAGGTTACCGTCTTTGCTGTACAGCGGTTGGGCGCCGTTATCGATGTCGACAATGGCCAGCCGTTCGTGAACCAGGATCGCCTGATCGTCGCAATAGATGCCAGACCAATCCGGGCCGCGGTGGCGCATCTTCTTGGATTGGGTCAGGGCCAGGGCGCGAAGCTCGCTGGCGGGGGACTTTAGGTCCAGGATGCCGAAAATACTGCACATGGTGAGGGTCACTCCTTCTGCGGCGGGATTGGGGACAGTCTGTTCACATTGCCAGCAATTGCGGAGTTTGCCAACCGGCAACCGCCATAGCATTCGCAGATGAATAGATAACCAAAAAAAACGCCCGCTTAAGCGGGCGTTGTGGCAGCTGGACTGGGTTTAGCCGATGGCGCGTTTCAGCTGCTCCATCAGACTGGCGACCGGCGTGGCGGCGTCCCAGGACAGACTGCGGTAGCTGTCGCCGCGGAAACTGCGATCCACTTCGATCAGGGCGTGCATCTGTTGGCCCTGAGGCACAAAGGAGATCTCTACCTCTTTAACCCCGAACAGGCTGAGGCCGGAAGGCACGAACTCCAGCTCTTGATAGGCGCCGCTGACGCTGCTGAAGCCCTGACCGTTGAGATGGCCCCGCTCTACGTCGACTTTTTGCAGCCGGTAGCCACTCTGCTCCATGGCATCCAGCAGGGTTTGCATTGCCGGCACGGGCTCCACCAGCAGCATGTCTTTGTCGCTGGGATCGATGGCCATGTCCACTTCCAGTCCGGTCTGCAACCATACTCGGCTGCGGTTGCGGCGGCCGCCGATGCCCGTCAGCGGCGTTTCCGGGTGCAGGTTGGCCTGGAATGGCAGTTCATAGGTGGCACCGGCTTCGATGGTCATGGTGTCACTGAGTGACCAGCTGTCCAGCGCCATATGTTGATAGGTGGTGTGATCGTCCACTTCGGTTTTGACTTCGGTCATCAGCGTCAGGGTCAGGCCGGAGATCTGCTGGTCGACGTCGCCCCCCTGAATCACGATGGTGGCGGAGAAGGGCTGGCCGGGCATCAGCACCGCATCGTCCAGTTGGGTGTCGACTTTGGCCGCGCCAATGCCGACGGAGGCCAGGAGTTTTTTAAACATAATGTGTCCTTATCGTGAGCCGTTCATCGACCGCAGATGCTCAAGCTGCGCAGGCGCCGCCCTGAGCAGGCTGTGGTAGATAGCCTAACTGGCTGGTCGCAATGAGTAAAATTCGCTTTCTGGTTTGAAGCCTGGCCATTGGTCGCTGTTGGCCAGGGCCGCTCCCGCCCGATAGAACACCTCGATGTCCTCGAGGGCACCAGACAGGTTCCAGTTGTCTCGGTAGATGTCGCAGCTGTTGTGGTAGCAACCTTTCATCTCCTGCTTCATCTGCTTGCGGTAGGCTGCCAGTGCCTCGGTTTTGGGGGTGCTGCCACCACCGGCAAACACCGCCGGCACGCCGCGCTTAACGAAGGAGAAGTGATCCGAGCGGAAAAAACCGCCGGCACCGGGGTGGGACTCGGCAGTCAGGGTTCGCTGTTGAACCCGCGCGGCGTCACCCAGATAGTCGTCCAGTTGCGACTGGCCCAGGCCGATGACGGTGAATTCCTTAACAGCACCATAGACGTTGGTGGAGTCCAGGTTGAACACACCGGCAGTTTTGTCCAGAGCGGTGGTGGGGTTGTCGACGTAGTAACGGGATCCCAGCAGGCCCTGCTCCTCACCGGTGACGGCAATAAACTGGACACTGCGCTTGGGGGGCGTCGGTGCGCTGGCAAACTGGCGGGCAATCTCGAGGATGCCGGCCACGCCGGTGGCGTTGTCCAGGGCGCCGTTGTAGATCTCGCCATTGTGCATGCCGATGTGATCCCAGTGGGCGGTGTAGCTGACGGTCTCTTGCGGCCGTTGGCTACCGGGCAGCACCGCGACCACATTGTGGCTGGTGGCGTAGGCCACGCTTTGCTGGTAGCGGGCGTGGGCCACGGCATTTAGGCTCAGGTGTCCGGGTTGCTGAGTGGCGCGGGCGGAGAGGGCATCCAGGTCGTAGCCCTCGGCCTCGAGCAGCTGTTGTGCCACCGACTTTTGAATCCACCCCTCCAGGTTGGGGTGGGGATCGCGGCTGTCGGCCAGATCCAGCTGGGGGCCGGTCCAGCTGTTGGCCACTACGCGCCAGGGGTAGGAGGCCGGTTCGGTATCGTGAATGATCAGGGCGGCCTTGGCCCCTTGACGTCCGGCTTCGGCAAATTTGTAATCCCAGCGACCGTAATAGGTCATGGTGCTGCCCTTAAATCGGGCCGGATCCTGGGTGGCAAAGCCAGGGTCGTTGACCAGAATCAGCACGGTTTTGCCACGGACATCGACATCCTGATAGTCGTTCCAGCCGTATTCCGGCGCATTGATGCCGTAGCCGACAAACACCAACTGGCTGGCATCCAGAGTCTGGGACGGCGCGTCGTGAAAGCTGTTGAGTACTGCATCTTCTGGAATCGACAGCGCCTGATTGCCAAGGCTCAGTTCGGTGCCGGTGCCGGCGGTGTAGGTCACCATAGGCACAGGCTGAAGGTAGGAGTCGCCATTGCCCGGCTTCAGGCCCATGGCCTTGAATTGTTTCTCCAGGTAGGCCAGGGTCAGGGTTTCCCCCTCGGTGGTGGGCAGTCGCCCCTGGTAGCGATCCGAAGACAGCTCTTTGATGTCGGCGCGAAAGCGGGTTTCATCGATACCATGTGGTGTGGGTGGCATCGGAGCGCAGCCGGCACAGAGCAGGGCGGTGGCAAGCCATGGAAGCAGTTTCATTGTGAGTCCTTGTGTATTGAGGCTGAATCTTCTGTTCAGTTTTCGGGGCATGGAATGCGTCCCGATGCCATCATTGCCTGTCGTTCCAGCTCAGGCAAGCGCGAATTGTAAGCGGGTATTCGAGGCGTAAAAAAAGGGTGGCATGGCCACCCTGTTGTGATGGTGTTCCAGGTTACAGCACGTCGATCTCTTCCACACAGGGGAAGATGTGGTTGGGGCGGAACGGGTGCTTGTCGAGCTCTTCGATGTGGGTGACGCCGGACAGCACCAGAATGGTTTCCAGTCCCGCCTGTACTCCGGCCAAAATGTCGGTGTTGAGGTTGTCACCGATGATCACCGTATCGCCGGAGTGACTGCCGAGGTGATCCAGGGCGCTGCGGATGATCCAGGACGAAGGTTTGCCCACATAGAACGGCCGTTTGCCGGTAATCCGTTCGATGGGGGCACACAGAGCGGCACACGCCGGGCTGTAGGAGGGGCCGTGGGTGTCCGGGTTGGTGGCAATGAAACGGGCGCCGTTGGCAATGAAGCTGGCGGCGCGGTGAATCATGTCCCAGTTAAACGAGCGGGTCTCTCCGACCACCACGAAATCCGGATTGATGTCGGTGATGGTGAAGCCGGCCTGATACAGCTCGTGGGTCAGCGCCCCTTCGCCGATGACGTAGGCTTTGTTGCCCTGTTGGTGGCGCAGAAAGTGAGCGGTGGCCATGGCGGAGGTGAAAAACGCGCTCTCTGGCAGTGTGATGCCGGCGGAGCCCAGGCGGTTGGCCAGGTCCTTGGCGGTCTGGGCCGGGTTGTTGGTCAACAGCACCAGCGGATTGCCTTGCTCTTCCAGTCGCTTAATGAAGCGGTCGGAGCCGGGGATCAACTGGTTGTCGTGCATCAGCACGCCATCGATATCACAGATAACGCTTTTCAGGTGGGTCGCCATGGTGTGGGCTTACTCCTCGCTTGCGTACCCTTGCAGGGGCAACGCTGTTCCATCCAGACAGGCTTGGTTGTCGCTCATGGACAGCCGGCCTTCGCAAAACCATTTTACCACCAACGGGTAGATGCGGTGCTCCTGGGTGTGCACTCGCTCCGCCAGGGTGGACTCGGAATCATCCTCGAACACCGGTACCTTGGCTTGCAGGATCACCGGTCCGCCATCGAGTTCCTCGGTAACGAAATGGACGCTGCAGCCGTGTTCTTGGTCACCGTTGTCCAGTGCCCGCTGGTGGGTGTTCAGGCCCGGGTAGCGTGGCAACAGGGACGGATGGATGTTGACCATCCTGCCCTGAAACTGTTGCACGAAGCCCGGGCTCAGAATGCGCATGTATCCCGCCAGTACCACCAAATCCGCTTGCATCCGTTCCACTTCCGCCGCCAGTCGCCGGTCGTAATCGGCTCGGGCTTCACCGGGCTCTGGCGTCAGCGCCACCGCCTCGATGCCGGCGTTACGGGCACGGGTCAGGCCGAAGGCATCGGCCTTGTTGCTGAGTACGCCCACCACCTGGCCGGGGAAGGGGGCAGTGGCGCAGGCGTCGATGATCGCCTGCAGGTTGCTGCCGCTGCCGGAGATCACCACTACGATTCGTTGGGTCATGATCGGGCCTTACTCAATGATGACTTGTGGCTCGTCGCCATCACGGGCGGCGATGGAACCGATGACCCAGGCGGTTTCGCCGTGCTGGTTCAGTAGGGCCACAGCGGCGTCGGCCTGCTCCGCCGGTAGGGCGATGACCAGTCCGACACCACAGTTGAAGGTGCGGTACATTTCGTGCTGTTCGATGTTGCCCACCTGCTGCAACCAGTTGAACACCGACGGCCACTGCCAGCTGTTGCCGTCGATCACCGCTTTGGCATCGTCGGGCAGCACTCGGGGAATGTTTTCCCAGAAGCCACCGCCGGTGATGTGCGAGATGGCATGAACCGAGTGGGATTCCAGCAAGGCCAAGGTGGATTTGACGTAGATGCGGGTGGGCGCCAGCAGGGCGTCGATCAGCGGGGCGCCGTCCAGGGTTTCACCGCGGGGATCGTCAATGCGTTCCAGCACCTTTCGAATCAGTGAGTAGCCATTGGAGTGGGGGCCGCTGGAGCCCAGGGCAATCAGTGCGTCACCGGGGGCCACTTTGCTGCCGTCGATGACATCGGCTTCCTCGACCACGCCGACACAGAATCCGGCCAGATCGTAGTCTTCGCCGTCGTACATGCCCGGCATTTCGGCGGTTTCGCCGCCAATCAGGGCGCAACCGGCCAACTCACAACCGTCGGCAATGCCACTGACCACCTGAGTGGCGGTATCGACCGACAGCTTGCCGGTGGCGTAGTAATCCAGGAAAAACAGCGGTTCGGCACCCTGAACGATCAGGTCATTGACGCACATGGCCACCAGATCAATACCGACAGTACCGTGTCCTTGATAATCCATGGCCAGACGCAGCTTGGTGCCGACGCCGTCGGTGCCTGAGACCAGCAGGGGTTTTTTGTATTTTTCCGGCAGGCTGCACAGGGCGCCGAAGCCGCCCAGGCCACCACGGACTTCCGGACGATGGGTGCGTTTTACTGCGGATTTGATGTTATCAACCAGGGCGTTACCGGCGTCAATATCAACACCAGCATCTTTATAACTCAGGGAATCGGGGTTATTCACAGAGGCCTCATTGTTTTTTTGTAGGTTTTTTATAGCTATCGCCGTTGTCGACGTTTGATGTTCTGGCGCGCATTTTACCAGCTGCTGCCTTTGTGCCCAAGTTTTTATGATCCCAGTCACGTCGGTGGCCGCAGGCAAAAAAAAACGCGGTATTTTTCGGGTTAATTGTGCCGAATGTCACGGATTTGTCATGCGGGTTGAGGTGGGGCTTTTCAGGTTGGAGTTTTGCCGCTATGATTCCGCTGTTTACCTGTCGATCACTGTCCGGAGAAAAGAATGAAAGTCACTGAGGTCAAGCACCCGCTGATTCAACATAAATTGGGTTTGATGCGCGCTGCTGATGTAAGCACCAAGCGTTTCCGCGAGCTGGCGAAAGAGGTTGCCGCTCTGCTGACCTACGAAGCGACTTCCGGGTTTGAGATGGAAACCGTCGAAATTGACGGTTGGAATGGCCCTATCAGCGTTAACCAGATTAAGGGTAAGAAAGTGACCGTGGTGCCTATTTTGCGTGCCGGTCTGGGAATGATGGACGGTGTGCTGGAGCACATCCCTGCGGCCAAGGTGTCTGTGGTAGGCATCTACCGTGACGAAGAGACGCTGGAGCCGGTTCCTTACTTCGAGAAGCTGGTGTCCAACATCGAGGAGCGTATTGCCCTGGTGGTGGATCCGATGCTGGCGACCGGTGGCTCCATGAATGCCACTCTGGATCTGCTGAAGAAGCGTGGTTGTCAGCAGATTAAAGTGCTGGTCCTGGTGGCGGCCCCTGAAGGCCTGAAAGCCGTTGAAGAAGCGCACCCTGAGATTGAGTTGTACACCGCATCTGTGGACGACTGCCTCAACGAAAAGGGCTACATTCTCCCGGGACTGGGAGACGCCGGAGACAAGATCTTCGGTACCAAGTAATTCCAATGACGGCGCCGATGGCGCCGTTTTTTTAGACCCAGAACAACATCGATTTTGGGCTGCCACCTGGCGGTAGTACCAAAGCGTACCCTAACAACCCGACATCACATCCACCCATCTGCTCGCTAGATGGGGCGATGAAGTGCGGGTAATAACATGATAATAATGAGGTTTGTATGCAGCAGCAGGCTGTTTCTTCGGGAGAGACCCCGGTACCGGCAACCTGGCGACAGGTGGTGGCGGGTACTCAGATGCTATTCGTGGCGTTCGGCGCCCTGGTATTGGTGCCCCTGTTAACCGGACTGGACGTGAACGTCGCCCTGTTTACCGCGGGCATTGGTACCCTGTTGTTTCAATTGGTGACCAAGCGCCAGGTTCCGGTGTTTCTGGCATCGTCGTTTGCCTTTATTGCGCCCATCTCTTACGGCGTCAGCCAGTGGGGGGTGTCGGCGACCATGGGCGGCCTGATGGCGGCCGGTCTGGTGTACGTGCTGCTGTCTCAGGTGGCGCGAGTGGGGGGCATGAAAGCGATTCAGAAGCTGTTGCCGCCCGTGGTGGTGGGACCGGTGATCATGGTGATCGGTCTGACCCTGGCCCCGGTTGCGGTCAACATGGCCCTGGGCAAGCAGGGGGACGTTCAGGCCTACGATACCAGCCTGGCGCTGATGATCGCCCTGCCGACCCTGTTCACCGCCCTGATTGTGGCGGTTATGGGCAAGGGGATGCTGCGGTTGCTGCCAATCATGTCGGCGGTGCTGGTGGGCTACACCCTGTCCTATTTTGCCGGCATCCTGGATTTCAGTGCCGTGGCGGCCGCCCCCTGGTTTGCCTTGCCCAGCTTTACCGCCCCCAGTTTCCACTGGGAAGCGATCCTGTTTCTGATTCCGGTGGCAGTGGCGCCAGCGGTGGAGCACATCGGCGACATGCTGGCCATCAGCAACGTGACCGGTAAGGATTACGTCAAGAAACCTGGCTTGCATCGCACTCTGCTAGGGGATGGCGTGGCTACTATGGCCGCAGCCAGCTTTGGCGGGCCACCAAACACCACCTATTCTGAGGTGACCGGCGCGGTGATGCTGACCCGCAACTACGATCCCAAGGTGATGACCTGGGCGGCGGTCTCGGCGGTGGTACTGTCTCTGGTCGGCAAGTTCGGTGCCATACTGGCAACCATCCCCACCGTGGTGATGGGCGGCATCATGATTTTGCTGTTTGGTTCCATTGCGGCGGTTGGCATGAGCAGCTTGATCACCAACAAGGTGGACGTGGCCGAACCTCGCAACCTGGTGATCGTGGCCGTGACCCTGGTGTTTGGTATCGGTGGCATGACCATCAACATGGGCGAATTTACCCTGCAGGGCATCGCCCTGTGTGCGGTGGTGTCCATCCTGCTCAACCTGCTGTTGCCCAAGGATCTGGGCCACCTGCAACATTAATGGTGTGACGACTGAAACGGGCCGGTCGATGACCGGCCCGTTGTTTTATTGTTGGCCGAGCTAGCCCCCCTGCTTGGCTTCTTTCTCTCTGGCTTCGGTCAGTGCCGCATTGGCTTCTGACAGGGCACTGTTGAGCATCATGATCTCCTGACGTTTTCCATCCAGCAGCTTCTGTTTCTGCTCTTCATCCATATCGGTTTGCTTCAGTGCTTCCAACTGCTCCTGCGCCGCCTTGATCTTCTCTTTGAGCATCTCGATGGTTTGTTTGATCTTCATGATGGCCGGAGAGTCGCCGCTGTTGTCGCTCTCTTCGCTCTTTTCATTGCGCAGTTTTTGCCGGGCCTCATCGGAGATGGTGACCATATCCCGATTGCTGCCGGTGGATTTGGTGACGGCAGTGTCCGTCTCCGGTCCGATGTTGACCCGTTGATCGCCCTGGGTGGCGCTGATAAACGGGGTGTGTGGACCTGATTGGGTAACATTCATGGGAACTCCTTGCTGATGCCGGCCTGATGTTCGGTTATCGGCATGGGTCACGTCATCTTTAACTAATTGATTTGTTTTATTTAAATTTGCGTGCGCGGGAGGGTTGTGACCGGAGTGTGGTGAAATTGTTTTCTCTCACTCGCTTGAGAGTTTGATCGCCTGGTCATTTCAGCTTCTTGGTGCCTGTTTTTTATAAAGAAGATCAACTCGCAGCCGATAGCAGTTTGAGCCAATAGTTGTTGATGGCAAGTGAGGGAAGTGTGCGGATTGCAACGAATACTACGGCGATGTTTACCGCGGATCTGCTGCGGCGCAACAGCGGCGGGGTTGCCGATTCCATGGAGCGGTTGTCTTCGGGAATGCGAATTAACAGTGCCAAAGACGATGCCGCCGGGTTGCAGATCAGCAACCGGTTGAGTTCGCAAATTAATGGCACCACGGTGGCGATAAAAAACGCCACCGATGCCATCTCCATGGCGCAAACTGCCGAAGGCGCGGTGGAAGAGGTCACCAATATGCTGTTTCGGCTGCGAGACCTTAGCCTGCAGGCGGCCAACGGTTCCAACACCGATCAGGATCGCGGTGCCATGCAGAAAGAAGCCAAGGCATTGTTGTCGGAGATCGACCGCACCAATGAGACCACCACCTTTGGGGGTAAGCGGCTGTTTAAGTCTACCGGTGCCAGTCGTATCGATACCAAGGAGCGAGACATCGTCAACAGCCTGGCGACCAGTTGGTTGTATGAATCGGAGCAGTTGATCAAAGACCATCTTGGCCTGGATGGCAAAGGGGCAACCCTGAAAATTGATTTGGAAAATGTGGACGGTGCCGGTGGCACCGCGGCCTATGTTCAGTCACAGGTTCCTGGTGGCGGCGGGCCGGCCTACAATCTCACCATGGTGATCGATCTGGACGACTTCGGCGCCTCCGGTGGTGGGGGATCCCTGGAGCTGGATGAGGTGATTTTGCATGAAATGACTCACGCCATTCAGGGGGTGAATTTTGCCGAGTGGGGCAACATGCCTGCCTGGTTCTCTGAGGGCAGCGCCGAAGCGATGCGAGGCGCCGACGATCGACTCAAGAATGACATCGCCAGCTTCGGCATTAACGGCATCTGGGGTGAAGTCAATGCCAAGCGCAACAGCAACGCCAACCCGGGCACGGCACTGGAAAACGCCGGAGCGTATTCCGGTGGCTATGTGATCCAGCGTTACATACACAGTGAATTGGGGGAGGCCGGTTACAAATCCATCAACAACGAGTTAGCCGGAGGAGCAACCCTGAATGCGGCCCTGAATACGGCCTCGGCCGGTCGCTGGGCCGATGTGAATGCGTTGTTTACCGAGTTGGGGGCCGCCGGGGGCGGCGGCGCGGCCACCAAGTTCGAGGAGTTCATCAATACCAATATGGATCTGACCAACGCCGACAACGGCTCACTGGCCGGATTCGATGCCACCGGTGTGGGACCGGAGCTGAAGAACGCCATGCAGGGGAAGACCGGCGGCGGTGATGGGGCGACTTCGTTTCAGGAGTATTACGTTTCCGGTGACGACGACACCACGCAGGCAGACTTTAACTCCGCCAATTGGGACACCAGTGGCGACCCCAGCATTACTGAAGTGGCCATCGAGAATTACTCGGCAGAGATTGGCGAGGGCGGGCATGAGGTTTCGGCTCAAGTTGGTGCCAACGCCCATGAGGAGGTGGTGTTCAACTTGGGGACCTTTGGCTCGGCCAACCTGGGCATCAGTAACATCGACCTGACCAAAGACCCTCAGGGGGCCATTGTGGCCATCGATGACGCCTTGAAAGCGGTGGACAGTTCTCGGGCGTCCCTCGGTGCCACCATGAACCGACTCGGCCACACGATTTCTAACCTGACCAACATCAATGAGAACGTCTCTGCCAGTCGTTCTCGCATTCAGGATGTGGACATGGCCAAAGAGTCGGCGTCGCTGGCCAAGCGACAGGTGTTGCAGCAGTCCGCCACGGCGATGTTGACCCAGGCCATCAATCTGCCCAGCAGTATGTTGTCGCTGCTGCAGTAGACCGGTTTAGGCCGGATTGGTCTGCATGGGTTTCTGACGGCGGTTTTGTCTCGGTGCCAGTGCCACAGACGTATTTGCATTGCCGAAGGCTGTGGTACACTTTGCGACACTTATGCATGGATTTTGGAACCTACGTGAAACGACTGCTTTTTTTGCTGCCCTTACTGATGCTATCGACCCTGGTTCAGGCGGTGGAGGTGACCAACCTCTACCAGGCCGAAGTGCAGGTGGAGACGCGCACTCGGGCGGAGCGGCAAAGCAAGATCAATGAGGCGTTGGTTCAGACTCTGGTGAAACTGACCGGAGAGGCACAGATTGAGTCCGACCCCAGGTTGAAGGGGATGCTGACCAATCCGACCCGGTACGTGACTCAGTTTGGCTATCAGGGCGAGCCACTGATGCTGCAGTACAGCTTTGATGCGTCTTTGTTGCTTAAAGAGATGCAGGCCAGGCAACTGCCGATCTGGGGCAAACAGCGGCCACTGACTTTGTCCTGGATTGCCATCGAAGATGAGGAGGCCGAGCGGCAACTGCTGTCTGAGCAAGGGGACCCACAGCGACTGCAGCGCTGGCAACAGCAGGCGGGGCTGCGGGGATTGCCACTGTCATTGCCGTTGATGGATCTGGAAGATGCCATCAATGTGGGCATCAACGACGTTTGGGGCTTCTTTGTCGATCCGGTGGCCCTGGCCAGTGAGCGCTACCCGGCCGATTTCTTTATGCTGGCTCAAGTGTGGCCCGACGAGGAGGGCTGGCAGTACAACCTGGCCTTGTACCCTTACCAGGCCAGCCAGTCGCAGGACCGCTATGGCTATGCCAGTGTGCGTCGCAGCGTGATGCAGAAAAATGGTCGAGCCGCGAGTCTGGATGATGGCCTCGAGGCACTGCAACAGGAATTGGCACGCTACTTTGCCCGCCGCTACGCCACCGTTGCCAGCGGTGAGCAGGAGCAACAGACGCTGGTGTTTGAGATTCGCGGCGAGATGTCGGAGCTGGTGGCGGTCGAGCGATACCTGAAAGGGTTGAGCGCGGTGTCCAATGTCAAAGTGAGTGCCCTTCAGGGCCGCCAGGTCAGCTTTTCGCTGGAGGTGGTGGGCTCGGAGCAGGCGCTGGAAGAGATGTTGAATCTGGAGCCCAAGGTAGAACGGTTGCCGGTTGATGATGATTTGGTCAATCAGGTTCGATATCGCTGGTTAGGTGACCAGTGAAATTGGGTGCATAACCCGGTCGTGTTACACTGGTTACAGTTAATCGATAGGAAGCCAAGCCGTACGTGAAAGCGAGTTCACCCATTCAATTGTCGTTACCCGTTTACCTGCCCGATGATGAGACCTTCGGCAGCTATTACCCTGCCGCCAATCAACAGCTGCTCGAGGCGATTCGCCAAGTCGCTGAAGGGGAGGGGGAAACGGTCACCTATCTTTGGGGGCAGGCCAAGTCCGGCCGCACTCACCTGTTGCATGCGGCCTGTGCCCACGCCCGTGAATTGAATCGGCAGGCGTTCTATCTGCCACTGGGGATCCATGCCAGCATGTCGCCGGCGGTGCTGGAAGGGTTGGAAAACCTGTCATTGGTGTGTCTGGATGACATCGACCAGTTGGCGAGAAACCCGTTCTGGGAAGAAGCGATCTTCGATCTGTACAACCGCATCAACGAACAGGGAGACTGCCGGTTGATCGTCTCTGCCAGTGCGCCGGCGTCGCAGGCGGGCTTCCTGCTGCCGGACCTGGTGTCGCGCCTGAACTGGGGGGTGCACTATCAGGTACAGTCTCTTAGCGACAAAGAGAAGCTGACCGCCTTGCAGCGGCGGGCCAAGGCCCGTGGCCTGGAGTTGCCCGAAGACGTTGGCCGTTTCCTGCTGACGCGACTGGCGCGGGATCTTCGCACCCTGTTCGATGTGCTGGATCGCCTGGATAAGGCGTCGATGCGAGCGCAGCGCCGATTGACCATTCCCTTTGTCAAAGAGACGCTGCACCTGTAGCCGCGTCTGGTAAGAAAGGCCGCTTTGGCGGCCTTTTTTGATCCCGATACTCAGCGTTCGGACAGCTTCCAGTCTGGCCCTTTTCCTAAGTGGCGGCGCCCGGTCAGTGGCGGCCTCTCTTCGGCGGCAGTGGCGCCGATGCGCTGCACTTTGGCGGCCGGTCCCAGCACCAGGTTGGCGTTCCAGCTTTGTCCTGCCGCCATGGGTTGTGTGGTGGGCAGCGATTCGATCAGGCGGTCTGGGTCCAGCGAGGGCAAAATCTGCCGCAGCACCAGATCCAGTCTTGGCAGCAGGCTTGCTTCGCCGATGCGGCCCCGCTGACCCCAGTCGACGATGATGGTATCGCCATTGATGGCGCTGGGCTTGTCGGTGACTGCCACGTCCCGGAGAATGCCGTAGCGGTGGCTCATCATCGCCTCCTCGAACAGCATGGCCAGATCCTCCCTTGGAGTGAAATAGCTGTAGTCGTCGCTGGCACGGTCCTGACTGAAAAAGCCGCTGACGTCCGTGGGTCGATAGGCTTTCTGGATGGCGTTGGCCGGTTGTCCCTGAAACTGCACTTTCGCCAGCTCAAACATCTGGCTGCTGGACAGCGGCAGGCTGTTGGTGAGCTGATCCGACACCAGTTGTCCGTCGGCGCTGCGAGAGTAATACTCCTGCAGCAGGGTGTCGGCATTGATGGCATCCAGGGTATCGACCGGGAAGAAGTCGTTGGCGTGGGCCAGTTCGTGGTAAAGCAGGCTGGCCAGATCCCCTTCCAGTTGATCGAAACTGCGGCTCTGTTCCAGATACGGCGGGTAATAGGTGCTGGCGTATTGGTTGTCTTTGACGTATCGCCACGGCAGCAAGTACTTCAGCTCATTGCCAAAACCGCTGCGGTAGTCGGGGTCTTCGTTAATGCTGGCCTGCTGCCAGGGCTGGCGCCACAAGTCGCTGGGGTCCAGGTAGATGGCACCGGTGGCGACCCAGTAAAATGACGGTCGAATGTCGTAGCTGATGACGACCGCCGACACCGATGCCAGCAGCTGGCGGAAATCGCCATGTGGGTCGCGCTGCTGGAGGAAGGCCTGAAAGGCATCGCCCATCCAGGGGTGGGACACTACGACCCGGTTCATGACATCGGACACCGACGGTTGGCGCGTCTGCTGGCCAATCAGCGGCAGCTCCGACACCTGGCAGGTGTTGTTGCCGGCCAACTGAGTGCTATAGACGCAGCGCTCCAGAGCCGACTGCCATGGCGAGGAGGGGTTCCAGGCCTGAACTTGAGCTAGCGGGGTGTCAAACAGGGCATCCTTCACAGGACTGGGTTGGTCCGTAACCCAGACGTAAGCGTGATCGGTGATGACGGTGCCGGCATCATTGGCGATCACCTTCAGGGTCAGCAGCGAGTCTTTGTTTGGAGTCGAAGGGGCGGTAAAAGTAAGCAGCTCAGGATCGTCGCTGTTCATATCGGCAATGGGTGGGCCGCCCACCTGAGACCACTGAATCTGGGTCAGTGGCTGGCTCTTGTCGCCGCTTCGGCCCAGGCGCAGGGAGACCCTTCCGCCGCGGGAGACCACCTGATCGCCGCGAATTCGCACTGGGTTAAAGGCCGGTACACCCAGGGTCAGGGTGTTGCTGAGCTGGCTGCCGGCGCGGTCGGTCACCGTTACCTTAAGCTGATAATCACCGGCCGTTGGCGCATCGAATGCTGCCAGTGCCGAGCGAGGATTACTGATGTCGATGGCGGGGCCGGCCAGTTGCTGCCACTGGTAACTGAGATCGCGGCTTAGGACGCCATCCACGCTGGCAATGATCGCCACCGAGCCGTCGTCCGATTCGGATTGGGTAAATTCTATCGCCGCTTGCGGAGGCAAGGGGGAGGGTTCGGGGCTGCTGCCACCGCTGCCGCCGCAACCCGTGATCAGGATCAGCAGTACCGCCGGGATCGAACTCCGTATCATCTTGCCTCCTTGCCAGCCTTCAGTCGCTGGCGTTCTTTTTCTTAAGTCCTAAGCCTAACTCCCTACCGCGTGATCTGGCAAAAAAACTGCTCGCCATCAGCCAGGTCAGCAACAGCAGCGTGGCGATCAGTGGCCACAGGCGGTGACTGTCGCCCACCCACAACTGGGTGAGGCTGGAGAGCAGGTACAAGCAGGCAATAAAGCCCGACCAGGCATGGGTATAGGGCTTTCCTTTTAGCATACCGGGCAGTGGCAGTATCAGCGGCAGCAGCATCAACAGGCTGAAACCCAGCGAATAACCTAAGTCCGGGCTCAGACCCAGTTGCCACAGAGGAATGAACACCAGGCTGGCCAGGTAACTGCTCAGAGCGATGCGTTGCAGGGTGGAAGTTGACAGTGCCATCTAGTCCAGAATCTCCAGTACCTGCTCAGGAGGGCGGCCAATGGCGGCTCGTTGCTGGTGAACCACAATGGGGCGCTCAATGAGTTTGGGGGTGGTCAGCATTGCCTGTATTAACTGCGCATCGTTGGCGTCGGCCAGACCCTGAGCCTTGTATTCTGCCTCCTTGGTGCGCATCAGCGCGCGAGGAGAGAGCTTCAGTAACGCCAGGACCTGCTCAAGCTGGGCTTGTGTTGGCGGGGTCTTCAGGTATTCGAATATTTCAGGGGTGATGCCTTGCTGTTCCAGCAGTGCCAGAGTCTGGCGACTCTTGGAGCAGCGGGGGTTGTGCCAAATTTGGGTAGGGTTGCTCATGGGGATCGTCCTGTGATCTGGATCTCAATGGGCCCATTCTACGGGCCCATGACAGTGAGTTAAAGTGATTTCAGCTCCTGCTCCGCTTGACGAAGTTCTTTGATGCGGGCATCGATGCGGGCTTTCTGCAACGGGTTGTTTCGGGTTTGTCGGTAGGCAAACTGCAGTTGCTCGATGGCTTGACTGAAGCCGCCAGACAAGGCCATCAGTTCCGCCTGAGCCATATGCCGGTTGGCCACCATGTTCAGCTGACGGTAGGTGGTGGACAGCAGGTCGTAGGCCACCACGCTGTCCTTATCCAGAACCACCTGACGCTCGAGGATAGTGCGGGCCTGCTCGTAGTCACCGTTCTCGATCAGGGCGTTGGCCAGGTTGAGCTCAATGACGGCGTTGTTAGGGCGAATCTTCTGCGCCTTTCTTAGGATCTCGGCCGCCTCTTTGGCCCGGCCTTGTGCCATCAGGGCATCGGTAGTGGTGTCCAGGTAAAACAGGTTATTGGGGGCGCCGTCGAGCAGGGGACGAATCACCGCTTCGGCCTGTTTCGGCTGGTCTTTTGCCAGTAACGCCAGGGCTTTACCGTACAGGGCGGCATCGCGTAGTACAGGATCGCCGTTGCTGGTCTGCTTTTCGAACAGATACAGGGCATGATCCTTGTTGAGGTTACTGTAACGGACCTGAACCCGGGACTTGGCCAGATGGAACAGCAGACTTTCCGGCACCGGCCGATAGGGGTACAGCGCCGCCCGGGCCCGAGCATCGGCAATCCGGGATTCCGGTAAGGGGTGAGTGAGTAGCATCTGTGGCGGCTTGCTGGCAAAACGGTACTTGGCGGCCATCTTACCGAAGAAGCTGGGAACGGCATTGGGATCGAACCCGGCGGCCACCATGGTCTTGATGCCGATGCGGTCCGCCTCTTTTTCGTTGCTGCGGGTGTAGTTGATGGACGCCTGCTGACTCAGGGCCAGGGTCGACTGCAGGGCGGCAATTCCCGCCTCCGGAGACGCCATGGCCAGAATGATGGAGCCGATGACCCCCACCAGCGTGGCCGGGGCGGTTTTCTTCTGGGCCTCAATGGAGCGTGCCAGGTGGCGCTGAGTGACGTGGGAGATTTCGTGTCCAAGCACCGAGGCCAGTTCGCTTTCGTTGTCGGCAGCTTCGATGATGGCGGTATGTACCCCAACGTGGCCCCCGAAAAAGGCGAAGGCGTTCAATTCGGTGCTGTTGATCACGAAGAAGGTAAACGGCGTTTTGACGTTGTCGGCCTGAGCGACCAGGCGATTGCCGATGTCGTTCAGGTACTCGGTCATCACCGGATCGTGAATCACCGGCAACTGACCACGCAGCATCCGCATGTAGAAATCGCCAATCTGGTTTTCTTTATCAATAGACAGCGTGCTGGCAGCGACGGTACCCAGTTCCGGCAGTTCCGGCTGGGCCATGCTGGTGGCGGTGGTGCCCAGGCCGGCCATTAGCAAAGCGGCAGCGCAGAGAGTTTTTAGCTTTTTGGTCACGTGTGCCTGGTTCCCCTTATGACAATCTCGAAAGTGTACCTGTAAGCGCCGGCGTTCGGCTAGGCACTGTCCATTAAGGGTTAGTCTGCCACATCGGCCCGCAGGTTCCACGGGCTTTAACATTTTTTACCAGCAAACAGAGGCAGTTGATGAGCGGTAAGTGTCGCCAGGGGCAATGGTGGCTGCGGATTTAGAAGTGACAGGACCCGGCTCACAGTGTTGCATCATTTAATTGTGATGGGTGTTTGTAACTTGCCTCGGGGCACGGGATAATGGCCGCCAAAATAACGGGAGAGACCATGTTGCCGCTGGATTTAACCATGCACCGCTGTCCGCTGGCGTTTGTTAAAGCCAAGCAGGCGTTGATGAGTCTGGCACCGGGACAGCAACTGTTGATGATGTTGTCCGACCCCGGCGCCGTGCAGGATGTGCCAAAATATGCACAAAAGCAGGGCTTTGAAACTACGGTGACGCGGCTTGATGGTACCAGGGTTCTGGTGCAGTTACGTGCTCCTGACAGATGATGAAACGATAAGGTTGTTAGCATAATGTGGAATTTGGTCCGTAGCTGGTACCAGGAGAAGTTTTCTGATCCCCAGGCGGTGACCCTGGCGATGATTCTGGTGGTGGGGTTTGCCGTTATCTATTTTTACGGTCAACTGATCACCCCGTTGCTGGTGGCCATTGTATTGGCGTACATGCTGGAGTGGCCGGTGGCGCAGATGGCCAATCGCGGCATGCCCAGAGTGCTGGCGGCCTCGCTGGTGTTACTGACTTTTGTCGGCGCCATGGCCCTGTTTTGCCTGGTGGCGTTGCCGCAAATCTGGAATCAGGGGATCAGTCTGGCCCGTGAACTGCCGGAGATGTTCTCCTGGGCTCAGGGGCAGGTGCTGACCCTGCCGCAGTTGTATCCGGAATTCATCAGCGAATCGCAGATTCATGACTTGATGCAAACCCTCAACGGCCGCTTGCTGGCCTGGGGGCAGCAGGTTTTGCAGGTGTCTTTGGGGTCGCTGATCGATCTGGTGGCGTTGGCGGTGTACGCCATTTTGGTGCCGCTGCTGGTGTTTTTCTTCCTCAAAGATAAGCGTGAGTTGCTGCGGGGCTTCAGCCGTTTCGTGCCGGACAACCGTGAACTGGCTAAGAAAGTCTGGACAGAGATGAATGGCCAAATCGTTAACTACATTCGTGGTAAGGCGATAGAGATTTTGATCATCGGTGTGACCAGTTACCTGACGTTCCTGTTCATGGATCTGCGCTACGCGGCCCTGTTGGGGTTGGTGGTCGGCCTGTCGGTGTTGATCCCCTACATCGGTGCAACCGTGGTGACCATTCCGGTGGCGATGGTGGGCTTGTTCCAGTGGGGCTGGACGCCGCAGTTTGGTTACCTGCTGCTGGCCTACGGCATCATTCAGGCACTGGATGGTAACGTGCTGGTACCGCTTCTGTTTTCTGAAGCAGTAAACCTACATCCGGTGGCCATTATTGTGTCGGTGCTGATCTTCGGTGGACTGTGGGGCTTTTGGGGGGTGTTTTTTGCCATTCCACTGGCGACCCTGGTCAAAGCGGTGGTGAATGCCTGGCCGAGCACCGAACTGCCTGCGCCTGCCGCTGAGCTGGAGTAGGAGAGGGCGATGAGTTTACCGGTCAATGAGCTGTTTGAGACCATCCAGGGCGAAGGCCAGTTTACCGGGGTGCCGGCGGTATTTGTGCGACTGCAGGGCTGCCCGGTAGGCTGTCCCTGGTGCGATACCCGCCATACCTGGGAGTTAAAGGACGCCGATGAGGTGGCTCGGGAAGGAGTCATCGGTATCAGTGGCGATGCACCACGTTGGGCGAGCTATGAAGTGGCGCAGTTAGTGGCTCTGCTTACCGATGGCCGCTTTCAGGCCCGCCACCTGGTGATTACCGGTGGTGAACCCTGCCTGTATGACCTTCGGGCACTCACCGAGCAGATGCATCAGGCCGGGTGGCGCTGTCAGATTGAGACCTCCGGCTGTGCCGAAGTCAAGGTCGATGAGCATACCTGGGTGACGGTATCGCCGAAAATCAATATGAAAGGCGGATTGCCGGTGCTAACGTCGGCGTTGCAGCGGGCCGACGAAATTAAGCACCCGGTGGCGCTGGAGAAGCACATCGAGGAGCTGGATCAATTGCTGCAGGGCGTGGCCTTGCCGCGTCAGCCACAGATCTGCCTGCAACCCATCTCGACTCAGAAACGGGCAACCGAGATGGCGATTCGAGTGTGCATTGAACGCAACTGGCGCTTATCGGTACAAACCCACAAATATCTGAACATCGACTGAGCCTCAAGCCTCAGAACAACAGACCCGAATGACTAAAATGCCGCTCACTTCACCTGAGCGGCATTTTGGTTCCAGGGGCTGGCTTTAAAAAAGACACCCAGGTTAAAGCGACCCTTCTGGGAGGGCTTTAAAAAGGCTTTAAAAAGACACCCAGGTTAAAGCGACCCTTCTGGGAGGGCTTTAAAAAGGCTATAAAAAGACACCCAGGTTAAAGCGGTCCTTCTGAGGGAGAAAAGGCTCTGGTGGTTCATATTTAGAGGGCAGCTTGTGTCGTTTTTTTGGGCGCTGGTGCAGCGGAATTAAAGCTGGGGACGTTGTTGGTGATTGGCAGAACCTCATCAATATGAGTAAGACGAAATGGCTTTCCCAGTTTCTCCAGGCCGATATGGATAAGCTCCATATCAATGGCTGCTCTGTTGGCAAGGTGCAGGCGATGACCGTTGGTCAAGACGATGACCTTTTGATAATGCAGGTTATTTTTAGCACCAGGGGTCAACTCAGTACCAATGCAATCGATCTGTTCCAGAGGAAGAAAAAAGGAATCATCAAAGTGCTCATTTGGGGATTGCCACTGCAAGCCTTGCTCATCCAAGGTGATGTGCCAGGCTCCGGAAAGGCGACGCAGAGCCATCGCATTCAGTAGCATGGGCAACACGCCTAGCGACCAGAAGAAGAGGAAGATACTCAGATAGCCCCAATTAACCCCAACATGAGATGTGAACCAGCCTGCGACCAGCAAAATAGCCAAAAATACCAACACGCCTGTGCGGTTAAGTTTACCCACGCTATCAGTACTGGGTTGCAGTATCAGTGGCAACAGCAGTTGCGCCAACTGTTGTTCTGTAGCGGCCTGTTTAGACATTCAGCTTTAACTTCTTCAAAGACAGACACCCACTCTAAGCATTGCCCCGATTGACATCAACTACACTGTGTTTTTGTTCGTTTCAAGGATGAAACCATGCCTACAGCCAGAAAGCAGCAGGTGTCGCTGCAGGATACCCCCTTTTACCACTGTGTTAGTCGCTGTGTCCGCCGCAGTTTTCTTTGTGGCGTTGATGCCTACACTGGTGTCAGTTATGAACACCGCCGTGATTGGGTTGAAAATAGACTACTTCAATTAACTCAGTCATTTGCTATTGAGGTGTGTGCCTTTGCCGTGATGAGCAACCATACTCATGTGGTACTGCACGTGGAGACACAGAAAGCCACAGTCTGGAGCATGCGTGAAGTGTTCAGCCGTTGGCATCGACTGTTTGCCGGAACTGAGCTCACTCGGCGCTATTGTAATGACGAGCAGCAGGAAGCTCTTTCTTCTGCCGACCTTAATCTGCTGGAGCGTAAGGCTGAGCTCTATCGCAGTCGCTTGGCAGACTTAAGTTGGTTTATGCGTTCACTCAACGAATACATTGCTCGGGAGGCTAATAAAGAGGACGAATGCAGCGGCCGATTCTGGGAGGGGCGTTTTAAGTCTCAGGCACTGCTCGATGAACAAGCGCTGCTGGCTTGCATGGCTTATGTTGATCTTAATCCCATCCGTTCTGGTATCGCAAAAACACCGGAACAGTCGGATTTTACCAGTGTTCAAATGCGCATTCGGGCGGCCCTGAAAGGTAAGCAACCTGAGCGGTTAAAACCTTTTGATACCAAAGAGTTAAATTCACATTCCTTGCCTTGTCACCTCAATGATTATCTGGAGCTTGTGGAGTTTACCGGCCGAGTCATCAAACAGGGGAAAGACGGTATCATTCCCGTCTCCAGTGGAACGTTACTTCAACGGCTAGAGATTGATTTCGATAGTTGGATGGAGCTAACTGAAGGGTTCGAGTATCAATTCTGTCACCTAGCAGGCCGATTGCATAGTCTGCGACATTGTCGGCAAACCGACGGCATGCACCGAATTAGGGGGACTGGAAACGCCCAGCGCCTTTTTGGCGCTTAGCCGAACTTCAATCAGAAACCTAACAATTCTGTAGACCTTTGATGCTGCTCAGAGGGGGGCCTTCTATGGCCCATTTTCTCACCTGGCCTGAAAAATCTGCTTCACTCGAGGGCGGTGACTGCAAACCGAGTCCGTACATCACTCCAGTTAACGCCTTAGTCATGCCGTGGAGCGTTGCAGCTTAGTTTGGGTGTCTAAAGAAAGAGGGGAGGAGATAAATTGGGTGTCTTTGGATGAGATGGGGATGAAAAAAGACCGCGCAGGCGGTCTTTTGTGTTGGTAGGTCTGTGGCTTAGGCCATCAGCATTCGACGATGTTAACCGCCAGGCCGCCTTTGGCGGTTTCTTTGTACTTGGTGCGCATGTCCTGACCGGTTTCCCACATGGTTTTAATGACCTTATCCAGTGAGACCTTGTGCTGGCCATCGCCACGGCAGGCCAGTCGCGAGGCGTTGATCGCCTTGACCGCGCCCATGGCGTTGCGTTCGATGCAGGGCACCTGCACCAGGCCGCCGACGGGATCGCAGGTCAGTCCCAGGTTGTGTTCCATGCCGATCTCGGCGGCACACTCCACCACTGCCGGTGTGGCGCCCATGATCTCGGTCAGGGCGCCGGCGGCCATGGAGCAGGCCACGCCCACCTCACCTTGACAGCCCACTTCGGCGCCGGAGATGGAGGCGTTCTTCTTGTACAGAATGCCGATGGCGGCGGCGGTCAGCAGGTAGCGACAGGCGATCTCTTCGTCCACCGGCTGTATGAACTTGTCGTAGTAGCACAGCACCGCAGGCAGAATGCCGGCAGCGCCGTTGGTGGGGGCAGTCACCACCCGGCCCCCGGCGGCGTTTTCTTCGTTAACCGCCAGGGCAAACAGATCCACCCAGTCCATGGCATTGAGCGGATCGCGGCTGTTGTTGCCTTCGGCGGCCAGGCGCCGATACAGGGTAGAGGCGCGGCGGCGCAGCTTGAGTCCGCCGGGCAGTATGCCCTCTTCCCGGCAACCGCGCTCGACGCAGCCCTTCATGGTTTGCCAGATCTGCCACAGTTGACGGCGAATCTCGGCTTCATCGCAGACCACTTTCTCATTGGCCATCATCAAGGAGGCGATGGACAGGCCTTTGTCGTTGCAGTGTTGCAGCAACTGGGCTGCGGTATCAAAGGGGTAGGGCAGTGCCGGGCCGCTGCTGACGGCCAGCGGCTGGGCGATCTCGCTTTTGTCCAGTACAAAGCCGCCACCGACGGAGAAGTAGGTCTGTTCATACAGCACCTGGCCCTGATCCAGGGCCCGCAGGGTCATGGCATTGGCGTGCTGAGGCAGGGTTTTGCGGCGGTGGTAGGTAATGCCCTGATTGCGGGTAAAGGCCACCTCGCGCTCGCCGTCCAGAGACAGACGCTGACCGCTGGCGACCTGCTCCAATTTCTGTTCCACAGAATCGGTGTCAACCGTCTCCGGTTGGTCCCCCAACAGCCCCAGAACCACGGCTTTTCCGGTGCCGTGGCCTTTGCCAGTCTGGCCCAGAGAGCCAAACAGTTCGCATTGCAGCTCGGTGGTGTGCTCAAACTGATGGTGCGCCCTGAGCGCTTCGATAAAGCGATTGGCGGCGCGCATCGGCCCGACGGTGTGGGAGCTGGATGGGCCAATGCCGATACTGAACATATCGAACACGCTAATCATAACGGTATCCCTGTTGAATGGTGCGTTGTGGCGAATGCCCTGATGGTACCCCAGCAGGAGGAAAAGCAAAATCGGACCTGCCTGATACAGTATAAAATGTTGCCTGCGCCGCTGCCGACAAGATGGTGGTCAACCTGAGCCGGTTTCACCAGCGCAAACCCCCTTATGGGGTGGGCGGCAATTCCGTCTTTGAATGGTTTTCATCGGGCATATGAAGCAAGACGCTGATGTTATGGCATCTTTATCACTATCGACGGCCGTTCGAGTTGGCAAAATGGGCTCGACCGTGATCCAGATCATCTTGAGTGCTTTGCTTGCGGTTTGCCAATGGCTATAGTGGATCCAAGCTAATGGAATGGTTTTACTATGATAATTTACCTGCACGGGTTTGACGCCACCAGCCCTGGAAACCACGAAAAAGTTCTGCAACTTCAGTTTGCTGACGAAGACGTGCGTTTTATAAGTTACTCCACCCTTCATCCTCGCCATGATATGCAGCACCTGCTGAAAGAGGTGGATAAACAGAGGCGCTACAGCGATGACCCCAGTCCGCTGATTGTCGGCGTCGGCCTGGGAGGCTTCTGGGCCGAGCGCATTGCCTTCCTGACCGGCATGAAATCGGTGGTGTTCAACCCCAATTTGTGGCCGGAAGAGAACATGGAGGGGCGGATTGATCGCCCGGAAGAGTACCGCGACATTAAGGAAAAGTGCGTCACCGAGTTCCGTAAAAAGAACCGCGATCATTGTCTGTGTGTGTTGGCTCGCCATGATGAGGTGCTCGACACTTCCCGTATTGAAGCGGAGATGAAGCCCTTCTACCCCGTCATCTGGGACACCACTCAAACCCACAAATTTAAGGACATCTCCCGTCAACTGAAAGCGCTGGCAGAATTTAAGAGCGCTTGAGTCTGGGCGGAGCGTGTCTGCACCTTCCTCTGTACGGTCGTGTCGAACTCGGTGTCTGCGGATGCCGGGTTGGACTGTGCTTGGCTGAAAACGACGCCGATCAAGACGTTATTGTGGTTTGGGTGGGAAAATTCTAACCGCCGGGATAGCTGCTATAGTGAAGTTATCGACTTGAGGGTGGGCGATGCTATGAAGCGTTTGATGGTGAAGGTCAGTGGCCGGGTTCAGGGAGTGTGGTACCGGGCGTCGGCCCAGGAAGCGGCGCTGCGTCTCGGGGTTACCGGCTACGTTCGTAACCTGGATGATGGCAGCGTTGAGATGCTGGCCCAGGGGGCTGACAGGGCGGTGGACGCCATGTTGGACTGGGCCCATCAGGGGCCACCTCAGGCAGAGGTGACCGATGTGCTGGTGTCCGATTATGACGGCACCGACCTGTACCTGGATTTCGAGGTTACCGAGTGACCAGGGGGGCGGCTGCGGTTGCCGGCTCCATCTCGCTGGGTTGAGTCATGCGTCGAATCTGAATAACCACCCCCATTTTGGGGTGATCGAAGTAGTGAATCTCACGGCTGCGAACCCGGCGGGTTTGGCGCAGTTCGATGGTGTTCAGAAACGGCTCAGTGGCCGCCGAAGTGGCGCCATCGTCGGCTGCATCGAGTGTCGATTGATCAGCCTCTGGGGTCGCGACTGTCATCGATTCCAGGCCAGGCACCGGCCGCTCTCCCTCTTCACGCAGCTGCAATGACGTATCGATAAACAAAAAATGGTTCAGATAGATGCGTAACCAACCATCGAGTTCCCACACCGGCTCGGCCTGAGCGGTGGGCGGCGTCATTGAGAAGTTGAAGTCAAATACCGACCCCAGGGGGGTGTTGAGTGGGCGCAGGCGACCGTCGGCGTAGAAGCGGTCGCTGAAATTTCGGCCGTTGTAGAGCCGGTAGGCCTGGCTGTTGCCGCGGCTGAATACCGGCTGTTGCCAGGCGCTGTGCAGCAGAACCCGAGCCCCTTTGTGGCGCAGCTTCGCCAGGGCGTCGTTGAACTGCAGTGACTCTGCCGGCAGCAGGAATGGCGCACCAGACAGGGGGGAGCCGGTTTCCAGAGCGGTAACGGTTGCGGGCAGCTGACTTGGTATCGTTGCCGGCTCGGTCGGTTGCGGCTGGCAGTTCTCTGGCTGGCTCAGCCAATCACTGCTGTCGCAGGGGTTCAGGGCCTCTTCCAGTGCGCTGAGATCCGGCATCATGGCCGGCCCCAGCAGATCCAGGGTATCGGCCGTTTTAACCGGTGTGGTTTCCTGAGACCAGGTTTCGGTGGTCGTCTGCGGGCGCTGGAATACCGCAATTTCGACCTCAAACCAGGTGGCTTCTTCGGCCTGTGGGGCCGAACACGCCAAAGTCAGCATCAGGCCGGCGGTGAGTGCTTTCAGGTTGATCATCGTTTGTCCAATAGCTTGAGCAACTGCTCCACTGCATCAAGGCGAGACGCCGCATCCTGCAGGTCGCCTTGAAAACGTAATTTGGTGGGCCCATCCATTCGATAGCGTCCCGGATCCGATTGTAGCAAACCTATCAGGGTTTCCGGAGTGACGATTGTGTCTTGATTGAATTCAATGCTGCCGCCTTTGGCGTGGGCATCGATGCGACGCAGCCCCAGGGCCATGGCCCATAATTTGAACCGGGTCAGTTTGAGCAGGTTCTCGGTGGCGGCAGGCAGGGTGCCAAAGCGATCCACCAGCTCAACCCGGGTCTCCATCAGTTCGTCGTCATTCTGACAGGAGGCGACTCGCTTGTAGAGGGCCAGGCGAGTATTGACGTGGGGAATGTACTCTTCCGGCAGCAGCGCGGGGATCTTCAGTTCCAGCTCGGTTTGCTCCGCCAGGATCTGATCCAATGACGGTTCTTTGCCTGCCTTGAGGGCGGCCACGGTTTGCTCCAGCATCTCCATGTACAGGCTGAAGCCGATCTTGGCGATGTGACCGCTCTGTTCGTCCCCCAGCAGCTCACCGGCACCCCGAATCTCCAGATCCTGAGTGGCCAGCATGAACCCGGCGCCCAGATCTTCCAGTTGCTCAATGGCTTCAAGGCGCTTTTTGGCGTCCTTGGTCATCTTCTTACCGGCGGTCAGCAGGTAGGCGTAGGCCTGGTGGTGGGAGCGGCCGACCCGGCCTCGCAATTGGTGCAGCTGAGCCAGGCCGAATCGATCGGCCCGTTCGATGATGATGGTATTGGCGCTGGGGATGTCGATGCCGGTTTCGATGATGGTGGTGCACACCAGCACATTGAAACGCTGGTGATGAAAATCGCTCATCACCTTTTCCAGTTCCCGCTCGCGCATCTGGCCGTGGGCGATGGCAAAACGGGCTTCGGGAACCAGTTCGGCCAGCTCTTTGGCACAATCATCGATGGTTTCAACACTGTTGTGCAGGAAGTACACCTGACCGCCACGCAGAATCTCCCGCATCAGGGCTTCGCGGATCAGATCCCCCTGCTTGGGACGGACAAAGGTCTTGACCGACAGCCGTCGTGCCGGCGGGGTGGCGATGATGGAGAGATCGCGCATGCCGGACATGGCCATGTTCAGGGTTCGCGGAATTGGGGTGGCGGTCAGGGTCAGGATGTCCACCTCGGCCCGCAGCGATTTGATCTGCTCTTTTTGACGGACGCCGAAACGGTGCTCTTCATCCACAATCAGCAAGCCGAGGTCGGTAAACTTGATGTCGGACTGCAGCAACTTGTGGGTGCCGATGACGATGTCGACCTTGCCCTCACTGAGCTGTTTCAACACTTGGCGCTGTTCGGCGGCGGTGTTGAAGCGGGACATCACCTCGGTGCGCACTGCCCAGTCGGCGAAGCGATCCCTGAAATTCTCGTAATGCTGCTGCGCCAGCAGGGTGGTTGGCACCAGCACCGCCACCTGTTTGCCCTCGTTGACGGCCACAAAAGCGGCGCGCATGGCCACTTCGGTCTTGCCGAAGCCTACGTCGCCACACACCAGTCGATCCATGGCATTGCTGGTGCGCATGTCGCGCACCACCGCGTCGATGGCGGCTTCCTGATCGGCGGTCTCCTCAAACGGGAATGAGGCGGAAAACTTCTGGTAGTCGGCCTGATCCAGTTTAAAGGCAAACCCGGGTTTGGCTTCGCGGCGGGCATACACATCCAGCAGTTCGGCGGCCACATCGCGCACCTTCTCGGCGGCTTTGCGCCGAGCCTTGTCCCAGGCCTCGCTCCCCAGACGGTTGAGTTGAACCTCGCTGTCTTCGCCGGCGCTGTAGCGACTGATCAGGTGCAGGGCGCTGACCGGCACGTACAGTTTGGCCTGGTCTTTGTATTCCAGCACCAGAAATTCGGTGCTCATGCCGCCGGCGTCCAGGGTTTGCAGCCCCTGGTAACTGCCGACCCCGTGCTTCAGGTGCACCACCGGCTGGCCGACCTTGAGTTCGGCCAGGTTGCGGATCAGGGTGTCGGAGCTGACGGTTTTGCGCTGGCGGCGCCGTTGGCGAACCCGACCGCCGAGCAGTTCCTCTTCGCAGATCAGCGCCAGCTTCTCTTTCTCCAGCACCACGCTCTGTTCCAGTGGGCTGACAATCAGTCCCACCGGAGCGCTTGCGGCGATGAAGTCATCCAGGTGGGCGAACGATTCGATGTTCAGTTTCAGCGGTCGCAGCAGCTCCAGCAGCGCTTCGCGACGACCGTCGGATTCGACACTGAACAAGGTGCGTTTGACCTCGCCCATGCGGGCGCTCAGCGCCTGGGTCGGCTGCTTGAGTTGGTGATTGACGGCGATGTCACCGATGGCGGCCACCGCGGCTTTGGGCTCGCGGGCAATCTCACTGACTGCCCGGCTCAGTTGAATGCGGCCATGGGGCTTGATGCGGGCAAACAGCTCTTCGGTTTGCAGGAACAGTTGCGGCGGCGCCAGCAGCGGTCGCAGGGGATCGACCCCATAGTTGTCATAGCGGCTGTGAGCGTCTTTGAGGAACTGCTCGCAGGCCTGTTGAATGTCGCCGCTGGTGAGCAGTTGCACTTGTTCTGGCAGGTAATCAAACAGGGTGGCGGTGGACTCGAAAAACAGCGGCAGGTAGCTCTCCACTCCGGCGGGCATCAATCCTTTGCTGATCTGCTGATACACCGACTCGCTCTCATTGCTGATGCGGGTAAAGTGCTGTCCCCACTGACTGCGGAATCGCTCGATGGCTTTGGCGTGGGTGGGAAACTCCCGCGCCGGCAGCAGCCGCACCTGCTCTAAAGAGCCGCCGCTGCGCTGAGTGTCGACGTCGAAGGTGCGGATCGCCTCCAGTTCGTCGTCGAACAGATCCAGCCGCAGAGGCTGGTCACTGCCCATGGGGAACAGGTCGATGATTGAGCCTCTTACCGCGAACTCACCGTGCTCGAATACTTGCTCCACGTGGTGGTAGCCAGCCTGTGTCAGGTTTTGGCGCAGGGTGTCGATGTGGATGGTCTGCCCAGGCTCCAGCAACAGCACGTTGCTGCCGACGTAGTCCACCGGCGGCAGCCGCACCAGGGCGGTACTGATGGGGACGATCACCAGCCCCCGCGTCATGGTCGGCAGGCGGTACAGGGCTTCCAGCCGCTGTGAAACGATGTCCTGATGGGGCGAGAAGCTGTCGTAGGGCAGTACCTCCCGATCCGGAAACAGGGTCACCGGCAAGTGCGGGCACAGGTAGCGCAACTCCTGCTCCAGATGCAGGGCGCTGGGGGTGTCCTGCGTAATCAGTAAGCTGATGCCGGCGTGCTGGCCGGCGAGGCGGCTGATGGTCAGAGACTGGGCACTGCCGATCAGTCCGGTAAGGCGACGTTTGGTGCCTGCACCGGCGCTGGCCGGGGCAAGGGGAGAGAAACTACTCATAAATCAAGCTTACTGATTGGTTTGGGGCTAGTGTAGACAACCGCAGCCAAGGCTGCGACTGTGGGGGTTAAGAGGCGTCATTTTGGCGACGGGCCTGGGCCCGTGCGCGCAGTTGCCGCTGTTCGATCTGCAGGCTGGCGTGCACCAGTTGCTCCTGATCCGCATCCATGATGCTGGTGAAGTCCATGGTCCACAAGAACTGATCGTCGTCGGCCTGGCAGTCGGTGATTTCGGCGATGGCGTAGATGGCAACGCTCTGTTCCAACAGTAACACCCGGGTTTCGACAATGCTACCGACCTCGATGGCACTGGTGTGGCGAGCCACCAGGCCGCTGCCACCAAAGCGGACGCCATCACAGCGATAGTGGGCGTCGCTGCTCTGGGCCAGTTGCATCTGCAGCACCAGGTCAATCTTCTTGTTCTGCAGGCTCAGGTACTCCGCCAGTTCGGCCGCGTGCTGTGCCAGGCTGTTCATTAGGGGCAGACAGCGTTGTTCGACGTCGTTGACCTGCGCCATTAAGCGGAACGCTTTTGGCATCATGGCCAGCAAGGCCTCTTTGTCGGTCAATCGCTGGCTCGGTTCCAGGGGATCCGCAAGCAGCAGAAAGTCACAGGGGACGCTGAAAAAGCTTTGTTGCTCGTTAGTCATGACCGGCGCTTGTGTAATGGGGGTGAATAACTTTATTATCCGATAACTTATCTATTTGGCAAATGGTTAAATGTCACCGTCAGTATCCCTATTCATCGGTCTTCGCTACTGGCGCTCCCGTAAAGACACCCAGTTCGTCTCTTTTATTACCTTTTTTTCCGTCGCCGGCATCGCCCTGGGGGTGGCCGCTCTGATTGTGGTCAGCGCAGTGATGAACGGGTTGGAGGGGCGACTGAAGACCCGTTTACTGGGGGCGGTACCCCAGGTGGTGGTCAGTGCCGACGCGCCGCTTAATAAACCGACGCTGCTGGCCAATCAGTTGGCCCAGGAGCCCCATGTGATTGGGGCGGTGCCGCTGATCAGTACCGAAGCGATGATTCAATCGGGTCAGGAGTTGGCAGGCGCCCAGGTGCTGGGGGTCGATCCGCTGCTGGAGGCGCCGCTGTCGGCGGTCAGTCGCCATCTTCGCACTGGCAGTTGGGACACCTTGCAGGGCGGCGAATATCAAATTTTTCTCGGCAGCCAGTTGGCCAATCGTCTCGGGGTGATGGTGGGCGACAAGGTCAGGGTGCTGTCGGCCACCGGGGCGGTGTATACCCCGGTGGGGCGCCTGCCCAGTCAACGGAATTTCACCGTTTCCGGCGTGTTTGAGCTGGGGGCGGAGGTGGATGCCAGCCTGGCTTACATTCATATCGATGACGCCTCCAAGCTGACTCGAATGGGCAAACACAAGGTGCAGTCCATTCGCCTGTACCTGGACGATGCCTTTGCGGCGCCATTGGTGGCGGCGGATCTGGCCGCTAAGCTCGATGGGAGCTACCGGGTCGACGACTGGCGCAGCCAGTATGGGCAGCTGTTCGGCGCGGTGAAGATGGAGAAGAACATGATGGCGATGCTACTGGCGCTGATCATCGCCATCGCCGCATTCAACGTGGTGTCGGCGCTGGTGATGATGGTGACCGATAAAACCTCGGACATCGCCATCCTTAAAACCATGGGACTGGGACCGATGGCGGTGATGGGGGTGTTTTCGGTGCAGGGAATGACCAGTACGGTGCTGGGGGTGGCCATCGGTACCCTGGCGGGACTGTTGCTGGCCTTTAACCTGCAACCATTGATGGCGGCCTTGGGCATTTGGTTATTGCCTCCGGGTCAGCCGCTGCCGGTGATTTTGAACTACGGCCAAATTGGCCTGATTGTGGCCGGGGCACTGTTACTCAGTTACCTGGCCACCCTGTACCCCGCATGGCGGGCTTCCCTGATTAAACCCGCAGAGGCATTGAGATATGAGTGAGCCATTGCTGCGCTGCACGCAGCTGGGAAAAGTCTACCGCGAAGGCAAACTCGACACCCGGGTGCTGTCAAATCTGGACCTGCAGGTGGCGGCGGGCGAGTTGCTGGCGATCATCGGCAGCTCAGGCTCTGGAAAAAGCACCTTGCTGCACATCATCGGTACTCTGGACACCCCCACGGAAGGGGAGGTGGTGTTTCAGGGGCAGAATCTGTTTGCCCTGAGTGACGGCGCTCGCACTCAGTTGCGCAATCAGCAGCTGGGTTTTGTGTATCAGTTCCACCATTTGCTGCCGGAGTTCAGTGCTCTGGAAAACGTGATCATGCCATTATTGATTGCC
Source organism: Ferrimonas kyonanensis DSM 18153 (assembly GCF_000425405.1). Classification (GTDB taxonomy): domain Bacteria; phylum Pseudomonadota; class Gammaproteobacteria; order Enterobacterales; family Shewanellaceae; genus Ferrimonas; species Ferrimonas kyonanensis. Next base: position 332,936 of record NZ_KE384363.1, on the reverse strand, counting down.
GGTCAATCGAAAGCCGCGGCGCGCCAACGCGGTGAAGCCTTGCTGGAGAAGGTGGGACTCAGTCACCGACTCGGACACAAGCCGTCGGAGTTGTCTGGCGGTGAGCGTCAGCGGGTGGCCATTGCCCGGGCCCTGGTTAACCGGCCGGCGCTGGTGTTGGCGGATGAACCCACCGGCAACCTGGACGAAACCACCGCCGAAGAGGTGTACGAGCTGATTCGGCAGTTGGCACGGGAGGAGGGCACGGCGTTTGTGGTGGTGACCCATGATACCGCCCTGGCCGCCAGGCTGGATCGGCAGGTGGCGATGCACGGTGGCCGTCTGCAGCAGGTTCAGGGCTCATGAACCGCATCAGCTTGGTGTGGGGCTTGGGATGGCGTTTTCTGCGTACCCGTCACAGCAACCGTTTTATCTCCTTCATTTCGGTGTCGTCCATTGTCGGGGTGGCACTGGGCGTGACGGTACTGATCCTGGTGCTGTCGGCCATGAACGGCTTTGAGCGCGAGCTGAAGGAGCGGTTGTTGGCGGTGGTGCCCCATGCGGAGATGATCGCGGTCGAGGACCCGATCATGGACTGGCACACCATGGCCGCCGAGGCGGCAACCCACCCTGAAGTAGTGGCGAGTGCGCCCTTTACCCTGGTCGAGGGTTTGTTGCAAAAGGGCGACAAACTCAAAGGGGTGTCGGTACGCGGAGTGGTGCCAGAGTGGGAGCAACAGGTTTCTGAAGCCGACCACTACATGAGTCCCGAAGCCTGGCAGTCGCTGTCGGCTCCAGGCAAGCCGTTGGTGCTGGGCAAGGCACTGGCGCAGCAGCTTAAGCTGGAGGTGGGGCAACGCGTGACCTTGATGGTGCCCAGGCCCCAGTCTCAGGGGCGCCGGCCGCCGCAGCGGGTGGTGTTTACCGTGACCGGTCTGTTCGACCTGGGGGGAGAGATTGACCGTACCATGGCCTTCACCAGCCTGGCGGTGGCGTCGGAGATTCGTGGATTTGGCGATGGCGTCGGTGGGCTGCGACTGAAGCTCGAAGACCTGTTTGCGGCACCGGCGGTGATTCGTGCCGTGGGCTATGAGCAGAGCCATTACCTGTACCTGAACGATTGGACCCGCACTCAGGGACACTTGTATTCCGATATTCAGCTGATTCGAACCCTGATGTACCTGGTGTTGGTGCTGATGGTGGCGGTGGCCAGCTTTAACATCATCTGCTCCTTGGTGATGGCGGTGCAGGACAAGCAGGCGGAGATCGCCATCCTGCGAACCATGGGGCTGAGCCGCAAAGCGGTGATGGGGGCTTTCGTGATTCAGGGGGCACTGACCGGGCTGACCGGCTGTATTATCGGTGCGACTTTGGGGAGCGCGCTGGCGTGGCGCCTGTCTGATCTGATTGCTGCTCTGGAGCAGGCCCTGGGCGTTAAACTGCTGTCCGGAGACGTCTACTTTATCGACTTTCTGCCATCGCAATTGATGCTGTCTGACGTGGTGTCGGTCACCTGTGTGGCCTTCGTGGTCACGGTGCTGGCGTCGCTGTACCCGGCCTGGAAGGCGGCCAAACAGGAGCCGGCTCAGGCGCTGGGTTAACGGTGACAGCTCGACAAAAAAAGGCCGCGATTGCGGCCTTTTTTTATTTTCGGAATCGGATTAGCGTTTGCCGTTGCCGTTGCCGTTGCCGTTGCCGTTGCCGTTGCGTTTCTTCTGGCGCTTCTTCCAGCTGAACAGAATGGAGTAACGCCACAGGCTGTTGATCACCAGATAGGTGAACAGCGAACTGCCGATGCCGAGAATCAGGCAGCCGAGCAGGAAGGGCTCGCCGATCTGCCCCAGGCTGGTTTCCAGCCACTCCCAGCTAAGCTCGAATTGAAAATGGCCCGCTTCCATGCCAAGCATCGAGGCACCAACCAGGTAGGCCAGGTAGAACATAAATGGCATGGTCACCGGGTTGGTGAACCAGACCGTGGCAACCGCCAACGGCAGGTTGACCCCAAGCAGAATGGCGGCGGCCGCCGCCAGAATCATCTGAAACGGCACCGGAACCCAGGCAACAAACATCCCCGCCGCCAGCGCGCCGGCAGCGGAGCGGCGGTTCAGGTGCCACAGCCCCGGTCGATCGATGACATCACCAAACACTCTCAGGTGTTTATGATGTCTCAGTTTCTCTGGGTTCGGCATCAGCCGTTTAATCGTTTTTTTTGGCATAGCGGTCCACAATCGCCTAAACAGTGTCAGGTGAACAGTTTTCTAATCGGTTGGGTAGCGGCCATCAGTTCCGGGCTGATATGGCCAGAGTTGCTACCTGCTCTGGAACGGATAATCCTCATCGTCGCAGCGTTGGTGCTGGTGCGACGCCAGCCGCTGTGGGCCGGAGTCCTGATGGGGGTCTGCTGGTTTAGCTGGCAAGCCAGTGCGTTGATTGACCCGAAACAACCCTTGCAAACGGGCCGGCATCAGGTGGAGGCCACCCTGTTGTCTTTGCCAACCCGCGCCGCACTATACCAGCGAACTTTATGGCAGGTCGAGCAGATTGATGGCACCCCTTTGCAGATACAGCATCCGAATCGTGTTTCTCTGACCCATCAGGGACCGGCTCCCTGGCTACTGGGTGAACGTTATCGACTGGATGTTACATTACGACCGCCCTCAGGCACATTAAACCAGTTTAGCTGGAATAGTCGTCGCCATTATCTTTCCCGAAGAATTGTGGCCACCGGCCGGATTCAAGGTTTTGAACCGCTTGAGGGGAGCGTTCATTGGCGCCAGCACCTGGCGGATAAGTTGCAACAGGCCACCGCATCCTTGCCTAGAGGGGACCTGATTCGGGCCCTGGCCATGGCCGATCGCACTGGCTTGAGTGATCAGCGCTGGCGGCAGTTGCGCCAATCCGGATTGACTCATCTGGTGGCCATCTCAGGGCTGCACCTGACCCTGGTGGCGGCGCTGGTGGTGTCGGGGCTGGCCTGGGCCAGCCGGCGGTTGTTGCCCAGTCCTTCGGGCAGGGGCCGCGGTGTCATTCTGATGCTGGCGGCAACGGTGGTGATCGGTTACGCCCTGCTGGCGGGACTGGGGTTGGCCACTCAGCGCGCCCTGATAATGACCCTGGCCGGCATGGCCCTGCTGGCAACCGGCCGCCAGGCGCGACCATGGGAGATTTTGTTGCGGGCGATGGCGCTGCTGCTGTTGTTCGACCCGCTGGCGGTGCTGGCGCCGGGCTATTGGCTTTCCTGTGCCGCGGTGGCCAGCATTCTATTGCTGCTGTGGTTAAAACCGCTGGGAATACGCAGCAAGGTCGCCACCCTGGTGTGGATTCAGTGTGGTCTGACGTTGATGCTGGGGGTGGTGCAACTGGGCTGGTTCGGCAGCGTCACGGTCCATGCCCTGTGGGCCAACCTGTTGATGGTGCCCTGGGTGTCGTTGCTGGCCCTGCCGCTGACACTGGCGGCGGCGTTGTGGTTGTGGCTGGGCGGCCCCGCCGGCGATGAGGTGCTGTGGTTGGCCGACGCGGCGCTGTGGCCGCTGGATAACATCGCCACCCTGGCGGCGTCGTTGCCGGGGGCGTCATTGGGCTGGAGCCTGTCTCCGGTCGCGGCGGCGTTGGCGCTGTCGGCGTCACTGCTGCTGTGGCGAAGGCCGCTGCCATACAGTGGCACCTGGGCGCTGCTGCTGTTGTTGCCGCTGTTGCTGTCGGCCCTTCCGACCAGGGACGCCCCCTGGCGGGTGCATGTGTTGGACGTGCGTCAGGGACTGAGTGTGGTGGTGGAGCGTAACCGGCGGGCGCTGGTGTTTGATACCGGCGCCGCTTATCCCTCCGGGTTCAGTTACGCCGAGCGGGTGTTGCAGCCGTTTTTGCTTGGCCACAGCATCGTTGCGGTGGATCACCTGGTGCTCAGTCACGGTGACAATGATCATGCTGGCGGTCGTCGGGTCATTCAGGCTTACTGGCCCGAGGTGGCAGTGATCGAGGGGGCGGGGTGTTTGTCGGCCCCCGAGCGGTGGCAGGGACTGAGCCTGAGCTGGCATCGACAGTCCATGGCCGGCAACAACGGTTCCTGTGTGCTGGTGATCGACGATGGCCGCCATCGGGTAATGCTGCCTGGCGATATCGAGCATGAAGCGGAGCGCCGAATGACGGTGGCTCCGGTGGATCTGTTGGTGTCGCCCCACCACGGCAGTCGCAGCTCCAGCAGTCCAGAATGGTTGGCGCAGGTGCGGCCGCGATGGGTGGTGCACCCATCAGGGTGGCGCAATCGCTGGGCGTTTCCCCATCCCGAGGTGGTCGCGCGCTACCACAACCTTGGGGCGCAGCAGTGGGTAACCGGTGACCACGGTCAGGTGAGCGCTCACTTCGGGGCCGACGGGGCAACCATGATGAGTTTTCGGGAGCAACTGGCCCCCTATTGGTACAATCACCGCCCTTGGTAAATGGCCGATAAATAAGCGGTTGACGAGTTAATATTGGTATCCCACAGGGGAGTCGGTAGAATGTCTGATTCAGTTTGTGAATGGTTAATGATATGAGCGCCAAACCCCAACGCGCAGAGAAAGGCCAAACCTGGGCCACGTTTAAACGCTTGTGGCCCTATGTGCTGCCATACCGCACCGCCTTTATCATCTCCATCGTCGGCATGTTGATCTACGGTGGGGTCGATGCCGGCATGATCTGGTTGGTGCAACCGCTGATCGACAGTGGCCTCAACGAGGGGCGCAGCGAGGTGCTGCGAATGGCACCGCTGATTGTGGTGGGCATGTTCCTGATTCGCGGCAGTGCCAACTTTGTGTCGACTTACTGCCTGGCCTGGGTCAGCCAGAAGGTGGTGCAGAACATGCGCCAGATGGTGTTCAATAAATACCTGAGTTTGCCAGTGAGTTATTTCGATACTCAGAGCACCGGTGATCTCATCAGCCGCATTACCTTTGATACCGAGCAGGTCGCCCGAGCCTCCAGCAGTGCCCTGGTCAGCATGGTGCGAGACGGTGCCACCGTCATCGGCTTGCTGTTTATCATGTTCTATCAGAGCTGGCAGTTGTCGCTGATCTTCTTCATGGTAGGCCCGATTGTGGCCTGGGTGATTACCATTGTCAGCCGCCGTTTCCGTAAGGTCTCCAAGGCGATTCAGCTGGCTATGGGCGGGGTAACGACGGCATCGGAACAGATGATCAAAGGCCACAAAAACGTAATTGCCTTTGGTGGTCAAGAGGTCGAAGCCGAGCGTTTTGCCCGCATCAACAACCTCAACCGGCGTCAGAACATGAAGTTGTCTGCCGCCCAGGCCATCAGCCAGCCCATCATTCAGATTATTGGCTCCGGTGCCATCGGTGTGGTGTTGTTTGTGGCCAGTTTTGATTCGGTGTTGCAGACCCTGACTCCGGGCACCTTCGTCACCATCATTGGCTCCATGATGGGGCTGATGCAGCCGATGAAGCACCTGACCAAGGTCAATGCCGACTTCCAGCGAGGCATTACCGCCGCCCACACCGTGTTTGCGGTACTGGACAAGCCCGATGCCGCCGACAGCGGTACTCATCAGGTGGAGCGGGTACAGGGCCAGCTGACACTGAACAATGTGACGTTCAGTTATCCCAACACCAACAAAGAGGAGCCGGCCCTGCGCAATGTGTCGTTGCAGGTGGGGGCCGGTCAGACCCTGGCGCTGGTGGGGCGCTCCGGCTCTGGTAAGAGCACCATCTCCAACTTGCTGCCACGCTTCTATGATGTGACCGAGGGCGAGGTGCTGCTCGATGGCGTCAATGTGAATGAGTATTCCCTGAGTAACTTGCGTAGCCAGATTGCCATGGTGTCGCAGCAGGTGACCCTGTTTAACGACTCCATCGCCAACAACATTGCTTACGCCTGCGACAACTGCAGCCGTGAGCAGATTGAAGCCGCCGCCGAAGCGGCGTATCTGATGGAGTTCGTTCGGGATCTGCCCGAGGGACTGGATACCATGGTCGGTGAAAACGGCATCCTGCTGTCCGGGGGCCAGCGTCAACGCATCGCCATTGCCCGGGCCATTTTGCGCGATGCACCGGTGCTGATCCTGGATGAGGCCACCTCGGCGCTGGATACCGAGTCTGAGCGCGCCATTCAGGCGGCACTGGATAACCTGCAGCGGGGCCGAACTTCGCTGGTGATCGCCCATCGCCTGTCGACCATCGAAAACGCCGATGTGATCATGGTGGTGGATAAGGGCGAAGTGATCGAACGCGGCAGCCACGCCGAACTGCTGGCCAAAGGCGGCGTCTACAGTCAATTGCATCAGATGCAGTTTGGTGACAATGAGTAACTGGCTCGAGCGCGCCTGGCAGCAGGGCAGTCTGCTGCTGTGGGTCCTGGCGCCCTTTACCCTGCTGTTCATCGTGATCAGCGGCTTGCGGCGCTGGGCTTACTCGGTGGGGCTGCTGAAATCCGTCACATTGCCAGTACCGGTGATTGTGGTGGGCAACCTCAGTGTTGGCGGTAATGGCAAGACACCGGTGGTGCTGTACCTGATTGAGCTACTGCAGGGGCAGGGCAAGCGGGTCGGGGTTATCTCCCGAGGCTATGGCGGTGAAGCGGACAACTGGCCACAGTGGGTCGCCAGTGACACACCCGCGGCGCTGGTGGGAGACGAGCCCAGATTGATCGTTCAGCGAACGGGAGTGCCCATGGCCGTAGGGCCAGATCGCATCGCCGCTGCCCAGATGCTGCTGGAGCGTACCGAGGTCGACGTGATTCTGTCTGACGACGGCCTGCAGCACTACCGTCTGGGCCGCAAGGTTGAGCTGGTGGTGGTGGACGGCGAACGCCGCTTTGGCAATGGTTATCGACTGCCTATGGGCCCGTTGCGGGAGCCGGTCAGTCGGTTAGCCAGCGTGGATCTGGTGATCTGCAACGGCGGCACCGCCAGGCCCGGTGAGTATTCGATGCAGTTGCAGCCGCTGCCGCTGAGGGCGGTGGACGGCAGTGATCGCGCGTTCGATGCGGATCGGGACATCGTTGCCATGGCCGGCATCGGCCATCCGCCACGCTTCTTTACCTCGCTGGAAAGCCAGGGACTGATGCCGGTACGCTGCGTGCCTTTTGACGATCACCACCCCTATACCGCCCCCGAGCTGAGGCAATTGACCCCGGCGGCTGAAACCCTATTAATGACTGAAAAAGATGCGGTTAAATGCCGCGCTTTTGCGCAGCCCAACTGGTTTTACTTGCCGGTTGCTGCTAGCTTGTCGAAAGATTTTGACGGCGCGTTGCTGTCACGACTGAAGGAATAACAACATGGCGTTTGATACAAAATTGCTGGAAATCATTGCCTGCCCGGTCTGCAAAGGCAAACTGGAGTTTAACGCAGCCGAGCAAACCCTCACCTGTAAGGGCGATCGCTTGGTCTACCCCATCGACGACGGCATTCCGGTGTTGCTGGAAAACCGCGCCACCGAGATGAAAGGCGAATAACCCATGTCCTTTGTGGTGGTGATTCCGGCGCGTTATGCATCCAGCCGTCTTCCTGGTAAGCCGCTGGCTGACATTGCCGGCAAGCCGATGATTCAATGGGTGTGCGAAAAAGCTCAGCAATCCGGTGCCGAGCGGGTGGTGGTGGCTACCGATGACATTCGGGTGCAGCAGGCGGTGACCGCCTTCGGTGGCGAGGTGATCATGACCTCCGCCGATCACAACTCCGGTACCGAACGGCTGGCGGAGGTAGTGACGCTGCTGAAACTGGACGACGATCAGGTCGTGGTCAACGTTCAGGGCGATGAGCCGCTGATCCCGGCGGCAAACATTCGTCAGGTGGCGGATAACCTGGTGGCCAGTGGTACCCCGATGTCCACCTTGGGGGTGGCCATTGACGACTGCGATGAGATGTTCAATCCCAATGCGGTCAAGGTGGTGTGCGCCGAGGATGGCAAAGCGCTGTACTTCTCCCGCGCCGCCATCCCTCACGATCGTGATGCCTTTGCTCAGGGGCCGGCAGTCAGCCCGGGCGCATTGCGGCATGTGGGGATCTACGGTTATCGAGCCGGCTTCATTCGTCGCTATGTGAACTGGGCACCAAGCCCGCTGGAGGCGATTGAGTCGCTGGAGCAGTTGCGGGTGTTGTATTACGGTGAGTCAATTCACGTGGCCCGGGCGCTGGAAACGCCGCCGGCCGGGGTGGATACACCGGAAGATCTGGCTCGGGTTCAGGCCATTCTGAGCCGCTGAGTCATCATTTCGGCCACAACTGTTGTTGAGCGATGCTGGCCTGGGCGGTCAATTTGGCCCCCAGGCTTTTGCCGTGCAACAGGTGCTCGGTGCCGTAGGCGTAAGTGGCGCATAATACCGCTGCCAACAGCATTCCGCGCCAGGTTTTGGTGGCAAACAGCAGACTGAAACTGACCGCCGCGAAGGCGCCCCCCACCACCCATCCCCATTGGCCCTCGACCTGTCGCAGTGACAACTCGATCAGGGTTAACGCCACCGCCACCGTAATGATGCCGATGAACATGCCTGGTGTGGGCGATCGGATCAGAATGGCGGCCAGGTACACCGGTACCATGGCCACCATCAAAATGCCAACGATCAACAGCAGCAGTTCAATCATGGATGCGCGCTTTGTCCTCGTACAGCGTGGTTACCCAACGTTCGGTGGTGATGAAGCGCCAGCTCCAGGAGTGGAGGGATTCGGGAAAGGCTGCCTGCCACTGCTGCAAAGACGCGTCCATCGGTTGCTTTCTAGCCCATCTTATTGAGTCTAGCAGCATTTTTTGAAAGTTCTGTAAATCCGCCTTGGTCGCCAGGCCGCCGTGGCCGGGAATGACCCGGGTGTCGTCGTCCATCCAGCTCAGTGCGGTGGTGACGTTATTCAGGTAGCCCTCGACGCTGCCGCCGCCTTTCAGATCCACATAGGGAAAGGTGTCTTTAAAGAACAGGTCCCCCATGTGTACCACGTTGGCCTGATCAAAGCGCACCAGGCTGTCGCCATCGGTGTGGCCGGAGGGCAGGTGCACCACTCGCAGGCGTTCGCCATTGAAATGGATGGTGATGCCGTCGCCATAGGTGACTACCGGTAGGTGGGCGTCTGTCAGTTGGCTGTCCTGAGCCAGTCTCAGCCGCACGTTGTGGTGGGCGAAGATGGTGGCCTGGTCGGCAAACTCGGCGTTGCCGCCGGTGTGATCGCCATGATAATGAGTATTCAACAGGTACTTGACCGGCCTGGGGTTGATGGCTTTCAGGGCCGCGGCGATGCGATCCGCCAAGGGAGCAAACTGGTCGTCGATGATCAACACGCCATCCTCGCCGGCGCTGACACCGATGTTGCCACCACTGCCGGTGAGCATGTAGACGCCCTGGGCCAGTTCGAGCGCCTGAATTTCGACATCTTTAAACCGATCGTCGCCGCTGGCGGGCAGGGCACAGATCAGGGCGAACAGCAGCAGCTTGCGCATAGTGACTCATCCAGATTGAGGGGGGATTGTTGAAAATAGCATCGTTTTTCAGTGCTGGGTAGGCTCGGGCTAGGGTTCACTGCTGTTGTTGGCTGACTGCACGCCGCAATGGTCCATTCGGGCAAGGGCATGCGTCGCTTTGTCGTTGGTACTCAATGATTGTGGCCATCGGCACGGGAATTCTGTGAGCTTCCGCAGCATTCGATGTGAGTTGGCCCTCAATCCGTCTCTGTGAAGAAAAGTCAATATGTAAATGCCGGGTTATTTGCATATTTTTGCCTCCTATTATCGCCTCAAGGCCGCAAGGCCATTTATAAAAAGGTGATAATGATGATGAGAGAAACGCAAAAATGGCTACTGTGCGCCGCGGTGGCATCGGTGCTGACCGGCTGTGGTGGCAGCGACGATGATGCTCCCGAGCCACCGAAACCGCCGGTGGTGGATCCCGACCGTCCCGCCGAGCGGGTATTTGGCCCCCGGCCCACCCACACCATGGCCGGCAAAAATTTCAATCTGTATTGGAATGAGGGCAGCGGTTTTTACTTCTACCCGGGAGGGATGGTAATAACGCCACCGGCGACTCGGCCCATCGTGATCAGCGGCGACGAGGTGTTGCAGTGGTTGGATCAGCACCATGGTGGTGAGTCGATCAAAAACGAGTACGTGAAGATGTTCAAACCGGGCAACTTTACCGAGTTGGATGCCCTGGTTTATGCCGCCGAGAACCGCAAGCAGGAGATCTGCGACCGCTGGGGCAAGCCGGCGGACTGTGAGGTCAACCTGGAGTACCAGTGGGACCCGCAGCGGCGCAGTTTCGACATCACCGTTAATGGTGAAGGTAACTGGATGGCCGCCCAGGACTACGATGGCGGTGATGAAACCGCAGCCAACAACTGGGGGCTGGAACACATCGGTTATTTCAGGCCGGATGAGACCCTGGTGAAGCACAAAATGAACATTGGCTTTGCCCCCTATCCCCAGGACGAGGTGGACTTCTATCACCAGGCGCAGCAGGAGGAGATCAGCCGCCTGAACGACAACGACGGCAAGGTGATCGTCTCTGAAATTCAGGTGCAGACCCGCATGCGTCTGAATAGTGACATGGAGTTTGAGACCCGCTATATCAAGGAGTACAACCGCGCCAACCCTTACGAGTCGGAGTTCACCGAAGAGCGCTCCGAAGCGCAACTGGATGATAATGGCCAGCCGATGTATCACACCGGTTTTGTGATGGAAGGGATGTTCATCAGTTGCGGTATCGAAGGCTTCATCTGCTGGGACTACAAACCGGATTACGTGATTCGTGACGTGGAAGTGACGCCGCATAATCTGCGCCCGGATTACTACTACGATGGTGTGGTGACCATGGCGGATGTGGCCCTGTCCCTCAACGACGTCCCCGGTCATTCCGGCAGCCTGATCCTGTGGCCGTCTCTGGATACCAATACCACGGTGGAGACCTACGCCATTAATGACATCGATGGTCTCTACTCCAGTGGCTTCTATGGCTGGAACTACAACTGGAGCCATAAGATGCTGTTTGAAAGCGAGGGGGCGCCCTATCAGAAATTGAATCAGACGCCGTTTGACTATTCGCCGCACATTGTCGGTGACATGGCGGTGCTGGCCAATCCGGACGTGATGGTATTCCAGTACGGCGACTTCTATCGCTCCTACTACGAAGTACAGGAGTTTGTGCAGGGGGATGAGCGTGATCCCTATCGCCTGACCCGAGGCAGTGTTCTTGAGCCTGTGGCGCCATTGTCCGAGTCGCATTTCGGCTGGAAGGTGGCAAACTGCGGCATGTGTCATACTGCCAAGGACATGGACTACGGCAAACACCCGACGTTGGCGGACGATAGGCTGATTGAACCGGCTAAGTGTGCCGAGTGTCATGGCAACAACGGTGCGCCCAAGGGCCACGATCAGAAAGCCGGCTGTTACCGTTGTCACTTTGACATGGTTGGCCATGGCGATGCCATCGAGGCGAATTTCACGGCTCATCCCTTCGAAAAGTTGGGTAAAGGTCAGAGTGCCACCTTCCCCGATCCTTACTCTTGCGTCAGTTGTCATAACAACGAGCAGGATGTGCTGGTAGGCGGAAAATAGCCCTAAAAAAATCGACTGCCTCGAGGTCGCTCGGGGCAGTCGCAGCTCGAGTCAAGGGGGCATTATGAAGCGAGGCAGATTAAGGGTGGAGGAGGAGCAGACGTTCGTGACTGCTCTGGCTGATTTCGGCATCAGTTCCTTCTACTACACCCTGTTTTATCTTCCCGAAAGTGAAGATGAGTTGGATATGGAGTTTGCCAACAAAGTGGATTTCAAAACCTACTCGCCAGCCAGGATGCTGAGAAAGAGTTATGTATTAGGAGGGGATCAGGCAACACTGCCCTACATCGAGCAGTACCTCAAACGTTATGCAGAACAGGATAAATGCTATCACTACGAGGCGTCTGAGGAGTTTGAGTTTTATCAGCCTCGCTGCGGCGAGCGCAAAAATCAGGCGCTGTTAAAGCTGATGGCCAGCCACCATGTGAATGCCGAGATGGGAACCGGTGTGCTGGACAGGGTCAGGCGGGGCTTTTTTGGTTTCTTTTTTCTGACCTCGGCCCAGCAGTCGGAACCGTTTGAACGCTCTGCCCTGAACAGGAAAAGTGAGATTCGTTGCGAGTTGGAGCGGTTTCATCACCAGATGTGTGGGCGCTACTTCAAGGAGCTCAACCCCTGGTTTGATTCAGGGCTGATTCCGGAGCAGGCGCTGGAGATACTCAGGCTGCTGTCTCAGGGGTACATCACCAAGGAGATTGCCGAGCTGAAAAACCTCTCCAGTCGTGGAGTGGATTATCACCTGGACAATCTGAAATCCTGCCTCAATGCCAGAAACCGGATTCATTTGACGGCCAAGGCCTATGAGCTGGGTATCCTTCCTTAACAATTCAGCCCGGCAACTGCCGGGCTGTTTTTTGTCTTCGACTTAGTACCTGTAAGTCAGATCGACGAAGTAGTAGCCGCCGTTGAAGCCATAGGGCGTATTGGTGACCGGATACTGGAAGATGCCGTTGAAGTTATTGTCGTCGGGACGCTTCTCCGGGTAGGTGTCAAACAGGTTCTGGGCGCCGGCAGTAAGGCTGATGGCGTCGGTGGCCTGATAGCGAACGCTGAGATCCGTGGTCCAGCTGGCGTCGTATTTGACCTCACTTTGGGAGTAACCCACGGTGTAGGTGCCAAAATAGTTAAACCTCAGGTGGCTGGTGAAATCGCCGTAGCGGTGGCTAAAGCCCAGATTGCCTTTATGATGCAGGTTGGCATCGGTACGTCGAATCTCCTCGCGACGATCGAACAGTGCCGCTTCCTGGGCGTCGAGGATGGCCGGCAGATTCACCTGTTCGATGTCGGTGCTGTTATAGGCGTAGGCCAGGTTGGCCTCCAGATCGCCCCAGCGGCCCAGATCGATGTCTTGAGATGCCACCACATCAATACCCCGGGTGCGGGTGTCGAGGCCATTGAGGAAGAAACGTCCGGACTCGGCATTGGTGCCCTCGAACAGGGCGGCGATGGCGGGCGAGGCGTCCTTATCCAGCGAGCCGGACAGGATGATGCGGTCATCGACATCAATCTGATAGGCGTCGACGGTGACGGTGAGGCCAAAGTCGGTCAGGTACACCAGTCCCAGGCTGTAGGAGTGGGAGATCTCCGGCTCCAGTTCATCGATGCCCAGAGCCTGGGTGATGGGGGACAGGGTATTAAAGGTGCCCGACTCCCTGGGAACAAACTCGCCGGTGTCCGGATCCGGGTCGAAAAAGGTGGAGATGCTGGTGTAGTACAGTTGCTGCACACTGGGGGCGCGGAATCCGGTATTGGTGGTGGCCCGCAGGGCCAGGTTGTCGGTGATGTCGTAGCGCCCGGCCAGTTTCCAGCTGGTGTTGGTGCCAAAGTCGGAGTAATCCTCGAAACGCACCGCCGCGGCCCAGTACCATTGTTCGCTGTACTGATTTTCCAGTTCCAGGTACAGCCCCAGGTTGTGGCGATCCTCGTCCACTTCCGATTGCGGCGTAAAACCACTAAAGCCCTGGCTGCCGCCGGATTTATTCTGGTAGTCGCCCTTGAGGTAGGACGCCTCGTCGCCAGCTTCTATCTGGTAACCACTGTTGCGCCAGCTCAGGCCCAGGGCCACCACCAGCTCGGAGTCGTTGTAAAACTCGTAGTAGCGAGAGGCGTCCAGGTTCAGGTTCAGCTCTTCGGTGGACAGGGTGCCGGCATCAAACTCGGTGGGGCTGCTTGGTCCCAGTGAGGCGTTGAGGCTGTTGACCACCCGGTATTCAAAGCTGTTGCTGCCGTAGCCGGCGGAGGCGTCCAGTTGCCACTGACCAAGGGCAAACTCATAGCCCAGCACCAGCGAGTAATCGATGATTTCCGGGTTAATCTGAGGCAGGAAGCCGTCCGGATAGATCTCGGGCAGATTGCGGCCATCCAGGGCGCGGCGGTAAAAGGCGCCGGATTTGGATTCGCGCTGGCTGATGCCGCCAAAGGCATACAGGTTGTCCTCGCCATCGAGGGAGTAGCCGGCATTGGCGAACAGGCCGTAGTTGTCGTAGTCGCTGTTGCCGATGTGGTGGCTGTTGCGATCAAAGCTCGCCTCGCGGGGATCCGGGCTGCCATCGGCCAGGGTTGGGTATTGCTGACGGGGATCGGCACCGGCCCGGTTGGTGGCGTTTTTCTGTTGGGCCTCCAATGACAGGTTGAGGAAGCCGTCGTCGCCGAGGCTCAGGCCATGGTTAAGGCCAACTCGAACCTGCTCGCCATCCCCCTCGTAGGTCTGACCTATCTGGGTGGCGATGCTGCCGCCCTGATCCGCATCGTTCAGCACCACATTGATGACCCCGGCAATGGCGTCGGAGCCGTACTGGGCGGCGGCGCCATCGCGAAGAATCTCAATCCGCTTGATGGCAGCCATGGGGATGGCATTCAGGTCGACGTTGGAGGAGCCCTTGCCGACGGTGCCGCTGGTGTGCACCAGCGCCGAGCCGTGGCGACGCTTGCCGTTCACCAGCACCAGGGTGTGGTCCGGTGACATGCCGCGCAGATTGGCCGGGCGCACGGCGTCGGTGCCGTCGGTAACCGACGAGAACGGAAAGGCATAGCTGGGCGCGGCGAACTGCAGTGCCTGAGCGGTTTCGGTCATGCCGGTGGCCTGCAGTTGCTCACCGCTGATGATGTCGATGGGGGCCGCACTGTCGGTGGCGGTGCGCAGGGCGATGCGGGAGCCGATCACCTCGATGGTTTCGACCTTGTCCTGTGAGGCCAGGGTCTGGGGGGCTGTAATGCTCGCTGCGACAGCCAACGCAACAAGGTTTGCGCGCATAAGGAAATGCCTTTTTATAACTATTAGTAATATTGATTGGTGGCAAGGTTAACATTTCCATTTTTATGGAATTAGAATCAAACGCGATAAATCAGCGCGGACTGTTCTAACGACAGCTGTAATTTTTATTGCCCAAACAAGTACTTAAAATTGGTTTTTAGGGTTGTTAATGCCATGGTGGAAAAAAAGGAGAGGCACAGGCCTCTCCAAACTGGCCAGGGGAACAACTGGCCATCGGGATACAACAACACGGCAATGGCTTACAGCCACCTGGGTAGGGCGCCGTCGCTCCATTGTTTGATGCGGGCGCTTTTCTGGGCGTAGAAATGGCGCATTCGGGTCAGCAACAGGTAGCAGTAAGGCACCAGAAACAGGCTGGTAACGGTGGAGAACAGCAGCCCGCCGATGATCGCCAGCGCCATCGGGGTGTAGGAGGGGCCGCCGCCGGCCAGTCGGGTATCGTTCAGCGCCAACGGCACCAGACCCAGCACCGTGGTGGCTACCGTCATAAGCACCGGCCGTAGCCTCGATCCGGCAGCATCGACAATGGCTTGCTTCAGCTTGTCGATGTCCGGTTCCCGCTGATTGATCTGATCCACCAGCACGATGCCGTTGTTGACCACCACCCCCATCAAGATCAGGATGCCGATCATCGCCATCATCGACATGTCCTGACCGAGAATAAAGAAGGTCCAGAAGACCCCGGTGATGGAGAACAGGATTGAGGAGATCACCGCCGTGGGCAGCAACAGCGACTCAAACAGCGCCGCCATTACAATGTAGATCATGGCGATGGCCAGCAGCATGTTGGTGATCATTACCGCCTGGTCGTCCTCTTGCTGGCGGAATCCGCCGCCAAACTGGTAGTCGTAGCCCTCTGGCCAGTGCAATGAGTCCAGCACCTGAGTCAGGGCCGCCTTGGCTTCATCCATCGAGCTGTCCTCGACGTTGCCGCCGATGGTCAGGGCCGTCTGGCGATTGTAGTGTTTGATCTCTTGCAACCTGGGTTCCAGAGTGATGCTGGCCAGCATCTCCAGGGTATAGACCCGGTTATTATGTCGAGCCAGCGGCAGCTGCTTCAGTCGTTGCAGTGACTGGCGCCACTGCCGGTCCCAGGCCAGGAAAATCTGCACTTCACCACTGGGATCGTGGCGGAAGGATCGCAGGTTGTCGCCTCTGACGGCCAGCGCCACGGTCTGAGCCGCACCGGCCATGTCAATGCCGAGCCGCGACAGTTGTTGGCGGTCGAACTGTACCTGAAGTTCATACTGACCACTGTTGATGTCGGAGCGAACGTCCTCGAGGCCGTCGATGTCCTGAAACAGCGGCACCAGTTGGTCGGCCAACTCCATCAGCACCGTGGTAGAGCGTCCGGTGAGGGTGACCCGCATGCCGGCGTTGTTGCCGCCATTCCAGCCAAATTCCGGGTTGGCGTCGGTCAGCCTCGGCATGTTGTCGCGAATGGTCTGCTTAATGGTTTCGATGTCCGCTGGCAGGGTTTCCTTCATGATCAGGGTGGTGGCGACGTTATCGGTGGCGTAGTAGCTGTAGACACTGTCAAACCCCAACTGTTGCTGATTGGCATACAGGTACTCTTCCACCCGGTTGACCATCCCTTCGGTGACGGCCAGGGCGTGCTGGCCTTCCAGGTGGTAACGCAGATAAAGCCGATCTTCGGCGTCGTCGTCGTCGGCCATGTTGACCTGGCTGACGGGCAGGGCGGTGCTGGCCAGGATCACCAGGGTGATAAGGCCGGTGGTTTTTGGCCAGTTCAGACACCAGCTTAGGGCGCGTTGATAATGGCGTTGGCCCTTGGGGGCATTGTGGGAGCCGAGACGAATGCGGCCAAGCCGGGACAACAGCAGCGGCAGCAGGGTCTTGGCCAGCAGCAGTGATGCCAGCAGTGAGATGCAGATGGCGATGGCGACGTGTTCCAGGAACATGGTCATCTGCACCTTGATGCCAAAGATATTGGGCAGGAACACGATGATGGTGGTCAGGGTGCCGGCCAGTACCGCCAGGGCCACCTTGTTGACGCCATCAAGTATCGCCTGATGGCGATCGCCATCGTCGCGGTGTTCCTGGGCTTGCAATACCGACTCGGTGACCACCACCGAGTTGTCGATGAGCATGCCCACCGCCAGCAGCAGCCCCATCATCGACAGGATGTTGAGGGTATAGCCCATCAGGTACATGGCAGCCAGGGTGATGGCGATGGAGATCGGTACCGACACCACGATCACCAGGGTCATGGCCACGTTGCGCAGGAACAGAAACAGCACACCGAACGACAGTGCCGCCCCCACCAGGCCCGCCATCAGCAGATCATGCAGCGAGCTTTTGACCCCCTTGGCCTGATCGTCCATGGAGAACAGTTCGATGCCGCGAAACTGCGGATTGGCGTTGGTGGCATCGATAACCTTGGTCACCCGGGCCGCGACCTCCACCAGGTTGGCGCCGGACTCCTTAAAGATGTCCAGGCCGATGGCATAGGCCCGGTTGAGGTGGCGGCCATCGATACGCTCCGGCAGGGTGTAGTCGATGCTGGCCACATCCCCGAGGCGAATGTTGGGCGCCAGAATCAACTGCTTGATCTCGTCGAGGCTGCGAAACTCCCCCTTGGGCGACAGCTGCCACAGGGTTTGCTGGGTACGCAGGTTACCGCCGCTGATGACAAAGTTCTCCTGATTCAATCGTTGTTGCAGCAGCGAGGCCGGCACGCCACTGGCGGTAAGCCGATCCGGATCGATGCGAATCTCGATGCGCTGTTTGTCGACGCCGTACAGGGTCACCTGAGACACGCCGGGCAGGCGTTCCAGTGGCCGTTTCAGTTGTTTCTCCAACAGGTCGTAGGCACCGCTGAGATCCCGTTCGGAAGAGATCCTCAGGGTGTAGATGGGCATGTCGGCGGTGGAAAACTGACGCAATAGCACCCGCTCTACGTCCTCGGGCAACAGGTGGCGCACCGAGTCCAGCCGCTCGCGGGCTTCCACGGTTTTGGTGGCCAGGCTGCTGCCCCAGTCAAACTCCAGCTCAATGAAGGCGCCGTTCTCGGTCGAGGTGGAGCGCATCGCCTTGACGTCGCTGAGGGTGGCCAGCGACTCCTCCAGCACCGAGGTGATGCTGCGCTCCACCTCCTGTGGCGACGCCCCCTGATAGGGCACCTCTACCATGATTTCTGGAATGTCGAGACCGGGAAACATCTCCAGCGGCAGCAACCGGCTGGAGACGATGCCCATCAGCAGCATGGCGATGAAGGCCATGGACACGGTTACCGGTCGCCTCAGGGCCAGGGCGGTCAGGTTACTGGTCATGAGCAGCCTCCGTGGCAAAGTGTTTGTTGTCGAACAGGCTGTAGAGCACCGGCAGCACCACCAGCGTCAGCAGGGTCGATAGCAGCAAGCCGGCGATGACGGTGATTGCCATCGGTGCGCGCATCTCGGCGCCGTCGCCGAGGCCAATCATCATCGGTGCCAGTCCCAAGGTGGTGGTCAGGGTGGTCATCAGGATCGGTCGCAGTCGAGAGTGGGCGGCATCCTGAATCGCCTGCGCTTTATCCAGGCCGCTGCCGCGCAGTTGGTTGATGCGATCCACCAGCACGATGGCGTTGTTGACCACGATACCCGCCAGCATGATCAGGCCGATAAAGACGATGACCGAGATGTGGGTGCCGGTGAGCCACAGGCCGTAGACGCTGCCGGCCAGGGCCATGGGCACTGCCACCAGAATCAGCAGGGGATGCAGCAGGGATTCAAATTGGCTGGCCATCACCAGGTACACCAGAAACACGGCCAGGGCCAAGGCGATGTACAGCGAGTTGACCGAATGCTCCATCTCCTCGTTCTGGCCGCCAAACTGAATGCTGGTGCCGGCGGGCAGTTGCAGCTGTTGCAGCAAAGCGGTGGCATCGGCTACCGCTTCCTTGAGGGAACCAAAGCTGAGGTTAGCCGAGACGATGGCCACCCGCTGCTGAGCGATGCGGTTGATGGCCGCCGGGCCAATCTCTTCGCTGATGTTGGCGACCGCGCTGAGGGCAATGGGGTGTTCCGAGCCCGGGTTGACGATCAGGCTGGCCAGGTCGTCCATTTGATCCCGCTGGTTGGGCAGGGCTCGCACCAGGATGTCAATTTTGCGATCGCGCACGGTGTAGCGGGAGGCCACGCTGCCGCCGATCACCGATGCCACCCGGTTGGCGACGTCTGGTGCGGTCAGTCCCAGAGTGGCTAACTTGCTGTGGTCAAAACGCACCGTCAGCTCCGGTTGCCCCTCTTTGAGGCTGTTTTGCACGTCTTTGAAGCGGCCGGACTGACCCAATACTCGAGCCACCATCAGGCTGGCCTGTTTCAGCTGCTGCAGGTCGTAGCCGCTGATCTCAAGTTCCATGGGGGTTTTAAAGCTGAATAACTCCGGCGACTGGGCGGTGTACTCCAGATCCGGAATGCGACTGGCGACGGCGCGAAGCTGGGCCATGATTCTGGGCTGAGCGCCGGCATTGGCCAGCACCACCTGCAGGCGGCCCCAGTTTTCGCCGCCGATCTGAGAGGCGGAGCTGAGCAGGCCGCCGCTGCCAGCCTGGGAGTAGACTTGCTCCACATCGGCATCGTCGACAATGGCCGTGGCCAGATGGTCGAGCACCCGGTCGGTGTGGCCGACTTCGGTGCCCGGTGGCAGCTGCACCTCCAGATAGAACTCGCCCTGATTCATTGGCGGAATCAGCTCCATGCCCAGTTTCGGCACCAGGGTGACGGCAAATCCGGTGATGGCAATGGCCAGGGCCAGGGTCAGCCAGCGGGCGGACATCGCCAGCCTCAGCATTCTCGGGTAGCACCAGGTCAGGCCGGCGTAGAGGGCATTAAAGGCCCACAGGATTGGCGTGAACAGCAGTCGTGCGACTCGGCGCAGCAGCCGGCTTAGCATCAGGACCAGGGCGATCAGCAGGTTCGGCAGGTAGGAGAACAGCAGCACAAACGGAAAGCTGAATACCGTGGCGGCGCGCTGGCGCACCAGCCCCAGCCGAGTATCAGCTCGGGGTTTGGGGGCGGTCGGTGCTGGCGGGCGCAGGGTAATGCCCTTGCGGGAAGAGAGCATCGGAATGGCGGACAGGGCCACCAGCAGTGAGGCGATCAGGGCGAAGGCCACGGTCATGGCCTGATCCGCAAACAACTGGCCGGCGATGCCGTCGACGAAAATCAGCGGCACAAACACCGCCAGAGTGGTCAGGGTGGAGGCGATAATGGCACCGCTGACCTCTTCGGTACCGGTGCGGGCGGCTTGCTGCAGGTCGTCCCCCAGGGCTCGGCGGCGGTCGATGTTTTCCAGCACCACGATGGCGTTGTCCACCAGCAGCCCTACCGCCAGGGCGATGCCGCCCAGAGACATGATGTTGAGGCTGATGCCGGCGAAGTACATCAGGTTAAAGGTGGCGATCACCGACACCGGGATCGACAGCGAGATGATCAACGTGGGTTTGAGTTCGCCCAGGAACAGGAAGATCACTACCATGGCCAGCACCGACCCGATCAGGGCGGCACTGGTCACCTCGCTGACGGCACTTTCGATAAAGCGAGATTGATCGTACAGCAGAGTGATGGGGTAACGGCTGTCGGGCTGCAGTTGCTCGAGCTTGCGTTTCAGGGCCTGGGCCACCGCCACGGTGTTGGCATCGCCCTCTTTGTAGATGGCCAGTTCCACCGCTTCCTGGCCGGCAGAGCGGCTGATGTTGTCGCGCTCCTTGAAACTGTCCTGAACCTCGGCAATCTCAAACAGCCGCACCTGGCGCTGGCCGTCGCGGTAGACGATCAGTTGCCGCAGCTCGTCCAGGTTCTGGAACTGATTGAGGGTGCGGATCAGCAGTTCCTGATCGCCCTCGGTGAGTTTGCCGGCGGACAGGTTGATGTTTTCATTGCGGATACGTTCAATCAGCTGCTCGACACTGAGGCCAAGCTGGGCCATTTTCTGCTGGTCGATGAGGATCTGTACCTGCTGCTCCAGGCCTCCGGAGGGGCGCACCGAGGCCACACCGGGAACGGTTTCCAGGGTGCGTTTGAGCTCCTCTTCGACCCAGGTGCGCAGCGCCACCAGGTTGGCCTGGGCGCTGTCCTCGGCGGTGACCGCCAGCCGGACGATGGGATCCAGGTTGGGGTTAAAGCGCAGGATCAGGGGTTTGTCGACGTCCAGCGGCAGTTGAATGGCATCGAGTTTTTCCCGGCTGTCCAGGGCCGCCAGGTCCATGTCGGTGCCCCATTCAAACTCCAGCAGCACGTCGGATAACCCGGCCCGGGAGGTGGAGGAGACCTTGCGCAGCCCTTTGACGACGCCGATGGCTTCCTCGATGGGCTTGCTGACCAACTGCTCCACTTCGGCGGGGGCGGCGCCGGCGTATTGGGTGCGCACGGTGAGGGTGGGGTAGCTCATGTCAGGCAGCAGGTTGACCGCCAGGCGGCTGAAGCCCACCAGTCCGAACATCACCACCGCCAAAATGAACATCCAAACGGTAACCGGCCGTTTTACTGAGGTATTAATGATTCCCATAATGCCGAACCCTTAGCGCTGGGCCAGTTGCAGAGGCTCGATCACTTCGACGTGGGCGTCCTCTTTCAGTTGATGCTGACCGCGGACCACCACTTTGTCCTGCAGGCTCAGGCCGGACAGGATCTCGATGCGGCCTTCGTCTTCAAATCCCAGCTCAACCTGGCGTCGATGGGCTTTGCCTTCTTCCACGACGTACACCGCATGGCCCTGATCCTGACGCAGCAGCGCGGTCCTGGGAATCACCAGAGCATTGTCGTGGCTGTCGTATTTGAGCTTGGCCTTGGCAAACATGCCGGCTTTTAGCTGTCCTTTATCATTGGGCACCGTCAGGGTTACCTTGAAGGTGCCGGTGTCGCTGTCGACGATGGGACTGATGCGTTCCACCTGCGCCTCAAAACGCTGATCGTTGGCCCCGAGGATCAACTGGGCCAACTGGCCTTTGCGCACCTGGCTCAGCTCCTGTTCCGGCAAGTACAGGATGCCGTGCAGTTCATCCTGACGCACCACGTAAAACAGCTCTTTGTATTGCTCGGCCATGTTGCCGCGCTTGACCAGTCGCTTGGCCACCACGCCATCGAAGGGGGCCACCGCCCTGGACTCTTTCAATTGCAGTGCCGCCAGATCCCTATCGGCGATGGCCGATAGGCGACGGAACTCCAGTTTGGCCATGGTCTCTTCGCTCACCAGTTGCTTGTTGGCGATTTTTTTCAAACGGTTCAGTTCTTGATCGATGACGTCCAGTTCGGCCTGAGCCTTATTGAGGTTGTAGCGGTAGCGCTCGGACTCAATGCTGGCCAGCAATTGGCCGGCGACCACCTTGTCGCCCTCTTCGACGGCGATGTGGGTAATGATGCCGGGGACCCGACTGACCACCATCGCCTCTTCCGGCGCTTCTAAGATGGCGGTAGAGCTGTAGTAGGAAGCGACGGTGCCGGTGACCACATCCCGGGTCTCCACCGGCAGGGTGACGATGTTCTGGTCGGTTTCGCTGGTCTGGGCCGTTTCGGTGGTGTCGGCGCCGGTGTCGTTGGCAGGAGCCTGGCCGCAGGCGGTCAGGGTGAGGATCAGAGACAGGGCAGTCACAGACAGGCGGCAATTCATAGCACGGTTCCTTGGTTGCTGAAGTCGAACGTTAGCGTCGGAAATGCAGGCTCTGTGCCAAAGTTATGAGGCTTTTTAAATCAATGGGTTAGCCGATGAGGATGCCAGGATACTGGTGGGGTTAACAAGATGTTGCGGCAATTGACTAACTGTTGGTGAGTTTGCTAACTGGTTGGTGCACTGGCCAATGACGGGCGCCGGTGCCGCCGCCACAACTCGGTGCCGATAACGGCAGCCAGCCCTCCCCATATGAGTACAAAGCCGAGCAGACGATTGGGGTGGCAGGTCTCGTCAAAGATCCACACTGCCACCAGGAACTGCAGGCTGGGGTCGTAATACTGCATCAAACTGAAATGACAGAAACTGATCCGTTTCACTGCGTAGTTGACCAGAGTCACCGCGGTCAGAATCAGGCCACCAAAGCCGAGATGATAGGCAATCTGGGCACCGTCCCCTTGCTGCAGCACCGAGTCGCCGTTGAGCCACAGGTAGCCCAGATACAGCAGTGCCGGCGGTAGCACCACCAGCTGTTCTAAAGACAATGACGTCAGGGTATCCAGTTGTACCTGTTTTTTTAAGGCGCCGTAGGCGGCAAACAAACCGCCGAGCACCAATGCCAGTACCACGCTGTCGGCATGACTGTGGAACTGGATCACCACGGCCACCGTTGCCAGCATCAGTGCCAGCAACTGTATGCGGCTGAGGCAGTCGCGAAATACCACCACAGCCAGCACCATCGACAGTAGCGGTGATAAAAACTGCCCCATGCTGGCGGCCAGAATCTGGTTGTGGCTAAAGGCCCAAGTGGAGAGCATGCCTCCGGCTCCCAGTAACGGGGCCGCCAGAGCGCAGCGCAGCAGTGCCGGCCGATGATGGCGACAGGCGTCCAGGATTCGCTGGCTTTGTCCTTGCCACTGCATTAGTGACAACAGCAGTACGGCACTCAATACGATGCGCAGACTGATAAGTTCAACCACGTCGGCACCGGGCATCAGCGGCAGATACAGGGGCATCAGGCCGAAGATGCTGAAGGCCACCAGCAGTGCCAGCTTGGGGATCATGACATCCACTCCTTGAATAGCAATCGGTAAACCCTATCACCCCTGTCGCTGGTAAGGGGGGTGCAATGGAAAAACTTTGAACCTCATCGGCGGATTTAGTGTGACCAGGGTCTAAGGGTGCAGCCGTCGTTTCCGCCGCTGCTGAGTCAGGGCTTCTACCGAGCACAGCAACAGCCCCAGCCAGATCAGGCCAAAGGTGACGGCTTTAACTTGATCAAACACCTCGGCAAACAGCACGGTGGCCAGCAAGAACTGCAGGCTGGGTTCGATGTATTGCATCAGCCCTACCATGGTCAGCGAGGTGCGGTTGATGGCCAGAGTGAACAAAATGAGCGGCGCCAGAGTGATGGGACCCGCGCCAAGATACAGCAGCAGGGTGCTGGTGCCGCCGCCAAGGGACGATAAGCCTGAGGTGGCCTGAGCGTACAGCAGAAACGCCAGTGCCGGCGGGGTTAACAGTACCGCCTCCACCGCCACCGAGGTTAGGGAGTCATAGCGGATGTACTTTTTTACCAGTCCATACAGAGCAAAAAAGCAGCCCATGAGCAGAGAGATCCACGGCAATTCGCCATATTGATAGACCTGATAGCCGATGCCCAGGGTGGCCAGTACCACCGCAATACATTGTGCCGGCGACAGCCGGTCGCTCAGAAAGATCACCCCCAGGGCGATGGCAACCAGGGGGTTGATGAAAAACCCCAGGCTGGCAGCCAGTACCTGTCCGTGAGTGAGGGCGTAGGTAAAGCTGTACCAGGAGACGCACATCAACAGGGAAGCCAGCAGGCATAACCCCAGGGAGCGACGATCTGCCACCACCGCCGTCAGTGGCATCGGCTTGCGACTCAGCAATCGAATCAGCAGCAGCATCACCGGCACCGAGGTAATGATGCGGATCGCCAGCAGCTCATTCATGTTGGCCTGGGGCAGAAAGTGGTAGTACAGAGGCAAAATGCCCCATAGAACAAAAGACAATGCCGCCAAGGCATTGCCAGTCCGGGCTTGGCTCATGGTGATTTCAGATACGTGCAGTTCGGGAAGGGCGCCAGTGTATCTTATTGCTGGTGAATGAGGGTAGCGTCATTGATGCCGTTGCGAGCCGACTCGCGAACCCGGTTTTCGGCTCAGGGACCAATGACTCAGGTTTCACCGAATTGGCTTGTGTTTAAGGGCCTGCAGTTGTTTGAGTTTGGGTTCCAGTTCGCCGGTGATGGCGTCTTTGAGCATCACCCAGTCGGCCAGCAAACTGTAGAAGGGGTAGCTAAAGGTGGCCGGACGGTTTTTTTCAAAACCAAAGTGGCCCGCCCAGGCAAAACCATAGCCAATCAGCGGCAGTAGCAACAGCAGCAGCCATTGACCCGAGGCAACGGCAATGCCGGCGGTCAACAACACCAGTGTCGAGCCGATGTAGTGCAACACGCGGCAGCGGCGATCTTGGTGCTCCCCTAAATAGAAGGGGTAAAATTCCTGAAATGAGGTGAATCGCTGTTCCATAAACCCGTTCTGACTAAAAGTTAATCAGAACAGGTTTATCATGACTGCATTCAGGAGGCAAGGTCCGCCTGGGCACGCAGCACGTCGAACCCTTCCGCTTGCAGCATTTCGGTCAGGCGAATCAGTGGCAGCCCCATTAACGTATTGGGATCGCGGCCGCTGAGACGGTCGAACAGGGCGATGCCCAGTCCTTCGCTCTTAAAGCTGCCGGCACAGTTATAAGGCTGCTCGGCATTGAGGTAGGCGTCAATCTGCTTCAGGCTGAGGTTTTTGAAGTAGACCTTGAAGGTTTCCACATCCACCTGGCTCTCACCGGTGTCGGTGTTCAGCAGGCACAAGCTGGTATAGAAGGTGACTTTCTTACCACTGGCGGCTTGCAGTTGTTCGACGGCGTTGTCGTGGGTTCCGGGTTTACCCAGAATCTCATCGTCGATGACGGCAACTTGGTCGGAACCGATGACCCAGGCATCGTTGTGGCTCTGGCCGGCGGCGCGGGCTTTCGCTTCGGCCAGGCGCATCACCAGTTGGTAGGCGGTTTCATCGTCCAGTGGGGTTTCATCGACCTCAGGCTTTTCACAACGGAAAGGAAGATTCAGTTTTTCGAGAATCTGGCGTCGAAAAGGTGAGGTGGAGCCAAGGATAAGCGGCTTTTTCATGATGACACTTCAAAAGTTGATACAAATTTTCAGGCCGCAAGACTAGCAGATGAGATTCGAAATCACCATAAGGGCGAATGGTGGGTTTTTGATCTGGTTCAATGCCGGGGCAAACTTCGATAGAAAATGGTCACAGATTCGGCCGAATTGGATTCTGAGGGGCCATTTTACCCGCTTTGTGATCAGCCTCGGCAACAGGGGCAGGAGTGAGAGCGGGGTACTGAATAGGGACAAAAGAGGCGATCAGTGGAATCGACCGGGTTGTGGTGATGTTGATGTGGCGAGTAAACTAAGGCGGGGCGCTGATTACAGCGTGTCCGAATGGGAACTCAGGGTCTAAAATATTCTTTGACTCTGTGGAACTCAATCTATAAACTGCGCGCCCTATGCAGAATGTTCAAATTCCGGTATCGCTCGACCCAAAACGAGCTGCTCAACGGGGTCTTAGCTATGAAGGTATCCTTCGAGCCAAGCACCTGAAGCGTTTGATTGGTGTGAGTTCCGGCGATTGCACTGATGCTGAAGTGTCCGTTGAATGCGGCACTGACATCCAGGGGATAGTCTACCTCAAGGGGAAGGCTGTGACGGAGCTCACTCTGACGTGTCAGCGCTGTATGGAAACTTTTCAGCATCCTATCGCAGTTGAATTCGCATACAGTCCTGTGACCGACGATTCACAGGTCGAAGAGCTCCCGGATGCTTACGATCCCGTCGAACTCAATGAGCACGGCGAGATTAGACTACAGGAATTGGTGGAAGACGAGTTGTTGTTGGCCGTACCGATGATGCCTATGCATGATCTGGCTGATTGCAACCGCCCTGAAACTGAGATCGTCGTGGGTGAATTGCCACCCGTCAGTCCTGAAGAAGAGCGTCCGAATCCCTTTGCGGTGTTACAAAACCTTAAAAGTAAGTAATTAGGAGATTGGGGCCATGGCCGTACAAAAAAGTAAAGTGACTCGTTCACGTCGCGGTATGCGTCGTTCACACGATGCTCTGTCTGAGTGTCAACTGTCTGTAGACGCGACTTCTGGTGAGACTCATCGTCGTCACCACGTGACTGCCGACGGTTACTACCGTGGCAAGAAGGTAATCAACAAGTAAGTTGATGCCATCTTGACTCATCTAACCCTAGCGTTAGATACCATGGGGGGCGATCACGGCCCCCATGTGACAGTGCCTGCAGCTTTGCAGGCGCTGTCGGTTTATTCCGACCTGCATCTTATTCTGGTGGGCGATCGCCCCGAGATTCTCTCTGTATTACGTCAGCATCATGCGTCCGAATCCGTTCGGTTGCAGATTTTGCATGCCGATCAGGTGGTGCAGATGGGCGACAAGCCTCTGCATGCCCTGCGGCGACTGAAGCAGAGTTCGATGCGGTTGGCGCTGGACCTGGTGGCCAATGGCCAGGCCAACGCCTGCGTCAGTGCCGGTAATACCGGTGCACTGATGACCATGGCTAAGGTGGTACTCAAAACCCTGCCCGGGGTGGACAGACCGGCTTTAGTCAGCGCACTACCCAGCATGCATGGACAGCCGGTTTACCTGCTGGACCTGGGCGCCAACGCCTGTTGCGACTCGGAAGCCCTGTTTCA
This sequence comes from Ferrimonas kyonanensis DSM 18153, assembly GCF_000425405.1. Classification (GTDB taxonomy): domain Bacteria; phylum Pseudomonadota; class Gammaproteobacteria; order Enterobacterales; family Shewanellaceae; genus Ferrimonas; species Ferrimonas kyonanensis. The sequence continues at coordinate 305,741 of NZ_KE384363.1, read as the reverse complement.
ATTTGCGGTCATGGGGGCCGTATTGGCGGAACAGGTCGCGGGCAACCCCAATCCGAGAGTGGCCCTGCTTAACATCGGTACCGAAGAGATCAAAGGTAACGATCAGGTTCAGCAAGCAGCAAGGTTGCTGCAGAGTACTCCCCACATCAATTACACTGGCTTTGTCGAAGGCGACCGAATCTTTACCGGTGACGCGGACGTGATCGTCTGCGATGGCTTTGTCGGCAATGTCACTCTTAAAACCACCGAAGGGATCGCCCGCCTGCTGATGCACCAGATTGCACAGTCGGTGAATCAGAATCTGGTGGCCCGCTGCTTGAGCTGGCTGCTGAAAGGGCGATTAAAAAAGCTTTTTTTGCAAATGAACCCCGACCACTATAACGGTGCTAGTCTGTTAGGATTGCGCCATATTGTGGTAAAGAGCCACGGGAACGCCGATGAGATGGCCTATTTGCGTGCCATCGAAGAGGCCATAACGGAGGTTCAAAGGCAGGTGCCTGGCAAAATCAAAGCTCGACTCGAGTCGGTGCTACTAGAAAAATCCTGTTGATATTCCTATGCATACAAAAATTTTAGGTACTGGGAGCTACTTGCCCACCCAGATCCGCACCAATGCCGATCTGGAACAAATGGTGGACACCACCGACGAGTGGATCCTGGAGCGCACCGGCATTCGCCAGCGTCATATCGCCACCGGCGAAGAGACGGTGTCCTACATGAGCCATCAGGCTTCGGTAAAGGCGCTGGAAATGGCCGGGGTGGACGCGTCCGAGATCGACATGATCATCTGTGGCACCTGCAGTGCCGCCAATGCGTTCCCGTCTGCGGCCTGTGAAGTGCAGGCGATGCTGGGCATTCAGGGCATTCCTGCCTTTGATGTGGCGGCGGCCTGCAGTGGCTTTATCTATGCCCTGGCGGTGGCGGATCAGTTCGTGAAATCCGGTGCCTGTCAGAAGGTGCTGGTGATCGGTGCCGATGCCCTGGCAGACCTGTGCGATCCGGATGACCGCTCCACCATCATCCTGTTTGGTGACGGCGCCGGTGCCGCCGTGGTCGGTGCTTCTGAGCAGCCCGGCGTGATGTCGACCCACATCCATGCGGATGGTCGCCATGGCCCACTGCTAAAAGCGGCCAACCCGGTTCGCAGCAAGACCCCTCGCGCAACCAGCGAAGAGGAATACATGTTTATGAAGGGCAATGACGTGTTTAAGCACGCCGTTACCCGCTTGGCCCAAGTGGTGGAAGAGACTCTGGTGGACAACCAGATGGACAAGTCGGAGATCGACTGGCTGGTTCCCCACAATGCCAACTATCGCATCATCAAGGCCACGGCCAAAAAGCTGGGCATGGGCATGGACCAGGTGGTACTGACCCTGGCCGAACACGGCAACACTTCGGCGGCTTCGGTGCCGATCGCCCTGGATGTGGCGGTCCGTGATGGCCGCATTCAACGCGGTCAGGTGTTGTTGCTGGAAGCCTTTGGTGCCGGCTTTGCCTGGGGCTCGGCCCTGGTTAAATTCTAAGGATTCATCATGTCTAAATTTGCATTCGTATTTCCCGGTCAGGGAAGCCAAACCGTTGGCATGCTGGCCGAACTGGCCGCAGAAAACGAGGTCGTCAGTCAGACTTTTGTCGAGGCCTCAGAGGTGCTGGGCTATGACCTGTGGAACCTGGTTAGCCAGGGCCCGGCCGAGGATCTGAATCAGACCCAGCGTACTCAGCCTGCGTTGCTGGCCGCCAGTGTGGCGCTGTACCGCGCTTACCGTCAGGCCGGTGGCGCGGTTCCAGCGGCCATGGCGGGCCATAGCCTGGGTGAATACTCCGCCCTGGTGTGTGCCGGTGTACTGGATTTTAAAGACGCCATTAAACTGGTGGAACTGCGTGGCCTGGCGATGCAGGATGCCGTTCCTGCCGGAACCGGTGCCATGTATGCCATTATCGGTCTGGATGACGACGCCATTGCTGCCGCCTGTGAGCAGGCCGCTCAAGGGCAGGTGGTGTCGCCGGTGAACTACAACAGCCCGGGTCAGGTGGTGATTGCCGGTGAAAAAGACGCCGTGGAACGTGCCGGTGCCCTGTGTAAGGAAGCCGGCGCCAAGCGTGCGCTGCCGCTGCCGGTCAGCGTGCCGTCTCACTGTGCCCTGATGAAGCCTGCTGCCGACAAGCTGGCACTGGCGTTGAATGATCTGACCCTGAGTGCCCCAGAGGTGCCGGTGATCAACAACGTTGATGTGACCGCCGAAACCGATGCCGATGCCATTCGTCAGGCACTGATTCGACAGCTGTACAGCCCGGTTCGCTGGACCGAAACCATCAACGCCATGGCTGAGCAAGGGATTGAAACTACCTACGAATGCGGGCCAGGCAAGGTCCTGACCGGCCTGGCGAAACGAATTAACAAGACGATCTCCGCTGCGGCGCTGAACTGTCCTGCAACTTTAGCTGCGGCGTTATAATAAGGAATAAACTTCTCATGACCATTAGCATCGATTTGACCGGAAAAGTGGCCCTGGTAACCGGCGCCAGCCGTGGCATCGGTCGCGCGGTTGCCGAAACTCTGGTGGCTGCCGGCGCCAAGGTGATCGGCACCGCCACCAGCGAGCGCGGCGCCGCCGCCATCAGCGAGTACCTGGGGACTCATGGCCAGGGTATGGTCCTTAATGTGACCGAACAGAGCTCCGTTGAGGAACTTTTTGCGGCGATTAAGGCCGAACATGGTGATATCGATATTCTGGTGAACAACGCCGGTATTACCCGTGACAACCTGATGATGCGGATGAAGGAAGAGGAGTGGTGCGACATCATCGACACCAACCTGACTTCCCTGTTCCGCACTTCCAAGGCGGTATTGCGGGCGATGATGAAAAAGCGCGCCGGTCGAATCATCAACATTGGTTCCGTGGTGGGTACCATGGGCAACCCCGGCCAGGCCAACTATTGTGCCGCTAAAGCCGGTCTGCTGGGCTTTACCAAGTCGCTGGCCAAAGAGGTTGCCAGCCGTGGCATTACCGTCAACGCGGTGGCTCCGGGTTTCATCCAGACCGACATGACCGAAGAGCTTAATGATGACCAGAAACAAGCCATCATGAGCCAGGTGCCGGTGGCCCGTTTGGGTCAGGCCAAAGAAATTGCTGATGCGGTTGTATTTCTGGCGTCAGATCGTGCAAGCTATATCACAGGCGAAACCCTGCACGTCAACGGCGGAATGGTAATGGCCTAATTTAGGCTGAAACCGTGATCCAGTAGCTAATTTGAAGCGAAATTCGGCTAAATGAAGTCATCTCCGTGGTTTGACCACAAAAGCGTGACTTGCATTGTCAGACGAATCGAATAAACTACTCGCAACTCTACGCAATGGCGTAAAATTAATAGGAAAGCGAAGACTATGAGCAACATCGAAGAACGCGTTAAGAAGATCATTATCGAACAGCTGGGCGTGAAAGAAGACGACGTAAAAGCTGAAGCTTCTTTCGTTGATGACCTGGGTGCTGACTCTCTGGACACCGTTGAGCTGGTAATGGCTCTGGAAGAAGAGTTCGATACTGAGATTCCTGACGAAGAAGCAGAAAAGATCACTACCGTTCAGGCAGCGATCGACTACGTAACGGCTAACCAGTAAGCCGACGAATTTTAAAACAGGCGGCTTGGGCCGCCTGTTTTTGTTTCTGACGGAGAATAAAAATGACCAAGCGCCGCATTGTGGTCACAGGCCTTGGGGCGGTTACCCCAGTTGGCCATGACGTTGATACTACCTGGGCCAACGTACTGGCCGGTCAGAGTGGTGTCACGCCCATTAGCCACTTCGATGCCAGCGAATTCGCTGTCCGCTTCTCTGCCTCGGTCAAGGATTTTGATATTGAGGCTTATCTTTCCAAGAAAGATGCCCGCAAGATGGACCTGTTTATTCAGTACGGAATGGCCGCGTCCATGCAGGCGTTCAAGGATTCCGGACTGGAAGTGAACGACACTAATGCCCATCGCATCGGTGCTGCCATCGGTGCCGGCATGGGCGGACTGCAGTTGATTGAAGCCAATCACAGCCAGTTTGTTAAATCCGGCCCGCGCCGCATCTCACCGTTCTTTGTGCCATCCACCATCATCAACATGATTGCCGGTCACCTGTCGATCATGTACGGCTTTACTGGCCCGAACATCGCCATCACCACCGCCTGTACCACCGGTGTACACAACATCGGTCACGCGGCGCGGATGATTGCCTATGGCGATGCCGACGTGATGATTGCCGGCGGTGCCGAGATGGCCACCACCGAACTGGGGGTGGGCGGTTTCGCGTCAGCCAAGGCATTGTCGACCCGCAACGACGAGCCCACCAAGGCCAGCCGTCCCTGGGATAAAGACCGCGATGGCTTCGTGATTGGTGACGGTGCCGGCATGATCGTGCTGGAAGAGTACGAGCACGCCAAGGCCCGTGGTGCCAAGATCTACGCCGAACTGGTGGGTTTTGGCATGAGTGGCGATGCCCACCACATGACGTCACCACCGAGTGACGGTCGCGGTGGGGCGGCGGCGATGACCAATGCCCTGAGTGACGCCGGTGTGGCGCCAGAATCGGTGGGTTACATCAACGCCCACGGCACCTCTACGCCTGCCGGTGATATCGCCGAAGTTAACGGCGTTAAGTCGGTGTTCGGCGAACATGCCTACAAGTTGATGATGGGTTCCACCAAATCCATGACCGGTCACCTGTTGGGGGCCGCCGGTGCGGTTGAATCGATCTTCACCATCCTGGCCCTGCGTGATCAGCAGGTGCCACCGACCATCAATCTGGACAACCCGGATGAAGGCTGCGATCTGGACTTCGTCGGTCCGGTTGCGCGTCAGGCCGAGTTGGAGTACGCCCTGTGTAACTCCTTCGGCTTTGGTGGTACCAACGGCTCTCTGTTGTTTAAGAAAGCCTGATTCAAAGGGGCACCGCCCGGTGCCCCCTGTTTGTTCTTTCCAATGTGAGTTCTTAGATGGCATACGTGGTTGCTAAGCCCCGGGGCTTTACCCTGGTTGAACTGATTATCGTTATCGTGGTGCTGGCGGTGTTGGCCGTGGTGGCGGCGCCATCATTGATTGCCCCCTCCTCTGAAGCCAGACAACAGAGTCTGAACGCTTTTGCCGGCGCCTTTACCGAAGCGGAGCGGCTGGTGATTACCAAGTTTGCGCTGGAGGGGCTGGATATAAATTCGGCCACCGGCCAGACTCTGTACGACGACAACAACGTTGAGTTGGTGTCCTCTGCCCATGGCACCATTAAACTCACTCCCCATAACCTTCGTGGCATGATGGAGATTGATGGCTTTGTGGTGGTGAGCAATGGCCTTCTAACTGAGTTGGTGGTGGTACCGGCCGGGTTCGACTCGTTGGTGGACGGCGCGATGTCCAATGACATGTTGACCAAAGCCAAGGCGACTCAGTGTTATCTGTCGCTGACTCGCTCCAGTGGCGCCGTTAAGCTGGCTCAGGCCATTACCCATAGCGGTTGCTAAATGGCACAGTGATGAAAAAAAACGGCGCCTATTGGTGCCGTTTTTTGTGTTTGGGGCGGGTCAGTCGCGGTGAATCTCCACTCGGCGATTGGCGGCTCGGCCTTCGCTGCTGTCGTTGCTTTTCCAGGGCTGACTTTCGCCGGCGCTAGTGCTGTCCAGGTTGGATTCGTCGACCCCCATCTCTACCAGCGCACGGCTGGCGGTATCGGCCCGGGCCAGACCCAACTGTTGGTTGTAACTGGCGCTGCCACGGTCGTCGGTGTGGCCGGTAACCGCGATGGCCCGGGGGGGGTGTTTTAATCTCTGGGCCACCTCTTTCAGAATTGCCACCGACGCCGGAGTCAGATCGCTGCGGTCGAAATCAAAGTAGATGCGGGCCAGGGGATCGGTGTTAAGCAGGCCTTCGGCGCCCAGAAACTCCAGGCAGTCCTGGCCCAGGTCGATGGGCTGGCTGGGGACCGACAACGCCGGGTCTGATGCCAGCGGTTCTCTGATCTGCAGGCGGGTGTCGCGGTTGCTGCCGATGATGTTGGCTTGCTCAATCTGTACCCGGTGTTGAATCTGATAGTCGTCGAGCGCACACAGTTGTTGCAGGCGGGAGTTCGGATCCTGGCTGGCCAGGGTCGGGGCGGCCAGCAGGGCCACAGAGAGCAGATACAGAGGGATTTTCATAGTCCGTTACCCTGAATGTCGGTAGTAGAGACGGCTGATGCCATCGGTGCGGGCACCCTTGGCGATCAGCTCTTCAATTTTCTTCTTGAGATCACCGGAGCGGCTGACGTCGATTACTTCATTGGCGCAGCGCTCAAACGCCCGCTGTTCGGTGGCCTGATAGGCGATGCCGAGCACGCCGATGTACAACGGCAGATCGCTGCCTTTGAATTTGTCACGGATGGTGGTGCACAAGCCCTTGTCCACCAGCTTGCCGAAAGTGTCGTGAAACGGTTGCTCGGAGCCGTCGGAGAGGATGATGATCATCTTGGCCCGGCGTTTGTACTCCTCCTGGACTGCTTCGGATGCGGCTGCCGAGGGGATGCCATCCGCCAGCACCTGGGCGCCGCGCATCAGCCCCTGAAATACCGCAGTATAACCGTTGGCATCCATGCTATTGATTTTGGGTGGGGTTTTAGCCAGCTCCAGGGTAGTAAAGTCGGTTTCGCACAGGCCCCAGCCGTACAGGTTCTGATATTGATTGGGGTGCAGATGAGCGCGGCTGGTCTTTTTCTCAAACACCTTATTGACCGATTTCTGGAAGGCGATGAAATCAAAGGGGTCCAGATAGTAGGCGTCTGAGTTGCCGGTTTCGGTTTTGGCGGCATCGAATACCTTGAGTACGGTGCGGGCCTCGGCCCGGGAGCGGCCATGGCAGTAGTAGCTGTTGTAGTTGTTGGCGCAGTAGTAGGCGTCGTTGTAGGAGTAGTTGCCCCAGTGCTGCCAGTGGACTGACTCGTAGTTGACCTCGGTACTGGTGTTACTCTTGTTTCGGTATCTTAGTTGGGTAATGCAGCGCTGACTGTTACCGATGCGCTCGCTGGTGCGCATGTTAAAGGGCACAAAGCCGACTCGGTGATCGAAGCCATCGGCCTTAGCCTGGGAGGACAGCAGGCTGGCAGTGATGGCGTTGATCTCCTCTTTCAGTACCTGAATCTTGGTTTTGTAGCTGTTCCAGCCGCGGTTCATGGAGTTGGAGAAGTCCGCCACAAACACGATGTCCAGATTGCGCTCCTGCTTGATGGGGTAGTTCTTGGCCACCGCCCGGTTGGCAATCTGCTCTTTGGCTGCAAAGCTGGGAATGGCGTCGCTGGCGAACCAGGACTGGTGTTGGGTGGTGGCGGTGACCCGGTACTGGATGTATTCCATCTCCTCCTCTTCGATCACCTCGGTGCCTTCGGTTTTTTGCACCTGCAGCTGGTCGACGGCGTCGATGTGACGCACGTAGGCGCGAACGTATTGCTCGGCCAGGTGGTTGGCGTAGGCCTGAGGTGTCTGGCCGCCGGCACCGGGAGCGCTGCGGTTGGCGATGGACACCGCCAGTGCTGCCGCCTCGGCGGCGTCCGCCAACCGGTTTTTCTTCTGAATGTAGCGGGTGCCCTCGATGGCCAGAAATACCATGCCAAACAGAGGGATCAACAGGAATACCAGATAGATGGCTGCCACGCCCCGTTGTCGCGTTATCCGGGTCTTCATCAGCGGCCCACCATGGTTGAGCTGGAAGCCAGCAGGTGGTCGCCAGCGGCCTTATCGAACCAGGCTTGTGAGTTCAGGCACAGCGTCACCTGGTACAGGGGGTAGCGCTTGCCGGCATCGTTTTCCGGCACCAGTTCGGTGAGGGCCTGAATGTCCTGCTCTGGAAGACAGGGGAGGGCGTCGAGGTAGCTCTTGCTGAAGCGCACCGGTTGGCCATCCACCAGGGATTGCAGAGCGATGCCAAAGCTGTCCGAAAGTTCAACGCTTTCCCGTGCCAGCAGTCGGGCGGCGATCTGGGTCAGTTGATCGAAATCCTGCTGACTGACCGGCTCTCGGCCGGCGTAGAAACGGGTGCGTTCTTTGACCACATTGACCAGGGAATAGCTGACCCGGTCGAGGCGGGTGCGGTTGAGCAACTGCTGTGACAGGTCGGTACTGAACAGGAACAGCATCGCCAGAAACGCCAGCACAAAGGCCATCTCAATGGCAAAGGCGCCTCGTTGGTGATTATTGTGCATCTTGCCAGCCCTCATGTTCCTGAACCGACAGCAGCGAGCGGCGAATGGTGCGGTTGCCCACGGCGCCGACGAAATACACCGGTTGATAGTCGTAACTCAGTTCGATTTGAACGATGGGACAGCGTGGACAATTGACGCTGGGAGTGTTGTCTTCCAGTGCTTGCAGGCTGGGGTATTCATGGCGACTGAAGTGATAGCGATTCACTTCAACCAGGCTGTGCCACACTTGTCCCTGTTGACTGAACATGGCCGACAGGCGCTGGCTGTAGGACAGGTTCATGCGTTCGGATTCGAACACCTTGGTGTCGCGCACCGACTCCGACAGTGCCGCCTCGGTGAGGTTGATGATGTAGATAAACCGGCTCATCTCAAAGATGGCAAAGGTGGTTAGAAACAGCACGAAGGCGCCCAGGGCAAACTCGATGCTCAGCACGCCTCTTTGCTTGTTGGGTCGCCGAATCATGGAGTCACCTTCACAACTGTTGCAGCTGCTGAATCAGCGGCGCCAGTGGCTGTTGCGGATACAGGCTGGCCAACAGTCGCCGTGCCTGTTCCAGTTGATGATTTTTTACCAGCGATAGCGCCAGATTGGCTTGCACCTGGGGGACGTCCGGATGGGCGCGGTACACCGGCTCCAGCAGTGCTACCGCCTGTTGGTAGTGCCCTTGCTGCATCTGCAACATCGCTAGGTTGTTTTTCACCGCCACTTCATCGTGACCACGGAGCCGGGCCAGATTGAAGGCCCGTTCGGCCTCGTCGAAGCGCTTAAGCTGTGCCAGGGCAACCCCTTGACGCAAGGCCAGCTCGGACTCTGTCAGTCCCCGTTGTTCGGCCTTCTGGTAGTTAAGGTAGGCAGCCTGATACTGTTGACGATCGCTGTGAATTTTCCCCTGCAGCAAGTATTGCTCGGGCAGGTCGCTGCCGAGGTCGCTTAAGTGGGAGAGGTAGAACTGGGCCGATTCCAGGTCGTGATTCAGGTAGTAGCTGCGTGCCAGTTTCAGTAGCAGCTGAGGCTGATCCGGTTGCTGACTGAGTTGAGATTTGTACAGCTGAATCAGGCCGCCGTAGTTGGCGGCGGCGGTCAGCTGAGCTTCGGGGTCTTTGCGGACGTCGGTGGCGGCGCAGCCGCCGAGGGCGACGCACAGCGCCAGAAGGGTTACGCGCATCATTGACCAAACTCCATCATTAACTGGGAGATACCCGGTGCCAGAATCAGAATGACGATGGGAAACATGATCAGCAGGATCAGCGGAATGCTCATCTTTGCCGACAGTTTGCCAATCTTCTCCTCCATGCTCAGAACCTGCATTCGACGCATGTCTTCCGACAGGTCGCCCAGCACCTTGGCGATGGAGGTGCCGTACTGCAGGTTTTGAATCAGGGTAAAGGCGAAACTGCGCACCTCCGGGGTGGGCAGACGTTCGCTCAGATCGTGCAGGGCCTTCTCCAGTCCCTTGATGCTGGCGGCATCGGAGGTGCGGCGAATCTGGTAGCACAGATCCTTGTCGAAAGCCTGCAGTTCCTCGCCCAGATAGCGGAATGAAGCTTCGATGGTCATGCCGGTCTGAATGCACACCGCCATCATGTCGAGCATGTAGGGCAACTGGCGGGCGGTTTTGGTGATCAGCCACTTTTTTCTCAGCCCCAGGAGCAGGTCCGGCATCACGATGATGGTGATCAGCGACAGGGCGGACAGCAGGATTTTGTTGGTCTGGCTGAGGTCGACCAGCACCACGGTCAACAGCGCCAATGCCAGCAGCACGTACTTGGCAGGCATGAAGTAGCGTGCCAGTGAGCCTTGGTAGATGCCGGCTTCGATCAGCTTTTGCTGTACCTCTTTTTGCTGGTTTTGCCCAAGGGTGCCGAGGAACTGGTTTAGCCAACTGATGGCGCTGCCGTCCTTTGGTGTCAGGTATTGGCGAATGCGGGCTTCCCGGGCCCGCTGGTTGATGGCCCGGGTGGCGAGCAGTGCCAGGGCCAGGCTGAAGGCTATGAACAGGGTCAGATACACCATCAGCGCACTCCCCGTACCAGCAGCCAGATAATGGTCAGGCCCAGGGCTTCGCTGCCGAGCACGTAAAACAGAATCCAGCGGCCATCGGGGTGGAACAGCACAAACTGCAGGTCATCGGGGTTCATCAGGTGCATGATCCCCATGAACGCCAGCGGCAGGGCGGCGACGATTTTGGCCGACAGTCTGGCTTCCGAGGTCAGGGCCATCTTTTTCTTCTCCATGGCGCGGGAGTCCACCAGTACCCGAATCAGGCGAGCCATGACGTTTTTAAGTTGACCACCCCGGGTCATGTTGGCGCGGATGGTCACCACGAAGAACAGGTAGGCGGGATAGGGAAAGCGCTTGCAGGAGCGTTTGAACACCGATTCCGGGGGTTCGCCCAGTTTCAGTCGCTCGCCGACGTGCTTGAATTCGCGGCCGATGGTGTTGTCCAGGGTCTTACCGACGTAGGTGATGGACTGAGTGACACTGTCACCGGCGGTGACCGCACTCATCATAATGTTGAGGGCATCGGGGAAGGTTTCTTCAAACTTGGTTTTACGGCGCCGCAGCATAAAGCTCCAGCCCCAGATGAAGGCCGCCAGGGTGATCAGCGCCGGCAGCAGCAGTGGGTGCAGTTGCAGCCACTTCTGATTGGCAAAGGTGGCGCCGGAGAACACCAGAGTCAGGAAGGCGCCAATCTTGATCCAGGCTCCGTCGCCGAGCAGATCCAGGGCGGGATCGGCCAGTTCTTTGAGTTTCAGGTAGAGGCGGGATTTTCCCAAGTTTTTCAGATTGACCGCCAAAGGGGTTTTTTCCTGCACCTGTTGCTCCGGCTTCAGGAACGCCGCTTTGGGATCGGGTCTGGTCTTGCCATACAGCAACAGGGCGAGGCCACCTAGCAGGCAGGCGATGTACAGACTCATGCCGGCACCCCGCTATGGAAGGCTTCCATCAACTCCTCCTGCAGACCGTAGTAGGAGGCTTGTTTCATCAATACCGAACGTTGCATCAGGCCGGAGGAGACGAACTCTCCGCTGATTTTGTCCTTGGCCTGGTGTTCATCGGAGTGGAATTGGAACAGCTCCTCCATCACCGCGTTGTCGCCTTCCAACCCCACCACTTCGGAGATGCTGGTGATTTTTCGAGAACCGTCACGCATGCGGCTGACCTGGACAATCAGATGAACGGCAGAGACGATGGTGCGGCGAATGGCGGTCAGCGGCAGGTTGAGGTTGGCCATCATCACCATCGATTCAATTCGGGCCAGGGCATCCCGCGGCGAGTTGGCGTGCAGGGTCGACATGGAGCCGTCGTGGCCGGTGTTCATGGCCTGCAGCATCTCAAAGGCTTCCGGGCCGCGGCACTCGCCGAGGATGATGCGGTCGGGCCGCATCCTCAGAGCGTTGATCACCAGAGAACGCTGGGTGATGGCACCGGTGTTCTCGACGCTGGGAGCCCGGGTTTCCAGTCGCACCACATGAGGCTGCATCATCCGCAGTTCGGCGGCGTCCTCGATGGTGAGGATGCGCTCATCTTCGGCGATGTACTGGGACAGGGCATTGAGCAGGGTGGTTTTCCCCGAGCCGGTACCACCGGAAATCACTACGTTGAGACGGCAGCGGGCGGCGATCATCAGCACTCGGGCCATCGGCTCGGACAGGGTGCCGTACTTCACCATGTCTTCCAGGCCAATCTTCTGCTCGCGGAATTTGCGAATGGAGATGGTGGTGCCGTCCAGGGCGATGGGTTTCAGGACGATGTTGACCCGGCTGCCGTCATCCAGGCGGGCGTCCACCATCGGCGAGGACTCATCCACCCGCCGGCCGACCCGGGAGGCGATGCGCTGGGCAATCTCCACCAACTGCTGGTCGTTGACGAACGACAACTCGGAGCGGTGCAGGCGGCCGCCGCGCTCAAAGAAGATGTCGTTGACGCCGTTGACCATGATGTCGGTGATGCTGTCGTCTTCCATCAGTGGCTGCAGCGGCCCCAGTCCCACCAGTTCGTCCACCAGGTTCTTGACCAGGCCGGCCCGCATCACCGCCGGAACCGGGCTGGGGTAGTTGTTGGCCAGCACGCCGACGGCGCCCTCTATCTGGCCGGTCAGTTGTTGGCGGTCCATGCCGGAGATGGCACTGGCGTCCAGAACCTCGAAGATGCGGGTGCGAAAATCGGCGTAGATCGCCTTGCTGGTGCTCATCGTTTAAACACCTCTTTGAACAGGCTCAGGGGCGAGGTCCTTGAGGGGGCCAGTTGGCCATTGATCAGTTGATACAGGGCGGTGAGCGGTTTCTGTTTGCCACTCTCCTGTTTATGCAATCGCCGCCCCTCCAGCACCATGTGAGCGAACTGCTTGTTAAACGGAATGACGATGTCGATCTCCGCCTCCAGAAACTGCTGCATCTCTTGCAGGTTGAGGGAGAAGGCACCGTCGGGTCGATGATAATTGACCACCGTCAGCAGCCGGGTTTCGGCGCCATTGGGCAGAGTGATTTTGCCGAGCTGCTCCATGATTCGCTGGGCATTGCGCAGCGAGGTCACCGAGGGCTCCAGCACCAGTACCACCATGTCGCTGCGCTTGGCCAGTACCGCCACATCCAGAGGGAAGTCGACCGAGGCGGAATAGTCTTCGACGATGAAATTGGTGCGGCGCAGCAGCAGGTCGCCGATGGAGTGACTGAACTCCATCAGATCTTTCTGTGGCCGGTTGCCGGTCAGGCCCAGCAGGTGCAGCCGTTTGCTGATGGGCGTCAGGTAGCTGAAGGCGGCATCCTCGTCCAGCTCGTGCAGTTGCACGGCGATGTTCTTGACATCGGTCTTGATGATGTCCTTGCGGCACAAAATGATGTCGATGTTGCTGTTGAGGTATTTGTGATCCACCAACAGGGTTTCGGCGCCGGAGCCGGCCAGGGCCGAGGCCAGCTCGGTGGCGATCAGGGTGGTGCCGGTGCCGCCACGAGTGCCGATCACCGAGATGCGCTTGGCTTTGCGGTTCTGGCTGACCCCGGAGAATTTTTTCTGATTGCTGTGCACGTGGCGCAGGAAATCGGTGAACTCTTTTTTGTCTACCGGCCAGAACAGGTAGTAGAAGCCCATCGCCTTCAGTTCGCGCAAGGTGGTAATGGCGTTCTCCTTGCCCACCACCACGATGCCGCTCTTGTTGGGCATCTGGCTGGCAAAGCGGCGGGCATCGGCCACCACATCATTGGATTGGTTCAGCTCCAGAATCACCAGATCCTGCAACTTGTCCACCGCAATCCTGGAGTGGGACTCCCGCTGGCACTCCGGCGCCGGCCAGCCCTCAAAGCGACAGATCTCCTCGATCAACTCATGAACTTCCGGGCTTTGATAGAACAGGCTGCAGCCACCGGGGCCGGTATCCTGCTGTTCTTTCTTGGTCGATGCGCTGACCGCTTTGGCGAGATCAAACATGACTAGTGTTCTCCCTGAGTCAGGTTGGCCGGATTCATGGTTTGGGTGATGCGGTTGGCGTTGGTGGCGCAGCCGAGCCTGGGGTAGGGCTGATCCAATCGATGCGGCCGGCAGGGTTCAACCGCCGTGCGCCACAGTTGCACCGTCAGTTGCAGCGGCGTAGGCAGGTGAGTGTCGGACCGAACCTGAACGCGCTGTGGGTTGAGGCCGCCGTCGATCAGGGCTTGGCGCAGTCGCTTCGCCTGACCTTGCCAGCCCGGTTGGTGGGCCAGAGTAAAGTCGCTGGCATCGGCATCAAACTGATGGCTGAGAGCCACCAGCTTTTGCGACAGCCCGTTCGCCGGCTGGGCATCGACGTCGATGGCAAAGCTGTGAGTTTCGGCGTACACCAGCGCTTCGCTGCCCGGCGCGTCGTAGGCGTGATCGGCACAGGACGACAGCATTAGGGTTGCCAGCAGCGCCAGGGGCACAAGCAAGGATGGATGGGTCATTGGATAAAGCCTCCGCGCTGCAGCAGATCCAGAGTCAACGCCTGTTGCTGAGTGTCGTTGCCATTGGTGGGGTTTTTGATGTTGAACCAGCGGCTCAGGGTGCTGGAGCGCTGAATGTGCGGCAGCATCAGGCTGTCTGGCGAGCTGGGTTTGACCAGGTTGACGGTGGCAATGATCACCAGTTCGGTTTTGCGCCGGGTGGTGGTGCTTTTGCGGAATACGCTGCCCAGATAGGGAATGTCTCCCAGCAGTGGCACTCGGCTCAGCTCTTCAATCTCTTCACTGTTCATCAGGCCGCCGAGCATAAAGCTGTCGCCGTCCCCCAGCTCAATGGTGGTCATGGCGCGGCGAGAACTCAGCTGCGGCACTTCGATGCCAACCGAGCGCACGTAGCCTTCGATGGCACTGACCTCGGGCGCCAGCTGCAGTCGAATCTGTTCATCGCTGAGCACCTTGGCGGTCAGATCCAGGCCGATGCCAAACTCCTTGAAGGTTACCGTGGTGGAGTTGCTGTTGGTCACGATGATGGGGACTTCGCCCCCCACCAGGAAACTGGCGGACTCGCCAGAGATCACCGTCAGGTTTGGCTCCGCCAGCACTTCGGCCAGAGAATCGTCTCCCAGGGCGGTAATGATGGTGGACAGATCGGCGGCCTTGAAGTCGTCAAAGGTAAAGGTGCCCGGCAACTGGCCTACCGAGGACCAGTCGACGCCGATGGTTTCGTTGAATTCGTCGGTGACCTGGGCCACCGAAATCTTAACGTTCACCTGCTGGGGGCGATCCAGAGTTAGGCCTTCGACAATGCCCTGATAGGTATACAGGCGATGGAAGGTGGCCAGGCCACTCTCCTTCATGCCGTTATCGAACTCCAGCACTTCGGTTTCGCTGAAGCGGTCGATGCGCTCGCGGCCGAGCAGGCCGGCCACCAGGGCGTAGATCTCATCCCGTTGTTGGGTGGTAAATACCGTGCCTCGAATGGCCACCTGTTCGCCGACGGCATCCAGCTGAATCGACAATTCCGGGTAGCGCAGCGACAGCTGACGCTGAATCGGCGCCAGATCCAGATCGACGTGCAGCAGTTCGGATAGCAGTATCTGCCCCTGCTTGCCGTAGACGATCAGCCGGGCCTGGCCCAGCGCCTGGCCAAATACCACCACCTGGCGGTTATCGAGCACCTTGTAGTCGGCGATGCTGGGTTGACTGATGAACACGGTGCCGACGTCGCTGTCAAAGCCGAGGCTGACGGCGTCATTGAGGGGCAGGGCGCGGTCGGCGGCCAGAGTGATCCAGGGCAGCAGCATCAGGCTCAGCAACAGGCGCAGGGAGCGGGGGGAAATCAACATCAGAATATCTCCGGCAGACTGGTTTGGCTCTGGCTGCCACGCAGCTCTTTGACGCCGGTGTAATTGACGATCACGTCGCTGACATCGGCGTCGGGGATTGGGTGTTGTTGCTGGCTGCGGTAGATTTCGATGAACATGGTCCGTTGTGCCAACGACAGCTTGGCCAGGGATTCCGGCGCCACTTCGATCACCACGATGGCCTCCAGATCGCCGGCGCTGTCGACTCTGGGATTAATGGGGGCATCGGATTGGTTGTCCAGGGCCAGCACCTTGACCCGCTGCAGCAGCAGGCCGGCGTGGACGCCGTCGAAATTGGTCAGCTCCACGGTGGCGTTGGACAGGTTGGTGTGGGGGGAGCCCACCGCCAGAATGTCGATGTAATCACCGGGACGAATGTAGTTATCAATCAAGTTTTTGGCCGAGATACTTAACGGATACAGGGTCATACCGTCGCTGGTAAGCAGATCCAGGTAGCCGGGATTGTCCGGCTGACTCAGGTGCTCGGGAAACACCCAGTCGTTGGCGTGTCGCGCCGTGCTGACCAGAGTACTTGGGGTCAGGGTCAGGGTGACATCGCCGTCGACACCGAGTTGACGAGCGTCGGCTTCGGGTAAACTCAGGCGCTTCAGGTCGCCCTGGTTGAGGTGTTGTCCCGCCACCAGGGGCACAGTGGCTTGCCACAGGGTGATCATCTTGATCACCGGCTCCGGCGGGGTGGCCGGGGCGTCGTTGCCGCCGATCCGATCCAGGATGCCATAGAGGCCGAACACCACCGCCAGAAAGGCAATGGCAAAAGTGACTTTTGAACTCATAATCTGTTCGCCGCAGCTGGGTTAAGAGGTTAGCGCAGAGATCAGAAGCTGGAATCCCATGCCAAGCAGTATGGCCAGGCCATAGGGTAAGCCGGGGTCTTCCTTGCTCCGGTTGATCAATCGATATTTAATCAGGTAAAACACGGCCAGCAGGCCGCCAAATCCCATCATCCACACACTGGCGTACAACAGTTCAGTGGGGCTAAACAAGGGGGCCATGGCCGCATACAACTTGGTATCGCCGCCGCCCCAGACGCCCAAAACAAACAGCACCACGCCGATGGCAGAGGCCAGAGCCAGGCTTTGCAGGCCGACCCATCCCTGCCCGCTACTCAGGGCCAGAGTCCCGCAGACCAGCAACATCAGGCCAGTCTGCAGGTTGGAGATCCGCCGCAGGCGGACGTCCGTCAACGCTATCCACACCGAGTTGAGGCCGATGACCACAGATAGCATTCCATCTCGCCTTACTGATTAGGTGTTAGCGTTGCTGAGTTTTGTTGCAATGCCAGTGAAGGCGTCGGTCAGCTCTTTCAGGAACTGGCCGTCGGTGGTGCCCAGCACAGTCGCCAGGGCGGCAGCCATGGCCACGCCGATCAGGCCGTATTCGATGGCGGTAACACCGCGCTGGTCCTGTTTCAGGCTGTGCATCAGGGCTTGCAGGTTGGCAATAGACTTAATCATGGTCATCTCCTTATAACTTTAAATGAGTTGTGATAGGTACACGGCAGCAATGTTATTTGATTGTTGTGGCAGCAGAAAAATGGATACTATTAGCAAGGCTTATGGTTGGGTGGCTGCGGGTATCGCGGGGCTAAGTCGGCGTTGATGGCATTTTTTGTCGCCTTGGGTGTGTTTTCCGGTTTCCTATGCCGGCTGGGGTAGGAAACCGGGGTGATTTTTCCTTGCGATGGTGAGTTGAAGGGCAGTCATATCACGGTGGGGGATTCAGGGGTAACCCTAAATCATCAAATTTGATGAGACGATTATTTGATTTTTAATTCGGTAAGCTTTTTAAATATCCACTCGCCGGCTTCGTGGAATTTGTAGCCTTTATGCCACAGCATGGTCGCGCGCCAGTTGAATTTAGAAATCCGGTCGAAATCGAAGCGCACCTGACGCAGAATGTCGGCATTAAGGTCATGCTGAACCACAAAGTCTGGAAGGCATGAAATACCTATTCCACTGCGACAAAAGCTGAGTAGAGTATTGATGTCTTCCACCTCCCATACCTGGATCTGGTCGGTCATCGGGTCCAGACTTCGGTCCGGTAGATTGGTGGGCAGCAGCAATCGCGAGTGGCACAATGCGCCATAACTGATGGGGTCGCCCAGTGACTCTGCCAGTTGTGGCGAGGCGACCCAATGGCAGGCAACCTGGAAGGCATCGACGGCCGAGTAACCGATGTTGTCCCGCTCAGGAAACAACCCCAACACAGCATCTAGTTGATTATCTTTGAGTTTCTGTGATAGCGACAGACTGTTTTGTTGAAACAGCGACAGTTCGATGTGGGGAAAGGTGTTGGCAAACTCCGACACCAGGTTGACCAATTCCGGGGCACAGACCAGGGGATCCACGCCCAGTCTCAGGCTGGGCTCGACATTGCCCTCCATGGCCCTCGCCTGTTCGGAGAAGTGCTCTACCTGGGATAGCATGACGCGGGCGTCTTTCAACAATCGGGTGCCTTTGGGGGTTAATACCGGGTATTTTCCGACGCGGCTAAATAGGTCAAAGCCGAGATCAATTTCTAAGTTCTGAACTTGCTGGCTGATGGCAGCCTGGGTCTTTTTTAATTCCCTTCCTGCGGCGGTAAATGAACCATTTTCGGCAGCCGCGACAAACGCACGCACCGCTTCAATTTGCAGTTTCATACTCTTTCCCTGAGGTGTAATCGGCTCGATAATAATACTGAACGGTATTTTATCGCTGTTGATATATTAGTTTTTATTATTGTTTGATTTTTCAAGGCATAAATCAACCGCTTCGGTTTGCGAATTGTCATGCCATGGCCTCTGAGACGCTATTGCAGAATGCAATTCAATTCATTCTTTCAATTTTTTCATGATGAATAACATGGCCTTATAAGTTTGGCATGATTTTTCCTTAAGCACTGTCATGTTGCTAACGGGAGAGTGCTAATGGGAAATCAATGGTGGTTGCTAGGGGCGATGCTCGCCAGCCAGGCTCAGGGGGCGGCGTTTACCAGTTGCCCGACCGAGGCGTATCTGTTTCAGAAAGACACGGTGGTGTACGGGGTGGATTTGGTGACCGGCGCCTACGAGGAACTCAGTGATGATCTGGGGATTCCCGGTAACGTCAATGGCATCGGTTTTAATGAAACCGATCGCTATATCTATGGCTTCAGCAAACACCTGAAAGATGTGGTTCAGGTGGACTCGGACTATCAGGCCAGCGCCCTGAATGTGACCGGTCTGCCTTCCGGGGTGCACTTTTTCGTCGGCGATGTGCATGACGATACCTATTGGATTTATCACAGGAACCACGGCTTGTTCTCGGTGTCCCTGGATGAGACCTCGCCGCAGTATTTACAGGCACAGAAGGTGGTGGGCGCCGATACCAGCATGGTGTTGACCGATTTTGCTTTTCACCCCAGTAACCAAAAATTGTACGCGGTGGATAACAGCAGCGGCGACCTGTATCAGATTGATATCACGGATGGTTCCCGCCAGGTGTTGGGCAACAGTGGCATTACCGGTACCTTTGGCGCCGGCTATTTTGAGAAAAGCGGCTACTACTATCTGAGCCGAAATCAGGATGGCCATATCTTCCGTATTGACTTGCGTAATCCGGAGCAGTTGGATGCCAGCGCCGAGTTCTTCGCCTATGGCCCGGCGTCCTCCTCCAACGACGGTGCCCGCTGCGCCAGTGCCGACGTGATCCCCGTTAACGTCGACTTCGGCGATGCCCCGGCCAGCTATGGCACCCGTATGGAAGACAACGGCGCTCGCCATGCCCTGGGTAGCCAGGGGCCGATACTGGGGGCGAACGCGGATGCGGACAGCGACGGTTTCAGTGCGCCCTGGAGCGATGACCTCAATGGCCTGGACGATGAAGACGGGGTGGCGTTTGTCACCGCCTTTGAAGCCGGAACCAGCGCCGTGATTCAGGTTGAGGTCACTCAACAGGTCGGCTATTTGCAGGGGTTCATCGATTGGAACCAGGACGGGGTGTTTGCCGGGGCCGATGAGCAGGTGATCACCGACAGGGAACTGCAACTGGGCAGTACCAGCATTGCCATCGCCGTGCCGGCAACCGCCTTGGGCGGCGTCACCCAGGCCCGATTCCGCATCGCCTCGGACACCGGTTTGGGCCCCAAAGGCGGGGCGGCAGACGGCGAGGTGGAAGACTACGCGGTGGCGATAAGCACCCCGGGTTCGACCACTCAGACCTACCCCAATGAGGGCGAGTTCGCCAGCATCGCCTTTGAGGATCGCTGGCCATTCGAGGCCGATTACGACATGAACGACGTGGTGATGGATCTGCAGATCACCGAATACACCCAGCTGGCCAAGGTCACCAAGGTGGTGATCAATGGCAAGTTGCAGGCGCTGGGGGCGGAGATGCACAGCGGCTTTGCCATTCATCTGCCGCAAATCAGCCGCAGCAACATCGATGTGGCTCAACTGGAATACCTGAAAAACGGCGTGGCCGCTGATACCAGCACGGTGCTGGAAACTGGCCAGAGCAACGCGGTGCTGATCATCAGTGAAGATCTGTTCGATGAGGTGACGGTGGGGTGTGGCTTTTACCGGACCCAGGCGGGCTGTGATGATGGCCTGCAGTTCCAGTTTCAGCTGACCCTGGTGTTTGCCGAAGGGGTTGACCCCAACGCGATGCCAGCGGCACCGTACGATCCTTTCATCTTTGCCAGCCCGAACCGCTACCGCACCGGCTTCGACACCCCTCCGGGGCGGCAGTTAGAGATTCATCTGGCGGATTTTCCACCCACGGATCTGGGCAGCAGCAGTTATTTTGGCACCTTTGATGACGACAGTAACCCGGGCAGCAATCGTTATTACCGCAACAGCAACAGTTTGCCCTGGGGATTGCAGTTCCCGCAGAGCTGGCATTACCCGGCGGAGAAGCAGGATCTGCTGCAAACCTATCCCCAGTTTCAGCAGTACATCGAGTATGACGGTGGCCAGTATCTGGATTGGTACCATCGCGACAATGCCAATGCCGTCAAGCTGTTTAACTGATTCTGAGACGAGGACTGAATTATGAAAATCATCAACTTGTTGTCCGTGCTGTTTGTGAGTGTGTTGCTGGCTGGGTGTGGCGGCGGCGGTGGTGGTGGCAGCGAGACGCCAGCGCCACAGCCTCCGACCACACCGGTGGATGAACCCCAAGATGAGCCGGAAGAGGAGCCGGAAGCCGAGCCCGGTGACGACCCGGCGGCGGAGCCGGGGCCGATGCTCACCGCCGATCTGGTGGCGTCGCCGCAGATGAGTTTTGAAGGGGCCAGCAGCCTGAAGGTGGTGGTGTCTCTGGCAGCAGAGGAGCGGGCTTTTGTGTCGCTCTACACCCATTTTGAAGCGAATGGCCAGGGGTATCAGCCCGACTATCAACGCCGGTTGGCCAGTGGCGGTGTTCATAATGGCCGCTTTGAAGCCGAGGTCATGGCCGCAGTGGACCAGGCGCAGATCCTGGTGGAGGTGTGGTTCTACGACGTGGACAAAGCGCCATTGCAAAAGGTGTTCCCGGTGTCGAGCCAACCGGTGGAATGGAGCATATAAAGCATCACCAGATCAAATGGATGAATGTTGGGGCTGAAGGCCTCGCATTCTCTTTGCCGCTGACCCACAATGGGAGTCTTGTTAAGCACTTGATCAAAGAGGGACAGCGATGGCTAAGGTGGCCTTTATCGGATTGGGCGTCATGGGGTACCCCATGGCCGGGCATCTTCAGGTAGCCGGGCACGAGGTGACGGTATTTAACCGCACCACCGCCAAGGCTCAGCAATGGCAACAGCATTATGGCGGTGAGTACGCCATGACGCCGGCCGAGGCAGCCAAAGAGTGTGAGTTGGTGTTTGTGTGTGTTGGCAATGACGACGATCTGCGCCAAGTGGTGCTCGGGGACGACGGTGCCTTGGGAGCCATGGCGGCGGGCGCGGTGTTGGTGGATCACACCACCGCCTCGGCCGATGTTGCCCGTGAGTTGGCTGCGGTGGCGCGCCAGCGCTCGGTGAGCTTTGTGGATGCACCGGTGTCCGGTGGCCAGGCTGGGGCAGAGAATGGGGTGCTGACGGTGATGGCCGGTGGCGAGCCACAACCGTTTGAGCGTGCCCGTGTCGTTATGGAGGCCTACGCCCGCTGTGCCGAGTTGTTAGGCCCGGTGGGCAGCGGCCAGCTGTGCAAGATGGTCAATCAGATCTGCATTGCCGGGGTGGTGCAGGGGTTGGCCGAGGGGATGCATTTCGCTCAGCAAGCCGGTTTGGATGGCGACAAGGTGCTGGAGGTGATCGGAAAGGGGGCGGCGCAATCCTGGCAGATGGACAACCGCGGCGCCACCATGCTCAAAGATGAGTATGACTTTGGTTTTGCCGTGGACTGGATGCGTAAGGATCTGGGCATTACCCTGGATGAGGCGCGGCGCAATGGCGCTCAGTTGCCGTTGACGGCATTGGTGGATCAATTTTACGCCGATGTGCAGCGTCTGGGTGGCAGTCGCTTCGATACGTCGTCGCTGAAGATGCGCCTTCCCAAGCGCAAATAAAGTCGCAAACCACATCACAACGCGGCGTCAGCCATTACCGGGAACCGTGGCCCGTTACGCTCACAGGGCGTTGCCGCTTTCCCGGTATTCTGCCCCTTTTGACCCTTGTTCTTTGGCCAGGAGGACGCCATCGAGAGGGGCGGTGGCAGTCGTCTTGCTGATGACCAGAACCCTCCATCCGTGCTCAGCGGCGTTTGCCTCAACTCTGGAATGCGGCCAAGATTTGAGCAATGCAGGTAAATGGTTATGCACTCAATCTGGGTTAAAATTCGCGATGGTCACGATTTTACCGGTTAAAGGGTGTTCATTGTCCAAGATTCCTCTATCATCGCTGCCATTACCCACAGTGACCATCACGCCATAGCGATACCATCATGAGCGATACTCAAGCCACCGCCGTAACCACGCCGGGCAGCAAAACCTGGCAGATGCCGGACACCCTGATTCTGATTTTTGTGATTGGTGTGCTGGCCGCTGCCGCCACCTATCTGATTCCGGCAGGCAGTTTTGATACTCAAACGGCCACCTATGCCATGGACGGGGTTGAGAAGACCCGAACCGTCATTGACCCGGCGTCCTTTGCCTATGCCACCGATGACAATGGCGAGATTGTCTACAACCGCGTCGGCTTGTTTGAAGGGGGCGGCGGTGTCGGCCTGCTTAACTTCGCCTTTGAAGGCTTGGTTTCTGGCTCGAAATGGGGCAGTGCCATCGGCGTGATCATGTTTATGCTGATCATCGGCGGTGCCTTTGGCATCGTGATGCGAACCGGAACCATCGATAATGGCATTCTGCGCATCATCGCTAAGACCAAGGGCAATGAGTCGCTGTTTATTCCAGTGATGTTTGCGTTGTTCTCGTTAGGCGGTGCTGTGTTTGGTATGGGCGAGGAGGCGGTGGCCTTTGCCATCATCATTTCGCCTTTGATGATCCGTCTTGGCTACGACGGCATCACCACGGTGATGGTGACCTATGTGGCGACTCAGGTGGGATTTGCCGCATCCTGGATGAATCCGTTTTCGGTGGCCATCGCCCAGGGAGTCAGCGGCGTGCCGGTGCTGTCCGGTGCGGATCTTCGCATGGCGCTGTGGCTCGGTTTCACCCTGCTGGGCATCGCGTTTACCCTGTGGTACGCCAAAGGGGTAAAGGCCGATCCGCGCCGTTCGTACAGCTATGCCTCCGATCAACCGCTGCGGGACGCACCGCAGCCGGACCTGAAAGACAGCCGTTGGAATCTGGGCGATGGCCTGGTGATGCTCACCGTGGTCGCGACCGTCATCTGGGTGATCTGGGGGGTAGTCGTGCACGCCTGGTATATCCCGGAAATTGCATCGCAGTTTTTCACCATGGGGGTGGTGACCGCCCTCATCGCGGTGCTGTTTAAACTCAACAACATGACCATGAACGACGCCGCCGATGCCTTTAAAGAGGGCGCCGGGCTGATGTTGCCACCGGCACTGCTGGTGGGCGCAGCCAAGGGTATCTTATTGCTTCTTGGCGGCAGTGACCCGGCCGAAGCGTCGGTGCTTAACTCCATTCTGCACAGTGCCGGTACTGCCATCGGTGGCATGCCAGAGATGCTGTCCGCCTGGTTTATGCTGGTATTTCAGTCGGTGTTTAATTTCTTTGTGACCTCAGGGTCGGGGCAGGCGGCGCTGACCATGCCACTGATGGCACCGCTGGCGGACATTGTTGGTGTCAGTCGTCAGGTGGCGGTATTGGCGTTTCAGCTTGGGGATGGCTTTACCAATGTGTTGGTGCCGACCTCGGCATCGCTGATGGCCACGCTGGGGGTGTGTCGCATCGATTGGACCGATTGGCTTCGTTTTATCTGGCGTTTTATGTTGATGCTGTTCGTGATCTCCAGCGTGGTGGTGGTGGCGGCTCAGGCACTGGGATACGCCTGAGCGTCTTTTGACAGTGCCAACCGCAATAAAAAAGCGCTGCCCCTAGGCAGCGCTGTTTGTTGATGGTTTCGCCGAAGCGGCTCGCAGAAACCTCAGACGGCGGTGGGCCACCTGAAGTTTGCGAGTTTTAACTCTGTGCTTTGTAGGTTTCAAGTTGGACCTGACTGATGGTGCCCAGGGCGTCGCTGCCACTGTGAAGGAAGCTGATCTGACCCTTGTCACCTTCCACCAAAATGGCGCGATGAATGCGGTCAAAGCCGATGCCCTGACGGGCCATGGCATTGATGGCCATCTGCATCGGGGGCAGGCTGGGGTTGAAGGCGGCGTTTTCGGCGTAACGGCCGACGAACACCTGGCCCGATTCCGTGGCCAGCACGATGGCGGCCGGGGTGTTGCTGTAAGGGGCATAGGAAGCATTGGCTTCCCGCAACGCACGTTGTACCAGCGGATCGTCGCTGTCCAGAGTCATCTCGTGGTCATTGCCATCAAGCAGGCCATCTTCCATGCCCAGATCTTTTGGCCCGAAGGCGTAAGGCAGGTAGTGGGTCAAGGGTTGAGGCGGTTGCTCCGGCAGACGGATGGTGAGATTGTCATTGTTATTCAGTTCAGTCATAAACTGACGACAATGCCCGCACGGTGAGTAGTTGACGGTGATGCCAACCAGCTTTTGTTCCCCCGCCAGCCAGGCGTGGCTGATGGCAGACTGTTCGGCGTGTACGGAGTGGAACAGGGCTTCGCCCACCAACTCCATATTGGCTCCCATGTAGATGTCTCCGGACTCACCGTGGGCGATGGCACCAACGAAGAAATTGGAGATGGGCGCGTATGAAAGCGTCGCGGCAATGGGTAGCAGTGCCAGATACAGCTCGGTACCAGACAGGCCGGATTGATCGCTTAATTCCTTTAACTGCTCAGCGGACAGGTGTCCGGCAAAATGGTCCGTCAGCATTGGCGACACCGCGTCGGCCAGCGCTTTGGGCAATTGAGTTAACGCGTCGTTAAAACGGTTGTTCATCCTCAATCCTCAATTTATGGAACTGAATTACAGTTTAGGGAGTTGTTGATCAATCTGATGTGATCACGATCACGCCCACTTCCAAATATAGGGGAAGTGGGCGACATTTCTCAGATTTACAGTGACTGAAGATGGTGGTAGAGGGATTTCAGCAACGCCATTTTGGTCTCATCTTGTTGATGGGTCTCCACTAACTGCTCCAGCTTCATGGCGTATTCCGGATCATTGATTCTTTCCTGACAGTGCAGTTGCCAACGCTTTTGCTCCTGCTCCGACAGGGTGTAGGGGTAGTTGCGGGCGCGGTAGCGGAACAGCAGCGGCGCCAGGCGCGCGTCGCTGAATTGCGGGTTCAGTGCCGCCAGGTGCTCCGGAGCGGTGGCGCGTATCAGTTCCATCTGGCTGCGATCGGCGTCGGAGAAGAAGCCGCCGTACAACTGCTGATCGACGTCGCGGTCGTCACGACCGTCGCGGTCGTCACTGTACAGGGCGGTAAGTTTTTCACGAACCTGCTGATGGTGGCGACGCAGCAGGGCGAAGTTGTCGCGACAGCGTTGTTTGTCCAGGCCCAGGCGTTCGGCCTGCTGATCTTCCAGAGTGGCCGCCGGCGCGATAAAGGGGCTCTTATTGAAATGCAGCAGCTTCACCGGCACTCGAGGTTCCCCCGGTTCCAGTTCCCGGCTGGGGGTGTACAGTCGCTGTTTCAGTCGCGCTGCGTCCCACTCCAGCAGCGGGGTGATGTCCTGGTGCAAATCCACCACCACCACCGCATTGCGGTTGTCCGGGTGCCAGGCCATCGGCATCACCAGAGTGGCGCAGCCCTGGCTGGCGGGAAAACGTGACGATACGTGCAGCAACGGCTTCATCGCCAGTACGTCCACCAACTTGGAGACCGCTTGTTTGCGGCGCAGGGAGAAAAACCAGTCGTACAGCTTGGGCTGATGGGTTTTGATCAGTCGGGCTAGGGCGATGGTGGCTTCCACGTCGGACACCGCATCGTGGGCGTTGCCGTGGTCCAGGCCATTGGCCGCGGTCAGGTGCTCCAACTTGAAGCTGGGGTTGCCGTCTTCGCGCAGTGGCCACTCGATGCCTTCGGGACGCAGGGCGTAACAAGCGCGGACCAGGTCGATGATGTCCCAGCGGCTGTTGCCGTTCTGCCATTCGCGGGCGTAGGGGTCGAAGAAGTTGCGATACAGGGTGTAGCGGGTCACTTCATCGTCGAAGCGGATGGAGTTGTATCCCACGGTGCAGGTGCCTGGCTGGGCCATCTGGGCTTCAACTTTGGCGATAAACTGGGCTTCGACGTCGCCGAGGCGGTTGGCTCGCTGTGGAGTAATACCGGTAATGAACATCGCCTCTGGGCTGGGCAGGTAGTCAGCCGGCAGTTGGCAGAACAGTTCAATCGGGTCGCCAATGGGGTTCAGATCCAGGTCAGTGCGGATGGCGGCGAATTGCGCCGGGCGATCCTGGGCTGGATTGGCGCCCCAAGTTTCATAGTCGTGCCACAGCAGAGTTGGGCCGTCAGTCATCAATCTGTTTTCTTTTAAAGGGTTTGCGCTGAGTATACACCACTATTCCCGCCCGTCGGCAGGGGGCGGGTCAGATGGCGGCGAATTCGCAGCAGCCGCTGCCACAGGCGTCGCCGGCCTAAGCGGGCACAGGTCAGTCTCGGGTGGCAGTGTCACTGCGTAAATCGGCGTTGAAACCATCGGAAACGGCCGTTGCGATGCACTGTTTTTTTACAGATAACCGTTAACCCATTGAGTGGCCGAGCCTATGCGACGGTCTCCAAAACCGGTGGCCTTACAGCGAGGTATGACGGATTTCCATGCCTGAAGCGGCGTGCAATACGCCAATTAACTAAGCCCTACTCATCAGTGGTTAGCTGGTGACTGCCGCTCGCTCCGGTCCGCCGGTGTCTTCATTGGTTAAAATTTAGGCAGCATCGCCTAATTATTTGGTTTAACGTCGAGGTAGAACAAGGGCTGTGTTTATGGACAGTGTGCTTGTCAGAGCCCGGCTGATGCCGTTGCAATCGCAACCAACGGGTTGCCGTTATCGAATTGGAAAGCGCCAACATGATTGAAGTCACTGGGTTTTGTTCCGTAATCCTCGGGCAAAAGGGAGGTGTTTATGTCAGCATTTTCAACCGCAACTACCGGATTAATTCATTTCACCCTGACACTGACGTTTGTACTGGTTGCCGTTTCGGCTTGGCTCTGGTTTGCAAAGTGGCGCTTTGACGTGCCGGAATCACTCACCGACAAAGACATTGATGCCGACCTGCATCACCACTGAGTCGCCATGGCTACCTTCGCTCGTGGGCAGCGGCGCGGGCCAGGTGGCGTCGAATCCGCAGCAGTCGGTGCCACAGAAGCCGCCGGCCCCGGGGGACGCCAGCCGGGTTCGGGTTATAGCGTAACTGCTCAAATCGGCGCTGAAAGGCCCCCAGGTCGGCGGCGGCGCCGGGCCAGCGAATGGCAGCGTCGTGGATGATCGAGGTCATGGAGGCGTTGGCCGTTACCCTCAGGCCCCGCCGAGTCAATAGGTGGCGCAGTTGTCGCCACAGCAGCAGCTCCCATGCCGGCGGCCGCCAGCGAGGCAGCATGCCGGCCAGCCCCAGTTGAATCAGTGCCAGCGTCGCCAGCACCGCGGCGGTCAGCAGCAGGATGTGGTGGCTGCCACTGTGGGCCAGCAGTTCTGCCAGCCATTGCCGCTGTTGCTGTTTATCAAACTCCAGCACACTGCGTTGCCACTGGTAATCGAGGCGGTCCAGCAGGGCGTTCATGGAATCGGTGAGGGCAGGGTTTTGCAGCCACGTCGGCCAGGACAACGCCTGGAACAGCCGTTGCTGCCCCAACTGCTCGATGCGGTCCGGTGATACCTGCTGGGTGGGGTCACTGCGCAGCCAGCCCGCTCCCTCGACCCAGAACTCCACCCAGGCGTGGGCATTGAGCTGGCGCACCATCAGCCGGCCGTCCGGCAACCAGCGTCCCCCTTGATAGCCACTGATCAGGCGAGCGGGAATTCCGGCCGCCCTCAACAGGGTCACGGTGGCGCTGGCGTAGTGGCCACAGAATCCCGCTTGGGTTGTGAACAGGAAGTCATCCACCTGGTGGCGGCCGGTGGCGGGCGGCCTGAGGGTGTAGACAAAGGGTTGCTGCTGGAAGTAGAGCAGCAGTCGTTGCAGCACGGCTCTGGGGGGCAGGCCCTCTGAGCGCAGCCGTTGGCCCCAGGCCAGGGTCCTGGGATTGCTGTGTTCGGGAAGCTGCAGGTAGTCCAGGCCGGCCTTGGCCGGCGTGGGGGCGAGACCCGGCTGCCAGCGAAAGGTCAGTTGCGGTGAGCCGGATTGATACAGCCTTTGCCAGAGATCGCCGCTGATTTGCCCCAGAGAGGCATCCCGACTGTGACTGCCTGCCAGGCTGGGGATTCGTAACTCCGTCTGTGGCCAGCCGAGCAGTTGGTAGCCGTGGTGACTGTCCCCCTGTTCGTGATTCGGTGAGCGGCGGGGCAGCGTGGGTTGTGCCCGCCATACCTGGCCGTCAAAGTGAGACTGAATCCACACCCGCCAGTACAGGTCACGGTCTTGAGGCGGCCGGGTAAAGCGAGCGCTGAAGGCCGGTTCATTGGATTGAGTCAGCAGCGCAATCTCCCCCAAGGCCAGCTCGGCACTTAAACCGGTGCTGGCGCGGCCACCCACAGGTTGTTGCCACAGCGGTTCTAATCGTGGCAGTAGCAGGTACAGAATCACAGCCATTGGCAGGCTGCCCAGCACCAGCTTCAGGCTCATTCTCAGGTTGTGGGGGGCACTCATGGGGCGATGCAGGCTCAGCAGTATGGTGGCGTTGAGGATAAACAGCGCCAGGGCTGACATCAGTTTTAGCCAGGACTGCTGCTCAATCAGGCTGAGGGTGATGAGGAAAAAGCCCACCAACACCAGGGTCAGGATATCCCGGCGGCTGCGTACCTCCAGAGATTTGAGGCAGTAACTCAGGGCGATCATGATCCCCAGGGTGACAGCGATGCCCTGCTGAAGATAGATGGGGATCAGCGCCAGCAGAACCGTCAGGGTCAGGGTAAACAGCAGCCAGGTTGGAGGGCGCCGAACCTTGCCAAGAAAGATGGCCAGGCTCCATAGCAGTGACAGGTTGACGATGGCCAGCGCCCAATTCGGCACCATACCGATCAGGTGAATCACCAGCATCTGCTGAGTCATCAGCAGCCAGCCTTGAGTCTGGCGCAGGGCAACGGTGGTCAGGGTTGGCTCAGGGATCATGGGGTTCCACTCGGGCCAGTAGGGTCAGGCAGTGATGCAGGTGCGACCGGCCCAGTTTCGGCATCAGGGTCTCGGTAGGGGTGGACAGGCCAACGGGGATCCCCTGTTGGTGCAGTTGCTGTAGCCGTCCGGTCAGTTCGCTGAGATGTTGCTCCAGTTGCGGGTGCTGGCTGTCCACCGTCAGCAACTGCGGGTTAGGGCTGGGGCCGTCGAACTGCTTGATCAGCATTCCTCGCTGCTGGGCCAGCTGCTTCCAGGCAACTCGACTGAGGCTGTGGCCCCGTTGCCAGGGTTTGAGCCCCTCGAACTCGTCGCCTGTTGATTGGCGGTCCTCTCCCTGGTTCGGCCGGGATTGGGGCGGCGCCGGGGTGCCCTCGGTCAGGGGGCGCGGCCAGATCCAGGCCGTCTGATTCAGGGTCAGGCGGCTCCAGACTCGGCATAGGCCAAGGGGGTAACGGCTGCTGATGATCAGCGGAGGCGGAGTCAGCGGCCCTCGTTGGCTGGAGGGCCAGGGCACGTCCAGTCGGGAGGGGGTGGCGGACAGGGCGTGCAACTGTTGTTTGTCCCCTTGCACAAACCTCAGCTGCAGGTGGTAGTTGTGGCCACTGCCGGACAAGTTAATGGGAAAGTGCACCGGATCACCGGCGTGGACGCCGGAGGCAGGTTGAGGGCGAAGGGTGACTCCGGCCAGGTTGCGGTAACAGATCAGCAGGCAGGAGCTGAACAGGCTGAACATCAGAAATGCCAACATCAGTATCAAATTGTTCTGGTAGTTGGAGCCAAACAGGAACAGCACCAGCGATAGCGCCAGAAACAGCACCCCGAAACGGGTGGGCACAATCAGGATGTCATTGTGGCTCAGGGTCCGTTGCGGGCAGGCTTGCAGCGGCGGCCGCCGCCAGAACGACAGAGTCATCAGCGTATCGGGTTAACCGCCTCCAGCAGGGATTGGGCCCGGCCGTTGCCGCGATGATGACCGGCTTCGAGCCGGTGTTCGGTGACCGCGGTAAACACCGCCTGCACGTCATCCGGCACGGCAAAGCTGCGACCGTGCAGCAGGGCCCAGGCCTTGGTGGCAGCCAACAGTGCCCGGCTGCAGCGCGGGGACAGTGGCGTCGTGCCCTGATGGCCATTGCGGCTGGCCTGAATCAACTCAAGCAGGTAATCCAGCACCATATCGGCGACACCGACTTGGTCGGCCTGTTGCTGCAGCTGCTGCAGCTGCGCCGGCCCCATCAGGGCGCTGAGGCGGTCACCACTGTCGGCCAGATGCTGACCGGTTAGCAGCTGCTTTTCCGCTTCCAGGCTGGGGTAGCCCAGGCTCAGTTTCATCATAAAGCGATCCAGCTGCGATTCCGGCAGGGGAAAGGTACCGGATTGCTCCATGGGGTTTTGGGTGGCGATGACAAAGAAGGGTTGCGGCAATGCCCGGGTAATGCCGTCGGTGGAGACCTGACCTTCGGCCATCGCTTCCAGCAGGGCACTCTGAGTCTTGGGGCTGGCTCGGTTGACCTCGTCGGCCAGCACCAACTGACTGAACAGGGGGCCGGGATGAAACTCAAACTGCTGCTTTGGCGTGGTATAAATGGACACGCCGATGAGATCCGCCGGCAGCATGTCGGCGGTGAACTGCACCCGCTGGTGGCTCAGACCCAGGGTACGAGCCAGGGCGTAGGACAGGGTGGTTTTGCCCATGCCGGGGAGGTCTTCAATCAGCAGGTGCCCTCGGGCAATCAGGCAGGTGAGGGCCAGCCGAATGGCGACGGGTTTGTCCAGCAGCACCTGTTGTAACTGGTGAATCACCGGTTCCAGAGATTGCGGCATCGAACACTCCTTGTTGATTCAGCTTCAACAAGAATAGTTCAGCTTTATCGGCGTGGGAGGCTTTAGTAGCGCCGCTGCCATTCCGCTTGGCTCACCAGGTCCGAGGGCCGTTGTTGCAGGGTTCGATAGATTAACTGGTAGCTAAGGATGGCTTTGACGTAGTCCCGGGTCTCCCGGTAGGGGATGGTGTCCACGAACTGATCCATGGCCAACTTGCCATCGCTATTCTTTAGCCAGCGCTTAACCCGGCTTGGACCGGCGTTGTAAGCGGCAGCCGTCAGGATGCGGTTGTCCTGGTATTGATCCATCAGTTGTTTCAGGTAGGCACTGCCAAGCTGAATATTGAATCTGGGCTGATACAGCGATCGGGCGCCGGAATAGCGCAGCTTTTGCTGGCGAGCCACCTGTTTGGCGGTGGTGGGCAGCAGTTGCATCAGGCCATAGGCATTGGCACCGGAGCGGGCCAGCGGGTAGAGGGCACTCTCCCTTCGGGCAACGGCCCTGAGCAGGGTGTCGTCCAGTTGTTGCTGGCGGGCAAAGTGGGAAAAGTCATCGCCGTAGGCGTCGGGAAAACGCCAGGGGACCGCGTCCCAGCTCTTGGCGGTGATGGTGCCCTGGACACTCAGGTAGTGCCAGCCCTGCGTATACGCCAGTCGGGTCAGGGCCCACTGCTGCGTCTTGTTGGCTCGCAGCAGTTGCCAGCGCCACTCACTGCGGGCGGCGCGGTGATCGTCAAGGGCGAGCAACTCGCCAATGCGTTGTACCGACGCCAGTGTCGACACCCTGGCGGTCAGTTGCGGATCATCCTCAGGCAGGGTTTGGTTCATGCGGTAGGGCAGCCCCAGCCGCTGCGCTGCCAGGAAGCCATAGTAGCTGCGGCGTTTGGCCAGGGCTCGGTAGGCGGCATCGGCCTCCTCGGTCAGGGCCAGTTCCTCCATGGCTCGGGCACGCCAGTATTGCCAGTCGTCGGCTTCGGTGTTCTGAATTCGGGCCAGCCAGTGGTTGATGGCCTGCCAGTCGCCGCGGGCGATCAGCTGGCGGGTGCGAAGCACGATCAACTCGTCTTGTGGGAAGGACTCCATCAGTTGCGCCAGCTCCGGGGTCCACAGGTTATCGGCCAGGGCAAAACGTACGATTCGGGTCCGAACCTTGCTTTCATGCTCACCGAGCTGCCCCTGCCAGCGCAGGTAATGCTTGAGGGCGTATTCCGGAGCACGACGCGCCAGTCGGTACAGGGTCACGGCGGCGATCTGCTGGGCCTGTTTATGCTGGCGTTTGATGGTGGTGCGCTGGCGAATCTCTTTCGGGTGTTGATACAGGCGAACCAGCAGGTCGCCGCGCTCGCGCCAGCTGCGGGACAGCAGGGTGTTCAGGTACGCCAGTCGCTGGCCTTGATTGCCTTCAAAGGTCAGCAGCATTCGCTGCCAGATGATGGCGTTGTTGCGCTGGCCGGCTTTTTGCCAGGCACGCAGCAGTGGCGTACAGGCATCCGGCAGGCTGCGGTCGGTCAGCCACAGATCATGGGCGCCAGACCAGGCGGTGTCGATGTCCCCTTCAGCCAGCCGGGCTCGGTAATAGTAGCAGCGTAGATCGGTGTTACGGGGAGGTTGAGGACTGATGCTGAGGAAGATCGACCAGCGCTTCTGTTTGCCCGCCTGAACCAGGTAGCGGTGTTTAAAGCGGTCATACAGCGGCGTATCGGTCAGGGAGGAGAGAATTTCCACCGCCTGCTGGGCGGTCAGCTTATGCATCTGGCCGGAGCGGTGTTCAAAGTCCAGGTAAGGCTGCAGCGGGTAGTCTTTGAGCTGGTTTCGTAACCGGCGGAACTCGTCGTTGTCACCCTGTTTCAGTGCCGCCAGCGCCTGTTGATAGTGCTGTTGCTGCGGCGATAAGACCGGCTGGGCCGACAGTAAGCCAGCCCAAAACAGTGTGATGATCATCCAGCCAATCCGGGCCATAGTTCGTCCTTCTGCTGCCACCAGGACTCAGTGTAGTCCAGGTAGGGTTACTCTTTTGTGTCAACCGCGTCCCTGTGATCCAGCATCGGGTTGAGGGCGTCGTCCACCAGGGCCGCCTGCGGCTGTTTGCTGGTGGTGGCCCCCAGTTGCTTCATCTGCTCCGCCTGACGAAGCAGGTTGCCGCGACCGGAGGAGAACTTGCCCAGGGCTTTCTGGTAACTGCCCTGAGCCGTATCCAGTGCCCGCCCCACTTTGAGCAGGTCATCGGAAAAGCCCACCAGCTTGTCGTAGATTTTTCCCGCCTGAGCGGCGATCTCCTGGGCATTGCGACTCTGGTACTCAAACCGCCACAGGTTGTTGATGGTTCTCAGGGCCACCATCAGATTAGTGGGGCTGGTGAGCAAAATGTTCCGCTCCAAGGCAAAATTTACCAATTCTGGATCCGATTCAATGGCGGCCAGGAAGGCCGGTTCAACCGGAATGAACATCAATACGTAGTCCAGGGTTCGAATGCCGTTAAGCTGCTGGTAGTCCTTGTCGGACAGGCCTTTGATATGGGCCCGTACTGATGCCAGGTGGTCTCTCAGGCCGCGCTGACGATCGTCGTCGTCCTCGGCGTTGAAGAAACGCTCGTACCCCACCAGCGACACCTTGGAATCGATCACCACATCTTTGTCGTCGGGCAGGTGCACAATGACATCGGGTTGGTAGCGTTTGCCGTCGTCCTGTTTCAGCGCGGCCTGAGTGTCGTATTCGTGGCCTTCCCTCAGGCCACTCTGAGTCAGCAATCGTGCCAGCACCACTTCGCCCCAGTTGCCCATGGCCTTATTGTCGCCCTTGAGGGCTTTGGTCAGGTTGAGGGCATCTTCACTCATCTTCAGGTTCATGGCCTTGAGATCGTCCAACTGATGCTTGAGGGCGAAACGCTCTTTGGCTTCCGAGGTGTAGCTGTCCTGAACCTGTTTGCGAAAGCCATCCAGTTGTTGCTGCAACGGGGTCAGTACGGCACTGAGTTGAGACTGGCTTTGCTCACTCAATTGTTGGCTTTTGTTGTCGAAAATTCGGTTGGCCAGGTTTTCAAACTGCAGAGTGAGGCGCTTTTCGCTGTCCAGAGCCTGCTGCACTTGATGACGCAGGGATTCCTCCCGGGCGCGGCTGTCCGCCAGGGCACTGTGCAGTTGATTTAGCTCCTGTTCTTTATGCTGCAGGCGGTTGTCGTGTCGTTCCAGTTGTTCCGCCAGTTGTTCGTTGGTGGCTTCCAGGGTTACCGACCGGTGTTCGGCTTGTCGCCGGCCGCTGGACTGCCCCAGCCAGCCAATGGCCACAGCGATGAGAAAGGTAACGCCCAGAGCGGCTAACACGAGAGGGTCGGTAAACATGGCACCTGCAGCAACATTAAATCAGTGAGTGACTAGAGTGTCATTGACAGCCAGGGCCCGCAAGCGGCACTGATGCAACTGCTGGTTTTCGCCTCAGTGGCCGTCGGTTTTGCCATCAATGCTCAGGTGCAGTCCCAGGTAGCCCGTCAACGCCGGTTGAGCCGGGGTCAATACATGTTTCACCATCTGGTCACGCTCAAACGCCATGATTTGCATGTCCCAGACACAGAAGGACTCGTTGTCGGCCAGACGCCAGTGGCCATCGGCGTCGCGATCACGCACCGCAACCTGAGTCAGGCATTCGTTGTGATTGGCCCAGTAGCACACCACCAGGTAGTCCCGCTCGACGCCGCGGTGCAGGATGGCAAAGCCAACATGGGCATGCTGAAACGGGGGCTTTTTGATGATGAACGGGGTGATCCAAGCCATCGCTTCGTTCAGTTGGTCAGGCTCTGGCATGGTGGCATCAAAACTGACCCGGTAGGTTTTCATTGATACGTGGCGCAGGGACATCAAAGGGCCGGGAGCAATGGTTCGGGGGTGATAAGCCATAAGCGTGTCATCCTTAATCCGCTCCCCGTCAGTGGCGAGCCGTGGGCGATCCATGTGGTTAAACCTACGCCGCCGACATGCCGCTGTCCAGCCCAAAGCCGACGGCAAGATCGAACTGTGGGATTCTACTGGGTGGAAATGCCAATTGCGCATTTTGCGATCGTGATATCGTCATCAGGTGGGCGTGTGGTTCACAGTTCGGTATTTTGCTGGCGGATGGCATTGAGAAGCCGGCAAGATGTTGTGATGATGCAGGAATTGGAACTCGCCGACTCCAAATCCGAAACTCTGTTAACAGAGCCTGGAGCGGCTTGATAAACCCCAAAAGAGGGTGCTCAGAGGTGAAAATGGAAACGTTGGAACAGTTGCATAAACAGGTTCGAGGTCTGTCGTTCTTCGATGTTCAGGTGTTTGTCTATCTGGGGAAATATCTGAACTCTAAGGCGGTGGCCAGCGAATTGGAGGTGCTGCCCTCCAAGGTCAGTCGCAGCCTGAGTGCCATGCGCTTAGTGTTCAACGACAAGCTGTTTATTCGGCGGCAGTACAATTTTGAACCGTCGCCACTGGCGGTGCAGCTGTACCCATTGATGGAGTCGGTGAAAGCCAATCTGGATCGTATGGTGCCGGTGGTGATGGGCAATCAGGGACGGGCTAAGCAAGAGCGGCAGAAGGTCAATCTGGCGGTGCCGGCGACCCTGAGTAACGGCTTGACCAATTACCTGCTGGAGGCGGCGCGCAGCCAAGGTGAAGAGATCGACATCAGCCTGCGAATCTGGAGTGGCAGTCTCAACACTGACACCAACTCCGATGCCATCGATCTCGGGATCTATCTCAGTGCCGTACCGGTTAAGGGCGCGGAGTCCGAGTTCATTGCTTTTTCAAAAAACACCTGCGTGGTGGCGGATAAAACGCACCCTCTGTGGCAGCAGTTTGACCGGTTCGAAGAGGTGATCTTTGATTACCCCTTTGTGGTGACCGAGTGCGCCTCCTTTAACGATAATCAGGACCCCATGGAGGATTTTGCCAAGCTCAATGGCCGCATACTGAACATTCGTGCCCGGGTCAATACGCTGGATGAGCTGGTGAGCATGTTGGGGCACCGGGACAGCTTCAGTTTTACCGGTGGCCGCCGCACTGTGGAGTTTTTAAGGGCCAACGACAACTTGAAGGTGCGGCTGGTACCCAGCCAAATCCGCCGTCGTCTTCATCAGGGCATCGGTAATGGCGCTCGCGAGCCCGGGTATTATTTGACCTACAAAGAGCGACAGTCCTGCCCGGCCTGGCTGTTGGAGGCGTTGCGTCGCTATATTTTGGAGTGTGTGGAGGTGGAAGACCTGCTGAACTGAGTGTCGCCCCTGGTCTCGCCCCCTCACCGATGCTTCAATTAATTGAGAAGCTGTTGAAATGCTTTAGCCGTTATCAAGGTCTAACAGGGGTAAGTAGCAAATAGGGACAGCGCAATGACATTCTTTCGCAAGCCACAGTGGGACAGATTCAAAGACAACGACGTGACCCCCGAAGAGGTATTTCGGGCCCGGCGTCAGATCGCCAAAGCGCTGGGGTTGGGGGCCATCAGTGCCAGTGTGCCACTGAATGTGCAGGCGGGGTTGCTGGACTGGTTTAGCCAGGGCAGTGACAAGGATGCCATGGCGCCGCGGCGACCGTTGACATCGGTATCCAGCAACAACTACGGCATCAGCGATGAGTTGACGCCCGAGGATAAGATCCTTACCCACAACAACTTCTATGAATTCGGCACCGCCAAGACCGACCCCTACAAACATGCCCAGGGACTGAAAACCCAGCCCTGGAGCTTGTCCATTGAAGGCGAGGTCGACACGCCACTGACTCTGGACGTGGACGAGCTCATCAAATCCCTGCCCATTGAGGAGCGCATCTACCGCTTACGCTGCGTCGAAGCCTGGTCGATGGTGATCCCCTGGTTGGGGTTTCCGTTGTCGGCGTTGCTGAAGAAGGCCAACCCCACCAGCCGGGCCAAGTACGTGGCCTTCGAGACCCTGTACGACCCGAAACAGATGCCGGGGCAGGCGTCGCGGTTTGTGGGGGGAGGCATCGAGTACCCCTATGTGGAGGGGCTCAGAATGGATGAGGCGATGAATCCGCTGACCCTGATCTCCGTCGGCCTCTACGGCCAGACCCTGCCGCCGCAGAACGGCGCACCGATTCGGCTGGTGGTGCCATGGAAGTATGGCTTTAAGTCAATTAAATCCATTGTTCGCATACGCCTGGTGGAAACCATGCCACCCACCACCTGGAACCTGCTGGCCAGCCATGAGTATGGCTTTTACGCCAATGTGAACCCCCAGGTGGATCATCCCCGCTGGTCTCAAGCCAGTGAGCGTCGCATCGGTGCCGGTGGCCTGCTGTCGGCCAAGCGCATTCCCACCGAACTGTTCAATGGCTACGGCGAACAGGTGGCGGGCATGTATGGCGATCTGGACATGAGGCAGTGGTATTGATGAGGCTCACTAAAGGCCGGCTGCTGGCGCTGAAATCCCTGTTGCACCTGTGTTTCCTGCTACCGCTTCTGTATTTGGTGGTGGCAGTGCAAGCGGGGGCCGCCGGCGGTGATCCGGTACAGTATGTGATCCACTTCCTGGGCATGGGGGCCCTGCATGGCCTGATGGCCAGCTTGCTGGTGTCGCCGCTGGCGCGGTGGTGGAAGCTGGGAGCGCTGGTTCGGGTGCGGCGGCTGATCGGGTTGTGGAGCTTTGCCTACGCGCTGCTGCACCTGGGGGCCTTCCTGGCACTGGATCTGCTGGGGGACTGGGGGCTGCTGTTGGCCGAAGTGGTTCGGCGTCCCTACATCGTGGTGGGCATGCTGGCGCTTGTGATTCTGACGGCGCTGGCATTGACGTCGACTCAGGGCATGCAGCGTCGGCTGGGTCGTCGCTGGCAGCGACTGCATAACTGGGTCTACCTGGTGGCACTGCTGGCACCGGTGCACTTTTGGTGGTCGGTGAAGTCCGGCTGGTATGAGCCGGCGCTGTATCTTCTGTTGTGTCTGGGTCTGTTGGCGCTGCGGTCTAAGTTATGGAACATCAAGTCATTTCAACAAATTGTTACCAACTTTAACCGGGGCTAACATCGACCCCGGATTCATGGTTTACTGACCCCTGAGAATCCCCCATCAGACTCAGGGAAGTCATAATAATGAAATTGAAAATCGCCGCCCTGGCGCTGCTAACCGCCGTCGGCCTGGCGGGCTGCCAGTCTCCTACTGCCGAAGTTACCACTCCCGCTCCCTGTCTGGCCGAGTGCCAATCGGCAAAGTTCGATAGGGTGGGCCAGGAGTTTGTTCAGGATCTGTGGCGTCAGTCGCCGACTTGGGCACTGTACAGTGGCTTCTACGATTATGCCGATCAACTGGAGATTCCCGATGCCATGAGCCGGGCCTCCGAGGCTCAGTTTGTGGCCCGTTGGCGGGCCAGGCTGGCGCCGTTTGCCCAGCAATCCCTGACCAGTGGTGCCCGCATCGACCTGGCACTGATCACCAATGTGCTCGATAAGATGGAATGGGAAAATACCCGTTTTAAATCCTGGCAGTGGAATCCGGCCAACTACAATGTGGCCGGTCCCTTTGCCCGGCTGATGAATGAGCCCTACGCCGCCGACGAGGTGCGTTTGCGGGCGATCCTCGCTCGTATGGAGTTGGTGCCAGACTATTACAGCGCCGCCCGGGCCAACATCAGTCATCCGACTCTGGAACACACCGAACTGGCGTTGCTGCAGAATCAGGGGGCCCTGACGGTGTTCTCAGATGCCATGCTGACCATGGCGCAGGACTCCGGCCTGTCTGCCCAGGAAAAGGCCTTGTTTGAGCAGCGTTTCTACGTCGCCAAGCAGGCGATTCAGAGCCACATCGGCTGGCTGGAAGCCAAGGTGGCCCAGCTCAAGAAGGACGGGGCCCGCTCGTTTCGCATCGGTGAAGCCCTGTATGAAGAGAAGTTTGCCCTCGACATTCAGGCGGGCATGACCGCCAAGCAGTTGTATCAGAAGGCGCTGGCGGACAAGTCTCAAGCTCAGAAGCAGATGGTGACCATCACCGAGCAGTTGTGGCCCAAGTATTTCCCCAATACCGCCATGCCTGCCGATGAGTTGGTGGCGGTGCGGCAGATGATCGATCACCTGTCGGCTCATCATGTTCAGCGTGATGAGTTTGTCAGCGAAGTGCGCAAACAGATTCCGGAGCTGGTGCAGTTTGTTAACGACAGCAAACTGGTGACCCTGGATCCGGAGAAGCCGCTGGTGGTCAGGGAAACCCCGGCCTACATGCGCGGGTTTGCCGGTGCCTCGATTTCTGCACCGGGTCCGTACGATAAGCACGCTAACACCTACTACAATGTCACGCCGCTTGATGGCATGAGTGATGAGCAGGCAGAGAGCTACTTGCGCGAGTACAACCACTGGATCCTGCAGATCCTCAATATCCATGAAGCGATTCCCGGTCACTACACTCAGTTGGTGTACTCCAATGAATCCCCCAGCCTGATCAAGAGCCTGTTTGGCAACGGCGCCATGATCGAAGGCTGGGCGGTGTACGCCGAGCGGGTGATGCTGGAGCAGGGCTATGGCGGCTACGAGCCGGAGCTGTGGTTGATGTACTGGAAATGGAACCTGCGGGTGATCACCAACACCATCATCGACTACGAGATTCAGGTGAAGGGCATCGATCGGCAGCGGGCGATGTCACTGATGGTGGACGGGGCCTTCCAGCAGCAGGAGGAAGCGGCGCAGAAGTGGCGTCGGGCGACCCTGAGTCAGGTACAACTGACCTCATACTATTCCGGCTTCCGTGAGATTTACGACTGGCGTGAAGACAATAAGGCGCAACTGGGGCAGCAGTTTGACCTGCAGCGTTTCCATGAAACCTTCCTGAGCTACGGCTCGGCGCCGGTGAAGTACATCCGCGAGCTGATGCAGTAACCTGGCCGCAAGCAAGGGTTGAAGCCGTCTGTTTCAGACGGCTTTTTTGTGACCGTTGGTTATTGAATGGCGGCTTTAAAGCTGTCGTTGGGGCGAAACGCCGCGCTGGTTCGAAAGGGGATTTCCATCGGCTCGCCGGTTTGCGGGTTACGACCGGTCTTGGGCAGATGATGGCGAATCTCAAACACCCCCATCTTTGGCAGATACACCTTCTCGCCCTCATGCAGGGCTCGGGTAATGCTCTCCTGTAGCGCTTTCAGGCTTTTCTGGCAATCGCTGTTGCTCAGGCCGCTACGTTCAGCCATCAATTGGATCAGTTGTTGGCGATTCATACTAGTCTCGGATTGTCGCTAAGGAGCGGCTTTATACCTGAAACATAGGAGAAAATCGAACTCTGTTCGGCTGACTGCTGGATACTTGGTCGATTCGACGGGCAAAAGAAAGCGCCAACTAAGGGGAGCTGGCGCAACATGACATGCTTTGGGAACATTAAGCGTTTTGAAGTGTATGCGGTTTTGTTAATGCTGACTGTGAGTTGGCTCACGGGCCTTCAGAAACCAGACAGGAAAGATAACTTCCGCCATCAAATAGTACATTCCATTTAAAATCATTTACTTATTGAAGCATTATGCGGTTCGAATCAGGGTCGGTAAAACCGTGCTTAATATGCGATTTAGCCGATCTTATTTGAACTGTGATCCGGGTCATTAAAATGAGAATGATTTTCATTGAGATGCTAGGGGGTCTCTGTCACCATCCGATGCCGATCGGGGAACCCCAGAGAGAGAGTATGAAGCCCATTCACACCCTATTTACATTGGCTTGGCTGGCGTTGGTTGCCAGTGCCCAGGCCGGCGAGTCCCTTGAGCAGGCCCGCCAGACCCAGTCCGCACTCCAGCAACAAGGCAGAGCGACTCAGCAGCAGGTGGAGCGCCTCGCCGATGACACCCTGGAGATGCGCGCGGAAACCGAGCGGCTGGCTCAGGAGCTGGAGAACCTTCAGGTCTACCATGACCACCTGCAGGCGCTGGTGCAGGATCAGCAGCGGGAGCTGACGGACAAGCAAGCGCAGATCGACGGCATCGATACCACCCGTACTGGGCTGGTGCCGCTGATGTATCAGATGCTGACGGATCTCGAATTGAGAATCGCCGACGACCTGCCCATCAAGGTGGCATTGCGTCAGCAGCGATTGGCTGAGCTCCGCGCCCTGATGTCTCGCGCCGATGTCGCCGACGCCGAGAAGTTTCGTCGTCTCCTCGAAGCCTATCAAATTGAGCTGGAGTATGGCCGCAAGGTGGCGGTGTATCGCGACAGCATCAGCTTCAACGGGGAGGGCCCCAGAGAGGTGGAACTGTTGCACCTTGGGCGACTGACCCTGCTGGCCAGAAATTTGGATGGCAGCCTCTATTGGCGCTGGCATCCACAGCAGCGGCGTTGGCAGGTGATTGAGGATCACCCGCTCAGTGAATTAGAGCAGGCTTACCGGGTGGCCGGGGGGCAACAGGTGCCCCAGCTCATGAGTGTGCCGGTGTTTGTCGGGGAGGAGCAACAATGAAGGTGACTCTGATTGGATTGACCTTACTGATTTCGGCGACGGTTTCGGCGCAACCACTGACTGAGCTGAACCTGTCCAGTCAGCAGGCGCTGGCTCAGGAGCAGCAGCATAACCAGCAGCGCCAGGCGCGTTTTTTGGCCGAGCATCAGCAGGCTGAGCAGTCGTTGCAGCACCAGCAGCAGGCGTTGAGTGAGCTTCAGGCCCGGGTCGAGTCGCTGAGCCAGGCCTTTGCCAGCAACGAGCGGGCGCTGGCCGATACCGAGAAACAGCTGGCCCTGGCCAGCAGCAGCCTCGGGGAGCTTTACGGGGTGGTTCGTCAGGCGGGGGGCGAGCTTCAGCGGCAGCTCTCCCAGGGACCGGGTAGCCTATTACAACCTGAACAGCGGCAATTGGCGCTGCGATTGTCGAACACCGACCGTCTGCCGTCGTTGCCACAACTGCAGCAGATGATGGCCGTAATCAACGCCGATATCGAGGCGTCGAAACGGGTTGGACCGGTGACCTTGGCCGTGGCGGATAGGCAGGGCCAGATCCACGACCAGCAGGTATGGCGCCTGGGCCATTTTAACCTGGTGTCCGAGCAAGGTTACCTGCAACTGAACCGTGAGCGTGGCCTGGTATCGGTGTATCCGCGTCAGCCGAAGGGGGCGGCAATGCCCACGCCGACCGGTTGGCAGCCGTTGCTGCTGGATCCGGCTAAGGGCGAGCTGCTGACTCAGATGCAGACCACCCCGACCCTGGCGCAGCGATTTGAGCAAGGGGGATTGGTTGGCAAGGCCATCGCTTTGTTGCTCGCCATCGGCGGCGGCATCGCCCTGTTTCGTGCACAGACACTGGTGCGGATTCAGCTGAGCATTAATCGTCAGTTGGCGCAGCCGCAGCGGCCGTCGGACAACCCGCTTGGACGGATATTGTCGGTGTATCAGCAACATCGTCATCAACCGCTGGACACTCTGGAGCTGAAGTTGACCGAGGCGATCGTCACCCAGCAGCAGGGTCTGGAAAAAGGCCTGTCGATGTTGAAGTTGATGGCCGCCATCGCACCGATGATGGGGCTGCTCGGTACGGTGACCGGGATGATCGGTACCTTTCAGACCATTACTCAGTTTGGCAATGGCGACCCCAAGATCATGGCCGGAGGCATCTCCATGGCACTGGTGACCACGGTGCTTGGCCTGATGGCGGCGATTCCGTTGTTGTTGGCCCATAACCTGCTGTCGTCTCGAGTGCGAACCCTTCGCAGCATCCTGGAGAAAGAGAGTCTGGCGCTGGTGGCGCACCATGCCGAGCAACAAAGCCCGGTGGAGTCCGCCTGATGATCGCCTGGTGGGAGTGGCTGAGCCGGTTTATGGCTCAGGGCGGGCCGGTGTTGTGGGGGTTGGCCGGGTGCGTGTTGTTGACCTGGTTTCTGATCGCCGAACGCATCGGCTACCTGCTGCTGGGCTTTCCTCGCCAGCAGCGGCAGGCATTGCGGGCGTGGCAGCAGCGCAAGGAGCACCTGTCCTGGTATGCCAAGGCGCAGCGTCAGGGGCTGTTGGCCCGGGCCGAACGGGGCCTGCATCGCTACCTGAGTCTGATAAAGGCGCTGGTGGCCATCTGTCCCATGTTGGGGTTGATGGGCACGGTGACCGGCATGATCTCGGTGTTTGAGGTGATGGCCGCCAACGGCACCGGCGATCCTAAGATGATGTCGGCGGGCATCGCCATGGCGACGCTGCCGACCATGGCCGGCATGGTGGCGGCATTGGCGGGCCTGTTTGTCCATGCCCGACTGACGAAAAGCTGTCAACGCACTCTGCAGCGACTGGCGATCAACATGCAAGAGGTAGAGTAGGATGCGACTGTTACGACAAACCGACACTCAAGAAGACGCGGAAGTGGATCTTACTCCCATGCTGGATGTGGTGTTCATCATGCTGATCTTCTTTATTGTCACCACCTCCTTTGTGCGGGAGTCTGGCATCGACGTCAACCGCCCTCAGGCCAGCCAGGGAGCCTCCCAGGCCGGCGCCGGCCTGTTCGTGGCCATTAATGATCACAATCAGATCTTCATCGATTCCCGTCAGGTGGATGTGGAACGGGTGCAGGCCAATTTGGAACGGCTGAAGGTGGATCAACCGGACTCGCCTCTGGTGATTCAGGCCGATGAGCGGGCGTTTAATGGCATGGTGGTCAAGGTGATGGACGCGGCCAAGGCGGCGGGCATTGATGATATCGCCCTGGCAACGGAGTCGGCACCATGAAGTCGTTGCTGGCCTATGGTGTCATTGCTCTGGCGGTTACGGCCGGGCTGTTTAGTCTGATGGCCTGGATGGTGGGGGGCAGTGGGTTTCAGGCGCCCACGGCGACGACCAGGGAGCCTATCACTATTGCCATGGTTGAACGGCCGCAGCGGCTGGAACGACGGCAGCGCACTCTGCCTGAACCGCCGCCGCCGCTGCCACCTCTGCCCACCGCGACGGTGACAAACAGCAGTGACGTGACCCGGCCCATGCCTCCGAGCCTGGCGCCGATGGCGTTGTCTGACGTTGGCAGCCTGACGGTATCCATGCCGGGTAAGCCCGGGTTTAGCCAATCGGATCGTCAGGCGATGCCGCTGTATCGAGTCGAGCCGGCGTATCCGCCACGGGCGAAACGGATGCGGGCCGAAGGCTTTGTGGTGATGAAGTTTACCATCGCTGCCGACGGCCGTCCGACCGAGATAGCGGTGATGGAATCGCAACCGGTGCGGGTGTTCGATCAGGCGGCGGTTAAGGCCTTGGCGCGCTGGAAGTACCAACCCAAGATGGTGGATGGCAACGCGGTGCCACAACCGGGGCAAACCCTTAAACTGGAGTTTCGATTACAGTGATACGACGATTGTGCCTGGTTCTGATCTGCCTCTGCAGCTTGCCGCTGCAGGCGGCCATCAGTCCCTTTGTGGCCGCCAAATTACAAAAAGCCTATGAGTTGTATGAGCAGGACCAGTCGCAGCAGGCCATTGAACTGCTGGAGTCGTTGACACCTTCGTCGGCGGATGCCTCGGCCTACGTTGGCCGCATGCTGGCGGGGCTGTACTCGGCGGCGCAGCGCTACCCGGAAGCGATTGCGCAGATGCAACGGGCGCTGGACAGCGGCGGGCTGGATCCGCTCAGCGAACGCCAGACTCAACATGAGCTGGCGCAATTGCTGCTGAGTCAGGAACGTTTCGATGAAGCCATCGTCCAGTATCGGGCCTTGATTGCCAGCCGCAGCGAGGTCGATGAGGATGCTCGAGTCGCCCAATGGCATTTCGGGCTGGCGAGAGCTCAGGCCCGGCTGGCGCAGTGGCCGCAAGTGCAGACTGCGGCAGCGCAGGCGTTGGCACTGCTTGGCGACGATGAGGCTTCTCGCAACCCAGTGCTGGTGGCCCGGCAGTTGAGCCTGACCGCCCAGTGGAACCTGAAGCAATGGGCGGCGGCGGAGCAGACGCTGGAGGCGCTGCTGGCGT
This sequence comes from Ferrimonas kyonanensis DSM 18153, assembly GCF_000425405.1. Classification (GTDB taxonomy): domain Bacteria; phylum Pseudomonadota; class Gammaproteobacteria; order Enterobacterales; family Shewanellaceae; genus Ferrimonas; species Ferrimonas kyonanensis. Next base: position 260,849 of record NZ_KE384363.1, on the reverse strand, counting down.
TGCAGCCAACGCGCCTGGCTTGGTGGCGCCAGAGCATCAGTGCTCAGCTGCAGCAAAACCGGGTGGAGGCCGCCCTGGTGACTTCGGCGTTGGCACAGCGCAGCGGCGTGCTAAAGAGTGACGCCGATCATCTGACCCTGGTGCAGCTGTTTGCCAGCCAGGGGTTGCCGGAGTTGGCCGCCCGTCATCTGCAGCACTACCTGGAGCTGGGCCTGATCGCGACGTCGGCGGAGCAGCTGCAGCAACTGGCTCGTTACTGGCAATCCGCGCGGGAGTGGCAACTGGCCATTGAGGCCTGGGAAACCGCGGCGGCGCAGCGTCCGGCGCTGTTATGGCCACAGATCCAGTTGCTGATGCAACAGCGTCAGCATCGACGGGCTTTGGTGGTGCTGGATCAGGCGCTGTTGGTGGAGTCTCTGGCAGATCGTCGTGGGGAACTGTATCTGGCGCAGGTGAATGCTCACTATCAGTTAAAACAGTATCACCGGGCCCGTGAGGCGGCGGTCAACGCCACTGAACATGGGCAGTCGCAGCGAGGCGAGTCCTGGTTGACCTTCCTTAATGGCAAGTTGGGACAGGTGTCAGGCTGAATGTCATGAAACTGCAACCTGCTGCCGTTACAGTGGCCCGCATGCGTTTGAACGCTCCCTTGTTATTGTTTTGACCTTGAAATCCCGGGCCCTCAGGCGTTCATGCCAAAGGGCCTTTTTTTTCAGTGCTCTATCCTGAGCTTTGTGATTTTTTCCGATGATTTCCCCAGTCTGTTGCCATACTTACTGCTGAATGCGAGAAATCAGCGTCGCCGCCGGCAACACCGATTTCGATAACAGCGACATAATTGGCGCCCCCAGGATGGGATTCAGGCCCGACGGTCAAGGTGGAGTGATGACCGGCTCTAAGGGGGTAGCAGTGGGACGAGTGTGGTGGTTAGTACTGGCGTTGGTCTTGGTGTCTTCCGGCATCACTGCGGCGCCGTTGTGGTTCGACAATCCGGCTCAGCGTCAGGCGGGCCAGGAGCTGCGTAAGCAGGTGAATTTCATGGCGGCGGCCAATGTTTCTCATCAGTTCAACGAGCTGCAGCGATTGCTGAATCAGGAGGCGTTGACACTGAGGCAACAGAGCGAGCTGCTGACCGAGGCTTACCTGTTGATTCAGGGGTTCAACCAAACGATGGCTTCCCGTCCCATCGGCGCCGATCAACTCGGCCAGATGCCCCTTCACCTTACCAGCCCGGAAGGCAGCGCCTTTGAACTGGCCACTGCCGTCAGCCAGCAGCGCCTGATTCAACTGGTGATCGATCTCGAACCCAGAGGCAGCGACTATCTGGCGGCTCGCCATTGGGTGGAACAGTTGCAGCAGATGGTGCATCTTAATTGGCCTCGTTTTACCGCCACCCGCCTGATTGAGCCACACCAGCGCCATGTGGAGGTGGAGCAAATCCGGGTGGTGCTGAAGCTGTTAAACGATTATCAGGGGCCGGTGTTGGGGCAGGAGTACGATGCCGACTTGGTGGCGGCGGTGCAGCGGTTTCAGCGTCGACATGGATTGGCTGCCGATGGGGTGATCGGGCCAAAGACCCGCTCGTGGCTGTCCATGTCTCCGGCGGTGCGGGCCCAACGATTAGCTCGAAACATTCTGCGGCAGAGTCACGACCGTCGCTGGTTTGCCCAAGAGTACCTGCTGGTTAACATTCCCGATTTCTCTCTGCGTTGGGTCACCCCCGAGGGCCAGCGGTTTCAGAGCCGGGTCATTGTCGGTCGCAACAGCCGCCGAACCCCGAGAATGGCCACCGAGATGGTCAGTGTGGTGGTCAATCCCAGCTGGAACGTGCCGCGCTCGATTGTGCGCAAGGACCTGATTCCTAAGATTCGCCGCAACGGCGACTATCTGGCCCAGCAGCATTTCGACGCCTATGACTGGCAAGGGAGCCCGGTCGAGAAAACGCCGCAGCAGTGGCAACAGGCCAGCTATGGCCGGTTCCCGTTTCGGCTCAGCCAGCGCCCGGGCAACCGCAATGCTCTGGGTCGTTACAAGTTCCACCTGACCAACAATCAAGCCATCTATCTGCACGACACTCCGAAAAAAAGCCTGTTCGACAAGCCCTCCCGAGCATTCTCTTCCGGGTGTGTCCGGGTTCAGGATGCGGATTTGCTGGCCCGGCAACTGGTGCAGTACGGCGACATCAGTGAGGCCAGGTTTGTTCGCTCCCGCCGCAGTAATGCCACCCAGTGGTTTAAGATGCAGCGACCGCTACCGGTGTATCTGGTGTATTGGAGTGCCTGGATGGGCCAGGACCACAAACCCCGCTATCGACGGGACCTGTATCATCAGGAGGGTGATCTCGATCACAAAATGACCATCGCCATGGGCCACCAGCTCAGCCGATAACCCCGTTTTGAATCCGATGTTTACCCCAAATCTGTAAGCGGTAGCAGAAGATTTACCAACTTGCCAGTGCAAAAAATAACCGTTAGCGTGTCGACCAACTGAGGGAAGGGGGCCTTGCCTCTTCGAGTCTTCGCTGCACTGGATAGTATTATAATGACGCATTGTGATCTTTTGCGCCGCCGCCTGATGTTGGGCTTGGGGGCATCGGCCGTACTGTGCCAACTGCCCCAGGTCGCCCTGGCCAGCCGCTCCACTCCGAAAAGTCTGAGCTTCTATAATCGCCATACCGGTGAGACCAGCAATCATACCTTCTGGATGGGGGGAGAGTATGACCCTCAGGCGTTGCAGAGCTTTAATCAGGTGCTGCGCGATCACCGTACCGGCGAAGTCACTCAGATGGATCAGGATCTGTTTAACCTGTTGTATGATCTGCAACGAAGCTTGGGTACCGATAATCGCATCGAGATCATTTCCGGCTATCGCAGCCCGAAAACCAATGCCATGCTGGCGGGGAAGTCGTCAGGGGTGGCTAAGAAGAGCTACCACACTCGTGGCATGGCCATTGATATCGCCATCCCCGGGGTCGAACTGAAGGATCTGCGCAATGCGGCGCTGGAGCTTAAGCGTGGCGGAGTGGGCTTCTATCCCCGCTCGGGCTTTGTCCATGTGGATACCGGTCGAGTGCGGCGCTGGTAACCAATCCGCTTTGCTCCCGAAAGTCGTTGGAGAAACCGCGGCCCCGTGATAAACTCCGTCCGCTTTTTGCAAAGTGCCACTGCTGGTCGCAAGCAGTGGCATTATTTTATCTGAAAATAAGGTATTACCATGTCTTTCGTATTCGAAGCTAAAGTACGCGCAGACCAGGGCAAAGGTGCGAGCCGCCGCCTGCGTCACGCGGACAAGATCCCAGCCATCATCTACGGTGGCGAAGAAGCCGCTGTATCCATCGAGCTGGATCACAACGTTATTCTGAAAGCTCAAGAAAGTGAGTCTTTCTACACTTCCGAGTTGACTCTGAACGTTGACGGTAAAGAAGTGAAGGTGAAGGTGCAGGACATGCAGCGTCACCCCTACAAGCCTAAAGTTACCCACTTGGACTTTAAACGCGCTTAATGTCGCGTTGGCTTGAAAAAGGCGCCCCGAGGGGCGCTTTTTTTGTGCCTGAATTTCTGTAGCGCGCCGCCAAGAATGAGAAACGGCGTCGGATAAAATGAGAAATTCGGGGTAGGGTGGCTGCCTGCTGATGAAGGTGAGATCGTGATGGTCTCGCCTTTTTTTGATCCTGATGGGGTGTGTTGCGTGATTCTCTACGCGATTGCTTTGGGGGGCTGAGCAGGTGCGTATGTCGCAGATAAAGAAAAACCCCGGCTCTCACCCCGGGGTTCTAGTCACCCCAATAATGAAGTGACAGCTTTCGTTCGATTCCTAACGAAAAGAGCATCTTTATACCTAGCTCGGCTCCACCTTAGTGTAGATTTATTTTTGTTGCAACCTTTTCTATCCTAGCTGTGCTGCGGGTTTCAGAGGCAATGTGAGACACCAGTGTTATAACATCTCACTTAATTCGGTTATTACGATAGTAACAACTATTTCCACTGGGTGCATATACAGGTGTGTCAGCCGAAAGTCAACCAGCTCTCGTTAGTGGTCGCTAACTTCCTGTGCTCTATATTGTATGTTTTTCATATGTTGCGCCAATCATTTTTCGGAGTTACATTATGTGGCGAGCGTTTCGCTCAAAAGCACGGAAAAACCGAGGGAATCTCTCACTCCCTTATATTTGTCACTAGCGAGCTTAGAGCCTCTTTATACCTAGCTCTAGCTCGCCTTTTTTAAGGAAGGTTTATGAGCCAAAGCGGTGAATTAGCCATACAGATTGTTTTGATTTTTGGTGCTGTAAGTGCGTTAGCCAAGATTTTTGTCGGGAATAATCTGAAAACTGGCAACATCACTATTTACATTGGGAAGTTTACTAGTAAATCACGGAAAGATTGATGATAGCCCGGGTTAGTACCCGGGCTTTTTCATGCTTCTAATTCTATTACTGGCGAGCTGCCGCTGAACTCCTGCAGGCCTTGCAGGTACTGGTAGGCGGCTTGTCTTGGGGTCATCTGCTGGTACTCGGGGTCGTTGAGGTTGAGCTGGAAGACCCGGATGGTGCGGCCGTCGCGCAGCAGGTCGACCGGCGGCAACTGGTCGCTGATGGCCTGTTCGCTGGCGAAGATGCCGACCTGAAAGGCGCAGCTGTACTGGCCGCCGGGGGTTTCCTGCACCTGGTTGTGGTCGTCCAGGGTCTGGGTCAGGCTGGTGGTGTTGTTGGTGTTTAACTGGGTGATGGCCAGGCAGGCATTGGTCAGGGTAATGCCGGAGGCCAGTTCAATACTCGGAATGGTTAACGCCATTTAAATTCTCCTTAAACGGTTAGGCTTCGGTTGAGATGATCCCCAGTACCTGCTTGCTCACCTGGGCGGTGGCGTGAAAGCGGGTGTGGCTGGTCACTTGCAGCCGGTACTGGAAGTTGCTGGTGCTGGTTGAACTGTCGTTGTAGGTGGTCGAGCTGGAGACCTGCTCGCGAATGCGGTACACCCCCAGCTCGCTGTCATAGTCGATATCCTGAAAATATGGCGGCTGAAATGGATAACCGGCAAATCGGTGCGCTAAGAGGGAGTTGGTGCCGGGGGAGCATGCCCCCGATAATGCGGGGGCAGGATGATCAGTTGGGAAAGAGGGGTTTCAAAAAAACTTAGGCAATGACGGCAGCCTGAAGCGCTTCTTGCTCTTCCTTCGCGATAACCAAGGATTCGCGATACTGTGCAGCCTCAGCTTTCATTGTCCAGTGTGCTTCAATATTAAGCTCTTCAACTACCTGTCGAAGCTCAGAAAGGGTCACTTTGAAGAACTCTCTCCGAAGGTTGACCCGGTTCATGCGACAGTAGCCAAATCTACGGTGAAGTTCATTTTCCAAGCGAGGCGCGTCTTCACTGTATATCATTGCGTGGACATCAAAATTGAAAGGCACGCTAGCATCGCCGAGCTCTTTGACTCGATCCATCGGTTCCAATCGTCGTGTCATTCCGACTTTAAACACATTTTCACCAAATGAGCCAATATTCGATATCACGTAAACGTGCCCAGTACGGGTTTGCTGAGCCATCGACATGGCCCTCTGGTTGCGGCTTTCTGCTTCTTCCCATTTCGTTTGTAGTTCGGCGAGTTGCTCTTCATAGCGAGCTTTTTCTTCCTCACTGGCTTTAGCCAGTTCTTTCCGAGCTTTTTCCATCGCCTTTTCTAGCATTCGTTCTTCTTTTTCTGCTTCTCGTTGAGCTTTCTCAAATTCCTTCTGAGCCCGCTCTTCTTCCCTGATTTTTGCTTTGATTGCCTGTTGCTCTTCGCGCTCTTTCAATCGCAGTTCTTCGGTTGCGACAGCCCACTTCAGTTCGTTGATTCTGGCTTGTAAATAGGTGTCGGTGATGCGAGCGTTTCTGAAGGCTGCGCCATGATGATTGACCAAAGCGTTAGCATCTTTTATCTCTTGCGTTAGTTTTCCAAAATTGTCCTTTTTAACTTTGGTCATGGTGGTGTCTACTTTTCCATTGAAAGCATCCAGAACAAAGTGAACGGCGGTTTTCTTTCTCTTTGGTTCAACGTAGTCGCAGTCAGCCGCTTTACCTGCGACGACCATGGATTTGGTTACTTGTCTGCACTCTTTAAGTTTTTTCCCGGCGTCTTTATGCTCGAATTCTTCGGCTAGGTCATCAAGAACGTGGTGGTTTGGAATGATGTACTCATCTCCATAGCCATCTATGAGGTTGCGCATTGCACTGGCGGTTGCTTCGTAGCTTTCAGCGTGTTCTTTGGCTTCAATAGCACTCCCGGCTATGTTCTCTGCCTGAGTTCGAGCCTGCTCGACGATGCCGGTTGCGGTAGTGTGTGCTTCGGATACGATTTCGGCCGCCTTTTCAGCTGCAACCTTATTTCTGGCAGTGGCTTTCTCTCGAACCTCTTTGGCTTCTTGTCGGATTTTCTTTGCTTCGTCTAGGAGGCTTTGTCTGTCTTGTTGGGCGTATCGTTCTATGTCCAATGCGTCGCTTTTGGCATTTGCGATAATGCGGGCGACGTCCGCTTTTCCTTTTGCCAGAGCATCTTCTGATTCCTTTTCTACTGCTCTTTTTTTCTGTTTCTCCCAGGCTGCAACCTCTTCTCTAATGCTCTTGGCTTCTTCATCGGCGTCCACAATGGCTTCGTATTGCCAAAGGTGGCTGGTTTTATCTTTGATCTTATCCAGTTCTTCTTGAAGTGAATTTAATGCGGATTTGTCTCGGTACCTGAAATAACCTTGAACCGCGATGACAGTAAGAAGCGGGAGCAGCACTAGCAGCCCTGTTGTTTGAAAATCCAAATCAGATACCTCTAGATGCAATGTTGTGCGCTATGCCTGCCCCTTTAGGGATACATTTTTATAAGGGGAAAGCACTATATGAACAGGGTAAACCCACTGTAAGCATCATCAAGCATGAGTTTTTTGTAAGATGCCAGATTTTGCAGATTACTGAATTATTGGGACTTTATCCAGAAGTGAGGCGGATCTGGTCGGTGATAGAGCGGTACCCGCTGTTGGGTTCGTCCTTCTTGCTATAGGTCAGTGAAATGTTCAGTTACTCATTCCTTTATGATCGTTGATTGTTGGGGGAAATTTTTTACTTCGAAATCTATGGAAGATGGTCAATCAAACAGCCGTATCTCATGGGGCTGGCGGAACACAATCACTCGGCTGGCCAGTGCCGTCAGACTTGGATCCAGAGAGAGGTTGCCGGATTGCAGCACAATCAAGGGGATACCGGCGCGGGCACAGTAACCGGCGGCAACGGCGATCTGCAGCAATGGTGCCGACGGAGCGGCGATCACCATCTGTGCCCGTTGCAATTGTCGCAACAGTGGCTTGCCCGGAGCAGGGTCATCGTCCGTGGTGGTGATGAGATCCAGGCCCTGGGCTTGCAATTGGCGGCAAATGGCACGGTGCTGAGGCGTCTGCTGCGAGTGCGGCTGAGACAGCAAGTGGGTTACAAGTGGCATGGTGGCAAGACCGTGGGTTGCGAGGAGAAAGGGCAGCGGCCGGGGCCGCTGCCGGTATTGGCGGCCTAAACTGTGTGCACGTTAAAGCTGCGAATGTAATACACCCTGGGTTTGGTACCCGCTTCCGGTTTCAGCTGCATCGGCGTGTGCAGCTTGATAAGCCGTGAGACATCGCTGTTGGGATCGTCCAAATCGCCGATGACCCGGGCACCGGCCGGGCAGGCGTCGACACAGGCGGGCTGCAGACCGACGGCCTGGCGGTGATCACAGCCGGTGCACTTCTCCACGGTTCGGCGTGGACGGGTTACCGGGTAGGTATCACCGCGCTCCGGGTTTTCGTGGGGAGACCGGTGGGCGCCGGAGGTCATCAGCACCTCTTTGGGAGAGACGGTGCCGCCAGCCACCAGAGCATGGTCGTCCTGCCAGTAGCGGTGCGGGGTCTGCTTGTTGAAACTGATGACGCCATAAGGGCAGGCTCGCTCACAGCGACGACAGCCGATGCATTTGTCGTTATCCTGCAGGGTTAGACCGTTGTCCGCTTTGTACATGGCACCCTTGGGGCACACTTTGACACAGGCGGCGTCCTCACAATGGTTGCACAAAGTAGGGATATAGCTGTAGCGAACGTCGGGGAAGGTTCCCTCGGTCCTGGTGATGTGATGGGACCATTGGATGCCATCTGCCGTGTTGTTTTCCGTCTTGCAGGCGAGGTCACAGCCGCCGCAACCTACGCATTTTTGCAGGTCGATAACCATTCCAAATTTCATCTGTTGTTACCTCACGCTTTTTCGATACGGATACGGGTGTGGCCATAGAAGGCCGAGGCGCCGCTGAAACGATCATAACGGGCGGGGATAATGGCGTTGTTGCTGCCACCGCGCGGGGTGATGCCAAACTCCTTCGACGCGTGGCGGCCGTATGCCCAGTGGCCCTGACCAAAGGCCTTGGCGACGCTGCCGGGGCGCACGCCTTCCCACAGTTTGGCAACGCAGGTCAACTCGCCGACGGTGCTGATGAGGCGGATCTTATCGCCATCCTTAATGCCCAGAGTCTTGGCGTCCACCGGGTTGATTTTGGCCACGTCTTGGTGGGCTTCATCCCCTGGGGTCAGATCGCCAAACTCATAAAACCAGGGGCTGTTCTGCGAGCGTCCCTCATGGCTGAGTCGGGACTTGTGATCCACCAGCAGCAGCGGGAAGGTGGTGGCATCGCCGTCGCGAACCGGCTGCTGATAGTGAGGCACGAAGGCTTTTTCACCGAAGCCGGTGTATTCGCAGGCTTTGACCACCTCGTCAATGGACACGTGGTGGCGCTTGGCGTGTTTGGCCAGAGCGTGCTCGAGCGTGACGCTGTAAAACTCAAACTTGTGCGTCTCGGTCTTAAATTTGCCCCAGCGCTTGCGGTATTCATAGGGGTGAGAGTTCCAGACGCCGCGCTCCACAAACTCTTTCCAGCCGGACAGGGTTTCGCCATATTTGGAGGCATCGTTGTGCCAGAGCGGGGCGGTGACGTATTTCACCGCAATTTCGGCGAACTCTTCCGAGTCCTCGGCGGGCTTGCCTGTCTCAGGATCGACGATCTGCTCATTGATGTAGCGCCAGGCATTGTCGAAGCCTTTATCCGCCAGCTTTTTCGCCAGCAGGTAGGGCACCTCGGTCTCATCCTGACGGGTGTCGTACATCCGCTCTATACTGGGTCGTTGCAGCGAGACATGGCTGACGCCGTTTCCTGCCGCCGCCAGCACCCCCCACTTTTCAAACATGTGGTGACTGGCGGGCAGCAGCAGATCGGCAAACCAGCTGAATTCGGAAATGTTGGTGGTCACGTGCGCCATGAAGGGCACTCGGCTCAGGGCGTGTTCCCAACGCTCGGTTTCCGGCGCGGAAAACGCAAAGTTGTTGAAGTAGGCCAGCATCACCTCGATCTCATAGGGGTCGGCGTTGATGATGCCGTCGGCGGCGTTGTTGGTGACCACGCCCTTACCGGATTTGCCTTTCTTCATGGCCGGGAATTGCAGACGCCCGCGCTGGTCAATTTTTTCGTGCTTCTTGCCCTTTCTGGCGATGTCATCCAGATAGTCATCGGCGTCGGGGAAGGACTTGTTGAGCGGTGCCTTGTTGTACGGGAACAGGCCACCTTCATTGTCGATGGCACCGAACAGGCCGTTGAGGGCATGACAGGCCATGGAGGTGTAGGTGCCGCGGGTCTGCATGATGGCGCCTCGAGCGGTCCAAACCTGCACCGCGGGTGCGGCGGCCCCCATCTCTTTGGCCATGGTACGAATCTCTGCGGCCTTGACCCCGGTGATGCTCTCACCCCATTCGGCACTGTAGTCTTTGAGGGCCAGGTTCCACCACTTCACCAGGCCGTGGCTGTAGCGATCGTCGAACAGGGATTCTTCAATCTGCTTGCCGGCGACGAAGTGGTTGTTGCCATCTTTGAAGTCACCGACAAAGGGTTTGTACCACAGCCCGGCAACCAGGGATTCGTGGGCGATGGCCAGTGCCAGAGCCGAATCCTGGCCGGTTTCGATGGGGATCCACTTGTGGGCTTTGGCCGCGGAGGCTGACAGGCGAGGGTCGACCACCACCACCTTGGCGCGATCCAGAGTGTTGCCCCATTCACTGGAGTAGAAACTCACCTGACGGTTGGAGGCGATGGGATCGGCGCCAAAGGAGAGAATGTACTTGGTGCTCTTGACGTCGTACTGATTGTAGCCCCAGTTGCCGTCTTGAAAGAAGGGGCCCATCTTATGGGCTTCGGCACAGATGGCGCTGTGAGAGATGTTGTTGGGCGAACCAATGATCTTGGTCATCTTGTCGTACAGCAGGTCTCGGGCCAGGGAGTAGCGGCCGCGAAGCAGGGCGTATTTGTGGCTGTCACCACGTTCTCGCAGTGCCAGAATGCGATCGGCCAGCATATCCAGGGCCTTGTCCCAACTGATGGGCACAAACTTGGGATCCTCGTGGCGGCCCTTTTTCGGGTTGGTGCGCATCATCGGCGTTTTCAGACGGTCCTGGTCATAGACCATCTGCAATCCCAGGTGTTGGCGTGGACAACCCGCGGTATCGTGAATCTTGGAGTAAGGGTTGCCGCGAACCTTGATGGCACGGCCATCCATGATGTACACCTGTTTGGCGCACCAGGAGGTGCAGCCCTGACAGGTGGTGGGCACCCAGGTGCCGGTGTTGGTACGCAGATCCACTTTGGGCAATTCGGCGGCAATGGCATCCATAACCGGAGCAAACGCGAAGCCACCGGTGAGCCCGGTGAGCAGGGTGCCGGCGGCGCCAGTGCGGAGCAACTGGCGGCGGGAAACATCCAGTGTGTCAGTTCTTTTCATTAATATATTCCTATATGCGAATATCCATTAATAAAATGCAGGATTAAGCCGGTGAATTCCGAGGGCTGGATCACAGCGGCCGTGGTCAGCGCGGATCTGGATCGCGAATGTCGTTTTTTACGGTGCGGCCGCTGGTTGGTTTCGCTAGCCAGGGCAAGTCGAAGGTGAGGTTTGTGCCGTTGGCTTTACGCCGTTGATTCGGTTTACTTTAGTACCTGACTGTAAATTGCCCGCCAGTGCACTACACTGCGGCCTCAATATGGACAGCGATGAGGCGGTCGCCTGCGGCACGCCGGTCATCGACAGAAAAAAGGAACGGTTATGACGGTGTACGTCACCCTGTGTGCCATCGCGGCGTTGGCGATGCTGATTGCGTTTATCAACAGCAAAATTGGCCATCTGCAACCCACCATTGCCATTACCGCGGGCGCGTTGCTGCTGTCACTGCTGATTGTGGTGGCGGGTAACCAGAACTGGTTTTACCTGCGCGATGTGGCCGGTACCTATCTTGGCCAGTTAAACTTCGAAGACTTTCTGCTCAAGGGGATGTTGGGCTTCCTGCTGTTTGCCGGTGGCTTGGGGATCAAGCTGCCGAACTTGGAAGATCAGAAGTGGGAGATCGCCTCACTGGCGCTGGCGGCGACCCTGATATCGACCTTGTTCATTGGCGTGGCCTTGTACGGGCTGTTTGCTCTGCTGCAGATCCCCATCGATTTTGTGTATTGCTTGTTGTTTGGTGCCCTGATTTCTCCCACGGACCCCATCGCGGTACTGGCCATCGTCAAGAAGCTGGATGCCCCTAAACGGATCGCCACTCAAATCGAGGGCGAGTCCCTGTTCAACGATGGTTTTGGCCTGGTGTTGTTCGTCACCTTGTTTACTGTCGCTTTTGACAACCAGGCCCCGACGGTCGCAGGGGTCGCCGGCTTGTTTTTACAGGAGGCCGGCGGCGGCATCCTCTATGGCCTGGTGCTGGGATGGGTGTTTCATCTGCTGATCAGCGCCACCGACGATCACTCCATGGAGTTGCTGCTGACCCTGGGCATTCCCACCGGCGGCTATGTGCTGGCGGACGCGATCCATGTGTCCGGTCCGTTGGCGATGGTGGTCTCCGGTATCATGATCGGCAATTGGACTCGCCATACCGGCTTCTCCGCCGAGAGTCAGCGTAATCTGGATCATTTCTGGGAGCTGGTGGATGAGTTTCTCAACAGCGTACTGTTTCTGCTGATAGGCATGGTGATGCTGCAGTATCAGTTTCATCATGAGGACTGGATATTGATGGTCATCGCGATTCCCGTGGTGCTGGCAGGGCGCTACCTGAGTGTCAAGGCCTGCTATCTGGGCTTTCGGCGTTTTCGGCACTACAACCCGCTGTCGGAGCGGATTCTGACCTGGGGCGGGCTGCGGGGCGGCCTGGCGTTGGCGATGGCGATGTCGGTGCCCGCCGGGGTGATGGTGGTACCTCAGAAGGGCATAGACATCAAAGAGATCATATTGGTGATGACCTATTCGGTGGTGGTGTTCTCGATTCTGGTTCAGGGGTCCAGCATCACCGGCATGATTCAGTCAGCCAAAGCTCAGCAGTCTGATTCGTCCGACTAGGGCGGTTGCCATGGCCGAAGTACGGGGTCATGGTAGCCACTGCCGTCGCTGCCTGACGTTACTGCGCCAGCGTCAGAACGGAGTTGCCCTAGCCCAAAGAATCAACGTATTGATTAAAAATAAAAAAATTCACTTTGGTTTGGAATGGCGACCAGAATCGTCATTTTGATTAAGATTCAGTCAAAGTCCAAACAAGGCACACTGAAATTCCTCTGGGGTACACTGCGGCCCAATCAACGCCCTTTCGGGGCCAGCAGAGACCAGATGGGGTGAGTACCGGTGAACAGCGATGCCTGAACGGCGTTACCAAGAGGTTGTCGAGGCGATTCAGGCCCGTAATTTTCGCCAGGGAACTCAGTGGGTGTTGTTGGCGACCTTCATTACCCAGGCACTGTTTTTTGCCAATTACTGTTTGCACCTGAACAGCTACTCGGCCAGGTCGCAAGGGCTGGCCGCCACACAGTTGTTGGCCTGTTTGATGCTGATTCTGCTGTTCAAGACTCAGGTGAGTGAGGTGAGACCGGCCTGTCGCTGGGTTCGGGTTGGCCTGGCCGCCTGTTGCGGCCTGGCCTGGAGCACTCTGTCCATCAATATTGTTGAAAGCTGGATGGAGTTTCAGTCTACCAAGCAGATCTTTGTGCTGGGATGCCTGTCGATGGTGATTGGCTGGTACACCAGTCGCACCATGCTGGCCATCGGCACCTCGATGATCATGCTGTCCTTCGTCTACCTGACCTACCTCTACAGTGGTTTTCAGTCGGTGACCACCTATCTGTCGGTGCTGAAGTTTCCGGTACTGGTGCTGCTCAGTGCCCATTTCCTGCGCAAATGGTACTTCTTCGGAATGGATCGCTACACCGAAAACTTGAAACTGATTGCCCGTTTCAAACAGGAAACCTATCTCGATCCACTGACCAACGTCGCCAACCGCCGTGGCTTCGATAAGGTGTTGACTGAAGCGGTGACTCAACCCGGTCGCCATGGTAACCGATTCTGTCTGGTGCTTATCGATATTGACTACTTTAAACTCTACAACGACAACCTCGGCCACGATTATGGCGATCATTGCCTGCGCAAGGTGGCTCAACTGTTGCAAAGCGTGGTCGACCGCAACAACGACAGCCTGTGTCGTATTGGAGGCGAGGAGTTTGCGGTGCTGCTTGGCGGCTGTGATCTGCGAGCGGCCGAGCAGGTGGTAACGGCGATGATTGCCGCCCTGAGACGTGACAACATTCCCCATCCGGCCTCGCCGGTTTCCCACAGAGTCAGTGTCAGCGTTGGCGTGGCGCAGTGGCGGGCGGGTGACACTCAGCAAACCCTGTTTCGAAGGGCGGATCAGGCGCTGTTTGCGGCCAAGCGCAATGGGCGGGACGGTTGGGTCTCCGATGACGGTGGGTTGCCCGCTTCCTCGCCCGCTTCCTCGCAGGCGCCGGCAGAGCTTAAGGAACAGCAGTACTAATATGCAAGCCCGTTTGAGCAGGCGCCAGTTGTCGGCGCTGATGGCGGTTACTTCGCTGCTGTTGACCTTGCCAGTGATCCTGTGGTGCCTGTTGCAGTCGTGGAGCGCCCATCAAACCGCCGTGATGCAAAATATGCAAGGGGTCAGCCAGGGCATTCGTGCCGATGTGTTGCAGTCGGTAATGACCCTCAATGCCCAGTTTCCTACTCCCGAGTGCAATGAGGCGCTGATTCTGGCGATGCGCCAGGCCGACTACCAGGCTAAGTACCTGACCTACTTTTCTTTGGTGAACAAGGACCACATTGTCTGCAACTCCTTCGAGGGGCATCTCGAGGTGCCCGTGCCCTTGTCCAAGCCGGACGTCGAGTTTCGAAGCGGGGCCTCGTTCACCATCAACGAGCGGGTACCACTGTTCTCCTCTGTGGTGTTTGGGCGAACCGTAAGGGTGGATAATTTCCTGGTCTTTTTAGATTATCCGGACACGGAGTTGGAGGGCTCGTTGCCGTGGCTGCACTATTCCAGCTACGACTATGGCAGCGGCCGCCAGGTGCGGGTCTATGGAGAGGACGAGACCCGGTTGCAGCGGCTGGAGTTTGATCTGGCGCCCCGTTCTTGGATGGAGCAGGGATTTTGGGTGAAAAGCCTCTGTTTTCAGCAGTTGCAATGCATCGTGGCGGCGGTGGACATTCGGGGCTACTTTCGTGGCCAGTGGCTGGCGACGCTGCTCATCATCGCCTTATTGGCGGGCAGCGTGGTGCTGTTCTACCTGCTGGGGGCCGCCTGCCATGATCATCTGTACGGTTTGTCCAGGCAGGTTCGCAAGGGCCTCAATCCGCAGCAGTTGAGTCTTCACTACCAGCCGATACTGGACACCGGCAGCGGCCTCGTCAGTGGTTGTGAGGTACTGTGTCGTTGGCAGCGAAGCGATGGCCAACCAGTGCCGCCGGATGACTTCATTCCTGTGGTGGAGCAGTGTGGCCTGACGGCCCATCTGACCGAACAGGTGACCCGAGGCTGCCTGCTGGAGTTGGAGCAACTGGGGCTGTTGGGCAGAATGCGCGTTGCCATCAATGTGTTTCCCCAGGATATCGCCACCGGCCATATGGAGCGGTTGCTGACCCGGTTGTTACCGCCGCACCTGTATGGCTGGATCACCATCGAACTGACCGAGAAGCGCATTGACGATATGGACAACCTGGTTGAGCAGGTTAAACGACTGCGGAACCTGGGGTTCCAGGTCGCCATCGATGATTTTGGGACTGGGTTTTCCAACCTGGAGTCGCTGCAGAACCTCAAGGTCGACATTCTGAAGATTGATCGCTCCTTTGTCTGCGGGGTGGAAGCCCCGTCGTTGAAGCGCTCTCTGGTTGAGCACATCTGTCAGTTGGCAGACACGCTGGCATTGAAGGTGGTGGCGGAGGGGGTGGAAACCCGCCATCAACTGCAGTATCTGCACAGCGTCGGTGTCGACTATACCCAGGGTTATCTGCATGGTCGACCCATGCCGGCGGCGCAACTGCGCACGTTCCTGCAGCAACATTCGCTGGCCAGCCACAATGTGTTCAGTTCGGCCCATTGGTAGTGGCCGGGCAGATATTTTCATTTGTCTATTGCTATGGCCGCTTGATTGAGTCCAAAATGTGAATAGACATCTATTAAACAATCAATTGTTCTAATTCTGGCAACGATGGATCTATTAAAATCGATACGGATATTCAGAGCGGTGCTGGAGCAACAGAGTTTCTCCGCCGCCGCATCCTCGTTAAACCTGGTGCCGTCGGCGGTCAGCCGGCAGGTCAGCGAGCTGGAGCGCCATCTCGGGGTGCAGTTGCTGCAGCGGACCACCCGCTCGGTGCGGCTGACCGACGAAGGGCAGCGCTACCTGGCTAAGATGGAGTCCATCTGTAAAGAGGTGGATGGGCTGTACGGTAGCACTCAGACCGGCGATGGTCTGGCCGGCACCATTCGACTGGTGGCGCCGGTGCTCTTCGGTCAGTCGATCCTGCCAACGGCGTTGGCGGAGTTTGGTCGGGAAAACCCCGGGGTCGCCATCGAACTGAGGCTGCTGAACCGGCAATGCGATTTGGTTCAGGAGGGCTATGACTTTGCCATTCGAACCGGTAAACAGCCGGATGCGGATGTGGTGGCCACCAAGTTAACTACCATGCGGATGTTGACCGGGGCCTCGCCGGGGTACCTGGCGTTAAACAGCACTCCTAAGCATCCTGCGGATCTGGCAGATCATAACTGTTTGATCAATAACGTTCACCGTACGCCGCGCTCCTGGCTGTACCAGGAGGGGGGCCACCGGATTCCGGTCAAGGTGGATGGCGACTTCGAAAGTAACGACAGCCTGTGCATTCGCGCCCAGGCGCAGGCGGACCGCGGGGTGGTGCAACTGGCGGATTTTCAGTTGTGGCGGGCATTTGATACCGGCGCCCTGCGTCCTGTCCTCAGTGACTATGAACCACCAGCAGTGCCGGTGTGGCTGCTGCATCCGGCACAGCGGTTTCTGCCCGAGGTACAGCGGGCGCTGATGCAGTTTTTGTGTGATTACCTGAAACGCAACCCTCTGAAGCGAATGCCGGTGTAATCGAGTCGTGCTGGAAACGAAACAGGCTGCCATTGGCAGCCTGTTTGCGTTGTGAGGTCGATCAGTGACTGGCGGAGTCTGGATTGATCATGGCGTTGACCGGCTGGTTGTTGTCATCCAGCTCCATTTGCGACCAGCCGTGCATGTAGTCCATGGCTTCGGCGATGGCCTCCAGCAGCATTTGTGGCTCTGGCTCGGCCTGCTCGTTGCGCCAGGCCAGCGCATGCTCCTCTTCGCTGCCCAGAGTGGCCAGGTACCCCATCATGTGGCTGCAGGATTCGACCTCTTGTAACTGCTCCGAGTCGCAGATCTCCTGCCAGTTTTCACGCAGCACCATGTAGCCGGTCATAAAGCCGGCGCACCAGTGGCGCAAATCCTGGGGAATGGTGCGTGCCTTCACCTGTTCCAGCAGTGGCTGGCAGCGGGGGGAGAGTACTTGGCCCTTTTCCACCACTTCATTATGCAGCTGGTTGTAGAGGGTGAACAGCATCTCCATGGTCTTGTTCTCAAAAGGCCAGAGTTCTTTTTCCGGTTTCATGTTGGCGATGTGAGCACTCCACACGCCCGGATCGATGGTCCGTGGAAAACAGTGGATGTGGGCCAGATAGCCGCGACTTTGCATCAGCGTCATGCCGCCGAACTGGGCCGCTTCGTCCAAAACCTGAGTTAGTTGTTTCTCTTCTGATTTGGTCAATTTTTCGTTCATTAACACTCGAGCCTGATCAGGGGAACCCTATAAGTTTGGGCAGATAATGCCAGTTGTACTCTGACATTTTAATGCTCTGGCGCAATGTTATGAAAATAAAATTCAGTTTTTGGGCTGGGTTCAGTGATCCACCAGCTTTGGCAAGAGAGGGCGGGATGCGCAGGAGGTGATTAGAAACCTGACAACCCGCCGGAGCGAAGGGGTGCAGCCGCTTAGTGGCTGATAGTGGTATCGGCGATGCCGGTGTACATGGCGGCGCCGTGATCGGCTTTACCGTACTGGGTAAGAATCGACTGGCCGGCCTCGGAGCCGACAAAATCGATAAAGTGCTGGGACAGTGTGATCGCGGCGGCGTCTCCCTGGCTGCCACGCAGGGCGTGGTAGGTATTGACCAGGATGGGGTCGCCGGCAAATAGCACCTTTAATTTTGACAGGTTGGCTTTTTCTGCCACCCAGGTGGAACTGTCGGTCATAAAATAGCCCTGCTGCTGATTGGCCTGACGTAAGGTGGCGCGCATAAACTTGCCGGTGACCCGGTACCACTGACCCTGAGGCGAACGCTGGGCCTTCTCCCAAATCATCCGCTCTTTCTTGTGAGTGCCAGAGTTGTCGCCCCGGGACAGGAACAGCGCCGAGCTATCGGCTATCTGCTGATAGGCTTGGGTGATGCTGCGTGCATGACGAACCTCGGCGGGATCCGAGCTGGGTCCCACCAGGTAGAATTCGTTGCTGCCAATCAGGGTGCGCTGTGTGGCCCAGCCTTGTTCGACGGCCTGTTTTTCGGCGGCGGGGGCATGCACCATAACCATATCGACGTCGCCGGATTTCAGCAGGGACAGGGACTTGCCGGAGCCGGCTTTGACCCAGCACAGACGGCTGTCATGCCGTTGATTAAAGTCTTCCGCCAGGGCTTTGAGCAGGCCCAGCTCGCCAGGGCTGCCGGTTGCCAATTTGAACTCAACCTGGCCATCGCCATAACTGGCTTTGCATTCGATGGCATGAGCCGACAGGGTCGCAAAACACAGCAGGCCGGTAATCAGGGCACGATACGCCATGGGAAACTCCGAAAAAAATGGCGCTGCGGCGATGGATGCACAGTCGGGCCGCAGCGCCCAAGGGAACGTCTGCGGGCATGGTTGATCTGTGATGGGTTTTCAGCAAATGTGAATTCGAAGTGATGGGATGTGGATCAACATAAAAAACCTTTATAGAACAAGGATTACAAGGAATAACCATCAGGCTGGGACAAAATGTCCCGCAGTGAGAAAAAAGGAACCGGTGCCAGGCACCGGTTCAAGGCGATCCTTGATGATCATTCACTCGAGCCGCCGACTCGAAACCTGAGAAGAAATCCGCGACGGACCGAGACATCGAAAAGGCAGTCATCAAAGTGATGCTCGGTGATGACCTTGAGCGGCCACCGGCCGGGGCTGCGACGTACCGTTGTTGGGGCCGCAAGCCTTTGACTTGAGCTATTTCTAGCAGCCCGATGCTGCATTTTTGTGTCTTTTTTGTTTCTGGCGGCCGTTTCGTTGTGACACAAATGGGCAACAAAGCTGCAGCCTTAGTGACATGAAATCGTACCGGGATTGTCACAATTTCTGTCTAGCTTCCCAAAGCACTATGTAAACAGAACCGTAAACAGGACTCTGAGTTCTTGGGGAAGAAAAAGATGGAATGGAATAAGCGTTTTGCTGTTGGAGCATTGACGACCTCGCTGCTGTTGGCGGGCTGTGGTGGAGACATCAACCTGAATACCGGTGGTGATACCGCTCAGCCACCGGTCACCAACCCGGATCCGGTTGACCCGAGCGACCCTATCGCCGACAAGTACAGTGGTTTCGCCAGCCGCAGCGACAGCATCGGCGCGGTCGATGGCAAGCAGGTCTGGCGCCTGGAGGGGACGTTGATTGGTCCCGAGGGGGCTGCCAATGGCCAGTTGACTCTGGGCAACGACGTGGTCTGGGAGTTGTCCGGGGCCGTGGTTGTCGGCGGAGACAATGAGAATCAGACCACGCTGAATGTGCAAGCCGGCACCAAGATCCTGGGTAACAGTGACGCCTACCTGGTGATCAGTCGCGGTTCTCAAATCAACGCCCAGGGCAGCGTTGATGCGCCCATTATCTTTACTTCCCTGCAGTCTGGCCTGGGGTTGGAAACCGGCCGCGGTCAATGGGGTGGGCTGGTGCTGCTGGGCAATGCGCCGACCAATAAATGTCCGGATCTCAGCAGCTGTGATCAGAGTTTTGAAGTGGGCAACCATGCCTTTGGTGGCGATGACACCGAAGACAATTCCGGTACGCTTAAGTACGTACGAGTAGAGTTTGCGGGATTCAAAATCAACGACACCCAGGAACTCAATGGCGTCAGCTTTGCCGGTGTGGGTTCCGGGACCAGCGTCGATTATCTTCAGGTTCACATGAACGATGACGATGGGGTCGAGTTCTGGGGCGGTAACGTCTCAGTCAATCACCTGGTGCTGACCAACAACCTGGATGATTCCTTTGATTGGACCAACGGCTGGAGTGGTTCGGCGCAGCATGTGTTTATTCGTCAGCAAGACAACAACGCCAACCGAGGCATTGAAGCTGACAGCTCCAAGAGCGGCACCGACACGCCGGTATCCATGCCGGTGTTGTCTAACCTGACTCTGCAATTGGCGGGGGGCACTAATGGTTCCGATGACGATGCCGAAGGGATTTTGTTCCGGGTTGGCACCGGCGGCAGCGTCTACAACGCTCTGGTCAAGGGCGGCGTCGATACTGGCGAGTGTCTGGAGGTGAATGATGCCTCGACCGTGGCCAACGCCAACAGCGGCGATCTGAGCATCAGTCACAGCCTTATCGATTGTGTCGAGCCGTTCAAGAGCAGCAAGGACGACAGCGATGTGGTTATCCTCGACACCCAGGCCTGGTTCCTGGGGCAGGAGGGCAACCTGGCGGTGGCGGCAGACCTGAACGATTACCAGCCTAATCCGTCGTCTCCGGCCCTGTCCGGTGGTAAGACCGAGCTGGCGAACCTGGACTCGCGCCTGGTGGACGCCGATTACATTGGGGCCTTTGATGGCAGCACCGACTGGACGCTCGGGTGGACCACCGACATTCACGATGAGGTCGATGCGCCGGTGACTCAACAGCCACTGACGTCCTGCCCGGCGGGTACCAGCAATGATGCCGCATCGGCAGCGTTGATACAGGGCATCGACCTGGTGTGCACCCTGCAAGGCAACTATACCAGCAGCCTGACCCTGCTGGCGGGCACCAACGTCAAATACAAACTGGACGGCGGCGCGGTGGTCATTGGTGGTGACAACACCAACTCCGCCACCCTGGCCATTGAGGCGGGGGTGGAGCTGTACGGCACCAGCAACAGCTACCTGGTCATCAGCCGCGGCGCTAAGATCATGGCCCAGGGAACCGCCGAGGAACCCATCGTGTTTACCTCCGAACAGGATGTGACCGGGCTGGCGACCGACCGCGGTCAATGGGGCGGTCTGGTACTGCTGGGCAATGCACCGACCAACAAGTGCCCGGATCTGGACAACTGCGATCAGGGCTTTGAGGTCGGCAATCACAGCTTTGGCGGCAACGACAGCAGCGACAGCAGCGGTCAGCTTAGCTACGTGGTGGTGAAGTACGCCGGCTTTAAAATCAATGACACTCAAGAGATGAACGGCATCAGCTTTGCCGGTGTGGGGGCCAACACCCAGGTAGACCACATTCAGATTCATGCCAATGGCGATGATGGGGTCGAGTTCTGGGGCGGCTCGGTAAACCTGAAGTACGTGTACCTGACCGACAACTTCGATGACTCTCTGGATTGGACCAATGGCTGGACCGGTAAGGCTCAGTACGTGTTCATCACTCAGGAAGACAACAATGCCAACCGGGGGATCGAAGCGGACAGCAGCAAGTCGGACCCGCTGGGGCTGCCGATGTCACAGCCGACCCTGTCTAACGTCACCATTCTGCCTGCCCAAGGCAACAACGGCTCCGATGATGCCGAAGGGATGATTCTGCGGGTGGCGACCGGAGCGCACCTGGCCAACCTGATTATCCAGGGCGGCGCCAATACCGGTGAGTGCCTGGAGATCGACGGCGACGACACCTGGGCCAACACCCAGAGTGGCGACATCACCTTTACCCACAGCATCATCGACTGTGTCGAGGCCATCAAGGACGACGGCTATGACACCACGGCCTGGTGGACGGCTCAGCAAGGCAACAGCCTGACCGATGCGATGCTGACCAAGGGCATGCCTGCCGTCGGCTCGCCGGCACTGGGGGCGGGGAAAGACATGAGTGGTGATGCCTTCTTTGATGCCACCGATTACATCGGCGCCTTTGATGGTGTCACCGACTGGACTGAAGGGTGGGCATTTAAGCCGTAATGCCGGGGCGGCCTGACCGCCATCATGCATACCCAATCCACTCTGGGTTGTCCCGCTGCCAAGGGCTGCGGGGCAACCTGGCCGATCAGGACACAGGACAGTCTGACAATGAAAACCCAATCAACATTCAACATCAGCCAGGCGTCTTTGGCGGTACTGGCAGCCCTGGCGGCAGCGCCGGCCTGGGCCGAACAGGAGGCCAGTGGTGCCGACGACTTCCCCATTGAGCGGATCGTCATTACCGGCCGCCTCCAGCGCACCGCTTCTGAGGTGACCGAAGAGCGCCGGGAATCGCCCCAGGTCGCGGACCTGATGGGCGCCGATCAGATCGCCCGTACCGGCGACAGCGATGCCGCCGCAGCGCTGCGTCGGGTCACCGGTCTGACTCTGAAAGACGGCAAGTTTATCTACGTACGCGGTCTGGGAGAGCGTTACTCCAGCACCTCATTGAACGGTGCCCAGGTGCCCTCGCCGGACCCGACCCGCAGTGTGATTCCGCTGGACATGTTTCCCGCGGCCATCATTCAGTCGTTGTCGGTGCAAAAATCGGCGTCACCGGACACGCCAGCCACCTTTGGCGGCGGGCATGTGGACATTCGAACCAAATCGATTCCGGCGGACACCTTCTTTAAAGTGTCGGTTGGTGGCCAGTACAACTCCCTGCACTCCAACGATCGCCTGACCTATTCCGGCGGCGGTGACGACTGGCAAGGCAAGGACGACGGCACTCGAGCGATGCCGCAGAGCATCAGTGATGCGTTTAACACCTATGGTGGCGTGTCGGTGACTGACATTTTTCGGGTCACTGGCGATGCGGAACAGTCCATCGCCATAAACCGGCAACTGGCTCAGGACATGAATCGCGACATGACGGTGCAGGCCAAGGATAGCAGTCCCGGCTTTCGGGGTAGCCTGGCCTTTGGTGACAGCTTTGATCTGGATGCCGGCAGTGACTATATCCTTGGCTTTGTCGGCGCTGGTTATTACAAGCAACAGACCGAGAACTATGAGCAGGAAGAGTATGAGCTGGTCAACAAGGAGGGGGAGCTGAACGCCAGTTCGATCGCCAAAGGCACCGATGACATCGTGCAGTGGTCGGCGATGTGGAACATGGGATTGGAGCTGACCGAGGATCATAAGCTGGAAACGTTCAGCACCTACCTCAGGGATACCTCTGACGATGTTCGAGTCTCCATTGATGAAACCCTGGATACCATCAGTGAAGATCAGGCGTTGCAGCGCTATGCCATTGACTATGAAGAACGAACGCTGATCAGCAACCAGATTCGTGGCCAGCATTATTTCCCAACTCTGTGGGATCTGGAGGCCAGCTGGCAGTATACCGACGCCCGTGCCGAGCGTGATGCGCCCAATGAGCTGAACTACAAATACTCGGTGGTACAAAATGACGACGGCAGTTTTGCCAGTCGTTCCATGGCCCGCCGCTCAGATGCCGCAGTGTATCGTTATAGCCGATTGGATGACGATACCGAGAACTACGGTTTCGAGCTGACCCTGCCCATTGACCTGGGGGAGTCGGTATTGCGCTTGTCCGGTGGCTATGAGTACTTTGAGCGGGCTCGAACCTCGTATTCCACGCGTCTGTCTTTTGATGCATCCCGTTACAAGAGTGAGAATCTGACCGGCGAGTTCGGACAGGTGTTCGGCGATGACAACCTGTTTAATCCAGACAACGGTTTTGCCCTGCTGGATACCACCTCTGAGACCGACGATTACATTGCCGCTCAGATGAACGATGCCGCCTTCTTTGGCTTCGATTGGAACTTCGATGAGGTGTTCCGAATCACTGGTGGGGTTCGTTATGAGGATTTCCGTCAGCTGGTGCTGCCACTGACTCAGGAGGGGCAGGTGTCCGATGAGGGGGGCCGTAACGCGATCACCGATTACGCTACCAGTGAAGATGACTGGTTTCCGTCATTGGCGGCAACCTGGACCCTCAGTGACGAGATGCAGTTGCGACTGGCCTACAGCATGACCCTGGTGCGCCCGGATTTGCGTGAAGTGGCGCCGGTGCGATTTCAGGACCCGGTCACTGGTTTCGATATGATCGGTAATGCCGACTTGCAGAGCTCGGACATTCAGAACCTTGACCTGCGTTGGGAGTGGTACCTGGAGTCGGGCAGCAACCTCAGCGTAGGTGGCTTCTACAAGCGTTTCGATGCCCCGATTGAGTCGGTGCAGGTGGTGACCGAACAGGACACCTTGCTGACCTTCCAAAACGCCGAAGATGGCTGGATCTATGGAATTGAAACCGAGTTCTTTCAGCGTCTTGGGGTGTTTAATGAAGGCAGTGAAATTCTCGATGGCCTGTTTGTGGCCGGTAACCTGACCCTGAGCGACTCAGAGATCAAGATCACGCCTTCAGGCAACATCGATCCCACCAACACGGCCCGCCGAATGACCGGTCACTCCGAGTACGTGGCCAACCTGCAGCTGAGTTTTGATTCTCCGGGGTCCATGCACTCGGCAACCCTGGTGTACAACGTCTTTGGTGAGCGCATCGCCTATGCCGGTACCGGGGGGCTGGATGATGTCTATGAGCAGCCGTTTCACTCGCTGGATTTCACCTACAGCTTCTATCCTACCGACTCGCTGTCGGCCAAGTTGAAGGTGAAAAACCTGTTGGGCGAAGAGAGTGAATATGAGCAGGAGAATCACCGCGTGTTCTGGAAGAATGCCGGCAGTGAGTACACACTGACGTTTGCTTATCAGTATTAGTGAGCCGATGGAAGGAAACGCCACCTTTTCGGGTGGCGTTTTTATGGGGGTTGAGACGGTGTAGAAAGATGAAGATAATAATAATTATCGATTCCTTCACCTGAAATATAAATTTACACTTCCGAGCTTGCTGTTTTATTAAAAATGAACAACTCAGTATTCAATAAGGTAAAAGGTATATTGAAAATGGGTTTTTAATAAGTTTGTTCACTATCTTGCTTTGATTGCAAGGTAAAAATTTTATCCCGAAGGTTTCTGGCAAATATTTCGGTTAAACGACTGTCGGCGCTGCCTTTGCTTTCCAGATAGAATTGGAACTCGTTGGTGCTGTGAGGTGACAACACCTGTTTGCTCCAGTAGTCGGTAATGTTGACGTACGCCAGTTCGCTGCGTTCCTTGACCGCTTCCAGAGCGAACACCGACGCCAGAATGCTGATGTGATCGGTCCGGGCCAGCTGTTCCAGCAGCAGCGACATGCTGGAGGTTTTCATGGCCACCTCGATGGCACAACCGAGCTCCTGGGCCGCCACTTCGATGCGGTGATGTTTGAGGCTGCTCAAGGCATAGTTAAACAACACCATCGGGTGTTGCAGCAGGTTAGGCAGCGACACCGTTTGTTCAAACACCGGGTGGCCTTTACGGGCGACCAGGAAGTAGTTTTTCACGGTGCCAATGTGGTGTAAGTCCACGGAATCCGAGTGTTTGGGGTTGATCGAGATGCAGTAGTCCAGTTGGCCCAGATTGATCTGCTTGTGTGAATCAGGGGTCCAGGGGTGCAGGTTGTAGCCGAAGCCGTTGCCCAGTTCGGCGCGGGTTTGGTTCAGGCAATCCACCATCAGTCGGAACAGGTGCTCCTGGGCGGCGATGTTGACCTCCCATCTCTGGGTATAATCGTGGGCCAGGGCCTGGGACAACTGCTGGTACTGGCGGGCCAGTTCCTTGGCCATCGGGTAAAAAAACTCGGCTCGTTGATTCGGGATCATGCCGTATTGTTGGCGGACAAACAGTTCATCCTCGAACACTTCGCGAAGGCAGGTCAGGGCGCGACTGACTTTAGGTTGGGTGCTATTGAGTTGACGCGCCACCGCGATGCCACTGCGCTGTTCATACAACTCGACAAACACACTCAGCGTAAAATAATCCAGCTTATTGAGCTTGCTATTCATTGATATTGCCTGGGAGAGAGAATGAGCAAATCCTATATTCTATTTTGTCTTTTTTCCTGACTGTGGGTCACAATTTCAATGGGGAAGTTTCAGTATTTCAATATTGAATTATCTTTATTGTTTTCGAACTTTGAATATAAAGATAATATAACGTTCTGTTAATCTTTATGAGGGCGTAAAGCCTATTTTAGCAACAAAAATAGGTCGTCTTATGCTGCCCGGGTCATCAAAGGCAGCAGATTTGTGATCCACTCTGACCGAGGAAGACCGTGAGTGTGGCATACTGGGAGGTTCTGATTGACTCAACAGCGATCCACTATGACCCCAGCCGTAAATGCCGCCAAGAAAGCCAAGGTGGCGTATCAACTTCATCAATACCACCACGATCCCGCCAGTCCCTCCTATGGCCTGGAGGCCGCCGATGCACTGCAGCAGGACTCGGCGCGGGTGTTTAAGACCCTGCTGGCTGCAGACGACGGTGGCAAACTGTATGTGGCAGTGGTGCCGGTAACCGGGTCGTTGGATCTAAAAGCCCTGGCTAAGGCCGTGAAAGCCAAACGCTTGGCCATGGCCGATCCTAAGATGGCAGAGAAAGCCACCGGCTACGTGGTCGGCGGCATCAGCCCCCTGGGGCAAAAAAAGCGACTGCCGCTATTGCTGGACGAATCGGCACAGGCCCATGCCACGATTTTTGTCTCTGGGGGACGACGGGGATTGGAGATTGAGTTGGCTCCCGACGAGCTCGTGTCTCTGACACAGGGCCAATACGCGGCCATAAGAGGGAGATAACGGCGTTGTAAGCCAATGGTAAGGGCCTGAAGAGACTTGAGCAGTGTGACGTCGATATGAGCCCTTCAGCGAACGGTTATCCGAAAAAAAAGGCCACCCGTGAGGGTGGCCTTTGTCATCTCAGGACCGCTTAGGCTTTGGCCTTGGATGCTTTGTCCAGCAGGGTCAGGATGTTTTTGTACGGAATGCCGGAGTGAGTGGTCAGGCCGATCTCACAGGTGGCCGACACCGAGTAGCCACTGGTGCAACCCTTGTCTTTGGTTTCCGCTTTCAGGTTACGCAGGCCGTGGGCGTTCAGCTCTGGGTAGTTCATGCCGCGGTTACCGGCCATACCACAACAGCCAACCTTGTCACGCTCTGGTACCACAACGTCGGATGCGCACAGCTTGGCCAGGCCAACCAGGTCATCGACGATGCCCATCTTGCGACAGGTACAGGTTGGGTGCACCGCGATCTTCTCTTCGATCTTGGTGATGTCCAGCTTGTCGACCATAAACTGCATGGCAAACTCCTCTGGACCGAGCATGTTCAGGCGCTTGTCACAGGCACGACGCATCCGCTCCAGACAGGCGGTGGTTTCCACCAGAATCGGGTGCTCACCGTTGTTGGAGACTTCCAGCAGCCATTTGGACAGCTCGTCAGACTTGCGATCCGCCTGTTCGTCGTGACCGTAAGACTCCCAGGACTGGCCACAGCACAGACCCTGAGGTTTCTCACCGCACAGCATCTCGATGTTGGCTTTTTCGAACAGAGACTTAATCGTCTCAGGAATCGAACGTTGATCCTTGTTGCTTGGCGCGGTGCCTAGCATGCGGTTCAGACAGGCAGGGAAGTACACCGCTTTGGTGTCACCCTTCGTGGACATTTCAGGCAGGGCCTTACCACGTTTAGGCATACCTTCAGTCCATTGAGGAATCGGCATGCCAGGCATGATCTTGCGCGCCAGACCGGTGACCGCGCCCATACCACCTTCGCCAATCACGGCACGGGCAATGTCGGTGGCACCCAGCGCAAAGCGGGCTACCCCTTCCAGGTTGTCGTACTGGTTGGCAGTGAAGTTGGCGATCTTCTTGTCCATGGAAGTGGCGTACTTGGCACGTTGCTTCTTGATGAACTTACCGGTGTCGATGCCCATGGGACAGCCCAGCTTACACAGGCCGTCGGCGGCACAGGTGTCCATGGCGTAGTAACGGTAGTTGGCTTGCAGATCCGCCAGTACTTCCGGCTCTTTGCCGGTGGTTTCCAAGGTTTTCATCACTCGGGCAACGGCGGTGCGCTGACGGGGTGACATGGTCAGGCTGTGGGCGACACAGTGCTGCTCGCAGAAACCACACTCGATGCACTTGTCGATGAGATCGTGCACCTTAGGCAGTGGCTTAAACCCTTTAGAGTGGCAGTGTGGGTCATCGTTGATGATGACGCCCGGGTTGAGGATGCCGGACGGATCCATCACCTTCTTAACCCGCTTCATCATGCCATAGATGTTGCTGCCCCACTCCTTCTCAACGAAGGCGGCCATACCGAAGCCGGTACCGTGTTCCGCTTTCAGGGAGCCATCGTACTTGGTGGCAACCAGTTCAACGACCGCTGCCATGAAGTTATCGAAACGATCAATTTCGGCTTGGGTGCTGAAGTCCTGAGAGAAGATAACGTGGTAGTTGCCTTCCAGGGCGTGACCGTAGATCACCGCATCGTTGTAGCCGTGTTCGAAAGACAGGTTCTGCAGATCGATGGTGGCCTGAGGCAGCACTTCGATAGGGAAGGCGATGTCTTCGATGATGCAGGAGGTGCCCGCCGGACGCATGGAGCCCGCCAGAGGGAATACCGCCTTGCGGATGGCCCACATATTGGCGATTTCAGAGCCTACCTGAGTAAACTCGGCCGGCTTGTACAGACCGTGTTTGGCCATGATGGCGGTCATCTTGGCGATGTTGGCGTCGATCTCTTCCTGGCTCATGCCGAAGGTTTCGAACAGTACCGCTGTGACGTCCTTGTGGATGTCGTTCAGGAAGTCTGGGGTTTGGTACTTGGAGGCCGCGACCGCTTTCAGGGCGAAGTTATCCAGCAACTCGGCGGCGTTGGTCTCGTCAAAGGCGTCTTTACGCAGTTCCACAATCGCTTCACAGGCGCCACGCAGGGAGTCGAAGTACACCATGGCAGAGGCGGAGTGGGAGGATTTCACCACGCTCTTCATGGTCACCTCAGACAGGAAGCCCAGGGTTCCCTCTGACCCCACCATCAGGCGCAGCATGATGTCGAACGGGTCATGGAAATCAACGAAGGAGTTCATGCCGAAACCGGTCACGTTCTTGATGGAATACTTACGCTTAATGCGCGCAGTCATCTCTTCGTCGGCGGCGATCTCGTCGCGGATCTGCTCGATGCCTTTGATCACCTCAGGGTGCTTGGCGGCGAACTCTTTGCGGCTGGCTTCACTGGCGGTATCGAGTACGAAACCGTTGGCCATAACGATGCGGGCCGATTCAATCAGGCGGTAGGCGTTGTGGTGGGTACCGCAGTTCATGCCTGAGGCGTTGTTGGCCACAATACCGGACACCATGGCTGAAGCGATGGTGGCTGGATCGGGACCAAACTTCCACCCCAGCGGGTTGAGCACCTGGTTGACCTTGGCACCGATCACACCGGCCTGCAGTTTCATGCGGGCACCACCATCGAGTACTTCGTACTTGTCCCAGCCACTGCCGGCAACCATCAGGATGGAGTCGGAGATGGCCTGACCGCACAAGGCGGTACCGGCAGCACGGAAGGTAACCGGAGTCTTATTGGCATGACACTCCGCCAGGGAGGCCGCCACTTCAGCTTCGGTCTTCGGGTGAACAACGATCTGTGGACGTTTTTGATAAAAAGAAGCGTCGGTACCCCAGGCTACCCGGCGAAGGTAGTCGGTGTGAACGCGGTCCTGGTCTAGAATCTGGTTAAGTTTGTTAGCCAGTTCACTGTAGTTAGCAGTTAGCACTTTTTTATACCCTTATATTGTGTACCAAGGGAGTTAAATATTTGAACAAATATTTATTGCACTTGGTATAGCCCGCACCTGGATCACATTTATTCAACATCAATACTATGCCATAAGGGCATTTCTACATCTTTGGACGAATGACCGAATATAGAGTTAAAAAAGACCCTGGTTTTTGTGCAAGTGAACAAAATCATCGAAAATAATTCCTGATGGCTGCCGGGGTTGGTTGCGGTCTCTCTTAAAGGTGCAACAGAGCAGTTGCTCAACAAGGCGGCCGATGGTCGAGCGTGGCCCAGCGACCGAGTCCATCACAGGGGCGTGCCGTTGCTGGGGAACGGCACAGGGGTATTCGCCAGCGCTGCAGATGCCGGCGCGGCTCACCATGGTGATTTTTGTTGCACTGGGTTTGCCTTATCAGCGCCGCTTGATTGACCCTGGTCTGGGGGGAGCCTTCGCCGGGTTACCGCTGCTTACTGCCTGATAACGCTTGCCTGAGAGATCTGTGATAACGC
Organism: Ferrimonas kyonanensis DSM 18153; assembly: GCF_000425405.1. GTDB lineage: Bacteria > Pseudomonadota > Gammaproteobacteria > Enterobacterales > Shewanellaceae > Ferrimonas > Ferrimonas kyonanensis. The sequence continues at coordinate 231,106 of NZ_KE384363.1, read as the reverse complement.
CGGTCTTCCCTGAAATAGACTCGGCAGCATCCGGTGTGCGAGTGGTCCTTTGCCACTGGCCGTCGAGGCAGTGTCGGTTTTCAGAGCACGCTTGTTGCCCATGGTTGCAAGCCTGCCTGATTGAATCACCAAGCGAGCTTCGACTTGATGAGCATGCCTGCCGCCTTGCTTTCTGAAATGGAAAATGGAATGCCCTTCATCGGCAGGGATGGTACGTTGGGTTTGAGGTTCGTCGCGCTGCGCTGATTGGATGTGTGCACAAAATCTGATTTTGGCACCATGAGGCGGTTAGGGGGGGGTGAAACCGGGAGGGGTTATTTGTGGGTGTGGGGGTGAGCTTTTTATGCAACAGTCGATAAATTCGACCACCTACGTATTGTTATATAAATTGAATTTCGAATTTTCTTATTTTTGTAAATGTAAAAAGTGTTAATCAGGGCGCCGGGGATGAAGTGATATGGTTATGGTTCGCAATAAAAAAGCCGGACTCTTTAGTCCGGCTTTTTTCATTTCTGGTGAAGGTGTTAGAACCCGCCCCAGAAGAAGGCGATGGTACCCGCTACGAAGGCGTAGGCCAGGGCAACAGGCATGGTCTTACGAATAATTTCAGATTCGCGGCCAGCCATACCCACAACGGTAGCGGCGGCAACCACGTTCATTACGCACATCATGTTACCGGCGTTAGCACCGATACCCTGCAGGGCCAGTACCAATGCGTGGTTCATGCCGATGTTATCGGCAACAGAAAACTGCAGGCCGGAGAACATCATGTTGGAGAAGGTGGCGGAGCCAGACAGGAAGGCACCGAAGATACCAACGATTGGCGCGGTCCATTCCCAAACGGCACCCATGGTGTTGGCCAGCAGGTCAGCCAGTGCCTTAGGCATGGACATCAGGCCTGCGGCGTTTTCACCGGAGTTCAGGAAGATCTTCACCATAGGAACCGAGGCGCCCAGGGAGATGATGGTTGGGATCATGGACTTGCAAGAGTCTGTGAACGCACCGGTGAAGGCCTTTGGCTTCATCTTGAAGATGAAGAAGCCCAGGATACACACGGCCACAAAGAAGGCGCCTGGTGCGTACAGGGTCTTGAAGCCGGAGCTCAGGGAGGTGCCCATCAGGCCAGGCCAGCTGATGTTAAAGCTCAGCAGGAAGCTCTTCAGAGGGGCAACAACACGAGACAGTACCAGCAGACCGGCCATTACCAGGTATGGGGTCCAGGCAGCGGCTTGGGAAAACTGGGCCTTGGTGACGTCGGCGCCAGCAGCCTGTGGTTGGCCCGCAGTAGCAGACGCGGCTTTGCCGTCGTTTTCAGCGAAGTCATTCCAAGGCTTGGCTGGCAGCAGGAAGCCTTTCTTAGCCGCAGGGATAACCACAGCCATACCAACCAGAGCACCGATAACGGATGGGAACTCAGGACCGGCGAAGTAGTTGATCAGCCAGGCTGGGATGGTGAAGGCCAGACCGGCAAACAGGGCGAACTTCCAAATGGCCAGGCCTTCAGCGAAGGACTTGTTGCGGCCAAAGAAGCCAGTCAGTACACAAACCAGTACCACAGGAATCAGTGAACCGGTCACCAGATCGATGGTGATCATGTGCATGGCAATCTGCTGAGCGTAGTCAGCGAAGGTTGCGTTGGCACCCAGTGCAGCGATCTGCTCAGCGGCCATGGAAACGCCACCGGCGTCCAGACCTTTGTCCATACCGAACAGTACCGGCAGGCCGATGGCACCGAAGGAAACTGAAGTGGAGTCAGCAATCAGCGCAACAACGGCAGCAGCCAGTGGCGGAACACCCAGAAGTACCAGGAGTGGAGCGCCAATGGCAGCTGGAGTACCGAAGCCTGCAGAACCTTCAATGAAGGCGCCGAACAGCCAGCAGATGATGATGACCTGAACACGGGCATCGGCACTGATGTTGGTGAAGCCCGCACGGATGGTATCCATGGCGCCGGAAGCTGCCAGAGTCTTCAGCAGGAAGATTGCACCGAAGATGATGGTCAGCGGGGTTATCGCATCAAGCATACCCTGGACGACGGATGCACCAAGAATGGTGGTATCCATCTGCCAGATGAAGGCAGCTGCTAAACCGGTTAATACTGCAGAGATTGGCATTGCCTTTGAAGCAGGCATGCGCAATAGCACCAAGAATACAAGTACCGAAATAATCGGTGTGAGCGTTGCGATGGTCTGTATGAGATTCACGCCGTTTTCCCTTCTATTGAGGAATGATTACTTTCTTTCACTTTCACTACGTCAACTGAAAATTATTAATCCACAGCTGAACGCTAGTAATTGGTAGCGTATTCAATAGCGGAAAGCGGGAAAGAAAATTGATCCAAATCAATGTTGATGAACTTCACATTTTAGTAGCAATCGGGAATGAGTTTCTCATCCCAATTGATGATTTTTTGTGATCCATGCCATTTTTGCGCGACCATAGCTAGTGATGGCGATCACACTTTTTTTCTGACTTTTGAAACGAAAAATTCACAACTTATTTTTATTCTTTATAATCAATGGCTTGGCTATACATTCGGAATCTATAATGTTTCGTTTTTAGCGGTTCTTAATGTGAATGGTTGTCATTATCCAGACTGCGGGTTGAATATCGCTCAATAAAGTGAATTTTACTTTTTGAACCTGATTAGAACCTCTTTAATCTAAAAACTCATTTGCCGAAGGCTATTTTGTTTTGTCGTCTTGAAATGTGTAGGAAAATTACGAACATAATGCCAATTAAAGGCAAAATATTGGCCTTTATTGAATTTGAATTACACAATCAAACTCGGCTGAAAACACCAATTTATGTTTCGATAATCTTCGTCAATTACTGCTTCAAGCGGTTGGATTACTTTGGTAATTCTAATGTCATCATGATTTGAGGCCGGTTTTGAGCCCGCCAGAAGGGCCAAAAGCCGGTGCTGGCCGGGCGTATCGCCGATGGTTTGGTTGTGGTTTGGGTGGACTCGACCCATTTCGTTAACCTGGCGGTCACGACTCGACCCTCAAAATGCTCACAACTGCCGGGGTTGGCGGCAAAGTGAGCGCTGGCTCCCAGTTTGTGCTGGTTTTAGGAGCTGAATTCGACCGCGTCATTGCCAGCAGAGAGGCTTCAGGCAACTTTGTCGGACTGTGAGCCATGGATTCGGGCGGGATATCGGCTGGACGTGCGGGGCGGGGACCGGGCAATGCCACCGCCGTGCAGCGGTGAAAATGCCTACTATGCTTAGGTAAATCAATTATCTAATTAAGGTTCAGGTGCGATTTTGGAGCCGAGTTGGTTACTGGGCCTGGCTGCCATTATGGCGGTGGTGGCGACGGCCCGACTGGAGCTGTTGGCGCGTCACCCGCTGCTGCTGTTGCTGGGGCTGCTGGCAGGGCAAGCGGTTTCCGGTTTTGGTTGGCAAACCGGGGTGACGGCCGCGGGTCTGGCTAAGGGGATCTATTTCCTGTTGCTGCCCTGGCTGATGGTTCAGGGGGCGCTGCACATCTCCCGGCGGCGATTGTCCCGCTTGTGGCCCTGGGTGGTGATTCCATCCAGCCTGGTGTTTGCGGTGACGGCAATGACGGTGGCAATGGTGTTGTACCTGAGCATAGATCATCCCGGATTTCCGCTGCTGTCGGCACTGATCGCCGGGGTATTACTGGCGGCGGCGGATCCCAGTTGGAGCTCGTTGCTGATTCCGCACAAACGGGGGTTACTGGTGCTGCTGGAGGGCGAAGGGTTGTGGGGAGAGATGCTGGCGGTGGTGGGACTGATGCTGTTGATCGCCGCGGGGTCGTTATCGCAACTGCAGCCGTTGTCATTGAGTTGGGACTTCATTCGGCTGATGCTGGCTAGCCTGATACTGGCCTGGTGCGCGCACTGGCTGATGCGACCGCTGCTTGCGCGCTTTCCCCGGTTGCTCTTACCCTTGAGCTACCTGCTGTTCTGGGGGGCGGAATGGGGCCTGGGTTTGTCTGGGGTGGTGACCGCGGCAGTGGCGGTGTTGCTGCTGTCTCCTCGTATCGACGCCGGCAGTCGCGACTTTATCACCGAGGGGGCCCGGTTGTGGGCCGATGTCCTGGTGCTGGTGCTGGGGTTCAGTCTGACCCTGTCGATGTTTACCGAGCGTTATTGGGTCATGGCGATGGCCATTGGCGCCTGTCTAGGCGCGCGAGTGCTGGTGCTGGGGCTGATTGCCCTGATCCCGTCGTTGCCTCTGGCCACCGAGAGTCGTGGCCTGTGGTGGCGATTGCCGGTTCATGGCCCGGTGACCTTGGCGTTGGTGTTGAGCCTACCGGTGTCGGTGACGGCCTGGTGGACCATTCAGTCGGCGTGCTATGGGGTGATTTTGTTTGAGTTGTTGATTCAGCGCCCCTGGGTTGCCAGAGGTTTGCCGCTTCGATGACTGAATTGGGTTTATTTGTGATCTCAAGTGAATGGGAAATGGCTGGTTAATGTGGCAAATGTGACCTGCTGCGGTCTGGGTTAACCCGGTTTTTAGTACAATGGCGGCGGCTGTTTGATGCCGTCTCTATAGGTAGTGAACGTATGCAATGCCCCCATTCCGAGGCTCAGCTTGAGCGTTGTCAGCGCTTGCTTGATTCGACAGAGTCCCTGATCGAAAAGCAGGGCCTGATCTCCTTTAAGTTGTCACAGGTCAGCAAAGAATCAGAGCTGTCTAACAGCACTTTCTACAAGTTGTTTGAAAGTAAGGAAGATCTGTTGGTGTGCTGTTTTCTGCGTAACTCCACCACCAATCATTTTGCGGCCTTTGAGCGTCAGTATCCTGATCTGACCCCCATCGAGAAGGTGTTGATGCCGATTATCTTCACCTTTGAAGCGACGCACTTTTCTCCCACCTTTAACCTGGTGCGTCAGGTGGCGGTGAACTCCATGGTCTGGCGGCTGGCCAGCCCGGAGAAAGTGAAGGTGTTTGAGCAAAGGATCAATCAGTTCTGGCAAAGCATTACCGGCTTTTTGGGGCAGGCGGTGGCCGAAGGGGAACTGGTGGCCAGCGAGGATGAGATTCGCGAATTTGCTCAAGCGATCACCTTCTATCTCAGTGGCGCGTTGTCGGCCTTTGAAAGTCGGCTTATTGACGAAGGTTATCTGCAGGAACAGCGGCAGACGTTGTTCCGGCAACTGAAAAAGGTGTTCAGCCCCTATCAGTGGCGGGAGCCGCTGACACTGGCAGCGTTTGAGCGCATTGGCATGAGGGTGCATCTGTACTATCAGAATCATCGCGACAGCTTTAACAGCTGTCGTAACTGCCAGCAGATGCAGCAGCGTCCCTAGCGTCGCTTGCTTTAGTTGTGGCACGGTAAAAAAACGGCACCCTGAGGTGCCGTTTTGCGATGTGGTTGATGACGGTGTTTTGGCTTAGAAGTAGTAGCCGAAGTTGATGTTGATGCGTTGATCCCAGCCGTCGCCAGCCTCTTCCAGGCCCACGTGGTCGTCCATCTCGGTAGAGAAGGTCATGTTACGGCCCATGACAAAGTCAGCCATGATGTACAGCGGGCCGGCGGCGATGGCGGCACCGGTCACGTTCTGGTAGCTGTTGTCAAAGCTGTCGTCATCCGTATCCGGAGTCATGATGCCAAAGTCGTTGTATACCTTGACGCTGCCCCAGCTGGTTGGGATGGTTTTGGCGATGTTGAAGTTGTAGGCCTGGCCTTTGGAGGCGATCTCATATTGCCAGCTGACCACCGATACACCGATTTTATTGCCGTCGACGCCGGCTTGATTTTCGGCATCGTATTCGTACTGCATGGCCTGCAGTTGAATGTTCCAGCCGTTAAAGCTGGAGTCCAGGTGCGCGGCGATGGCATAGCGATCGCCATTTTTCTCGGTCTTGCTGTTGTAGATCTGGCCCCATTGAACCGAACCACCAATGGTGGTGCTGCCGCCGTCATGGCTCAGGGTATAGGTCTGGCGCAGGTTCAGCTGATTGGTTTCTTCGTTGGCGTAGTCGGTGCCGTTGATGGTGCCGGTGTACAGATCGGTGGCGTAGCGCTTGTTTTCTGAGGCGCCGTATTCCGGGTTCTTGTAGAAGCCCAGGTCGGTGTGCCACTGACCGTCATCAAAAGTGGCTTTCAGACCCACATCATGATCGTCTTCAAAGCCCAGGTAGTAAGGGATACCGAACCACCAACTGTTGGAGATGAATTCACGGTTGCCAAAGGGGACTTTGTTAATACCGAACTGCAGCTGCCATTCCGGGCTGACGTCGTAGTAGCCGTAGCCGTACTTGATGTAATCGGTGCTGGAGGTGAAGCGGTACTCGGACGCCAGGCCCCAGTCGCCATGCTTGCCGTTAAACTTGATGGCGGCCATGTCAAAGCTCAGGTCGCCGCCTTTGTCTTTGGAGGCATCGCTGTAGAATTTCATGCCGTAGTTGACCCGGACTGCGCCGCCGACGCTGATGCCGTCTTGTTCCTGAGCCTGAGCCGGCGTGGTCAGCAGGGGCATGACCGCCGCTGCCACCAGAGAAAGTTTGGTTAGCTTGTTCATTATTTCACTGCCTTAAAGGGAGCCGGCAATACCGGCTCCAAAACATGGTTCGGGTTGTTTATTTTTCGAATTTGTCCTGGTTGGTGCCGTAAGGCCCCAGATCCATGGCGGCTTTACGCAGGGCGTCAACCCGGTCAAAGGCTTCTTCGGCCACGCGCAGGTTCTTCACGTCTTTGCGCCAGTAGTATTTGAAACCGTCGAAGTGGGCGTTTTTCGGATACCAGTACATCACGCCAAAGCCTTGCTCATCGGTGATCGGGGTGTTGTGGATGGTGTTGCCAGGAATGTAGAAGTACTGGCCCTTTTCCATCCACTTGTACTGACCGTCGGCCAGAGTGCGGGCACGACCGGATACCGCGTAGTAACACTCGGGTTGACCGTGGAAATGGGGGGCATGATCAGAGCGGCCGCCGTTGGTGATGCCGATAACCACTGGGGCGTCGGACAGCTCCTTCCACAGGTAGCCGACGGGGGCATTTTCCAGCTTGCAGTCTTTGGCTTCCATGATGTTGCCGTCGTCGTCCATGGTCTTACAGAAGCGTTGATCCTTGGCAATGGAGTCGTTGGACTGAATGGTGTTGAAGTCGACGCGACCGGCTTCCCAGTCGGCGATGTACTGCATCACCATCGGATCTTTACACTGCTCAGGCATGGTGTCCTGTGGCGAGTACGGGGTGCTGTCATACGGGATGGCAGTCGCTTGCTGGTAAGGCAGCTGGGCGTGCTCCAGGTGGGCGTTGGCCAGGACAGAGCCGGAGCAGAATACGCCGATTAGCAAAGCAAGTTTTTTCATCATCTTCATCCTATTGGAATGGTACTTTTTTGTTTTGGATGGCACCGGAGTCACTCCGGTGCCAGGGGTGTTACATCACGTCAAACCAGGTGCGGTGACACTCGGAGCACACAGGGGCTTTTTTCTGGTGCTCTGCGTGACACGCCAGGCAGCTGGCGCCCTGATTAAAGTGAATGCTGTTGTGCGGGTTGGCCTCTTCCAGCACCAACTCGCGGGTAATTTCAATGTCGTTGATGCTGCCGTGGCAATCCTGGCAGGCGCTGTCGTCGACGTATTTCTTTGCCGATCCTGAGTGGCAGGCTTTACAGCCGTCTTCATACAGGAATTGATGGTTGTCGCGTCCCTTGATGCTGCCCTTGACGGCGACCAGGTCGCCGGCGTTAGCGGTGACGGCGATTCCCAAACCCAGAGCCAGGGTTAACAGTACTGTTTTCATGCTGTTGTCCTTAGGCGTCAGCGGTGATGGTGGTGGGTACGATCAGCCCCATGGTCAGACACTCCAGGCAGGAGGTTGAGCTCAGACGGGCGTGGCCATGAACCCCGCCGGTGACTTCGCCGGCGGCGTACAGTTTCTTGATGGGACTCATGGTGCGCCCATCCAAAACCCGGCCATCCAGGTCAGTTTTCAGGCCACCCATGCAGTAGTGCACTTTGGGCCAGATGCGGGAGACCACGAAGGGGGCTTTGAGTACCCGGGCGGTGTCCATCTTGCGGCCAAAGTCGGGGTCGGTGCGCTGCTCAACATGACGGTTGTATTCGGCCACGGTCTGCTTGAGCTCGGCCAGCGGCACATTGAACTGCTGGGCCAGCTGCTCGAGACTATCGACCTTCCAGGCCATCTTGTCGCGCAGGGCTCGAACCACACGATCGTCATCGGGATGATCCTGATAGTTGAAGAACACCAGCGGGTAGGCCGGGGTGCCGTCCTGATAGCGGTTTTTCATGATGGCGGTGGAGCAGGTCAGACGGTCGGCGCGTTCGTTCATGTAGCGCTTGCCGCTAAGGACACTGACGGACATGCCTTGGTGCCAACCGATGGACAGCAGGGCGTTGGACCAGCCAAATCCGCCTTCGTCCGGTGAGCCCCAGTGACCGGTCTGGATCATGTTCAGGTGCACCGGCAGGGCGCCGTGAGCCATGGCGGACAGCATCACTTCACCGGTGGCACCGAGATGGTTGGTGCCGTCCAGGGTGGGATCCAGAGAGGGATCCACGGCGGCGCGCAGGGCCATGTTGCGGGTAAAGCCCCCGGAGGCGCAGATGACCGCCTTGTTGGCCTTAATGCGCAGCAGTGACCCGGTTTTCTGATCCGGGAATCGATAGCCCCGGCGTACGACCACACCCTGAACTTCATCGCCGACTCGAATGAAGTCTTCAATGTAGTGCTGCAGTCGGTAGTCGACCCCTTCTTTGACACCGGCTTCGTACAGCTTGGTGGTGATGTCACCGCCGGTGCCGTGCTTGGTGCGGATGGCGCGGGCCTTGTTGTGGCCGCCTACCTGAATGTTGAAGTTGTTGCGAAACTCGACGCCGGCATCGATGCACATGTGGTACGCGTCCAGGGCGTGCTCGGCAATTTTGGTTAGCATCGGTTCGCTGGCCATGCCGCGGCCGGAGATCATCTGATCTTTGACCAATTCGGCCGGGCTGTCGTCATTGATGCCCTGAGCTAACTGAATCGGGTTTTTGGGTACCGCAAACCAGCCGCCGTTGATGGCGGAGTTGCCGCCGATGACTTGCATTTTTTCCAGTACCAGTACTTTTCCCAGGCCCTGACGCTGAGCGTTCAGGGCGCAGGACAGGCCTGCAAAGCCTGAGCCGATCACCAGAACGTCTACCTCTTCGTCCCAGTGTTGTGCCTCTCCCCGAGCGGCCAGTGCCGGCATGCTGGCGGTCAGGCTTCCTGCGGCAATGCCAGCCCCCAGTTTGAGGAATGAGCGTCTGTTCGACATGGTTTCTCCAAGTGCTACTGCGTGTTTTGATGGGCACAGAGTAGGGAAAACAGAACCGGACCACCGTGATGGCTTCACAGACAAAACTTTCTCAACCGCAGGGTATTAAATGAAAATATTTGTCGTCGGGAAATGAAAACTAAGGGTTGAGTGGCGATGAATCGGAGTCATCTCACAAAAGTGGGGGGAGCTGTGTTGTGGCACGGAGACCGGGGTCACAGCCAAAGCGTGATGGGGGTCAAAATAAAAGTTCTGCGCCGCCATCACCAGCGCCGGCGAGGGCGAAAAAAATGGCCAGGAGTGCCGAGTTTTAGCCTTCGACAGGCGTTAAAGCTGATCCTCTATGGGCAGCCAGGTCATCAACCAGGCGCCCATCCGTCGCCACACGCTGGCGTCGGGCTCAGTGGTGAGCACGGTGCCGTTTTGGTCGTCGTGCCAGCGCAGCTCGTCATCCTCGAGGCTCAGGCGGTAGGTGAACTTTGGAAGCTGTTGTAACAGCGATTGGGTCATCAGCTCAGCCAGTTGTGGTGAGTCGAACAGCACCCCCATTTCGGTGTTGATCTGGGCAGAACGGGGATCCAGGTTGAAGGAGCCGACAAACAGGGTGCGGTGATCAAACACCATGGTTTTGGCATGCAGACTGGCCCGTGACGAGGCCGCCCAGCTGCCAGGTTTGACCCCGGGACGACGCTTGGTTTCGTACAGCGTGATGCCGGCCTTCAGCAGTTGCCGACGGTACCCTTGATAGCCGGAGTGTACCGCCACCACATCGGTGGCCGCCAGAGAGTTGGTGATGATGCTGATCGACAACCCGCGTTCCGCCATGGCCACCAGGTTGTCGGCCCCGGCCTGACCTGGAACAAAATAGGGCGAAACCAGCAACAGCGAGTCGCTGGAATGGCGAAACTCTTTCTCCAGCGCGTCCACCATCAGGCTGGATTCGGTTCCGCCACTGTTGGCTTTGTGGGGGGAGTCGGCAATGACCCGGGCATCAGACCAGTACAGCGGCAGCTCCCCGCGCTCCAGGTGAGCGACCAGCTCGGTTTGGTAGAGACTGTTGATGTAGGCTTGTTGCTGTTTTTTATCGGTTTCGATGCGTTGCTCAAAGGTGCGAGTGATGTCGTCCCGGTTGGCAATCGGCTGAGCGTCGAGCAGGGCATCGACCGCAATGGCGTAGTCGCTGTTCCAGTAGTCATCGAATTGGGTGCTGATGTCGATGACCGCCGGACCGATCAGCAGCACATCGAAATCGCCGAACGCGACGTCATGGCTGGCATCGAAGTACTCGTCGCCAATGTTGCGGCCGCCGGTGATGGCGACACTGTTGTCGACAATAAAGGCCTTGTTGTGCATGCGCCGGTTGGTGCGGTCAAAACTGCCAATCAACTCCAGGCCTCGCCATTGGCGCTTGGTAAACGGGTTGAATAGCCGAACCTGAATGTTGGGGTGCTGATGCAGCAATACCAGAGCTTCATCGTTGCCTGAGGTCTGCATGTCGTCCAGCAATAGCCGTATTCGGACTCCGCGTTCGGCGGCTTGCCACAGGCTCCACAGCACCGCACGGCCGGTATCATCGTCCCGATAGATGTAGGTTTGCAGGTCGATGCTGGCCTGGGCATCGGTGGCGGCGTGCAGTCGGGCGATGAAGGCTTCACGGCCATCACTGATTGGGTAGACCCCGGATTGGCCGGGATGAGCCTGTTGCAGGGTTCGAATGGCCTCCCAAGCCTGTTGGTTGGTATCCGGTGCGAGGGCGTAGGACTCGGTTTGGCTTACCTGGGGCAGGGGCGTGGCGCAGCCCGCAATAACCAGGGGTAATGCCAGCAACAGTGTTCGTGCAGCGAAGGTCATGGGTATGCTCGGGAGTGCTTGAAAATGATAATTTTAGCAATGAGTTACAAGGTTGAGCAAAAAAACTCCCCTATCGGGTCAGGCGACAGGGCGTGCCAGCCGCATTGGCCCCGCCGCCCGGCGCCCTGAGTTCTCAAACAGAGGCTATGCTCAATACAGTGGTCATCATCGCAGCCGGTGATCCGAATGCGCCATGGCCTCGTAGTGACGGAACAAAAGGAGAGGGTGCGATGTTAAGTCTGGAAGAGGGGTTACGCTGTCTGGGGCAACGCGATCTGAGTCGAGAGCAGATCGTCGAGCTGGTTCAGTGGAAAGACTCGATGACCGGTGATTCTCAGGTGATGGCAGAGTTGGCCTGGGACCGTTATCTGCACCGCCTCGATGAACAGGGGATCGCGCGGGTGTACGCGGCTCTGTGCCAGAGCCGTTGCGGATCCCGTTAGTCCTGAGTCATGACATGCCAAGCCGATCCAGCATCTGCATCAGTTGCATTCGAATCATCGGATCGGTGTTGCTGTGCCATAAACCAAACAGCTGTGCGACCAGAGGCAGCAGCAACAGGGTGACGACCAGCAGCGCAAACAGGCTGGTGGCCTCCACTGGTCGTTGGTTGGCAAGGGTCAGGGCCAGCGCCTGAGCTCGCTTGGGGCAGGCACTGACGCAACGCAGACACGCCTGGCACTCATCACTGTGAATTCGACGCTGTTGATGCACGGCAATGCCAGCAGGACAGGCCCGACTGCATTTGTCACAGGCCAAGCCCTTGCTGTGGTTCAGACATCGATTCGGTTGACGCTGAATCTTCATAGGGCTCAGCAAGCTGAGCAATCCCATCAGGGCACCGTAAGGGCACAGGTAGCGGCAAAACGCCTGTCGGCGCCACATTGACGCCAGAATCAGGATCGACATCGCTGCCACAGTCAGCGGCCCTGGTGCGACGAAAAACTGTGCCATCTTGACGTCGGCCATGATGTGGTACGAACTTTTCAGGTAGCCAGGCAGCGCCGCAGCCGGCAGCGCCACGACCACCAGATACACCAGTGCCGATGCCAGCAGGTATTTGATCATTCGCAGAGGCCAGTCCAGCCATAACGGGACACCGCGATGGGCGGGAAACAGCCGGTTACCGAGTCGGTGCAGATAGTCTCCTGCCAGTCCCAGTGGGCACACCCAGCCGCAGAACGCCCGTTTCAGCAGTAGCCCGGTCAGTAATACCAAAGCCAGCATCACCATGGCGGCCGGATGGTGCTGATCCAGCTGACCGGTTTCCATGGCGCCCCTAAGCCCCAGCCCGCCGGCGACGGGCAAAAAGGCATCCACCACATCCGGACGGGGCAGGGGCGGTGTCTGGCCCTGTTCGAGAAACCACAGATGACCTCCGTACTGAATGGCGGCAATAAGCATCGACAGTGCCAATGTGTGTTGGCACAGCAGTCGTAGGCGCTCTGCATCGATCTCGGTGAGCCATTGTTGGCCCCAGCGGCTGCGATGCAGGGCGGCCGCGATCGCCACCGACAGGGCGACGGCCAGCCATAGGCTGGCCTGGTTGGCGATCAGCACCGCGAGGACCAGAGTCCCCAGTAGGGCCAAGGCACCGTAACGTTGCTGACTGGCGTAAAGCAGCGCCGCGGCATAACTCAACCCCAGCCCGATGGTCAGGGCTTCAATAATGGTCATGACTGTTGCTAAATAAGGAGTGATAGTGCCGCTGATATTAGGTAAGAACCTGATTCCACGTTGTGATCTGCCCGGGTTATTGCACGAGAGTCGAATAAACAGTGTGAAAGTGTGAATCAGGCCCCCTGACTGCGGTATGGCTGAGGCCCAATTCGTTGCGGCCTGGTTTCTCAAGAAAACAGGCCGGGCGATGAAATTATTATGGGTTAGTCCGGTCTAACGGAGTGAGCCGGGGAGCGGCCGTGCGTCGGTCAGGGTGGGACGACACGCTAGCCTCATGGGGCGCAAGGAGGGGGTTTGTTCAGTCAGTTTTTTATTCTCGTTTTTGGCCTGGGGTTGGCGATAGTCTCGCTCTGGAAAGGCAGCCTGCTGGTGTTTATGGTGGCGGTGGTGTTGCTGTTGCTGACCGGCAACAACCTGAGGGTATGGTTGCAGGAGGCTCACAGCCGCAGCCGACCCGACGATGCCGAGCTCTGAGCCGATGGGCATCGATGTGCTGACGCCTGTTGGTGTTGTATTCTCGGGCCCATCGAGGCCGGCCATCGCCGGGTCCTCAGCACGACCTCTTCCTTCATTCTGTCGCCAGCCTGATGCACGCCCCCCCACTCTGTCCGATCGCGGCGCCTGAGCTCAACGCGGACGGACGGGGTGTCGGTCGCGCGAGCAAAGGCTTTACTCATTGTCACGCTTGAAAATTCATCAAATTGTACTCACAGTGAGAATTGACGTTGTGGTGTATTGAACCGGTTTTCGTAGACTGGTAGTCAACCCCTGTTCGGAGAAGCGTACCCCTATGAAATGGAAACTGTTTGCAGTAATGATGGCCGTCGTGCTGACAGGCTGCACCGACTCGGTGCCGTCACAGGCGCTGGGAACTCTGGAAAGGGATCGGGTGATCCTGACGGCGACTGCCAATCAAATCGTGCGTCAGCGGCCAATTAAAGAGGGGGAGTTTGTCCGTCGCGGCGACATTCTGGTGGTGCTGGACGATAAACAGCAGCTGGCGGTGGTGGCCAGAGCCAAGGCCGAGCAAGCCAAAGCCGAAGCCTACCTGCTGCGACTGACCAACGGCGAGCGCCCGGAAGACATTGCGGCCGCACAAGCCACTCTGGAGAGGACGGATGCAACCCTGCTGGAGGCGGAGAAGAGCCTGGAGCGGGCATTGACCCTGGTGGAAAAGAAGCTCGCCAGCATGGCAACGTTGGACAGCGCCCGGGCCAACCGGGATGCGGCCAAGGCGGATCAGGACTCGGCCAGAGAAACCCTGGCGAAACTGACCCGTGGCAGCCGGGTCGAGGACATTACTCAGGCTCAGGCGGCGCTGCAGGCCAGTGAAGCGGAGGTGGCGTTGCAGGAGCAGATTCTCAGCGATTTGACCGTTGTCGCAACCCGGGACGGCATTCTGGACAGCCTGCCTTACAACATCGGTGAGCGGGTGCCCACCAATGGCATCGTTGCCGCCATTCAGGCTGACATGACCCCCTTTGCCCGCGTGTATGTGCCCGAGCCTTATCGGGTTCAGCTCAGTGCCGGTACCCGGTTGACGGTGCATGTAGACGGCGATGACCAGAGCTATCAAGGCCAGATTCGTTGGATTGCCACCGAGCCAGCCTTTACCCCTTATTACGCGTTGAATGAGCAGGATCGGGCCCGGCTGGTGTACCTGGCCGAGGTGAGTCTGCCCGAGTCAGCCCGCCATCTGCCGTCTGGCGTTCCCGCCCAGGTGGAGATGCCCCATGAGTGATTACGCCATTAGGGCTGACGGCTTGGTGCGTAAATTTGGCGACTTCAAAGCCGTCGATGGTTTGAATCTGAATGTGCCTACCGGCAGCATTTATGGGTTTCTTGGCCCCAATGGGTGCGGCAAGTCGACCACCATTCGCATGTTGACCGGCCTGTTGAGCCCCAGTGAAGGCAGTGTCGAGGTGTTGGGACTGTCCATTCCCAAACAGGCGGAGGCGTTGCGGCTACGCATCGGCTACATGACCCAGAAATTTTCCCTGTACGAGGATCTGACCGCCAGGGAGAACCTGCAGTTTATCGGTCAGATCTATGGCATGCCCGATCGGCAGTTGCGTCGACGAATCGATGAGCAACTGACCACCTATGGCCTGACCCGGCTGGCAGCGCAACGGGCCGGCGGCATGAGTGGAGGCCAGAAGCAGCGGCTGGGGCTGGCGGCAGCCACGATGCATAAGCCGGATCTGCTGTTTCTGGATGAGCCGACCTCGGCGGTGGATCCGGAGAATCGCCGTGAATTCTGGGAGCAGTTGTTTGATCTGTCCGATGCCGGCACCACCATTCTGGTGACCACTCACTACATGGATGAGGCGGAGCGCTGTCACGCCCTGGCGATCATGGAGGCCGGCATCGTTCGCGCCGACGGCGCCCCGGAAACCCTGATGAACGACATGGGGGTGTCGGTGGTGGAGGTGGAAGCGGCAGGCTTACGACAGTTAAAAGAGCAGCTGTTGCCGTTGCCCCAGGTACGATCCGCCGCCCAGTTGGGCATTCGATTGCGGGTGCTGGTGGATAAGGCCATTGAAGACCCTATCGAGTGGTTGCGACAGCAGCAGCCGGCCCTGCGTCAGGGGCTGCTGACTCTGGCCCGTCCCAGCCTGGAGGATGTGTTTGTTACCTGCACCGGGGAGGGGCGGCAGTGAACAGCGTTTTTAGAATTAAAGCCATTGTTTTTAAAGAACTGCGCCAATTGTCCCGGGACAGAATCACCTTTGGTATGGTGGTGATGATTCCCTTGATTCAGCTGCTGCTGTTTGGTTTTGCCATCAACACTGACGTGCGTAACATTCCGGTGGCGGTGGTGGATCAAAGCCAGTCGGCGCTGGGGCGGGTGGTGACCGAGTCAGTGAAAGCGACTCAGGTGGTGGAGGTGAAACAGCGGTTGGCGACGGTAGCCGAAGCGGAGGACGCCATCGGTGCCGGGAGTATTCGGGCGGCGCTGGTGTTGCCAGCGGATCTGAATCAACGGGCTGCCCAGGGGCGCCAGTTAGGACAGTGGCTGGTGGACGGCAGCGACACCATGGTCAGCTCGGCGATCTTGCAGTTCCAGTCTATGCCCATTGCCGAGATGGCCAACTTCTCCGGAGTGCAGGAGAAAACCTTTGAGGTGGCACTGTTTTACAATCCCTCGAGGCGGTCAGCCGTCAATATTGTGCCGGGGTTGTTGGGGGTCATATTGACCATGACCATGATCCTGTTTACCTCGGCGGCCATCGTTCGCGAACGGGAACGGGGCAATCTTGAGCTGTTGATCACTACGCCGGTGCACTCCCTGGAGCTGATGGTGGCTAAGATCATCCCTTATATCTTCATTGGTTTGTTGCAGGTCGCCATCATTCTCGGCTTGGGCGTGCTGGTATTTGGGGTGCCAATCAATGGTGAAGTGAGCCAGATTCTGTGGGGCACCCTGCTGTTTATTGCAGCCAGCCTGACCCTGGGGTTGGTGATCTCCACCATTGCAACCACTCAGTTGCAGGCGATGCAGATGACGGTGTTTGTGCTGCTGCCTTCCATTCTGCTGTCCGGGTTTATGTTCCCTTACGAAGCGATGCCCAATGCGGCCCAGTGGATTGCCGAAGTGCTGCCGGCGACCCACTTCATGCGCATCATTCGCGGTGTGGTGCTGCGGGGATCGGATCTCGGTGCCATGTGGCAGGACACCCTGTGGCTGGCGGGCTTTACCGTTCTCGGCCTGGTACTGGCGTCCTCCCGGTTTAAGAAGAGCCTGGATTGATCGCGGTCAGTGGTGACCGCCGGGCCCCGCACGTCGGGGCCCAGGAGGGGATCACGGATCGCAGCGGCCGTCGGTGATGCAGCGGCTCCAGGGCAAGGCCACCTCTTCCAGACTGTCCGGCTTGGGGAGTTTGTCATTGGCGATGCCCAGAGGGGTAGCCAGCAGTTGGCAGGCGAGCATCCAGTGCTGGACCCTGGCCTTGTCGAGGCTGGTGTCGTATACGTCAATCAGCAGTGGTGCCAGGGTGGCCGGTGCGTCGGTGAACATGCAGATCAGCCACTTCATCTCTTTGACCTTCATCCCTTCCAGGTAACCTTGTGCCTGCACCGCTCTGAGTTCTGAGTCAAATAACTCCTCAATGTCGGCCGGCGCTTCCTGAAAGTAGTTAAACAACATTTCGTTGTCACGGACGGCATCGACCATCAGCCGCATTGGTCGGGGGTCGCACAGTTGGGTGGCCAGAAATCGAGTAATCAGCGAAAAATAGCGTTCATTGGCCGGTAGGTTGGGATCCAGCTCGGATAGGATGGTCTTAATCTGCATCAGTACGTCTTGCAGCACCAGGTCACAAATCTGCTCCCAGATCTGCTGCTTGCTGCCAAAATGATGGCGGATTAGACCATGAGATACCCCGGCACTGTCGGCTATCTCACGGACCGACACCCGATCAAACCCTTTTTCGACAAAGAGATCACCTGCAACACACAGAATCTGCTTACGGGTTTGCTGCGCCGAGTTGGCACTCTGTCTACCGGATCGTTTAGCTGTCATTGCTTCTCACTTATTAGCCTCATCTAACTTGGCGAATTAGCCATACTTTATTTACTATACATTTGTATAGTAAGTGTTGCTATCCGCTTGTGCAGTATATAGGCTATACGCGTGGATAGTAAATTAGTCTTTATGGTGTTGCGTGGTTTCAATGTTTAAAACTGCAGTTAATCCTCTCGGGAAACGGCATCGGCGCCTGGCGCTGCTGACCGTTATTGTAATGGCCTGGGCCGGTTATGCCTACTCTCAGGCTCAGAGTCAGTCGAATGATGAGCCGTCGCCATCGGCGCTGGTGCAGCCGGTAAAGGCGATGGTGATTGGCAAACAGGTGCAATCGTTGCCGTTTGCCGCCGAAATCGAGGCCAGCCGGCATGCACAGATGGGATTTCGAATTCCCGGTGAGCTGCGCGGGGTGTATGTGCGCATGGGCGAGCGGGTGTTTGAGGGCCAATTGCTGGCGGAGTTGGATCCCACCGATTATCGGTTGGCGGTTCAGTCGCGACAGGCGGAGTTTGATCTGGCCACCATTCGTGCCGAGCGGGATCAGCGCCTGTTTGCACAAAAACTGATCAGCGAGGACCAGTTCGACCGCAGCCAGACCGATCGGGTGGTGGCCAAGGCCCGCCTGGTCCAAGCTCAGAGCGATCTCGATGACACTCGAATTCGGGCGCCATTCAGTGGCTACGTGTCGATGACCTTCGCGCGCGCCAACGAAGTGATGGCCGCCAATCAGGTGGTGATGAGTGTCGAGAACAACGATCAGGTTGACGTCAGCTTTAACCTGCCGCTGCAGTACGGTCAGGATCTGCGTCAGGGTGGCGAAGTCAATGCCAGTGTGGTGTTCAGTGGCCACCCGGGGCGGTACGCCAATGCCCGCATCAAGGAGTTTGCCTCTCAGCCGGATCCCGATACCAATAGCTACCGCATCACCTTGATTATGCCGCGCCCCAAAGTGGTTAATGCCCTCACCGGGATGACCGCGTGGGTGGAGCTGAATCGTTTCAATAACACCATGACACCGGTCACTCTGCCCCAAGGGGCGTTCATCAGCCAACTTGGTCAGCAGGCCAAGGTTTGGCGCATCGATCCGCAGCACAGCACCTTGGAGGCGATCCAGGTAGAGCTCAACCACGACGGTACTCTCAAGTCCGGGCTGCAATCCGGTGACCGCATTGTCACCGCCGGCGCCAACCGGTTGCATTCGGGGCAGACGGTACGGGTGTGGGAAAGAGAGCGGGGGATTTAACATGACAACAGCATTCAAGTGGGCCCTGGTGGCGTCGTCTATCGTGGCACTGACCGCCTGTGGATCGGATCAGCAGCACCAGTCTCAGGCGCCGCAACTGGTTCAGACCATTACCCTGGATACCCCTCAACACCTGTTGGAACGTCGTTTCAATGGCCAGGTCGCAGTGGCGGAACTGACCAGAATGGCGTTTCGAATCGAAGGCAAAATGGTCAGTCTGGCGGTATTGCCCGGCCAGGAGGTGCAGCAGGGGCAGATTCTGGCTCGGCTGGATGACACCATTCAGCGCCAACAACTGCAGGATGCCACTGCTCAGCAGCAGTTGCTGCAAAAGCAGTGGGAGCGAGCCTCTAAACTGTTGGACAAGGGGCTGATGGCTCAGTCTGACTTTGATGAGATCGACGCCAACTTGCGTCTGGCCAGGGTCAGCCTGGATTCGGCGAAGGCACAACTGAGCTACACCGAGTTGCGGGCGCCGTTTAATGGCATTGTTGACACCCTGGAACAGCAGGCCCACGAAACCACCGCTCCGGGAGAAACCGTGCTGACCCTGTATCGCCGTGATCGTATCGACGTTGAGATACAGGTTCCCGATACCTTGTTAAGCCATGCGGTCAGCATCGCTCCGACCATGACCTATCAGCCTCAAGTCACCTTGAAAGGCCAGACGGAGTCCATTGCCATGCGCTATCTGGAGCACTCGTTACGGTTGGATCCGCAGACCGGAGCCTATGTGGCCAAATTGGCCCTGGATCACCCGCAGTGGCAGATGTTGCCTGGTGAAGCCGCTGAAGTGAGCATCGACCTGAAGGCGGCCGGACTGCCGGTGACCAGTGGCTATCGTTTGCCACTGACGGCGTTGCAGGCCACGGATTCAGCCAATCGATTTCAGATTTGGCGGGTCCGGGGAGAGGCCGCCGAGCCGACGACCGTTGAAGTGGCCCAGATGTCTCAGGAGGGCGCGCTGGTGATGGGCGCCCTGTCCGGAGGCGACCGCATTATTACCTCCGGCTTGGCGAAACTGCGCCCCAGTAAAGCTGTTACCGTCGTCAACAAGGACTGATCCGATACATGAATATCGCCCAATACACCATTAAAAACCGAGTCATCAGCTGGCTATTCTTGTTGATACTGGCCATTGGCGGCGCCAACTCTTTTCTGAACCTGGGTCGTCTGGAAGACCCTGCATTTACCATTAAAGATGCCATGGTGGTCACCACCTATCCGGGCGCCAGCGCCGAAGAGGTGGAGGAGGAACTGACCTACCCCATTGAAAAGGCGATTCGTCGTTTGCCTTATGTGGACAAGATTGTCTCTACGTCGGCGCCGGGCCTGTCACAGATCACCGTGTCCATGAAGATGGAATACGATGAGAGCGAACTGCCGCAAATTTGGGATGAGGTGCGTCGTAAGGTCAATGATCTGGCGCCGTCGTTGCCTTCGGGGGCCCGCACCCCGGCGGTGATCGATGATTTTGGTGACGTGTACGGTGTGCTGTATATGGTGACCGGTCCCAGCTATGAATTCGATGACCTGAAGCAGTACGTCGATACCCTGCGCCGGGAGTTGGAGCTGGTGGAGGGCGTCGGCAAGGTCAGCATCGATGGCGAGCAGCAGGAGCAGGTGTTCATCGAGATGTCCCTGACCCGGCTGGCGGCGCTGAACCTGGACATGAGTCAGGTGGTGAATCTGCTGACCCAGGAAAACGCCGTTTTGGATGCCGGCCAGATGACCATCAATGGCGAATCGCTGTTCCTGCGGCCAAGCTCGGTGGGCAGCAGCATCGATCCCATCATTCATGGCCGTGACTCTGGTCAATTGGTGCGCCTGAGTGACGTATCGACCCTGCACCGGGGCTTCCAGGAGATCCCCACTCACCTGATGCGTTACAACGGTCAGCAGGCCCTGAGTCTGGGCATTGCCTTTTCCGACGGCGTCAATGTGGTGGAGGTGGGCCAGGCGGTGGACCAGCGAATGGCGGAACTGATGCAGGACCGGCCGGTTGGCATCGAGTTGCATCCGCTTTATCACCAATCTCAGGAGGTGGAGAATTCGGTCAACGGATTCCTGCTAAGCCTGGCGGAAGCGGTGGCCATCGTCATCGTGATTCTGCTGTTTACCATGGGGCTTCGCAGTGGCCTGATCATCGGGTCGGTGTTGCTGCTGACCATGCTCGGTACCTTTATCCTGATGGAAAACGCCGACATTGAGTTGCAGCGAATCTCTCTGGGCGCCTTGATCATCGCCCTGGGGATGCTGGTGGATAACGCCATCGTGGTGGTGGAAGGGATACTGGTTGGCATGCAGCGGGGCAAGAGCAAGCTCGAGGCGTGTAAGGACATCGTGTCCCAGACTCAGTGGCCACTGCTGGGTGCCACTATTATTGCCATTGTGGCCTTTGCCCCCATCGGGCTGTCACCGGATGCCACCGGTGAATTCATGAATTCTCTGTTTTACGTCCTGCTGTTCTCCCTGTTTCTGAGCTGGGTAACCGCCTTGACTTTGACACCGTTCCTGGCGGACATCTTGTTATCTGCGCCGTCGACTCAGGAGGACAGTAAGGACCCCTATCAAGGTCGGGTATTCCTGATCTTTGGCGGCCTGTTACGCTGGTCGCTGAAATTCCGCAAGACCACCATGGTGGCGATGGTGCTGCTGCTGGCAGGTTCCGTGGCGGGTTTTGGCTTGGTCAAACAAGCGTTCTTCCCGCCTTCCAACACGCCGATGTTCTACCTGGACATGTGGTTGCCCGAAGGAACCGACATTCGTGAAACCGAAGCGATGGTCAAGCAGGTTGAACAGTACATTTTGTTGCGACCGGAAGCGGAGTTTGTGGCGTCCACCATCGGCCAGGGCTTGCCTCGATTCACCCTGACCTATGCGCCGGAGCAGTCTTATGCCTCCTATGCGCAGTTGGCGATTCGCAGCGACAATCAGGACAACATGATGGCACTGGCTCGGGTACTGGATGAGCAACTGCCCAAGGAGTTTGTCGAGCCGCAATTTCAGATGAAACTGATGGAGTTCGGGCCGTCACCGAAGTCGAAGATTGAGGCCCGTCTCTCCGGTGCCGATCCCGACGTGCTGCGACAGCTGGCGGCCCAGGTTGAGGACATTCTCAATCAGGATGGCGGCGCCCGCGGGGTTCGCCATAACTGGCGCGAACGCACCAAGGAGCTGGTGCCCGTGCTGGACGACTCTCAGGCCCGTCGTTTAGGGATCAGCAATGAAGCCGTGGCCCAGACACTGAAGATGGCCTTTGGTGGCAGCACCGTGGGCATGTTCCGGGACGGTACCCGTATGCTGCCCATCGTCAGCCGGCTGGAGCAGCAGTACCGCGATGATTATGCCACCCTGGATAATTTGAAGGTCTGGAGCCCGACCCTGCAGCATTATGTGCCGATTCAACAGGTGGTGCGCAGCATCGATCTGGTGTGGACCGACTCGCTGATTCAGCGCAAAGACCGCAAGCGCACCATCACGGTGATGGCCGATCACAATGTGCTGGGCGACGAGACCGCCGATGTGCTGTTTAAACGGATTCGTCCTCAGGTGGAAGCTCTGGTGCTGCCGGCCGGGTATGAGCTGGAGTGGGGCGGTGAATACGAGTCGACCCTGGATGCGCAGTCGTCGCTGTTCGGCTCTCTGCCGATGGGCTACCTGTTTATGTTCATCATTACCGTGGTGTTGTTTAACTCCTTCCGCAAACCGGCAGTGATCTGGTTGACGGTACCCTTGTCACTGATCGGGGTCACCATCGGTCTGCTGGTCACCAATCAGCCTTTCACCTTTACGGCGTTGCTGGGGCTGCTCAGCCTCAGCGGCATGGTGTTGAAAAACGGCATCGTGTTGCTGGACCAGATCAATCTGGAGCTTGAAAGTGGCAAGGAGCCCTATCAGGCCATCGTCGACAGTGCCATCAGCCGGGTACGACCGGTGAGCAATGCCGCCTTGACCACCATTTTGGGAATGATCCCGTTGGTGTTTGATGCCTTCTTTGCCTCGCTGGCGGTGACCATCATGTTTGGCCTGGGCTTTGCGACGGTACTGACTCTGGTGGTGGTGCCGGTGTTGTACGCCATGTTGTTTAAAATTAAGACCCCTTAACCGTTTCTGCCTTCCCTTAGGTGCTTTGCCGGTTCGCTGCCAGAACCGGCTTTTTTTCGAATAGGCAGGGCCGCAACGGCTGGAGTTCATCAGTACCCCTGGGTACGCTTGCCGACCTCGTAATCCGGGGTCGGCTTTTTTATGCCACCATTCTGGCGGCGCGGAGTGGGCCTGGGTCTTTGTTGATATTCGAGGTTGCTGGATTGGCGCCGAATCGGGCCCGGTCGAAGCGATGTTGTCGCGGCAGAGCGGGATCAAAAAGGGCGACCGACGTGCGCCGTTCGCCCTGAGGGGAGAGGAACCGGGGCGCTTCAAAGCACCACAGGAGTCCCCCATTTGGGGTCGTTGACGATGGTGGGACGGTAGTGCCATACCGACTCTACCTGATCACCGGTCAGTACCTCATTGGCGCTGCCCTGGTAGCGAATGCCGCCGTTGTCCAATACCACCAAGTGGTCGGCATAGCGCCCCGCCTGGTTGAGATCATGCAGTACCGCGATGACTCCAAATCCCTGCTCTTTTGCCAGTGCCTTGGCTAACGCCAATACCCGGTGTTGCTGTGACAGATCCAGCGCCGAGGTGGGTTCGTCCAGCAGCAGCAGTGGCGGTTCACTGGCTTGGGCCAGCTGGGTCAGTACCCGAGCCAGTTGCACCCGCTGTTTTTCACCGCCGGACAGGGTCGGGTAGCGACGCTCGGCCAGATGGCAAACGTCCACCTGTTCCAGGGCGTGATTGACGATCATTCGGGACTCACTGGCACCGGCACTCAGTGGAAACAACCCCATCTCGACCACCTCTCTGACCCGGAACGGGAAGCTGAGGCTGTTGTGCTGAGGCAACACCCCCAGGTGACGGGCCAGTTCGATTCGAGGCCACTGCTCCATGGGGCGGCCCAGAAATTGAATCTGACCGGCCTGATGACCGATTTCGCCACAGACGGCTTTGAGCAGGGTGCTTTTACCGGCCCCGTTGGGGCCGAGCAGGGCGGTGAATTGCCCAGGTTGGGTTGCAAGGGTAATGCCTTGCAGCAGTGGCTTGCCGCCCACGGCCACGTCCAGCCCCTGAATGTGCAGAAAATCCATGTTTACCCCAACCGGTTGCGTTGATTAAGCAGCAGCGCCAGGAAAAACGGCGCGCCGAGAATGGCGGTGACCAGGCCCACAGGCATCTCTGCCGGTGCCATCCAGGTGCGGGCGCCAAGATCCGCCAGCAACAAAATGGCGGCGCCCAGACCGGCGGACAGTGGCAGCAGGGTGCGATGATCCGGTCCGATGATCATGCGAATCAGGTGGGGAACCACCAATCCAATAAAGCCAATCATGCCGGCGGCGGCCACACTGACGCCTACGCCTAACGCGGTGAGCATGATCAGTTTGATTTTCAGTTTCTCCACCTCCACACCCAGGTGACGGGCTTCCGCCTCACCCAATAGCAGGGCATTGAGGGATTGTGCGTGCTTTTGAAATTGCCAGGCCAGGATGACAAAGGCCACCAGACACAGTCCAATGCTGTGCCACTGGGCCGAAGCCAGAGACCCCATCTGCCACAGGGTCAGATCCCGTAGGGCCGTTTCGTCGGCGACGAAGGTCAGAAAGCCGATGCCGGAACCGGTCAGGGCGCCAATGGCCACCCCGGACAGCAGCAGCAGGGTCACCGAGGTGCCGTTGCGACTGTGGGCCAGACGATACACCGCCAGGGTGGTGGCCAGCCCGCCCAGGAACGCGGCCACCGGCACCAGGTAGTCGCCGGCAAACGGAAACATGACGATGGAGATGGCGGCGCCCAGTGCCGCCCCCGAGGCCACGCCGATGATGCCGGGATCCGCCAGCGGGTTTCGAAACAGTCCCTGCATCACCGCGCCACATTGCGCCAATAAAGCGCCAATGACGATGGCCAGCAGGGTGCGTGGCAGGCGCACGTTACTGATGACCAGTTGTTCATGAGGTTTGAGTGAGGTGACCTCGGTATTGGCTATGGTGGCCCACAGCGCCCTCAGGCTGTCCAGAGGGTCAATGGCCAGGGGCCCGGTGGTAATTGACAACAGGCTGGCCACCATCAATGACGCGATGAGTGGCGGCCACAACAGTCGGGCTTGGTCCATCAGTGGATCTCCACCATTTGCTGAGCCAGGTGCTCTGCGGCATCAAGGGCGCTGGGACCCAGGCCACCGAGCAGGGCCTTGGCGGGCAGGTTGACGATGTGACCATTTTTGCCTGCTGGAGTGTGCGCCAGCAGTGGCAGCGACTCGATCAGCTCCTTAGCGGCATCGTCATCGTCCATGCTGGGTTTGGTGACCAGAATCATCTCCGGCTCCAGGGCCAACAGGGTTTCCTCGTTGGCAGATTTGTAGCCGTCAAAGCCAGCCACGTTGGTGCCCCCGGCCAGGTTGATCAGCATGTCGGCTGGGGTGTGGTTGCCACCCAGTCGAGCACCTCGATCGCCCCGGAGCAACACAAACACCACTCGGGGGGAGCGACCCAATTGGTTTTTTGCTGCGTCAATGCGGGTAACCTGTTGCTTGATTTTGGCCTTCAGCGTGGGCGCCGTGGCTTGGGAGTTCAGCAGCCCGGCCAAAGTGTCGATGTTGGTCAGCAGTTGCTCCGGGGTTTCAGCCGCCGGTAGGCTGGCGACTTCCACATCCGCTTGGCGGATGATATTCAGGGTGGCATCCGGTCCCATCTCGTCGCTGCCCACCAGCAGATCCGGGTTCATGGACAAAATGCCTTCCGCAGACAGGGTTCGGTGATAGCCGAGCATGGGAATCTCCATCCCTTCCGGGACCTTGCTGGTGACGTCAACGGCCACCAATTTGTCGGCGCCCTGCAGTGCCACCACCAGCTCGGTGACTGCGGCGCCGGCACTGACGACACGTTCGGCGGCCAGGGCAGACAGGCTCAGGCTGGCGCCGAATATCAGGGAAACCGCAGTAAGGGGAAAGTGACGATTCATGGTTATTCCTCCATCAGAATCTGGGTCTGGTCAATCTGCCGGGCCTGCATTAACGCCAGCAGTTGCATCAAGGGTTGGATGGGTGCGTGTTTGTCAGCGGCCACGACCACGGTGTAGTCCGGGTGTTGGCTGTGGGCGGCCAGAAACGCAGATTTAAACTCCTCCCAGCCTCGGTAAGGGGTTTGGTTGAGTGCGTAATGAGGGGCGGCGGCCAGAACATTGACTGCCAGGGTTTTGTCTTCGCTGACCGGGCCCAGGGCCGACTCCGCCTGTTCGGGGACGTCCACTGGCAATGCCAGCAGGCGGGTATTGGCGGTTAACAGCAAAAACACCAGCACGATAAAAATGATGTCGATCAGCGGGGTTAAGTCGACGCTTGCGCCAGCGCTGTCGGCGGCAGACTCAGGAACCCGAATCATGCCGCAATCTCCTGTTGCGAACGCGGTGCGATGCCGGACAGCCACAGGTTGATGCGGTTGAGCACGTGCTCGGTTTTCCCCAACTGGCGTTCGGCCCACAGGGTCAGCAGGTGAGCCCCGCCGACGGCTGGCAGGGCGATGATCAACCCGGCGGCGGTGGTGTACATGGCCAGCCCCAGGCCATCCGCCAGTTGAGCCGGTGTCACCGGACCGTTGCTGGCACCGATCTCCTGAAACATCTGGATCAGGCCCAGTACGGTGCCCAACAATCCCATCATCGGGCTGATGATGCCGATCACCATCAGGACTTTGAGGCCGGCCATCAGTTGCCGTTTCTGTTTCAGCAGCCACAGGCCGGCGATCTCTTCACGTAACGCCTTATCCTGACTGGCGTGGCCCAGTAGCATCTGAGTGCCTCGGGACAACAGGCTGCGGCGGCCGCTGAGTTGTTGTTCCAGTGCCGGGCAGTCCAGTGGATTCTGGCAGTCGAGTCGTTTAAGCCAGCGGTCCCGCCAGGGGGCGTTAATGGCCACATTGGCCAGTCGTTCAATCAGGATGATCAGTGTCAGGGTCAGGCAGCACAGCAGAGGCCAGGCCATGACGCCCAGGTGGTTGAGGTAGGTTTCGAACGGCGCCATGGGGGCGAACTCCTAAGGGATTATTGTTAATTCAAGGCAAAGCGTACTGGGATCTGGATTCGAGAAGCCTTTGCGGTCGAGCCATGAGACAGCGGGGCGAACTGCCAGTTTTGAACGGCTGCCAGTGCCGCCCGATCCAGGCTGTTATGACCACTGCTCTGGATGATCTCCAGCTTGACCTGCTCCCCCAGACTGTCGAGCCACACCTCCACCAGGGTGACCCCCTGCTGGCCGCGCTTGCGGGCGGATTTTGGGTAGTGTGGCGGCTTCGGTGGCGTTAAAAATGAGGGTTGATTCACCAGTTCCGGCAGATCCATCACCCCTTGCTTGGCGGCAACCTGAGGGGCTGTCGCCTCGGATTGAGGCTTGGGCTCCGGTTGTGGCTTGGGCTCTGGCTTCGGTTCCGGTTTGGGCTCTGGCTTCGGTTCCGGTTTGGGCTCCGGTTTTGGCTCGGGCTTGGGCTTGGGCTCAGGTTTGGGCTTGGGCTCCGGTTTGGGCTTGGGCTCAGGTTTGGTTTTCGGCTCAGGTTTTGACTCCGGTTGGGCGTCGGCGGTATTTACCGCTTTTGCCAATGACAGGCTGATCTGCGTGGTGACCTGACCCGACTGCATCACCAAGGGGGCTTCCACAGGCATAGCAGCAATAACCGAGCCTTGAATCAGCACAGCGGTAACGGCAGACAGTAGATAACGATTGGGAGTCACAACCAGGGATCCTTATACAAACGATGCACAGATAATAGAATGGATGACATTGCTAGTGCAAATAAAAATGATTCGCATTTGATCTAAATCTCAATCTCCGGTAGAGTCCGTGGTCATTGAGTTACCAAAACCAAGAAATAGCATTGGTGTCAGTCACTTACTCTCACGAGCGGTAGGAGTTTGGCCCTGGTGGTAATTGGTTGAATTCGTTGGAGTTGAGATGCCTTTCACCCCTACCATGGATGACTTGATGACCGGCAAGGATACGCCGGAGCCGTTGAAATTCGCGTTTGAGCAAAAACGCGGTGCCCATGCCGGTGGGCCGGGTATGCCACCCTTGGCGCCAGAGCAGGCCCAGCAGCGTTTGTCGTCATTGTTGAGTGCCGGTGCCACCCCGGATAAGCGCCGGGCCCTGTATGTGCACGTTCCGTTTTGCCGGGTCCGTTGTACCTTCTGCAGTTTTTTTCAGTACGCCTCCAGTCGCAAACTGGTGGATCAGTATTTCGGTTTTTTGCTGCAGGAGATTGAACGTAAAGGCCGGACTCAGTATGCCCAGAGTGCGCCTTTTCATGCGGTCTATATCGGCGGTGGCACACCGACCGATCTGTCGGCATCGCAATTGAAACAGCTTGGGCAGGCACTGCGGGCGAACTTTCCTCTGACCAGTGACTGTGAGCTGACGTTGGAGGGGCGCATCAACAAGTTTGATGATGCCAAGTTTAACGGGGCGTTGGAGGGGGGCTTTAACCGCTTCTCCTTTGGGGTGCAGAGTTTCAATACTCAGGTGCGTAAGGCGGCCAAGCGCCTGGACGACCGAGAATCCGTGATGGCTCGCCTGACCGAGTTGAGCCAGTCCGGGCTGGCCCCTATCGTCATCGATCTGTTGTTTGGATTGCCGCATCAAAGCGACCGCATCTGGCGACAGGATCTGGACGACATGCTGGCCACTAACGTCAGCGGTGTCGACCTGTATCAGTTGATAGACCTGAAAGGGACGCCGATGCTGGAGCAGTGCGAAAAAGGCACGGCGCCGCCACCCGCAGACACGGCCACCAAGTCGCAGATGTACCGATACGGCAATGAGTTCATGGAAAGGCATCATTTTCAGCGGCTCAGTTGCTGCCACTGGTCTCAGGACAACCGCGAGCGCAGTTTGTACAACTCCATGGTCAAGGCCGGTGCTGAAATTCTGCCTCTGGGGGCAGGGGCCGGCGGCAACCTGGGGGGCTTTGCCCTGATGCAGCCCAGGGATCTGGAGCGCTACCAATCGAGTATTGAACAGCAGCAATGGCCGATCATGGTGTTGTTGCCGAAATCTGAAACTCATCTCAAGAGCCAGCTGGTTGGCGCCTGCGACAAGGGCGTTATTTCGCAGCGGTTGCTTGGACACGATCTTTATGAGCATGCCCGGCCACTGTTTGCCCAGTGGCAGCAGCGTGGGCTGGCCAGGGTGTCAGACACTGCGGTGGCCTTTACATTGGCGGGCCGTTTTTGGCAGCTCAACCTGTGCAATGGCCTGCTCAGTTACCTTGATACCAACCCCCTTTCTATGGAGAAAAGTGCATGAGTGATATAGCTCAGTCTGTTGCCGATATCATTAATGAGAATCCCAGCACCATGCCGGGTCAGATTGCCACCCAACTGGGCGTGTCTGAATTTGAGGTCGTGGCCTCCCTGCCGGATGACATGGGCACGGTGTTGCCGCGTGAGCAGCTGGATGCGCTGATGGCGGACCTGCCGGAGTGGGGACCGATGACCACCATTGTCAGCGTTGCCGGCAGCATTTTCGAATTTAAAGGCAGTTTTCCAAAAGGCAAGCCTGGCCACGGTTACTACAACCTGGTGACCAAAGGGGAGGGGCTTCACGGTCATTTGAAGCTGGACGCGGTGGCCCAGGTGGCGCTGGTGAGCAAACCCTTTATGGGCAGTGACAGTCACAGCATTCAGATGTTCGATGCCTCTGGAGCCATTATCTTCAAGATCTACTTGGGCAGAGACAAAAAACGGTTGTTGCTGGCGGATCAGGTACAACGATTTACCGCATTGAAGCAGCAGATTGTTTCTGCTGCCTGAGCACTGGGGCAGCGGCGGTTGTCGCTGCCTTATGAGTGACCAAAGGCCGTATAACTATAGGAAATGACCTGTTATGGATAATCAGAAACAACAGCGGTTGCAGGAACGTCTGCTGCCGGAGATGGAAGAGTTTAAAGCGGCCTGCCAGACCCTGATGCTGGCAACTCTGGGGGCGGATGGACAGCCCAATGTCAGCTATGCGCCTTTTGCTCAAGGCGAACAGGGCTTTTTTATCATGGTCAGTGACATCGCTCGCCATGGCATGAACCTTAAGGTGAACAAGCAACTGTCGGTAATGATGGTGCAGGACGAGGCCAGTGCTAAGTCCATTTATGGTCGTAAACGCCTGACCTTTGACGTTACTGCCGAACTGATTGAGCGCGACACCCCGGTGTTTCGCCAAGGGGCAGCGGCGTTGGCGCAACGTTTCGGTGAGATTGCCGACAATCTGGCTCAACTGGCGGATTTTAACCTCTACTGTCTTAAGCCCAGTAAGGGCCTGTTTGTGAAGGGATTTGGTCAGGCTTTTGCCATTGGTGGCAAGGATCTGAACAGCGTCAGTTGGATGACCGGCGATGGCAAAGGCCATGGGCATGCCCGCAGTGCCTGACGACACCGACAGACACAGCCCGTTACTGAACGACTAGGATATCGGCCCCAACAGGGGCCGGTTTTTGTTTATGATGGTTCAATCGCATCTGTATTGAATGCCTTTGAATAGATTGGAATTGCATGAAGAAAAGTCGCGTGACCGCGGTGTTGCCCTGGCTGGGTACGCTGTTAAAACCCTATCGCCGCCGGGTGGCGGCGGCCTGCGTTGCCCTGGCTCTGGGGTCCCTGAGTTGGCTGGCCTTGGGGCAAGGAGTCAAATTGCTGGTGGACGAAGGTTTCCTCAGCGACAACGGTGAACGTCTCAACCAGATCATGTTAGTGGTGTTGGGCATCAACCTGGTGGGCGGGGCGGCGGCGTTTTTCCGTTTTTACCTGATGTCGTGGCTGGGGGAGCGGGTCAGTGCCGACATTCGCTCCAAGGTTTACCAGCATCTGCTGACCTTGTCGCCGGACTTCTACGAATCGACCCGTACCGGAGAGGTGATCTCCCGCTTTACCAGCGATACCACCGTGATTCAGACCGTGGTGGGAATGAGCCTGTCGATGGCGCTGCGCTCGTCGGTGACTCTGGTGGGGGGGCTGCTGATGATGCTGGTGACCAGCCCGTTGATGACGCTGTACGTGACCATTGCCGTACCGGTGGTGCTGGTGCCCATCAAAGTGCTTGGGGCCAAGGTTCGCACCTTTGCCCGGGACAGTCAGGATCGGGTGGCGGACATCGGTGCCTACGTCGATGAAACCCTGCACGAGATTCATACCGTTCAGGCTTATACCCATGAGCAGGTGGATCGCACTCACTTCCAGAGCCGGGTTGAGGCGGTGATCGATGCCGCCGCCTCGCGGATTTACTACCGCGGACTGCTGATTGCATTGGTGATGAGCCTGAGCATCGGCGCCATCACCGTGGTGGCCTGGCTGGGCGCACTTCAGGTGCTCAGCGGTGGCCTTAGCGCCGGCGAACTGACCGCGTTTCTGTTTTATGCGGTGATGGTTGCCGGAGCGGTGGCCACCATCAGTGAGGTGATCGGTGAGGTTCAGCGGGCGGCGGGGGCGACCGAGCGGTTGATGGAGTTGCTCAATACCCAGCCCTCGATTGTGGCTCCGGCGTCGCCGCGGTCGCTGCCTTCGCCGGTTCGGGGGCAACTGGCTTTGCAGGGATTGGGGTTTGCCTACCCCAGTGCCCCAAACCTACCGGTGTTGTCGGATCTGGCGTTGACCATTGAGCCCGGTGAGCGGGTGGCGTTGGTGGGCCCAAGTGGTGCGGGTAAGTCGACGCTGTTTCAGCTATTGCAGCACTTCTATCTGCCCCAGCAAGGACGGATTTTGCTGGATGGCATCGACATTCAGCAGTTGGCGCCTACCGAACTGAGACAACAGTTTGCCCTGGTGCCTCAGGAGTCGGTGATTTTTGCCACCAGTGCCCTGGAGAACGTTCGTTATGGTCGTCCCGAAGCGACCCTGGCAGAGGTGCAAGCGGCCTGTCGCGCGGCCCGGGCCCATGAGTTTATTCAGGCTCTGCCTAACGGCTATGACACCGATCTCGGAGAGCGGGGCGTGCGCCTGTCCGGTGGTCAGAAGCAACGTATTGCCATTGCCCGGGCGCTACTGGCCGACCGGCCGGTGCTGTTGCTGGATGAAGCCACCAGTGCCCTGGACGCGGCCAGTGAACAGCAGGTGAAACTGGCGCTGGATGAGTTGATGAAGGGCAAAACGACCTTGATCATTGCCCACCGCCTGGCCACAGTGGTTAACGCCGACCGCATTGTGGTGATGGAGCAGGGCCGCATCGCTGCCGTGGGAACCCATCGGGAGTTGGTGGCGAAAAACGCCTTGTATAAGCAGTTGGCGGATCTGCAACTGGTGAGCTAATCGTCGAGGAAGCCGGTGGCGATGATGCCATCGGCTTGGTGTTTCACGCTGGGATGGAGACTGTCAGACAATCGCCCTGATTCACGAAAGAGATGCGCTCGTTCCGGGCCCCTTACCCCGTCTCTTTCCAGTTTGCACATCGGCAAAGTTAAATAATAAACATCGCCTTATCAATACACTGAGCGCTATTGCCGCCTAGGCAGCCACGGAAGCGTTTGCCCGGTCGTGGTTCCGTGTTGGCACCGGCACGGTCGTGCCGCAAACAGGATTAACTACACTCTATTGGGTTTTGGCCGGCGCACCGAGCACAGGGAGTATGGCTTGGTGGTTGTGGTGCCGGTCGAAGTGTTTTTCTGATTGATAAGGACGTCCATTTTTATGTCAAATCTACAAGAGATCTCTGCTGCCAAAGGCATGGCACAAACCAGCCAGGCGATGCTGACCTCGGCGACCCTGACTCTGGTCTCCAGTCAGCCTAAAACTCGCTTGGGTCAGGTGGCCATGGCGGTTGCCGCTCAATCGTCGGCGTCGGTACTCAGTGTTGCCGCCATCTCAGCCTATGTGTACTCGCTAACCGAAGCACAGTTGCCCACCGTGACTTTCCGCGGGCCGGATCCCGGCCCCGGCATTCATAATCCAGAGCTGCAACAGTCCTATGACCTGTTCAGGAGTCAGGTGGCCACGTTCCAGGGGCAGGCGGGGGCCTGGATCAATACCGATCCCAGCTCCGGGTCTGCCAGCATCTTCTCCCAACTGGTGTCGGTGCCCAATACCTTTCAGACCATCAGTGGATCGGTGGCGGCCAAGTTCACCATCTTGTCTGCTCAGGAGCCGGGCACGCCGGCGTACGAGCAAACTTTAGCTCAGCTCAAAGCGTTGATCGGAGCCGAGTTACCAGACATCAACACCCTTAAAACCCAGATGGAAACTCTGGGCAGCAACCTTCAGAATGCGGCAGTCACCATAGTGGAAGCGGCCAACACCGGTGTGTTGAAGAAGCTCAGTGACGCCTATGCCAAGGAGATTGACGGCCTGGTGCAGGAGATCAAGGATCTCAACAAGCAGATCAGCAAAGACAACAGTAAGATCATCGGCCTGGGCTTTGCGGCGGCCGCCGCCATTGCGCTGGGTCTGGTGGGAGTCGCCAACTTCTGGAACCCCTTTGGCTGGTTTGCCATGGGCGCCGGTGCCGTCGGTGCCTATTTTGCCATCTCGGAGATCCTGACCCTGAAAGGCCAGATTGCGGTGATGAAAAGCAAGATAAAAAACGACGAACTGTGGCAAAAAGAGGACTCGGCCGTGGCGGCGGGGATCAATGCCTTCAGCACTCAGGTGCAGGGGTTCTCTTCCATGAATACCGCGGCCCAGCGGGAACTGACCACCCTGGAAAATCTGTACCAGACCCTGGCCGATGACATCGGCGTGGCGCTGGCGGATCTGGATGCCGGTGAACTGGAACAGGCCCAGCAGGAGTGGAACGAGATTGTCGGCGCCGCCTCGGTGTTGCAGGGGTTGACCGCTTACATCTGGCCCAATGCCATTCAACTGACCAGCCCCACCAGCTTCAGTGCGGTGGATAACACCGCCTATTGTGTCAGCCTGTCCGGGCAGCTGTTCCAGTATCAGGATGCGGATAACCGTTGGACGTCTCTGCCGGGTTCGGTGCTGAGCTGTGTCGCCAGCCCGAAGATGATTGCCGCCATTGACGGGGCGCCCATCGACGGGGCCTCGGTCAACCCGGACCCTAAGCCGCCCACCTACCTGGTGAAAACCTACAACCCTGACATTGGTCGCTGGACCTTTATCTCAGAGTTTGCGGTGGCCGCCATTGCTGTTGAAGGGGAGACGCTGATTTGCATCAACCAGGCTCAGGAGGATCGCCAGGTGTACCAATACAGCGGCAGTGGCACCGACTGGCGTAAATTGGCAGCCCTGCCGGGGCCCGATGCCGCGACCCAGATTGCGGTGGCCGCCGGTAAGGTGTACGCCCTGGCCAACAACTCCCAGCTGCTGTATGTGTACCTTAACGACAGCTGGAGCCTGGTGTCAGAAACGCAGTACGCCAGTGTTACCAGTAACGGCAATCAGCTGGGACTCATCGATATTGACCAGAAGTCTTACGTCCTGGATGCCTCCGCTGACGGGGCACCGCGCTTCTGTGCCGATAAGGTCTCCAACGGAGCCCAGTTGAGCAACGGCAGCCAGTTCATCATCAGTGCCGACGATCAGTCTCTGTGGTTCGTCGATGCTCAGGCTCAGCCGCCGCAGGCCACCAATTTCAACCACATCGCGACTGGCGTCTTCAGCAGCAACACCGATAAGGTCTATTACACCGACAATATCGGTCAATTGTGGATGCATCAGGGCCAGACCCTTCAGGACAACAACTGGATTCAGATCGCCTCGCTGCCAGCGAGCTAATTCCCTTTCACAGTTAATCCCTATCAGGTCTGGTGGATCGCCCGGCGGTTCACCAGCCTGAGATGACGGAGGTTCCAATGGCCCAGTTATTACCGGTTATTCCAATTTTGAATCACCTGATCAGCGTGAATGATTTTCTGATCGCCGTACAGCAGGCGCGTTTGCCGCCTGCCATTAGCACTCAGCCGGAAAACCGCACCCTGGTGACCCGGTTTGAGGAGTGGCAACAGCTGCTGTGGCAGGCCTATTACGAGGGGCTGCTCAATGGACAAGTGGTGGCTCAGGCCGATGAGATTCACAACTTGTTCAGTAAGCACATCGAGACCCAGCAGGAGGTGGTTGGCATCCTGTGTGAACCCGACAATCCGGTTCCCAAAGTGATTTCTGTGGTGGATGAGGTGGTGTCCTACATTGCCGACGGTGAGGGGCTGGTCAGGCAACTGGCGGCGATTGCCACAGCCATCGAAGGCGCCGACGAGGCCGAGGTGACTCGGCTGATGGCCTTGGTGGCGCAATTGAACGATGCCTTCGATCAGAGCGAACAAAAGCTGACGGAGTCGGCGCTGTCCATGGGCACCACCGTGGTGGCCACCGCCATTGATGTCAGTGTGGCACTGGCCACCGAGCAGGATCCCATCAAGCCTTTTGCCAAGGGCAGCACCCAGATTGCCAAGGACACGGTTCATGAGGTGGTGTTGTCGGCAACGGCGATGTCGCTGCTCAAACAGTTGCAATCGGCCTGGGCCAAGCTGGATGAGGCCAGCCTGGCCCTGGCGCAGATGAAGATGGTGGTGGCGCAACTGCAGGCGGTGATCGATAAACAGGGGGTGACGCTGTTTGCCCTGTCGCAGGTGGCCAAGGAGTGGCAGCAGGTTGTGGATGTGACGACCGCCTCTGCCGATTCCTGGGCTCTCGGTGGCGCCGATGCCATTAATGAGTGGTCGGCGCGAATGCATCAGGTCAGCTTCAGCGCTGCCAGTCAGACCCTGTCCACCTCCCAACTGCTGGCGGCCGCGCCACAGCTGTTATTGTAGGCCGAATCTGAACGGAGAGCCTCGGTCCTGGCCCTGGTTGGACCGTGGCGAATGTGACCTTGGTTTCTTGATGTGTAATTATTTGTTATCGCAGTTGATTTTTGTATTTTGAACCGAGTAATTTAAACCATCATCGTGGTTTAGTCTGGAAATACAATGTCTCAGTTTAGCGAATACAAAGTGATTCACATCGCCGAAGGCGGCTGCGGAACCCTGTTGCTGGGTTCCAGTGGCCTGCCGTTGAAAAAAGTGGAAGCGACCCTCAACGAGGAAGCCGCCGCCGGCTGGCAATTGGTGTTTCAGGTCATCGAGCGTAAGCGCTTTTTGCTGTTTTGGGAGCGGGAAGCGGTGATCGTGACTCTGGGGCGCACTCGTTGAAACAGCCGCTAGGCTTGGGGCAACGGCTGTGCCTTGCCCTGATTGGTCGCTATCAGCGCGGCGGCGGTGCCCGGCGTTATTTTAATCTCAGCTGTAACTTTGAGCCCAGCTGTTCGGAATACACCCGTCAGGCGATTGCGCGTTTCGGTGCCCGCCGTGGCATTGTGCTCGGTTGGCAGCGGATTCGTCGCTGCAGTGACCCGGATTGTCCCCATATTATTCATGACCCGATTCCCAGGGAGTACCCATGACTCAGCAAAGTGAACAGCTGCGCCAACAGGAAGAGCAATTGAGGCAGGAGATTCGGACGCTGAGTGACCCTCAGCGGCAGCGATACTACGCCATGGAGCGGCAGTTGGTAAAAGATCCGGATACCTATGCCGCCCTGAACTGGTGTTTTGTTGCCGGGTTGCACCACTTCTACCTGAGGCGTTTTGGTCGTGGCATGTTCAATCTGGCGATGATGTTGCTGGGCCTCCTATTGCTGTTGGTATTGCCGCAGCCCTGGGGCTTGGGATTGATCGCCCTGGTGCTGCTACTGGAGTTACCCCAGTTATTTAATGCTCAGAATGTGGTCCACCAGTACAACAACGAGGTCATGGCGCACTGTCTGAGGCAGGTTCGAGCGCACTCAGACTAGGTTGCGTTGGCACAGACGTGATCTGACGCACCCCCAGTGGCTCTTGAGCGCTGGCATAATGGGCGTTTGCCCCTAGCCAGATTAGAGTCCTTATGGAAAAGCTGTTAGATCGATTCCTGCATTACGTTACCTTCGACACCCAGTCCAACGCCACCAGTGAGTCGCTGCCCAGTACTGAGGGACAGTGGGTTCTGGCCCGAGCGCTGCATGACGAGTTGCTGACTCTGGGCCTGACGGACGTCAGCCTGGATGACAACGGCTATGTGATGGCGACCCTGCCGGCCAACATCGACACTCCGGTGCCCTGCATCGGCTTTGTGGCGCACATGGATACCGCCCCGGATGCCTCGGGTAAAGACGTTAAGCCTCAGATTGTTCGAGATTACGATGGCGGCATTATCGCGCTTGGCGAGCAGGGTGATCGCCTGGACCCGGCTCAGTACCCGGTACTGTCCAGCCTTAAGGGGCAGACCTTAATCACCACCGACGGCTCGACGCTGTTGGGGGCCGACAACAAAGCGGGTATTGCCGAGATCATCACCGCCATGATGGTGCTTAAGGCCAACCCGCAGATCCCTCATGGTGACATTCGCATTGGATTCACTCCCGACGAGGAGATTGGCCGTGGAGCCAGTGAGTTTGATGTAGCCAAATTTGGCGCCCAGTGGGCCTATACCATCGATGGTGGTCCGGTGGGGGAGTTGGAGTACGAAAATTTCAACGCCGCCAGTGCCACGTTGCGATTTACCGGTAACTCGGTTCACCCGGGGACTGCCAAAGGCAAGTTGGTCAATGCCCTGACTTTGGCGACTCGTTTTCATCAGCAGATGCCCATCAGCGAAACGCCAGAGCACACCGACGGTTATCAGGGTTTCTACCACCTGGTCGCCATCAACGGTGGTACTGCCGAAGCCAGCCTGAGTTACATTGTGCGGGACTTCTGCCTGACCTCCCTGGATCTGCGTAAAGCCTACCTGGAGGCCCAGGCTCAGGCTTTTACCGCTCAGGGAATGCCTTGTGTACTGGAGTGGCAGGAGGGCTATCGCAATATGAAAGAGCAGGTGCTGCCCCATCCGCACATCATCGAGCTGGCGGAAGATGCCATGCGCAGTTGCGGTATCGAGCCCGACATCAAGCCGATTCGTGGTGGCACCGATGGGGCAGTGTTGTCCTACAAGGGACTGCCGTGCCCCAATGTGTTCACAGGAGGATTTAACTTTCATGGTAAGCACGAATTCATTACCTTAGAGGGAATGGAGCAGGCGGTCGAGGTGATCGTCAAGCTGTGCCAATTGACGGCGCAGCGCTGATTTTGGCCTCGGGCAAACAGAAGCGGCCTCGAGGAGCAGGGGTCACCTATGGGTGACCCCGAGCAGGGAGCGATGATGATAACGGTAATTCTTGAGGTGTATCCCACCGAAACCGGTAAGGGCGCGTTAATGGCCCTAGCCAGTCAACTGCTGGAGCTGATCAATGAGCATCCGGGGCTGATCTCCATCGAGCGCTTCCAGAGCATGATGGATGAGCATCGGTTGTTAAGCCTGTCGTTTTGGCAAAGCACTCAGGACGTCGATCATTGGCATCAGCACCTGAAGCGCATCGTCGCTGAAGACCCCCACCACCGAGACCTGATTCGTCATTATCGCCTTAGAATTTGTAAGGTGATGTTGGATGAGTCCGGCGATCAAGCCAGGCTGTCTCATCTGATTGAGTCGTGACTGCGGTTGATTTCCCTTCGAAAAATCTTGTTTATATCCCGTTTGTAATGTGACTCAGCCTTTGTTTTACTGGGGTTAATTGCCCGAGGGTGAAGGAGGGGATGGTGCAGAAGTCACTGAGCTGGGGAGTGGCCGGAGTGTTGCTGGGGGCGCTTGGCGCCACCGTGCTTGAATCGACGATTTCCGTAGCGCCGGTGGTTGAACTCCCGGCTCCCGAGCCTGCGGCGTTAAAGTTGCTGCAGGAGGAAAACCGGCTGTTGAATCAGGAGTTGGCGCTGTTGATGGCGGTGGTGTACCACATCGCCGAGCGTCATGATATTCCACTGGCCGGCCTTGCCCCGTCGGAGCGTGGTCCCGATCGGACGGCTGCGAGCGTTGCTGTGGACGCCCCCCTGGCCACCGAGACCCCGACTCCCGATAGTGATGAAGTGGGCATGGCCGAGCAGGCACTGGCTCAGATTCAGCAAGCAATGGCGCTGGATCAGGCGTTACAGCACCAGGCGCTGTCCGAAGGCTGGGCCTTCGACGGCTCTTTGAAGCGTCAACGACTGGCGATCTGGCAGCAGGCGCGGCGGTCGGTGTCCAGTGAGGCTTATGGCAGTGCCTTGGCCAGGGCTGGTTTGCCGAATCAATTGTATGTGGGCAGTGTCTATTCCAACAGCGAAGCCAGTCGCCAGGGCGTTAAGCCTGGTGATGTGATCCTGGCCATAGATGGCCAGCGTGCCTTTAATCGCGAAGACCTAAAGTTGGCCGGACTGGCTTCTGAGGGGACCAGTGTCGAAGTGGAATTGATGCGAGGTCATCAGTCTCTGACCGTCTGGTTGTCGTCTTTGGACCGGGGACTGGAGGTGTATAGCCGCAGTGTCCGTTAGCGGCCACAGTCGCCGCGCCAGGGCCGTCGCCCCGCGCTCATTCACTCCGAGCTCTTTTCCTCGATGGGCGGTGTTTAACCGTCACTTCAATCCTCTCGATCAGCTGAGCAGCCGCCAGCAGGGTGTTGGCGTTCTCCAACCGTAATTTGTCGCTTTAGGTTCACAGAGTCCGCAGCGACCTGTGTTGATGTTTTAATTTGAGGTCAAACGAAGACTTCTGTATCTATTCATTGCTGAGTCGTTTCGAACGCAATTTTACCAAAAATCACCGTTGCTACTTGCATTTATATGCACTCCCACCCTCGTTTTAATTTGATGTCTAATCAATTTTTGTGTCATTATGGAGTCCTTGGTTCTCAGACGATGGTAACCCATGCGCTCTGGCGAACTTTGAGACCCCACTCCCTGAGTCGTGCCATCGAATTTTGGCCTGCCAGGGTCAGTCAGCTTTGCCACCGCGGGTGTCAGGCTTTGGCGCTTTGCGGTTCAGTTAAGCCGGGCTTCTGTCTAAGAGAACGGGCGCGGAGGCACGGCCTTCGGCTGCAGACTTTGGCTCATCAGGGGCTGGGGGGTACCCATTTGGCGTGAGGAGAGATGATGAAGATAGTGATTCGAGAGTGCTTCATTCTGTCGGTGTTGTTTATTGCCTTAGGCAGCATTGGCATCATGATCTAGCCTGAGGGGCCTGATCCTCACCGGGTATGGGCTTCGACCGGCAGGACGATGTTGGACGCCATGCCGCTTTCGACTAAGTCGTTACACCAGCGGCGAGGTCTGCTGTTGTGTCAACAGCTTCTGCATGACCGATTCTCCGACCGGCCTGCTGAGCAGAAAGCCCTGGGCCTGGCGACAGCCATTTTGAGCCAGGAATTGCGCCTGCTCCCTGGTCTCCACCCCTTCGGCAATGACATTCAGAGCCAGAGAGTTGCCCATGGAGATGATCGCTTTGGCGATGACCTGATTGTCATTGTCGACGCTGATGCCATGAACAAAGCTCTGATCGATCTTCAGCGTGGTCAGTGGCAATCGCTTCAGGTAGCTGAGGGAGGAGTAGCCGGTCCCGAAGTCGTCGATGGCGATGTGGATTCCCAACGCTCTAAGCTGATCCAGGTTGCGGATAGCGTCATCGGGGTTCTGAATCAGGAAGTTTTCTGTGACTTCCAACTCCAGAGCACTGGCCGGACAGCCGGTTTGCTTGAGTACCGCCTGAACCTCGCTGGTAAAGTTCCGCCGTAACAGTTGCGGGCCCGCGACATTCACCGCAATTCGGCCAAACTCTAACCCCTGAGACAGCCATTGGCTGGCCTGATGACAGGCTTGAGTCAACACCCACAGGCCAATGTCGGTGATCAGCCCCATGCGCTCGGCAATACTGATAAACCGGGCCGGCGCCAGCACCCCCAGTCTGGGGTGGTGCCAGCGGATCAGCGCTTCGATGCCGACGATGCGGTTTGATGCCAGTTCGTATTGCGGCTGATAGTTCAGGCGCAACTCGTGGTTGGCGACGGCATCGTGGAGATCACTCTGCAGCTTCAGGTGCTCCAATGAACGCTCATTCTGTGCCTGAGTGAAAAACGAGAAGCTGTTGCGTCCCTGCTGTTTAGCACGATACATGGCGTTGTCGGCGTGTTTCAGCAGGGTGTCACTGTCGTGGCCGTCCTGGGGGTACAGGGCGATGCCCAGGCTGGAGGTCAGGCGTAACTGATCGCCACTGCCCAGAACTATCGGGCGCTCAAACAGGGCCATCAGTTTGCTGACCACCGCCGTGGCCGCCTGGCTATCGGAAATGCCCGACAGCAGCACCACAAATTCGTCCCCTCCGATCCGGGCGACGGTATCGACCTGGCGAACCTGTTGTTTCAGCCGCTTGGCGACTTCGCACAACACTTCGTCTCCCACCAGGTGGCCGGCACTGTCGTTGATCAGTTTGAAATGGTCGACGTCGACAAACACCACCGCCATCTGCTGATGGTGTTCTTCGGCCCGCTCGATGGCCAACTTGAGTTCCGCTTGCATCTTGGCCCGGTTGGGCAGTCCGGTGAGCGGATCGTGGTAGGCCATGTGGGCCAGGCGCTCCTCGGCCTGCTTTTGCTCCGAGATGTCGGCAAACACCGCCACGTAATATCGAATGCGTTGGTGGTCGTCGTACACCGCGCTGAGGGTGGTCATCTGAGGGTAGAGGCTGCCGTCCTTGCGGCGGTTCCACAACTCACCTTGCCATTGGCCCTCCTGAGTGAGGGATTGCCACATCGCTTCGTAGAAGCCAGTGTCGTAACGGCCGGATTTGAGAATGCGGGGGTTGAGGCTGAGCGCCTCCTCACGTCGGTAGCCGGTAATATCAGTAAAGGCGTTATTGACTTCGATAATGGTGCCGTGGCGATCGGTAATCAGGACCCCTTCGACCGAGTTGGCAAACACCGTGGCTGCCAGGGACAACTGATCCTGAAACGCCTTTCTCTGGCTGATGTTACGGGTCATGCCGATGACGCCCACCACCTCACCGGACTCGGAAATCACCGGACTCTTGGTGGTTTCCAGCCAGCGGCTCTGATCCGAGTCATCGGCATCGGCACACTCTTCGGTGACGATGGGCTTGCCACTGCGGATGGCGTTGCGGTCGGCGGCATCAAAAATGGCACTGCGTTCGGGCCCAAACAGCTGCAAGTCGTTTTTGCCGATGGGGGAGGTGCCCCAGTCACGGCTGACGTTGTGGTTGGCACAGACATAGACGCCCTGCAGATTCTTGATCCAGATATGGCCTTCGATGCTGTTGATGAATGCCTGCAGTGTCGGCAATGAGGGAGGCGTAGACTGGCTTCGTTGCTGATTGAGTTGGCTGAGGCTGTGCTGCTGCAACCG
This sequence comes from Ferrimonas kyonanensis DSM 18153, assembly GCF_000425405.1. Taxonomy (GTDB): domain Bacteria; phylum Pseudomonadota; class Gammaproteobacteria; order Enterobacterales; family Shewanellaceae; genus Ferrimonas; species Ferrimonas kyonanensis. The sequence continues at coordinate 189,271 of NZ_KE384363.1, read as the reverse complement.
GGCCAGGTCCCGCTGAATGCGGCCCGCCAGGTTGTCGGCAAAGATAAGCGCATCGTCGCAGAGCAGGGAGTCATTGCCGGTGCACAGGCACAGAATTCCGAACAGGGCCTGAGTGGGAAAGAACAGCTCAATCATCAGTTGCGGTGCAGGCGCCGCGTCGGTCGGAGTCATGCTCGTGGTAAAGGCCGTCTCGGTGATCCGCTTGGCGGTGACTTCCTGCATCAGTTGACGCTGTTCGTCCTCAGTCAGGGCCGGGGACGCGAGCAGAGGCTGCAGGGCATCGTCGTGGTCCAGGAAGGCGATGAGGGCGTGGGCTCCCAGGGAGCGTTCCAGCAGCTGCAGGCCGGGCAGCCACTGTTTGGCTGTGTCTTGTACCTTTGACAGCTCAACTTGTTGATAATCCATTATGACTCCGCGCCACCTGCCATTTACGCCTTAGCGAATTACTCTAAACATCTGTTGTTAATGGTTTTATTTGTAAATCTGATGCCATTTTGGTGGGGTATTATGTCACTTTGTTGGGGTGTTTTGAACAGATTGTGCCATGGAAAGGTCTTATGAGTGAATGCGTCGTGGCAATGGGCATTGGAGTTTGCGCGGTCGTCGATAGTGAGTGCCTGTTTTATTTTAGTTTTGTTCATTGATGATTTTTCCGGCGGTTGTAGTTTGGTGGCAATGCCGTTAGCTTGAGCGATCGGGCATAGCAAAGGGAATCGCCAGCATGGATACGATGGAGCAGCAACGGGCTTTTCAGCGACACTACCGGCAGGGGGTATCGGCCAATTACCGCGGGCCTTGGCATGCGGCGGCTGTGGCGCTGCTGGGAAGCGGAGTGATCGCCCTGGCTCTGGGACAACTGGAGTCGGTGTCGGGGTGGCAATGGTGGACAGTGGCGGTGGCCCTGTTGATCGCCAATGTGCTTGAGTACGTCGCTCATCGCTGGCTCGGGCACCGGCGGACCCGAATTCTGCCGTTGTTTTATCAACGTCACAGTGGCGATCATCATCGTTTTTTCACTCACCAGGATCTGCTGTGTCGGGACAGTCGCGATTGGCGGGTGGTGCTGTTTCCGCTGTATCTGATTGTGGTGATCAGCCTAAGCAATGCGGCGGTTGGACTGTTGTTGTCAGCATGGTTGGGGGCCAACAGTGGTTGGTTGTGGCTGGCGACGACGGTGGCCGCCTACCTGTGGTACGAGGTCAGCCACTTCTGCTGGCATCTGCCGGCGACTCACCGGTTGTTCCGAATAGGGTGCTTGGCCAGAATGCGCGAGCGCCATCGACTGCATCATCACCCGAAACGAATGAATCGAGTCAACTTTAACATTACCTGGCCGCTCACTGATTGGTTGCTGGGTACCGGTTCTTTGACGCCCAGCCAGGACGACGTTGATGGTGGCCTGTCGCAGCAGCGATGACTTACATCTGGGCGTTGAGTTCTTTCTTTAGGAAAAAGCTGACATACCCCGGAGGCATGTCTTCCAGCTTGGCAAAGACTTCGTAGCTGTGTTGCTGGTAGAACTCCAGTGCCATGAAGTTGGTGGTTTTGATGTGGATGCCGTGAGCGCCTTTGGCGTGGGCGTACCCCTCCAGTTGAGCAAGCAGCCGCGAGCCGGCTCCCTGTCGTCGCTGGCACTCCTGAACCCAGATGCCGTCGACATGGAGCCAGCCAAGCTTTACCTCACCGGCGATGCCACCAACGATGTCATCACAGCTGTTTTTAATGAAGCAGGCAATTTTTTCATGTTGCAGGCTGCCACTGACCGCATCGTTAAAGCCGGTCAGTCCTTGCTTTAGTGCCGCGATCTCGTTGTCGTTGGGTGGGGCGACCTGCGTGAATTGCAAACTGTCCATGTCGATCCTTGGTCGAAGCGTCAGCCCTTTAAATTAGCGGCAGCTGAAGCAAGTTGCAACTGTGGGGCAGAGGGGGAATTAGTATTGCTCCAGTATTTCAAACGCATCGTGGGTCAGTTTCCAGTGGCCGTCGGCCTGACGTTGCCACTGTTCCAAGGTGATGATGCCATGGCCGATGTTCATTGACCACTCGCTGCCCAGCTGGACATTGTTGTCATCGATGAGTTTCAGCCAGGTTTTGCGGTAACAGAGGTCGGCGGCGCCCGATTGCATGATGCCCTGCCAGAACTCGCGAATGGCATCGCGTCCCTCGAAGCGCCCCATGGGAATCACTTCGAGTTGGGCTTCTTCGGTGTAGCTGGCGACGCAGTAGTCGAGATTGCCGTGATTGAACTGGTTAATCCAGTTTTGGCTGGCCTTTAAGGCATTGATCAACGCATGGTGATGCACTATTCCTTCCTCCACTGGCGCGACATTCCCTGACCCGTACCAGTAAGCATAACACTGAGTTGGGGTTGGCGCCGGAAGGGAGTGGCGCCAACCCCGGGCAAACGGCGGTTAGTCGGCCAGTTTCACCAGCATCTTGCCGTTGTTTTTGCCTTCAAACAGGCCAATGAAGGCATTGGCTGCCTGCTCCAGTCCGTGATAAACGGTTTCCTGAGCCTGAATTTTTCCTTCGGCAAGCCACTGGCCCATCTGGGCGGCGAATTCGCCATAATGATCCCAGTGATCAAACACGATAAAGCCTTCCATCTTCAGCTTCTTGATGATCAGGTTGGCCAGGTTGGCCGGCCCGGGTTGAGCCTCGGTGTCGTTGTACTGGGCTATCATGCCACACACTGCGATGCGGCCATGATCGTTCATGTGGTTCAACACCGCTTCGAGATGATCGCCGCCGACATTTTCAAAATAGACATCGATGCCCTGTGGTGCGGCGGTGGCGATGGCGTCGCTGAGGGAGGCCACCTGCTTGTAGTTGATCACCTCATCCACACCCAGCTGTTTCAACTGGGCTACTTTTTCGGCCGAGCCGGTGGAGCCGATGACGGTGCAGCCTGCCAGTTTGGCGATCTGACAGGCGGCGCTGCCGACAGCACCCGATGCCGCCGACACAAAGACGGTGTCGCCGGCTTTGAGCGATGCAATGCGATTGAGTCCGACCCAGGCGGTCATGCCGGGCATGCCCATAATGCCGAGGAAACTCTGCAGCGGCAGCGGAGTGTCAGGCAGGCGGGTCAATTCGTCGCCATTACTGATGAAGTGGCTGCGCCAGCCCAGCATGCTGCTGACATGACTGCCGACGGAAAAATCCGGGTGTTGGGACTCAATCACTTCGCCGATGGCACCGCCCTCCAGTGGCTCGCCCAGCTGAAAGGGGGCGATGTAACTCTTGCGGTCAATCATACGGCCACGCATGTAAGGGTCGACCGACATCCACAGGTTTTTAATCAGTACCTGCCCGGGTTGAAGCGGCGCCAGCTCCTGGGACTGCAGTTGAAAATTGTCAGCGGTAGGCAGGCCTACCGGGCGACTGGCCAGAGTAATCATGTGGCTGTTCATGGTTTATCCTTAATGACTGTTGTGCAATTGGTTTGCGCGCTAACTAATGTCGCCACTGTAGCGCATGAACTGTTTGAGCACAAATGTTTTGCGCGCTAATTATTTGAGAAATGCTTGCGGACGGGTATGATGCAGCTTCACTCGGGAGAATTTATGAAACCGCAATTGTCAGACAACCTGTGTTTTGCCCTCTATACCGCCAGTAATGCGCTGACTCGAGCGTACCGGCCTCTGCTGGAGCGATTTGATCTGACCTATGGTCAGTATCTGGTGATGCAGGCGCTGTGGCTGGAGGACAGGGTCAGCCTGACCGAACTGTCCCGACAAACCCGGCTCGACCCCGGTAGCCTGACCCCGGTGGTTAAGCGCCTGGAAGGAAAAGGGATGTTGACCCGTACCGTCAGCAGTGAGGATGAACGCCGCAAGGTGATTGCCCTGACCGAAACTGGCCAGGCGCTTCAACAACAGGCGGCGGCACTGAAGACTGAGCTGGAGCAAAAAACCGACATCGACCCTGAAGTGATCGATACCCTGCGCCGTCATTGCCTGACCCTGGCCGATCAACTGACCAGGGTATGCTGATGAAAGCCTCCGACCCCACGGCCCTGACTCAGCGGCATCGGCAACTGGTTCACTCCGAGTTTATGAAAGTGGTGTCTCACGTGCAGCGGGACAGCGGCGACTGGATCAGCAATACCCTGATGCTGGAGGGCCACTCTGTGGCCTTCAAATATAAGCGCAAACAGCGTTACCAAAGTTTGAAAGGGGCCCGGGTCAATCTGACTTACTACGCCGATGTGGAGAGTGTCGCCGGATTTGAGGTCGAGGTGATGAAGGTGGTTCGCATTAAACGCAGTTGAGTCCGGGAGCCGCTGCGCCTTGGTCGCCTAAGCGGTTTGCAGCCCGGAACCAGGGTGGCGCCGCTGCAGCTGGTGTTCGGCGAACATCGACAGAACGAACATCATCACGTAGCCGCAGCCTTGGGCAATCACCACCGCCACCACGTTGTCGGTGAGCAGGGTTAGGATGCTGTAGCTGATCAGCAGGGTCACAATGCCGGTCAGTCGAATGGCCAGGCTCAGGGTAAAACGGCCGTTGGCCTTAATGTAAGCCAGTTGGTAGGCGTTCAGCATCATAAAGACAAAGAACAGGGCCAGGTGGGTGAGCACCGGCGCCGCCTGGGCGTACTCTTCGGGAAACAGCCAGCCAATCAGGGTGTCACCAAACAGGGCGGTGATAGCAAAGAACGTGACTCCGACCGTTCCTGACAATCGAAAAACCCAGCGCTTGATCGCCTCGACCTGATGATGAGCGCCATCGCGAAGACAATGGGTTAACTCCGGCAACACGAAGCGGTAGATGGGGAAGACGAACAGCAGCGTCATGTAGGTCAGGATCGGCCGTATCACCACCTGAAAGTCCCCCAATTCGCTGATGCTGAAGTCGCGAATGGTCAGCAGCACCGTGATGTAGATCATCAGGATACTGGCACCGGCCTCAAGGGCGGCGGTAAAGCTCTTCTTCACATAGGCCACCATCGCCGGTTCCATCTGCACTTTGCCAATGGGTTGAGTGGCGATCACCTTGCGCCGCTGACGCAACATGTAGATGGCGGTGCTGCCGCTGGAGAGAATCATGCTGTAAAACAGGGCCTGCATGGCGCCCAGTTGCAGCCCAAACCACAACACCAGGAAGAAGCCGATGTTGGCCAGCGGTTCTATCCAGGTAAAACGGTTGCTGAGGTGGTACAGGCGGTACATTCCCAGAAGATTACTGGCGTAGACCTTCAGTCCCATGGCCATGATGACCCCCACCAGCTCGAAATAGCCCACATCGATGTGGAGGCGGTGCTTGATGTAAGGGATGACCAAGCCCCAAGTCAGCAGCACCATCAGGATTAAGCTGATGCGAAAGATGTTGATGATATCGCGGTCTTTGCGGGTCTGGCTGTAGCTGACCACCATCGAGGAACGGAATCCGGTCAACAGGATCAGCGACAGCGAGATGACGTCGATGACGGTGTTATAGAGAGCGAGGTCCGACTTGGCTACCCACTGAGCCAGCCACAGTTTAAAGCCAAATCCCAGGCCGATGCTGGCCAGTGTCGCCACGATGCCGTTGAAAAACGCCTGTTTAAGGATCAGTAATCGCTCTGAACTGGCTTGGGTGGCGATGTGGGGCACAGCGGTCGATTCCTTGGAATGGGATGAGAGTGGTCAGTGTCGCTTGAATTGCCATTAATTGCAAATGATAATCGTTTCTATTTGTGAAGGTGTGAGAGGGATCTCGGTGTTGAAGGGGCATTGCGGAAACGTCCTGTTTCCGCCCTTGGTGCGGTTAGGCGTACAGGCCCAGATTTTCTTTGGCGTAGGCTTCAAATTCGGTGCAACCGCCAACGTGTTCCTGATCGATGAAGATCTGAGGCACGGTAGCAACCGGTTTACCGACGGTCTTTTCCAGATCTTCCTTGCTGATGCTTTCGGCGTGCATGTCCACATAGCGGAACTTAAAGTCCTCGCGGGATTCGGTCAGGGATTCGGCGATCTGTTTGGCACGAACGCAGTAAGGGCAGCCGGGACGGCCAAAAATGACAACAAACATGGGGTTCTCCATCAAAATTCTGACTAATTTATACCATACATTGCGGCTAACGCTAAATTGGGTTTTTTATACTGTAAAACGAATTTTCTTTATTTTATATGGGGTTATCACAGTTCAATCGGTATCACTAATAAGCACTATCGGCTTTCCGGTAGCGACCTCGATAGTCAAACAGGGTCTCGATCACCTTCCAGCCGTATTTTTCTTTGCGGGCCACCACAAAGTCGGGGTGGCGAAACAGTGACGCCGAGGCCAGAATCGCCTCCACGTTCGGCAGTCGCAGAGGCGTGCCCGGGGCACGCAGGTGCATGCGAGCAAAGTTGTGGTAAAAGGCGCCTTTTTGACCCGCAGTGGTAAAGCCAAAGTGTTGGCTGACCTCGGTGCCGTCTTCGTCGAACCAACTGACCTTGACGCCCGCCTGGCCGGATTTGAGCTGGACCGGGCTAAAGGCGATGCCGGCGCAGCGCAGAACCAGGTAATCCTTGAGTTTCAATACCTCTTTGAGGCGTTTATCCGGGTCCACCAGGGCGGTATCACACTGGTGGCAGTGGCGAGCGGCGATGTCATTTTCGGCCAGGCAGTTAGGGCACTCTTTGAATCGAAATCGAAAATCGCACTGCTGTTGAGTGTTACCGTCTTCGATCAATGCCTGGCAGCGGCGGCCAAAGTGCTCGAGAATGCAGCCGTTGTCATCCACCTTGCCCCAGAAATGGTTGTGGTGACCGCATTTGGGGCAGGGAACCTCGACGACACTGGCGTCGGCTTTGGGCTTGGGTTCGCCCACCTCCGGAGAGAACAGCGAATAGCCATTGCCGGCAAAATCCAGCACCAGGCACTCGGTCTTTCCCGGATGCAGCCTCAGTCCCCGCCCCACCATCTGCTGGAACAGCGCCACCGAATCGGTACGCCTCAGGATGGCGATCAGGTCGATGTGCGGGGCATCAAAACCGGTGGTTAACACCGAGACATTGACCAGGTACTTGAGTTTCTGCTGCTTGAATTGATGGAGGATGGTGTCCCGCTCCGGCCCCGGGGTGGCGCCGGTGATCAGGGCGCTGTCCCCGGCAGGCAGTTTGCCGACAATCTCCTCGCCATGGCGTACCGAGGCGGCAAACACCAGCACCCCTTGATGCTGCGGCCCCAGCTTTACCAGCTGATCACAGATCAGGCTGGTGGCTCGGCCCTGGTTGATCAGCATGGTGTCCGGATCGTCGTTGTCGCTGGGCAGCAGCAACGAGGCCACGGCGCCGTCGATGATGCGAGCCGGAGTCAGGAACTTTTCCTTGATCAACTGACCGATGGGCAGCTCGAACAGGCAGGTTTTAAAGGGCTTAGGATCGGCACTACGCAGGGTGCCGTTGCTGTGCTGTTGGTAGATCCAGCCCTGGTCCAACCGATAAGGGGTGGCCGTCAGCCCCAGTATTTTCAGCGACGGATTGGCGTGATTCAGGGCATCAATCACCTGTTTATACTGGCTGTCGCCACTGAGGTTGACCCGGTGGCACTCGTCGATGATCACCATGGAGAAGGCCTGGTCACAGGCCTTAGGAGCGGCGGCCAGGGATTGAATCGAGGCAAATACCACCTTTCCATCGGCTTGCTTCTTACCCAGGCCGGCGGAGAAGATGTCGGCATTCTGGCCCATGGCCACCAGCTTGCTGTGATTCTGTTCCACCAACTCCTGTACATGGGTCAAGACCAACACCCGCCCCCGGGCCAATCGCGCCAGTTCGGCGATGATGACGCTTTTTCCGGCACCGGTGGGCAGCACCAGTAGCGCCGGGCTCTGGTGCAGACGAAAGTGACGAATCACCGCCTGAACCGAGGCGTGTTGGTATGGACGAAGTTGCATCAATCTGTTGGCCGTACGCTGGACAGTGAAGACGGTGCGGCAAGCCGCACCCGGGGAAATTATTGCAGTAGGGGGTGGTCTTTGGGCAGTTTGCCGGCGATCCATTTCACCAGTCGGTGCTTCATGTTGACACCGTTTTCCTGCTCCTGAGGCAGGGGCGTCAGCAGCTTGTCGTGCACCAGCAAACGGTAGATGCACTCTACCTTCTGATCCGCCGAATCGGTGCCACTGAAAGAGTGGTAGCCTGCCTTGACGGCGTAGGCTTCACCTATCTGCATCGCTTTCTTCAGTAACGCTTTTTCGTTTTTGATCTTGGACATTGCGAATTCGCCTTCGAAGAATCGTGTTTCTCTTTCTACACCTCCAGCAGGCAATTATCAATCGGGGTCCTCGTCGGGGATCGCTTTGATGACTCAAATGACCAACAATTGGCCGCCAGTCGTCGGCATGGGGGTGAAGTCTGACTGTGATCGCGTTTTAACTTTTTATGAATTCCTCGGTCAACGCCTTCGAGGTGGGACCACCGAGAGGCCAATATGGGGCGAAATGGGGCCAGGAATCCCCCAAAATGGGACTGTTGCGTTGACCGCAAATGCGGTAGGGCGTCGAAGGAGGGCCGTGGCCCGGGCCGAAACGACCACAGCGCGGACCACTGTCAGTTAGCGGCGTTTGCGGTAGCATGCCTCCTTATTGGGTGCAGCGGACTGGTTTCGATTCATGAGTAGAGAGAGCTTTATCAACCGGTGGCTGAGCAAGCGGTCGCTGAGCAACCGTAACAGTTACCTGCTGTTGTCGGTGTGTTTTATCGTGTTCGGCATTGCCGTGGCCTTGTTGTCGTCACTGATCAACTATCGGTTGCAGTCTACCAACATCGACCAGTCGGTAGAGCACAGGTTTGATGCGGAAAAAAACCTGAAACTGGAAAAGCTGCGTACCTCGGTGGCGTCATTGGAGTCAATGGTGACCGCTCTGGCGGAGAACCCGCTAACACTGGCGTACATCGATGCCCCCTCTGAGGAGCGGTTGCAGGCCATGAACAATCTGTTCCTGATGTCGGCTCGGTCGCAACCAGAGTACATGCAGGTCCGTTATCTGGATCGTTCCGGCATGGAACGGGTTCGAGTGGATCGTCGGCGCGGCGACATCAACCCGGCTCTGGTCAGCCCGGATCGGTTGCAGAATAAGAGTCAGCGCTACTATTTTGCCGAGACCCGTCATCTGCCGGCGCGACAGCACTGGCACTCCAAACTGGATCTGAACAGGGAAAACGGTGCCCTGGAGCAGCCGATTCGGCCGACGTTCCGGGTGGCGACCCCGATCTATGTGGACAACCGCTTTGCCGGAATGGTGATCATCAATACCGAAGCCAAGCTGATGCTCAAGGAGTTAACCCGGGCGGTGGATTTCGAAGTGCTGCTGGTGGATGGCGATGGGGAGGTGCTGGTCAGCCCGAATTCGGCTCAATCCTGGAGTCGCTATCTGCCCAATCGCAGCACCCTGTTCGATATGATGCCGGCATTGGCGCCGGCAATACTGGCAGGCAGTGACAGTCGCAATACTCAGGTGCACAGCTTCAGCATCGATGAGTTGTTTGATAACGGCGAAAAGCTCAAGGTGATCATGACGCCCACCCGCGAGTCGCTGACCCAGATGATGGAAGCCAATACGCTGGCGGCACTGTTGATTGCCGGCAGCGTTATTTTGATCTCCTTTCCGTTGTCCTGGGTGGCAGCAGTGGTTCCGGCGCACTTGCAGAACCGATTACAGGATACTCTCGGGGAGTTGAGGCGAACCACCGAGCGTCTGGATCAGCATGTGATTACCAGCAGCGCCGACGCCCAGGGCAGAATCACTCAGGCCAGCAGTGCGTTTTGCGAGACCTCCGGATACAAGCTGTGGGAGCTCAAGGGCAAAACCCACGCCGTGGTTCGCCACCCAGAGAACCCGCTGCAGCAGCACCAGGAGATTCGACAGGCGCTGTCCAACGGCCTGAGTTGGCGCGGAGAACTGAGGAACTTGCACAAAGAGGGCCAGGAGTACTGGGTGGATACGGTGATCACTCCGGAACTGGACAGTAAAGGTCAGGTGATCGGTTTCTCGCAGGTGGCCACCGACATCACCGATCGTAAAGCCATCGAAAAGATGTCGGTTACCGACGTGCTGACCAATGTTCACAACCGTCGTCGCCTCGATCAGCTGATGCTGGCGGAGATGGAGCGTTATCAGCGTTATCAGCAGTTTTTCTCTGTGATTCTGATGGATCTGGACCACTTTAAGGCCATCAACGACAGCTTGGGTCACCAGATCGGGGATGAGGTGCTGGTGCAGGTTGCCCAGAGCATGAAGGAGAACGTGCGTAAGGTGGATCACCTGGGGCGCTGGGGCGGCGAGGAGTTCCTGGTGATCTGTTCGGGCACCGACGAAGCCAGCGCCGGTCTGTTGGCAGAAAAACTGCGTGCATTGATCGAGCAGATGCCGATGGCAACCTCGGTAACCGCCAGTTTCGGGGTGGCGCAGACGTTGCCGGGCGAGCGTCTCAACCAACTGATCAAACGAGTGGACCAGTCGTTGTACCGCGCCAAGGAGCAAGGGCGCAACCGGGTGGTACTGGCGTCCGGTGCCAGCCTCAGTTAATGGCTCCTTCCGTCCTTGCCCCGCTTCGGCGGGGTTTTTTATGGCCGTTAGCCACCGGTCACAGACAGCTGGGGCCCAATGGGGCTAACCTGAGCCGCACAGAGAAGCGGCCATGGCCACCAAGATGATGAGTGACGCAGTATGAATTGGATGATGGGAGCCGGCCTGGCGGTCATAGCCCTGGTGCTGGGGGCTGTGTTGAAGCGGGTGCTGGCGCCACCGAAGCCGCAACTGGTGGTGCAGCCGCCTCAGCAGCGCCCCTGTCCGCGGTGTAAGTTCACCCTGGGTTATGCCGACGCCCCCTGTCGCAAGTGCAAAATCTACCCGCAGCCGGAGTGACGGGGCGATCACACCAGGGTTGGCACCACGCCGATGAGCAAAAAGCCAGCCACCAGCGCCACAATGGGCATTTTCATGCCCCTGAGCAGCGCCAACCCCAGCAGCACCTGGGCCATATCCTGCCCGGACGCGACTGAGGACACAAACACCGGGTCGTACAGGGCGGCGATCAGGATGCCAACCACACTGGCATTGACCGCTTCAATGGCTCCGGCACAACGGGGATGGCAGGCCAGGGATTGCCAGCGCCCCAACACCGTCAGCAGCAACAGAAACCCCGGCAGAAAGATGGCGATGGTGGCCAGCAGGGCTCCGATGAGCGGGGTTGTCGGTGACAACTGAAACCCCAGAAATGTGGCCAGGGTGAACATGGGGCCGGGCATCGCCTGGGCGGCCGCGTAACCGCCGAGGAACTGCTCAGGGCTCAGGGTGTCTCCAACGAGCTGCTGTAACAGTGGCAATACCACGTGGCCACCGCCAAAGACCAGGGTGCCGGCCTGATAGAACTGGCCAAACAGCTGTGCCAGTGGTTGGCCGGGAAGCGCCAGTGGCAACAGCATCAGGGCGGCAAACAGCAGCAATGGCCTCCAGCGCCAGTGCCCGTCGACTGCTTCGTAGGCCGGAGTCGCTCGCCCCCGCCGGGCCCCCAGCAGCGCCGCCATCAGCAGCACCAGCATCTGGGTTGCCAGAGTCGGAGCCATCAGCAGTACCGCGGCACTGAGGATGGCCACGGAGGCGGTGACCCGATGGCGACAGAAGTTATTGAACATCCCCAGGGCTGCGTCTGCCACCACCACCACGGCCAGCAGTTTGAGTCCGTGAACCACTGCGACAAAACTGTGGCTGTCCTGCCATTGGTGGCTGGCCATGGCCAGCATCAACATCAGCAGCACCGAGGGCAGGGTAAAGCCGACGAAGGCCGCGATGGCCCCGGGTAACCGCCGGCGCTGATAGCCAATGGCGAACCCCAGTTGACTGGAGCCTGGGCCGGGAAGGAACTGGCTTAAGGCCACGAATTGGGCAAACTGCTGGTCGCTGAGCCAGCGGCGTTGGCTTACAAAGGCACGCCTGAAGTAGCCGATGTGGGCTGCCGGGCCGCCAAAACTGATGCAGCCAAGAAGAAAAAAAGTTTTAAAAACAGCAAACATAGCCGGTTACCTGAAGGAGTCTTGGCAAGGGTAGGCGAGCGTTGTGACACTTTTATGACCAGGGGCGGGCGACCAGACAGAAAAAAGCCCCACCGAGGTGGGGCCGGGCAAGGGTAACGATAGGTGGTTATCAGGATTCGTTGCGATTCAGACGGGCTTCGATAAGGCTATCGATGACCGTTGGATCCGCCAGGGTCGAGGAATCACCCAGGCTGCCTACCTCGTTGGCAGCAATCTTACGCAGGAAGCGGCGCATGATCTTACCGGAACGGGTCTTGGGCAGTCCGGGAGCCCACTGAATCAGGTCCGGCGTGGCCAGGGCGCCAATCTCGGAGCGCACCCACTGGCGCAGGGTTTGCCGCAGGGCTTCGGTTTCCTCGGTGCCCTTGTTGAGGGTGACGTAGGCGTAGATCCCCTGGCCCTTGATGTCATGGGGGTAGCCCACTACGGCCGCTTCGGCCACATCCGGGTGGGCCACCAGAGCGCTTTCCACTTCGGCGGTGCCGAGACGGTGGCCGGAGACATTGATGACGTCGTCCACTCGTCCGGTAATCCAGTAGTAGCCATCCTCGTCGCGGCGGGCACCGTCACCGGTGAAGTACATGCCGCGGAAGGTCTTGAAGTAGGTCAGAACAAAACGGTCGTGATCGCCGTAGACACTGCGCATCTGCCCGGGCCAGGAATCCAGCAGCACCAGATTGCCTTCACCGGCGCCATCAATGAGGTTGCCCATGTTGTCTACCAATGCCGGCTGCACACCGAAGAAGGGCCGGGTGGCGCTGCCGGGTTTCAGATCCGTGGCTCCGGGCAGCGGCGAAATCAGGATGCCGCCGGTTTCGGTCTGCCACCAGGTGTCGACGATGGGGTTCTGCTCTTTGCCGATGACGTCGTAGTACCAGCGCCAGGCTTCCGGGTTGATGGGTTCCCCCACCGAGCCCAGCACCCGCAGGCTGCTGCCGTCAAAACCGTCGAAGTGCGCTTCGCCTTCGGCCATCAGGGCCCGAATCAGTGTCGGCGCGGTGTAGACGATGTTGACCTTGTGGCGATCGATGATCTCGCCCATTCGGGCCGGGCTGGGCCAGTTGGGCACCCCTTCGTGCATCAGCAGGGTGGCGCCATTGGCCAGCGGCCCGTACACCATGTAGGAGTGACCGGTGATCCAGCCTACGTCGGCGGTGCACCAGTAGATCTCGCCATCGCGGTAATCAAACACGTATTCGTGGGTCATGGAGGCGTACACCATGTAGCCGCCGGTGCTGTGCAGCACGCCCTTGGGGGTACCGGTGGAGCCGGAGGTGTACAGGATAAACAGCGGATCTTCGGCGCCCATCTCTTCGGCGGGGCAATAGGGAGAGCTGACGGCCATCAGTTCGTGCCACCAGATATCGCGTCCCTGCTGCCATTGAATGTCCCCTCCGGTGCGCTTCAGGCAGATCACCCGCTCGACCGTGGTGACGTCCGGGTTGTCCAGGGCGGCATCGACGTTGGCTTTCAACGGAATAATCCGGCCACCGCGAACCCCTTGATCGGCGGTGATCACCACCTTGGACTTGCCGTCGATGATGCGGCTGGCGATGGAGTCGGGGGAGAAACCGCCGAAAATCACCGAATGGATGGCGCCGATGCGGGCACAGGCCAGCATCGCCACTGCGGCTTCCGGCACCATGGGCATGTAGATGGTGACCACGTCGCCGCGCTGGACGCCTTGGCCGCGCAGGGCGTTGGCAAAGGCACAGACCTGCTGATGCAACTGGCTGTAGGTCAGGGTTAACTGTTCGGACGCGTCGTCCCCTTCCCAGATAATCGCCGGCTGGTCGCCGCGGCTGTCCAGGTGACGGTCCAGGCAGTTGTAGGAGGCGTTAAGGGTACCGTCGTAGAACCACTTGATGTACAGGTTGTGGTCATCAAAGGAGACTTTGCGGATCTTGGTGTAGTCTTTGAACCAGCTGATGCGTTGACCGTGTTCACGCCAAAAGCCCTCGGGATTGACCACCGATTCCTGATACATGCGGCGGTATTGTTCTTCGTTCACTTTTGCGCCGGCGGCGAAGTCGGCATTCACCGGATAGAGAGACTGCGTGCTCATCGAGGAATCCTTCTCTTGATTCATGTCGTGTTGACTGTGAGTTTTGCAAGATGGCCGGAGTTCAACCATTAGACATTGGTCTAGCTAATTGAGCATAGTTGCCTGCGGTGACTTTGCGCTAACTGGTTGAGCTGGCATGATAAGCGTTGAAGGAATAACGAGAATAACAACATGAATTCGACCCTGCTGATCGGCATTGCCGCCCTGTGCTACCTGAGTCTGCTGTTTTTGATCGCCTGGGGAGGCGACCGCTATATCCGCCAGATTCCGGGTCGGGTCAAGCGTTGGGTGTATGGCCTATCGCTGGCGGTGTATTGCTCCAGTTGGAGTTTTCTGGGTACCGTCGGTCAGGCCACCACCGATCCCTGGGGGTTCATTCCCATCTACATCGGCCCCATTTTGCTGTTTACCGTCGGTTTCGGGGTGATTCGAAAACTGGTAACCGTCTCCAAACAGCAAAGCATCACCTCGGTGGCGGATTTCATTGCCGCCCGTTACGGCAAATCTCAGCTACTGGCGGCCCTGGTGACCCTGATTGCGGTGTTCGGCATCATGCCTTACATCGCCTTGCAACTGAAGGCGATGGTGCTCAGCTTTAGCCTGTTTCAGCCTGGTACCAGTGCCATCGAAGGGGACATCCTGGCGTTGCTGATCTCGGCGGTGCTGGCGGTGTTTGCCATCCTGTTTGGCACTCGCAAGCTGGACGCCACCGAACACAATCCCGGGCTGATGCTGGCCATCGCCTTTGAGTCGCTGGTGAAGCTGGCCGCTTTCGTGGGCGTCGGCCTGTTGGTGGTATTTGGCCTGTTTGATGGCCTGGGGGACCTGTTGGGGCAGGCTCGGGCCCAGGGGCTGATGACCGAGACGTCCCACAACCTGCACCTGCAGCGACTGTTACCGGAAACGGTGTTATCCATGGCGGCATTTTTGTGCCTGCCACGAATGTTCCATGTCATGGTGGTGGAGTGCGATAAGCCCAGGGCGGTGGAACGTTCACGCTGGCTATTCCCGAGTTACCTGGTCATTTTCAGCCTGTTTGTGGTGCCATTGGCGTTGGCTGGCGGCCTATTGCTGCCCGACGGTGCCGCTGCCGACACCATGGTGATCAGTCTGCCGCTGGCCACCGGTCACTTCTGGACTGCGGTGGTGGCGCTGCTGGGGACCATCTCGGCCGCCACCGGCATGGTGATCGTGGCGGTGGTGACCATCTCCATCATGGTGTCCAACGAGTGGCTGGTGCCGCTGCTGCTGCGTTCCGGGCGCATTCGCAGTCAAAACTTTTCTCAGTTTTCCAACCTGCTGCTCAACACTCGCCGCATCACCATCATTTTATTGCTGCTGGCGGGGCTGCTGGCCTACCAGAGCATCACTTCGCAGGAGTCGCTGGCACGGTTGGGAATGCTGGCCTTCGGGGCTTTCGCTCAGCTGGCCCCGGGGCTGGTAGGGGGACTGTACTGGAAAGGTGGCAACCGCAATGGTGTTCTTAGCGGCCTCACCATCGGTTTCATCCTGTGGTTTGTGGTGATGCTGCAGCCGGAACTGGGGCAGCAGACCAGTGTGTTTGGAGTCAGCCAGACGGTGGTGGACCTGTTCCTGGCCCTGTTGGCCAATGGCCTGTTTTACGTGGTGGGGTCGATGGTGTTCCGGGCCGGGGTGGCGGAGCGGATTCAGACCAGTGCCTTTGTGCAGTTGCCGGAGGAGCGCCGGGTCACCAGCAAGTTACTGGGGGTGGTCACTCAGCACGATCTGTTGCTGTTGGCATCGCGGTTTGTGGGGCCGACCCGGGCCTATCAGAGCTTTTCCGATTTCAGTCCCTCCAGCGTCGATTCCCGCTCTTGGGGACGCAGTGCCCCCCTGGAGCTGATCGCCCATACCGAGCGCCTGCTCTCCAGCGTGCTGGGGGCATCGTCGGCGGACCTGGTGATGGACAGCGTGTTGCGGGGCCGGGATCTGGCCCTGGACGAAGTGTTCTCGCTGATGGACGAAGCCAGCGCCAAGATCTTATTGTCCCAGGACATGCTTCGCGGTGCCATCGAACACGCTTATGAGGGGATGAGTGTGGTGGACCAGGATCTGAAGCTGGTGGCCTGGAACAAGCGCTACCAGGAGCTGTACCACTACCCGGACGGCTTCCTGCAACTGGGGATGTCGGTGGAGCAGATCATCGAGTTCAACGCCCAGCGAGGCTATTGCGGCCCCGGCAGCATCGAGGAGCACGTCAATCGACGGGTGCACTTTATGCGTCAGGGCAGCGCCCACAGTTCTGAACGCCGTCGTCAGGATGGCCGGGTGATCAGCATTCGGGGCAATCCCATGCCCGGTGGTGGCTTCGTGATGACCTTCACCGACATCACCGAATTTCGGCAGCAGGAGGCGCAGTTGCAGGCGCTGAACGTGACCCTGGAAGCCCGGGTGGAGGAGCGCACCCGGGAGCTGGCCAGCCTGAACCAGAAATTGCGGCTGGCCAAGGAAGCGGAAGCGGAGGCCAACCAGAGTAAGAGTCGATTCCTAGCGGCCATTGGCCACGATTTGATGCAACCATTGAATGCCGCCCGGCTGTTCACGGCGGCCTTGGCACAGCACCAGAAGCTGGACCGGGCGCTGTTGCCGACGGTGGAGAACGTGTCTGGTTCTCTGCATACCGCCGGCGATCTGCTGGCGGATCTGCTGGACATCTCCAAGCTGGAGTCCGGCACCATGGAGGTCAACCGCAGTGACGTCAATGTGATGGACATCCTCGAGCCCTTGGTGACCGAGTTTTCGGCCCTGGCCAGCAGCAACGGTCAGCGCTTTTCCGCCCACCTGCGTTCCTGCAGCATCAACACCGACCCCAACCTGTTGCGGCGAATTGTGCAGAACTTTCTGACCAACGCCCTGAAATACGCCCCCAAGGGGCGGGTGGTGATGGGGACCCGCTTGCATGGCGGACAGCTGGAGATCCAGGTGTGGGATAATGGCTGTGGCATTGCCGACAATAAGCTGGGGGAGATCTTCTACGAATTCAAACAACTGAACCTGCATGCCCGGGTGGGGGGCATTGGCCTGGGACTGGCGATTGTGGATCGCATCAGCAAGGTACTGGGTCATACCCTGAAAGTCCGCTCCTCGTTGGGGGAGGGGTCAATGTTTTCGGTAACCTTGCCAGTGACCTCGGCTCCAGTACCGGCCCGCAGTGCGCCCAAGCTGGTGTCTTTGAGTCCGCTGCAGGGGGTTCGGGTGCTGTGCATCGACAATGAGTCGGCGATTCTGGCAGCCTTGTCCACATTGCTGGAGCGTTGGCAATGCGAGGTGGCCTTGGCGGAAAGCCTGGAAGAAGCGATCATCGAGATGGGGCTTAAGGGATTCAAACCGGACATCATGCTGGCGGATTACCATCTGGATGACCATCGCAATGGCCTGGACGCCATGGATGAGATTCGTCGCCGCTACGGTGCCGAGGTGCCCGGAGTGCTGATCACTGCCGATACCCGTGAGGAGCTCAAGCAGGAGGTGGCTCAGCGCGGCTACCGTTACATGGCTAAAATGGTCAAACCGGCGGCGCTTCGGGCCATGGTGTCGGCGCTGGTGTCGGAGCAAGATTAAGTCGTCCCCGATCGAAGGCGGGGCTCAATCAGGAAATCGTGAAACAGAATGAGTAAACAGGAACCCTTTAAGGCGCTCTGGCAGCGGGCCGCCGAACGTAAAGGGGGCGATGCGGCCTTGACCGCCTTGTTGCCCCTGACCGGCGATGGGGCGGCGTCCCTAAGCGATGCCCAACTGCTGTCGGCCATGAGTGCCCAGATCTTTAAATCCGGATTTGTGTGGCGGGTGGTCGACAACAAATGGCCCGCGTTTGAGCAGGCATTCTGGGGCTTTGACCCACAGAAACTGCTGCTGATGTCACCGGAGCAGTTGGATCAGCGAGCCAGCGATCCGGCCTTGATTCGCCATGGCAAGAAGATGCAGGCGATCATGGACAATGCCCAGATGGTGCAGGCGTTGGCGGAGGAGCATGGCAGCTTCGGCCATTGGCTGCGTCAGTGGGACAGCCGCGATGTCATCGGCCTGTGGGCGGAGCTGAAGCGGAGGGGGAGCCGACTTGGCGGTAACACCGGCCCCTATTTTTTGCGCAGTGTCGGCATCGACACCTTTCTGATGACCGGAGACATCATCGCCTACCTCAAGGCTCATGAGTTACTGGATGCGTCACCCACCTCAAAACGGGGCCAGAGTCAGGCTCAGGCCGTCTTCAATCGCTGGCTGGATGAGAGTGGCTTGCCCCTGGCCAGCTTGTCGCGGGTGGTGGCCTGCTCGGTGGGCGATAATCGATTGGGAGTCACCGACTAGTATGATGATTCAAGGTAATGGGGTACGTCTGCGCAGCCTGCGAGTAGAGGATGCGGCCGAGTTTTACCTCTGGTCTTGTGACCCGGAGGTGGTGCAGTACAGCCTGTCCAGTTTCTCCCTGCCCAAGTCCCAGGCCCAGTATGCCCAGTGGCTGGCTCAGGTTAATGATGAGCGCGGCAGCGTGTCGTTGGCGATTGAGTGCCCGGACAGCGGTGCGTTGATTGGCTATGCTGGAATCGTTGGCATCAGTCAGCTTAACCGTTGTGGCGAGTATTTTATTCTGATCGGTGACAAGCGTTACTGGGGGCGGGGACTGGGGACTGAGGTGACCCGGTTGGTGACCGAATACGGATTCCGGCAGCTGGGTCTGAACCGCATTGAGTTGACCGCCTTTGCCAGCAACCCCGCCGCAGTCAGGGCTTATGAAAAAGCCGGCTATGTCCACGAAGGGGTGCTTCGCCAGGCGGGGTTTCGGCATGGCCGCTTTCTGGACAAGGTGATGATGGCGGCGTTGGCCAGCGACTGGCTGGCACGCTGACGGCCGTCGACGCCCGAGTGATACCACTAAGGAGAGTGCGTGATGACACCAACAACCGCATCGACCCCCTGGCACCTGTGGCTGGTGGCAATACTGGCCTTGCTGTGGAATGCTGCTGGGGCCTTCGACTATCTGATGACCCAGACCCGGCATCAGGACTACATGGCCCAGTTTACCCAGGAACAACTGGCATTTTTCTATGCTTTGCCGTCCTGGGTAGTCGCCTGCTGGGCGCTGGCGGTGTGGGGGGGCGTGCTCGGGGCTCTGCTGCTGTTGCTGCGCTCCCGTCGTGCCGTGGGAGTGTTGCTGGTGTCCTGGTTGGCGATGATGGTGACCACGGTGCACAACTATGGCATCAGCGATGGCATGGCGGTGATGGGGGATCCATTTTCGTTGGGGTTCATCGCAGTGATTTTTATTGTTGCCTTGCTGTTGTACCTCTATGCCCGAGCCATGGCCGCTCGAGGGGGGCTGCGCTGAACCTGGCGGTCATTCTCTGTGGCTGTGTTGGGTCACCACCGTCAGGATTCGGTCGGTGAGATCGTACATGTCGAAATGCTTGCGAAACTGCTGTGACGCCCGCAGATAGAAGTTGACCCGATGATCGCTGAGCTCGGTGGCCGTTTGCGGCGCCGGCAGCGACCAAGGCGGGGCGATCAGCAACTGCCCCGATTGATTGCCGCCGTCTTGCAGCAGGGGGGCCGCCGCAGCCTGCACCCACAGGCAGTCATCGCCAATGTTGAGGCCGTGATCGGCGGCGATGGCGCTGACGTCTTTCTGCTCCAGGGTACTGGAATAGAAGACCCGTTTGATGGTGTCATTGCCTTCGGCGGCACTGCCGTGTTGCATCAGCAGTGGCCGCTCCAGCATGATGTCCCGGGCCGGTATCTGATCCGCTGTGCGACCAATCCCCAGCAGCAGGTCCCGCTCCTCAGGGCCGGCGGCAAGCGGGCCACTGAAACGGCTAATGGTCAAATTGAGGCTGCTCAATTCAGACAGCACGCGAGCGATGGCCACCACCAGATCCGGGCTCAGGCCGTCATCGAAGGCGATACTCAGGGACTGCTGCTGGTTCAGCTTGGCGAACTCACTCATCATCTCGTCCTGCAGTCGCAGCGCTTTCTGGGAATAGAGGAACACCAGTTGCCCTTCGCGGGTCAGTCGCAGACCGGCACTTTTTTCCAGTAGCCGTTTCCCGAAGTGTTGTTCGACCTTTTTGACGTGTTGTGATACTGCCGGCTGAGTCATAAACAGGGTGGCCGCGGCGTCGCTGTAGCTGCGCTTGTCGGCGACACAAGCAAAGGTTTTCAGGAACTTAACATCGATAGAGTGTTTCATCTTTCGCCCCGTTGACGGTCGTCGGTGCCAAGACCAGTACTGATGGCTGTGTTTTCCCTACCCGTTGTCATTACCCTTCCTGAGTCTCCTTTTGATTCTAGAGTGATAATTTCGCTTTTGCTCAGTTGTCGGGCTAGCCGATGGCAGACAGTGCCACTGCGGCCAACCCGGCCGGGGCGATGGCCAGCCCATAGGGGACGCCACGTTGGCGTAGCTGCTGTCGATTGCTCAGCCACAATGCGATGGCAATCAGTGCGCCGAGCACACAGACCACAAACAGCACGCCAGGGTAGAGTGCCGGGCTAATGCCAAGGGAGTAAGCGGCCAGTAATTTACTGTCTCCGGCTCCGAATATATTTAGCATGGTTAATAAGAAGCCGACAGCAATTGTAATTGCTGCCTGGAATAGCTGCTGGTCTATCGTTTTGGAATCGGACATAAGGGTAATAATTACAGTAATTACTCCAATTAAAACCACTGTTATATTTGATATTTTTCTTTTCCTGATGTCAGACATCATCACTATCAGGCTGAGTGCCCCTAATACAAGTAACGACATTTTTCCACCCCATTAAGTACCATGGCATTCAATACGGTATCGGCAAGATGAAACCAGGCTTTAACAAATTCTTTTCATTTTTTCTTATAAAAATATAAGCAGAAAACGCTATGTCAGGTTTGAGATAAAACCCTAGTATTGGAACGGCAAAGCAATACTAACTCACTGTAGCCAAATTAAATTCGGGAAACCTGATTATGTTCGATTTTATCAAATCTAAATTTTACCTTTCATTTGGTCAATATATTAAGGACGAGCGCGGTGTGACGGCGGTGGAATACGCAATTATTGCGGTTGCCATGTCGGCGATTATTCTGGTCGTATTCAATGACGGCTCCCTGAAAACCGCACTGACCAGCGCCATCACTTCGATTCAGGGCAACATGACTTCGGCAGGCACTGCCAACTAATTAACGTTGTCAAAAAAGTATCGTCCGACCATCATTTCGGCACAGGTGGTTCCGGCAGTCTGCTTGGTCATTCAATCAGCCTGCCGGCAGCCGAACCAAATATCGAATAAGAGCAGAGAGGAGGCCACCCCTCCTTTTTAGTAGATGCCATGACTAGGTTATTAATTTTTTTGATGATATTTGGAGTGGTACTGTTTACCATCTTCTCCCTGGAGGGGATGTTAATTACTCCAGCACCGAAACTTAATGCGACGGAATCGCCAATAAAAGTGGTTGAGGTGGCGAGGTTAAGCCGCGATGTGTCGAGAGCGGAATCGATCTCGCCAGCATCGGTAGAGTTTTTTTCACTGAATGAAAATGAGGTGCTGAGTAAAAACATTCCAACCGCAAAGTCGTTGAATCTTACCAAGGGAAGTGTGTTTGCTGGTGATTTCAAATCAGGACAGTTCTTGTCGGCGGAAATGGTGTCCAACCCAGGAGACGCCGGTTATCTGGTTCTGTCCATCGGGGATAAGTACGTTCCCTATTTCTATTCGTCTAACGACAACCAAATAATCGAAACTGTGCCCATTGCCGTGGGTGATCGCGTCAGTTTTGTGTCCACTACCTCATCGACCCATAACATTAAGGAAGCCGGTTACGCCGAGATGGCGGACATCACCAGTCGAGTGATTGTCGATGACGCCAAGGTGATTCAGGTGCTCAGCACTCCGGTCGAGGCCGGTGAATCGGAACAATCCAGTGCCAGCCTGCTGATTGCCCTGACGGTAGAGCAGATTCTGCATCTGGAGATGGCCGGCAAACTGGGAGACATCACTCTGGTGCCATCCCACCTGACTGGCAAAACACTGTCGGTGAAAAGCAGCGACATCATTGAGCGGTTAAGTGGCGTGCGCGAGATGCGGGCCGGGGAGGCACAATGAGACTCAGCTGGCACATGTGCACAATGGCGATCCTTGCCACCCTGCTGTCCTGGCAGGTGCTGGCGGGCTCTCTCAACCTGGATCAGGGGGCAGCCACGACGCTGCGATCGACCACCGCCATCGATACGGTGTTTGTGTCCAACGCCAAGGTGGCCGACTACAAGGTGGTGGATAACTCCAGAGTGGTGGTGTTTGGTGTCAGTCCTGGTCTGTCTACCATCATCCTGTACGACGAATCCGGCAATGAACTGGCTAACCACACTCTGGTGGTCAATCTCAATCCGGTGGTATTGGAGCAGCTGATCTCGGCCCATTATCCGGATGAAAAAATCACCATCCGTAACGTGCTGGAACAGGTGGTGCTCGAAGGCACGGTCTCCAGCGAGACGGTCAAGCAGTCGGTGTACGAGCTGGTTGGGGAGATGCTCAGTAAAGAGGTGCAGGTCAACGAAGTGGTGGTCAACGACAGCAATGGGCATGAGTTGGCCAACCTGGAATTTGGCCGCATCAGCGTGTTTCGCGGTGTGATCAACAATCTCAAGGTACTGGCCACCGAACAGATCAACGTCAAGCTGACCGTGGCCGAAGTCTCCAGTGGCCTGCTTAGCCAGCTGGGGGTCAGTTATGGCTCCGCCGGCGCCGATACCGGCCAGTTTGTGGATTACCTGCTGGATTTCTCCGCCGAAGACATCATCTCGGTGATCGATGCCAAGAAGGACGAGACCCTGGGCCAGGTACTGGCCGAGCCCAACTTGTCGGTGATCTCCGGTGAGTCAGCCAGCTTCCTGGTGGGGGGCGAGATCCCCATCGCCGTTCGGACCGATGATACCGTTTCCATTACCTACAAGGAGTACGGCATCAAACTCAACATCGTTGCCAAGGTGATGGACTCGGACAACATTCGTCTGTCGTTAATGCCTGAAGTCAGCTCCGTCGATGCCAAGAACTCTTACGAAGGCACCCTGGCCAACATTCCGGCCCTGAAAACCCGCCGCGCCCACACCACGGTGCAGCTGAAAGACGGCCAGAGCTTCGTGCTGGCGGGGCTGTTGACCTCCGAGGAGCGCGAGCTGCTGTCACGGGTTCCGTTGCTGGGAGACATTCCGGTGCTGGGAAGCCTGTTCAGCCGAACCGAGTCTGATTACAGCAAAACTGAGCTGATCATCGTCGCCACCGTCAACCTGGTGCAACCCACCTCGCCGGAGCAGATTCGGTTGCCGATGATGCAACGGAGCAGCGACATCGAGCGTTTGCTGGGGCTGGAGTTCAATGGCTCTGAGCGCCAGGCCCTGCAACCGCTGTTGACCGAAGGAGGGTTCAGATGAAGCCCATGATACTGATTCTGGTACTGCTTCTGGGCGGCTGTTCGGTGCCCATGTCGGAGCCCAACCGGGTGACGGTTCGGCAGATGGAAAGCCAGTTGCAGATAGTTTCGGCACGCTTACCCGGTGCTCATCAGCGAGCACACGCGTTTCTGACCCCGTTGCGCCAGCACAGCGATCGTCTGGAGTTGACCCTGACTTTTGGACCCGGCGCTCGGCCTCTGGCTCTGGCCCTGAAACAGGCGGCCATCGATGCGGGCCTGTCACCCCGGTCGGTGACCCTGAAGCCAGCGGCGTCCACTGGGACCGATGCCCTGACCATCGACGCCGACTACCTGTTGATCGAGGGCCAGCAGTGTGGCGTGGTCAGCCTCAAATCGGCTCAGGATTACCGCTTTGGCTGTTCGCTGGAGCACAACCGGGTCCATACCCTGGTTAACCCCTTGCCAAGGAGGCTGCAACCATGAACCTGAGCAGTATCTTTAAGGCCGGCGCCACCGAGAAAAAAACCGTGCGCCAATGCGGGGATCTGGTGATCTCTGCCGACAGTGAATTGCTGGAGAAAGTCACTGAAATCTACGCCATCGAGGGCTTTGGAAAACCGCTGACTCAGGCGGTGCTGGCGTCGATACGAAGCTGGGCCGACAAAGACAACGGCAGCCGCAACCTGGTGCTGGATCTGCGTCATTGCGATGAGGATGAACTGCGGTTGGTGGTGGAAGCCAACACCACTCAGCTGGATGTGCAGATTAACGTGGTGATTCTGGGGCTGATGGATTCCATCAGGCTCAAAAATTGGGTGGAGTCTCAAGGGGCCCGTTACCTGTTGTGGGAGGGCAACCTCAATGGCCTGATTCACTGCATTGGTGAGCTTCGTCGTCCGGGGACGACGGCTTCCGGAGTGCGGGCCCGTACCGCCAAGCGGATTCTGGTTCTGGGGTGCAAGGGGGGCGTTGGTGTCAGCTGCGTCAGCAGTGCCCTGGTGCATCTGTTTTCGGCCAAGGCCGGTTTGCCCACCTTGCTGGTGGAACACGATAACGGTGCCATCAGCAGCGATCTTTACCTGGGGATCGAGGGGCTGAAGGTGCGCCAGAACAGTGCCGACCTCAGCCACAAAGAGATTGACGCCTCCATCGCTCGCACCTACCTCAACCGGGTCAACGACCGTGCCGACAGCCTGATGCTGGAGAGCGTCAACAGCTGTGTCGGGTTTCACGGTGCCAACCTGCTGGAGCTGTCGCGGCAGCTGGCTCAGGATTACAATTTCATCGTCGATTCGGTACCGGCCACCTTGTTTGATGAGATCAACGATCCGGGCTTTGTGGAGCGGTATCACCGCATCTTCCTGGTGCTGGACCCGTCGGTGTCGGCGCTGCGGGCGTATCAGCAGATGAAGCGCAAGCTGGACAAGGTGCCGCATCAGGTGATCCTCAATCAGTCCCGCCCCAACGGCGATTATGCGTTGTCACTGGCCGACGCTCGCGACAAGCTTAAGATGGAGTCGGCCTTGGTGCTGGCCTATGAGCCGGGGCTGGAAAAGGGCTTGATTCAGAAAGGCGACGGCTTCTGGAGTTCACGCAAGTTGCTCCGCACTCTGGCGGTGATCGTCGATGAGCTGGCGGGTAAGCGGCTGTATGGCGGTCGTGGCCTGAGGTGGTTGTCACGATGAGTGTGCTGAAGAAAATCTACATCGATCTGCGGGATGAGATCTTCGATGCCATCGACGCCGCCAGTATCGCCGACGTCAGCCACGAGGAGCTGCAGGAGCAGTTGCGGTTGTCGGTGGATCTGTTGGTGGATCAGCGTCAGTTGCAGGTCACCAACATTCAGCGCATGGAGTTGGTGCGGGCATTGTTCGCCGAACTCAAAGGCCTGGGGCCACTGCAGGTACTGCTGGAGAACGACGACATCTCCGACATCATGATCAACGGTCCCAACGATGTGTTTATCGAGATTGGTGGTCAGGTCGAGCGCTCCGAGGTGCAGTTCGTCAACGAGAAGCAGCTGAACACCATCGCCAAGCGCATCGCCTCCAACGTCGGTCGGCGCATCGATGAAGCCAAGCCGTTGTGCGATGCCCGCCTTGAAGACGGCAGCCGGGTCAACATCGTGATTCCGCCGCTGGCCATCGACGGCACCTCCATCTCCATTCGCAAGTTTAAGCAGCAGAAGATCAAGATGGAGAACCTGGTGGAGTTTGGCGCCCTGACCATGGAGATGGCCAAACTGCTGTCCATCGCCTCGCACTGCAAGTGCAATGTGCTGATCTCCGGTGGCACGGGTTCGGGCAAAACCACGCTGTTGAACGCGTTGTCGGCCTTCATTGGCGAGCGGGAGCGGGTGGTGACCATCGAGGATGCCGCCGAGCTGCAGCTGCAGCAGCCCCATATTGTGCGCCTGGAAACTCGCCAGGCCAGTGTCGAGGGCACCGGCGCCGTGGATGCGCGTGAACTGGTGATCAACGCCCTGAGGATGCGCCCGGATCGCATCATCGTCGGTGAGTGCCGCGGCGCCGAAGCGTTTGAGATGCTGCAGGCGATGAATACCGGCCACGATGGCTCGATGTCGACCCTGCATGCCAACAGCCCCCGCGATGCCATTGCCCGGGTGGAAAGCATGGTGATGATGGCCACCGCCAGCCTGCCACTGGCTGCCATTCGTCGTTCCATCGTCAGCGCCGTCGACCTCATTGTCCAGGTTAAGCGCCTGCACGATGGCAGCCGTAAGGTGATGTACATCTCCGAGGTGGTGGGGCTGGAAGGGGAGAGCGTGGTGCTCGAGGACATTTTCCGTTTTGAGACCGGCATCGATGGCTTCTCTGGCAACCGGATCAAGGGCGATTTTCGCACTCCGGGTCTGTCCACCCGCTCGGTGATCTATGAGCGGGCTCGCTTCTTTGGGCTGGAGAATGAGTTGCGGGAGATCTTTGAATGATCAGCCTGGGCATGGTGGTGTTGCTGCTGGCCTTGTTGTGGCTGTGGTGGCGCCGCCGCTGCAGTGAGCGCCGGCTCAACCAGTTGATTGGCCTGGAGCGGGGCGGCGAGCCGATGGCGGTGGCGCGGATGGTGATCGATGCCTCCCGCTTCGATGCCAGCCTGAAGACCCGGTTGCGGCTGCACTGGCAGGCGTTGCTGAAACTGATGGCTCCCAAGCCTGGAGCCAAGTTGCTGCTGTTTGCCGGCGTTGCCACCGGGGGGCTGGTGGCCCTCAACGAGATGTTGCTGCATCAAAGCCTGATGCCGGTGTTGGGCTGGGGGTATCCGCTGGCATTTGTGGTGTTTGTGCTGCAACTGAAACGGCGTCGCGAAGCGCGGTTCCAGGACGATTTCCCCGATGCCCTCAACATCCTCTCCGGTGCGTTGTCGGC
Source organism: Ferrimonas kyonanensis DSM 18153 (assembly GCF_000425405.1). GTDB lineage: Bacteria > Pseudomonadota > Gammaproteobacteria > Enterobacterales > Shewanellaceae > Ferrimonas > Ferrimonas kyonanensis. The sequence continues at coordinate 162,415 of NZ_KE384363.1, read as the reverse complement.
AGGCCAGAGCGTGGTGCACGCCTTCGAGTATGTGGGGGAGCAGCTGGATAATGAGGTGGGCCGTGAGTTTAAACTGATGTCGGAGCGGCTGTTGATTGGTGAGGATCCCGATGACGTTCTGCGACGCAGTGGTGCGTCGTTTCCCTATGTCGAGTACTTTTTCTTTGTCTCCACCATTCGCCTGAACCTGAGCCGGGGTGGCCAGCTTAAAGAGGTGATCAATCGCATCAACCGGCTGATGTTCGATGCCCGCAGCCTGGATAAGAAAAAGAGCGCCCTGACCTCCGAGGCGCGGGCGTCGGCCAAAATTGTGGCGGCGCTGCCGCTGATCTTCCTGCTGATCCTCAAGTACACCAGCCCGGAAAACTACCATTTCGTGATGTTCGAAGAGGGCGGCAAGCCGATCTTCTACTACGTGCTGATCAGTGAACTGATCGGTTTTGCCTGCATCGCCTGGATTTTGCGGGGGGTGGAATAGATGACTGGCCTGCCTCCCTATGGGTTCTATCTGGTGGCGCTGCTGTGTGCGCTGTTGCTGGCTTGGGTCGGGGTTCGAGTCTGGGAGCGGTTTGCCATTCGCTGGAGTGTCAATTCGCTGCTGGGCAACGCTGGTTCAGAGCCGGTGCGAGGCCAGTGGTGGGACCGGTTGGTGTCCCCCTTCAGTTTCAATCAGGGCGAGGTAGAGAAAAAGCTCCATGCCGCCGGCATCTATCCGCGTTGGGTGGCGCAGAGTTACTACTTTCTGAAGTTCATTCCGTTTGTGGTGCTACTGGCGGTTGCCCTGTATCTGCTGTTGCGGGGCCATTTGAGTTCGACTCGGTTTGTGTTGTTGATCAGCCTGTCGGCAGTGGGGTTTCTGGTCGTGCCGGATCTGTACCTGGAGATGCGGGCCAAGCGGCTGATTCGTCAGATCAGCGGCCGTTTGCCCTTCCTGCTGGACTTGATGAACGTCTGTGTCCACACCGGCATGACCATCGAAGCCTCGTTGGCGCACCTGGCCGGTGAGCTGGTGATGGTGGATCCGCACCTGGCCCGGGTGGTGCGGGTGACGGTGGAGCGCTCCAAGGTGGTCGGCATCGAGAAAGCCATTAATGAATTTTACGAGCTGGTGCCCACCAGTGAAACTCAGAGTTTCGTGATGACCATAGTGCAGAGCCTGCAGTATGGCTCATCGGTGGGGCCGGTATTGTCGTCTTTGGCGACGGACATTCGCGAGATCAACATGATGAACCTGGAGGAGAAAATCGGCAAGTTGGGCGCCAAGATGTCGATTCCGCTGATCCTGTTCATCATGGTGCCCATCGTGGTGCTGATCGCCGCGCCGGGCATCGTCCGAATGATGAGTTAACCCTGAGGTGGAGCCATGCATAACGTTGTAACCGGGCTGTTTCTGGCCCTGATCCTGGTCGGCTGCGCCAGTCGCCCTGTCGAGGATCCGTTGGCGACCCGGGAAGCGCTGCTGCTGGCGTCGGGCAATCAGGTTGGCCTGGTGGCCCACTACAAGGCCAACTTGAACCAGCGGCCCGAGTATAAACAGCGGCTGATCAGCCTGTACCTGGATCAGCAGGATCTGCGTTCGGCCCAGCTGTACACCACCCTGCTCAGCGAGCAGGAGCGACGGCAACCACAGGTGCGGCTGGCACTGGCCCGAATACAGTGTCTGCAGCAACGGTGGTCGCAGTGTGAGTCGCAGTTGCAGCAGTATCGCCAGGCCGGTGGCGATTCGGTGCAGACCCTGCTGCTGCTGGGGCGGGCCAGTGCCGCCCAGCAGCAGTTTGAACAGGCCATCGACCAGTTTGAGGAGGCCCGTCGCCTCGGGGCCAGCGACCTGCAGGTGCAGAATAATCAGGCGGTGGTGTACCTGATGCAGCAGCGCCCGCAGCAGGCGCTGGCATTGTTGCAGCCCCTGTACCTCAGCCACCCGGAGGATGGCGGCATTCGCGCCAATTTGATTGTGGCGGCGATTCAGGCGCAGCGGCCGCTGCTGGCGCTGGAGGTGTTGCGTCACCGCGATGACGAGCAGCAGGCCAAACGCCAGTTGCAGGCGCTGATGGCCGGGGTGCTGCCCGCCGACAGCCAGCCGGTGCTGTGGCGCAAGTCGCCGCCGTCACCGGCCTCGAGTTCCCCAGGGACCACCGCCCCGGCGCCGCCACGCTCTCAACCTTTTGAACCCGCGCCGCGGCCTCAGTCCGGCGAGGGCCCGGCTGCCTGCGCCGTGCCCGCTGACGGCCAGGACAAGCGATTCTGCGTTCAGGTGACCTCCTGGGACCGGCCGCTGAGCCGGGGCATGCGCCGCGACTTTATTCAGCGTTACGGCTCACTGTTTGAACAGCAAGTCCAGGCCAGGTATCGCTACTGTGTCGGTGATTTCGATACCGTCGGCGAGGCCAGCGAGTTTCTGGCTCAGGTGCGCGAGCCCCGTGCCTTTGTGGTGACCCAGTCCAGCTGTCATCAGCAGGTCGCGCTGTGAAACGTCAGCGGGGAACCGTGGCGGTGGAGGCCGCGCTGGGCCTGCCGCTGCTGATCCTGATGGTGCTGGCCTGGTTGGAGTTTTGTGTCCTGACCTACGCCATGGCCGCCACCGATCATGCGTTGGCGACGGCGGTGAATGCCGCCAAACGACAGGGGAGTCTTAGCTCTACCGTGGTGGCGGATTACGAGTATGCCTTGCTGCAGGCGTTGCGGGAGAACGGCATCCAATGGTGGATGAGCAGTGAGGAGTTGGGTGCGGTACGGGCAGAGGTGGTCTATTTCTCCGATCTGTCGGCGCTGGCTCAGTGCAGTCAGGGCGGCGCTGAGCTGCAAAGCTGCGCCCAGGCCTCCAGCTCCGGCCTTAATGCCTCGGTGGCGGTGTACCAGGTGGATTACCGTTACCAGCCGATGTTTAACGTCTACCTGCCCGAGCTGCGGGTGCACCGCGAGGTGGTGGCGGTGCAGGAGTATCAGCGCTGTAAGTTCAAGTACTGGGGGGGATGCGATGGCTAACAGCAAAGGGGTATTTACCGTTGAGCTGGCGATGGTGTTGCTGGTGCTGTCTGGCTTCTTCGCCATGCAGGTCAATTACATGATTGCGGTCGCGAAAAAGGGAGCTCTGGACCGGGCGGCCTTCTCGGCGGTGACCCTGGTGTCGGAGCGGCGGCAATTCTTCGATGATGAGGGCCAGATGTGTGGCACCAACGGCAATGACGCCAGCAAGTGCGCCAGCCTGGTCAGTGACATTGAGGCCATCGTCGCCGCCGGCCTGGCGCGATCCATGGCCAGTTTTGATGCCAGTGCCCTGGTGGTGGTGGTGGAGGAGTACATTCCGGCACCGCCAGCGGCGTCCTATGCGGTGCGCAGCAGTGGCAACCGGCAGGGCTGTGGCTTTGCTTCCATCAATCACAGTGGCATGGATCCATTGTCGCCGCTGACTTCCAAGGCTCGGAAGTTGCCAATCTACCAGGTGTCGCTGTGTTACCGAACCGATTTTAATCTCATCGGTGTGTCTCAGGGCGACCCGTTTAACATCGTCGCCAGCTCCATCTCCTACGCGAGGTTCTGATGAAACGTTCAGCATTACCCAGACAGCGAGGGGCGGCGATGATCGTCTTTGTCGGCATGCTGCCGGTGATGATGATGCTGTTTGCCTTTGCCATGCACCTGGCTCAGCAGATGCTGGCCCATGCGCGTCTGCTGGAGGCGGCCGAGGTGGCCAGCCTGGCGGTGGCGGCCCAGCATGAGGCCACCCAGACCCAGTCGGAACAGCTGGCACAGCAGATTGTCGATTTCTACATCAAGGACAACGTCGGTGCCCTCAGTGTCAGCGTCGGTCAGGATGCCTGCACCTACGCCAGTGGCTGTATGCAGGAGGCGGGGGAGTTGGCGCCGTCGATGCAAACCGATGTGCAGGTGCATTCCCGCTACGACAGCTGGCTCAGTTTTGATTCCATCGGCATCAAAGAGCAGTTTGAGCTCAAGGGCGGTTCCCTGTCCAAGCGCTACCTGCCTAAGCCGGTGGACGTGTACCTGATTGTTGACTTCAGTTACTCGATGAACTGGACCTGGACCGATGGCCAGAAGAAATACACCATAGTCAAAGACACCCTGTCGCGGGTGGTGGATCAGCTTAAGCTGTACAATAAGTACAATCAGGACAAGAGCCGCATCGCCCTGATCGGTTTTAACCGCTTCAGTGTGCGTAAGGTCGGCGGTTCGCGGACGCTGTACAACATGGACATCTACGACAACGTCACCGACACCGTGGCGCATATGTTTGAGGACAAGCCGGCGGCATCCAGTTACTACCAGTCTTACAGCTATTACTACCCAAAGAACTTTCATGACATTCCCCTGACCGAGGATTACGACCACTTCCTCTCAGAGCTCAATACCATGACCGCCAATGCCCGCAATGCCGGTACCTACTCCTGGCAGGGAATGCTGAGGGCGGCGGTGGTGTCCGATGAGGCCACCAACCTCAATCCGGACCAGGTGTTTATTGTGCTCTCCGACGGCCATGACAACACCAAAACTTACAATGGGATTAAAACCAACCGCTATCTGAAGATGTTGGTGGGGGCGGGGTTATGCCAACAACTGTTTGACAACATGCGCGGCAAAACCGGTCGCCATGGCGAGGCGATTTCGGTCAAGGCCGGGGTCATCGGCGTGGACTTTCTGTTGGATAAAGAGAGTAACGGTTTCTACAACTGCGTGGGTGAACGCAACATCTATCACGCCAGTCAGGGGCCGGACGTGTACAAGTACATTTTGCAGATGCTGAACGAAGAAACGGGACGATTGGAATGACAATATCGACGCACTTTTGGGCTGTCGGCGTGCTGATGGCCGCCGTCTCTGCCGCCCCGGCGTTAGCTGGTTGCATGGACAGCCAGGCGCTGTATAAGCAGAGCAGCCGTGAACGAGCGGCCTACCAACTCAGCCATCATGATCGTGGCCGGTTGCTGACGGTAACAGCGGTGGCGACGGAGGCCGAGTCCACCGAGCAGCAGTCCCTGACTCAAGCCTGCGCCTTTGATCCGCAGCGGCTGACCTTGTTGCTGCACTATCCACTGGATCACTATCGGTTGTCGGTGGAGCATAAGCAGGCGTTGCTGGAGTTGCTGGTGATGGTGGAACGGGAGGGCCAGTTGGGCATCGGCGTGGCCGGCCACGCCGATCGCTTGGGGAGCACGGACTACAACCTCGGCTTGTCCCGGCGCCGTTCCAAAGCCGTGGCAGAGTTTATCGCCCAGGTGCGCCCGGACCTGCACCTGGAATCCGTGGGTTACGGAGAAGGCAGCCCGGTGTGCAGCCGTGCTGACAATGACCAGCTGGGCTGTAACCGGCGGGTAGAGGTGCGACTGTTGCTGTAACGGCGCCGCATTGGCGTCGTTGTCGCGAACGTGCTCGGTTAATCGGCCAGGGCCAGTCGAGTGCCCAGGCCGATCATCGCCACGCCGATGATACGATTGAGTCCGGTCTCGATGCGGCTCAGACGCTTTTGAGCGCCGGCAGTGGTCAGCAGCATCGCCACCGCGGAGAACCACAGCAGGTGGCCCAGAGCGATAACCAGTCCAAGCAGCAATTGCTGATTCGGTCCGGCCTCGGCATCGGCGACTTGAGTAAAGAGCGCCACGAAGAACAGGGCGGTCTTAGGATTGAGGGCATTGCACAGAAACCCCTGTTTGGCCATGGTCCAGTGAGCAATCGAGACGGACTCGTCGGTTGATGTGGCGCCGCCATGTGCGGGGCGCTGGCTCAATAGGGCGGTGATGCCGAGCCAGATCAGGTAACCGGCGCCAAGGTAGCGAATCAGCTCCAGCATCCAGATGGCCTGAGACATCAGGTAACCCAGCCCCATCACGGTATAGCCGATGTGCACCGATACGCCGGCGGCGATGCCGGCGGCCGTGGCCAGGCCGGCGCTTCGTCCCTGGGCGAGGCTGTTGCGCACCGTGACGGCGAAATCCGGCCCGGGACTGATGATGGCCAGGGCGATGATGGCGGTCACCAGGGCCAGTTGAGGGTCAATGATCATGATGTCGGTCTCTTGTAGGGTTTGGGCTGATGATTATTGGCTGGAAAAGCGGCTGATAAAAGCGAATAATACACGCAAATACTGTGAATAAATCTCACGAATATGACGCTTAGAAACCTTCCACCTCTGGCACCCCTTATCGGATTTTGTACTGCCGCCAAACACCAGAGTTTTACCAGGGCTGCTCAGGAGTTGAATCTCACCCATGGGGCCATCAGTCGCGCCGTAAAACAGCTGGAAGACTACTATGGGGCGGCGCTGTTTCAGCGTCGGAATCGGCGCGTATTTCTGACCGATAAGGGGCGCTATCTGGCCGAGCATGCTTCGGTGATGTTGACCCAGTTGCAGGGGCTGAATGAACGCATGCGGCAGCCGGAAGGCGCCAGCCTGGCGGTGTCCTGCGAACCGTCGTTGGCCATGCGTTGGCTGATGCCCCGCCTGAGTGGCTTTTATCAGCAGTCTCAGGTTGCAGATGTGCACCTCTCTACGGCGGGAGGACCGGTGGACATGGTGGCCCAGGGGCTGGATCTGGCCATTCGGCGCTCTGACTTTAAGTGGCCCCAGGATTATTGGGTCAGTCCACTTGGCAGGGAGAGCATCGGTTTGGTGTGCCACCCCGACTATTGGTTGCGACACCGTGATGGGGCAACAACCTTACTCCACAGTCGTACCCGACCTCATGCCTGGGAAGATTGGCAGGCGTTGGCCGGCCAACCCTTGCTGGCGGAGTCCGAGCGCTATTTCGATCACTTCTATTTCAGCCTTCAGGCCGCCGTCGCCGGGCTCGGCCTGGCCGTAGGGCCGCGTTCTCTGGTGGTGGATGATATGGAGCGGGGCCACCTGATTGCGCCCTTTGGCTTTGTGGAAACTCGGGTCGAGTATGTGGCGTTATCATTGACTGATCCGGCCCGCTCGGGAGGCGTGCAGCAGTTTATTGATTGGTTGGCTCAGGAGCTGAAAGGGGCGCTGTAAGGGCGGCGACAGCCTAGCTCCACATGACGATGATGGCAGCCACCGCGATCAGCACCAGCCCGGCCGCTTCTTTCAGTTGCACCCGTTGCTTTAGCCACAAGGCGGCGATGGCCAGAGTAAAAAACACCTCGATCTGACCCAGGGTCTTGACGTAAGGGACCGCGTTCAGGGCCATGGCGGAAAACCAGCCAATGGAACCGATGCAGCTGCACAGGCTGACCAGAAACGTGGCTTTGGGGCGTTGCCACAGCGCTAACAGAGTCGTCCTGTCCCGCAGGCCAAGGTAGCCCAGCAGCAATAGGGTTTGCAGGCCGATCACCAGTACCAGCACCCAGGCGGCACGGTGGGGGAAGGGCAGCGGCAGCACCAGGCTGGCTTCCCGAATCCACAGTGAAGTCAGTGCAAACGCAGTACCACAGGCCAGGCCGATCACCAGGGTCGTCCCCGACAACTGGCGCCAGTGACCGCGGCCACTGAGCAGCACCACGGCGACGGCGCCGACGCAGACCCCAAGCCAGCCCAGTGCAGACAGGGGCGTACCAAACAGCAGGGTGCCGAGAATGGCGGCCATCAGGGCTTCGGTTTTTGCTAGTCCGGCGCCGACGGAGAAGTTCTTCATCTGGAACAGCCGCACCATCAGGCCCGTTGCCACTATCTGCATCACCGCCGCCCCGACAATGAAGCCGGTTAACGGCAAAGACAGCTGTGGCAACGGAGCCGGGCGCCACAGGTGCAGTGTCCCCAGGTACAGCAGCGCCAGCGGTCCGGCGTACAGAAAACGCGCTAGGGTGACGCCAGCGACCTTGACCTCTTTGCTGAGCTGGCTCTGCAGGGCATTGCGCCACGACTGGGCAAAGGCGGCGAGCAGGGTAAAGGCGATCCACATGGCGGGGTCTCACAGATTCAGGGCAGGGGCTCAGAGTGTGGCATTGGCGCGCGAAAGTCCAACGGCATCCTCAGGCGTTGTTGGCTCAAAAACGGGCCTGGGCTCAGAAACAACCACGCCGGCATTGAGCCGGCGTGGGTTTGGAGGCGATGGCCTGGGGTCAGAACTTCTTCGGGGCAAAGCCGGTGACTTCGCTGATGCCCATTTCGCGGCCCAGGGCGGTCATCGGGTGAACCACCTCCAGTCCACGGACCGATTTTTTCAGTTTGCCCATGTCCGCCTGCTCCTCTTTGGTCAGCACGCGTTTAAAAGGCAGGTTACTGACCTTATTCCCTTTTTGGCTGATTTGACGGGTCTGGGTCTTCTTGACGTTGTCGATCTGTTTGGTCAGAGCCTGGCTTTCTTCAAAGAACTTGTCGATCATCGCCACGTCACCGCGCTCGTGGGCGGCATTCAGTTTACGACGGACTTTATCCAGCCGGTTATTCAGTTGCTGGAGCTCTTGTTTCAAATTCATGGTGTTACCTTAGATTGTGGGCCGGAGAAAGGGCGCGGGCGCTGCCACCTTCCGTCGCAATAGCGTAGTATACCTTGTATTGACAACAACGTGTGAACCTCGAGGCAAGTGATGGACGATTATGCAAAGTACTTCAGCGAAGACTCGTTCTGGGACACCCTGCGCCGTTATGCCGTTCGCATTGGCCGGGAAGCGGTGGAAAAGGCGTTGGTGCTCTATTTCTGCCTGACCGACCCGCAAACGCCGACCCAGGCCAAGACGGTAATCGTGGCGGCGTTGGGTTACCTGATTCTGCCCATGGACGTGATTCCGGATTTAACGCCAGGAGTGGGATTCAGTGATGATTTAGGCGCTTTGACGGTGGCATTGGCGACGGTGGCGGCTCACGTTACTAGTGCCCATTGGCAGCGGGCATCGCAGCAGCTGCAGCAGTGGTTTGGCACTACCCCCCAGTGAGGCGGGCCGGGGCGTGTCGGTTACCAACGCGTGCCGGGTCACCAGGGCGACCGGCGCCTTGGTTTGCGGTAACCACGGCCACGGCCTGGGCCATTATCAATTCAAAACGAAAACTGTTTATGGTGGCGGCCGGTTTATTGTTCGCCGGGCTGACCAATATACTCTCCGTCATTGATTGATGTATGAATTCACCCAGTTACGGAGCAGACCATGTCTCAGCAGATTATTGCCGATCTAAACGCCCGCTATACCGCCAAAAAATACGATCCATCCAAGCGCATCTCGGCCAACGACATGGCCATTATCAAAGAAGCGCTGCGCCTGTCGGCGTCCTCCATCAACTCTCAGCCGTGGAAGTTTGTTGTGCTGGAAAGTGACGAGGCCAAACAGCGATTCCACAACACCTTTGTTAATAAGCACCAATTTAATCAGCCCCATGCCAAAGAGGCGTCGCACACCATCCTGTTGGCCTATGATCCGAAATTCACTAAAGAAAAGTACAGCAAGCGGGTCGATGCGGAAGTGCGCTCTGGTCACCTGCCGGCGGAGCGGTACGATGCCTTTATGGGGGCCTACGCCTTTGCCGAAGCCAACACCGACGCCCAGGGCTTCAATGGTGGCTGGACCAAGGCCCAGGTGTACCTGGCTCTGGGCAACTTGTTGCACGTACTGGCCCGGTTGGGGATCGCCTCGACGCCAATGGAAGGGGTGGATGCCGAACTGATCGGCAAGGAGTTCGCCCCAGAACTGGATGGCCATGTCTGCGAAGTGGCACTGGCAATGGGCTATCACAAACAGGGGGAAGACTATAACCATGGACTGCCCAAGGCTCGGTTGTTGGCCGAGGACGTACTGGCGGTGGTGTAACCTTCACCGAGTCTAAACGCTGACCCCGGTGCAGATCGGCAGGGCAGGAGGCCGGAGCCAGCCTCCTGCTGTCATTGTAGTTACTTCGACAAGGCGCCTTTAATGGCAGGCATCATCTGCCGTTTGCGTGACAGGGTGTCGCTGAGAACGAACAGTCCCCGTTTATCCATTTTGACCCCGTAGGCTTTGTTGGCCAGTTTTTCATCGGCGCGATTTTCGGTGATCACGTAGGCGGTTTTCTTCTGCATATCCACAATGGCAAAGAAGATGTGGTCGCGTTTCTGGCTGGTTCGGGCCTTACCCAGCGCCTGGCGCAACTCCTCGACCCGCCCCAGCAGTTCGTCGGAACTCAGTACTTCCGCAACCCCAAAGCCGACATTCTTGCCGTTGATGCTGTAGTTTTTGTAGTCCCCGACCACGATGTCGTAAGCGCTGACGTCGGACAGATCCGATTTGGCTTTAAACATGTTGGCGGCAAACTCATCGGCATCAAGACCGGCGGTGGCAGACAGGCTGGCCACCAGTTGCCGATCCCGTTCGGTGGTAGTGGCCGAGCTCAGGTTCAGGGTGTCGGACAGGATGCCGGCCAGCAGCAGTCCGGCGTCACTCTTTGACAGGGCAATGCCGTGGCGTTCGGCGTCATCGGCAATGATGGTGGCGGCGGAACCCCAGGGCTTGATGTTGATGCTGATGGGCGAGGACAGGGCGATGGGGTTGTCTCTGAGGGCGTGATGATCAATCACCGCCTGGATGTTGTTTTGATTGACGCCGGGCATCAGTTGCGTGGTTTGATTAAAGTCCACCAGCGCGACGTTGGCTGCGGCCAGGTTGGTGGCCAGGGGCGGCGTGTCCAGCTTCAGGGTGTCGAGCACGTACTGGGTTTCTTTATTGAGCTTGCCGGTGCTGCGGGCCTGGCCACCGTAGATTTTGGCCGCCATCATGGCGGAGACGATGGTGTCGGTGTCTGGATTGATGTGGCCAAACCACAGCGTGTTCTGGTCAATGGGGTGGTCGTTGAGCGTCAGGTCCAAGTCGGCACTGAACGCCGGCCAGGCGATGGCCGTTACCAGGCTCAGGGCGGCCAGGCTAAGGGTGCGTGTGGTCATAATGAGATCCTTGTGTTGGCGGAAGGTGCCCGGCGGGGCACCTTCCTGTCCATGAGAGTGTTAAAGTTCGGTTCCGGCCCAGTAGTACAGGTGGTTGCTGCGTGCCTGAGTGTCGATGTGTTGTTTGATCACCGGTTTGAGGTAATTCACCGCACTGTCGCCCAACAGCTCATAGCCTTTGAGGGCGTTACCACCGTCGAGGCGGGCGGCCAGTTTTTGACGCTCTTTGGCGGTGTCATAGCGGGAGCCTGTGGCAACGGCCACCAACAGTCCATCCTTAGCCCCGACCAGGGTCGCTTTGGCGAGGGTCTGGTTCTTGTTAGCACCAATGACGGCGACCTTCAGAGGGTGATCTTGATGGCGGGTCTGATACACGGTGGCGGCGATGGCGCTGTTGCCGGCAATCACCAGGCTGTCGTTGCCGGTACGAACGTTCACACTGCCATCGAGGTTGCGTACCTTGGTGCCATCCAGTTGGGCGATGCCGATGGGCTTGCTGGTCGCGGGCTTGGCGGGGTTGGCTTTGGCGTGAAAGCGGTTGCTGACCTGAAAGGCGATTTCAGTTTTTGACAGGGACTGGTCTTTGGCCAGCAGGCCGGCGGCTTTCAGCTTGGCGTACAGCCAGTCATTGAGTTTGTCTAGCTCGGCCCGGTTCGCGGTTTTGCCTTCGAAGCCGATCTCCAGCAGCAGGGGTTTGCCATACTGACCGTTTTTGCCGAACTGGCCGGGGTCCTTGATGGCTTTCCAGATCTGAATCTCTACTTCCTGGCCTTTGAACGGACCGCTGTTGATCCAGCCCTTGTACTTGGATTGACGCATGATGTCGGTTTTCAGCACCTTACTGGCACCGTGGCGCATCAGTGGCGTCAATTGCTTGTAGGCTTTCGGGTTGGCAAACATCAGGTAGTCGAAGATCTCCTGATTGCTGGCGCCATAGAAATCGAACTCGAAGATGTTAAAGCCGACGTCGGTAGACAGGCTGTACTGATCGCCTCCCAGGGAGACATCCACTTCGCCTTCGCCTTTGATCATTGGTCGCAGATTATCCAGGCTATCGGCCCGCAGCTTGTGGGTGAATTTGGACTTACGCACCTTGCTGACGTCCATGCGAACCCGAAAGATTTCGTCACGGCTTTTGAGGAACCGGTCCTCGGTGTCCATGTAGAAACCCTCTTTGAATTTCACCTTGGCACGCCAGTCGATGAACGGGGTTTTGTCGACAAATCGTTGTCCTAACTGTTTGCTTTCGCCGTCCCACAAGAAGTCGGTATCGATGAGGTAATGCCATTCGATGTCCTCCATCTGTGCCATGGAGACCGGTTTGGCCGGACCGTAGTCCTTGAGGTATTCGTAGTTGAGCGAGTCGATCTGCGGTGCGATGCGAATCAGCATTTCGCCGGCGTTGTGCAGTGCCGTTTCGGTCCGTCCCGGGCGCAGTTTGTTGTAGCGGCCAGATTTGTTATTGAGGTACCACTGGCCGTTTTCCATCTCCAGCTCACCGCCAATGCGGGCCTTGGCCCCGCCGGTCAGTGCCGTGTGGCCATATTTTTCCTTGTAGCCCCACTTTTTGGGTTTTCCATCTTCGATGCGCATCATGCCCTGCGGGTACTTGGTGCCCCAAGGGGTGGTGACTTCCGGTGCAATGATGAAGTTGCCCGCTTCGTCGATAACCCAGACGTAGCCTTCCCCCTCATCCAGAATCAGCGGTTGCTGATCGTTGCCGACCTGCAGATAGGGGTTGAGGGCGATGTTGTGGTGATTGTCCACTTCGTAGGCTTTGATGTAGGCCGGTGGCATTACCGGGCCGTACAGCCGGTCGAGGTCGGGGCTGGCCTGAACGGAAAATGCCAGTGTCAGGGCGGTGCAGGCGAAAAATTGTTGTCTCATATCGTGTTTCCTGATCTCTGTACGAGTTGGGCCGGGCACGGTGACCTGGCCGAACAGGAAGGGGATGAGCCGTTGCTCTTGGGGGTGGGAGAGAGAAAACCCCTGGGTTCATTGCCTTCCTGATGTCCTTGGATAGCTATGGTGCTGCGGGTGATTGAGTCACCGGATTCACCATGGCTGTATGATGGACTCAGTCAGGCTGAAAAAAGAATGACCTCGATCAAATAGTCGCAATTAAATCTTACACTTTTGATTTTGTGTGATCTCAATTTGAACGCTGATTCATTTTAACTATTTGAAATTTAATCATAACTTCTATTGTCAATGCTTGTTATAGCTTTGGTTTTGTCGGTGTTGTATTTACTGGTTGCGCTTTTTGAGGGAAACAAAAAGGCCCGCAATCGGCGGGCCCGCGGTGCTGGCTGTTGGATTCAGACCGGACGGTTGTCCATATCCAGTCCCTGCAGGGCGATGACGGCCTGGGTGCGGTTGCGCACGCCGAGCTTTTTAAAGATGGCAGTAGCGTGGGCTTTGATGGTGGCCTCGGAGACCGCCAGTTCATAGGCGATCTGCTTGTTGAGCAGGCCTTCGGCAAACATCTGCAATACTCGGTACTGCTGCGGGGTTAACTCGGCCAGGCGGGCGCCGATGTCGTCGTCGTCTCGCTGTGCTTCGTTAAGGTTTTCCATACCTTGAGGCAGGTAGATGTCGCCCTCCAGAACCCGCTGCAGAGCATCGGCCAGTTGTTGAGGCTGGGCCGATTTGGGAATGAAGCCCTGGGCGCCATAGTGCATCGCCTTGGCGACCGTTTGGCTGTCTTCATGGGCAGAGATCACCATGATCGGAATCGCCGGGTGGTGGCTGCGCAGGTGGATCAGGGTCGAGTAGCCGTGACTGCCGGGCATCTGCAGATCCAGCAGGATCAGGTCAACGTCGGGGTGATGGTTGAGGCAGTGCTCCAGGGTGTCGGCACTGTCGGCTTCCAGCCAGCGGGTGTCTGCCATGAACAGACTCAATGACTGTTTCAGCGCCTGGCGAAAAAGGGGGTGATCGTCGGCGATGATGATTGAGCGGTCAGGCTGATCCATGGTGGCGTAGGTCCTTGTAATTATAGTGCCACTACTTTATGCAAATTTTAATCAAAAACAAAGGGGCACGCGTGGTGGCCCCTTCTGATCGGATCTGAGTGCGTCAGCCTCAGGGACAACGGCGCCGTCTGGCGCGGCTGGCTTTGGCCAAATCTTTGAGCAGGATTTCACTGTCCTGCCAGTTCAGGCAAGCGTCGGTAATGCTCTGACCATAGGTCAGCGGTTGGCCGGCGACCACTTTCTGGTTGCCTTCATTGATGAAACTCTCCGCCATGATACCGGCAATCATGCCACCGTGCGGCTGTGCCATCTGGGCCATGACATCGGCGGCCACATCCAGTTGGCGACGGTGATCTTTCTGACTGTTGCCGTGGGAAAAGTCCACCACCAATCGAGGGCTGATGCCCGCTTCAGACAATTTGTTGCTGGCAGCGATGACGTGTTCGGCGTCGTAGTTGGGGCACTTGCCGCCGCGCAGGATGATGTGTCCGAAGGGGTTGCCGTGAGTGCGGTACACCGACATCTGACCGTCTTTGTCCGGCGAGTAGAAGATGTGCGGCACTCGGGCGGCGCGGACGGCGTCGATGGCGATCTGCATGCCGCCGTCGGTGCCGTTTTTAAAGCCAACCGGACAGGACAACGCCGATGCCATTTCGCGGTGAATCTGACTTTCGGTGGTGCGGGCGCCGATGGCGCCCCAGGTGATCAGATCGGAGATGTACTGGCCATTGACCATATCGAGGAACTCGGTGGCGATGGGCAGTTTCAATTCGGTGATGTCGGTGAGCAGTTTTCGTGCCTGACGCAGGCCCTTGTTGGCGCTGAAGCTGCCGTCCAGATCCGGATCGGAGATCAGGCCTTTCCAACCGACGATGGTGCGGGGTTTTTCGAAATACACACGCATGACGATCATCAGGTCATCGGCCAGCTCTTTCTGCAACACGGCCAGGCGCTTGGCGTAATCCAGCGCGGCGTCGGCGTCGTGAATGGAGCAGGGGCCGATAATGACCAGCAGGCGGGAATCTTCACCACTGAGAATGGCCTCAACCTGGCGACGGGCACTGAGCAGTGCTTCGGCGGCTGGATCGGATAAGGGAAACTCTTTGGCCAGCTCGGCAGGGGAAATCACCTTGCACAGAAGCGTGGTCCGTAATTCATCGGTCTTAAATGTCATGCGTGCCTACAACGGGGTGAGTACAGGTCACCGTTTGCAACTAATCTGACGGATTATACCGAATCTTGGCCGTTAGGTAAGGCACAATACCCATTGGGCGACAAGTTGGTTAATAAATGGACCAAAATGGCCGCCGAACCGGGCCGGTGGGCCTAGCCGGTTCGGCGGTGTTGGGGTGAGTTATGGGTTGCGTTTAACGCTCTGCATGTTCCACAGCACGTTTTGATCGGCGCCCATCATGGTCGAGGGCATCTTGCCGTCCCAGTTTTGGGCGCGGACGTACTCCACCAGCAGTGGGCTTTGGTTGATGGCTTCGGCCTTCTTTTGCATCGCTTCCGCCTCTGCCAGACCCTTGATGCGAATCGCCTCCGATTCTGCCTGGGCTTCGGTGGTGATGGCGTAGGCATTACCGTCGGCTCGAGCCTTTTCCGCATCGCGCTTGGCTTCGGCGGTGTTGACTTCCCGCATCGCTTCCAGTTTTTGGCGCTCCAGGCGGTGTTTTTCCGCCGCCGCCAGGTTTTTTTCGGTCTGTTTGGTTTCGATGCTCTGCAGGTATTTCTGCGGTAACCCCAGGTTCTCTATTTGAACGCTGTCCAGTTTGACCGGAAATTCCTTCATGGTTTGGATGACGATCTCTTCGATCTTACCGATCACCTGACCGCGATTCTGAACAATCTCTTCCGCCTTGTAGCGGGCGATGGCATCTTTGGCTGCCGAGCGCAGGCGCGGGTCGAGAATGCGGTTTTCGAACTGATCCAGACCACCGTAGTTGCGATACAGCTCAAAGGCTTCCGAGCGGATCACCGTCCAGTTGATGGAGACATCGATGTCCACCGGCATCTGCTCATGGGTGGCGGCTTTGAGCTTTTCGACGTTCTTGCGAGTCCGAATCTCCAGTTTTTGTACCTGATCGGCCAGTGGAATTTTAAAGTGCAACCCTGGATTGACCTGTTGCTGGGCTTCACCGAAGCGCTTCACAATGCCGACATGGCCTTCGTCGACGGTGTAAAACGTCGACAGCGACAGTATGCCAAGGGCCACGGCCACCGCCGCACCGGCCATGGTTTTGCCCGAAATCCGCTTATTAACTAATTGATTCATAATCATCATTCCTTTTATTTATTGAGTAATTGGTTTTTGTTATCCATGGCTCAATAATATTATTTAGTTATAACGCTGTAAATAAAGTCGGCGGTGATAATCACCCGTTTCTAATCGCATTTCGATTCGGTTTTCCCGAATTATTTTTGGGTTTGCCTTGATTTATTTGGTGTTGGCAGTTGAGGCGGTGCGCGGGAAGTGGTTGATGGCATCCCCGGTCTTTGAAGTTGGCTACCGGGTTGGTTAGCGATGTCCCGCCGCTGTCGATGAAGGCGAGCCAGTCTCGATGACTGGCTTTGGTTGGCAGAGTGGCTAAGCGGGACGCCGCAATATCATTGGCTTAAGTGGAACGGCCGCGGGGAGGACCAAGGCTGAGCAGCAGCGCCACCGCCTTGATGGCGATCGCCAACAGCCCCATGAACAGGGTCAGGCCAATGCCAACGCCGTATACCGAAGTGAGACCGGCGAGGGTCAGTCCCAATGCGGCGGTTGCCACAACCCGCAATGCCCGTTGGCGCCGGGGAGTCAACGACCAGCGCCACCCGAGTTGTCGATGGTGTTTGGGCATGGCCAGCGCCAGGGCCGAGACGGCGATGAACATCAGTAAGAACAGCGACAGGGAGATCATCAAGCGTGTACCGTCAGTCGAGAATTAGAGAGTGACCGTCGCTGCAGCCGTACGGCGGCGAACAGGCAGGCTGCCGCCAGCGTCAGGGCGCCCAGGTCGATGCTGGCGTACAACCACTGGCCGCTGGCCAGGGTATGACCCAGGTGCTTCGAGGTGGTCATGGCATTGATGATGGGCACCGCCAGCCAGGTGACGGCGGCCAGCCCCAGTTGTTCGGACCAGGATTTGCTTGGCGAGCGAATCAGGCCATGAATCAGGGCCAGGCCCCAGACCATAAACAGGCTGTGGGCCTCCCAGTCCGCCCTTTCCGGTAGGCCCAGCGGCAATAACCGGTTGGCAATCAAGTAAGCGCCGATGGCCATCGGCAACCCAACCAGGATGCCGACATTCAGTCTTTCCACCAGGCGTATTCCGGCTGCCGGGCCGGCTTGGCGCTGCTTCAGGCGTCGTTTTTGCACGAAATGGAGTGCGCCGGTAGCGATCATGCCGGCGCCCGCCAGGCCGGCGATAAAGTAGAGCCAACGCAGCAGTGGTCCGGCAAACTGACCTTCGTGCAGAGACAGCAGGATCTGGCCGGCTTCGACCGCCGAATTATGGGCAGGGGAGCGCTGGGATAACAGCTCACCACTGACACCGTCAAACTCCAGTAGCGTTGCCGAGCGGGTGGCAATGCCGTCAAATTGACGCACGTAGATGCGGGCATTGGCATCTCCAGGGGCCTGAATCTGAATGCTGCGAATTCGGTCGGCATCGCCGTAGCGGGCAATCAATTGTGTGAGCCGCTCGGCAGGCAGCAGGGGGGCGGCCTGGCCACTGCGTTCGATCTGCGGTCGGAACCGCAGTTTGGCCAGCTCCTGTTTGCTGATGTCTCTATCGAAACCGAGGCCGCCGAAGCCGATCAGCGGCAGAAGTGAGCTGATCATAAATACCAGACCGCTGTAGGAGATCATCAGGTGAAACGGCAGTGACGACACGCTGAGCAGATTGTGCAGATCCAGAGTGGAACGCAGGCCTTTATGGGGACGAAAGGTGAACATCTCGGCAAAGAACTTACGATGAATGACCACGCCGGTCACCACCGTCAGAAACATCACCACGGTGACCACGCCGATAAAGTAGAAGGCGATGGTTCTGTCCAGATAATGCAACTTGTAGTGCATCTTATACAGCAGTTGGCCGCCACCGGTCTCTCGGGCCGGCTGATGCAACTCGCCACCGTCAATGGCGTCGATCTGTTTTCGAAACCGCCGGGGCTGAGGCTGCTCCGATTGGGGCAGGCGCCAGGAGACTTCTGGAGCGGTGGCGTGGCGCCCGCCAGCGGGGAACAGGTACCAATACTCGGCCCCTTGTGCGTGCTCATTGAGGTAGCGGTAACTGGTTTCGACACGTCGCTCAAACGGGGCATCGATGTGAGCACTGCGTTCGGGTTGCATCCACAGGTCGATCTCATCATCGAAGTAGCCCAGGGTGCCGGTAACAAACATAAAGTACATGACCCAGCAGAAGAGTATTCCAGCCCAGGTGTGCAGCCCGCCCATGGACTTTCTGAAGCCGTTCATAGCACCACCGCCGCAGAAATCAGGGCGCTGGAGACCAGCAGCGACACCAGTACCCGAGTGATGCGTTTCAGTGACGGTTCATGAAACACCCACATGATGAGGGCGGTAAAGGCCAAAAACGCCAGCAGGTTAATCCAACTGATGTTGGTCAGGCGGTCGCCGGGGAGCAGCAGCGATAACAGGATGCCGATGCTGTTAATCACGGCAAAGCCGACGATGAAAGCGAGGAAAATTCGGTAAGCGATTAGCTTGCCGGACGAGGCGTTGGTCTTAGGCACACGAGCTCTTGAGTGATAACTATTTTCATTTCGGCGGATGGTACTGATTTTCATTCGTTGATGCAAAGGCTCCCAGGCCTGGGGAGACCGCCTTATTGGCAAAGACGACCGTCGCAGCTGGCCCGGGGAACGTTAGTGTCTGTCGCGGTGGTGGCAGAATGTACAGTCTCGGGAGGTTTTCGTCTGATTTGTGTGCGCTTTGTAGTTCTATTAAATTGATATGAAAGCAAAGCAGCCAACGGTTGTGAAAAGGGGTCGCAGTAGATTCGGCAAACAAATGCACGGATGAGCGGTGTCTCGCCAATGAGCTATGAACCAACAGAGGAGTGTTGATGTGTCATTGGCAAGACGGCTTTTGATCGGCCTGGGTTTGATGCCACTGGTCGGGAGCAGCGACAAGCTGATGCGGCTTGACCCTGTCGCTCTGCCTGTCAGTGACGCGGCCAGTCTCAGTGGCGACGTGCTAGGCTAGCTGGTCGAAGCTCAGACGGGTGACATTCACGGTGTGGTGGAGCTGAATTGAGCCGGGCTGGTGCCGTGGTAATGCCGACATGAGCAGGACAGCGGGAATGAGGGTGTTTTTTCGGCAGACCCGGCGCTGGCAAGCCATACTGCAAAGGGAATTCGGTTTCGGGAGAGTAAAAAGGCACGGGTTTGAAGAGGTTGCTCTTTGGTGCCTGGCTCTCTCACTGCATGGAAAAAGGAGACGAACGATGAAAAAGATGATGGTGTTGCTGAGCCTGTGCCTGGGGCTGATGTCACCGCTGGCCTGGTCTCATTGTCAGGTGCCTTGTGGTATTTACGATGATCATGCCCGGGTAAAACAGATGTTGGAGGATGCGGCGACGGTGGCCAAAGCCACCGCCATGATGGCCGAGCTCAGTGGCAAGAGCGATGCCCAGTCGCAGAATCAGATGGTGCGTTGGGTGATGAATAAAGAACAACACGCCCAGAAGGTGATCGAGACCATTAGCGATTATTTTTTGACTCAACGGGTCAAGACGAGCCAGAAGGATTACCAGAAGCGGTTAATGGATCATCATGCGGTGATTGTGGCCGCCATGAAGGCCAAGCAGAACGCCGACCCTAAGTTTGCCAAGTCGCTGACCAGTGCCATCGAAGGCTTGGCCGGTTACTATCCGGAACATAAGCATTAATGGAATTCGCCACCGGAGCCCGTTGGCTCCGGTGGCGGTTTGATGGTTCAGAACATACTTCTTTCCAATCCGGTCTTTGACAGGATTTTCGTCGCAATCTCTTCCACCGAGTTATTGGTGGTATTGAGGAAGGGAATGCGCTCTTTCTTAAACAGAAACTCCACCTCTTTGACCTCCATGCGGCACTGACGTGCCGAGGCGTATTTGGAGTCGGCCAGCCGTGACTGACGAATCTCCTGCAGACGCTGAGGGTTGATGGTTAGGCCAAACAGCTTCTTCTTGTGTTTTTTCAGCTCAGTCGGCAGTTTCAGGTTCTCCATGTCTTCGGCAATGAAGGGGTAGTTAGCCGCCTTGATGCCAAACTGCATCGACAGGTAGAGGCTGGATGGGGTCTTGCCGCAGCGAGAGACGCCCACCAGAATCACATCCGCTTCCTCCAGATTCTTCAGGGTGACACCGTCATCGTTATCCATGGCGTAGTGAATGGCGTCGATACGGGCATCGTAGGAGTCGTTGGCGATGCTGTGGGTTCGGTGCGCCTTGGGCTCGGCCTTGATCCCCAGTTGCTGTTCCAGTGGTGCCACGAAGGTATTGAGAAAGTCGTAGTCCAGGCCCTCGGAGGAGTAGATGATGGCACGAATCTCTGGATTAACAATGGAATGGAAGATTAATGGCCGTTCGCCCGTTGTAATAAAACAATCATTAATTAAGTTTCTGACTTCCTCAGCTTTCACTAGAGTTTCAACAAAAGGGATGGTCTTCTGCTCAAAATCAACTGGAAATTGCGATAAAACAGCATGTCCAAATATCTCAGCAGTAATCGCTGTGCCATCAGAAATGTAGAATACTTTGCGGGTCATACAGGCCTCTTGTAGTAATAAAATTACAGAATAATTAGGCTTTTGCGCTACTTGGGGGGAAGTGTATGATGCCAGCGACCCCTTAGGAAGGGGCATATAATAAATCTGAGGTTGTGAGGACAGAACAGTGACCCAATACGTACTCTGGTATCAGGAACTTGGCATGAACGACGTCAACCGAGTTGGCGGTAAGAATGCCTCTCTCGGCGAGATGATCAGCAACCTAGCGAACGCGGGTGTGCAGGTTCCAGGTGGTTATGCGACCACGGCTGAAGCCTATGACGAATTCCTGGAGCAAAGTGGCCTGAACGAGAAGATTCATACCGTTCTGGACACCCTCGACGTGGACGACGTGAATGCCCTGGCAAAAGCCGGTGCGGAGATTCGTCAGTGGATTATTGATACCCCGTTCCAGCCTGCCCTGGAAGCGGCCATCACTGAGGCTTACACAGAACTGAATCAGGGTGGCAGCGAAGATGCGTCTTTCGCCGTACGCTCCTCTGCAACCGCCGAAGACATGCCGGACGCGTCATTCGCCGGCCAGCAGGAAACCTTCCTGAACGTACGTGGCATCGATGCGATCATGGTCGCCATCAAACACGTATTCGCATCACTGTTTAATGACCGAGCCATCTCCTACCGTGTACACCAGGGTTACGACCATCGTGGTGTGGCGCTGTCTGCCGGTATTCAGCGCATGGTTCGCTCCGATAAAGCCTCATCCGGTGTGATGTTCTCCATCGACACCGAGTCCGGCCATGAAGATGTGGTCTTCGTGACCTCTGCTTACGGTCTGGGCGAGATGGTGGTGCAGGGTGCGGTTAACCCTGATGAATTTTACGTGCATAAGCCAACGCTGTTGTCCGGTCACAAAGCCGTGTTGCGTCGCAACCTGGGCTCCAAACTGGTGCAGATGATCTACTCTGGCGACGAGGCTCACGGTAAGCAGGTTGAGATTGTCGATGTGGACGCCGGTCTGCAGAAGCAGTTTTCCGTTACCGATGAAGAGGTGCTGGAACTGGCCAAGCAGGCGGTGATCATCGAGAAGCACTACGGTCGTCCAATGGACATCGAGTGGGCCAAAGACGGCATCGATGGCAAGCTGTACATCGTACAGGCCCGTCCTGAAACCGTTCGCTCCAATGAAGACGCTCAGGTGATGGAGCGCTACACCCTGGAAGGCAGCAGTGACGTGGTCTGTGAAGGCCGTGCCATTGGGCATAAGATCGGCGCCGGTACCGCCAAGGTACTGGACTCCATCGAAGAGATGGACAAGATTCAACCGGGTGACGTACTGGTTACCGACATGACCGACCCGGATTGGGAGCCGATCATGAAGCGTGCCAGTGCCATCGTGACCAACCGTGGCGGCCGTACCTGTCACGCGGCAATCATCGCCCGTGAGCTGGGCATTCCTGCGGTTGTAGGCTGTGGCGATGCGACCGATAAGATTGAAAACGGCAGTGAAGTGACCGTGTCCTGCGCCGAAGGCGACACCGGCTTCATCTACACCGGCAAACTGGACTTCTCCCTGACCTCCTCTCGGGTGGACGACCTGCCTGAACTGCCCATGAAGATCATGATGAACGTGGGTAACCCGGATCGTGCCTTCGATTTCGGTCGCCTGCCTAACGAAGGCATTGGCCTGGCGCGTCTGGAGTTCATCATTAACCGCATGATCGGCGTGCACCCGAAGGCGCTGCTGAACTACGACGTTCAGGAAGCCGAGGTGAAGGCGGAAATCGACGAACTGATGGCCGGTTACGACAACCCGGTTGAGTTCTACACCGCGCGTCTGGCGGAAGGCGTGGCCTGCATCGCCGCCTCGGTGTTCCCGAAGCGGGTGATTGTGCGCCTGTCTGACTTTAAGTCTAACGAATACGCCAACCTGGTCGGCGGTGAGCGTTACGAGCCTGAAGAAGAAAACCCAATGCTGGGCTTCCGCGGCGCGTCCCGTTACATCGATGACAGCTTCCGCGATTGTTTCGCCCTCGAGTGCGAAGCGATTAAGCGGGTTCGCGGTGAGATGGGCCTGACCAACGTAGAAATCATGATTCCATTCGTCCGGACTCTGGGTGAAGCCGAGGGCGTAATTGCCGAGCTGGGTAAAAACGGCCTGGTACGTGGCGAAGAGGGTTTGAAGGTGCAGATGATGTGCGAACTGCCTTCCAACGCCCTGTTGGCAGACCAGTTCCTGGATCACTTCGATGGCTTCTCCATCGGTTCCAACGACATGACTCAGTTGGGTCTGGGTCTGGATCGCGACTCCGGTATCATCAGCCACCTGTTCGATGAGCGTGACCCGTCGATCAAGAAACTGCTGTCCATGGCCATTCAAGCGGCCAAGGCCCGTGGCAAGTACGTGGGCATCTGCGGTCAGGGTCCTTCGGATCACGAAGACTTCGCCGCCTGGCTGGCGGAGGAGGGCATCGACTCGGTGTCCCTGAACCCAGACACCGTTATCGAAACCTGGCTGTACCTGGGCAAGACCTTGCCTAAGAAATAAGTCTGGTAAATTCTAAGATAACTTAAGGGGCCGCTGCTAAAGCGGCCCCTTTTTTATTATCATGGGGGACACTTTCGCACCACAGGGACAGGCAGTCGAATGATCCCAGCATTGCTGACGGCGCAAGGACTCGATGCGCATTATAAAAATTACTTAGAGCAGCTTTTCCAACAGGGATTCAAAGGCGATATTGACGCCCGCTATGGCACCCGCCTGAGCATGGCGGTGGACAACAGCGTCTACCAATTCCTACCGCAGGCGGTGGTCTTCCCCAAAGATTGCGGCGATCTGCAACTGCTCATGACCCTGGCTCAGGCGCCGGCGTTTCGGCAGATCCATTTTGCCCCCCGTGGCGGCGGCACCGGCACCAATGGCCAGAGCCTGAACTTTGGGGTGGTGGTGGATACCAGCCGCTATTTCGACCAGGTTCGGCATATCGACCCCAGCGGCCGCACCGCCGTGGTGGAAAGCGGGGTGGTCAAAGACGCGCTCAACGATGCCCTGCGGCCTCACGGTCTGTTTTTCTCTCCGGATCTGTCTACCTCCAACCGCGCCACCTTGGGGGGAATGATCAGCACCGACGCCTCCGGCGCGGGCTCGTTGGTATACGGCAAAACTTCGGATCATGTGCTGGGGATCACCGCCGTGCTGGACGATGGTTCGCTGCTGGAGACTGGACCCTGGGATGCCGAGGCGCGGGCTGCCCTCGGGGGGCGCGCCCGCCACCTGGCGGAGGCGGTGTTGGCACTGTGCCAGCAGAAGCAATCCCAGATCCGCGATACCTTTCCCGAGCTTAACCGCTTCCTGACCGGCTATGATCTGCGCCACGCCTATGATGCCGACACCGACGTGCTGGATCTGACCCGACTGTTGTGCGGCAGTGAAGGCACCCTGGCCTTTGTCGTCAGTGCCAAGGTTGATCTGACTCCGATTCCGGCCCAGCGCCGGCTGGTGAACATCAGTTACGACAGCTTCGAGTCGGCGCTGCGGCATGCGCCCAGCCTGGTTCAGGCTGAGGCCACGGCGGTGGAAACCATCGATTCCACGGTACTGGGACTGGCCAAGGAGGACGTCATCTGGCACTCGGTGGGCGAGTTGGTGCCCAACGCCTTTGACGCCGCCATGGCCGGCATCAACATGGTGGAGTTTGCCGGCAGTGCCGATGAGGTCGACGCCAAGGTGCAGCAGTTGATCGCGGCGTTGTCCGCTAAAGGCAATGGCGTGCTGGGCTATCGCCTGTGCGATCAGGCGGCCGAGATCGCCCGGGTGTACCAGATGCGTAAAAAAGCGGTGGGACTTTTGGGCAACGCCAAGGGGGCCCGTAAACCCATCGCCTTTGCCGAGGATACCGCGGTGCC
Source organism: Ferrimonas kyonanensis DSM 18153 (assembly GCF_000425405.1). GTDB lineage: Bacteria > Pseudomonadota > Gammaproteobacteria > Enterobacterales > Shewanellaceae > Ferrimonas > Ferrimonas kyonanensis. The sequence continues at coordinate 137,996 of NZ_KE384363.1, read as the reverse complement.
GCCGGAGCAGTTGGCCGACTTTATCATGGAGTTTCGGGCGCTGCTGGACGGTCACCAGCTTCGCTATGGCATGTTTGGGCATGTGGATGCCGGGGTGCTGCATGTGCGCCCGGCGCTGGACATGTGCGATCCCGCCGACGAAGTCCTGTTGCGTCAGGTCTCCGATGAAGTGGCAGCCCTGACTCGAAAGTACGGTGGCCTGATGTGGGGCGAGCATGGGCGAGGAGTGCGCTCCGAATATGGCCCGGCGGTGTTTGGCGAGTTGTTTGATGACCTGCGCCGGATAAAAGGCTGGTTCGATCCCGACAATAAACTCAATCCTGGCAAGATCTGTGCGCCGCTGCAGAGCGAGTCGAATCTGTACAGCATCGACGAGATCAAACGGGGCAGCTTTGACCGCCAGATCGCGGTCGAGGGGCGGGCTCAGTTTGATAAAGCCATCAGTTGCAACGGCAATGGCCTGTGTTTCGACTACAACCGCAACAGCCCCATGTGCCCCTCCTATAAGGTCACCGGCAACCGGGTGTGGTCGCCTAAGGGGCGGGCCACCCTGATGCGTGAATGGTTGCGGCTGCTGGCCAACGACGGGGTGGATACCGCCAACCTGAAATCGGTGCCGATGGCGTCACTGCGGTCACGGATTAAGGCGACCCTGAGCCGTCATAAGCAAGACGACTTCTCGGTGGAGGTGTATGAGGCGATGCAAACCTGCCTGGCCTGTAAAGCCTGCTCTGGCGGCTGTCCGGTTAAGGTGGATGTGCCCAGTTTTCGGGCCGAGTTTTTGCATCTGTATCACAAGCGTTACCTGCGTCCGGCCAAGGACCACCTGGTAGCTGGCATCGAAGGGGCCCTGGTGTGGATGGCCAAGGCGCCGAGACTGGTGAATCGCCTGACCCAGAACCCGCTGTCTGCCTGGATGGCGCAACGCCTGTTTGGCTATGTCGATACGCCGGCGCTGTCGGTACCACCGCTGGCACAGCGTCTGCCACCGTCGCTGCGTCTGGATGAGACAGAGCTGGCTCAACTGTCGGAGCAGGAGCGGACCGACACCGTGGTGCTGGTGCAGGATCCCTTCACCAGTTATTACGATGCCGAGGTGGTGGTCAAGGCCGCCGAGTTGCTGCAGCAGTTAGGCTACCGGGTGCGGGTGATGGACTTTATTGCCAATGGCAAGCCACAGCACATCAAAGGCTTTATGGATCGGTTTGCGGTTACCGCCGCTCGGGGTGCCCGTTGTTTAAACCGGGTAGCCAGCTACGGTGTGACTCTGCTGGGGGTGGACCCGGCGTTGGTGCTGACTTACCGGGATGAGTACGATCAGGTGCTGGGGGAGGCCAGGGGTGACTTTAAAGTCTGGCTGCTCAATGAGTTTCTGGTGACCCAGTTGCAGCGCTGGCCGGAGCGGGCCAGCAGTGGCCTGAGTTTCAGGTTGATGACCCACTGTACCGAGAACAGTCTGCGGCCGCAGGCGGTGGCCCAGTGGCAACAGGTGTTTGCCCATTTCGGTGCGCGGTTACACAACCAGAACAGCGGCTGTTGTGGTATGGCAGGTACCTTTGGCCATGAGCAGTCAAATCTGCAGATTTCCCAGGATTTGTACCGCTTGTCGTGGCAGCCGGCCATTGAGGCCTCCAGCGAAGAGGTGTTGGTATCAGGCTACTCTTGCCGTTCCCAGGTTAAACGTTATCAACAGCAGCGGCCACGGCATCCGTTGGAAGCCCTGCATCAGATTTTGACCGGTTAAAAGGTGACCATGCCGGGGTTGGCGCTGATGAAAAATCGATCACCATCACATCTTGAGGTGAATGGATTTAATCTGGCTTAGGTTGTTTTGATGATTTAGTAAACAGCAAGGGGTAAGGCGGGGCGAGGTTATTGCGACTCTGCTGGCATTCCATTGCCGCTCAGAGTGCAATATGTTACGGCCTTTCGAAAGGTAAGGGAGCATCGAAAGGCCGCATTCGACTGGGATGTCTAAGCGCTAACTCGATGGGCACACACACTTGTTTTGTGAGCCCTGTCCCGCTGTCGATGGGTTGATACTACTTAGCCTTGCCAATGTCGACCAACGAATTATTATTATCCTCGAATTAATCGTATTAATCCGAGGTCGGTATGCTGAACGGCGCCATATTGTCATCTTTGCACTGTTTCGAGTGTGCGGCTCGCCACCTGAGCTTCACCAAAGCGGCGGAAGAGCTGTACCTGACCCAATCTGCGGTCAGTCATCGCATCAAGAAACTGGAAGAGCAGCTGGGATTCAAGCTGTTCCTGCGCTTTAACCGTCGGCTGCAATTGACCGAGCAGGGCGCCGGGCTGCTGGCGGAGCTGGATCAGTCTCTGGGGGGGCTGGAGATCGCCATTCGGGACCTGAAGCAGCAGGATTTTTCCTCCACTCTGAGCATTGCCGTGCCCCACAGCTTCGCCCGCTGTTGGCTGGCAGAGCGACTGGGGGATTTGCACAGTAAATACCCCCGTCTGACGCTGCAGGTGCGCGCCCAGTCTCGGGCCACGGATTTTCAGCACGAGTCGGTGGACATTGCCGTCTACTACTCCGATCACCTCAGTGCCGGTCTGTTCGGTAAAGATTTGATGGAGGAGAGCCTGGTTCCGGTGTGCAGCAAGGAGTACGCCGACAACCACGACCTGTGGAACAACCCGGGCAAGCTGGCCGACTGTTTGCTGTTGCACGATGAGACCGCCTGGCAGGGCTCCGGTTTTTATACCGAATGGCAGTACTGGGCTCGCCTGGCAGAGATTGACGGATTGTCGGTGGATCGCGGTTTCGTGTTTAACCGGGCCGATCTGTCGTACCGGGCGGCCATGTCCGGACAGGGGGTCGCCATCGGTCGCTGGAACATGGTCGCCCCTCAGGTGGAGGCCGGTAATCTGGTGGTGCCGATAGAGTCGTTCGTGCCCGCAGGCCAACGCTATTACATGGTCTGTCATCCGGATCGCAAAGACACCCCTGCGGTGAAGGCGATGTTTGACTGGATGCAGGAGCAGGCGGAAGACCGTTTGTCCCTGAATGAAGCCAGCATGGCCAAGCTGAAGAATTTAGCGGCTCATCGCGCATTTTGACGGGGCGTTAGCCCCTGAATTCATACTGGTCTGTCCATGTGGTCCGGGAAAATCGGTATCCTAGTGGGTTGTAGATTCAACTGTCAGGCATTGTTATGCCCCCTCAAGGAAACGCCGTGCTTCAATACCATGCTAACCAGATCCCTGCTTCGATCCCCCTGATTGCCCGCGCCATTATGAAGCGCGCCGTGCCTGCAGAATTGCCTGAAAAGGCCATCGAGATTACCGGGTTTCGATTCGATCAAAGCAAGCTGGAGAAGTACAACGCCTTTTGTGGGTTCGCCTCGGGCAGCCTGCCGCTGAGCTACCTGTTTGTGGCCACTCAGCCGGTGCAGTTGATGCTATTGATTCAGCGAGATGTGCCGGTGAAACCCCTCGGCATGATTCACCTCGGCGTCAGCTTCGAGCTGTTGCAGCCCCTGAGCCTGGATCAGGACTACGACTTCACCCTGAAGGTCGGTGATCAGCAGGAAACCATCAAGGGACTGGAGTTTGAGTTGATTGGCGAATTTTATGTGGCCGGTCAGTGCGTTGCCCGTTACGTCAGCCGCTGCCTGTTGAAGCTGGATGGGCCGCGTAAACGCGGACGCCCTGCCCGTGAACCCAAGATCGCTTACGATTGGAAGGCGATTGGCCAGATTGCGCTGGAAGAGGCTGATGCTCGACGATATGCGTCGATCTCCGGCGATTACAACCCTATCCACCTGCATCGTCTGACCGCCAAGCCGTTCGGTTTTGACGCCCCTATCGCTCACGGCATGTACCTGGTGGCCAAGATGCTGGCCAGCGTTAACGAGCCGTTGACTCAGGCCAGTTTCCAGTTTCAGCGTCCGGTGCTGATGCCCTGCACTGGCACCATCGAGCGCGATGGCGAGGGTTTGCGGTTGGCCAACGACGCCGGCAAGGCGCTGGTGGCAGCGAAGATCAGCTAACTCTGCCGGCAACCAAAAAAGGCTCCCTGGGGAGCCTTTTTTTGTGGTTGAACGCCGGGTTAGTGAAGCTGATGCTGTTGACCCAGTTCAATCTCGATCTCGGCCGGCAACTCGTCGTCGTCCCCCTCCAGCAGCGCATAGCCTTGCTCATGCACCCAGGCCAGCAGGGTCTGGAGTTGCTGGCTGTGATGGCTGACAAAATCGTTGAACTGGGCTTCGCTCAGGCCGGCGGCGGTACGCACCTGGGCGCTGATGATCAGTTTCGGCAGGGTATCATCCAGCAGTTCGATAAACAGTTTCAGATCACCGAAGCGTTGGTTAAGCTCGCCCAACTCACTGTGTAGCTTAAACAGCGCCGCCGGACGCAGCTCCATCGAGGTACTGAACTGGATCAGGCTTTGGTCTTCAGCCAGTTCCAGCTTGCTGTCAAATACTCCGGGGCACTCCTGAAGGCGGGTCAGGTGAAAGCCGTCGCAGGCGCCACACAGGTAAAATTCCACCTGCAAGGCTTCTAGCCAGCGGTGCAGATCGGCGTGTCCAGGTTGTGTCAGTTGAGGCATATAAGAGCTAAGTCGGTTGCTGTGAGGGCGCTAGGATACCATTGCCACCGGGTGCTGTCACAGGGGCCGTGACCATAAGCGGCCAACCGCGGAATTTTATCGCAGTCGTTGCAGCCTCACATCTCTTTGAATAACGACTGGGCACTGCGGCTTACGGCCAGGGAGTGAGGCCCGATCTGTACCTTGAGTTTGCCACCGAACTCCTTGGTTACTCGGTCGATGGCGGCCACATTGACGATGGTGGAGCGGTGAATCTGCCAGAAGCAGTCCGGATCCAGTTGCGGCAAAAGCTCTTTTAGCGAACTGCGGATCAGGTACTCGACCGGGGCTTCACCGGCGACACGGGTGAACAGCGACACGTATTTGTCGTCGGCCTTAAAATAGAGCACATCGTCGATGGCGATCAGGTGGATCTCCTCCTGACGGCTGGCTTTTATCCACGACAGAAACGGCTTGGCCATCGCCGGTGCCAGTTGACTGAGTTGCGTCATCAGTTGCTGCAGGCGGGCGTGGTCGTGCGCAGGTGCGGCCTGACTGGCCAGCCGTTGCTGCAGCTTGTGACAGGCCTGCTGGAGGCGCTCGTCCGACAGCGGTTTTAGCAGGTAGTCCACGGCGTTGTTGTCAAATGCGCGCAGGGCATACTCGTCATAGGCGGTGGTGAACACCACCAGAGGCGGAGTGCTGAGGCGGGCCAATTGCCCGGCCAGTGCCATGCCATCGAGCTTGGGCATGCGAATGTCCAGAAACACCACGTCCGGCTGATGGCGGTGGATGGCCTCTAAAGCCTGCTGGCCATTGGCGGCACTGGCGACGATCTGCAGTTGCGGCCAGATCTGGGCCAGGGCCCGATCGAGATGGTGGCGAAGCAGGGGTTCGTCATCGGCAATGACGGCAGTGACAATCTCAGTCATGGCTGGGCTCCGGCAGTGAGGACAGTTCAGTAAGGGGCAGGGACACCCGGCTGTCGACGCCGCCGCTGGCGTTTTCGACAATGGACAAAGAGGCCTTGCCGTCGAACAGGGCCTTGAGTCGGGCTCGGAGATTGCTCAGGCCCAGCCCTTGCCCTTGATGGGTTTTGCCAGAATGTTGCAGGCCACCGCCGTTGTCGCTGACCAACAACTGTACCCGGTCCTGTTGCTGGCTCAGGCATACCTGAATGTGGCCGCCGTCCTCCTGGGGCTCCAGGCCGTGGTAGAGGGCATTTTCCACCAATGGCTGCAGTAACAGCGGTGGCAATGAGTGGCCCATCAGCGCCGGGTCGCAGTGAATATCAAAACTCAGCCGCTGTCCCAATCGAATCTGTTGCAGTTCCAGGTAGGCCCGGATCAGGCTGATCTCTTCGTCGACGCCGATTTGCTGAGCCCGATTGCTTTTCAAGGTCGTGCGCAGCAGTTGGGTCAGGCGTTCCAACATTCGCTTGGCTTTGTCGGCATCGGTGTCGATAAGTACCATGATATTGGCCAGGGTATTGAACAGGAAGTGTGGCTCAATCTGGCTTTGCAGTTGTGCCAGTTGGCTCAGGGCCAGGGCCCGCTCCTGTTCGCTTTGGCGTCGGCGGGCCGCTTCCATCTGTTGCTCGATGATCGCCTTCTGAGCCTTGGCGTAGTAGTAGTAATAGCAGGTGACGGTGAACAGCAGAGCCAGCATCAGCACCGGTTTCATGCCGTCAAATGAGTCAAAGCCAGGGGCATCGCTGAGCCAGAACCAGGCGTTGACAGAGCCGATACTCATGGCTCCGGAAACGGCACCCAGAACGGTCCAGCGTTGATTCAGGCTGGGCCACAGAGTCATGATCAGCCGGCTACCGGCAAAGCCGCTGAGGCCATAGCCATAGCTGATCAGCAGGTGCACGGTAAAGGCACTGGGCCACAGCTGATAGGTGGCTATGGCGATGACAAAGCAAAACAGCGCGGTGAAACCAAAGGATTTCAAATTGTCGCGATGAAAGCGTCCGATGTGCACGTCGTTCATTAAAATCGTCCTTTCAGATTTAGCAAAATCATACGCTTATCCGGGAGATTGTGGTAGGCCGAGTCACTGGCACCGCAGCTAAAGCGAGCGGCCAGCTCGACGACCAGGCTGCTATCGCCGTCGTCGATGGCCTGCCAACTAAGCCATTGTGTGGCGATCAGGCCGTGATCCTCCGGGGCGTAGAGCAGATCCAGAGTCGGAGTGAGCTGCTGCAACCAAGGGTAAGAGTGACTCCAGTCCCAGTGGTGCCAGCCGCTGCTGTCCAGGCTCCAGTGCGCCAGCAGGTTGTGGCGGACAATGTTGGCGTGCCAGTAGCCCTGAGCGTAGCTGTAACTCAGGGGCTGCCAAGGCGTGCCCTGGTGGTCGACGGCCCGTTGCCGGGCCAGTTGCCATTGTGACTGGCTCCAGCTGCGGCTGTCGTACCAGTATTCCATGATGACGTTGTGGCCGGTTTCGTTGGCCCAGGTGAAGCCAACAAGCGCCTGCCCCGCCCCTTGCTGATGGTTGAGAATGGCGGGTTGGTGGGGGTCGTCGGGAAGCTGATAGCCATAGTAGTGGCGTTGGATGAGGGCGCTGGCGTGCAGCTCCCAGGCCAGGCCGAGCACGTTGACCCAGCTGGCGCCAAGCAGGCCATGGCGGACATCGTCATAATAGCCAATCAGCTGGTACTCCTGATCGCCGTCGAGCCAGTAACGGCGCAGGCCCACGCCCTGCTGCTCGCTCGCCTGCTCCAGTGGGGTGCCGGTTTGCGACACCCAGGAGGAGTCGGTGTAGAGCAGGGTCCATTCGCCATTCAGGTCGAAATGGGACAGCAGAGCGGTACCGACGCCCTCTTCAACCTGAATGCCGATGGGGTTACGGCGATAACCTTTGAAGATGTCCAGGGGGCGATAGCCGTAGCCGACGCCCCAGTCGATGCGGGATTTTCCCAGCGTCAGGTCCAGCGTCAGGTCGCCACTGCTCAGGCTGCCTTGCCAGGTCAGCTCCCGCACCAGCAGATCGGCATCCAACTCGGCGTCGTCACTGGCGACCAGGTTGTTGGTGCGCAGAGCCAGGCTGCCGAGCCATTGAGAATGCTGAAATTCCAGCTCCAGCAGCGCGTCCACGGAGTGGCGGTGATCCTGTTGCGGTTCGGCAAACAGCACGCTGTTTCGCGGTTGCTGTCCTGCGGCACTGAGTTGCCAGTCCCAGTCCAGTCGCAGCGAATCGGCCTGGGCCGACAGGGCGGTGCCCAACAGGATCAGTGGCAGAGCGCGCATCAGAGCTCCGACAGGCTGTTGCGGGACAAGTAGGCCGGGTTGTAGTACTTGTCTGGTAATGAGGCGGGAGTGATCTGCAGATACTCCACCCGGGTCCGTTTGTGGGGCTGAATGCGGTCCAGCAGAGTCATGGCGATCACCGCCGGTTTCTGCGCTCGAGTCCCTGGTTCAAACCAGGCTTGTTTCGCCAGTTTACCGGAGTGCAGATACAGATCCGCCCGCACCGGGAAGTCGCTGTCTTTCGCTAGCCACAGGTCGATGTGGCGGTAGCTGGCACCCGGGTAGCGGGCGGTCAGGCTGAGCCGGTTACAGTCGATGGCGGCGCCGTGAGGCGGCGTGATCCGTTCAGCACTGACCCACTGTCCCTGGTAGCTGTCGCTCCAGGTCAAGGTGGACAGATCGCCCACCGAGGCTTCACCCAGCAATTTTTGCATCGGAGTGATGCGAATGGGGCGGCGGCTTTTAGGCATCAGCAGCCAATAGTTGTCCTCCAGCATCAACATCTTCTGGCCGGCTTCAGCCTTGGATTTGAACAGCACCAGAGACTGATGGTTGGCCCGGGTATAGACGTGATAGCGGCGGGTCTTGCTGAGCACGTCATTCTCAAACAGGCTCACGGTGGTGACCACTTTGGAGGCCTGTTCATCGAGGCGATAGCCGTCGGCGATGCGCAGTTGTTCGGCGGGAGTGCGGTCCGGAGTCGCCATGGCAGCCAGAGGCAGAAGCATCGCCAGCCACCGCAGAGAGTGGGTCAATGAGCACAGGAGTTTATACATGGGTCAGGGCCTCGGTAATGGGCGTGCGGACGCCTTTACGGGCGGCCAGAAAGGCGGCCAGCAGGCAGATTAGGGTGACGCCGACGGTGGCCATCAGCACCAGCTCCCAGGAGAACTGGATGTGCAGCGGGTAGCCATTGCTGCGTCCCGGTGGTGGCGGCATCTGCACCTCAACCAGCAGCAGAAACACGCTGACCAAGGCGGTGGCCAGGGCGCCGGCGATGCTGCCCAGCAGCGCCAGTAAGCCGGCTTCACGGACAAAGCCGTTGACGATCTCCATTGGCAGGGTGCCCATGGCCGCTAGGGTGCCAATCTCACGAGTGCGTTCGCTGACGGACATGGTCAGGGTATTGAACAGGGACGCGAACACCACCAGCGCCATGACCAGCCCCATGATGCCAAAAATGCGGTCATACAGGTTTTTGACGCCGCGGTAGAAAAAGGCCCGCTCCTGCCAGGGGGTCACCTCCAGGGTGCGCTGCTGCTCAGCCAGGCTCTGTTGCACCTGATGGCGCACCGATTCGGTGGCGTCGGTGTGGTGAAGAAACAGCGACAGGGTACTGATGCGATCACTGGCCAGCAGCTCTGCGGCCGAATTCAGTTGCAGATACAACTGGCGTTTGTCCAGATCCGGCACCCCGGTGGAGTAGATACCATGGACCTGAAAGTCCAGGGCGTTCAGGGCGCCTTCGCTGGTGGTGGACAGCAAGGTGATCCAGTCTCCGGGCTCAACTCTGAGGCTGCTGGCCAGTTGCTGACCCAGCATGACCTGGGGCGCATCGGCATCATAGCGGGGCGAGTCGATGGCGGTCAGGGCGTGGCCCTGGCGGATATCCAGGAAAGGGCCTTTGAGTTCAAACTCTCGGGCGGTCACCCCGATCCCCATAAAGATGGTGGAGGTGGTGCCGTTGGAGATCAAACCGGTAAAGTAGATGCGAGGCTGAATCGCCTTGATCTCCGGGTTGTCAGACAGCGCCTGGATGAGCGCCTGGCTGTTGTCGATGCCATTGCTCAGTGGCATCTCCTCATCCTGTTCAAAGTAACCCGGTTGGCTGAGGGTCAGGTGGCCGCTGTCCCGGGCTGTGGCTTCCTGCAGGGCCCGGTAGGTAAACAGGCCAAAGCCGCCGGCGCTGGTCAGGGCAAAGACGGCGATGGCGATAATGATCACCGCCAGGCTGCTGCGGCGGCCATTTCTCAGCAGATTCAGAGCCGCCAGTTTGAATGAGTAGGGGAAAAGAGGTGCTGTCAGCTGGCCCATTGTCTGGCCTCCCTGTGCATCTGGCCGTCCAGCAGCGACAGGGTACGATCGCAACGGCCGGCCATTCTTGAGTCGTGAGTGGCGATGATGAAGGTGGTGCCCCGTTGGTGTCCCAGCCGTTTCATGATATCGATGATCAGGTTGGCGTTGTCGCTGTCCAGGCTGGCGGTGGGTTCGTCGGCGATCACCAGCGCCGGTTGGTGCACCAAGGCCCGGGCGATGGCGACTCGCTGTTGCTGGCCGCCGGAGAGATGATCGGGGCGATGATCCAGTACCGATTTCAGTCCCACCTCGGTGAGCATGCTGCGGGCCTGGCGGCGCTGTTCGGCTCGGCTTAGTCCAGCCAGATAGAGGGGGTAGGCGACATTCTCTTCGGCGGTCATCACCGGCACCAGGTTGAAGCGTTGGAACACAAAGCCCATCTGCTGGCGGCGAAACAGGGCCGCCGCCCTGGCGTCTGAAGGCAGAGTCTGATCATTAAAGCGAATCTCGCCGGCGTCGTGACGGTCCAGCAGGCCGAGTAGGTTCAGCAGCGTGCTTTTGCCAGAGCCGGAGGGGCCGCACAGGGCCACCATCTCTGACGCGTCAATCTGACCGCTGACCCCGCGCAGGGCGTGCACCCGTTGCTGGCCATGGCCATAGGTTTTGTGCAGTTCATCGAAACGCAGCATCGGATTACCCCTTAGCCAGCAAGGCATGGGCGGCCAGGGTGTCCGGGTGCTGTGGTGCCTGTTGCTGCATCCGCTTGAGCCACAATCTGGCCTGGTAGTCGTCGTCGGCTTTGAGGGCGGCGGCGATGGCATAGTGGTAGATCCAACTGACGGCGGCAAAGGGCTGCTGTTGAAACTGCGGCTCTTCCAGCAACACCAGGTAAAGGTCATAGCCCTTGTCAAACTGATTGAACATGCCTGGCAGTTGGGTATAGGTGACGGCGGCGGTGGCCCGGGCCAGATAGTTCTCGGGCAGCCCCTGGATTCGAGGCTGCTGAGCCAGCGGCAGCGATTGCTCATTGAGCAGGTTCAAGCCGCGATCGATGTGGCTCAGGCCGGACTCGACGTAGCCCATCGCCTTCCAGGGCAGCCAGGTGTCGCGACCTTTCAGGGTTTCGCTGGCGCCCAGATACACCAGGGTCAGCGGGGTCTCGCCTTCGCTGCGGATAAGCTCATTGAATTGGTCATAGGCCTGATCTACCTTGTCTTCATCCCCCTGGGCGGCCTGGTTATAGAGGTGAATCAGTTCGACGCCGGGGGTGGCGGCGACAGACAGGCTGAACGTCAGCAGGGCGGCAGTGAGGGTGGTAATGAGGGGGTTCATGGTCGGCTCCTTAATCCATTAAACAGGGTCAGGAGCAGATTAGCCGGGTCAGGGCCGCGCTGCCGGCCGATGCGACCAAGGGCCGTTATCGGCGATAAACGGTTAGCTGCGGGAGTGAATGGGGGCCGTGCCCAGGCGGGCACGGCGTCCGGGAGAGGAAATGGTCAGAAGCGGTAGCTGAGGGCGACGCTGATCCCCTTAATATCGATGTGGTCGCCGAGCTTCTGATAGTCGTAGCCGACTTTCAGGCCCAGGCCGATGTCCCATTCGTAGCGCCAACCCGCCGACAGGCCGAAATCAAAGCCGTCGTCGCTGCCAACGACCTCACCGTCATCAAAGACGTCGTAGTCGAAATCCAGGCCATTGGCCTGCAGGTACAAGCGGTTGCGCTGTGAGAGTGGCAGTTGCAGGCGGACGCTGTACTGAATGCCCTGGTACTCCAGTTTGGAATCGGTGAACGCGTCGACGGGGAACAGGGCAAAGTCGTCACTGTCGCCCCACAGGTAGCCGACGCCCACCGACATCCAATCGGTGACGGCGTAGCGGTAGGACAGCGTATTGTGGGCACTGCCGACATCATTCAGCTCATGGGTGATGTCGCTGCGATCGCTGTCCATGACGGAAAAATCCATCTGGTACTCGACGCTGTGGGAGGAGGTGTTGGCAACGGCGTGCAGCGGCAGCAGGGCCACGCACAGCAGCAGGGCTGGTTTCATCCATTCATCCTTAAATTTTGCGTCCGACGCCTTAGCGATTCGGCCGCCATATGGGGCTATCGTTATGAGTAAATGTCTTTTTCATCAACATCTTGTATTTAAGTCTCGAGTGAGTGTATGAGCCCGTCTGGCTTGGTTCAAGGCGCAGGATCACAAAACAGGATCCGTGAAGGCCGGGCTGGAGGCAGAAAAAAACCCCGCAGGGCGGGGTTTGTGCAGGCTGGGTCAGAGAATCAGGCTTTGGCGGCTCTGGCCTTGGCAATGATCTCCCGGGCCATGACATCGGCCACGTCGCCGGTGGTCCGATCCTGTTCTTCGGCGCTGCGGAAGATGGTCAGCAGGGTATCGTAGATTTTACGCACCTTGGCGTCTGATTTGGCAGCGTCATAGTCCTTCTCAAAGGAGACGTTGATGATGCCACCGGCGTTGATGACGTAATCCGGCGCGTACAGAATCCCTTTCTGCTTTAGCACTTCGCCGTGGCGAGGCTCGGCCAGTTGGTTGTTGGCGCAGCCGGCGACGATGGTGGCCTTAAGCTGGGGGATGGTGGCGTCATTGATGGTGGCACCCAAAGCGCATGGGCAATAGACGTCGACCGCCTGGCTGTAGATCTCGTCCAGACCAACGATGGTGGCACCAAATTCGGTGGCGGCGCGGTCCAGTTGCTCGGCGCTGAGATCGCAGACCACCAGTTCGGCCCCGGCTTCGTGCAGGTAACGGCAGGTATCGAAGCCGACGTGCCCCAGTCCCTGAACCGCCACTTTGATCCCCTCCAGGCTGTCGAGGCCGCGTTGGTGTTTTACCGCAGCCTTGATGCCCAGGAAGGTACCCAGCGCCGTGAACGGCGAGGGATCGCCGCTCTGGCCTTCCAGGCCGCACATATAGGGGGTGACTTCGTGGGCGGTCATGATGTCGGAGGTGTTGATGCCCACGTCTTCGGCGGAGTAATACCGTCCGCCCAGAGAGTCCACGGCGCGGCCGAAGGCGTGAAACAGGGCCTCGGATTTGTCGGACTTGGGATCGCCGATGATCACCGATTTGCCGCCGCCAAACTCCAGTCCGGCCAGGGCGTTTTTATAGGTCATTCCCCGGGACAGACGCAGAACGTCGTTGACCGCGTCCGCTTCGCTGTCATAGGGCCACATACGGCATCCGCCGACTGCAGGGCCCAGAGTGGTGTCATGGACAGCGATGATCGCTTTCAGGCCTGAGGCCTGGTCATGACAGAACATGACGTGCTCGTGCCCGTCAAAAGAGATGTGCTCAAAAATAGCCACTAGCTTGCTCCCTGTGCAGTTTGGCCTTGGTCTCAGGCCTTCTTATATGTGATTATGGACGCAACCATACCAGTGACGACCGGGTGCGCCAAGTCGAACCACGGTACCTTAGTGGCAAAGATGGCAAGCAAAGTTGACATAGATCACACTCTGAAGGCATCAGCCTAAGGCTTGACTGGTAAGCGCTGAAATAAATAAGGAAGAGGTAATGACAGAACAACAAGGCACCGAGGAACAGCGTTGGATTCGTGAGCAGTTTCAAAAGGCCAATCGCCATATGGCAGAGAAGGGCTTGATTCCCGGTAAGGTGCTGGATAAGGACAGCCGCATTCTGCCCCCGTTCGTGACGCTTTGGAAAATTCAGGAAAATGGCAGTGCCAGCCGTCGTTTCTGGGTGATCAGTGGCGACCTGCCGACGGATCTGCTGGATGCTCAGAACATTCCGGACGCCAGAGAGGCGCTGCGTCACTTTGCCCTGAACTGGCAGTTGAAGGCGGAGAACATTCTGCGCACCACCCAAGACAAGACGCAGGTGGAGTTTGCCAACCTGATGATCGCCAGAGCCGAGTCGATGGCCACCATGCACATGACCGACCGCTACTGGCAGCAGCAAGGCTGAGTGCACAGCAACCAGACAGGGAGCCAGTGGCTCCCTTTTTTTGCCTCGGGGGTCACTCCCCCTTGGCGATGCGCCGGCTCAGGGCGCTTTGACTGATTCCCAGCATCTGGGCCGCGGCGGTTTGATTGTTGGCGGTGCGGCTCATGGCTTCGTCGATAAGCGCCTTCCCTGCCTCGGCCAGGGTGGGGAGCTTATCGGGAAAGCGCAACTGCTGGTCGATGGGCGCCGCCGAGCCATTGAGTTCGTTGATGGCTTCCAGAAACGGGGCCACATTGAGGTGGGTGTCGTCGCTGCGGCTGACCGCATCAAACACCATCCCTTTCAGCTCCTGCAGGTTGCCAGGGAACTGGTAGCCACGCAGCTTGTCGGCCAGATCCCTAGGCTGCAACGGCGCCGTCCGCTGCATCTCGTTGGCCGCCATCTCAATAAAGTGATTGATCAGCATGGTCAGGTCCAGGGGGCGATCCCGCAGTGGCGGCAGGTTGATGCGGTGGGACCTTAGCCGGTACAGCAGATCGTTGCGGAATTTACCCGCCTGCTTCAGCGCCAGCAGATCGTGTTGGGTCGAGGCGACTATTCGGCACCGCACCGGCTGAGGTCGATCGCTGCCCAGCGGGTAGTATTGACGGTGCTGCAGCAGGTCCAGCAATTTACTCTGGGCCTCCAGCGGCAGATCGCCAATCTCATCCAGGTAGAGCACGCCATCGGCGGCGCTGTGCACCAATCCGGCCCGGGCGGGTTCATCGGCACCCAGGGCACCGCGAATCTGACCAAACAGGGTGGCCTCGATGGTGGACAGGTTCAGGCCGGCCAGGTTGATGGACACAAAGGGCGCATCGGCACAGCTCAACAGGTGCAGTGCTTTAGCGAATTGATCTTTGCCACTGCCGCTCTCGCCGGTGATCAGTATCGGCTCGGGGCTGATGGCCAACGCCTCCAGGTAGCGCAGCCGATCCAGCATGGCCGGCTCACAGGTCAGGATGTGGTTGAAGGCCTGAGGTTGGCTCAGCTCCTTGGTGAGGAAGCTGTCTTTGACGTGCTGATAGCTACGCTCCAGCCCCACCACTTCCAGTGCCCGGCGAACCGAGATCGCCAGGTCGTCCACATCGCCGGTTTTAATGAAGTAATCGTAGGCGCCTCGTTTCATGCAGCGCACGGCGGTGTCCACCTCATTGACTCCGGTGACGATGATGACCCGGGTATTGGGGTACTGGTTGCGAATCGATTCCAGCAACTCCTCACCGGAGTGAAATGGCATGGTCAGATCCAGCAGCACCAGGGCGTAGTCCTTGGTGTCGAGGCGGTTCATGACCTGGCGGCTGTCGACACAGGTGTCCACATTGGCTTCCGGTACCAGTCGATTCAGAGTCATGGACAGGGTTCTGAGCCACTGCGACTCGTCATCGACCAAAAGCAGATTTCTTGCCAGTTTCATTGACTGGGCTCCTCGGAAAACAGCAGAGTCATGGTGGTGCCTTTCCCCGGACTGGACTGAACCTGCCAGTCGCCGTGGTGTTCATTGACGATGCGGCTGCACACCGACAGTCCCAGTCCGCTGCCGCCAATGGCGCGGCGGGTGGTGAAGAAAGGCTCTTTAATGCGTTGCAGGGTGGCATGGTCCATGCCGCAGCCGTTGTCGGCCACGCGAATGTAAACCATCTCCTCTTCGATGCCACTGCTGAGAATCAGTTTGCCGCTGTCCCGAGTCATCGCATGGCAGGCGTTTTGAATCAGGTTAATCACCACCTGTTGCAGCTGCTGGGCGTCGCCATAGATCCGCGGGCCGGGCTCGGTCAGGTGGGTTTCAATACTGAAGCGTTTGACCTGGTTGGCGGTCAGTCGCAGCGACACCTGAATGACGTCATTGACGTTCAGGGCCTGGTGATTGCGATGTTGTTCGGGCTGGGCATACTGTTTAAGGTCATTGACGATGCGGCTAATGCGCCGGGCCCCCTCTTCGATGGTCTGGCTGCCGTGATCCAGCTCCAGCACCGCCCGCTGTGGCTCCAGGCCGGCGATCAGCCAGAAGGGGTCCTGGTGCTGGTAGTGCTCGATGGCCGGTTTCAGATCCTGCATCGCCTCACTGAACAGGGCGATGGCATGCACAATCAGCCCGGTGGGGTTGTTGATTTCATGGGCGATGCCGGCGGACAACTCCCCCAGTGAGGCCAGGCGGCTGGCCTGATCGTTGGCCTGGCGCAGCTGATGCTGTTCGGTGGTTTCTTCAAGCAGCACCACCACCTGTTCACCACCGATGGGGTGGACCTGCAACTGCCAGTAGCGCTGTTCCTGATGCAGTTCGCGCACCTGAGGTTTCTGAGTGTTCAGCACCAGCCGCAGCAGCGGCGCCAGTTGAAAGTGCAAGCCGCTGGCATTGAGCAGGGCACTGGACTCCAGCAGTTCGATGTTTTTGCCATTGCTCCACAGCCGCGTTTGTTGGCGGTCGTAGAGGATGACGCCATGGGGAATGCCGTCCAGCACCGACTGGAATTGTTCCGACAGCTGGGAAATCTGCTTTTCGGCGGCGCGGCGCTGGGCCAGTTCGCTGTCCAGATCCAGGGTGCGCTTGTGCAGTCGTCGGCTCATGGACCAGGTAAATACCATGCCGGTGGCAGCCAGGGTCGCCACGAACAGCGCCCACCACATCACCTTCTCCTGGGTGGAGATCAGATCCACCTTCTCTCGCCCGGTACCAAACCACTTGTTGACCAGCCGATCGTACTCGCCAGACAGTTTCAGTTGTCTCAGGGCCGAATTGATCTGCCCCATGAGTTCGGCATTTTTGTCGTTGCTGACAAAGTTAAAGGCGCCGAAAATCAACGGATCACTGGCACTTCGAACCGAAGGGTAGTGGGGTTGCAGTCGCCGTGCCACAAAGTTCTCTGCTAGAACCACGTCGACCCGTTTCTGCAGCAGCATCTTAAAGCCGGTTTCATAGAGGTCGACATCGATACGGATGAAGTTCTGTGGGTGGCCCTGCAGGTAGACATCCACAAATGAGCCAACCTTTATCGCAACCCGCTTGCTGGCCAGATCTTGCCAGTTGTTGATGAAGCTCTTTCCCTGCAAGGTGTAAGCCTTAGCGTGGGTGGCGTAGATGGGGTCGGATTGTTGCAGGGTGCGGTTGATGCTGACCGGACTGACTACGGCGATGACGTCGATGTCACTGTCGGGGTTCTGGACGTCCCGTACCAGCTGCTGGAACGATTTTCGTCGCACCCGGATTTGACGGTGGGTCAACTGGCCGATGCGGGACATCAGCTCAACGTGAAATCCCTGGTCGACACCGTTGTTGCGCCACTCCAATGGCGCGGTATTGGAGTGCACACCGAAGATGACGGGGTCGGCATTGGCGCTGACGAAGCCCGAAAACGCAATAAGCAAAAGCAGACAATATTTCATAGCCCGGAATGATACCTAAGGCCGGTCGGCAGGGGTGTGCTCGAGGTCGCGAATTTGACTCAGTCAGGGATGAAAAAAAGGGGCCGTATGGCCCCTTTTTGTGAGTCAGTGCAAGTGGTTTTAGAACTTGTAGTGCAGACCCATGGAGAAGATGTTGTCGCCTTCGTCGTACAGTTTGGCACCGGCGGTGGCAATCTCGGCGTCGAAGCGGCTGTAGTGAGCGTAAACCTTGGCAGCTTTGCTCAGTTTGTAGTCCGCACCCACGGCGTAGTTGGTCACTTCGGCGGTGGTGATGTCGGCTTTATCCAGACCGGACAGGCTCTTGATGACGTTGCCAGCGTACTTACCGTTACCGGAATCGTCCTGGCCGTAACGGGCCTTCAGGCTCAGTTTTTCAGTCAGCGGGTAGCTGGCGTCGATGGCAAAGCCGTTGCCATCCAGGTTACTGTGCTCGAGATCCTGAGTATCCTGGAACATGGCGCCCAGTTTTACCTGACCCAGTTTTACCTGACCGGTTACACGGTAGGCTTCGTCGCCGCCGATGCCGGCGTTGTAGGCCACGGCCACGAAGTAGTTTTTCTTGGCCAGTTTCTTGTCGCCGTACAGGGCGGCAACGGAGTACAGATCGCCTTGTTTATCCCAAGTCTCGTCGAAATTATCTGATTTAGCGTCATCTTCCAGCTGGTAGGTACCGATAACGGTAACGCCACCCAGAGAAGGGGTGGTGAAGCTGATCATGTCACCGTGACGGCTGTTACCGGAGAACAGACGGTTGATATCGGTGTTGGTGACGTTGAACTGATCCACGCCGCCTTCCGCTTTCCAGAACGCCTGGCCCATGCGACCGAAGGTCATCTCACCGAAGCCGCCTTTCAGACCCAGGTAGGTGTCACGAGAGGAGAATGGGTTGGAGCCATTGGCTTCGTCATCGCCTTTTACCATGACTTCGGCTTTGTAGACCAAATCCAGGGCGTCGTTCAGGCCAACGGTGCCTTTAATGCCCACCAGGGAGAAATCGTTTTCGATGGTGGTTCCTTCACCGCCGCCAGGGTTGGAGGCGAAGCCGGTGTCGGCGTTGGTTACGGCCATACGCATGGCGCCGTAGAAGGTTGGCATTTCAGCTTGAGCAGCAGCGGAACCCATCAGTGCCAGCAGCATTGAAGAAGCAATAATGCTTTTTTTCATCTTAAAACCCTTTTTATTTAGAGTGGGGATTATTTGCTGGCTAGATTAAGGAAAGATTCAATGTTGTTATGTGATCCATTACCAAATTTGTTTTTTGAATCTATCTCATTTCGTATTTTTTGCCCGTCTTCCAATTTTTACCCTTTTGTTTGATCGGCTTGGCGCGGCGCTATGCAAAACTGCATAGCGCCCTTGTGTATCATGCAGTTGTGCATGGCCTTGACGGCCGGTTGTGACCCGATCTCCAGTTCTGTTCAAGGCACTTGAATCTGAGTTTTGAGTACTCAATTATAGGTATCAAAAGAAAGCTGAAATAAATTGCGTACTGAATGTTTGGTCACAGCCTTTATTTTAAGCACTTTATTGGTTGTCCGTGTTACTCGTTAATTATCGGATTGCTAAATACACTTAGGAGATATTGATGAACGCTCGCAAATATGCACTTTCCATTGGTGCGGTATTGGTGTCCGGCCTGCTATCTACCGGCGCCTTCGCTGCCGATAATCTGGCCGATTTTCATGGTGAAAACATGGAGTGTGATGCCTGTCACACCGAAAGCATGGAGTTGTCCGATGACAACCTGAGCCATGAAAATGCCCAGTGTGTGTCCTGCCACGGTGACCTGAAAGAGGTTGCTGAAACCACCAAGCATGAGCACTACAATGCTCACGACTCTCACTTCCCGGGTGAGCCAGCCTGTACCTCTTGCCACAGCGGTCACCAGCAATCTCTGAACTACTGTGATTCCTGCCACAGCTTCGACTTCGACATGCCGTACCGCGGCAAGTGGGAGCGTCACGAGCCTAGCATCGCCGAGCTGCACAAAGACAAGGCCGATCGTCAGGCAGCACTGGCTGCAGCCCCTCGTGACACCGTCGATGTGCTGGTTGTTGGCTCCGGTGGCGCTGGCTTCTCCGCGGCGGTATCGGCGTTTGATAATGGCGCCAAGGTAATGCTGATTGAGAAAGAGCCGGTTATCGGTGGTAACGCTAAACTGGCCGCCGGCGGCATGAACGCTGCAGAAACTAAGCAGCAAGCGGCTAAGGGCATCAAAGACAGCATCGAGCTGATGACCAAAGACACCATGAAAGGTGGCCGTAACATCAACGATCCTGCCCTTGTTAAGGTACTGGTAGAGCACTCTGCCGGCTCCATTGACTGGATGACCAACATGGGTGCCGACCTGAGCGATGTGGGCCGCATGGGTGGCGCGTCTGTAAACCGTACTCACCGTCCTACCGGTGGTGCTGGTGTCGGCGCTCACGTGGTTCAGGTTCTGTACGATAACGCCGTTAAGCGTGGCATCGACATGCGCATGAACAGCCGCGGTGTTGAAGTACTGAAAGACGACGCCGGTAAAGTGAAAGGCATGCTGGTGAAAGGTAAGTACACCGGTTACTACTGGGTGAAAGCCGACGCCGTGGTACTGGCAACCGGTGGTTTCGGTAAGAACAACGAACGCGTGTCCAAGCTGGATCCTAAGCTGAAAGGCTTTAAAGCCACCAACCAACCTGGTGCCACCGGTGACGGTCTGGACGTGGCGGCCGAAGCGGGTGCGGACATGGTTGACCTGAAGTACATCCAGGCTCACCCAACTCTGTCTGTGGCCGGTGGTGTGATGGTAACCGAAGCGGTTCGCGGTAACGGTGCCATCCTGGTTAACCGTGAAGGTAAGCGTTTCGTCAATGAAATCACCACCCGTGATAAAGCGGCGGCGGCGATTCTGAAGCAAACCGGCGGTACTGCCTTCCTGATCTTCGATGACTCTGTACGTCACTCTCTGAAGAAGATTGAGAAGTACATCGGTCTGGGTGTGGTTCCTAGCAACGCATCTGCCGTAGCGCTGGGAGATTCTCAGGGCATCAACGGTAACAACCTGGAGAAGACCATTGCCCGTTACAACGAGCTGGTTGCAGCCGGTAAAGACAGTGACTTCGAGCGTCCTCAACTGCCTCGCGCACTGAACGAAGGCAGCTACTACGCCATCGAAGTGACTCCAGGTGTTCACCACACCATGGGCGGCGTCAAGATCGACAACAAGTCTGAGATTCTGAACGCTGAAGGCAAGGTGATTCCTGGCCTGTACGGTGCCGGTGAAGTGACTGGCGGTGTTCACGGTGCTAACCGTCTGGGTGGTAACGCCATCTCTGACATCGTCACCTTCGGTCGCCTGGCCGGTGAGCAAGCGGCTAAGTACGCCAAGTAAGCTCTGAAACAATCAATTCCTGCACGATTTGGGAGAGCCTTTGGGCTCTCCCCTTTTTTTATCCTTTCCTTTCCGATGGCCACGTCATCGATCCCGCCTCTGCACCTCCTACCATATTCATTCAGAATGAACTGTGTTTGTTAGTCAATCTAATGGGTATCAAGGCAGAGATTGCGGTTGCTGGCAGTCAGTCATGGTCATGACTGGGGCGATTTGCCTCAGATTCTGCTGTTAATTGCAAATCAAAATGTGATCAATGTCACATTTTCTGTTAGATCTAATAGGGACTGGGCCTGATGGCATCGGACACCGGGCCCGCAAACCGGTATCAGGGAGACGATAACATGAACAAACTTATGCTTGGTGCGGCACTGCTGCTGGCTTCGGCGACCACTTCGGCCGCAACATTGCAGTTGCCACTGGGATTTGAGGCGATGAACGTCAACGGCGAAGCGGTATCTCGGCAGCAACAAACCATTGAGTTGGGGCAGGGCAAGCAGGTGGTGACCCTGCGTTACATCAATCCTTTCATTAGCCATCCTGAGGCCAATGATCACTACACCTCTGCCCCCATCCATCTGGTGTTCAACGCCGATCAAGGGGAGTACCGGATAGCGTTAAAAGACCGTCGCACTTACGAGGCGTACGGCCATGACCTGAAATTCCAGGTTGAGCAAAACGGCCAGGCGGTACCGTCAAAGCGCTACAGCAACACCGGCGCCATTGCCGTGGCGCTACTGGCAGACTAGCCCATCAGGGTTGATAAAAACGGGAGCCAGCGGCTCCCTTTTTTTGTGCTCAGTGGTTGTCTTGCAGATACCAGTAACCCTGGTTGACCCACTGCAGCAATTCGGCGGCGCTCTGTGGATTGCTAAGCAGGGGCGTTAGCATGGGGAACTCCAGCTTATGATGCCGGGCCAGATCGGTGATGGCATCGGCAAGGCCGTTGGGCAGGCACCAACGCTGGCCGTCCAGAAACAGGCTGGTGTCATCGCCCTCCAGTTGCAGGCACTTTAATCCGCCTACCCGCTGCAGGTGCTGGCCTTGTTGCAGCGCGTGTTGCAGCTGCGACAGTGACAATGGGGGTTGGAGTGGCTGCAGATCCAGCTCGAAGCGGTTTTGGCTGAGCAGGGTGCCGAGCATCGGCCCCAGGGTGGCCGTATCGGCCACCAGTTGGCTGATCAGCTTGGCCATACCCTGTTGGTGCGCCTGGCTGATGCGCTGCGGTTGGGCCGGCTCGCTGTTGGAGATAAATCGGCGCTTGCCCAGGTCCTGGTCCTGCAGGCAGTCAGCCAATTGGCTGATGAGCTCCTGTTGACTGGGAGCCCGAAACCCCACCGAGTAGGAGAGGGAGGGCACCAGAGTCTGACCGCAGTGGGGGTAGCCCGGCGGAATATACAGCAGGTCGCCCGGAGCCATCTCCACATCGATGATGGCGTCAAAATCCTCCACCAGTGCCATGGTGCTGTGTCCCGCTCTGGGGCGATGGGGGCCACGGTTGCCCACCTGCCAACGGCGCCGGCCCTGGCCCTGAATGATGAAGACGTCGTAGTTATCGACATGGGGGCCGACGCCGCCTCCGGGGGCGGCAAAAGAAACCATCAGGTCGTCAAAGCGCCAGTCCGGCAGGAAGCGAAATGCGCTGGCCAGCTCGGCGGCGGCGGGAACAAAGTGGTTCACGGCCTGCACCAGCAGTTGCCAGCCTTGGTCGCCGAAGCGGCTGAAATCCTCAATCGGTCCGGGTTCGGCGCGCCACTGACCCTGCTGTTGAATGATGACGCGGCTGCTGGCGGTTTCCTCCAGAGCCACGCCGGCCAGTTCATCCGGCTCCAGCGGGTCGATGAAATCGGCAAAGGCGGCGGGGATATACAGCGGCCGCTGTTGCCAATGGTGGCGAATGGCGTCGAGGGCGTCAGGTTGCAGCGAGTACATAGGTGTCCTTGAGAAAGAGTCCGGGCCAGCTTGGCAGGCCCGGATTATACACGCTCAGGGGGCGGGGGTTCGAATGTTGAAAAACAGGGCGTACAACACGGGAATCAGGATTAGCGTCAGCAGGGTCGCAAACGACAGTCCGCCGACCAGGACCACAGACATGGAGCGAAAGAAGGCGTCAAAAAACAGCGGCAGTACCCCGAGTACCGTGGTCAGGGCCCCCATCATCACCGGCCGGACCCGGCTGGCGGAGGCGTCGATGACCGCTTGATAGGGGGCTTTGCCCTCCGCAATCTCCAGATCAATTTGATCCACCAGGACGATGGCGTTTTTGATCAGCAAACCGGAGAGGGAGAGCAGCCCCAGGATCCCCATGAACTCCATGGGTGTAGAGGTGGCAAGCAGGCCGGCCACCACCCCGATCAGGGACAGTGGCACCACCAGCCAGATGATCACCGGTTGGCGAACGGTGCCGAACAGCACAAACACGATGACGACCATAAACATCACCCCGAGAGGAATCACTGAGGCCAGGTCCTGCTGAGATTCTGTGGAATCGCCAAATTCTCCATCCCACTCCAGACTGTAGCCGTTGGGCAGGGGGATCGCCTCCACCTGAGCCCTGATGCGAGTAAGCAGATCCGATGCCAGCTCCCCGGGGAGTGGGTCGCTCTGGGCCTTGATGGTCCACAGCCTGTCTTCTCGCTTTATCTGCCCGTCACGCCAGATAGTGCGAAACTCTTCAACCACTTGAGCAATGGGTACGGTCTGGCCGGTGCTGGCACTCAGTACCTGAATATTTTGGATGCCCTTGATGCCGACTCGTTCCAGTGCCGGCGCCCGGGCGAAGATGGGGATAAGATCATCAAATTCTCGAAAGGTGCCGATCTGCCGGCCGGAGAAGTTAGTCAACAGCGCCATGGCCAGGTCTTCCCGATTGATGCCGGCTCGCCGGGCTTCCGATTCTGAGTAGATGGGTTCAATGACGCTAACCGGTTGGCGCCAGTCATCCTTGATGGCGATGGCGCCGCCATCGGCAATCATGATGGCCTTGGCTCGATCCGCCAGTTGCCTGAGTACGGCCCGGTCAGGTCCCTTGAAGGTGGCTTCGATCTTGGAGCCACCTCCTGGCCCCAGTACAAAGCGCCACACCTTGGCCTGAGCATTGGGGAAGTTTTGGTCAATGTAATTCTGAATCCTGGGGATCAGGGTATCGTTGCGCCGATAGTCATCCAGGCGCACCAGCAGCTGGCCGTAGGCGCTGTTTTCCGATTCCGGCGAGTACACCAGCATGTAGCGAAGGCCTCCTGCACCTATGGTGGCGTTGACCGACTTCACCCCTTGCTGTTGCAGAATAAAGGTTTCGACCGCGGCCAAGTCTTGGTAAGTGCGTTCGATGTCACTCCCCTGGGGCAGCCAGTAATCCACCACCATCTGAGGCGTGGTGGAGGCGGGGAAGAAGCCGTCCTTGACGAACTGAAAGCCCCATACCGATGCGATGAACAGCGCCACCACTCCGGCACACACCAACAGACGTAGCTTCAGGGCCAGTGTCAGGCTGGACTTATAGGCTCGGGTAAAGGCACCGTCGCCAGCATTGGCATCACTGTCCGGTGATTGCTCTTTAAACAGCCAGTAGCAAAACAGGGGCGTCAGGGTCAGGGCAAACAGCCAGCTGTAGAGCAGGGAGATGAGGATCACCCAGAACAGGTGGCCGGTGTACTCGGCGGTGTCGCCGGGCGCGAAGCCGATGGGGGCAAAGGCGATGATGCCCACCAGGGTGCCTCCCAGCAATGGCCACTGGGTCTGGGTAACGATGTTTTTGGCTATGGCCAGTTTTTTTGTGCCTCGCTGCATCCCCACCAGTATTCCTTCGGTGACCACAATGGCATTGTCGACCATCATTCCCAGGGCGATGATCAATGCCCCCAATGAGATGCGGTGCATGGGGATGCCGCTGATGTGCATGGTGGCCAGGGTGGCGGCGATGGTCAGCAGCAAGATGGCGCCGATCACCGCAGCGGACTTCAGGCCCATAAACAGCAGCAGGGTCACCACCACAATCACCAGTGCGATAAGCACGTTGGCCACAAACCCCTGCACAGAAGCCGCCACCTCTTGCCCTTGATGGTAGAACTGGTTGACCTCCATGCCCCAGGGGCGGCGGCTTTCCGCATCCGCCAGCTTGGCGTCTATCGCTTGGCCCACCTTGACGATGTTGCTACCCTGAACCGCTGAGATCCCCATGGCGACGGCAGGCTGGCCATTGAAGCGGTAGCTGTGATCCCTGGGGGTCTGATAGCCGCGCCAGACATTGGCGATGTCCTTGAGGTAGACCACCTGGCCATCTGCGGTGGAGGAGACCTGAAGGTTGCGAATGGACTCCACCGAATCGATGTTGCCACTGGGGTAGATGATTACCCGTTTATCGCCAATCTTGACGTCACCGGCGCTGCTGACGGTATTCTGGCTCTCCAGAGTGGCGTAGATATTGTTGATATTAAGTCCCAGGGCGGTGGCATGGGCCCGGGAGATCTCCACATAGATTCCCTCACTGCGTTCCCCGCCCAGGCTCACCTTGGCCACATCCTCCACTTGCAGCAGTTCGCTCTGCAACTGCTTGGCGTAGCGACGCAATTCCGCATCGGAAAATCCCTGGCCAGTGATCAGGTAATAGAGGCCGTAGACGTCGCCAAAGTCATCCACCACTACAGATTCGTAGGTGCCAGGGGGCAGGTCGGTTTGGGCATCGCGCACCTTGTTGCGCAGCTTGGTCCACACCAGACTCAGGGCGTCTTTGCTCTTGGAGAATTCATATTTGATGTTGACCTTGATCTCCGATACCCCGTCCGATGAGGTGGACTCCAGGTAGTCCACTTCCTGCATCTCCTGAATCGCCTGCTCCAGAGGATCGGTGACCTCTTCGGCCACCTCCTCGGGGCTGGCGCCGGGGTAAAGTGTGATCACCGGTGCTTCTCGAATGGTGAAGTCGGGGTCCTCCAGCCGGGGCATCTCCTGGTAGGCGTTCCAGCCTCCCATGCACACCAGGATAATCAGGATAACGCTGAAGACCTTGTTGCGAATGCTGAACTCTGCCAGGTTCAATCCTGCCATGGTTTCACCTCCATCCCCTCCGCCAGATAGGCGCCGCCGGCAGCAACTATGGTATCGCCGATGGCCAGTCCCGCACTGACTGGCACCAGGTCACCCACACCATCGGAGACCTGGATATCCCGGCGGATGACGGAGCCGCTCTGCTGCTGGTAGAGCCACACATAGGTTTGGGTTCCCTGCTGCTGAACCGCCTCCAGCGGGATGGCCAGAGTAGTGCTGCCAGCTCCGGGGGGCGAGGCTTCGACCGTGGCCAGCATGCCAGGCAGTATCAGTTTGCCCTTCGGTGGGGTGAACAGCCAGGTAACCGGATAGGTCTGGGAACTGGGGTCGGCAATCAGGCCAATTTCCTTGAATCGGGCGGTGTAGCGTCGCTCCGGGTCGGCATTGATGATCACCTCAACTTTGGGTGGCTGGCCGGACTTAATCAGCCTGGAGGGAACATTGAAATTTACCTCAAGTTCCTGGGTGTCGATTAATTTAGCCACCAGCTCTCCGGCAGTGATGTTCTGTAGGTTGATTACCGGCACCTGGGCGATGGTGCCAGAGAAGGGCGCGTGCAGTACGCTGTCATCCAGGGCCTTCTGTGCGATCCCCAGGTTGGCTTTGGCTATGTCGCGGGCGGAGAGCTGCTTGGTGAGATCACTTTGGGAGATCAGTCCCTTGGAGGCCACTTGCTCCAGTCGTCGGTATTCCCGCTCGGCGTTGTCATACTCCGCCTGAGCCGACGCCAGCTTATTGAGGAAATCCCGCTGGTCCAGCTTGGCCAGCAGTTCACCTTCCTGAACCTGTTGAGCCTCGATGATGTTGAGCTCCTTGAGCAGGCCACTGACCTGAAAACTCAGGGCGGCGTCCCGGGAAGCGTCCACCACGGCAGGAAATTCATAGACTTGGTTGCGCTGGGCGTCGGTGATGGTGAACAGCTTTACCGGCCTGACGGCGGCGGCGCGTTGTGGTTGCGGTTCCGGGGAGCAGGCGAGCAGTAGCGGCAGGCTAAACAGCAGAGGCTTCAGGGAGTTCATCTGGGGCTCCGATGAAAAAAAGCGTTCTGTTTAGCCTAGACGAAGTTTTTAATGGAATGAGGAAAGAAAAACGCCACCTTAGCGGTGGCGTTGACGGCAGTGCGGCAGGTTACAACTGCTCAATGAAGGCGTGCGCGCGGCCAATGTAGTTGGCCGGCGTCAACTGCTTCAGCTCCGCCTTGACGCCGTCCGGCAGTTGCAGGCCATCGATGAACTCGGCCATGATCTGCTGGTTGACCCGCTTACCCCGGGTCAGCTCCTTGAGCTTCTCGTACGGCTTTTCGATGCCGTAACGACGCATGACGGTCTGAATCGGCTCGGCCAATAACTCCCAGTTGCTGTTCAGCTCATCCAGCAGGCTCTGCTCGTTCACTTCCAGTTTGCTGATCCCCTTGAGGGTGGACTGGTAGGCGATCAGGCTGTAGCCGGCGCCGACACCCAGGTTACGCAACACGGTGGAGTCGGTCAGGTCGCGCTGCCAGCGGGACACCGGTAGCTTGGCGGCCAGATGGCTGAACAGGGCATTGGCCAGGCCCAGGTTGCCTTCGGAGTTTTCGAAGTCGATGGGGTTGACCTTGTGTGGCATGGTGGAGGAGCCAATTTCGCCGGCGACGGTTTTCTGCTTGAAGTGACCCAGGGCGATGTAGCCCCACAGGTCGCGGTCGAAGTCCAGCAGGATGGTGTTGAAACGGGCGAAAGCATCGAACAGCTCGGCGATGTAGTCGTGGGGTTCGATCTGAGTGGTCCAGGGGTTCCAGGTCAGGCCCAGACCAGACACAAAGCGCTCGGACAGGTGGTGCCAGTCCACATTCGGGTAGGCAGACAGGTGGGCGTTGTAGTTGCCTACGGCACCGTTCAGTTTACCGAGGATCTCTACCTCAGCGATTTGTTTTACCTGGCGCTCCAGACGAATGGCGACGTTGGCCATCTCCTTGCCCATGGTGGTGGGGGAGGCGGGTTGACCGTGGGTACGGGCCATCATCGGGATGGTGGCGTAACGACGGGCCAAATCCTTGATGGCGTCCACCAGTTGCTGACAATAAGGCAGCAGCACCTGATCCCGGGCTTCGGTCAGCATCAGGCCGTGGGACAGGTTGTTGATGTCTTCACTGGTGCAGGCAAAGTGGACGAATTCGTTAATGGCATGCAGTTCGGCGCAGTCGGCGATGCGCTCCTTGATGAAGTACTCTACCGCTTTGACGTCGTGGTTGGTGGTGCGCTCGATCTCTTTGACTCGGGCGGCATCCGCTTCGCTGAAGTTGGCGGTGATGGCATCCAGTGTCGCCAGAGCCTGTTCGGAGAAGCAGGGCACTTCGGCGATGTCCGGGCAGGCGGCCAGCAGTTTCAGCCAGCTGATCTCCACTTGAACCCGGTATTTTACCAGGCCGAATTCGCTGAAGATGGAACGAAGAGGGGCGGTTTTGCTTCCATAACGGCCATCAACGGGCGAGATGGCAGTAAGGCTGGACAGCTCCATGTAAATCTCCTTGGGTACAAAGTCAGAGAGTGTGACCATTGCTCGGGCAACGGTTCGTTATAATGAAGATGCGCCGAGGGAGCCCGGCGCATCTTATGAGTATTCTATTTAATCGCCTGCATGGCGGTCTTGACCATGGCGCTGCGGGCAAACATCAGCTGCCGCCGTTTTCCGCCCAGTTGTCGCCATAACACCGCCGCTCGAATCGCGCCGAGCAACAGGGCTCGAATGCGGTTCTGATTGACTGTCTGCTGCAGCTGCTCCGGGTTGCCGACCACCTGAATCTTGGCCCCCAGAGGGCTGATGACGTCACTGTAGATGGAGGACAGGTTGGCCAGCACCTGGGGATCGGTAATCTCAAAGTGGTGCAGCTGACGTTTTACCTGGGACAGGCGCTCGCTCAGCATGCTCAGGGCCGACGGATTCTTGGCCAGCTTGCGTTCCAGCGCCATGATGCCAACGATGTAGCGAGTCAAATCGACGTCTTTGCGGTTGCCGTCGCCAATCTGGTCCACCAGGGTGCGATAGCCGGCGTTGAGGCGGTCGCGATCGTACACGTCCTCCGGGTTGTCCGGATCGGTGATCAGGATGGCGTTCAGGCTCATGGCCATGGCGTCGTCGTCCACCCGGCCATAGCGGGACAGCTGTTGCACCTGCCAGATGGCCTGGGTCAGGGCGGCAAAAGCCATGGTGCGTGCTTGCAGGTTCTCTTGCATCTCAGTTTCCGTTAACGAATGACTGCGTCGATAATGCCACCGCCCAGGCACACGTCGCCGTCGTAGAACACGGCAGACTGGCCCGGAGTCACGGAGGAGACCGGCTCGTCAAACAGGACTTCAAGATCGCCATTATCCAATACCTTGATGGAACAAGGAATATCTTGTTGGCGATAACGGGTTTTAACGCTTAATTTGCTGCCGTCGGCGGGACCGAGGCGGTCGACCCAGTGCAGCTGGTTGGCCACCAGGCCGGTGGAGAACAGCCTTGGATGATCGGCACCTTGAGCCACCACCAACACGTTGCGTTTCAGGTCTTTGTCGACCACATACCAGGGCTCGGCGCCAGACTCTTTCATGCCGCCGATGCCCAGCCCTTTGCGTTGGCCCAGGGTGTGGTACATCAACCCCTGGTGGGTACCGATGCACTCGCCGTCCACGGTTTCGATGTCGCCGGGCTGGGCGGGCAGGTACTGGGCCAGGAAGTCGGTGAATTTGCGCTCGCCAATAAAGCAGATGCCGGTGCTGTCTTTTTTACCGGCGGTGACCAGCCCTTGTTCTTCGGCGATGCGGCGCACTTCCGGTTTTTCGAGATCGCCGACGGGGAACAGGGTTTGCCCGACCTGCTCGCTACTCAGGGTATACAGGAAGTAGCTTTGATCTTTGTTGCCGTCCAGGCCCCGCAGCATTTCAAAGCGGCCGTCGGCGGCTTGACGGCGGCGGACGTAGTGACCCATGGCGATGTAATCGGCCCCCAGCGCCTCGGCAGAGAACTCCAGGAACGCCTTAAATTTGATCTCTTTGTTGCACATGATGTCTGGGTTGGGGGTACGACCCGCCTTGTACTCCTCGAGGAAGTACTCGAACACGTTGTCCCAGTATTCGGCAGCAAAGTTGATGCTGTGCAGAGTGATTCCCAGCTTGTCACACACCGCCTGGGCATCGGCCAGATCCTGGGCGGCGGCACAATACTCATCGGTATCGTCCTCTTCCCAGTTTTTCATAAACAGGCCTTCGACCTGATAGCCCTGCTGCATCAGCAGGTAGGCAGACACGGAGGAATCAACGCCGCCGGACATGCCGACGATCACCTTCTTGGAACGGTTATCTGACATAGACACGCTATTTCCGAATAGAGTAAGTGCAAAAAGAAAAATGCGCCCTTTGGTGCGCGGGCGCAGATTTTACCATGAATTGGCCATATGGGGCTATTGGCGAATGGCTTCAAGGGGCCAATCAAAAAATGTCCGTTGGCGTCGAGTCGCTGTTGTTTACACCTGGCGATAGTCGCCGCTGTCGAGACCGTCCAGGGTCCAGTTGCCCATTCGATAGCGAATCAGCCTCAGAGTGGGGTGACCAATGTGGGCGGTCATGCGCCTCACCTGGCGGTTGCGTCCCTCGATAAGGGTGATGGCCAGCCAGCAGGTTGGAATCGATTTGCGCTCCCGAATGGGGGGAGTGCGGGGCCACAGCATGGCGGGCTCGTCGATGCGCTCCACTTTGGCCGGCAGGGTCGGACCGTCATTGAGGGTGACCCCCTGGCTCAGCTGGGTCAGGGCATCATCGCTGGGAATCCCTTCCACCTGGACCCAGTAAGTTTTACTGGTTTTTCTGCCCGGCTGGGTCAGTTTTGCCTGCAGCTGACCGTCGTTGGTCAGTACCAGCAGGCCTTCGCTGTCCCGGTCCAGGCGGCCGGCGGCGTACACCCCCTCGACGGGAATGTAATCTTTGAGGGTGGCTCGATTGGCGTCATCGGTAAATTGGGTCAAGACGTCGAAAGGTTTGTTGAACAGCAGAACCTGTCGGGGGCCACGAGGTCGTTTCGGTCGTGGCGCAGGTCGCTGTCCAGGCCGCTTGGCGGCTCTGACTGGGCGTTGTTTTTGCATGGGAACAGTGTACCGGGCTTTGCGTCCGGGGACTAGACCAAGGTGCAATGGAGTCGGACGCGGGGCTGATGAATACTGGCGGACAGTTCACCGGCTGGCCGTTTCTAAACCAAGCGGAATGTTTTATGATGACGGCGAATTGTGACAAAGCTCAAACTGCCGGTCGCCGAGTCGGCCGCACATCAAGCGCAAGGAAAAAGGAGAATAACATGGAGTCAAAGATTGTCGTTCCTGCCGAAGGTCAGAAGATCACGGTTACCGACAACGGTGCGCTGAACGTTCCCAATGAACCCATCATTCCATTTATCGAAGGTGACGGCATCGGTGTGGATGTGACCCCGCCAATGCGAAAAGTCCTGGATGCTGCCATCGAAAAAGCCTATGGCGGCGAGCGTAAGATTCACTGGATGGAGATCTACTGCGGCGAAAAATCCACTCAGGTGTACGGCGCCGATACCTGGCTGCCTGAGGAGACGCTGGCGGCGGTTAAGGACTACGCAGTGGCCATCAAGGGCCCGCTGACCACCCCGGTGGGCGGCGGAATCCGTTCCCTGAACGTGGCCCTGCGTCAGGAGCTGGATCTGTACGTGTGCCTGCGTCCGGTTCGCTATTACAGCGGCACCCCAAGCCCGCTGAAGCAGCCTGAGCTGACCGACATGGTGATCTTTCGCGAGAACAGTGAAGACATCTACGCCGGCGTCGAGTGGCAGGCGGGTACCGCCGATGCCAACAAGGTGATCAAGTTCCTGACCGAAGAGATGGGCGCCACCAAGATTCGTTTCGAAGACAACTGTGGCATTGGCATCAAGCCGATCTCCAAGGCCGGTACCGAGCGCCTGGTGCGAGCGGCCATTCAGTATACCATCGACAACGACCGCGATTCGCTGACCCTGGTGCACAAAGGCAACATCATGAAGTTCACCGAGGGGGCCTTCAAGGACTTCGGCTATGAGCTGGCCCAGCGCGAGTTTGGCGCCGAACTGCTTGATGGCGGCCCCTGGTGCAAGATGACCAACCCCAAGACCGGTAAAGAGATCATCATTAAAGACGTGATCGCCGATGCCTTCCTACAGCAAATTCTGTTGCGTCCGGCAGAGTACGACGTCATCGCCACCATGAACCTCAATGGCGACTACATCTCCGATGCCCTGGCGGCGCAAGTGGGTGGCATCGGCATCGCGCCTGGCGCCAACATCGGCGATGGTGTGGCACTGTTTGAAGCCACCCATGGTACCGCACCTAAGTACGCTGGTCAGGATAAGGTGAACCCGGGTTCTCTGATTCTGTCCGGTGAGATGATGTTGCGCCACATGGGCTGGATCGAAGCGGCGGATCTGATCGTCAACGGCATGGAAGGGGCGATTGCCGCCAAAACCGTGACCTATGACTTCGACCGCTTGATGGACGATGCCACGTTGCTGAGCTGTTCCGAGTTTGGCGATGCCATCATCGATAACATGTGATCGAGGCTGATAAACCCGCTTACATAAAAAAAGCAGACCCTCGGGTCTGCTTTTTTTCGGCCTCCGGCCAGGTGTTACTTGGCGGGAGTGATGTTTGAAGCGTGCATGCCTTTCGGACCCTGCTCCATTTCAAATTCCACAGTTTGGCCAGCTTTCAGCGTGCGATACCCTTCCATCTGGATGGTGGAGTAGTGCGCGAACACGTCCTCGCCGCCAGTCTCAGGGCAGATAAATCCGAATCCTTTGGCGTTGTTAAACCACTTAACCGTTCCGTTAGCCATACCTCGACTTCCTTCCATTGTCTTGAATCGTCTTGTAATCGTCTGGTTTCACCCATATAACAGAGATAGGAATGAAACATAGCGGCCAACTATGATGTTGACTCCCTATCTATTAACAAATGGATAACATCGGAGTCAAGACTTTATTACCGCACAATCTTCAACAAATCGACCCAGAGTGACTACGCTTTTACTATGAGCAGAGAGAGCCAAACGGATTTTGTTGTTGAAAAGGAATCTCAACAACAGGCGGTAGAGCCACCCCCTCAGTACAAAGTGATACTGAACAACGACGACTACACCCCCATGGATTTTGTGGTACTGGTCCTGCAGAAGTATTTTTCGAAAACAGTTGAACAAGCAACGGAAATAATGCTTGCGATCCACTATCAGGGAAAAGGCGTATGTGGTTTGTATACTCTGGACGTGGCCGAGACTAAGGCTGCCCAGGTGAATCGCTACGCTCGTGAAAACGACCACCCTCTGTTGTGCTCAACAGAGCGCGTCTAACAGGCATGTGCAACGTAACTCAGGGGAAATCTATATGTTGAACAAAGATCTCGAATTGACCTTGAATAACGCGTTTCAAAGGGCCAAAAGCAGCCGCCATGAGTTTATGACCGTGGAGCATCTGCTGCTTGCCCTGCTGGATAACCCGGCAGCCAAAGAAGCCCTGGAAGCCTGCGGCGCCAAGTTGGTGACCCTCAAGCAGGAGATAGAGGGCTTCATTGAGCAGACAACGCCACTGATCCCCGAGGACGATGAGGAGCGTGAGACTCAGCCTACGCTCGGTTTTCAGCGGGTGCTGCAGCGGGCGGTGTTCCACGTCCAGAGCAGCGGCCGCAATGAGGTGTCCGGTGCCAATGTATTGGTGGCCATTTTCAGCGAGCAGGAGTCCCAGGCGGTGTACCTGCTGCGCAAATCCGATGTGACCCGCCTCGATGTGGTCAATTTTATCGCCCATGGCGTGGTCAAAGGCGGCAGCGACGAACTCGATGCCAGTAATGACGGCCCTCAGGACGAGATTCAGGGCGAGGAGTCCGCCGAGGGCAGCGAGAAGCTGGAGAATTTTGCCACCAACCTGAATGAGCAGGCTCAGGCGGGCCTGATTGATCCGCTGATTGGCCGGGATTCTGAGCTGGAACGGGCGATTCAGGTGCTGTGTCGGCGCCGTAAAAACAACCCGTTGCTGGTGGGGGAGGCTGGCGTCGGTAAAACCGCCATTGCCGAAGGCATGGCCTATCGGATTGTGAATGAGCAGGTGCCGGAGGTGATGAAAGACTGCATCATCTTCAGCCTGGACATGGGCTCGCTGCTGGCGGGCACCAAGTACCGCGGCGACTTTGAGAAACGCTTCAAAGCGGTGCTGCGGCAACTGCAGCGGCGTAAAAACGCCATCCTGTTCATTGATGAGATTCACACCATCATCGGTGCCGGTGCTGCCAGCGGCGGCATGATGGATGCCTCCAACCTGCTGAAGCCACTGTTGTCCAGCGGCAAACTGCGCTGTGTTGGTTCCACCACCTATCAGGAGTTTCAGGGGATCTTTGAGAAAGATCGTGCCCTGGCGCGCCGATTCCAGAAAATTGACGTGGTCGAACCCAGCGTGCCGGAGACCATTCGCATTCTGCAGGGCCTGAAAGAGCGCTATGAGCAGCACCATGGCGTACGTTACACCCAGTCGGCGTTGACCGCTGCCACCGAGTTGTCGGCCAAGCACATCAATGAGCGTCATCTGCCGGATAAGGCCATCGATGTCATTGACGAGGCCGGGGCCCGGATGGCGTTGTTGCCGCCGTCAAAGCGCAAGAAGACGGTGTCGGTGACCGACATCGAGACCATCATCGCCAAAATCGCCCGTATTCCCGAAAAATCGGTGTCGGCCTCGGACAAGGATTTGCTGGCCAACCTGGATCGTAACCTCAAGTTGGTGGTGTTCGGCCAGGATCAGGCCATCGATTCATTGACGGCCGCCATTCGACTGTCGCGCAGTGGTCTGGGCAACGAAGATCGGCCCGTGGGTAACTTCCTGCTGGCCGGACCGACCGGGGTGGGGAAAACGGAGATTACCGCCCAGCTGGCCCGATTGCTGGGGATTGAGTTGATTCGGTTTGATATGTCCGAATACATGGAGCGCCACAGTGTCAGTCGCCTGGTGGGTGCGCCTCCTGGCTACGTCGGTTACGACCAGGGTGGACTGCTGACCGATGCGGTGCTCAAGCAACCCCACAGTGTGGTGTTGCTGGATGAGATTGAGAAAGCTCACCCGGATGTTTATAACCTGCTGTTGCAGGTGATGGATCACGGTACCCTGACCGACAACAACGGTCGCAAGGCGGACTTTCGCAATGTGATTCTGGTGATGACCACCAATGCCGGGGTGCAGGAGACGGTGCGCAAGTCCATCGGCTTCCGGCAGCAGGATCACAGCCTGGATGCCATGAGTGAAATCAATCGGGTGTTCACCCCTGAATTCCGCAATCGCCTCGATTCCATTGTCTGGTTCAATCATCTGGATATGCAGGTAATCGCCAAGGTGGTGGATAAGTTCCTGGTGGAGCTGCAGGCGCAACTGGACGACAAGGGCGTGACCCTGACCGTGGACGAGGACGCTCGGGTCTGGATGGCAGAGAAGGGCTACGATCAGAACATGGGGGCCCGCCCCATGAGCCGATTGGTGCAGGAGCAACTGAAAAAGCCTTTGGCCAACGAGATTTTGTTTGGTCGACTGCAGCAGGGCGGCGAGGTCAGCGTCAGCGTTAAAGCGGACGAACTGTGCTTCGATTACTCCAGCGAGGACAGCGCCGTTACCGAAGCCTGATTGGCGTGCTGTTCCGACACGAAAAAGCCCAGCGTTGTGCTGGGCTTTTATTTTAATCGGTCGGTGGCGCGAGTGAATCGCGCAGTCGAAACGGACGATTAACGGGAGCGGAAGACGATGCGGCCCTTGGTCAGGTCGTAAGGAGTCAGAGCTACGGTAACGGTATCACCAGTCAGGATACGGATGTAGTTCTTACGCATTTTACCAGAGATGTGGGCGGTAACAACGTGACCATTTTCCAACTCAACACGGAACATAGTGTTAGGTAGGGTTTCCAAAATGGTCCCCTGCATCTCAATACTGTCTTCTTTTGCCATTAAATGGTTATCCTGTTACGAAACAAAAATCGGGCGTATCATGCCGTAAAAACCGGCCACTGTAAAGATATACCCATCAGTGGCGAAATGCGCGCTTCATCAGCCTCTTCAGCGGC
Source organism: Ferrimonas kyonanensis DSM 18153 (assembly GCF_000425405.1). Classification (GTDB taxonomy): domain Bacteria; phylum Pseudomonadota; class Gammaproteobacteria; order Enterobacterales; family Shewanellaceae; genus Ferrimonas; species Ferrimonas kyonanensis. The sequence continues at coordinate 102,298 of NZ_KE384363.1, read as the reverse complement.
TTTGGTCAGCAATGGTCAAACGCTTACACCTGCCCCAACTATACGCCACAACGCTAGCCTGTGCCCGGTTTGCCCCGATGGCGGGCAAAGATTTTGGTTGCAGCCCTGGAAAGTGGCACAGACACCGGTGATGATGTTTTATTAATCAATGGCTTGCCAGCCCCCAGTAACCAGCACCTGATAGGGGTGATAGTGGGTTTTATAGGCCATTTTTCGGCATTCATCGATCTGGTATCCCAGGTACAGGAAGGCTTTGTGCTGCTGCTGCGCCAGCTCCAGCTGTTTGAGGATGCCCAGTACCCCGAGGGAGCGCCGGGCCAGCTCGGGGGCAAAAAAGGTGTAGACCGCCGACAGGGCATGTTCCAGTTCATCGGTGACCGCCACCAGCACCAGCCGTCCGTCCAGTCGTGCTTCGAGGTAACGTTGTGGCAACCAGGGGCACGGCAGAAATCGGTTGAACTGCTCATCGGTGGGCGGATACATGGGGCCGTCGTGGTGGCGCAGACGAATGTAGTCGTGATACAGGCGCCGCTGCTCTTCGGTGGGAGCGGCCACTTCAGTCCAGGTCAGATCACGGTTTCTGGCCAGAACCCGCTTTTGTGAACGACTGGGACGAAAGCGAGCCGCGTCGACCCTGACTGGCTGGCAGGAGCGGCATTCCGGGCAGTGAGGCCGATACACGTCGCTGCCACTGCGGCGAAACCCCAGTCGCATCAGTCCCTCGAAGTGAGCTGGCGTCATCTTGCTCTGGACAATGAGCAGTTGCTCCTTCTTCTCCGGTCGGTAGCTGCAGTCGAACGGCTGGCTGAGCCCCAGGGGCAGGCGGCTGACTTCAGACATCTAGCTCAATCTCCTGAGGTTGCCACTGACTGGCGTTGACCGGTTGATCCCGGTGTCTGGCCAACAGGTTGAGGAATCGATCCCGCGACAGGGTTTGGGCTCCCAGGTTAGCCAGGTGGGCGTTGGGAACCTGGGCGTCAATCCAGTGGATGCCACACTGGCGCAGGTGATGGTTCAGGGCCCAGAAGGCCACTTTTGAAGCGTCGGTCTGGCGGTGAAACATCGATTCGCCGCAAAACAGGCCGCCGACACGCAGGCCATACAGCCCGCCAGCCAGTGCGTCGCCATCCCAGACTTCGATGGAGTGGGCCACCCCCATCTGGTGCAGGGTCAGGTAGCTTTGACGCATGGCCGGGCTGATCCAGGTGCCGTCCTGTTTGGCCCTGGGGGCGGCGCAGCCATCGATGACAGCAGCAAAGTCCCGGTTGAGACTCATCCGCCACCCCGCCCGGCGCAGGCTCTTCTTGAGGCTTTTGCCGGGGCAGTGATCCGCCACCCGGAATACCGCCCTGGGATCCGGCGACCACCATAAAATGGGTTCGTCGGGATTGAACCAGGGAAAGATGCCGCTGTGATAGGCCTGGATCAAACGCTCCGGTGACAGATCGCCGCCAATGGCCAGCAGGCCATTGGGGTCATTGAGGGCCTCCTGCGGAGTAGGAAACCAATGACTTTCAGTATTCAGGTAGCGGACAACTTTAACCATAAGGCGTACTATTAAACCGTGTATCTATTAAAGTTAGCGAAAAAATCATGTGGGTGAAACGAGGATTACTGGCTTTGGTGCTGTTGTTTACGGTTCAGGCCCAGGCTCAGGTTTACAATCGCAATCAGGCGGTGCCCGTTCAGAAGGTGGATTATGCCACAGTAGAGTCGGTACGCCAGGTGACGCAGGATGAATTGATCGAGGATCGCAACCGGGGCTGGAAGACCTTTGGCGGAGCCCTGGTGGGCGGCCTGATTGGCAACCAGTTTGGCGGAGGTTCGGGCAAGGACGTGGCAACCGTGGTCGGCGCGCTGTTGGGGGCCGGTATGGTACACAACAACAACCCGGCCTATCAGGTGCGGCAGGTTCGGCTGGTGGAGTTGATGGTTAAGACCGAGGCCGGTGACCAACTGATGGTGCTGCAGGACCGGGATCCCAGTATGTTGTTCCAGGCCGGGGACGAGGTGCGACTGGTGTACCTTCAAGGGGGCAGTGTCCGGGTGGATAAGGCGATGTAATCCGCCGCCAAAGCGAAGGGCGCCTGTCGGCGCCCTCGTTGTTTCTTCTTCAGGGCCGAAGTTGCCCTTGCTCCATGTTCAGTATCCGATCCATCTGCGCCAGTCCCGCCTGTTTATGGGTGACGTAGATGACGCTGCGTTCTCCTTGCAACAACTGTTTGAGCACCTCGGCCTCGGTGGCATCGTCCAGGCCTTCGGTAGGCTCATCCATCAACAACACCTGAGCCGGATGCAGCAGTGCGCGGGCCAGACCGATGCGCCGGGCTTCACCACCGGAAAGTTGACGGCCACCCTCTCCCAGCCACTGATTCAGGCCATCTCCGTCCAACAGCGCAGTCAGTCCGACCTGGCTCAGCGCTTGAATCAGCCGGGCATCGTCGGCTCCGGGGCTGGCCAGTAGCAGGTTGTCTCTCAGGCTGCCATTAAAGACGTGCACCCGCTGCTCCACCACGCAGAGTTGTTGCCTCAGGGCGGTTTCGGACAGCGATTCCCACGGGGTGTCATTGAGGCGAATCTGACCGGACTGGGGTTGCCATTCGCGGCTAAGCAGGCTGAGCAGGGTGGATTTGCCGCAGCCGGTTTTGCCCACCAGGGCAATCTTTTCGCCTGGAGCCAGGGTCAGCGACACGCCATTTAGGGCTGGGTTGGGGCTGTTTGGGTAGCTGAAATGGAGATTGTCCAGAGTGATGCTACCTTGCTGCCAGGGGGCATCGCCGAAGCGGACGCTGGAACGCTGCTCCAGTACCGGTTTCAGTCGCTGGGCGGCATTGACGGTGTGGCTCAGGTGCTGAAAGGCGCCGGCGACGGGAATCAGGGCTTCAAAGCTGGCCAGGGTCACAAAGGCGATCAGCGCCAGCAGCGGCCCCGGAGGCGCGGCGCTGCCCACTTGATCGGCGGCCAGGTACAGCATCAGCACCAGAGTCCAGCCGTTGAGCAGTTGCAACAGGGCCTGGGACAGGGCCGTCACCCGGGTCAGGCGGGCCTGGGCACCAATCAACTGGTTTTCGGCGCAGAGAATCTTTCGCCGCTGGTTGGTGGTGGCGGCGTAGACACTGAGTTCGGTCTGAGCGCTGATCAGATCCACCAATTGCTGCCGCAGCAGGCGGGTGCTGTCACCGAGTTGCTGGCCGGGACGGCGGCCCAGGCGGTAGAACAACAGCGGCAGCAGTACCAGCAGGCTCAACAGCACGGCGCCAAGAGTCAGCGCCAACTGTGGATCAAAGCTGGCCACCAGCAAGCACACCAGTGCAATGGCTGCCAGGGCGGCAACCAGGGGGGAGATCAGCCTCAGGTACAGGTGGTCCAGGGTATCAACGTCGGCCACCATGCGGTTGAGCAGATCGCCATCGCGCAGATCGCTGCGGTCCGCCGGGGTCAGGGGAGCCAGAACCCGAAAGAACCGGTCGCGAAGATCCGTTAGCAGCCGAAAGGTGGCGTCGTGGCTGACGACCCGTTCGGCCCAGCGGGCGGCGGTACGCAGAATGGACAGGCCTCGAACGCCGCCGGAAGGGTACATGTAGTTGAACTGGCCCCGGGTGGCAACCACCAGGCCGGCACTGGCCGAGGCGGCCAGGAACCACCCCGACAGCGACAGCAGGCCGATGCTGGCACACAGGGTAACAATGGCCAGAAACACGCCCAGCAGCATCGGTTTCCAATGCGGGCGGAACAGGGCCACGAACGGCAGCAAATCACGCATCGGTGCGCTCCTTAGGCATCAGGGTGACCACGGTGTCCATCTCATTGAGGCTGTCATTGCGATGACTGATCATCACCACGCTCTTGTCGGCCCAGTGTTGTCTCAACCCGTCCATGACCAGTTGTTCACTGCGCTGATCCAGACTGGCGGTGGGCTCATCCAGCAGCAGTAAGGGCGCATCCTTGAGCAGAGCGCGGGTCAGAGCGATGCGCTGGGCCTGGCCAACAGACAGGCCGCTGTTGCGATCGCCGACCCTGTGCTCCAGGCCCTGATCAAACTGCGCCAGCGCCTGATCCAGATGGGCCCGTTCACAGGCTTGCTGCAGGCGGGCGTCATCGATGTCGCTGCGCCCCATCAACAGGTTGTCGCGAACGCTGCCGTGCACCAGGGCCGGATTTTGGCCCAACCAGCTGTAGTGACCCATCCAGGGGTCGCGGTCGAGGTCCCGAACTTCAATACCGTCGACGGTGAGGCTGCCCTGGTAGGGCAGCAGCCCCATCAGGGCTTTCAATACCGAGCTTTTTCCGGCCCCGGAAGGGCCGACCAGCGCCAGCTTGTGTCCCGGGGCGAGCTCAAAGTCCAGCGGCTGAGTGAGTGGCGTATGATCATGGGCACAGACCACCAACTGTGACGCGCGGACGTGCAGTGGCGAGCCGGCCTTCAGGTCGCGGTCACCCTGATTGACCTCGGACTGATGATCCAGGAAGGCAACGATGGACTCGGCGGCTCCCAGTGCCTGAGCCTTAGCGTGATAAAACGCCCCCAGATCCCGCAGCGGCTGGTAAAACTCCGGTGCCAGCAGTAACACCAGGAAGCCGGTAAACAGGGTGATGCCGGCGCCATAATGACCAAAATCCAAATGGCCCAGATAGCTGAAACCAAAATAGACCGCGATCAGGGCGATGGAGATGGCGGCAAAAAACTCCAGCACCGCCGATGACAGAAATGCCATCCTCAGCACCTCCATGGTGCGTTGGCGGAATTCGTCGGAGGCATCACGTAGGGTGTCGGCCTGAGACTGGGCGGCGGCAAACTGACGGATGGTACTCATGCCGCGCAACCGGTCTAGGAAGGTGCCGGACAGGCGTGCCAGGGCCTGGAAGTTGCGTTTGTTGGCGTCGGCGGCACCCATGCCGATGATGGCCATAAACAGTACCGTCAATGGCGCGGTACCCAGCAGAATCAGGCCGGCGATCCAGTTGATGGGAAACAGCAGCACCAGAATCATCAGTGGAATCAGTCCGGCCAGCATCATCTGTGGCAGGTACTTGGAGAAGAAGTCCTGCATCTGCTCGGTCTGTTCCAGCAACATGGTGGTCCAGGCGCCGCCACTTTTGCTGGCGGTAAAGGCTGGGCCGAGACGGTCGAGTTTGTCCAGAATCGCCTGGCGGGTGTTGTGACGGACCAGCGATCCGATGCGGAAACTGGCCACTTCCCGGCCGGCCAGGGCCAGGGATTTGGCGGCGATCAGTGCCGCCAGCAGCAGGAACTCGGGAATGAGTGTGGCTTTGTCGACCTGCTCAATCACCAGTTGGTGCAGCAAGTTGGCCAGTACCCAGGCCTGACCGATGATGCAGAGGCCGGCCAGCATGCCGAAACCGATGGTAAGCAGCAGCCAGCTGCGGGCGGGCCTGGCGGCTCCACGCAGCCAGCCGCTTAGTTGGCGCTGTAACGCTTTGTCCATAGAATCTTCTTTGACAAACAACAAGAGGGAGACCGGCTCCCTCTTGATTCAGGTGGATAGGGGCGGCCTTATTGGTCCGCCAGGGCATCCAGATAGCGCTCGGCATCCAGGGCGGCCATGCAGCCGGTGCCGGCGGAGGTGATCGCCTGTCGATAGCTGTGATCCATCACGTCACCGGCGGCAAAGACACCGGCCACGGAGGTGGCAGTGGCATTGCCTTCCAGGCCGCTCTGTACCAGAATGTAGCCGTCTTTCATCGCCAGTTGACCGTCGAAGATGCCGGTATTGGGCTGGTGACCGATGGCCACAAACACGCCATCCACGCTCAGCTCTTCGGTGGCCTCGGAGCGAGTGTCTTTGATGCGGGCGCCGGTGACACCCATCTCATCACCCAGGACTTCATCCAGGGTGCGATCGGTGTGCAGGACAATGTTGCCGTTCTCGACCTTGTCCATCAGTCGTTTCATCAGAATCTTCTCGGCCCGGAAGCCCTCGCGGCGATGCACCAGGTGCACTTCCGAGGCGATGTTAGACAGGTACAGTGCCTCTTCGACAGCGGTGTTGCCGCCGCCGATCACCGCCACCGGTTTATTGCGATAGAAGAAGCCGTCGCAGGTGGCACAGGCAGACACGCCGCGGCCCTTAAATGCCTCTTCCGAGTCCAGACCCAGGTATTTGGCGGAGGCACCGGTAGAGATGATCAGGGCATCGCAGGTGTACTCGGCGCTGTCGCCCTTGAGGCGGAACGGTCGATTGCTCAGATCCACTTCGTTGATGTGGTCGAACAGGATCTCGGTATCAAATTTCTCCGCGTGCTGTTGCATCCGTTGCATCAGTGCCGGACCGGTCAGGTCGCTGGCGTCACCAGGCCAGTTCTCCACCTCGGTGGTGGTGGTCAGCTGTCCGCCTTGCTGCATGCCGGTGATCAGCACCGGGTTCAGGTTGGCACGGGCGGCGTACACCGCAGCGGTGTAGCCGGCGGGGCCGGAACCTAGAATTAAAAGGCCACAGTGTTTTACCTGGCTCATTAGGGTCTCCATCCTTTTATACGGAATTGTCCGGATTTTATGGGGCTGACGGGCAAAAGAAAAGGGGGCCTTTGCCCCCTTTTTTCGATTGCCCTGTCAGGTTTTTTATCCAGTCAGTTCGCTGCGGGGGTCGAAGAACTCAAAGTTCAGCGCTTCGGCGACCTCTTCGCAGGTGATCTTACCGTTGATGACATTGAGGCCGTTCAGCAAGTGCTCGTCGTCCAGCAGCGCTTGCTTATAGCCTTTTTCTGCCAGCGCAATGATGTAAGGCAGGGTGGCGTTGTTCAGGGCAAAGGTGGAGGTGCGGGGCACGGCGCCAGGCATGTTGGCCACACAGTAATGCACCACATCGTCGACGATGAACACCGGATCCTGGTGGGTGGTGGCCTTGGAGGTCTCGACACAGCCGCCCTGATCGATGGCCACATCGACAATGGCAGCACCGGGTTTCATCTTGCTGATGTGGTCACGGGTCACCAGTTTCGGTGCCGCCGCGCCCGGAATCAGCACCCCGCCAATCACCAAGTCTGCTTCCAGCACGTGTTTTTCCAGCGCTTCGGCGGTAGAGTAGATCACCTTGGCGCGGTTTTCGAATTGATGGTTGAGATCCCGAAGTACGTTGACGTTACGATCCAGTATGGTGACGTCGGCGCCCAGGCCGACGGCCATTAGGGCCGCGTTGCGGCCGACCATGCCGCCGCCGATGACCACCACCTTGGCGGGCTCGACACCGGGCACGCCGCCCAGCAACATGCCACGTCCCATGTTGGATTTCTCCAGTGCCTGGGCACCGGCCTGAATCGACATGCGACCGGCCACTTCCGACATCGGCGCCAGCAGAGGCAGGCCACCTTTGTTGTCGGTAACGGTTTCATAGGCGATGCAGACGGCACCGCTGTTCACCAGATCCTGGGTTTGCGGCAGATCCGGTGCCAGGTGGAGGTAGGTAAACAGAATCTGACCTGGACGCAGCATAGCGCGTTCCACTGCCTGAGGCTCTTTTACCTTTACAATCATCTCCGCGCTGGCGAAGACGGCAGCGGCGCTGTCAAGGATCTCGGCGCCGGCGTTGATGTAGTCTTGATCGTCGAAGCCGATACCGCTACCCGCCTGGGTTTGCACCAGTACTTTATGGCCGCGACGGGTCAGTTCCCGCACACTGGCCGGTACCATGCCGACGCGATATTCGTGGTTCTTAATCTCCTTTGGCACACCGATGATCATATTTTCCCCTTTTGTTGTTTTATACTAATCCATAGGCGTATGTAGTGAATTTATGCGCCTGAATATGATTTTTTCGTGGCTATCGGGTGCGAATCAGTATATTATTCAGTCGGAAGTTTTTCTTCCGATATATTTGGGCATTATTAGGATAAAATCCCAACCAAGAAGGGAAAAGGAAGCACATAATGGCATATAATAAGAAAAAGCCACTCAAAGAGTTGGATAGAATCGACCGCAACATCCTGAATGAACTGCAAAAGGATGGTCGTATCTCCAATGTTGAACTCTCCAAGCGCGTTGGCCTTAGCCCAACACCCTGCCTGGAACGGGTGAAACGTCTTGAGCGTCAAGGCTTTATCCAGGGCTACACCGCACTGGTAAATCCTCATTATCTTGGCGCCTCTTTGTTGGTTTATGTCGAAATCACCCTGAACCGCGATTCCCCAGAAGTGTTCGATAAATTCAACCATTCCGTGATGGCGCTGGATGACATCCAAGAGTGTCACCTGGTCTCCGGTGACTTCGATTACCTTCTGAAGACTCGTGTTAGCGACATGTCCGCCTATCGTCAGCTGTTGTCGGAAACGCTGTTGAAACTGCCCGGTGTAAAAGACACTCGCACCTACGTGGTGATGGAAGAGGTAAAACAGACCAGCCGGGTACTTATTGCCCAGCACAGCGTGCCAGCCTAAGCCCGGTCCCGCTCTGGTTTACCCAAAAAGTGCCTCTTTATGAGGCATTTTTTCGTTTTAGCCGTTCGAGTTTTGCCGGTGGGACGGCCGGCGTCGCCGCCCCCAGATAACTGTATAGATAACCATGCATCAGCGACCGTTGTCTGATATGGTATTCTTTATCGTAATTTAGTTAAGTGCATAAAAGGTAACGAGCTTGAGTGACCAAGCGATTCAGCCCCGTACCCTCAATGGGATTCAGCGGTTGCTGGAAGGTGGGCTGATAGTCTGTTGCGCCCTGGCCCTGTATCTGTTGGCCGCCTTGGGCAGCTTCCATCCGGCGGATCCCGGCTGGAGTCAAACCGCCTGGGACGGGCAGATACATAACCTCATGGGACGGGTGGGCGCCTGGCTTGCCGATCTGCTGTACTTCTCTTTTGGCCTCAGCGCCTGGTCCGTGCCGCTGCTGACCGCGGTAACCGGCTGGCTGATGTTTCGCCGCAGCTACCGCATCGACGAGATCGATTACTTCTCGGTGGCCCTTCGAATAGTTGGTTTATTGTTGATGTTACTGGGGTTTTCTACCCTGGCGTCGATGAATGCCGATGACATTTACTACTTTTCTGCCGGCGGCGTCATTGGTGATGTGATTCGCGATGCCATGTTGCCCTATTTCAACCTGCTGGGCACCACCCTGCTGCTGCTGTGCTTTGTCGGCGCCGGCTTTACCCTGTTTACCGGCTTAAGTTGGGCAACCGTGGTGGAAGCAGTCGGCTTCGGGGTGATTACCGCAGTGACCTGGTTGTGGCGACTGCCGTCGAGGTTGATGAACCGAGACCGCAATGATGACGGTGATGCCGATGAGCTGCTGCAGGTGGCCGAGTCTCATAAGCAGCGCACGTCATCTCAGCCTAAGCCGGGCCGAGCCGGGCCGGTATTGGCCGAAGAGGCACCGGAGTCGGCGGCGACCGACGACGAGCTCTCCGACTGGCTGGATAAGGTGCCGCTGCTGCATCGTTTTGCCTGGTTTAAACGCTTTGTCGAATGGTACGACGAACGGGTGTACGGCCCCCAAGAGGAGCAGGACGAAGCGCTGACGGCCACCGATGAGTCGGTGCCCTTGCCCGAAGCGTTGAAACAGGCGATGGACGGCCCTAGGGCCGAACCAAAGCTAAGCCCGCTGGAACCCTTGCTGCCCGAGACCCTGACTGAACCCTTCCCGGACGAGGCCCCGGCACTGTCGCCTGAGCCGCAGGCCGGGGCGGTGGAACCGGCGCCGAAACCCGCACCGGCGCCGAAAGCGGCGTCAGCGGACCAGCAAGCGCTAACTCCGGCGCAGATGGAAGCCCAGACCCTGATGCCGACGCTGGAACTGTTGGACCGGCCCCATAAGGCGCAGAATCCCATCTCCCAGGAGGAGCTGGATCAGATTGCCCGTTTGGTGGAGCTGAAACTGGCCGATTTCAATGTGGTGGCCAAGGTGGTGGATGTTCACCCCGGCCCGGTGATCACCCGGTTTGAACTGGATCTGGCTCCCGGTGTCAAAGTGTCTAAAATCACCAACCTGGCTAAGGACTTGGCGCGGGCGTTGTCCGCGGTGAGCGTACGGGTGGTGGAGGTGATTCCCGGCAAGTCGGTGATCGGCCTGGAGCTGCCCAACAAGAGCCGTGAAACCGTGTTTATGCGAGACGTGCTCGGCTGCGAACAGTTTGAGCAGTCCAAGTCGAACCTGGCCATGGTGCTGGGGCAGGACATCTCCGGTTATCCGGTGGTGGTCGATCTGGGCAAGATGCCGCACTTGCTGGTGGCGGGTACCACCGGCTCGGGTAAGTCGGTGGGCGTGAACGCGATGATCGTCAGCCTGCTGTACAAGTCGACTCCGGAAGACGTGCGCCTGATCATGATCGATCCCAAGATGCTGGAGTTGTCGGTGTACGAAGGCATTCCACACCTGTTGTGCGAAGTGGTGACCGACATGAAAGAGGCGGCCAATGCCCTGCGCTGGTGTGTAGGGGAGATGGAGCGCCGGTATAAATTGATGTCGGCCATGGGGGTGCGAAACCTCAAGGGCTACAACGCCAAGATTCTGGAAGCCCAGCAGCAGGGGCAGCCGTTGACGGATCCGTTCTGGCAACCCACCGACAGCATGGATCTGCAACCGCCGGAGTTGGAGAAGTTGCCGTCGATTGTGGTGGTGGTGGATGAGTTTGCCGACATGATGATGATCGTCGGCAAGAAGGTGGAAGAGCTGATTGCTCGAATCGCCCAAAAGGCCCGGGCTGCCGGGATTCACTTGATTCTGGCGACCCAGCGTCCGTCGGTGGATGTGATTACCGGCCTGATTAAGGCCAACATACCGACTCGGATCGCCTTCCAGGTGTCCAGCCGGGTGGATTCACGGACCATTTTGGATCAGCAGGGTGCCGAGCAGTTGCTGGGCCAGGGTGACATGCTGTACCTGCCGCCCGGTACCGGTGTGCCGGTGCGGGTTCACGGCGCCTTTGTGGATGATCACGAAGTGCATCGGGTGGTGGCAGATTGGTGCGCCCGGGGCAAGCCCAATTACATCGAAGAGATTCTGGCCGGAGAAAGCGGCGGTGAACAGGTGCTGCTGCCGGGAGAGAGTTCCGATTCCGAGGCTGAGAAAGACGCACTTTACGACGAGGCGGTGGCTTTTGTGATTGAGTCACGCCGGGCGTCCATCTCCAGTGTTCAGCGCAAGCTGAAGATTGGCTATAACCGCGCTGCCAGAATGGTGGAGGAGATGGAGCAAAGTGGCCTGGTGAGCGCGCCGGGGCACAACGGAAACCGAGAAGTGCTGGTACCAGCACGACAGTGAGAGGTTGAATGAAACGAATTGCAATCGCGGTGGCATTGTTGCCACTGCTGGCCCACGCCGATGCTCAGCAGAACCTGAAGCAGAAACTGGATAACCTGAGTCAGTTTCAGGCCGAATTTCAGCAGCAGGTCTTCGACGAGGACAGTAACCTGATTCAAACCGGCCAGGGCAAATTGGCGCTGCGGGCGCCGGACCGGTTTTTGTGGCAGTTGACCGCACCGGAAGAGAGCCTGTTGGTGGCCGACGGCGAGGCGGTGTGGGTGTATGAGCCGCTGATGGAATCGGTGTCGGTGTACCGTCAGGACGACGCCATTGCCCAGACCCCGTTGACCATATTGACCCGTACCGATGAGCAAGCCTGGCAACGCTACCAGTTTAGCCAGCGTGGCGATTGTTTTGATGCCGAGCCCAAGGACGAGGACAGTCATGTGCGCAAGATGTCGGTGTGTTTTGCCGGTGAGACCATCACCTCGTTGGCCATGACCGACAGCCAGGCGGTGCGCAGTGAGTTTGCACTGACCAACTTCTCTACTGCCCCTCTGGCGGATACGATGTTTGTTTTTGACGCCCCCGAGGGGACCGAGATCGACGATCAGCGCGGGCAATGAGTACTCTGAATCTGGACTTCAGCCCCGATTTTCGGCCACTGGCGGCGCGGATGCGTCCCAGCAAGCTGGAGCATTACATCGGTCAGGAGCACCTGTTTGCCAAGGGAAAGCCGCTGCGACAGGCACTGGAGGCCGGCAAGGCTCACTCGATGATTCTATGGGGCCCGCCAGGCACCGGCAAGACCACCCTGGCCGAGTTGGTGGCCGAGTACAGCAACGCGCACGTCGAGCGCATCTCGGCGGTAACCTCCGGGGTGAAAGAGATCCGCGATGCCATTGCCAAAGCCAAGGACATCGCTCAGGCCCATGGCCGCCGAACCTTGCTGTTTGTGGACGAAGTGCATCGCTTCAACAAGAGCCAACAGGACGCCTTCCTGCCCTTTATCGAAGACGGCACGGTGATCTTCGTTGGTGCCACCACCGAGAACCCGTCGTTTGAGGTCAACAGTGCACTGTTGTCGCGAGCCCGGGTGTATGTGATCAAAAAGCTCTCCACCGACGCCATTAAGCGCATTGTCTGTGAGGCGGTGGCGGATGAAGAACGCGGGCTGGGTAAGCAACAGGTGGTGCTGCCACAAGAGGTGGCTCAGGCGTTGGCCGAACTGGTGGATGGCGATGCCCGCCGAGCGCTGAATCTGCTGGAACTGATGGTGGACATGAGCGACGGTGCGCCGCTGACCCTGTCGCATTTGGCGGACGTGGCCGGTGAACCCATCGCCCGCTACGACAATAAGGGCGATCAGTATTACGACTTGATTTCGGCGGTGCACAAATCCGTACGGGGCAGCAATCCCGATGGCGCCTTGTATTGGTTCTGCCGCATCCTGGAGGGTGGCGGTGATCCGCTGTACGTGGCTCGACGTTTGCTGGCCATCGCCTCAGAAGACGTCGGTAATGCCGATCCTCGCGCCATGGAGATCGCCTTAAACGCCTGGGATTGTTTCCATCGGGTGGGGCCGGCCGAAGGGGAGCGGGCCATCGCCCAGGCGATCGTCTATCTGGCCGCCGCACCTAAGAGCAATGCCGTCTATACCGCCTTCAAAGCTGCGCGGGTGGCCGCCAGGGAAACTGGGCATCTGGAGGTGCCGGTGCACCTGAGAAACGCCCCGACCAAGTTGATGGCGAATCTGGGCTATGGTGCCGAGTACCGTTATGCCCACGATGAACCCGGAGCCTATGCCGCCGGCGAGGCCTACCTGCCGCCGGAACTGGCGCAGCAACAATTTTATCAGCCAACGGATCGTGGGCTGGAGAGGAAAATTAAGGAAAAATTGGCTCATTTGGCGGATTTAGACCGTCTAAGCGAGAACAAACGCTATGAATAACCTGATCGCTGTGGCTTTTGGTGGCGCAGTGGGAGCGAGCGCACGTTATGGCATATCACTAATGGCCATAAAGCTATTCGGAACTGGCTTTCCCTTTGGTACACTGATGGTAAATTGCATCGGCTCTCTGATCATGGGGGCGCTTTATGCGTGGGGCGACGTTTCCGATCTGCCTCCGGCCTTGAAAGCCTTCATTGGGGTTGGCATGTTAGGTGCGTTAACCACCTTCTCGACCTTCTCCAATGAGTCCATTCTGTTAATGCAGGAAGGATTCTGGATTAAAGCCATGTTGAATGTGTTGCTGAACGTCGGCCTCTGTCTGTTGATGGTGCTGTGCGGTCAGCAACTGGTTTATGCACGAATTTAAAATAAGAGCGATATGTTAGACAGCAAATACCTACGTGCCGACCTCGAGCAAACCGCCGAGCGTCTGGCAACTCGTGGCTACATCCTGGATGTGGCTCGTTTGACCAAACTGGATGAACAGCGTAAAGCGCTGCAGGTCGAAACTCAGGAACTGCAAGCTGAACGTAACAGTCGCTCGAAGTCGATCGGACAGGCCAAGGCCCGCGGTGAAGACATCGAGCCATTGCTGGCCGAAGTGGCTTCCATGGGCGATAAGCTGGCCGCCACCAAGGCGGAACAAGACAAACTGCTGGAGGAGTGGGACAGCATCGTTGCTGGCATTCCTAACCTGCCGGACGCCTCTTGCCCCATCGGTGCCGATGAAGATGAAAACGTCGAAGTCAGCCGCTGGGGCGAGCCGCGCCAGTTTGATTTTGACATCAAGGATCATGTCGATGTCGGTGAAGGCGTCAACGGCCTGGACTTTGGTGCCGCCGCCAAGTTGTCTGGTGCCCGTTTTATCGTGATGAAAGGGCAGGTGGCCCGCATGCATCGCGCCCTGGCCCAGTACATGCTGGATCTGCATACCCAGGAGCACGGTTACACCGAGATGTACGTACCGCTGTTGGTGAACCCGGACAGCCTGCGCGGCACCGGTCAGTTGCCAAAGTTTGGTGAAGACCTGTTCCATACCGAGCAGCTGGAAGAGGACACCGATCGTCGCCTGAGCCTGATCCCAACCGCCGAGGTGCCACTGACCAACATGGCTCGCGATGAGATCATCGAAGCCAAAGATATGCCGGTCAAACTGACGGCTCATACACCTTGCTTCCGCAGTGAAGCCGGTGCGTCCGGTCGTGATACCCGCGGCCTGATCCGCCAGCACCAGTTCGACAAGGTTGAGCTGGTTCAGTTGAGCAAGCCGTCCGAATCGATGGCCGCCCTGGAACAGCTGACCGGTCATGCCGAGCAGATCCTGAAGAATCTGAACCTGCCTTACCGTAAGGTGGTGCTGTGCACCGGTGACATGGGCTTTGGCTCCACCAAAACCTACGATCTGGAAGTGTGGGTACCCAGCCAGGACAAGTACCGTGAGATCTCCTCCTGTTCCAACATGGGCGATTTCCAGGCTCGTCGCATGAAGGCGCGCTGGCGTAACCCGGACACCGGTAAGCCAGAGCTGCTGCACACCCTGAATGGCTCAGGCCTGGCGGTGGGACGCACCCTGGTGGCCATCCTGGAAAACAACCAGCAGGCTGACGGTCGCATTGAGATTCCAGAAGTATTGCGCCCTTACATGGGCGGTTTGACCCACATCGGTTAAACGGCAGCGAGTTGCCTGTCAAAAGCCCGGCATCGAGCCGGGCTTTTTGCATTGTGGCGCCCGTGTCGAGGCGTCTGGTGACGCGTCCGCTTACAACTCAGGGCTGTTGCCGATCTGCCGCTAATGGTATAAGTCGTCTACTATTTTAAGAACTTTTTAGCCTGATTATGTGTGCATGCCTGTGCCGATGACCCGACTCCCCATCAGGGCGGTCGCCCTGTTGCTGCTGCTGTGGACAGTCAGCCTGTCGATGCTGGCCAGCCAGGGGCTGGAGGAGTCGCTGCACCATCATGAGGCCGGCGTGCCTTGTGCCCATGCGCTGCTGATCGATCACTGGTTTCAGGCTGCGGCAACGCCGTCTTGCCACTGGCCGGCCCTGCCAATGGTGGCGACAGTCACCGCGAATGAGTCTTGGCCAACCCTGCACCTGTTTCAGTGCAACAGCGGTAATCGCGACCCTCCTGCCACTCCGTCCTGATTGAACCTAATCTTCAAATCCCAAGACGGAGTTATTTATGCAAACCCAAGTTGTATTCGGCCGTATGGCCCTGGTGCTGTGCCTGGCCCCCATGTCGCTGTCCAGTTGGGCATCGGAGCATGAGCACCACCACCATGAGCACCACCATGATTTCGAATCCCATCAGGCCCATGTTCATGGCGCAGGCTTATTAACCCTGGTTCAGGATCAGCAATTGCTGCAGCTGAGCCTGGAGGTGGACACCCACTCGCTGTGGGGCTTTGAACACGCCCCGACCAATGCTGACGAGCAGCAGAGAGTCGCTCAGGCGCTGTCGAACCTGGAGGCGGGACACCGGCTGTTTAGCCTGTCCCCGGACGCCCAGTGCCAGCCTGATGGCGTGTCTGTCGAGCGCCCCCTGGGCCTGGATGAGCCATCGGCGCAGGATCATATGGACCTGCAGGTGCAATGGCAGTGGCGCTGTGCTTCCCCGGCGGCGTTGACCCAGGTGACGGTGCGGCTGTTTGACCAGTTTCCCGAGCTGAGTCAGTTGACGGTGCAACGGTTGACGCCAACGGGCAGTGGTGGCGGGCAGTTGGATCGCCAGCATGTCACTCTCGACTGGTAGGGGGGGGCATGACTCGATTGGTCATTGAAGGACTCAGTTACCGCTGGGCCGGTAGCGAGCGCAGCCTGAAGGTGGCGCAGATGTCACTGCAGCCGGGAGAGCGGGTGTTGCTGCAGGGGGCCTCAGGCAGTGGCAAGTCCACCCTGCTCAATCTGGTGAGCGGGGTGCTGCCCGGCTACCAGGGGCGACTGGATGTGGACGGCACCTCGCTTGGGTCGTTGTCGGCCGTTGCCCGGGATCGGTTGCGGGCCGAATCCATGGGCATTATTTTTCAACAATTTAACCTGTTGCCTTACCTGAGTGTGGCAGAAAATGTGTTGCTGCCATTGCGATTTTCTAAGCCGCGGCGTCACCGCGCCGGTAATGCCGAAGGGGAGACGGCGCGACTGCTGCAGGCGATGGAGCTGGATAAATCACTGCTGTCACAGCCAGTGACCCGGTTGTCGGTGGGGCAGCAACAGCGGGTGGCCGCCGCCCGCGCGCTGATCGGTGCGCCAGGCCTGATTTTGGCGGATGAGCCGACGTCGGCCCTGGATCCGACCGCCAGGGATCGATTCCTGGCGCTGCTGACCGAGCAATGCGCGCTTTGCGGCTCGGCGCTGTTGCTGGTCAGTCATGACCCGGCCGTAAGCCGAGTGGTCGACCGAAGTTATCGGCTTGTCGAGGGTGCCCTGGGCACAGAGGTACTGCCATGCTGACCTTGATGGCTCGTAGCCTGTCCAACCGACGCACCAGTGTCGGCCTGACTTTGCTGGTGATCACCTTGTCTGTGGCCCTGTTCATTGGCGTAGAGATGGTCCGCACTCAGGCCAGACAGAGCTTTGCCAACACCATCTCCGGGACCGATCTGGTGGTCGGTGCCCGCAGCGGCAGTATTAACCTGTTGCTCTATTCTGTGTTTCGTCTTGGGGATGCCACCAACAACATTGGTTATGACACCTATCGGCGCCTGGCTTCCACCAAAGGGATCGCCTGGACCATTCCCTTGTCCCTGGGAGACTCACACCGAGGCTACCGGGTGGTGGGGACGAACCTGGACTATTTCCGTTACTACCGCTTTGGCCAGGGGCAATCGTTGAGCCTGGCAAAGGGAGTGCCTTTCAGCGGCTTGTTCGAGGTGGTGCTGGGGTCTGAAGTGGCCGCTAAACTCGGCTATCAGCTCGAAGATGAGCTGGTGTTGGCCCACGGCGCCGGCGGATCGGTCAGTTTTTCCAAACACGACGAGATGCCATTTCGTGTCGTCGGCGTGCTGGCGCCGACGGGCACACCGGTGGACCGCAGCCTGCATGTTTCCCTGGAGGCGATTGAGGCGATTCACCTTGGTTGGCAGGGGGGCAGTCGCCGCTATGCGGTGAGTGGCGAACAAGCGGCTGAGTACGATTTGACCCCCAAAACCCTGACGGCATTTCTGGTCGGACTGGACAGCAAACTGCAACTGCTTGGCGTACAACGTGCCATCAACACCAATCGCAGCGAGCCGCTGTCGGCGATTTTGCCGGGACTGGCGCTGTCGCAACTGTGGGCGCTGTTATCACAAGGGGAGCGGGCGCTGGCGATTGTTTCCGGCTTTGTGGTGGCGGTGGGGCTGATTGGCATGCTGACTACACTGCTGGCCAGCCTGGGTGAGCGGCGGCGAGAAATTGCGATTCTGCGGGCGATGGGCGCCGGGCCCAGGCACATTTTCCTGTTGTTGTGGGGCGAGGCGGCCTTGCTCAGTCTGGTGGGTACGCTACTGGGCTACCTGCTGGCTCAGCTCGGGGTGTTGGCTCTGTCGCCGTGGGCTCGGTCCAATTACGGGTTGGAGTTAAGTTTGGGTCTGCCTGCAAACTCTGTCCTGTGGATGATGGTGGCGGTGCAGATAGCAGGCAGCCTGGCAGGGGTGTTGCCCGCCTGGCGGGCATATCGTCAAACCCTGAATGATGGCCTGACTCAAAGGTTGTAAGGAGAGTAGATGAAAGCACGATATCTGGCAGTGGCTTTTTTGGCCTTGCTGAGCCAGCTGGCTCAGGCGGAACCCCGAGTACTGGAGTGGGACGCATTGATTCCTCAGGAGGAGCGAGACAATCCGCCGCCGCCGCCCTCGGCGGCCATTCATCCGATGTTTGCTGATGAGTCGGCACCCATCGATTGGGTTCAGACCTACGGCAAGGTGGTTAGCGAACTCAATGGCAAAGAGGTACGCCTGGCAGGGTTTGTGGTGCCCCTGGAAGGGGACGGTGAACTGGTGACTGAGTTCTTGCTGGTGCCTTACTACGGCGCCTGCATTCATGTGCCGCCACCGCCCACCAACCAGATCGTCTACGTCAGTTACCCGCAGGGGTTGCCTCAGGACATCGTCTGGGATGCCATCTGGGTAACCGGGACTCTCAGTGCCGTGACTTACGACATGGAGACGTTTGCCGCTGGCTACTCGCTTAAGGCCAGCATGGCCAACCCCTATGACGAGGGCTAGCCGTTGACGTTGGCACAGTCGTCCGGCGACTGCCCCTGCCTTTGCTTTAGAGGCAGGGGTTACCCCAGCCTGTGGTTGTAAAGCCTTTGAAATCGTGAGAGAAAGAGAGGTCTTAAACCCAAAGAGATGCGCCAATTGAGGAACGCTGCATGCTGATTCGAGCCCCCAGACCCGCCGATGCCGCCGACATCGCCCAGGCCATGTCGGCCCCCAGTTGCTATGGCAATACTCTGCAGCTGCCTTACCCAACCGAGGAGATGTGGCAAAAGCGAATCACGGATTCGCCGGAGCATGTGCACTTTCTGGTGGTGGAGCTGGATGGCCGGGTGGTAGCCAGCGGTGCGCTGGAGCAGTGCACGGCACCGCGGCGGCGCCATGTGGCCAATCTGGGGATGTCGGTGGCGCCGGAGGTGCAAGGGCAGGGGATAGGCACCGCGCTGTTGATGGCCCTGCTGGATCTGGCCGACAACTGGCTGGCCTTGCGGCGCATCGAGCTGGAGGTGTATGCGGACAATCCCGTGGCGCAGGCACTGTATCGCAAACAGGGATTTGAGCTGGAGGGCCGTGCCCGGGATTACGCCTTCAGGGACGGCCACTACGTGGATGCGCTGATAATGGCCCGGGTTCGCACTCCGGGCCAATGATCATTGCAGATTCAGGCGCAGGGTGGCCGCCGGTTGGCGGCGATCCAGTTGCCATGTCTGCAGCGAATTTTGCCCCTGCAGTGTCAGGGTGTTGACCTGAGAGGGCTCCAGTTCGAACAGCAGGGTGACGCCGACGCGAACCCCCTGGCTGATCTGCGCGCGCAACCGGTCGGTGAGCGGCAGCTCCTGATAGAGCCACAGATCCCGAACGTCCGACTCCTGACCAACCCACTGAGGGGCAATGACCTGATCATCGCCGTCGAGCAGCACGTAGTGCTGTTTCAGGTAGGCCTGCAGCCGAGCCTCGTTGCCCTCGAACTCCTCATCGGCCTGCAGGGCCAGCGCCGCACTCATGTCATGGGCACTGTATCGGTGGACGATCTCCAGGCTGGCACCATCGGCACTTAGAGTCATCTGGGTCATGCCGAAGTGGTAGCGGTGGCTCCAGCAGGGCAGAGCCAGCACCGCCAGCAACAGTGTCGCTATAAGCCGTCTCATGAGTGGCCTTTATCTTCAGTGGCATCCTTTAAGGCTTCCCGATGTTTCTGCATCATGTTTTTCTTTTTCTTCTCCTTAAACAGCTGCAATCGAGATGGCTGAATTTGGCGCGGAAAGTGGTTGTTGCTGGTATCCACATCGGCGGTTTGCCAATGGGGATCCACCACCACCTGAGTCAGTTGTTTGTCCTTAGGGCGAATCAGCATACTGGTGACCTGGCTGGCATTCTTTACCCAAATCTCGGCGGGCAGAGTCAGATGCTCGCGGCTGCCATCGTCGTAGCTGAGCTCAAGCAGGATCGGCATCACCAGCCCGCCTCGGTTGCTGAAATCCAGCAGGTACACGGTGTGATCGTCTTTCAGCAACTCGCGCTCAAAAGGCTCCAGCTTGTCGAGATCTTCGCGATAGGTGTTGCGATCCGCATTGGTGGCGGTGAACTTGTCGTGCTCGTTGTAGAAGTCGAACAGTTCCGGTTTGCCGTCAGTAAAGCGGCTCATGCCCTGATTGCGGCGATCGGTGATGGTTTCCGGCTTGTCCTGTTCCTGTTGACGTTGCCACTGAGACTCGATGTCGGGATCCTGAGTGTTGACGCTGAACTGGCGTACGTCGTCGATGCTGATGTCGACGTGATCCGTGGTGTAGAACCAGCCGCGCCAGAACCAGTCCAGATCCACGCCGGAGGCGTCTTCCATGGTGCGGAAGAAGTCCGCCGGCATGGGGCGTTTGAATTTCCAGCGTTCGGCATACTCGCGAAACGCGAAGTCAAACAAGTCTCGGCCGAGGATGGTTTCGCGTAAAATGTTGAGGGCGGTGGCCGGCTTGGAGTAGGCATTATTGCCAAACTGCAGAATCGATTCTGAGTTGGACATGATCGGTACCTGGCCGTCGCTCTTCATGTAGCCGGTGATGTGGCGGGGTTCGCCGCCTTTGGAAGGGTAGTCGGCCTCCCAGCTTTGTTCCGCCAGATACTGGACAAAGGTGTTGATGCCTTCATCCATCCAGGTCCACTGACGCTCGTCGGAGTTGACGATCATCGGGAAGTAATTGTGGCCGACTTCGTGAATGATCACCGTGATCAGGCCGTACTTGGTGCGCCTGGACCAGGTACGGTCGCTGCGATCCTCTTTATTGATCTCCGGTCTGGGGCCGTTAAAGGAGATCATCGGGTATTCCATGCCACCCACCGGGCCGTTAACCGAGATGGCGACCGGATAGGGGTAGTCGAAGCTGTAGCGGTTGTAGACCCCAAGCGTGTGGATGATGGCAGCGGTGGAATACTGGTCCCATAAAGGGGTCGCTTCCTCGGGGTAGAACGACATCGCCAGGGTATCGGTGCCACCCTGTTTGAAACCCTGTGCATCCCAGAGGAACTTGCGTGATGATGCCCAGGCGAAATCGCGCACGTTCTCGGCCTTGAAACGCCAGGTTTTATTGGCGGTTGCCCGGCGTTTTTCATTGGCCAGCGCTTCATCCAGGGTAATGATCTTGATCGGTTTGTCGGCTGTTTTTGCCCGCTGTAACCGCTGCCGTTGAGTCTCGGTCAATACCTGCTGTGGGTTGGTAAGCTGGCCGGTGGCGCTGACGATGTGGTCGGCGGGCACGGTAATGCTGACGTCGTAGTCGCCAAACTCCAGGGTGAACTCTCCGTGACGCAGGAAGGGCTTGTTATGCCAGCCATGGGCATCGCTGTACACCGCCATGCGGGGGAACCACTGAGCCACTTCGTACAGGTAGTTGTCGTCCCGCTCAAAATACTCGTAGCCCGAGCGACCCCCGAGGGCCTTTTGCTCATGAATCTGATATTGCCAGTGGATGGTGAGGTCGGTGCTCTGACCCGGTTCCAGCGGCGCGGCGAGATCGACCCGCATCATGGTATCAACCACGGTATAGGGCAATGGCTGGCCCTGGCCATCGGCCACCAGGGACAGGGTCACGCCGGCCGGGTGAGTCTGGGTCTTCAGGGCACGGCGGTAACTGCCCATGTCGATGCGATTGGCTTGGTCGCCTTCGCGGGCAACATCGACCGTTCGCATGCGGTTGGCCAGAGAATCCTGGCGGAATTTATTTTGATCCAGTGCAACCCACAGATAGCGCAATCGGTCCGGGGAGTGGTTTTGATAGTGGATGGTCTCTTTACCCGACAACGACTGGTTGGCATCGTCCAGAGTGACCTGAATGCGGTAGTCGGCCTGCTGTTGCCAGTACTGGTGGCCGGGCTGGCCGGATGCGGTTCGATAGACCGTCGGGGTGGGCAGCAGTTCATCCAGTTGACGGAAAGGGTCGGAGGCAACCGACAATGGATCGGCCGCCATGGCGACTGAACCGACCAGAGACAGCCCTAGCAAAAGAGATCGAAATGACACGCGGTGTTCCTGTTGTAATTTATTGTTGCGGATAGACGCAGAGGAGCGGCAAAAATACCACAGCTTGTTTACGGTTTCTAAACCGGTTTGCGACAGAGGGCGTATCCATGATGGCCTGAACTGGGTTCGACACCAGACCCTGCTGTTCGGTGGCCAGGGAAAAGCGACTGGCGCTGTAAAAGCGAAGGCCAGGCAACGGATAAAACTGTGTAAGTGATTGTTTGCGAGGGCCACTCAGGTACACTTTGGGGAAAATAACATTGGCGAGGTGGGCTATGCAGATACGAGTTGAACACAGGGGCGACAGCGAGGCCATCGGCCGCATTACCTATGAGGCATTTGTCGACCATCCGCATCACCAACCGGGCGAGAAACCGACTGAGCACCTGATCGTGGAAAAGCTGCGCCAGCAGGGGGCGTTGGTGTTGTCCTTGGTGGCAGTGGAGCAGGAACGAGTGGTCGGGCATATCGCCGTGTCGCCGGTGACCATTGATGGTGAGAACCTGGGTTGGGTCGGGTTGGCGCCGGTGTCGGTGACGCCAGACAGCCAGGGCCAGGGTATTGGCTCGGCGCTGGTCAATGAGGCGATTTTGCGGCTTAGCACTCAAGGCGTCAACGGCGTGGTGCTGGTGGGCGATCCGGCCTATTACGGCCGTTTTGGCTTCGTGGCGGAATCGTCGCTGACCTACCCAGGGGTTCCGCCCGAGTACTTTATGGCTCGAAGCCTGAAGGGAAGCGTCCCAACGGGTGAGGTTGCCTATCACCCGGCCTTTGGTTGAGGCGGGTCTTTAACTGAGCCACTCCCGGTTCAGTTGCTCGCTGTCTCCCAGATAGTCCAGGACCCAGGCCAGCAACGCGTTGCTGTCGTCGTTGCGCCAGGCCAGGCAGCAGGCGCTGGGTCGGCGCGGATCCGGCAGCGAGCGTTCCACCAGCAACCCCCGGTTGATAAGGGGGTCGGCATAGTGGCTGGGCATGCAGCCCAGCCCCAGCCCTTCGATGAAACAGGCAATGGCGTTGGGCCAGTCCGGTACCATCAGTCGGCGCTGATTATCCAGTTGCCAGTTACTGCGTTTGGGTAGGGTGCGGGCGCTGTCTTCCAGGCAGATCACCGGGTAGCGCTCCAGCTGCTGATGGGTCAACACCGCCTCTTGGGCGCACGGGTGGTGGGGGGCCATGACAAAGCGCCAGTGTAACTCTCCCATGTCCCGAAAACCAAAGTCGCCGCCGACTGGAATGGCCGACGTGGCACCAATGGCGATGTCGGCTCGACCGTCTGCCAGAGCATCCCATACGCCGTTAAACACTTCCATGCTGATCACCAGTTCCGCATCGTCAAATTGACGGTAGAAATCGCGCACCAGCGCGGTGATTCGCAGCGGCTTGACCACATTATCCAGCGCCAGCCGAAGCGTATGTTGCCAGCCATTGGCGACTCGCTGAGTCTGTTGCCGAAGCTCCTCCATCTGCCTCAGCATCACGCGGGCTTCTGCCATGAAGTGATGGCCCGCCTCCGTGAGCTCGACTCGACGGGGAAGCCGCTGAAACAGGGTGACGCCAAGGTCCTGCTCAACCTGCTTGACGTTATAACTGATGGCGGACGGCACTTTGTGCAACTGCTGGGCGGCCTGGGTAAAGCTCCCTAGCCGGGCGACGGTGTCCAGCATCACCAAGGTGTGTTTGGAAAACATACGATTCAAATTTTTTGAACGATAGTGGTGGATTATATCGTTTAATTTTCTTCATTACGAACTCTACAATCGCAGCCCTTGATATGTATGGGGTAGGCGCCGCCCCATTGATTAATAATTTTGATTGGAAATGTTATGAAGATGGCTCGATTGGAAATGATATACCTGGCAGCCTTGTCGATGCTGGGATTTGTGGCCACCGATATGTACCTGCCTGCCTTTGAGCGGATGCAGGATTATTTTGGTAGCGGCGCCGAAGCGGTGGCACTGAGCCTGTCGGTGTTTCTGGCCGGACTGGCGTTGGGGCAGTTGCTGTGGGGCGTGATCTCCGACCGCTTCGGTCGCCGCAATGCCTTGTTGTTGGGCTTAGGTCTGTTTGTGCTGTCGTCGCTGGCGGTTCTGGTGGTGGACAGCATCTGGCAACTGCTGTTGCTGCGGGCGTTACAGGCCTTGGGCGTGTCGGCGGCAGCGGTGATCTGGCAGGCGATGGTGATCGCGGAGAAAAGCGAGTCCGATGCCCAGCGGTTGTTTGCCACCATCATGCCACTGGTGGCGCTGACACCGGCATTGGCACCCCAACTTGGTGTGGTGCTGATGCATAGCTTTGATTGGCAAGCCATTTTTGTTGCCCTGGCGGTTATGGGGGCGCTCTGTTTTGGCGTAACTTTGATGCGCCCTGCGGATCGGCCTCAGCCGGTCAGCACCGGCATCGCCGCCGATTTCGGTTTGCTGCTGCGCCGGCCTAATTATTTGGGAAATGTGCTGATCTACAGTGCTGGATCGGCGGCTTTCTTTGCGTTTCTGACCGGCCTGCCTAAGGTGATGACTTCCCTGGGCTACGGTGCCGGTGACATTGCCGGGGTATTCATTCCCCAGACACTGGCCTTTATGGCCGGCGGTTATCTGGGCAAGCGGGCGGTCGAGAAGTGTGGTGATGCCTGGGTACTGAAACAGCTGCTGTTGGTGTTTGCTCTGGCGTCGTTGATTCTGCTGGTGGTGTCTCAGCTGTCGATTCCGGTGATCTGGCCTTTGATTGCGCCGTTCTGCTTGCTGGCCGCCGCCAACGGCGCCCTGTACCCCATCGTGGTCAACCGAGCCCTGCGTTGCGCCAAAGAGTGTCCGGCGACCGCCGCAGGGTTACAAAACAGCATTCAAATTAGCATCAGTTTCGCAGCCAGTGCGGCGGTGGCCCTGTTTGCCAGCCGGGCTCTGGAAGCGGTGGGCATCGCCATCGGCCTGAGTTGCATCGGTGTCATGCTGGGTTATGTGATCTCCGAACCCGGCCAGCGACGCCAATGGGTGGCGCCGGATCCGGCTCGCGTGGCCGTGGATGAGCGTGAATAGCCAGCGCGAACCGAGATAAGGCCAGCCCATCGACGCAGATCTGGGCGCGCTTGATACCGGTGGCAGCATCAGGCTCATCTTAAAAGGTGGTGCAATGCCCGCCTCGATGAGGCGGTAGAGTCCCGGATATCACGCGGATCAGTCTGAAAACATGAGAATAGTGTCGTAAGCCAATCATGTTAACCCGAATAAGATGAAAAAAAGCGCGGCTAATGGCTGCGCTTTTTATTTCTTATTTTTGGCAGGATATTTAGGTTGAGCGATACTTTTTAGACTTAATCTGCATATTTAGCATCAGTTCCCGCAGCATTATTTAGCCTGGGAACTACTAAAAGAGTCATTCCCCATCGACGTCGAATTATCCGATGTTGTTCGTGTGGTTTCGCTTGATTTCGATTCGGAGTCGGCGAAAAGATCGGTATTGCCCATATTAAGTCGAAACAGTAATTGCTGTTGATAGCCAGGGTAGTCGTTGGTAAAGCCTCTGGCGTGCTGGCAATTCTCCAGTAACCACCACTGCTTATTGGTATGCAGAGAGTCATAGAGCCCAGTGGCTCGCTGGTAAGGGATGAGGCGGTCGTCGCGGCAGTGGGAGATGATGACCGGCAGTTGCTTGAGTTGGGTGGCGGTATGCACGGGTGACGCGCGGTCATCCACAAACCAGGGAATCAGGTGGCGCCAAAGTCGGCCTCCTGGGTAGTCAGCCACCACATCCCGGGCGAGCAGTGAGTAAAGATCAAACGAGCTGTCCACCAGAAGTTGATTAAAGTGGTTTTCCAGCCCGGTTAAGGCTAACCCCTCCAGGGCGATGGCGCTGCCCATGGAGGTAGCAATGATGGTGATCTCTTTGTGACGGGTCATGGGATTGCGGCTGACAAAGCGCAGCAGCGTTTCGGCATCCTGCGCCAACGCTTCTGAGGTCGCTCGGCCAGTGGAATGGCCATAACCGGAGTAGTCGAACATCAGCACGTCGAACCCGTGCTCGAGCAACCACAGCACCTTTTCTCCGGTTTCACTGAGATTGCCTGCATTGCCATGAAAATGGATCACTAACCGATCGCTGCGAGTGTCGGCAAAGTGGTATTGAAGATGAAGCCGGTTGCCGGACTGCGACGATAGCCAGTGATCCTGGTAGCCTGGATCTTGTGAGGCCAGAAGCGGTGATTCCTGGGTCTTAGGCGAGTAAAAATACAGGTTATTACAACCGCTGAGGAGCAGCAGCAGACAATAAAAAAACAACGTCGGCATGGGTATGGCGCCCTCATCGAAGTGGGATGCGTCCGAGCAGAATTGAATTTTTTACGTTGTTATCAAACTAGTACAGAGAGCTGGTGTCGACAAGTCCGGCGCGGTGATCAAAGCGGCAGACAACTTGGGACGGGGTGACCAGCAGTGGCCACTGGCATTGAGAACGGCAAAGGGGGACGGCGACAACTCGGTGTCCGCAATCAGTTCCTGTAGCGGACGCGGCCCAGCCAGCCCCGCTTTGTAGGCCGCTTCGTACAGGCACCAGCGATGGAAAAACTGTGGCTTGGGCCAGTTCAGGTAGTGGGCCAGTTGTGATTGACGCCGGCGGCCATGGGTTTGCAAATCAATACCCAGGGGGCCGTGGCTGGCCACGGCCAGGGCGACGAAGTGATCGCTGTGACTGATGGACAATTGCCAGGAGTGATCACGAAAGTAGGGTTTGCCATTGATATCTTTTGACCAGCTATCGGGGAATTTTCCGTCAATATTGAGTTGGTTATATAGATTTAACACCGCGACCCGCTGAGCTTGTTTTAATTGCTTTCGATTTGGACTGCCGAAAAATTCCCCGATAATAATTCGCAGCTGTTGATCGTTATATGAAAATAATGAATGAATCTGAGTAGGAAGCGTCATTTCTGGCTCGGTTTGTTTACTCATTCTTGTGTGGGTAGACGAAAAACGATATTGTAGCGCTCGCGTAAATCAGAATAACGACTTTAATCATAATTACAACGAGATATGAAACATACTTTCCCTGTTCTGGGTTGGCAGGGGTGGACATCGACAACCCGGAATTCTGCCAACGAACTGCCCATTTATCCCGGTGCTGATGATGAATCAACTCCGGCATTGCCGTTTGTACCGGCGATGAAGCGTCGTCGCCTGACCCGACTGGCAAAGATGGCGCTGTATGTGGCAGAGCCGCTGAACGGGGAGGAGTCATTGCCGACGGTGTTTGCGTCCCAGCATGGTGAAGTCGGCCAGACCGTTGGCATGCTCGATGGTCTGCTGGCCGGTGAGGCGGTATCGCCAACTCGCTTTAGTCAGTCGGTGCATAACTTTGCCTCTGGCAGTTATGGCATCCATTTTTCCAATACCCAGCCCTCCACCTCCATTGCCGCAGGCAGCGATACTCTGCTGATGGCCCTGATTGAGGGCCAGAGTCAGTTAAGTGCCGACCGCGACGTGTTGGTGGTGTATGTGGATGAACCGGTACCGGACCGATTCCTGACGGCGTCCGAACCGCAACAACCCGCCATGGCCCTGTCGCTGCGCTTGTCACTGTCTGCCTCGATGCGGTTGCAGGCCGAGGTCACCGACGACCCGGCCGATCACCCGCGACTGACCTCGGTGCCCTGGCAAGTGCTGAGACTGCTCAGTGGTGCCGATGGTGGTGCGGTTATGCAACAGGAGCGGCTGCGTTACCGTTGGAGCCTGCTGCGGTGATACGGGCCCTCTATCACGGCTATCGAATACTCGCCACCGGCTTGAGTTTTGCCGTGTTTGGCTTGGGTGGGCTTATCGCCGGCATCGGTCTGTTTCCGCTGCTGTCGCTGCTGCCAGGTGCCCCGGCGCAGAAGCAACGGCGTGCTCAGCGCTGTGTCCATTGGTTGTTTCGTTTCTTCGTGCGGTTTATGGAGTTGCTGTGGGTGACTCGGGTGGTCATAGACCAGCCGCAACGGCTTCAGCAAGCCAAAGGAATGGTGATCATCGCCAACCATCCCTGCTTGCTGGATGTGGTGGTGTTGATTTCGGCGATTCCCCATACCAACTGCATCGTCAAGCAATCGTTATTGCGAAACCCGTTTATGCGATGGGTGATCAAAGCCGCGGGTTATATCGCCAATGATTGTCCGGATGACGTGGTAAGATTGAGCCGGCAGAAGTTGCAGCAGGGCGACAATATTATTGTGTTTCCCGAAGGCACCAGAACCACCCCAGGCGCCCCCATCAAGATGCAGCGAGGCGCTGCCCGAATTGTATTAGGGAGCCGGGCAACGGTATTGCCCATCACCCTGCGTTGTACCCCGACGACCCTGACCAAGGGCACGCCTTGGTATAGGGTCTCGCCATCGAGGTTCGTGATCAGCATGAACGTCGGTGACCCGATCGACTGCCCCGCGGATGAGGGGGCGCCTGAGTCGTTGCAAGTCAGGCGACTGACCCGCGAGATGGAACAAAGATTTAATACGGAGTTAGAAAAAGAATGAACCCATTAATTACCGAGTTAAAGCAGCTGATCATTGACGCGCTGGAGCTGGAAGAGATTACGGTAGATGACATTGAAACCGAAGCCCCGTTGTTTATTGAAGGGCTGGGTCTGGATTCCATCGACGCCCTGGAACTGGGGGTGGCCATCAAGAAACGCTATGGGGTGAAACTGGATCCCAATGCCGAAGACACCCGTTCGCATTTTGCCAGTGTTGAGGCCCTGGCCGGTTTTATTCGCAGCCAAACTGAACAAGGGGAGCAGTCATGAGCCGTCGTGAAGAGCTGTTTGCCGAACTGTCGGCCATTCTGGTCGAAGAGTTTGAAATTGAAGCCGCTGATATCACCGCAGAGGCCAGCCTGTATGAAGACCTGGATCTGGACAGCATCGATGCGGTTGATCTGGTGATCAAGCTGCAGCAAACCACAGGGGTAAAGATTCAGCCTGAGGAGTTTAAGGCCGTTCGCAGTGTCAATGACGTTCTGGATGCACTGGAAAAATTGATTCCCGCCTGATGAAGCCCCTGTTTGCCATCACGGTGACGCTGCTGTTGGTGGCGTACCCGGGATTAGTGTATGTGTCGGTCCAGCAACAATTGGGGCCGACTTTTGCTTTTCTACTATTGGCACTGCTGTTGATCCGTGCCGCCATGGTTCCCCGCTCAAGCCGGGCGATCCCCATGGTGGGCGCAGGCCTGGTTGGTTTGTACCTGCTTACCCGGGATGAAAGGGTGCTGCTGTGGTATCCGGTGCTGGTCAACGGCCTGATGTTGCTTGCCTTTGGCTGGTCGTTGCGGCGCCCACCGTCGATGGTGGAGCAGTTTGCTCGCCTTCGGCACCCGAATCTGCCGGCGCAGGCGCAGCCCTATCTGCGCCGGGTCACCTTGGCCTGGTGCGTGTTTTTTGTGGTCAATGGCAGCATTGCAACGGCCACGGTGATCTACGGGGATATGGAGTGTTGGACACTTTACAACGGCCTGATCTCTTACGGGCTGATGGGGCTGATGGTGGTTGCAGAGTTGCTGATTCGGCCAAAGTACCAGGAGGCGGTATGACCCTGTCGCTGACGGCGCGACTGTTTGCCGATGACTCCGTGGTCTGTCGCGGCGCCGAGGACGGCCAGATCCTGCTGAGCGATGTGCGCCGGCAGGTGGCCAGGGTGCAGGCCAGTCTCGGCACCGAGCCTCCGGCGTCGGTGCTGCTGTTCAGCGACAATGCCCAGACTTTCCTGATCCGCCTATTGGCGCTGTTGGGGCTGGGCGTTGAGGTGATACTGCCTGCCAACGGCCAGGCATCGACCTTGCAGCGCTTGGAGGACCACCACCAGTTGCAGATGGACGACCACTGGCAGGCCGCAGACTGCGACTTCGAGGAGGTCGTATGGCGCCCTGGCGGGCGCTTGCGCTTGTTTACTTCCGGCAGCAGCGGTGAAGCCAAAGCGGTGGACAAGTCCCTGTCGCAGCTGGAAGCCGAAATCAATGAGCTGGAGCAACAGTTCGGTGAGGCCTTGGCGCGATCGACGATGGTGGCCAGTGTGTCCCATCAGCACATCTACGGATTGCTGTTTCGGCTGTTGTGGCCATTTTGCGCCGGGCGTCCCTTTGTTATTGAGACCCTGCTGTACCCGGAAACGCTGACTGCGGCGCTGGCCCACCACGCCCCTGCCGCCCTGGTCGCCAGCCCGTCACTGCTGCAACATTGGCAGTTGCAGGAGGGGGTGGCGCCGGTGATGGCGTTCAGTTCTGGCGGCCCCCTGCGTCGCGATGCGGCGCTGGAGCGCTGCCGGCACTGGCAACAAGGGGTGGTGGAGATCTATGGCAGCACCGAAACCGGCGGCATTGCCCATCGCCGGGCCAGCGAACAGCATCCGGACCCGCTGTGGCAGCCGTTTGACTGTGTCCAGGTCAAGAGTGAGCAGCAACGGTTGTGGATTCGTTCCCCCTACCTCGACGGTGATCGCTGGTATCGCACCGACGACCGGGTTAGCCTCAGTGCCGACGGGATGCAGCTGCTTGGGCGTGCCGATCGCACCGTCAAAATCGCCGAAAAGCGGGTCTGCCTGGTGAGCATGGAAAAGGAGCTTGAGCGCCATCCATGGGTCGCCCAGGTGGCCTTGGTGTTGCTGCCCTCGGCGCGTGCGCAAATTGGCGCTGTGGTGCAGTTAACCGAGGCCGGCCTGGTGGCCCGTGCCAATCTCGGTGGCAGGCAGTTGGCACTTTGCTGGAAAGATCACCTGCTTGGGCATTTTGAACGGGTGACTTTGCCCAGACGCTGGCGCTATCCTGAGCGCCTGCCATTTAACCATCAAGGTAAGCTGACGAGGGCGGCTTTGCTGGAGTTATTCCATGATGACCAAGATTGACCCTGTGTGGCTGCAACAGCGCCAGGTCGACGGTGTGACGCGATTCACGCTGATGATTCCTGAAGACCTGGATTATTTTAACGGCCACTTTAATGGTGCGCCGGTATTGCCAGGGGTGGTTCAGTTGCAGTGGGCCATCACTCAGGCTCAGGCCTGCTACGGCATGCCTGAGCGCTGTGCCCGACTCGAGGTGGTGAAGTTTCAGCAGCTTCAGCGACCCGGGCAACAGCTGACCCTGGAGTTGGAACGGCTCGACGAGGGTCGGGTGCGGTTTGCTTTCTTCTGCACGGAAAAGCGTTATTCCAGTGGTCGGATCGTGTTTGAGCCGGAGTCGGTATGACCGCCTGCTTGCTGATTCCTCACTACAACCATGGCCAGCAGTTGGCGCCGGTGCTTGAACGGCTTGCGGCCATGGCGTTGCCCTGTGTGGTGGTGGACGATGGCTCCAGTGCCGAAGAGCTGGCGGCGGTAGAGGCGCTGGCCGCGCGTCACGACTGGGTGACTCTGGTTCGGCGTCCGGTCAACGGCGGTAAAGGGGCGGCGGTGAAGACCGGCATCCTGTGGGCGCGTCAGCAGGGATTCAGCCATGCGGTTCAAGTCGATGCCGATGGTCAGCATGATCTCGATGATCTGCCGCAGTTGTTGTCATTGTCGAAACGGCAGCCCGACGCCGTGGTTACCGGCATTCCCCGCTACGACGAGTCGGTGCCCCGGCACCGCTACCTGGCGCGCTACCTGACCCATGTCTGGGTATGGGTGGAAACCCTGAGTCTGGAACTGAAAGACACCATGTGCGGTTTTCGGGTCTACCCGGTTGCCGCGGTGGCTAACGTCATCGAACAGCAGCGGGTCGGTGACCGCATGGACTTCGACCCGGAGATACTGGTGCGATTGTTCTGGCAGGGGACGCCGATCATCCAGCAGCCAACGTCGGTGATCTACCCCGAACAGGGACGGTCTCATTTTCGAGCCCTGGAAGACAACTGGCTAATCAGTTGCATGCACACCCGTCTGGTCTTTGGCATGTTGTGGCGTCTGCCGTCACTGCTGTTCAGAAAGCGCCGTCGTAAGCACTGGAGCTCGGTGTCAGAGCGCGGTGCCATGTGGGGACTGAAAACCCTGCTGTGGCTCTACCGCCATGGTGGCCGCTGGCTTTGCCGGGCGGTGCTGCCGTTCATCATCGGCTATTTCTTTGTGACCGGCACAGAGGCCAGACAGGCATCCAAAGCCTACCTGACCCGGGCCAACGCGGCCCGTGAGGCCCAGGGCTTGCCGAGCATCGGCTCGGGCAACTGGGCCAGTTACCGCCACTTCCTGACATTTGGGCAGGCTGCCTTGACCAAACTGGATGCCTGGAGTGGCAAACTGAATGTCGGCCCGGCCCAGTTCCCCAACCGGCAGTTGATGGTCGATCTGTTTGAGCGGGGGCAGGGAGCGATGATCCTGACCGCGCATTTTGGCAATATAGAGATTTTCAGGGCCGCCGCTGAGTCCGAGTTTCGCAAGCGCATCAATGTACTGGCCCTGACCCGCCATGCGGCGAAGTTCAATGCCATATTGGCTGAATTGAACCCTCGATCTCAGGTCGAGTTGCTGCAGGTGGATGAGCTGGGACCGGAAACCGCCATTGTCCTGCAGGAGCGGGTGGCGGCTGGCGAACTGGTGATCATTGCCGGTGACCGCACTTCGGCCACCAATTTCGGTCGGGTGCATTACAGCGATTTTCTCGGTCAAGCGGCGGCTTTTTCCATCGGTCCTTACGTGTTGGCGTCGGTGCTCGATTGCCCGCTGTATCTAATGCTGGGCTTACCCGGCGATCCGACCCCGGAGCTGCACTTTGAAAAACTGGCGGCTCCCCTCAGCGGGCCGCGCAAAACCCGCCAGCAGCGTATTGGCGAATGCATCGACCATTATGCCCGTAAGCTGGAGCAACAGGTGATACGACACCCGTTGCACTGGTTCAACTTTTATGATTTTTGGCTGCGTGATGATGGCCAGTTAGTAGATAAGGAATAACAGATGGAATCGCAGTTAAGCCAACTGTCCCAGTCCGCCCCGATTGAATTTGGTGCGGGCCCGTTGACCATCAATCAGGTTAACGCCATCGCTGCAGGAGCCCGGGTCAGTCTCAGCGACAGTCCCGAGGTGCGGCAACGGTTGCAGCGCAGTGCCGATCTGCTTGACACCCTGTTGCAGCAAGATGGTGAGATCTACGGGGTCACCACAGGCTATGGCGACTCCTGCACGGTTACCATCCCAGACGAACTGGTTCAGGAGTTGCCGCTGCACCTGACCCGCTTCCATGGTTGTGGCATGGGGCGCTGTTTCGATGAGACTCAGGGCCGAGCGATTCTGGCTGCGCGTCTGGCTTCCTTGTGCATCGGTCGTTCCGGCGTCAGCATTGCGCTGCTGGAACGGATGGTGGAGATGCTCAATCAGGGCGTGATTCCGCGCATTCCCGAAGAGGGGTCGGTCGGCGCCAGTGGCGATCTGACGCCATTGTCCTACATCGCCGCGGCGCTGGTTGGCGAACGAGAGGTCTATTACCAGGGCCAGGTTCGAGAGACTCAGGATGTCTACGCCGAACTGGGATGGCAACCTCTGGTACTCCGACCCAAAGAGGGGCTGGCATTGATGAATGGCACCGCGGTGATGACGGCGGTGGCCTGCGAAGCCTATTCCCGCGCCGACTACCTGGCCCGTCTTTGCGCCCGGTTGACCGCCCTGTGCTCTCTGGCCCTGAAGGGCAACCCTTACCATTTCGACCCGCTGCTGTTTGAAGCCAAACCGCATCCCGGTCAGGCTCAGGTTGCCGATTGGATCTATCAGGATCTCGGGGGCAATGACGGTAATCCCAACCCGCCGCGCTTGCAGGACCGTTATTCGCTGCGCTGTGCCCCTCATGTTATCGGCGTGTTGGCCGATGCACTGCCGTTTTTCCGTCAGACCATCGAGACCGAACTCAACAGCGCCAACGACAACCCCATTATCGATGGCGACGCCGGCCGTATCCTTCATGGCGGCCACTTCTATGGCGGGCACATCGCCTTCGCCATGGACAGCCTCAAAAATGCGGTGGCCAACCTGGCTGACTTGATGGACAGGCAGCTTGCGCACCTGGTCGACACCAAGTTTAACAACGGTCTGCCGAGAAACCTGTCGGCGTCGACCGGAGAGCGTGCGGCGATCAACCACGGATTCAAGGCGGTTCAGATTGGGGCCTCGGCCTGGACCGCCGAAGCGCTGAAACAGACCATGCCCGCGTCGGTCTTCAGCCGCTCCACCGAGTGTCATAACCAGGACAAGGTCAGCATGGGAACCATCTCTGCCCGCGATGCATTGCGGGTGCTGACCCTGACCGAGCAGGTGGCGGCGGCGTTGTTACTGGCGTCCTATCAGGCTCTGACCTTGAGACAACGCCAGGAGGGCGGCCTTCCCCTGACGACCGGCATCGCCGAATTGACCACTCAGGTGGCGTCCGAGTTCGACCTGGTGATCGAAGACCGGCCGCTGGAGCAATCGTTGCGCCAGACAATGGCGGACATTCAGCGACGTCGTTGGGAGGTACCACAATGGCCGTAATCGTCTCTGCCAGAGTCGAGGTAAAGGTGCCGTTTCACGATTGCGATCCCATGGGCATTACCTGGCATGGCAACTATCTGCGCTACTTTGAGTTGGCACGGTGTGAGTTGCTGGACAAGCTGGATTACAACTATCGACAGATGGAAGCGTCCGGCTACCGTTGGCCGATCATCGACGTTAAGATTCGTTACCCACAGCCGACCGAATTTGAGCAACAGCTGCACGTTTACGCCGAGCTTATCGAGTGGGAACAGCGGCTGCGGATTCGTTATCGGGTATGCGATGCCGCCAGCGGCCGCCGTCTGGTCAAAGGCGAGACGGTTCAGGTCGCAGTCAGCGGCGCCACTGGCGAGATGTGCCTGGCGTCGCCGCCGGTATTGAAACAGAGGTTGTTGCCATGGCTCGATGCCTAATCCTGCTGCTCACCGCGCTGGCGTTTTCCTGTCAGGCCCTGGACCTGACGATCCTGGCGCAGGCGCTGGGGCAACCTGAGCCGGTGCGGGGCAGTTTCAGCCAGAGTAAAACCCTGCCGTTTTTGAGTGCGCCGATGCTTAGTGAAGGCGAGTACCTGATCGCGCCGGATCACGGCGTGGTGTGGAAACAGCACACGCCCTGGCCTCAGACCATGGTAATCAGTCAGGGCGAGCTGGTGTTGGATGGTGAGCGCCTGCAGCAGCCGGGAATGGCGTCAATGCTGCCGGTGATGACCGCCCTGATGCGGGGCGATATCGATGCCCTGGCGCGCCATTTTGAGATGCACGCCAGCGGCGATCTGGACGCCTGGCAACTGCACCTGACCCCGACGGACAGCCTGTTATCCACCTTGTTCCGGCAGATTGAACTGACCGGCGAACATCAGGCCATCGGCACCTTGACCCTGACGGATTCTGCTGGCCAGCCAACGGTGATCCGGTTCGGCGATCGCCAGGATGGGCCCCTGCTGGAGAGCGAGCTTGCCCAATTCTGATTCGGTTCGCCGCTGGACACCGGCGCAAGGGATAGCTGGCTGGTTGGCAGTGTTGCTGTTGTTGCTGCTGGTTACCGCCGTTCGGTTGGGGTTTTCCTGGCCGGCCATGAGTACTGACATCACCACGTTGCTGCCCTCGGATCAGGATGAGGCGGCCTCGGAAGTGGTGAATCGGTTTGCCAGTGTCGGCGGACAGACGTTCTTTCTGTTGCTGGATGCCCCGGACAGTGACATGGCTGCGGCCATGGCGGACAGCCTCGGCCAACGACTGAGCCACAGTGGTGCGGTGTTGCAATCGGCGTCCGAGTCCGGAATGGCATCGTTGGGGCAGTTTCTTTATCCCTACCGGTTTGGATTGTTGACGGCGGACCAGCAGCGAGAGCTGCAACAACAGGAACCACAACAGTGGCTTAGCCGCCTGTATCGCGCCTTGTCGACGCCGGGAGTGACCCCGGCCGCCGGCTTGATTGCGGGCGACCCTTTGCTGCTGTTCCCCGACTACCTGCAATCCCTGGCACAGGGGGTTGAGGGTTGGCAGCCCGAGGCGCGGGGGTTGAGCCGCAGTTGGAAGCAGCGACAACTGCTGCTGACTCAATGGCAACTGCAGCAGTCCGCGTTTGAACCCGGGGCACAGCAGCGGTTACTGCAGGCCATCGAGGGTGAGGCCGAACAGTGGCCCGAGGTGACTCTGACTCGGGCGGGGGTGGTGTTTCACGCCGCCGAAGCCACGACTCAGGCCAAGCGGGAGATGACCTGGCTTGGCTCCGCTTCGCTGCTGTTGGTGGTGCTGTTTACCCTGGTGGTATTCCGGCGCCTGGCACCGCTGGGTTGGCTGTTGCTGGTCATTGGCAGTGCCCTGCTGGTGGGGGCTTCGGCCTGTTTGCTGGTGCTGGGGCAACTTCATGCCATTACCTTGGTGTTTGGTACCACCTTGGTGGGCGTGGCGGTGGACTATACCTTGCACCTCAGTTGCCAGCCTGGTGACAGTGCCCGCCGGTCGGCTCGTGCCCTGAGGTTGCCGATGCTGCTGGCGCTGCTGAGTTCCTGCCTGGCGTATCTGGTGATGATTTTTATGCCGTTTCCCGGGCTTAAGCAGATGGCGGTGTTTTCCATTGCCGGATTGCTGTGGGCGTTCTTGACCGTGCAGTGGATGCCAGTCATGGGGTTTATCAAGCCTTCGGCCGATCCTTACTGTGTCAGAGTCGCCGCTCGCGGGTCACAGCTGGGCGCTCGCTTAACCCGTTCGCCCTGGCTGTGGTTGTTGCTCACACTGGTGACCCTGTTCGGCTTAGGGCGCTTGAGCTTCGACGATGACGTGCGTCATTTCCAGCAGAGCTCGGAATCGCTGCTGCAACAGCAGCGTCACCTGAATCAGTTGTTGCCACTGCCGGAGCAGCACCGAATGTTGTTGCTGAGCGCCGACAGTGAGCAGCACTTGTTGCAACTGGAAGAGTCGTTGCGAGCGCCGCTACAGGCCTTGATCGCCTCGCAGCAGTTGCAGGGCGCATCGTTGCTGACCGATACCCTGCCATCGCTGGCCCGGCAACAGGCCAGCCGTCAGGTGCTGGCCCGGGCTTACGCTTCACCGTCACTGGCCCAGGGGCTGCAGCAACTCGGTTTCGCGGCCGGGTTCATGCCGGGCCTGAGTCAGCAATTGGCCGAGGCGCCGGTGCTGACGCCGGCGCAATGGCTGGCCCAGCCTGGAAACTCGCCGCTGAAACTGCAGTGGCTGGGCGAAGGCCCGTCGGGGTGGCGCAGCGTGGTGCTGCTGACCGGAGTGCAGAATGTGGCACCGCTTAAGGCGCTGGCGCAGAGGGAGGGCGTTCGTTACCTGGATCGCGTTGAAGATCTCGGGCGGGTCATGGCCCATTATCGACTGGCTTTGATGGCGATCACCCTGCTGATTCTGGTTATGGCGCTGCTGCTGATCTCTCGTGTGCATCCATGGAAACTGGCGCTGTTGGTGGTGTTACCACCGGTGGCGGCCATGCTGCTGGTGGCGGCCGTTTGGGGGCTGGCCGGCATCCCCATGACTCTGTTTCATATGCTGGGATTGTTATTGATGCTGGGCATTGCATTGGATCAGACTCTGTTCCTGGCTTCGACCCCGAAATCGGAGTGGGGGCATTGCAGCCTGGCTATCTTGCTCAGTGTGCTGTCGACGGTGGCTGCCTTTGGCATGCTGGGGTTGTCGAGCACCCCGCCTCTGGCTGCCTTTGGCCAGAGCCTGAGTATGGGGTTATTAACGGCAGCGGTGTTGGCACCGGTTGTCGAACGACAAATTAGAAAGGAATCAAAATGACAGAACAAGAAAGCCGCACCGTTGTGATTATCGGGGCTGGTCCCTCCGGTGCGGTCGCCAGTGCCTTGTTGCAGCGCAAGGGCCATCAGGTGTTGGTGCTGGAACGGGCGCATTTTCCGCGTTTTTCCATCGGCGAAAGCCTGTTGCCCCAGTGCATGGAGTACCTGCAGCAGGCTGGGCTTGCCGAGGCGGTGGAGCAGGCGGGATTTCAGTTTAAAAATGGTGCCGCTTTTTGTCGTGGTCAACGTTATGCGGAGTTTGATTTTACCGATAAATTCTCTCCGGGCCCTGGCACCACCTATCAGGTGCAACGGGGCAGGTTTGATCAACTGCTGGCGGACGGGGCCGCCGCTCAGGGCGTGGAGATTCGTTACGGCCACTCACTGACATCGGTGCAGATGCAGGAGCACGGAGCCGTGCTGGAGGTGGAGACCGACGACGGTGGTCATTACCGAATCGATTGTCAGTTTGTGCTGGATGCGTCCGGGTTTGCCCGAGTGTTGCCCAGATTGTTATCACTGGAGTCGCCGTCGGATTTTCCCAACCGCAAGGCGCTGTTTACCCATATCGAAGATCGCGCCCAGGGCGGTTTCGATCGCAACAAAATTCTGATCACCGTCCATCCGGACTATGAAGATGTGTGGTTTTGGCTGATCCCCTTTTCCGATGGCAGGGCGTCGTTAGGAGTGGTGGCATCGGCAGAGTATTTTGACGGGCAGGAGGATCAGGACTGCGCCGAGACGCTGAAGCGCTGGGTTGCCGATACTCCCAGCCTGGCGGCGGTGTTGGCTGATGCCCGTTTCGATCAGCCGGTCAATCAGTTGCAAGGCTATTCAGCCAACGTCAGTCGTCTGGCGGGGCCTCGCTTTGCCCTGCTGGGCAACGCCGGCGAGTTTCTCGATCCGGTGTTTTCCTCCGGCGTCACCATTGCCATGAAATCGGCGGTGCTGGCTGCCGACGTTTTGCATCGGCAACTTCAGGGGCAAGCGGTGGACTGGCAGCAGGAGTACAGCCGCCCGCTTCAGGAGGGGGTGGACACCTTTAAAACCTACGTCAAAGCCTGGTACGACGGCCGCTTTCAGAGCGTGGTGTTCCATGAAAACGCCAACCCTAAGATTCGGCAGATGGTGTGCTCAATCCTGGCTGGTTACGCCTGGGACCGAGATAACCCCTTTGTGAAGGACAGTGCCCGGCGGTTGGCGGCCCTGGTAGAGGTATGCCAGTGATGCGGTGGTTGAGTCTGGTGTTGCTGTTGGCGTTATCCGGGTGTGCGATGCGATTACCGGGCGGCGAGTGTGCCCGCTTGAGTCCGTCGGTGTCTTACTGCCTGTTGCCGGCGGCAACCGACATTGCCCCGACGCGGGTTGTGCAGCGGGTGCAGTTGGCGTTTGACGATCCAACGCTGCCGGCATTGGCGTTGCAGGGCGTGGATGAGCGTCTGCCTGGCCGGCGAGTGCTGGCCGCCACCGGTGGGCTGGGGCAGATCAGTCTGGTGATTCAGTGGAGTGACAACCAGCTTGAGTCCGAGGTTCACGGGTTGCCTGGAGGGTTAGATCCGGCCTGGTTGCTGGCGATGGTGCAACTGTCGGAGCGGCCACTGGCCGAGTTGGCATCGCGCCTGAATGGACCGGCTCAATTAACGTCGCAGTGCGACGGTCTGAATTGCCGCCAACTCAGCAGCGAAGGCGTGCCGCTGGTGACCATCACCGGGCCGGCGGATCAGCGCCGGTTTGAACACCATCTGTACGGGGTTAGCATGACCCTTAGCACCCTGATCCAGGAGTCATTATGAACGGGGTAAAACTGGGGCAACCGGGGGTATTCAGCCCTTTGGGCAAGACTCCCGAGCAGTTGTTGCGGGGAATCCTTGCCGCCGAGGCCGGTGCCATTGCCAGCAGCGACGCCTTCCATCTGAACCGTGCTACCGTCGTGGGGCAGGCCGCTGCCCTAAGCCAGCCGTTGCCGGAATCGCTGGCTCATTGGGATTGTCGCAACAACCGAATGTTGGCCAATTGCTGTGAGCAGATCGATGGCCAGGTTCAGGAGGCCGTCAACCGCTATGGCCGTGATCGGCTGGCGGTGATTCTGGGCACCTCAACGTCGGGCATCGAGGCCTATGAGAACACGTTGTGGGCCGATGATGACCGGGCGCCCGAGGCGCGCAGCTATGACTATCGTAAACAGGAGATGGGGACCTGTGCCCTGTTTGTGGCCGAGCGGTTTAACCTGCCAGGCATTGCCTACACCATTTCAACGGCGTGCTCCTCGGCGGCCAAAGCGCTGGCGGCGGCCGCCAGACTGCTGCAGCAAGGCAAGGTGGACGCGGTGATCTGTGGTGGCAGTGACAGCCTGTGCAGGCTGACCATCAATGGCTTCGATGCCCTGGAGTCTTACTCAAAGGGGCAGGGGGCCCCCCTGACCCAGGGGCGTGATGGCATCAATATCGGCGAGGCGTCGGTATTGTTTGTGATGACTCGGGAAGCCGGTGGTGTGCGCCTGTGCGGCGCGGGTGAGAGCAGCGATGCGCATCATGTGTCGGCCCCCCACCCACAGGGACACGGCGCCGAAGCGGCGATGCGCGCTGCGCTGGCCATGGCACGGATCTCTCCGCAGGCCATCAGCTACATCAACCTTCATGGTACCGGCACGCCGCTCAATGATGCCATGGAGTGCGATGCGGTGTTTCGAATATTTGGTGATCGGGTGCCAGTCAGCAGCACCAAAGGGATGACCGGCCATACACTGGGTGCCGCCGGCGCATTAGAAGCCGCCATGTGCTGGGCGTTGCTCAGTGACAGCAATAGCGAACTCAAACTGCCTCCGCAGCGACTGTGGGGGGAGTGGGACAGTGCCCTGGCTCCGGTGTCGCTGGCCCAGGAATCTCACCGGTTGCCGCGCTCTGGTGCCTATTTGTTGAGCAACTCTTTTGCGTTTGGCGGCAGTAACATCGCCCTGATTTTTTCTTGTGAGAGGTAATTGATGAGTCACCCTCTGGCGGCGTACCTGCCGCATGATGAGCCGATGATCCTTATTGATGAACTGGTGTGTCATCAGGACAACCGGCTGTGTTGCCAGTTGCAACTGAGTGAGACATCGCCATTCTATGATGCCAAACTGCAACGGGTCCCAGAGTGGGTCGGGATGGAGTACATGGCTCAGACGGTGGCGGCGCTGGCCGGCATCGAGGCGCATCAACAAGGTCGGCCAGTGCGCATCGGTTTTCTGCTGGGCACCCGTCGTTACACGGTTCACAATCCCGCTTTTGAGTTGGGAAAACCCTATCGAATTACGGTAGAAAGGCTGTATCAGGACTCGGACGGCATGGCGTCGTTTCAGTGTGACATCCATCAGGATGAGATCGCCATAGCCAGTGCGAAAATCAATGTCTTTCAACCCAATAACGTTAATGAATTTTTAGGAACACCCTGATGACACGACGCATACTCATTACCGGTGCCAGCCGGGGGATCGGCCGCGCCATTGCCGAGCGCCTGGCCAATGATGGCGTGGAGCTGGTGCTTCATTATCACAGCAACCAGGCGGCGGCCGAGTCGGTGGCTGAGGCCTGTCGCCAAAAGGGGGCCGAGTGCCGTTTGGTGCAATTTGACCTGGCCGATGGCGAGGCTTGTCGAAGCGTACTCGAGGCCGATATTGAAAGCCATGGTGCCTATTATGGCGTGGTATGTAACGCCGGCATCAGTGATGACAGTGCCTTCCCGGCGATGACCGAAGCCAGTTGGGACAAGGTGCTGCGCACTAACCTGGACGGGTTTTACCATGTGGTTCACCCCTGTGTGATGCCGATGGTGCAAGCGCGCAAAGGGGGGCGGATTGTGACCCTGTCGTCGCTGTCCGGCGTGGCGGGCAATCGAGGTCAGGTCAATTACAGCGCCGCCAAAGCGGGCATCATTGGCGCCACTAAGGCGCTGGCGCTGGAGTTGGCAAAACGCAAAATCACCGTTAACTGCGTGGCCCCCGGGTTGATCGAGACCGACATGACCGACGACTTGCCCCAGGCTCAGTTGAAAGAGATGGTGCCGGTGCGTCGCTTCGGTCAGCCCCAAGAGGTGGCCGCCGCCGTCGATTTCCTGATGAGCGACGATGCCAGCTACATTACCCGGCAGGTGCTGTCGGTCAACGGAGGCATGCTGTGAAGCGGGTCGTGGTCACCGGTATGGCCGGTATTTCGCCTTTGGGGCAGGATTGGGCCAGCGTTCAGGCGCGTCTGCGTGCCGGTAAGAATGCCGTCGTTTATCAGGCGGACTGGGATCGGGTGGCACAGATGAATACCCGTCTGGCGGCGCCGGTCATGGACTTTGAAAAACCGGCGCATTACAAACGTAAGATGGTGCGCTCCATGGGGCGGGTGTCGCTGATGGCCACTCGAGCCACCGAGTTGGCGCTGGAAGATGCCGGGCTGGCGAACGATCCCGTGGTGCAAAGCGGCGCCATGGGCGTGGCCTACGGCTCCTCCACAGGGTCTACCGACCCCATTATCCCTTTCGGGCGGATGCTGGAAACCGGCGAGATGAACGGGGTGACGGCCACCAGCTACATCCAGATGATGGCCCACACCACCGCGGTGAACGTGGGGGTGTTCTTCGGCATTAAGGGCCGGGTCCATACCACCTCCAGCGCCTGCACCTCCGGCAGCCAGGCCATTGGCTATGCTTTTGAGGCGATTCGGGCTGGCCGCCAGACGCTGATGGTGGCCGGAGGCGCCGAGGAGTTGTGCGTCTCTGAAGCGGCGGTGTTTGATACCCTGTTTGCCACCAGTACCCGCAATGACGCCCCAGAGCGCACCCCTAGACCGTTTGACCGCGATCGGGATGGTCTGGTGATTGGTGAGGGCGCCGGTACCTTGATTCTGGAGGAGCGTGAGCATGCCCTGGCCAGGGGCGCCACCATCTACGCCGAAGTGGTGGGCTTTGGCACCAACTCCGACGGCATGCACGTTACCCAGCCAAATCGTGACACCATGGCCATCGCCATGCAACAGGCCCTGGATGACGCCGGCATGAGTGCCGCCGACATCGGATACGTGTGCGCCCACGGTACCGCCACCGATCGCGGCGATGTGGCCGAGA
Source organism: Ferrimonas kyonanensis DSM 18153 (assembly GCF_000425405.1). Classification (GTDB taxonomy): domain Bacteria; phylum Pseudomonadota; class Gammaproteobacteria; order Enterobacterales; family Shewanellaceae; genus Ferrimonas; species Ferrimonas kyonanensis. The sequence continues at coordinate 59,654 of NZ_KE384363.1, read as the reverse complement.
CTCAGGCCACCGTGGCGGTGATGGGCCGAGCGGCCATCAGCTCCCTGAAAAGCTACGTCGGCCATACCCTGGGTGCCTGTGGTGCGTTGGAGGCCTGGTGGAGCATTGAGATGATGCGTGATGGCTGGTTCGCCCCTACCATCAACCTGGAGCAACTGGATCCCGAATGTGGTGATCTGGATTACATCACCGGCAGCGGCCGTGACATTCAGTGCCAGGCGGTGATGTCTAATAATTTTGCCTTCGGTGGCATCAATACGTCTCTGATATTCAAACGCCCCTGACCCACCTTTTTCCGGGGGCTATGCCCCCGGTTTTGCCCACCATTTAGGGATTTTGTTGTGCCCCATCTGCTTCTGGTATCCGCCAATCGATTTACCAACCCTTACCCTGTCTACCCCTTGGGGTTGAGTTACCTGAAAAGCTACCTCAACCGTGAGTGGCCCGAGTTGACCGTTACCCTGCTGGACATGAACCAGCTCAATGAAGCCGAGCTGCAGCAGCGCGTGGCGGCGCTGGCACCGGATTATGTGGCGGTATCACTGCGTAATGTCGATGATGTGGACCTGACACAGCAGCGCAGTTTCATCGACGGCTACGCTCAGGTGGTCGCCGCCATTCGCGGTGGAACCCGGGCACCGGTGATTCTGGGCGGGGCGGGCTATTCGCTGTTTCCCGAGCGGATTCTCAAGGCCCTTGGGGCCGACTACGGCATTGTTGGCGAAGGAGAGCAGACCCTGTTGCAACTGCTGCAAGGGCTGGAGCGGGGCGGTGCGGTGTCCGGCATCGGCGGGCTGGTGATCCCTGAAGGGCAAGGTTGTCGCCTGACGCCGCGCCAGCATCACATCGACGATCCTACTCTGGAGTTTGAGCCGGATCTGGTGGCGCATTATTGGCGTTACAGCGGCATGCTGAACATTCAGACTAAGCGGGGCTGCCCCCATCGCTGCGTCTATTGCAGCTATCCGATCATCGATGGCCGCCGGGTTCGTACTCTGAAGGTGGAGCAGATCGTATCGACACTGCGCCAGGCCTGGGAGCAGCATGGTATCGATTATGTGTTCTTTACCGATTCGGTGTTCAATCTCGAACCGCAGTTTAACGAGGCTCTGGCCCGTGCCCTGATTAAAGAGGGGCTGCCGACCCGTTGGGGGGCCTACTTTGCCCCCCATCGTCTCAGTCGGCAACAACTGGCGTTGTATCAGCAGGCGGGGTTGACCCACCTGGAGTTTGGCACCGAGGCGATGTCGGATCAGACCCTGGCCAGCTACGGCAAGCCGTTTCGGTTTAAACAGGTATTGAAGACCGCCGAAGTGGCCGCAGATCTGGGCATTCACCAGGCTCATTTTCTGATTCTGGGAGGCTGGGGCGAGACTCGGCAGACATTGAGTGACACCATCGCCAACGCCGAGCGATTGCCGTCGACGGTGCTGTTTCCCTTCTATGGCATGCGGGTGTATCCGGATACCCTGTTGCAGCAACAGATGCTGGCGGCGGGAGAGCTTAAGCCCGGGGACGACCTACTGCATCCGCGCTACTATTTGAGCCCGGAGTTTGATGAATCGGTGTTGCAGCAACAACTGCATGGGGTGAAACAGCGCTGGGTGCTGCCGGATGAAGATCAAAGTGACAGCATTTCGATGTTGCGCGCCGCCGGCAAACGCGGACCGCTGTGGGAATACATCTTGTAGGCAAAGCGGGCACCGTCCGGCACCCGCCGGGCGTGTTACAGTTTGACCACGTCACCCACTAAGGTGACTCCGGCCATAATGGTGCCGGCACCACACTGAAACTCGGTGGCGGAGCGGAAGTCATTTTTCTTGTAGTAGGAGCGGATGTTGATCACCGCATTGCCACCGCTTTTGACGGCTCGCTCCTGCAGGGATTTCACCGCCGACAAAAATGCCCAGTTGCAGGCGGTCTGATCCGACTTGGCAAAGGCATTGGTCTTCTTATTGGAGGTGAATTCGCCGAACTCCTGCACCGGAGTCAGTTGGTGCTCCTCACCAAACACCATCTTGATGCTGTCATTGAGTACCTGCTTTTCTTTGCCATGTTCCATGGCGGTCTGAATATCAAACTGAACCAGGTCATCGCGGGCCATGGTGGCCGGAGCCACCAGTACAGTGGAGGCCAGCAGGGCAGCGGTGCAGAGCATGTTCTTCATTGTTGGGTCCTTTGATTAAAGAGTGAGACCAACCGACAGCATGAACGGAACATCCAGTCCGTCATTGGGTTGGTTAAGGTTAGCGTTGGAATAGTGCCGGTAGGCAATGGCGACGGCGTGTTGTTGCCGTGTGCCGAAATGGATTCCGGCGAGAATCTGGGCCTGAAAGGCGAAGTGGTTGGCCTGATGGCGACTGCCCAGAGAGGTGTCGGACAGGTAGGTGGGCCCCAGGGCCCGAACCTGGAAAAATGCCTGATGATTGCCCCATAGAGGACCGTTCAAGGTCAGCTGTGGAAACAGCGACAGGGCCCATAAGGCCTCATTGCCTTGCTGGCCATGGGCGTGCAGCCTTGCGACCGAGGCGCCGACTGAGAGCCATTGACGGTTCGAACGGGCGTAGTGGTAGGGTACCCAATCGAGGCCAATGGCGCTGTTACTCTGGTGGCGGTCTCCAGGCTGGGGGCCATAGCCGCCGCTGAGCCACAGAGCGGGCACCGCAGTGGCCGACAACGGCAGCCAGAATATCAGTAGTAACAGTGTCAACGAACGTGCAGGGGCCATCTCGAATTGGTATCGGCAGTGACTGTGGTGAACATCGTACATTAAGCCGTTAAGGCTGTCGAAATTATTGATTTGGAACATTATGTTTCGGTATTCCCATGCAACTCGGGCTGGCTTTGGTTTACCCTGTGCGCAGTAGATGCAATCAAATCGGAGATAAGCATGAACAGATTGGGGAAATGGCTGGGGTTGATGGTGCTGCTGCTGAGCCCACTGCTGGCGGCCGAGGAGTTTGACCTGGCCTACTACCAGGCGCAGTTTGATTCCGGCAATCGCCAGCAGCAGATTCAGGCGGCGGGCAGCCTGGAGTGGGCCGGGCTCGGTGACGAGGTGTTGTTCGACAGCGTCGCTGAGCAACTGGAGCGAGTAACGTCCGAGTCAAACTCAAAGGCTAATCAAGAACATGGTGCCTGGCTACTCAAGGCGCTGGGCTTTTCCGGTAACGACAAATACCGGCCGCTGCTGGAGAAGTACAGTCAGAAGCCGTATCCGAAAAAGTTGCGTAAATACGCTAAGCAGGGGCTGACCCTGCTGACTCAGCATCAGAAGTGGAATCCCATTATCAATGATGTTTCCGGTTTTGATCCGACGCAACCGCTGAAGGTAAACCGGCTGGCGAACATGATGAAGAGTGATGAGCTGGAGTTGCAGCGCATCGCCGCCAAGCGGGTGCATTTTGAACACCTGTATCCGGATTACCTGCTGCAGACTCTGGCGCAGCAGTTGCAGCGTCGGGTACCGGAGATGGACGATGGTAAGCTGACCATCGACACTTACGCCTGGATGGCCAAGGCCCTGGCAGGTTCGGCAGAGAGTGCCTATCGGCCGGTGGTTGAAGAGATTGCGGCTTCGGCACCGAACAAGAAGTTGCGCAAGTACGCTAAGAAGTACCTCAACTACTATTAAGGTCAAACAGAGCCGCCCATTGGGCGGCTCTTTGTTGACGGGATCGTCGTGGCGATCCCCAGGCTCAATAGCCTTTCTTTTGTTGTCGGCTCGCCGATTGAACGCGCTGGTAGTACTTTCCTAACGCTTTGTCCTTAGCCCGCTTTTGCGCCAACGTCGCGCCATTGAGAGCCTGTTCGCGCATCAGTTTCTGATAGCTTTTCAGTCGCCGCAGCGGCAGTTCTCCGCCGGCAATGGCGGCCTGAACCGCGCATCCGGGTTCTTGCTGATGTTGGCAGTCGCTAAAGCGGCAGTCTCGAGCCAGAGAGTGCAGATCGGCAAAGGTGTCGTTAACCCCTTGCTCGCAATCGCTGATCTGCAGCTCTCGCATGCCCGGGGTATCCATCAGCAGGCCACCCTGGCTCATCAAGTGCAGCGAGCGACGGGTGGTGGTGTGCCGCCCCTTGCTGTCCTGTTCGCGAATGGTGCCAGTCTGTTGCCCCTGATGTTGCAACAAGCCATTGATGATGGTGGACTTACCAACCCCGGATGAACCCAGCAGTGCCACGCTTTGACCTTGACCGCACCAACTGCTCAATCGAGCCAGGTGGTCGGGTGCCAGCGCATTGATCGCCTCGACCATCAGCAGTGGATCCAGTTGCTGTACCTGAGCCAGGTGCAACTGAACCTCTGAACAGAGATCCGCCTTGGTGAGCACCACCACAGGTTGGACATTGGCGTCATTCGCCAGGGCCAGAAACCGTTCGATGCGATTCAGGTTAAAGTCGTGATTGAGCGAACACACCACAAACACCGTGTCGATGTTGGCGGCGATCAATTGCGTCTCAAGTTTGCTGCCGGGCGCTCGGCGCTGAAACCGGGATTGCCGGTTCAGCCGTCGCTGTATGCGGTGCTGGGGATCAATCAGCACCCAGTCGCCGACGGTGAGGGGGTCTCCCTGCGCCGATAGTGGTAAGGTCAGCTCACCGTGCTCTCCCAGTGCCGTAACCTGGCTGCGGTGGTGGCTGCTGATGCGCACCGGTGTCAGCCATTCCAGCTCTTCGAGAGTCAGTTGTTGTTGGAAATAGGGTCGCCATCCCAGTTGGGACAAAGACAGTGTTTGGTTCATGATAATGGTACCCCTGACGCCATGGCGTCATGATTTTAGAGAAATCGGGGGCGTGTGCCCCGGAACGTGTCCGGGCAAGGGAGTCTGTGGTTAGGAAACCGCTGCCCGGTTGGGGGTGATTACAATCATTAAAAGTTCCTCCGTTATGGGGTCGACCGTGACCCTGTGCGGCCCAGAATAGCAGAGGTGCCTGAACCTGGGCAAAACCCCGATGCACAATCTCGACGTTCAGCCACAAAAAAACCGGCCACATGGGCCGGTTTGTTAGGGGGTGACCGCTTACTTAGCCAGAGAGATGCCGCGGCGCTGCAGCAGAGCTTCTGTGCTGGGTTTCTCGCCCTTAAAGCCGACGTAGGTTTTCATCAGGTCCTGGCTGTTGCCTTTGGACAGGATGGTGTCGCGGAAGTGCTGACCCTGCTCACGGGTCAGGCCACCGTGGTCGCGGATGTAGGCAAAGGCATCCGCTGCCAGGATTTCACTCCACATGTAGGCGTAGTAGCCTGCGGAATAGCCACCGGCAAAGATGTGGGCGAAATAGGTGGATTTGTAACGAGGTGGAATGGCTGCCACATCGACGCCGTGTTTTTTCAGCGCGGCGGCTTCAAACGCTTCCACATCGGCGACTTCGGCGTGCTCCACATCCAGCGCATGCCACTCCATGTCGACCAGGGCGGCAGACAAGTACTCTAGGGTGTCGTACCCCTGGTTGAACTTACCGGCGGCCAGCACTTTTTTCAGCAGCGGTGCAGGAATGGCTTCACCGGTCTGGTAGTGCTTGGCGTAGTTGGCAATCACTTCCGGATTGGCGGCCCAGTCTTCCTGGAAGGTGGACGGGAATTCAACGAAGTCGCGGGAGACGTTGGTGCCTGCCAGGCTCGGGTAGTAGACGTCGGAGAACAGGCCGTGAACGCCATGACCGAACTCATGGAACATGGTGGTGACTTCGTCCCAGTTCACCAGTTGCGGCTGACCTTCCGGTGCCTTGTTGATGTTCATGACGTTGATGATGGTGGGCTTGGTGCCGTTCATGTGCGACTGGCCGGTGAACACATTCATCCAGGCGCCACCACGCTTGCCTTCGCGGGCGAAGTAATCCGCATAGAACAGGCCGATACTGCTGCCGTCCTTATCGAAGATCTCGTACACCTTAACGTCCGGGTGATAAACCGGCAGATCCGGGCGCGGCTTCAGGCTGATGCCGAACAGGCGATCCATGGTGAAGAACACGCCGTCTTCCAGTACCCGGTTGAACTCGAAGTACTGAGACACTTCGGCCGGATCCAGGTTGAATTTTTGCTGGCGCACTTTCTCGGCGTAGTAGAGCCAGTCCCAGGGCTTCACTTCAAAGCCCGGGTGATCTTTACTGGCCATGGCTTGAATGTCGGCGGCTTCCTTGCTGGCGTTGGCTACCACTTTCGGTGCCATGGAGCCCAGCAGGTCCATCACTTCGGTGGGGGATTTGGCCATGTTGGTTTGCAGCTGGTACTCGGCCCAGTTGTCGTAGCCAAACAGTTTGGCTTTCTCGGCCCGCAGTTTCACCATCTCCAGCAGCACTGGGCGGTTGTCGGTCTTGCCGCTGGTGGCACGGTACGCAGACGCACGCCACAACTGTTCACGCAGGTCGCGGTCGTTCAGTGTTGCCAACGCACTCTGACGGGTGGTGTTGGTCAGGGTCAACAGGTAACCGGATTTGCCGGCTTTGTCGGCGGCCAGCTTGGCGGCTTGAATGTCAGACTGAGCCATGCCGTCGAGACGGTTAACATCATCAACCAGAATGGCGGCGTCCTGGCTGGCGTTCAGCAGGTTCTGGCCAAAGGTGTTGGTCAGTTCCGACAGGCGTTTGTTGAGTGCTCGAACCTGAGTCTTCTGCTCATCGCTGAGCTTGGCGCCGGCCAGCACAAAGCCGTCGTAGCTGATCTCAACCAGGCGCATCTGCTCTGGGTTCAGATTCAGTTCATTTCGCTGGTTATAGACCGCTTCCACTCGCTTAAACAGCTTGCTGTTGAGGTAGACGTTGTCCTGGTGCTCGGACAGCTTGGGGCTCATTTCGGTCTGCAGTGCCTGGCGGGCATCGTTACCGGTGGAGCCGACCAGGTTGTAAAATACACTGGCGGTGCGATTCAGCAGATCGCCGCTGCGCTCCATGGCAACAATGGTGTTGTCGAACGTTGGCGCTTCCGGGTTATTGGCGATGGCATTAATTTCGGCCATGTGGCTGGCCATGCCGGCTTCAAAGGCGGGTTTGAAGTGGCTGTCGTCGATAACACTGAAATCCGGAGCCTGGTATTGCAGGGTGCTTTTGTGCTTCAGTGGGTTACTGTCGGCCAACTGGGCCACTGCCTGAGTCTGGGAAGTCACGTCTTGGTTGGTTTCCATGGAGGAGCAGGCGGCTAAAGAAAACAGGATCGCCGAAGCCACCAGAGTTTGTCGAAGCATGATTTCGTCCTTTTGAAATTTGCTGGTTGCAGCACCCGCCGGAAGAACCGCGGAGGCGGGTGGTTGATTCGTTATTATTGTGTTGGTTTTCTGTGTTACCCACAGAGGGTCAGCGGATACCATACCGGAAAGGGTTGCGAAACGGAAAGGCCATTGTTAGCGGATCTGTAATCAAGTGTAACTGGACGGGGCCGCGGTGTGGGTGATACCGCAACACTTACTGTCGCTGTCGATGTGGTAGGCTGACTTCAATCAGGAACTGCAGCGGAGGCTGGGAAGGATGAGGTGGTTATGGGTAAAGCTGCTTGCAACGGCATTGCTGTTTGCGGCGTTGTTTGCATGGGTTTACCTCAAGGTGGCCAGTGGCACTCAGTAGCACCGGGTGTCGAACAAAAAAAACCAGCCAATCGGCTGGTTTTTTCATCTTTGGCCGCGTGGCAACTTAGAAGTTGGCACTGCGAGGGGCGCGAGGGAAAGGAATCACGTCGCGAATGTTGGCCACGCCGGAGACGTAGCTCACCAGTCGTTCGAAGCCCAGGCCAAAGCCGGCGTGAGGCACGGTGCCGTAACGACGCAGGTCGCGGTACCAGTACATCTCGTCTTTAGGCAAGCCCATCTCTTCCATACGCTTGTCCAGAACGTCCAGGCGCTCTTCACGCTGAGAGCCACCGATGATCTCGCCAATTCCCGGAGCCAGAACGTCCATGGCGGCCACGGTTTTGCCGTCGTCGTTCATGCGCATGTAGAAGGCTTTGATGTCTTTCGGGTAGTTCTTCACAACCACCGGGGCCTTGAAGTGCTCTTCCGCCAGGTAGCGTTCGTGTTCGGAGGACATGTCGATGCCCCACTCCACGTCGAACTCGAACTTCTTACCACAGTCCTTGAGGATCTGAATGGCGTCGGTGTAATCCACCTGAGCGAAATCGGCCTTGACGAAGTCCTGCAGGCGGGTGATCACCTCTTTGTTCACCCGTTGCTCAAAGAACTTCAGATCGTCCATACGCTCTTCCAGTACTGCATTGAAGCAGTACTTCAGCATATCTTCGGCCAGCTTGGCGGCGTCTTCCAGGTCGGCGAAAGCCACTTCAGGCTCCACCATCCAGAACTCGGCCAGGTGACGACTGGTGTTGGAGTTTTCGGCACGGAAAGTCGGTCCGAAGGTGTACACCTTTGACAGGGCGCAGGCGTAGGTTTCGGCATTCAACTGGCCAGATACGGTCAGGAAGGTCTCTTTGCCGAAGAAATCCTTGTCGTAGTCCACGTCACCCTTGTCGGTGCGAGGCAGGTTGTTCATGTCCAGCGTCGACACCCGGAACATCTCACCGGCACCTTCACAGTCGGAGGCGGTCAGAATCGGGGTCGAGGCCCACAGGAATCCCTGCTCGTGGTAGAAGCGGTGAATGGCCTGAGACAGGCAGTTACGCACTCGCATTACCGCGCCAATCAGGTTGGTACGGGGGCGCAGGTGAGCCACTTCACGCAGGTACTCGATGGAGTGGCGTTTGGCCGCCATTGGGTAGGTGTCTGGATCTTCCACCAGGCCGATGACTTCAACGCCGGTAACCGCAATCTCAAACTGCTGGCCTTTTCCAGGGGACTCAACCACTTCACCGGTCATTTTTACGGAACAACCCGCAGTCAGGCGCAGCACATCTTCCTGGTAATTATTCAGGGTATTGGGCACCACGCCCTGAATGGGATCAAAACAGGAACCGTCGTAAACGGCCAGGAAGGAAATACCGGCTTTGGAATCACGGCGGGTGCGGATCCACCCCTGTACCGTGACTTCGCTACCGACGGCGTGAACGCCCTTTAAGACGTCAGCGATAGTTGCCACACTCATTCTCGGTTGTCTCTCCAGCGAGATAAAAAACTAGTCTAGGGTCGGCGCTCTGGCCGACGGACTTCGAACCGTTAATCTTACCTTGCTGACTTCGATTCTCAAGGGCTTAAGGGAGAATTCCCACTGCGGTTGCAAGAAAAGTGGTGCATTGGCCTCAGTTTGGCGCCCTGGGGTAGCCGAGGTGGCGGATAAGCTGCTCGATCACCGCGGCGGTGGCGCCCCAGATTCGATGATGCTGGTAGAACATAAAGTACACAGGATGGCTGCCATTATGGCGCTCAATGGTGACGGTGCGGCGGTTGTCCGGTTCAATCAGGTGGGCCAGGGGCACAAAGAAGCACTCACTGACTTCGTCCTGGCTCAGGCGGGGAATGAAATCCTGCTCGATAAAGGCGATCTGGGGCTGCATTCGAAACCGGGAGATGGTGTGAAACTCTGGCAGGGCGCCGACCTGGGTCAGTGCGTTGGGGCTCAGGCCGACCTCTTCCCAGGCTTCCCGAGTGGCGGTATGCCAGGGCGATCGATCCTCGGCGTCCATCTTGCCACCGGGAAAGCTGATTTGATTGGCGTGGTGACGCAGGTGGCTGGCGCGTTTGGTCAGCAGCAGTTGCAGGCCATCGTCGCTGTCGCACAGGGCCAGCAGAACCGAGGCGTCTTTGAAGCTGGGTGCCAGCGGATGACGGCGAAGCGGGTTCTCGCCTGCGACCATGGGCTGCAGGGCAAATTGGGACAGAAACTGCTGACGGTTCACGGGCAGGCTGCTCCTTGTGGCTGCTCAGTCTTCAACATAACAAAGGCGGACCCGCTTGGGAATCCGCCTTTGGTCGGTGGCCGCCGCTGGCATCAGTCCCCTTCGGGCTCAAGCACGGGCAGGATGCGGGCCAGTTTGTCGAAGCACTCCTGGTACTCGGCGTCGGCGCGGGAGTCGGCAACGATGCCGCCCCCGGCCCAGCAATACAGGCGTTGACCGGTGGCCACCAACGAGCGGATGGTGATGCTGGTGTCCATCTTGGCATGACAACTGAGGTAGCCGATGCTGCCGCAGTACAGACTGCGGCGCCAGGGCTCCAGCTCCTCGATGATCTGCATGGCGCGAATCTTGGGGGCGCCGGTGATGGAGCCGCCGGGGAATGCCCCCCGCAGCAGGTCGCAGTGGCTGATGCCGTCTGCCAGCGTTGAGGTCACCGTACTGACCAGGTGGTGCACCGCCGGAAAACTCTCGATGGCAAACAGAGAGGGCACCTGCACCGACCCCGGCGCGCTGACCCGGCCCAGATCGTTGCGCAGCAGGTCGACAATCATCAGGTTTTCGGCCCGGTCTTTTTCGGAGTGGGCCAACGTCAGGGCGTTGTGATTGTCGATGAGCGGGTCATGGCTTCGAGGCTGGGTGCCTTTAATGGGCTTGGTCTGTACCTGATTCCCCTGAACCTGCAGAAACCGCTCCGGTGATACCGACAGCAGGGTTGCCTCCGGTAGACGGATAAAGGCGGAAAACGGTGCCTGGTTATGTTGTCTCAGGGTCAGATAGGCCTGCCATTCGCTGCCACTGTAGGGCGCCTGAAACCGCTGGGTCAGGTTGATTTGATAGCAGTCGCCACTGCTTAAATACGCTTGAACTTGCTCAAAGGCGGCCAGGTACTGCTGGCGACTGCTGTCATGGTGCCAGCGTTGCTGCAGCCGGAACGGGGCCGAAGGCTGCTGCTGGCACTGTTGCAGCCACAGGTAGCGTCGCTGCCAGTGCAATTCGTCGCCGATGACGATCAGTTCGACTCGCTGCTGCTGCTGATCCAACACCAGGGCCCAGTCGTACAGGCCGACGGCCATCTCCGGCAGGTTGATGTCGTCGTCGGCGGCCACCGGCAGGCGCTCAAACCGGCGGCCGAGGTCGTAACTGAAGTGGCCCAGTGCGCCGCCAATAAAGGGCAGGTCCTGGGCGTCGGTCAGTGAGGGCAGGTGTCGGCTCAGTGCGCGTTGCAGCAGTCGCAGCGGATCGTCATTACTGCGTTGGTGGCCGTCCGGGCTGTCGATGTCGGTGTGGGCGCCACGGGTGACCAGGGTGGCCAGCGGATCGGCCACCAGAATGTCATAACGGGCATCGGGGTGGTGGCCCTCGCCATCGGAGCAGCAGGAGTCCAGTAACATGGCCCAGGGGCGATGTTGCAGGGGGGCGAACAGGGTCGGGGCGTCGCAGGCCCAATCCAGGGTGCGGCGGACAAACTGAGGCATGGTTATCGGCGGTGCAGGGTTAGTGTTTGCCCGATGATACCAGTTCAGCCAGCGGGAGGCGACGATCGCGGGCGCCGAGGCTCAGCGTCGTTGCACCCAGTGGCGGACTTGCTGGGCGCCGAGAAAGGCTTCTGCATGCTCGCCCTGCAGCATTGCCAGGGTGGCCAACAAGCCGGCGTCGATGCAGCGATCGGCCTGTACCGTCACGCTGGCCGCCGCGTCGCTGATTGGCCAGCCGGTGTTGGGATCGAGGATGTGGCTCAAGCGCTGGCCCTTATGGATCAGGAAGCGTTCGCTGTCGCCACTGGTGGCGATCGCACCCTGACTCAGGGACAGGCGGGTAAACGGCGCGCCAGCATGGGCCTGATGACTGACTCCCACCTCCCAGGGCATGGCCGGATTGACGGTAGTGGCGAGATCGCCACCGAAATTGACCAGCACCTCAATGTCTGCGTAGGCCTGTTGGATAAGGGCAACGCAGCGATCGACGGCATACTCTTTGCCCAGGCCGCCAAAATCCAGTTGCATGCCAGAAGGCAGGGTAATGGAGTCGGTGTCAAACTGAACCTGGTGCCAGCCAATCAAAGGCAGTAGGCGGGCAATCTGCTGCGGCGAGGGGATGGTCTGGTCAGGGTTAAATCGCCACAGGCGTCCGAGGATACCGCTGCTGATATCAAACCGCCCCTGGCTGAGGTGATAGGCGGTGTCGGCCAGCGTCAACAGCGCGTGGGTTTCGGCGTCGATGGCGACGGCCTGGCCTTGACTGTGATTGATGCGGTGACACACGCCTTGTTGATTGTAGCGACTGAATTTGTGCTGTATCCGCAGGGCTTCCGATGCTGCCATTGCCAGCACCGCCCGGGCCCGTGAGGGGTCTTTGGTGCGAATCAGCAGCTCACAGCGACACGCCATGGCTTCGAAATGGCCTCTGAAGTGGCCAGCCTGAGGTTGCCAGTTCAGGCCCAGAGGGATCTTTTCGGCCGCCGACATCAGAAGTGGTAACTCGATTGCAGCATCAAGGTGTCCAGGCTTGGATACAGATCCTGCTGTTGCAGTTGGCCGGGTTTCGAGGTGCCGCCATCCACCGGGGCTTGATGGTACCAGGACAATCGCAGTGCCATTCGGTGGCCGTCGTCCAGCCGGTAGCCGTATTTTATCCCCAGGGTATAGGTATCCAGTTCACCGATGCGGTAGTCGGCACTGGCGTAGTGTGGCAACGCGGTAGCGGTGGTCAGGAACGGTTGGTAGAACTCGGCGGCGGTCTGGGTGTAATAACGCAGGTGGGGCTCCAGGCTGTGGCGGCCAAACTCAAACCGCAGTCGTCCGTCCAGCGTGTGGGAGTCGATGTCCCAGTCGTCGCTCATGTAGCGGTAGCTGATATCGGCAATGGGGCCGAAGTGGTACTTACTTTGCCAGAAAAACGCCACCTTACTGCGGCTGTCCGGGCGCCGTTCATACAGGTAGTGCTGAGCGGTACCGTTGGCATCCACCACGCTCAGCAGTTTTAAAAAGTCATTCTGATAACCGTGGACCTCGGCGTAGCTGACGTTGGCCTGCATGACCCATCGCCGGCTGAACACCTGGGTGACGCCCACACGCAGATCCCAGGTGGTTTTGCGGTCGTCGCTGCCACTGCGGGTGGCATTGAAGGCGGCCTGGAACGCCTCTTCACTGGGGAAGTCTTTGCGAATCGCCATGGTCGATAAGCCGATTGGGGTCCCCCCCTCGGGCTCAATGGTGTCGAAAAAGGCGGATCCAGACAGGGACAGGGTGGTGTTTTTCTGATTGAAGTCGCGGCTAAGACCGCCGTTGAGGCCCAGCGACAGGTAGTCATACTCCTTGGAGATGTGCAGGCCACTGGTGTAGCCCATGGCCCGGTTCAGCGGGCTGGTCCATTGCAGGTTCAGTTGGGCCCGAGTGTCTTTGAAGCTGTCATCCAGCGGCAGTATGCCGGGCTGAATCTGATACTCTCCTTTGCCTGACGGCCGGGTGAAGGTCTGCAGCTGATTTTGCGGAACCGCGCCATTGGGGGAGGCGCCGGTCAGCACGTCCAGGGTGCCGGTGAGCCCCAGTACCTGATCCTCGGCATTGGTACGGGTGGCTTGCAATACCCCTTCGTAGGCATCGACCCGGTTGGCGCCTTCACTGTAGTAGAGGAAGGCGGCATCAAAGTTCCACTCCGGTTCCAGTCCGGCAACGCGGCCGTCGGCCTGCACCAGCGGCACGGTGGCGACGGCCAGGGCGGCGGTGATGTTGCTGAACGGCGTCAATTGCATCCGCAGCCCCCTCCGGCGCTGCTGCGACCCCCGCTGCTGGCTTCTTTGCTGAAATAGACGTGATCGTCAAAGGCCTTGTCCATGGCATCGGCCTCCAGCGCCATGGCTGGGTGAGCCAGCAGATCCCGCTCGTAGGGCTTCACCCCCAGATTGGTGCATCCGCCCAGTAGCACTGGCAGCAGTAACATGAACAGGGTTGTGGTGGTCTTCATGACGGCCCCTTTTCCCGGTGTCTATGGCAGCAATCGCGTCAGCGTCTTGCGGGTCTGTTCGGCATCCTTGGGTCTGAACCCCACATGAGTCTCAATGATCTCACCCCGGTGGATCAGGTAACTGCTGGGCATGCCCCCCACCTGATAGGCTTCGGCCAGGGCGAAGTCCGGATCGTAGACGATGGCAAAATTGGCGGGAAACTCGGTCAGGAATCGATTGGCATCCTGTTTGTCGACATCCAGGTTGATGGCCACTACGGTCAGCCCTTTGTCGCCAAAATCCTGTACCAGTTGATTCATAAAGGGAAACGACCGTCGGCATGGGCCACACCAACTGGCCCAGAAGTCCACATACACCGGGCCGTTGTGGCTCAGTGCCAGCATCGATCGAGTCTGGTCTCCGACCGGAATGTCAAAATCCTGTGCCGGTGCCGCCCAGGCTCCGACGCTGAACAGGCAGACACACACAAACAGCAACAAACTGCGCATACTCTTTCCTTGAAGGCAGATGAGTTCTTATTGATAGAGTCACACAGAAGGCCACCACTGTGAAAGCAAAAGGTGAACAAACTGTGTGGCGCCGGCGGGCATGATTGTGGCGTGACACCCTGGCGAACTTTTGGCTACTATACTCAAGATTCAGGATGAAATCTGTTGAAGATCAGCCACAAGGAGATTGGCATGGGGAGAGTGCTGACGGTCGCATTGCTGCTGTTGCTGGCGGGGCCTGTGCGGGCCGCCGAATCCCTGTCTCTGGCCGAGTGGCAGCGTTGGCAGCAACAGCGACTGCCGGTGTTGCTGTATGACGCCCGCGAACCTCAGGCCTATGGTTCGGGACATCGACCGGGTGCCATCAGCTTTCCGGTCAGCAGCACCTATCGTGAGGTCGACGGGGTGTTGTTGGCGCAAACCATTTCGGTCATGACCGAACGGCTGCGCCAGGCCGGAGCGCGGGCGGATGTGGCCATCGTGGTTTATGATGACGGTCAACTGCTGGATGCGGCGCGTCTGGCCTGGGTACTGGAGCTCTATGGCCTGCCGCAGATTTACCTACTGAATGCGCCGCTGCCCAAGACGGCGTTGTCCACCGAGGCGACTCAAGTGTCGCCGTCTCGCTATCTGCCCTCATTGAATCCCGACGTGCTGGCCAACGCCAGGATGACGCAACTGGCTGGCTTCAACCCGGACTTTACCGTCATCGACAACCGGCCGGAGCCAGACTATCTGGGACAACGCTCCGAAACCGACAAATTTGGTCACATTCCGGGGGCGGTGAACATCCCCATGACCGCCTTCTATGAGCCGGGCGATGACGGTCAGCCGAGGATAAAAAGTGCCGAGCAGTTGGCGCTGCTGTTTTCAAAGCTGAATAAAAACCAACGTTACATTACCTATTGCTACTCCGGCAAAGCCTCAACACTGGGGTATTTCCTGATGCGCCAAGCTGGATTGGATGTGATGCACTATGATGGCTCCTGGCTGGACTGGTCGGCGCGCGACCTGCCGGTAGAGCGATGAGGCCTTATGTTTAACTCTCTGACGGTCAGGCTCAACGCGGCGATCTTCCTGAGTTTCGTGCTGCTGGCGCTGGCCAGCAGTGCCTGGACCTACCGGGTGGATCGGCAGACATTGGAAACTCAGTTTGTCGGCGTGGCCAGCAGTGTGGCGCCGACCATGATCGAAGTGGTCATGCTGGATCAGGCCGAGGCTGGCATCGAGTTTAATCGACGCTTGCGAAATTTCCCGCACCTGAACGGGGTGACCCTGTTCAGCCTGGATGGCGAGCGTCGCTACGAATACCGCCGTCAGCCGATGGCGGTGGCCTGTCCGCAGCAGCAGAATTGGTTGTCACCCTTGCTCAACGGGTGCATGTACATCAGTCAGCAACTGGAGTACGAGTCCTCGCCCTGGCTGAGTTACACCATGGAGGTGGATACCGAGGATCTGCAATGGCAGGTTGCCCGCCAGGTATCGATGACCTTGCTGTTCTCCTTGCTGGCGTTCGCGGCCATCTACCGAATTCTTAACCGCTGGCTCAGTCGGCCCATGGCGGAGCTGGTGAGTCAGTTGCCAGCCATGGGCAGTGGTGCGGTGCGCTTCCCTCGCACAGGCATGCAGAAAAGTGAACTGGCGGAGTTGGCTCGAGTGCTGGAACGGTCGGATCAGGCCCTGCACGACAAGCAGATTCAGGCGGAAGATCTGAATACCCGCCTCAGCCATTCACTGCAGGCGAAGAGTGACTTTCTGGCCAACGCCAGCCATGAGATTCGGACCCCGCTCAATGCGGTTATCGGTTTTGTCGAGTGTCTGGGGGCTCAGCGCAGTCGCTTAAATACTGAGGGGCAACAGCAACTGTTGCTGTTGCAGGGCGCGTCACAGAGCCTGTTGCACATCGTCAATGATGTGCTGGATTTCTCCCGCCTGGAGTCGGGAAAGTTGAGTCTGGACCCTCAGCCAACGGCGTTGGTGGATTTTCTGCAGCGGGTACATGCGCATTGCCAGGGTACGGCGCGATTGCACAAGGTGTTGCTGGGGCTGGATCTGGCCGACGACCTGCCGCCGTGCGTGGCTCTGGATGAAGGCCGAATGGAACAGATTCTTGGCAACTTGCTCAGTAATGCCATCAAGTTTTCCCCCTCTGGCCAGGTGCAGTTGTCGGCCGAGGTTATCAGCCAAAAGGATGCTTTGTGCACCCTGGCACTGGCGGTGACCGACACCGGCATCGGCATCGACAGTGACAAACTGCCGTACATCTTCGATGCCTATACCCAGGCGGACGGTTCGGTAACCCGACGCTTCGGTGGCACCGGGCTGGGACTGGCCATCTGTAAGCGGCTTAGCGCGCTGATGGACGGCGAGTTGCAGGTGCAGTCTGAGGTGGGTAAAGGCAGCCGCTTTACCCTGACCCTGACGCTACCTCTGGTGCAGTCGGTACCTGGTGGTGGTGTTGAAACCGAAGACGCCGCCAACCCCCAGCCATTGAAGGGGCTGTCGATTTTGCTGGCGGAAGACAACCTGAGTAATCAGAAGCTGATGCAGATTATGTTGAAAAAACTGGGCTGTGAGCAGTTGCAGATTGCGGCCAATGGTCAACAGGCGGTGGATGCCAGCCAGCAGCACTCGTTCGACCTGATTCTGATGGACTGTCAGATGCCGGTGATGGACGGCTATCGCGCCACCCGACAGATCCGTTTGGGCCGGGGAGGCGACACCCTGATAGTGGCGCTGACGGCCAACGCCACTACCGAGGACAAGCAGCGCTGTCTGGACTGCGGCATGGATGGGTTTCTCACCAAGCCGGTCACCCTGGCGACACTGGCCAGCGGCATCGCCGAGGCACGGGCGGCCGCGGTATAACGGCAAGCCATCAGGTCATTGCCGTTGTCGGATGGCTTTTTGCCGTTTTGCTGTCGGACTGAGCACAGCACTGGCGCGTTACCGCTGCCTCGGGGTATGATTAATCGGATTTGATAACCACAATAAAAACACAGGCATAGTGAAATGGGGCTGGATGCCTCAGTGGAGTAGATTAATGGCCGTGATCAGCAAGCAGGATTTCATCAGCTCCGTGGCTGATGCTCTTCAGTACATCTCATACTACCATCCGAAAGATTTCGTCGACGCAATGAACGCTGCCTACGAGCGGGAAGCCAACCCGGCAGCCAAGGACGCCATTGCCCAGATTCTGATTAATTCCCGCATGTCCGCCCAGGGCCATCGGCCACTGTGTCAGGACACCGGCATCGTCACCTGCTTTGTCAAAATTGGCATGCAGGTGCAGTGGGACAGCGACCTGACCGTTCAACAAATGGTGGACGAAGGCGTGCGTCAGGCCTATACCAATACCGACAACCCTCTGCGGGCCTCCATCGTCGCCGATCCGGCAGGCGCGCGCAAAAACACCCGCGACAACACCCCCTCTGTGGTGCACGTAGAGATGGTCGCCGGTGACACCGTCGAGGTGTTTGTGGCTGCCAAAGGCGGTGGCTCTGAGAACAAATCCAAGATGGTGATGTTGAATCCTTCCGATGACATTGCCGCCTGGGTCGAGAAGACTCTGCCCACCATGGGCGCGGGCTGGTGCCCTCCCGGGGTTCTGGGCATTGGCATCGGCGGTACCGCCGAGAAAGCCGGAGTGATGGCCAAAGAGTCGTTGATGGAGCACATCGACATTCACGAGCTGAAAGCTCGCGGTGCCGAGACCACCGAAGAGAAGTTGCGCCTGGAGATCTTCGAGCGAGCCAACAAGCTGGGGATTGGTGCCCAGGGGCTTGGGGGGCTGACCACGGTGTTGGATGTGAAGATCATGTCGGCACCGACCCATGCCGCCTCAAAACCTGTGGTGATGATTCCCAACTGCGCCGCCACCCGCCATGTCCACTTTACTCTGAATGGCAGCGGCCCGGCGGAATTGCCGGTACCGGATCTGGCTGACTGGCCGGAAGTGACCTGGGAGGTGGGTGAGAGCGTTAAGCGGGTGAACCTGGACAGCATTACCCAGGAGGAGATGCTGCAATGGCAAGCGGGTGACACCCTGTTGCTGAATGGCAAAATCCTCACCGGCCGGGACGCGGCCCACAAACGGATCAAGGACCTGCTGGATTCCGGCCAGGGGCTGCCGGACGGGGTCGACTTCAAAGGCCGCTTTATCTACTACGTCGGCCCGGTGGATGCCGTGGGCGATGAAGTGGTGGGCCCGGCGGGGCCGACCACGGCCACCAGAATGGACAAGTTCACCGATCTGATGCTGGAACAGACCGGCCTGATGGGCATGATCGGCAAAGCCGAGCGTGGACCGGCCACCGTCGACAGCATCGCCAAGCACAAGGCAACCTACCTGATGGCCGTTGGCGGTGCCGCGTACCTGGTGGCGAAGGCCATTAAACAGTCGCGGGTAGTCGCCTTTGAAGAGCTGGGTATGGAGGCGATCTACGAGTTTGACGTGAAAGACATGCCGGTCACCGTCGCCGTGGATTCCAGTGGCAATAACGTCCATCAGACCGGGCCGGCCATCTGGCATGCCAAGATTGAAGAGATGGACACCAAATTGAGTCAATAATCCTGCCAGGCAGGGATAACAACAATGACGCCCACCCCAGTGGGCGTCTTTTTAGTCCGGCAATAGACCGGACTTCGCATCGAAGGGAAAAGCAAAAATGAAACACGGTATTGTGCTGAGCAGCGCGCTGGCGCTGTCGGCCTCTGTGGTGGCGGCGCCGACAACGGCCCCATTTGATATCCACCAACTCAACGGGCTGAGTAAGTTGCACTCCACCGTGGTGCTGCCGGATGGCAACACCGTGGTGTATGGCGTCAAGAAGAAGACCGCCGAGGGTGCCCGTTCCGATCTGTATTTGCAGACTCTGGATGGCGAACCGCGTCGCCTGACCAACAACAAATCCACCGAACACAACCTGGTGGTGTCCAAAGATGGAAAACGGCTGTTTTTCCTCAGTGGTCGCAGCGGCAGCAGCCAAATCTGGTCCATCGCTCTGGACGGCGGTGAAGCGGTGCAGCTGTCGAACCTGCCTCTGGACGTGGACGGCTTTAAGCTGTCTAACGACAACAGCCAGGTGGTGATGCAGATTCGGGTCAATGTGGAGTGCGACACCCTGGCCTGCAGTAAGGACAAACAGGATGCCCAAAAGAAGAACAAACAGAAGGGCCGCCACTACGATCAGCTGATGGTGCGCCACTGGGATACCTGGGGCGACGGACTGCGCAATCATCTGTTTGTGGCCAAGATCGAGGGCGAGAGCCTGTCTAACCCGGTGGACGTGACCTCGGGCCTGGATACCGAAACGCCGCCTAAGCCTTTCTCCGGTATGGAGGAGGTTAGCTTTACTCCGGACGGGAAGCATGTGGTGTTCAGTGCCAAGGCCCCCAGCCGCGATCAGGCCTGGCAGACCAACTATGACCTGTGGCAGGTGCCAGTCACCGGCGGCGAGCCCGTCAATCTGACCGAGTCTAACCTGGCCTGGGACGCCAACCCGGTGTTTTCCGATGATGGCCGTTATCTGGCCTACCTGGCCATGAGCAAGCCGGGTTTTGAAGCCGATCGATTCCGGGTGATGCTGAAAGATCTTCGCAGTGGCGAAACCCGTGAGGTGTCGCCACTGTGGGATCGCAGCGCCTCCGGTATCGCGTTTGCCGAGGAGAGCCACACCCTGTACGTGACCGCCCAGAACCTGGGTCAGGTGGCCATCTATGCCATGGACGTGCGCTTTGGCGACAAGCGGCCACTGGTGGAGGAGGGCAGCAACGCCCTGGTGAAAGTGGTGGGGGGCAAACTGTTCTATACCCACAACAGCCTCAAGTCACCTAACGATCTGTATGTGGTGGGTCTCAATGGCAGTGAGCCGACGCGACTGACTCACTTGAATCAGGACCTGTTGAACCAGCAGGGACTGGGTGAATTCCAACAGTTTAACTTCAAAGGCTGGAACAACGAGACCGTCTACGGTTACTGGATCAAACCAGCGAACTTCGAAAAGGGTGGCAAATACCCGGTGGCCTTCCTGGTTCATGGCGGCCCCCAGGGTTCGTTTGGTAACCGCTGGCACAGCCGCTGGAATGCGCAGTTGTGGGCCGCCGCCGGTTTTGGGGTGGTGATGGTGGATTTCCACGGGTCGACCGGTTACGGCCAGGCGTTCACCGACTCCATCTCTCTGGATTGGGGCGGTAAGCCACTGGAAGATCTTCAGAAAGGCCTGGCTGCCGTAGGGCAGCAGCAACCCTGGCTGGACACCCAGAACGCCTGCGCCGCCGGCGGCTCTTACGGCGGTTACATGATGAACTGGATTGCCGGAAACTGGCCCGATGGCTTCAAATGCCTGGTGAACCATGCCGGCCTGTTCGACATGCGCAGCTTCTCGATGGTGACCGAAGAGCTGTGGTTCCCCGAGCATGAGTTTGGCGGCAGCTATTGGGACGCCACCGACAACTATGAGAAGTTCAATCCGGTCAATCACATCAACAACTGGCGTACGCCGATGTTGGTGGTCCATGGTGCCAAAGACTACCGCGTACCCCTGGAGCAGGGACTGGCGGCCTTTACCGTGTTGCAGCGTAAGAATATTCCGTCGGAGCTGCTGGTATTTGAAAAGGAAAACCACTGGATTCTGAATCAGGACAACCTGGTGCAGTGGTACGACAATGTCCTCGGCTGGATGAAGCGCTTTACCATGGCGCCTCAGGACGGCAGCGCCAACTAGGCTCTGAAACCAAAGACTGTAAACAGCCCCTGCTCGTCAGGGGCTTTTTTGTGCCTGAAAGGCGGACGACGGTGGCTGAGTTGCGGCCTGAGGTTGGGGTTGAAACGGCAATTGTCATCAGGGCGTAGTTTAACTTTCAGGAAAATGTTGTCGAATCATCTTCGACCTTTGGCTAATTTTCAACCGTTTATCTATGGATGATAGTGGGTTGGACTACAAAAAAATCATGGAGATGACGATGAAACTGCTTAATCGCACGGCCCTGGCGGTCGCGGCATTGCTGACCCCCGTTGCGGCCACTCAGGCGGCCATATCCCTGCAATCCCTCAGTGACACCGAGTTTGCTTTTGGTGGCTATGTTAAGGCGGATCTGATGGTGAGCAACTACAGCGAGGGGGCGCCGGATGACAACAACATTTCGCGCCAGTTCTATGTACCCGGTGCCATTTATGGTGACAGTGCTCGGGGCACCAGTGTCACCGACTTCCATGCCAGGGAGACCCGTTTTAACTTTGCCGCCACTAACGACCTCGATGGTCATAAGCTGAAATTCTTCGTAGAGATGGACTTTCTGACCCATGCGGATGGCAATGAGCGGGTGTCCAATAGTTACTCACCCCGGCTCAGGCACGCGTTTGTCAGTGTCGACAACTGGTTAGTGGGACAGACCTGGACCACGTTCCAAGATGTGGGGGCTTTGCCCGAGGCGCTGGATTTTGTTGGGGCCGCTGAAGGCACCACCTTCGCCCGCCAGGGGCAGATTCGTTACACCAACGGCGGTTGGCAGTTTGCTCTGGAAAACCCCAGTAGCACCTTTACCGATTACACCACCGGCGTTCGAAAGACCAGCAGCTCGGATCTGATCCCGGACCTGATTGCCCGCTACAACTTCAAAACCGGAAACAGCAAGTTCATGCTGGCGGCGCTGCTGAGGGAGTTGGAGTACGAAGAGGACAACATGGATGAAAGCACCTTTGGTTGGGCGCTGAGCGGCTCCGGGGTGATTCCGGTGGGTTCCGGCAAGGATACCATTAAATTCATGGCTAACTACGGCGAAGGGGCGGGCCGATACATGGCACTGAACTTCGTCAATGGCGCGGTACTGGGAAATGGCGAAGTAGAAGCGATCACCACCTATTCCGGTTTTGCCTCCTACCAGCATTGGTGGGATGAGAAGTGGCGTTCCAACATTACCGCCTCGGCATTGGAAGCGGATTACGATACCTCGCCCATGGTGGCGGTCAATGAAACCTCCTACAGCGGCAACATCAACCTGCTGTATTCGCCGGTGAAGCCGATCACGGTCGGCGTAGAGTACCTGTACGCGCTGAACGAACGCACCGACGGCAGCGACGCCGATCTGAGTCGGTTTATGTTCTCCCTGAAGTACGTGTTGTAACCCTTAGCGGTTCGGGTTTGGCCCTGCCATTGGCGGGGCTTTTTTTATTCTGTCGCTTTAGAGGGGGATAGATTTTTGTCAGGCAGCAAGGAAAATTAAAGATTCGCAATAAACAGGCGCTTTTGGGTATTGATAGTCAGATTTTTCTCATGGAGATACCCTATGCTTTCAGTACAAACTAACTTCCCATCTTTGGTTGCTCAAAACTCTGTGGGTCAGAGTAACAATAGCCTCAATACCGCCATGGAGCGTCTGTCCACCGGCCTGCGCATCAACTCTGCTGCCGACGATGCGGCTGGGCTGCAGATTGCTAACCGTCTGAACGCCAACGTTACCGGCATGAACACCGCCCAGCGTAACATCGGCGATGCCACCTCTATGCTGCAGACTGCCGACGGTGCTCTGGATGAAGTCAACAACATCGCCATGCGCATGAAAGAGCTGGCGACTCAGGGCGCCAACGGCGTGAACTCGGCCGACGACCTGAAAGCGCTGGACGCTGAATTCACAGAGCTGGAAGCAGAGGTTGACCGTATCTTGGGTAAGACCGAGTATGCTGGCAACGACTTGTTCGCAGCACTGGACGGTGGTACTACTTTCCAGATTGGTGCATCTTCTACCGAAACTCTGGCCGTGACCGTTGCTGCTATTGATACTTCCGACTTAAAAGGTGGTGGTGAAGATCTGACGGCTGTTGATTTGACTGCTGATGCAAACGGCGCTATCGCCGTTGTAGACGCCTTGATTGACGTTGTTGGCACTTCCCGCTCTGCTTTGGGTGCTAACATCAACCGTTTGGAGCACACTTCAAACAACCTGGCCAATGTCAGTCAGAATACCCAAGCGGCTGCTGGCCGTATCATGGATGCCGACTTTGCCTCAGAAAGTGCGGCGATGACCAAGAACCAGCTGTTGGTTCAATCTGGCACCAACATCCTGTCCCGTGCCAACCAGAACACCAACCTGGTGATGGGCCTGCTGGGCTAATCCTCTTTGGTAGCTGAGTCGCCTCTAAAAGAGGGGGTCCCTCTATAGAAGTGATGGTGATTAACACCCCTAGACTGGTTGGTTTAGGGGTGTTTTTTTATGCACCTTAGCCAGTGCGAAAGGAGTATTGAGTATCTGTGGCCGGGCGTCAGTGCGCGACAGGCCAGCACTCAAAGCGAGTGTGTTCATAAGGATGGAAAAAAATTTAAAGATCTTTGAATTAGTGGCGCTTTTGATTATTGAACTTAGAAAACACATCTCACGGAGATAACCCAATGCTTTCAGTACAAACTAACTTCCCATCCTTGGTTGCTCAAAACTCTGTGGGTCAGAGCAACAATGGCCTCAACACCGCCATGGAGCGTCTGTCCACCGGTTTTCGCATCAACTCTGCTGCCGACGATGCGGCTGGCCTGCAGATTGCTAACCGTCTGAACGCCAACGTCACCGGCATGAACACCGCCCAGCGTAACATCGGCGATGCCACCTCTATGCTGCAAACTGCCGACGGTGCCCTGGACGAAATTAACAACATCGCCATGCGCATGAAGGAGTTGGCGACTCAGTCTGCCAACGGCGTGAACTCAGCAGACGATCGCAATGCTCTGGATGCCGAATTCACCGAACTTAAAGCTGAAGTCGAGCGTATTGTCGATAACACGGAATTTGCCGGTAACAAACTGTTTGATCAAAGCGCAAACTCTCTGACCGACAAAACCAATGGTGTTAAATTCCAGATTGGTGCCGGTACCACTGAAACACTGACCGTTAAGCTGGACGTTTCCACCGACAAGATTGACGAGACTATCTTTACCAAAAACCTTAAATCAGCAGCCGATTCCACCACTACCCTGGGTGAAGTCGATAAGTTGATTGATAACGTTGGTAAGGCTCGCTCTTCTTTGGGTGCCAACATCAACCGTCTGGAGCACACCTCCAACAACCTGGCTAACGTGAGCCAGAACACCCAGGCGGCCTCAGGTCGTATTATGGATGCCGACTTTGCTGCAGAGAGTGCGGCGATGACCAAGAACCAGTTGTTGGTTCAGTCTGGCACCAATATCCTGTCCCGTGCCAACCAGAACACCAACCTGGTGATGGGCCTGTTGGGTTAATTACCCAAGCGTTATCTATCCCAACCAGAGCCGGGCATTTGCCCGGCTTTTTTGATCCACGCTTTTTAGTGCCATTGGCAAAGAAATTGCATTCATTTTGATATGTGCATTTCTAATTGAGTCGAAGATGTCCCCCGAACAACCTCTTAAGGTCTTTGAGCCTACTTTTGTACGCAATTTTCGCTGTATCGGTGACCAGTGTCCGTCCAACTGTTGTCATTCCTGGACGATCTCCTTGGATAAGAAGGCCTTTAAAGAGACGCGGAAATCCGCAGATACGGTGATAAAGGTGTTGTCTAAGCAGCACTACAAAAGAATGCCGAAGGAAAGAAGCAGCGATCTTAGCTATGGCTACATCCGTTTGGACAGCCAGGGCCACTGCCCCATGCTGGACGATCAGGGCTGGTGCGAGGTACATAAACGTCTGGGAGAGAAAGCGTTATCCATCACTTGTCAGCAATACCCGCGGTTGCCTCAGTATTTCGGCGACCGTCTGGAGCTGAGTTTATCACTATCCTGTCCGGCTGCGGCAGAGGAGATCCTGTTTAACCCCGAGGCTATGATATTGAGTCAGGTGGAGGAAAGTGATTCTTTTAAAGAGCATTACAAAAAGTTAGGACTGCCTTCTCATGTCTTGCCCCATTGGGCCAATATCGTGAGAGAGTTCAGTTTTCAGGTGTTGTTGAATCATCAACTGAGTCTTCCTGAGCGACTGTTTATACTGGGAATTACCTACCACCAAATCGATGATCATTTAGAAAATCCGTTGAAGATTGAGACCATTTTGCAAAGAAACCTTCAATGGATGAAAGATGGCTCAATGAGGAAGTCGTTTTCCACGCTACCGGAACTTAAAGGTCACAAATGGAAGATACTTTCCTCTCAACTGGTGCAGATTGGCTCGGAAGTCACCAAAGAGGGAGCAAACAACTTTAGGGTGAGCCCTTCTGAAAAGAGGTTGTTGCAGTTTCAGTTGCCGTTGATGCGGCAGATGGAACAGCGAGTAGGTAGGGGGGGAAATGGCAGTGACTTACCTTCCTTATCTGCCAGCGCTATGGTGATATTTGGTGTACCGGACATCTTTGATGCTTTGCTAAAAGAATCCCATGCCGTAATGGGACCATTTTTGGCAGAGCATCCTCACATGTTGCTCAATTTCCTGCTTTATCAGTTGTACAACAATCAATTTTTATTGGCTATCGAACGAACACCGACTCAGTTCTTTCAGGTGTTGATGGTGGACCTGTTGGTGATCGAAGCGTATCTGGCAGGCATTGCCGTTGAGTCTGGTGAAATGGATAAAAGGACGGTGGTGGATGTCATCTCGGCCTACGCTAAGAAACGGCAGCACAATGCCTCATATGTCGATAATCTGGAAAAATGTCTGGAGTTGTCGGCGCCCGATAAACTGGCGGCGGTGTTTGGGCTGCTGACTTGAGGCCTTGAGGTGTCCATTGCCCTGGTTGAAGGGTGAGTTGCCTGGGCCCAATTGAGTTGTGATACTCTGAGCGGGTATGGACAACCGGGGTAGGGAGATGACCCAGAGCAGACACGGTGCACACCCCAGGGAAGGGATGATCGACAGCGCCTTTATCATTGGTGCGCTCACCGCCGCCAGGCGCCAAGGCCTGGATGTCGACCGATTACTTGCGGATTACGCACTGGATTGGCCGGCGCTTCAGCAGGGCCGAGGGTTGAACGCCCGCGACTATGCGGCGCTGCTGAGGCAGTTGTGGCAGCGGCTGAATGATGAGTCCTCCGGCTATGCACAAAGGCCGATGCGCCTGGGCAGTTTTCGAATGATGTGTCATGCCAGCATTGGCTGTCGCAACCTGCGCCGGGCGCTGCTGCGGGTGATCGAGTACTTTCGGCTGATGTCCGATGAATACCAGTGGCAGTTACTGGAGCAGGGGGAAGAGGCTCGGTTTCAGTTACGAATGGTCAACGGGCAGGATGACAGTAACATCAGTTTTTTACTGCTGAGCCTGTGCATTATCCTGCACCGTTGGTCTGCCTGGATGATTGACTCGCCACTGCTGCTCAGCCGGGTTCAGTTCTCTTTTTCCCGTCATAGCTTTGATACCGACTTGTCGGCCCTGTTACAGGCCCCGGTTCGTTTTGATGCCTCGGTCACCGAACTGGTGATGCCGGTGCGCTACCTGCAGGCGCCGATTCAGCAAAGCCCAGACACCTTGTCACCGTTTTTGGCCAACAGCCCGGAACAACTGCTGACACATTACCGCAAAGACGACTCGCTCAGTGCCCGGGTACGCGACTTCATTGATGGCCAGCAGGAGCTGGAAGCTCTGAGCCAGGAGATGGTGGCCAGTCACTTTAATATCAGCGTAGCCACTTTGGGCCGGCGACTGAAGCGAGAAGGGCACCAGTTTCTGGAGTTGAAAGATAAGGTACGTCGGGGAAGGGCGGTCAAGTTACTGCTTGGATCTGAATTGCCCATCAGCGACATCGCCGAGCAGTTGGGTTACTCCGAGCCCTCGGTCTTCTATCGAAATTTTAAAAAGTGGGTCGGTAAGACTCCGGCGGAGTTTCGAGATAATCGGGGATAGCGGGGCGATTTAATTTTGCGCAAAGCAGAGCGTTGTCAATCGGCAGACTCGTTTTGTCCTTGAAGAGCTTGAAGCCATTCATACCCTAAAGGCGGTCGATTTCGTTTCGCCGTTTGCATCCTCATCGACGGCTTTGTAGACTGACTTAAATTAGCAATGCATGTTTTAGCGGGTTGCTCGGCGATCAGTTTCAGGGATGAAGGTGACAGCCGGCGGCAGTGGTCGCGGTGGCATGAACAACAAGGAATTGGCTTGAAACTACATCATGTGCTGGCCGTAGTGGCGGTGATGGCGCTGGGCATCTCGGCGATGCGGGCAACGACGGTGGTCAAACAAGGCAGCGTTGGCGGCTCTGCACAGGCGATGGAAGCCCTGGTCATGGCGGGGCGCGACCCCATCGATGTCAGCCTGGATAAACCCGAGTACAGCGGTGAACGGAAATGGCTGTATGCCATGTATCAGACGGCCCTGGCTCATAAACTGGTCGACCGGCAGGCCCAGGCACTGCAGCAACTGGTGAGTGCAGCGCTGCAGGAGGGCGATTTCAACATGGCATTGCTTGCCGCCGACCGAGGCATCAGTGATGCCCACAAAGTGCAGTTGTTGCAGCAGATCGTGGATCGCGGCATTCAGACTAAAGACGGCCTCTGCTACGCGGCTTTGGCGGTTACTCGCATGCCTTTGGCTGGGCCCAAAGAGCAGGCGATGGAACAGGTGATCACTGCCTACATCAATGGCGTCGACTTTCATCGACATGCCGATAGCTCGGATTCCCGTTCGCTCTAGGTCGACAATCTTGGCGATTTAGCCTCACTTTAGTTTCTCAAGATATTGTAAAACCGTGATTTTATCTGTTGATTTGATAATCAATGCCGCCTATCTTCGACCCATGCCGTTGCAACACTGACAGTTTATACAAGGAGGTATGATGTCAGCTCGCCACACCCATTCGGTTCCTGGGTTGTTGCCATTTCCCCAGCGCAACGAAATGGCGCGCCTCGATGCGCAAATTTCATACATCCTGATGTGCGTCAGCCTGCTGATCAGTCCTCTCGGGTTGGTCAGCCCCTGGTTCTGGTCATTGTGTGCCCTGTTCTGGGTCTGCGGTGGTGTTTGGACCTTGATGAAAAAGCCCGAAGCCTACCAAACCGTTATCGAGGATCATTACACCAATGTCATTAACGTGTTTCAGGTTTCGGTGGTACTCATTGGCGGAGGGGCGCTATTGGTATGGGCCCTAGAGGCGTGGCACCTGCTGTTTTTCAGCTGGCTGTGGCTGATGTTCCGCTTGGGGGTCGGTGTGTTTAAATTGACCCTGTTTAAGCCGTATTACTCACCCGAGTCCTACTGAGTCGGTTTTATGCCCCTTAAAAGCGCCATTGGGCGCTTTTTTTATGTTTCGGCAGAGGCTGGGCAGTACGCGGTGATGGTGATAGGGTAATTGGTTTAGGGAGAGAGTTTATGTCATTGATGATTAGTGGAATTTATATCGCAGCCACCGCCGCCATTATGATGGTGCTGGCTTATCGAGTGGTGGCCATGCGCCGTGCCTGCGGCATAGGCGTCGGCTGCGGCGACAACCGCTCGCTGGAGATACGGATCCGCAGCCACGCCAACCTGTTGGAGTACGCGCCTCTGATGTTGTTGATGCTCATCGCGGCCGAGTCCAATGGCGCCAGTGGCTGGCTACTGCACGGCTGTGGCCTTATCTGGCTGGTAGCCCGGATACTTCATCCCTGGGGGTTGACCGGCGGCAATGGCGGCTATCATTTAGGCCGCTTTTGGGGCACGCTGCTCAGTTGGATTGTGATCCTGATATTGATTGTAGAGAATCTGCGCCTGGCGTTATTCTAACGGCAATGGTCACGCTGCACCGGGGTTGAGCTGTTGCCAGTTGCTGAAGACGGTATCGTGCAATGCGCTGAGTTTGGCCTCACTTTGATGACCGTCGGCAATGAGCCAGAGTCGAGTGCCCAGCGCGTCGGCCACCTCCCAGTCATGATCGGTATCGCCGATGATTAACGTCCGTTCCGGAGCGATACCACTGACCTGCAGCAGTTCACGCCCGCGATCGATCTTGCTGGCGGCATGGTGGTTATCCAGGCCGTAGAGGTAATCGAACAGCCCCTCCAGGCGATGATGGCTGATGCACTGTTCCAGGCTGTGTTGAGCACTGGCGGACAGCAGCGACTGGGTATGACTCCGACTGAGGGAGCGCAACAGAAAGCGGCTGCCTCTGTGCAGTTTCAGCTGGTCTCGACCGGCGCGATATTGTTGCCCAAACTGCTGACACAGCTGATCAAAAGGCAGACGGTTAAAATCGAACCCTAACCCCTGGTAGTAATCGATGACCGGGTGACAGAAGTCGTTTCGATACTGTTCCAGGCTGATACTGCCGAGGCTCTGGCTGGCCATCAGGCGGTTTACAATGTCGGTGGCCAGCGGCGCATCGTCCACCAGAGTGCCGTTCCAGTCCCAGATGACGTGCTGATAGGCCCCAAGCTGTTCAAGCAGTTGCTGCCGGCGAGTGACGTGATCGAATAACACCGGTTGAATAGCGGCCCAGGTCATGTCGCAGTCCTCGGGGCGGTGGGTTACCGGGTGAACCTCGGCAATCTCCGAGCCCTTGGGCAACGACGACAAGCTGCGAATCTCTGCAGTCAGCAGCAGCCCGAAACTCGGCTCCGAGTTGCCGCTACTCACCCGGTAGACCTCCATCGGCGTCAGGGTGAAATCAGTGGCGCCGGTTTCTTCATACAACTCCCGCCGGGCGGCCTCGATGGGCGTTTCGCCCGCCTCGATTTTACCTCCGGGGATCTCCAGAGTCTGACGTTGGTGATGGCGCACCAACAGCCACTGTTGCTGGTAACGAGCCATGATGACAACGTATTTCAGGGCGCTAGAGAGTTGAGGGTGCCAGTTGTGAAAATCAACGCGGGTAGTCTGGGTCATAATCTGGAGCTGGAAAATGCGGGTAGGGCATTAGAGTACATTCATGCTCGGGCTGCAAGTGCCCGCGGCTTTCCTTATGAGCTTGTGCATGACCATACACTCCAGGCTGAATCCCCGGGGGCTGTGGTACAGGCTGGTGGTCTCGCCCTTAAATCCCAACCGACGATAAAACGGCGCGGCATTGAGGGTCGCTTCAAGGCTGATCTGAGCCAGTCCCGCGTCGACAGCCAGCTGCTGCAGGTGGGTGACCATTTTGCGGCCTGCGCCGGTTCCCATGGC
This sequence comes from Ferrimonas kyonanensis DSM 18153, assembly GCF_000425405.1. Taxonomy (GTDB): domain Bacteria; phylum Pseudomonadota; class Gammaproteobacteria; order Enterobacterales; family Shewanellaceae; genus Ferrimonas; species Ferrimonas kyonanensis. Next base: position 29,406 of record NZ_KE384363.1, on the reverse strand, counting down.
CGAAGGACAGACAAAGATGGCATCGAGCTTACCGGAGTCAAGGTCGATGGTGCCAGAGGCGATGATCCGCTGAGACTGTTCAATCACCCAGAAATGATCGCGGACGTGATTCACAAACTCGGTGGTGAGTTCGCCTTCAGTCCAGCGTTTGAGCAGCGACTCCGGGTAGTGGCCGCGACAGCCGCTGAGAATGGCATCGATGCGCAACTGCCATAGGCGCGGCAGGCTTTTCTTATTGTGCTCACTGTGATCGCCTCATTCTAAGTTATTGGTATGCTTCTTATATCACGATTATAGTTATAGGGAGCAAGCCGCCGCCTCTCTCTGAAGGGCGACCGTTTGTGTGAGTTTGATTCCCACTGCCATGGAAGCACTGATGCAAAACCAACAATCCGTTTTGATTCTCTATGCCCATCCGTCATCACACCGATCTGAGATCAATGCGCCGCTATTCCAGGCTGCCAATGGCCTTGATGGCGTCACCTTGGTGGATCTGTACCGGGACTACCCGGATTACCGCATCGATGTTGAACGAGAGCAGCAACGGCTGAAAGAGCACGATGTGGTGGTGTTTCTGTTCCCGCTGTTCTGGTACTCGACTCCGTCGATCCTCAAAGAGTGGCAGGACCTGGTACTGGAATATGGCTTTGCCTATGGCCAGGGCGGAGACGCGCTGCATGGTAAGCGATTGGTGTGTGTTGTCAGCGCCGGAGGCGCTCAGAGCGCTTATCAGGAACAGGGCTACAATCACTTTTCAATTCGGGAGTTGTTGCGGCCGCTGGAACAGACCGCGCGCCTGATTGGCATGCAATATCTGCCGCCGTTGGTGCTGTTCGGTGCCAGAACCGCGGTGGAGGAGTTGCGGGTTGGGCAGCACATCGAGCGCTGGAAGCGGCTGCTCACCAGCCTGGTCAGAGACGATACTGATTGGCGGCCATTGTTGGATCTGGAAACCTGTAACTCTTGCTTTGACGATGGGGAGCCGCGTTCATGACCGCCTATTTTTTGCAGGCATTTATCTACTTGCTGGCCGCCGTGATTGCGGTGCCCATCGCTAAGAAGTTGGGATTGGGGTCGGTACTGGGTTATCTGATTGCCGGGGTGGTGATCGGCCCCCTCTGGGGTTTAGTTGGCGAAGAGACCGCCACCATTCAGCATTTCGCCGAGTTTGGGGTGGTAATGATGCTGTTCGTGGTGGGGCTGGAGCTGGAACCGCGAATGCTGTGGGAGATGCGCCACCGGCTGCTGGGACTTGGCGGGCTGCAGGTGGCCCTCACGGCGGCGGCGATGACGGCGCTGGGGTTGTATTTTCAACTGGCCTGGCAGACGGCTGTGGCCATCGGCTTCATTTTCTCTCTCTCTTCCACCGCCATTGTGTTGCAGACCTTTAACGAGAAAGGCTTGGGACGAACCGATGGTGGCCGCTCGGCCTTTTCGGTGTTGCTGTTTCAGGATATTGCCGTCATTCCCATGCTGGCTTTCATCCCATTGCTGGCACTGCTGGAACTGCAGCAGGCGGCTCAAGGGCTGGCTCAGGCGGTTGAGCATCATGACCTGTCTCTGGTGGCCGGATTGCCCGGCTGGGCCTATGCGCTGGTGGTAATGGCGACCATCATTGGGTTGGTGGCCGCCGGGCACTACTTCAGTCGGCCGCTGTTTCGCTTTGTGGCCGACTCCGGTTTGCGTGAGATCTTTACCGCCACCGCTCTGCTGTTGGTGATTGGCATCGCGGCACTGATGGGGCTGGTGGGGCTATCGCCGGCTCTGGGGGCCTTCCTGGCGGGGGTGGTGTTGGCCAACAGTGAGTTTCGCCATGAGCTGGAGTCCAACATCGAACCGTTTAAGGGGTTGTTGCTGGGCCTGTTTTTCATCACTGTCGGTGCCGGCATCAACTTTTCGGTACTGGTGGAGCAGTTAGGCACCGTATTGGCACTGACGGCGGCGGTGATCCTGATAAAGCTGGTGGTGTTGTACCTATTGGGGCTGGTATTCCGGATTCGCGGCAGCGATCGCTGGCTGTTTGCCTTAAGCCTGGCCCAGGCCGGTGAGTTTGGTTTCGTGTTGTTGGGCTATACCCAGCAGCAGCACGTGATTGCACCGGCCTTAGGGCAGATGCTGTCTTTGGTGGTGGCGCTGTCGATGTTCCTGACTCCCGGGCTGTTTATCCTGTATGACAAGGTGATTTTGCCCAGATATCAGAAGCGCAGTAACGATCGCGAGGCGGATGAAATCGACGAGCCGGGGACGGTCATCATTGCTGGCATTGGTCGTTTTGGCCAGATCATCAACCGTATGTTTATCGCCCACGGCATCAAAACCGTGGTGCTGGATCACAATGCAGCTCAGGTGGAAATTCTTCGAAGTGTCAATGTGAAGAGCTACTTTGGCGACGCCACCCGGCCAGACTTGCTGCATACCGCCGGCATTGAACAAGCCTCGATGCTGGTGGTGGCTCTGGATGAAAAGGAGCGATCGGTTGAGTTGGTGGAGTACGTGAAGCGTCACTACCCCAAGGTGAAAGTGTTTGCCCGCGGCTATGACCGTGGCCATGTCTATGCACTGCGAAGTGTCGGCGTGGATTACGTCATCAAGGAGACCATGCAGTCGGCGTTAACTTTAGCCTCCGATGCGATGATTGCTCTGGGCGGGCACCCATTCCGGGTGCGGCAGCGGCGGGCATTCTACGAACAGCTGGATCGTGAGCACGATAAGCTGTTGTACGAATCCTGGTTGCAGTCCAGCGACGAGGATCGCTTCGGTGTTCATTATCGTGAGCTGTTTATGCAACTGGAGGAGCTGTTGGTTGAAGCGATGCAGGAAGAGGACAGTGAGCGCCATTCTCGAGCCGAGCGCAGCTGGACCCCACCGCCCAAGGGCTATGCCGACAAACTCCAAGCGGCCGAGTCTGAGTTGGATTGAGCCGCAACGCGGCCGTCCGCCGTACTGGCGGATGGCCGGAACCAGACAACCTTTCGGTTGATTAAGCCGACATTAATGATTTCCCCGCCTGAGTTAAGTCTTGGTTCAGTAACAAAATGTAACATTGTCTGCCATCGATACAGAGGATGGTTCGAGATGGCGAAAATACCTTTGTATTCAGCATGTTAGATCATTGGTCATGATCATGGCCGATTGAACCTCTTCGCTTTTTTGTCTGTGTTGCTCAGTTTTCTTCGACTTGAGTCGGCGGGAAACGGCGTTGCGCCAGGGCACAGTACACACTCGGGAGTTTGGCACCACAATGAGTTTATTGAGTTCACCTTTTGTCGGAACCGGCGCCGATACCACCTTGCACGTCGTGGCGGCGGTGGTGTTGGTTGGCAGTATTGCGGCGGCCCTGTATGGGTTCTGGAAGCTGCACGAGTTACCTATCAGTAAGGCCCATAATCGCAAACATCATCAGACTGGGTTGATCACCATACTGACCTGGATAGGCTTTGTGTGGCATTGGGTGTGGGTCCTGGCGGTCATTCTGGCATTTGTCGACGGTGAAAGTGCCCTGCGTCGGGTGCGTGATATCTGGCGTGAATCTCCGCTAAAGGAGGGCGACCATGCTTGAGGGATTGGCGGTTTGGGCACTGTTTATCTACCTGCTGAGAATGATCGGCATGCCCTGGAATACCTACACCAAGAGCTTTGCCTACCTGGGCGGCAGCGGCTGGTTGTTGTTTGTCTGGGTGGGCTTGCTCAACTACACCCCGATGGACATGTCCGGTGGTTCAGTGGTGCAGGCACCCCATGTGCAGCTCCGCCCCGGCAACACTGCGATTAAAGGCAAGGTGAAAGCCTTGCATGTGGCCCCGAACGATTACGTTACTCAGGGGCAGCTGATCTACGAGTTGGATGATGAACCCTATCGAATTGCGGTCGAGCGCTCCGAGGCCAATCTGGCGTCCGAGCAAGTGGCGCTGAAGATGGCTGGCGAAGAGGTGGCCATCAGCCAGGCTCAACACCAGGAAGCGGTCAAAGACATAGAGATCATCGACAATGAACTCAAGGCTGCCGATGAAGATCTGAACTGGAAACAGGCGCAATTGACCCGCTTCATCGAGCAGAACCGGGTGGTACCTCAGTCGGTGACCGAGAGTTTGCTGGACGAGCAGCACAACAAAGTGGCCGCCGCACAGGCTCAGCAGGTGGCGTTGCAGGCGAAGCTGGCGAAAGCCAGAGTCAGTGCCGATAAAGCGTTGCTGGCGGTGGATCAGGCGCAGTTGTCGGTGGCCAGTGCCCAGGCGGATGTGGATGTAGCGATTCAGACCCTGGCTCAGGATCGCTGGAACCTGGAGTCCACCAAGGTGTATGCCCCGGATGACGGCTTTATGACCAACTTCATTTTACGCCCCGGTCAGTACGTGGGGGCGGTGGCCCGCATCAACATGTTTACCGATGAAAAGTACGTGTTGATGAGGATCAATCATCAGGCGATGCGCAACATTAAGGTGGGGCAGACCGCGGAATTTGCTTCGGCCATCTACCCGGGCACCATCTTCAAGGCCGAAGTGACCGGCATCGTGAAGGCGACCGGTGAATCTCAGGGGAACCTCATCGGTCGTGAAGAGGCGGTGCGCCAGACCACTGGTGCCAATGTGCAGAATAAGCACCACTTTGTACGATTGAAGATTGAGGAGCCCGAGGGCTATACCGTGCCTGTGGGTTCGGTGGGGCTGGCCTGGATCAGTGGTGAAAAGCCCATCGCCTTTATGTCGTTTCTGGACGTCATTCGCGGCATCATCATTCGCATGAAGTCGCAAATCTACTACTTCTACTCACTGTAATCTCACGCGCCCCGCTCAGCGGGGCGCTTTGATCTTCAGGTGATCTGAGAGGGGCGCACGTCGGAGTGACGCGTCTTGATGAAGGCGTAGAAGAACAGCAGCATGAACAGGGCATCATTGAGGCCATAGATGCTGAAGAAAGTCCCGGCCAGCCAGTCTTGCTGATACAGGGCTGGCAGGTCATGGCTGTAGTTGATCATCCAGTGTCCCCAGGCCAGGGTATACAGCAGTTTTTCCAGCGCAAATACCGCCATGATCCAGGGCACTTGCCGATAACTGCCGGAAACCGCCAGATAGGCTGCGCCCCACAGCATGATGGACAGTAGGCCAAAGGAAGAAAACAGCATCGGGTCGGCCTGGGTCAGGGCGTCGTTGCTGAAGCCTTTTGAAAACAGCAGTACGCCACCGATGTTGATGATGCCGGCTGCAACCATGCCTTTTTGAATTACGCTGTGGCTCACGGCCTGTCTCCTCTGCTGGGGTATGCAGTTAACCTGCCTGATTTTTATCGCCTTAACAACCTCGGTCGGATCCCGTTCCCCGTGTCGTAACCTCGAGGGCACTGGTTGATTGTTCCAACTTCAATTAGGATTGATAAAAACCCGCTTGAGTGCAGGCCATGGAAGCTGAACTATTTGAGATACAGGGATTTCTATCCCAATACCCCCCTTTTGATGCCCTGCCCGAAGAGGTGGTGGCCCAGGTGGCCCGCCAGACCGAGATCGCTTACGTGCGCGAAAAGCAGGAAATTGTGCAGTTCGGTGATGCGATACACGATCTGTATATGGTGCGCAGCGGCGTGGTGGAGGTGTACCGTCGTAACGGTGAGCTGTACAACCGCCTGGCCGAAGGGGCGCTGTTCGGTCAACTGGGGCTGATGACCAACAACAAGGTGCGTTTTCCGGCAACGGCGCTGGAAGACGGCTTACTGTACTGCATTCCCGAAGCCCTGTTTCACGAGCTGTATGAAGCCCACGACAGTTTCGCCGATTTTGTCGAGGTGGAGGACGCGGCGCGCCTGCGGCAGACCGTCTCCAATACGGTGGACGCCAATGACTTGACCACTTCTAAGGTCAAGACGCTGTTGACCGGCGATCCTGCCTGGATCTTCATGGGGGAGTCGGTGCAGACTGCCGCCGCCAAGATGGCCGATGAAAACGTGTCGTCGCTGCTGGTGTTTGATCCGGATACCGTGGCCGACGAGGATGAGAGTGGTGTGGTTGGGATCATCACCGAGCGAGACCTGTGCCACCGGGTCTTGGCCCAGGGGCTGCAAGCCAGTGTTCCGGTCTCCGAGGTGATGAGCAGTGACATCATCTCCCTGGACAGCAATGCCTACGTGTATGAGGCGATGTTGTACATGCTGCGCTACAACGTCCATCATCTGCCGGTGCTGAAAAACAACACCCCGCTGGGGATCATCGACGTGACCGACATCGTTCGCTACGAGTCGCAAAACAGCTTGCTTCTGGTCAGCAGTATCTTTCAGCAACAAAGTGTCGATGAGCTGGAGACCGTGTCTGAGCAGGTCAAGGACTGTTTCGTGCGCATGGTCAACGAAGACGCCAACTCCCACATGGTCGGCAGCGCCATGGCGGTGATCGGCCGCAGTTTTAAGCAGCGGATACTGGAGTTGGCTGAGGAACTGCTGGGCCCTCCGCCTGTGCCTTACTGTTTTCTGGCGCTGGGTTCCATGGCCCGGGACGAGCAGCTGATCGTCACCGATCAGGACAATGCCATCATCCTCGATGACGATTACGACGCGGACAAACACAGCGCCTACTTCGAGCAATTGGCCACCTTTGTCTGTGATGCTCTGGCTCGCTGTGGCTACGCTTACTGCACGGGTGACATTATGGCGACCAATCCCGACTGGCGTATGACCCAGAAGGAGTGGGAGGAGTGTTTTGCCGACTGGATTGACAACCCCAACCCCAAAGCGCTGCTTAACAGTTCCATTTTCTTCGACCTGGATGGCGTCTATGGCAAGGTGAAGTGGGCCGAACAACTTAACGGCTTCATTGTGCGCCGGGCGCGGAAAAACAATCGTTTTCTGGCGTGCCTGGCCCGCAACGCCCTGAATCGTACGCCGCCTCTGGGCTTCTTTAAGGGGTTCGTGATGGAGAAAGACGGCCGCCATAACAACTCCATTAACTTGAAGCGGCGGGGCACTGCGCCGTTGGCGGATTTGATTCGTGTGCATGCACTGGCAGTGGGGTCACGGTCGCAAAATTCGTTTGAGCGTCTGGACGACATCATCGACGCCGGCATTTTGCCGAAAGGTAAGGCGGAGGATCTACGAGACGCCATGGAGTACATCTCTATGGTACGTATCCGCCACCAGGCTCTGGATATTCAGGCCGAGACTGAAGCCGATAATAATATTGAGCCGGAAAACATGTCGGAGTTTGAACGAAGAAACTTGAAGGACGCGTTTCAGATTTTGAGTAATGCTCAGAACTTCCTCAAGTTCCGCTATCAAGCCAATACCTTCAAGTAAGGAGTCGTAATGATTCGACGTCTGTTTGGACGTGCCAGCGAGGCGACCCCGACACAGGATTGGGAGGCGCGCTTTGCCGAGCAGGCCAAGACCGCCCGTGATGGTCGTTTGCGTAACTATTTTCGAGCGGGACTGGTAGCGGCCGACACTCAGCTCTCCGAGGTGCCTTTTGTGGCGTTGGATTTCGAAACCACCGGGTTGGATGCGGAGAATGACAGCATCATCAGCATCGGTCTGGTGCCGTTTGATCTGCAGCGGATCTATTGTCGCCAGGCCTGTCATTGGCTGGTTAGCCCTCGCAGTCCGCTGCAGGAGGATTCGGTGGTGATTCATGGCATTACTCACTCCGACCTGTCTGATGCTCCGGATTTACGGCGTATTCTGCATCAGGTGCTGGATGCGTTGGCTGGAAAGGTGGTGGTGGTTCACTACCGCAATATCGAGCGCCAGTTCCTGGATAAGGCACTGATGACCCGACTGGGGGAGGGGATTGTCTTTCCTATGGTCGATACCCTGCAGATCGAGTGGGACTTGCAGCACAACAAGCGGCAGTGGAACTGGCGCCGGTTGTTAGGCAGAGAACAGAATGAATCGGTTCGCCTCGGCAGCTCCCGCAGTCGTTATGGCCTGCCGGTGTACCAGCCGCACCATGCGCTGACCGATGCCATTGCCACCGCCGAGCTGTTTCAGGCTCAGGTGGCCCACCACTTTAGTCCCGATCTGGCCATTGGTCAGTTGTGGCGTTGAATAAAAAAAGGTTGGCTCAGGCCAACCTTTTTTATTGGTACGCTCAGTCAGTGAACGCGATTAACGGCGTTCGGTGCGCATGCCCAGGATCAGGCTGACACACATCAACAGCAGCACCACGGTAAATGGCAATGCGGTGGAGATGGCTCCTGCCTGCAGCGCTTGAATGGATTCGGTGCCACCGACCCATAACAAGGCGGCGGCGATGGCGCCTTCCATTGCGGCCCAGAAGATGCGCTGCAGTACCGGCGCATCCACCTTACCACCGGCGGTGATGCTGTCGATCACCAGAGAGCCGGAATCGGAAGAGGTGATGAAGAACACCAGCACCAGGATAATGGCGATGACCGACAGCAGGGTGCTGAATGGCAGGGCTTCAAACATCTGGAACATCGCCAGAGGCACTTCGGTCAGTCCCTGACTGCCCAGAATACCCACATCGTTCATCACCTGATCGATGGCCATGCCGCCAAAGACGGACATCCACAACAGGGTGACCACGGTCGGAACAATCAGTACCGCAGTAATGAATTCACGCACGGTGCGGCCGCGGGACACCCGGGCGATAAACATGCCGACAAAAGGTGACCAGGAGATCCACCAGGCCCAGTAGAATACCGTCCAGCCGTGCATCCAGGCTTCGTCGGGGCGACCGTGAGGGTTACTCAGGGGAATCAGGTTCTCCAGATACGCCATCAGGGTGGTCGGCACGGTACCAAAGGTCACCGCGAATCCGATCAGGGCCACCGCAATCAATAGCACGAAGGCGATGATCATATTGATGTTACTGATCACTTTTACGCCGCCATCAATGCCACGGTATACCGATACCACGGCCAGCAGGGTAACCAGTACGATCACCGCGATCTGCAGGCCGATGCCGCCATCGGTGCCAAACACGTGGTTGATGCCGCTGGCGGCTTGCTGCGCCCCCAGCCCCAACGAGGTGGCCAGACCAAACAGGGTGGCTAATACCGCCAGGATATCGACGATGTGACCGGCCCAGCCCCAGGCTCGGTCGCCGAGGATGGGATAGAAAATGGACCGCATGGACAGTGGCAGGCCCTTGTTATAGGTAAAGAACGCCAGTGACAGCGCCACCACACCATAGATGGCCCAGGGGTGCAGGCCCCAGTGGAACATGGTGGCCCCTAAGGCCAGTCGTGCGGCTTCAGGCGTGTTGGCTTCGACGCCCAGCGGGGTTTCGTACCAGCCCGTCAGGTAGGCTACCGGTTCGGCCACGCTCCAGAACATCAGACCGATCCCCATGCCGGCGGCAAACAGCATGGCCAGCCAGGACAGGAAAGAGTAGTCGGCTTTAGCGTCGGTGCCTCCCAGACGGATTCGACCGAATGGAGACACGATCAGAGCCAAACAGAAAATCACAAATACATTGCCGGACCACAGGAACAGGCCGTCAAAGTTATTGATGATCTTCCATTTGATTCCGTCCAGCGCGGCCTTGGCGGTGGCGGCGTCACTGATGAAGGTCGCCAGCAGGAACAGGCCAATCAGGCCAGCGCTGATGCCAAATACTGGGTTATGGACATCAAAGCCCCATTTTTGGACATTGTCCTGACCGACGGTGTAGTCGGTACTGTCGATGCTGTATTTATCGATGCCTTTGGTCATTCATCCTCACTTCTGGGCCTCAGCCCGGGTTGCTTCAGGAGCCTCTGGGTGCCTGACGATGGCTTAATTATGATTTGAATTCAAAGCAGTTGCTCAGCCAATTGGCCGAATTCATGTTGGGATTTCGGTTTCTGATAAGGCACGCAGGGCGACTCATCCTAACAGGAGGGTACTAAAACTCTAGTTAAATTAGATTGTTTGGGTGTTTATTGGGCGCGGCGTCGAAAAAATAGCCTCGAAAATATGTTCGTTTAGCGGGTGATGCCAAGGTAATTGATTAGAGAGCAAAGCATTGGAGCCGGAGCTAAGGCATGCAAATCTTGATAAATTAAGCGCTGAGAACTCAGAAGCCGGTGCCCACGGTAAAGTAAAATGCGTCATCAAACTCACTGAATGCCACATCGATACCGGTACGCAGGCCGTAGCGACGGGCAATCAAATAGCGAAACCCCACTCCATAGGCGAAGGCGTTGTCCTCACGGAACAGATCCTGTCCCTTGGCCGTGGCGGAGCCCAATCCCGCAAATGCCGAGGTCAGCCAGCGAGGCGTGACCTCCCACATCATCTGGGTTTCAATGGCGGCGGTGTAGTTGCCTTGATAGCGGTTGCGGGCAATGCCCCTAAGATCGATGTCCGGGTATGCTGGCGCGGGTAAACGAACCTCATCGGTGGTGACGGATTTATAGACGCCTTTGAAGCCCAGAGTCCAGCGTTTGTCTAGGGGCCAATAGTGAATGGCGCTTAGCGTCAAGGCATCGAAGTCATAATCGCCCCCCAGCGCTTGGCGAAACAGCAGGTACTCGGCGGTGTACTGATAACCGTCGGTGGGGAACAGAAAACTGTTCTTGGTATCCAGTTCAGCCAGTAGGCCGAGCGAGGAAACGGTGGGGGACAGGTTGATGAAATCTCCGACAACCTGGCCCGGTGCCACGTCGAGAGTGAAGTCGGCGGCAAACAGCTTTTGTGACAGCCCCAGCAGCAGTGCTGACTCACCCACGCGGAACTGCAGTTTTTGCACCAGTCCCGGTCCCTCCATCGCCAGTGTTACTCCTCGGTTCTTATCACTGTCCTTGGGACCGTAAAACGTCATATGCACATCACCATAACCGCCCATCAGGGTGTAGCGGATGGCATCTTGTTGCCAACTGCGGCGATGGCCAGCAAAAGTGATCCAGGTGTCGTTGTCGGTAGCCAGGCCGCCCACCACGGTCAGTGCCGGGGTGAGCAGTTGCGCGCCCCCCTCCACCGATGTCTCGGCCAGTTGTCGGCGCTGCTCTTTTTGTGCCTCAGACTCATGCAGAAATAATCCCGCCAGTCCGCCGCCGTAGCCCACCGCAGGCTCGGTGACCAGGATGGGCACCGGCAGAAAGCCATAGGCGTTGTTGGCCAGGTACTCCCCCATGTCGAATTGGCCGTCCATGGGGTCGAAAAAGGAGATGGCTTGTGAGCCGGGTGAGCAGGCTAACAGGGCCAATAATAGGCAGCGTGCAGTCATAAGCATCCTTGCTGGTGAGCCGTTTCAGACAAGATAGGTGAACCGGAGCGGGATTAACACCACAGGCGGCGATTTTTGCATCACCACTCAGCGGCACAGCGGAGCATCGAGGACAGACTGTGGTCGTTCACGCTGGTTCATTCTCCAGATAAGCATCACGCCCAGCAGTGGCAGCAGGGTGGCGATATAGGGGATACCATCGGCCCCTAATGGGCCATCCAGTACCGTTCCTCCGAGGAAGCCGCCAAAGGCATTGGCCAGGTTGAATGCTGAAATGTTGGCTGTGGCGGCGAGCTCCTGGCCTTCACCGCCGTGATTCATGACCCTAAGTTGCATGGCCGGTACATTGGCAAAGGCGGCGATGCCGAACACAAAGGTCGATGCGATAAACAGCGGCTGATTGCCAAGGGAGCGCCCTACCAGCAGCAGTGAGGCGATCATCGCCACCGACCACAGCAATGAAGCGCGCTGCAAATTGTTATCCGACGAGTGGCTGCCCAGGGTGTTGCCGATGATCAGGCCGAAACCGACGCTGACCAGAAGCCAGGTAACGGCCTGCTCACTAAAGCCAGTGGTATGGATTGCCACCGGGGCCAGGTAACCATACAAGGTCATAAAGCCAGACCATGCAAAGACGGTGATGACCAGGCTCGACAGCAACATCGGGTTTTTAAAGGCTTTCAACTGAGTTTGGATGGGCTTGGCGTCGGTATGGTCATTGGATTTGATGGTCATCACAATGAAAATCAGGGCAATAAAGCCGAACGTAGAGACTGCGATAAAGGTCGTGTGCCAGCCGTATTGGAGGCCCAGCCAGGTGCCCCCGGGCACCCCCAGTACATTGGCCAGCGTCAGTCCGGCAAACATCTGGCCAACGGCGCGGCCGGCCATGCTGTCTGCGACCAGGCCAGCGGCGACGACCGAACCGATACCGAAAAATGGCCCCTGAGCCAGGCCGGCGATCACTCGACTGACAAGCAGTAAAGGGTAACTGGGTGCCATGGCCGACAGCAGATTGCCGGCGATGAACAGCACCAGTAATCCGGCCAATACCGCCTTTTTGTTAAAACGAGCGAGGTAGAGCGTTAGCAAGGGACCACCGATGACGATGGCCAATGCATAGGCGGTGATGAGGTGACCCGCTTGTCCCTCACTGATCGAGAGCGATGTGGCGATCTGAGGCAGGATGCCGGCGATGACAAACTCGGCGGTGCCGATGGCAAAGGCGGCCAGTGTGAGGATCCAGACCTGAAACGGCATGGCTGATTTATTCATGGTGTTACCTGAGTGGAGTGGCAAGAATTCGATGGTTTGAGCGTCCTGTACTGGCAATCCAGAACTCAGACGCTGTGGTGGGCGACGGCGCTCTGCAGAGGCCCAGGTCGCTCAGTATATTTGTTTGGTCTTGATTGATAATTGGGTAAGATATGAATCCAGTATTTGGTATTTGTGAATTATCGGCGAAATGGAAAAATTCTCAGACATGGCGCTGTTTGTCAGCATTGTTAAACACCAGGGGCTGGCGGCGGCAGGACGGGAGCTGGGGCTATCACCGGCATCGGTAACCGCCAGGTTGCAGGGGCTTGAAAAACACTATGGCGTCAAGCTGCTGAATCGAAGCACCCGGCACCTGTCTTTGACCGAGTCCGGCCGGTTGTATCACCAGGCTTGTGTCGAGATTCTGGACAATGTCCGGGAAACCGAAGCGCTGCTGCAAAATAGCCACACAGAGGTCAGCGGTGCGCTTAAAGTCGCCGCTCCTAAAGATGTTGGCAAGCAATACATCCTGCCGCTGATATCAGAATTTTGCCAACAGTATCCGGGGGTGGTGCCGTACCTGTATCTGAATGACCATCTGTCCAACATTGCCGAGTCCGGCATCGATGTGGTGATCCGCTACGGTGAATTGCCGGACAGCAACCTGATCTGTCGGCGCCTTGCTCCCAGTCGCCGTGTGCTGTGCGTCTCTCCCGAGTATTTGGCCAAAAGGGGCATACCTGAAACTCCCCAGGACCTTGCCCATCACGACTGCCTGGCGATGATGCGTAGCCAAGAGGAGCTCAAGACCTGGCATTTTCAGAACCAAGGCCAGCGCGATGCGGTTACCCTGATGCCGACACGTTTTTCTGATGACGGCGAGGTGATTCGTCGCTGGGCACTGGAGGGGGCGGGCATAGCGCTGAAATCCATCGTTGACGTGCAAGCCGACTTGAATGCCGGGCGACTGGTGACGGTGCTTGATGGCTACATGAAGAACTTCAGTGCGTCGACGTCGGTGTCCAGTGCCAACCTCAATGTGGTTTATATGGATCGCCGCTATCAGCCTAAACGGATGCGTCTGTTTCTGGACTTTCTGCTGCAGAGTTTTTCGTCCACATAGTTGCGTAGGGGCGGAGTGCTTAAAGCTGAATGAAAACAGTTAGCACGGTCGCTCATTGCGAACGCCAGGGCCCAGAGTCTTTGGGCTTAGTGCAGCAAAGCCACTGGGTACCCGCGTGCGCGGGCACGACGGAAGGGTGTTTGAGGTTGGTGTGGTAATTAACTGCACCGAGCTGTGCCGATACCGTATTTCCGGCCGGTTTACTGTAAGCCCACCCAACTTGCACGGTCGCCCTTGCGAACGCGAGGGCTCAGTGTCTTCGGTTCTGGTTGGGAGCAACAAAAGTCACTGGGTACCCGCGTGCGCGGGCACGACGGGAAGGGTGTTTGAGGTTGGTGTGGTAACGATGAGCACCGAGGTCTGCTGAAACCGAAATCGCTGTTCGTTTTCGACTGATCATCTCTCATCGCACGGTCGCTCATTGCGAACGCGAGGGCCCAGAGTCTGCGGTTTTGGTTGGGTGCAACAAAAGCCACTGGGTACCCGCGTGCGCGGGCACGACGGAAGGGTGTTTGAGGTTGGTGTGGTAATTAACTGCACCGAGCTGTGCCGATACCGTATTTCCGGCCGGTTTACTGTAAGCCCACCCAACTCGCACGGTCGCTCATTGCGAACGCGAGGGCCCAGAGTCTTTGGGCGTAGTACAGTAAAGCCACTGGGTACCCGCGTGCGCGGGCACGACGGAGGGATGGGTTAAACCACAGTCGCAATCGAAATGTCCCACGAACCTTCAGCCTGAAAGCCTCATAACCTGGCGGCGACCTGAGCCCCCAGCTAGCACTGCACTCCAAACGTGTCGCCCTTGCGAACGCGAGGGCCCAGAGTCTTCGGTTTTGGTTGGGTGCAACAAAAGCCACTGGGTACCCGCGTGCGCGGGCACGACGGAAGGGTGTTTGAGGGTGGTGTGGTAACGACCAGCACCGAGGTCTGCCGATACCGCGTTTACGGCCGGTTTACTGCAAGCCCACCCAACTCGCACGGTCGCCCTTGCGAACGCGAGGGCCCAGAGTCTTTGGGCGTAGTACAGTAAAGCCACTGGGTACCCGCGTGCGCGGGCACGACGGAAGGGTGTTTGAGGTTAATGAGGGTAGCGGTTGGATCTGACCGCTGTATCGGGCTTGGTCGTCAGAATTCCTAAGCACCTCGAACCTATCTCACTTTCTTCGAATCCAGAACAGCAAAAAGCCCGCACTAGGCGGGCTTTTCTTTATATGGCGGAGAGATAGGGATTTGAACCCTAGAAGGGCTATAAACCCTTGCCGGTTTTCAAGACCGGTGCTTTCAACCACTCAGCCATCTCTCCAACGGCGCGAATCATAGAAAATCCTGTTGAGCCTGTAAAGGGGGAATGGGTTCGTTTGATTAACTCCTGAGCAGAATTGGGTGCCTCAGCTGGATATTCAGTCATTTCAATGTCGACTGGCTACACTTTAGCCGATATTCATCACAGAAAGGAGAGCAGTATGGGTTCCGCATTTGAGACTCACGGTGCCGTCAGTTGGCATGAGTTGACCACCAGTGACCCCGGTGACGCGGTTCGTTTCTACGGTCAGTTGTTTGGCTGGCAATTTAAGGCGATGGAGATGGGACAAGGCACTTATCATGTGATTGAGGTTGATGGGCAGGGAATAGGCGGCATCATGGCCGCCGCAGATGTACAGATGCCCACGGCCTGGACCGGATACGTGACGGTCAGCGATGTGGATGAGGTGGCGGCCAATGTGGCTAAGTTGGGGGGGGAGCTGGTGTATGGCCCTGAGGACATTCCCAACATTGGCCGTTTCTGTTGGCTCAAGGATCCGCAAGGGGCGATGATCGCCGCCATCAGTTATGTGCAACCGGAGTGATTTTGGCAATGCGCCGATGGTAGAGTGGGTGTTTTCGATGTGTTGAAGGTGTTCGATGAAACCGCTTTCCCTTTCCTCTGAAGAGCGCGCGCCGGTACTGGCCCAGTTGCAGGATTATCTGACTGACGAGTTGGATCTGGAGCTGGGACAGTTTGAAGCCGAGTTCTTACTGGATCTGATGATAAAGGCGCTTGGCGCAAGGTTTTATAACCAGGGCCTGGAGGATGCCAGAGTGGCCATTCTGGCGCGGATGGAGTTGGCGACCGAAGTCGTGTACGAAATGGAGCAGCCGCTGTCCTAAATGGCCGGTAGAAAGACAAAACCCGCACTGTGCGGGTTTTGTTATATTCCTTTCGGCACCGGTACTATTTGCGGCGTTTGCGCTTCTTGGCTTGCCTGAGTTCCTCTTTTTTCTCTTTTTCAATCGCTTCCTGCTCGGCCCGAATCAGTTCTTCCGCCTGTTCTTTTTCCACCATCTCCGGGGTTTCCAGGGTCAGGGGACCCAGAGAGCCGGCCCGCAGTTCGTGCAGCAGGATCTCCGAGACTTTATGCAGGTCGGCCACGCCGCCGCGGCGCATGCAACCGCGTTTGGCTGCGATGGCATCGAGAACGGCAATGTCGTCATGGGGCAGTTCGTCCAGGTTGTAACGCTGGCACAGTTGCTCCGGGTAGGCTTTGCGCAGGTAGTCGGCGGCAAACAGGGCAACCTCTTCGTACTCGACCACGGTGTCCTTGATGGCACCGGTGGTGGCCAGGCGGAAGCCACACGCCGCCGGGCTGAGTTTTGGCCACAGAAACCCGGGGGTGTCGTGCAGCACGATGTGCTCCGGCAATCGAATGCGCTGCTGTGCCTTGGTCACCGCGGGCTCGTTACCGGTTTTGGCAATGGTACGTCCGGCCAATGTGTTGATCAGGGTGGATTTGCCCACATTGGGAATCCCCAGAATCAGGGTTCGGAGCGGGGTTTTCGGTACCGTGGTTTTGCACAGGTCTAACAGGCTGCGAACCTGAGCCTTGTTTTTCTGGGTCAGGGCGATGGTTTTTACGCCATTCTCCTGCTCCAGATACGCCTGCCATTTCAGCGTCAGCTCAGGATCTGCCAGGTCACTTTTGTTGAGGATCTTAATGCAGGGAGTATCGCCTCGCAGTTTGGGAACCAAGGGGTTTTCACTGCTGAAGGGAATTCGAGCATCCAGCACTTCGATGATCAGGTCAATCTGTGGCATCAGTTCGGCGATCTCTTTTCTCGCCTTATGCATGTGGCCTGGGAACCAGTTAATTGCCATGGTAGAAATGCTCTTTGCTGTTTAGAAAGGGCGATATTTTACGTGATTCGCTAAGGCATTGCTTGCCTATTTGAGCGGGCTGAGGAAAATCGATGCGCAATATGGCGGCTTAGGTGCGCAAATTGGTCATTTGATTTTTGTTTAAAGTTCAGCACTATGTAAAGTTTAGGCAAAAAAAGGAGCAATGGATGCTCGATAGCACTCATATAGGACACCGCTTCGCCCCTTTTCGGGTGTCTCTGGAAGCGGGAAGACTGGCATTTTTCAGCCGCACCATCGGTGAAACCAACCCTCTGTATTTCGATCTGCAGGTGGCCCGCGAGGCGGGCTTGCCCGGCATCATGATGCCACCGACTTTCCTGTTTTCACTGGACCTGGAGTCGCCGCAGGCGTGGCCAGTGTTGACCCTGCTGGATATGGACATCGCTAAAGTGCTGCATGGTGGCCAGGAGTTTGACTACCAGAAGCCGGTATACAGTGGCGATAGCATCGAAGTGCATTCTCAAATTGAGAACATTGTTGCCCGCAAAGGGGGCCGACTGGAGTTGGTGGAGCTGCAAAACCATTATCTGGATCGGGCCGGAGAAACGGTGGCCCGAGCCAAGGTCACCCTGGTGTACTGCAATGAGTAAGGAGAGCGTCATGCCAGATTCCATCGCGGTGGGCACCGCGTTGCCAGAATTGACCCTGCCCGCCATCCGCCGAAGCACATTGGCGCTGTATGCTGGCGCCAGTGGCGATCACAACCCCATCCATATCGACAGTGATTTCGCTCAACAAGCGGGGCAGGCCGATGTTTTTGCCCACGGCATGCTGTCCATGGCCTACCTGGGCAGAATGCTGACCAATTGGCAGCCTCAGGCGCAGCTTCGACGCTTCAAAGCCCGGTTTACCGCCATGACCCACCTTTACGACGTCGTCAGTTGTCGCGGCGAGGTGGTGGAGTTGTCTCAGGTGGGAGAAGAGTGGCAAGCTCGCTGCAAGTTAGTGGTGGTGACTCAGTCTGGTACTCAGACCGTCATCGGTGAAGCCTGGGTAGGGGTGCCACGGGAGGCGATGGGGGACGGACTTTGATGCTCTGGTTCGGCAGCGTCGCTCGGTGAGGGGGGCTACGCCGGATCCGGAGTTGGGCATCTTGCTCGGCGTCGCCTTTGGTTACGAGGTTGCCGAGGCCCAGGCCAATGCTACCCGCACAGTGCGGGCAACATTGGCCGAGTCGGTGCAGTTTATCGGCGCCGGCTGATTCAGAACACGTCTTGCCGATAGCGCCCCTGGGCTTTCAGTTGTGACAACTTGGTTTGTGCCTGGCGTTGGGACAAGCCCTGGCCCTGATACAGCTGGATCAGGGTGGCGTCGACCCCGCCGCTAAGCGCCAGGTGGCCACAGACGTAGATCACGGCGTGTTTCTCTTCAAGCCAGTGCAACAGGGTCTCTCCTTCGCTGAGGAGCCGGTCCTGAATGTAAACCTTGTTACCCTGATCCCGAGAGAATGCCAGATCCAGGCGGTCGAGTTCGCCACGGGTGAGGCTCTGCTCTATCTGCTCCTGGCATAAGAAATCACCGTTTTGATGACGATTGCCAAACAGCAGCCAGTTGTCTCCCTGGGGGCGCTGTTGCAGGAAACCGAGAAAGGGCGCAATGCCACAGCCGGTGGCCACCATGATCACCGGAGTGTCCTCGCGGGGCAGATGAAAGCCGGGATTGTCGCTAATACGCCCCTGAATCTGTTGGCCGACATCCAGTTGGCGACACAACTCATAGGACATGGTGCCATAGTGGGTTTCAGAGTCCTGCTGCCACTGATGCAGGGTGACGCACAGAGAGAGCGGTCCTTGTTCGGGCGCCGAAGCGATGGAGTAGGCTCGCTCCTGACTACAGCCGGGTGGACGCAGTTTAAGTAGATCGCCGCATTGATAGGAGACGGACGGCGGTACTGAGAACTGCAGTAGCCAGGTTTCTCGGGTATCGCCCAACTGCTTATCCAGCCGCTGTTTGCGGATGAGTGTCAATGGGTGTGTCTGAGCCGTCGGCATCGGTGCGCTGTGGCTCTCTCCCATCCACTTACCCCAACTTTCCGACGGGTCGCCATCGGCCAACTGCATGGGCTGTACCAGGTGGGCGCCGCATTGCTGAAGGGATTGGTTTATCGATTTGGCGGCTTGGCAAAACTGCGGATAACGGCTGTCACCGAGCCCCAGCAAAGAGTAGGCAACCTCGCTGAGATTAACTCCCGACAGGGCTTTTAGAAAAGCCTGCCCCTGCACCGGCATGTCACCATCGCCACTGGTGGCCACCATCAACCGTACCGACTGCCGACCTTTAAGATCCACTGGCCTCAGGTTGGCCAGTGAGGCCAGTTGTACATTGAGGCCGCGGGCTGTCATGGCCTCTGCGGTATGGCGAGCCAGTTCTGCGGTGGTGCCTGTCTGACTGGCAAAGGCCACCAGGTGGTTGGGACCGTGGGCCGTTGGTCCCGGTCTGGCCATCCGCCAGCGACGCAGCCAGTTGTAGAAGCCGCTAATCAGCATTGTCAGTGCCGCCAGCGACAGCAGGGCGTACAGCAGTGAGGCGGGTCGGCCACCAAAGCTGCCATCATGCAGCACCCGTACCCAGCGGGTAGGTTGTTGACTGGGCTGTGATTCGCTGTCCGGATGCCATTGCCAGCGCGTGCCCTGCGGGTCCTGCCAGGCCAGGGTGTAACCGTCGGCGGCGTCTCTAACCATGCGCATACTGTCTATCGGTTGCGTTTCCAGCCGGGCGAATGCTTCCGCCAGGCTAAGTTTATCCGGGTTGACCTGAGGCGACTCGCCTTTGGGGCCATGGCCCTGATACAGCATTAGCAGGCCGGTAATGACGACGACTAACATCAAGGGGGCGCTGTACCAGCCCAGGCTGTTGTGCCATCCCATGGCACTGTTGGACCATTTGGGGCGGCTCAAAAACAGTCCGCTGAGAGTGAGCGCTAACATCGCCCAGGTGCTGGCTTCCACTAACCAGCCAGCGTCGATAAGCAGGTGTTTGTGCAGCCCCTTGGCAAAGCCCAAAAGCTGGAACTGCCAGGGACGCTGTGTGGGTTCACCGGTGGTCAGATCCCGGAACTGGCGGCTTTTCTGACCCTGATAGCTGACCATGACGAGGTTATGGTCCGGCAAGGCGACGGCAAACCTCAGGGGGCCATCCTGTTGCAGGCGTTCCACAGTATTTTGCATCTGCTGTGGTGTGACCGGATATGTGGCAGGTGGCGTGAGCAGTGGCACCAACGCCAGTAACAGCCCGGAGAGAATCACCAGCAGTAGCGGCAGGGCCAGCAGTGCGGCGAGATATCGATGAAGCTTGGCCAGCATGGGGGCTCCTTTCTATGGCACAAAAGCAGGCCACCGTTTCCGGGGCCTGCTGAGTCGCTGGGGTAGGGTTAAAAGGCGAACTGGGCCGACAAGCGGAAGTTCCGACCATCGCCGATGGTGGCATCGGTGTTGGTGCCGCCGGCGATGTAGTTTTCATCAAACAGGTTTTCAACGTTGAGGCGCAGGTTCATCTCTACGTCTTTGACGGTCAGCTTGTACGAGGCCCCGGCATCGATGCGAACGTAGGCATCCTTGGTGATGCTGTTGTCGAGGGTGGCAAAGCGTTCGCCCTCGTAGAAGGCACCCAGATTAAAGGCCCATTGGTCATTCAGCTTGTATCGGGTCCAGGCCGACGCCGACCACTCGGGCGCATCCACTGGCGTGTTGCCTGATAGATCGACGCCGTCTTCTGTGGTGATGTTCTTGTACTGGGCATCCAGATACATCACCGAAGTCATTACAAACCACTGCTGTGACAGCTGCCCCTGCGCAGAGAATTCGGCGCCGCGATGTTGCTGCTTACCGCCTTGAGTGGTTCGAGTGTCGAACTCCGGATTGCCTTCCAGAGTTTCGGTGGTGGTGACATTGGTTTTGGTGATGTCAAACAGGGCGCCGTCCAGCAGCAGGCGTCCGTCAGCGAGCTCCCACTTGGTGCCCAGTTCCCATGACTCACCGGTTTCCGGATCCAGGTTCATGCCGTCGTTGGCGTCTCTGGGGTCGGACACTTCGCCCTGCGTTTGGAAGCTCTCCGAGTAGCTTAGGTAGATGGTACCGTTTTCTGCTGGGTGGTAGATGGCACTCACTTTAGGAACGAACGATTCGCTGTCGTTGCCGCTGCCCTCTTTGCGCTGAATGTCGTAACGGCCGCCTAACAACAATTGCCAGTTTTCATTGAGGGTAATCAGGTCTTGAAGATAGAAGCCGTAGTACTTGTATTCCGATTCAGATTTGGTGCTGTCATTGTTGTAGTCCAGATCCGGGCGTGGCGGCAATGATTGACCGGGAATGTAGGTTTCGGTGTCGCCCTTGTCTCGCAGTTGGCCATAGTAGTAGTCGAGCATATTGGCACCAATCAGCAGTTGATGCTCGGCTCCCAGTGCGGTTACGGTGCCGTTGAAATCGGCGTAATAGGTTTTGTACTGCCAGTCGTCGTAGCGATCGAAGGCGGTGTATTCATAGCGACCGTCGTCATAGCCCTGGTCTCGAAGGCGCATGTACGAATCGTAGCTGGGAGAGGAGTCCAGTCGCTGGCGGGAGAACATCTGATGATTGAACCCCAGAGTGGCGGTCCAGTTCATACTCAGGTACAGATCCAAATCCAGGCCATAGTTTTCGACTTCGTTGTCGGTGAAGGCCCAGGGCATATCCCAGATGGTGCTGTCGTCACCGATAACACTGCCGTCGTCATCCAGCCAGGCGCCGCGGTCGATGCCGGTCTTGTCTTTAGTCAGGTCGTAATGAACCGACAGCATGCCCCAGTCCGATAGATCGTACTCCAGCGCTAATGCGCCGAGGAAGCGGTCGCGTTCCTGACTGCTGCCATCCTGATATTCGCGCCAGTATTCGGCGTCCTGTTTCACCAGTGTTGCCCGGTATCTCAGTGTTTGAGCTTCATTGAGAGCGCCGCCGGCATCGGCTTGAAACCGGGTGGATCCATACTCGTCCACATCGAAGCCAAATTCGTACATCGGCTCGACGGTGGGTTTCTTGGTGACCATGTTGATTAGGCCTCCGGGAGCCGATTGGCCGTAAAGCATGGAGGAAGGCCCCTTGAGCACTTCGATGCGCTCCAGCGTCTCTATGGGGTGCACATAGTGAGACCAGGCTTGCTGGCCATTTCGCAGATAACCGCTGCCTGAGTCCAGCTCGAAGCCTCGCAGGCTGAAGACCTCACGGTTCCACTTTTTAGAGCCGGCGGTCACACTGGCATCGTTGATCAGCACTTCGCCCAGGGTGGTGGCCAGTTGTTCGTCGACGATGATCTCTGGAATCACGGTAACCGACTGCGGAGTCTCAAGCAGCGACACATCAGCGCGCATGGCGCCCTTGGCCGTGTCGGCTTTGTAGTTATCGAAAGTCACCCCGGTAACCACCATGTTTTCATCCACCGGCTCTGCGCTCTCGGCCAGGGCAGGCAGGGTGCCCAAGGCTGAGGCAATGGCAAAAAAGAGTGGGGTTTTAGCAACGAACATTCCGATCTCCTGTCGGTCAACACATAGGCATGGGCGCCTGAAATCTGCAAAGGAATGTAAATGAGAATGATTTTTAAAGGTATTGGCCTCGCGAGCATTGAAGAGGAGTTGTGACTGGGATCACTGGAATGGGGGCTGATAACCATTCTCATTTACATGGTTGACACAATCGGCGAAATTTGGGTAGGGAAATTCGATTCAATGCACTGGTTTTTTGGAATAGTCTTAAGAGCGACTTAAGGCCCGACTTTAGGGTCGGGCCCAGGGCTCAGGCCATCAGGGTTTCAATCTCATCGATGGTGCGCGGGGCATTGGCGGACAGGACTTCGCATCCGGTTGCAGTGATCAGGATGTCATCCTCGATGCGGATGGCGATGCCACGCCATTTGGCCTCTACGCTTAAATCCTGACTGGAAAAATAGAGTCCGGGTTCGATGGTGAGCACCATGCCGGGCTCCAGTTGTCGCCACTGCCCCTGAGGGTCGCGATAGGGGCCGACATCATGCACGTCCAGGCCAAGCCAGTGGCCGGTTTTGTGCACCGTATAGGCTTTGTGGGTTTCCTGCGTCAGGGCATGTTCTTCTGAGCCGCTGAGTATGCCCAGTTCAATCAGGCCACGGGTGAGCACGGTCATGGCGGTGTCGTAGAGCGTGTTCCAGGTTGCCCCGGGGCAGGCCTGGGCAATGGCAGCGTCAATGGCGCTGAGCACCAGCTGGTATAAGGTGCGTTGGGCGTCACTAAAGTGGCCGGACACCGGGTAGGTTCGGGTGATGTCGGCGCTGTAATGGCCAAACTCTCCGCCGGCATCGATGAGCAGCAGGGAGCCGGCCTCCAGGCGATGATTATTATGATCGTAGTGCAGACACATGGCGCGTTCGCCTCCGGCTACGATGTTGGGATAAGGATCACTGACGCAGCCATGTCGAGCCAGCTCCAGATTAAACTGGGCCGACAATTCGGCTTCATTGATTCCCGGCCTCAAATGAGCGATCACCTGGCGATGGGCCGAGCAGCTGGCATTGATGGCAGTGCGCAGTTTCTGGATTTCATGGCCATCTTTGATGACCCGCATCGGGTGAAGTACACCGGCCAGTGGCCGTAGGCTGCGGCAGTGTTTGACCTCATCAAAGCGGGCGTTACGTCGCTGCTGGTTACACCATTTCCACAGCGAGTCACTGTATTGATCCAGTTCATCGCTGACGAGAATGTCGGTTCTCTCCTCCAGCAACTCAGGCAACCGCTGTGCCAGCTCATCTAGGCTGTAGGCGGCGTCGGCTCCGTACTGGTTGATGCAGCCTTCAATACCGGCTCGGGCACCGTAGCTGGTCTCCTGGTAGGGATCCTTGGGGCGGCTGAACAGAATGAAAGGCAATGGGTGCTCGGGTCGAAGCAGGGCTACGGCATCGGGCTCTTCGAAACCGGTCAGGTAGAAAAAATCCTTATCCTGCACAAAGCGATAGTTGATGTTCTTGGATCGTGGTCGCTCCGGGTAGGCCACCAAAACGATGGCGCCAGTGGGGCCAATGCTCGCCATTAACTGCTGACGTCGGTGCAGGTGAACCATGTTATGAGCCTCATTGATCATGGTGTTGTCTCCAATAGCTGGCTACCAATTTGGCGGCAGCCAGATCTTCTAAAGCATGGCCGACGGATTTGAACAGGGTGAGTTGGTGTTCATCGGTTCGGCCGGGGTGCGTTTTCCGGCATAGGTCGAACAGGTCGGCCACAATGTCGGAGTCTGAAATCAGTCCTTGCTGCAGGGGGATTACCAGCTCGCCGGTTTCCTTCAATGCCCCCTGGCGAGTATCGACAAAGAGTTGGCAGCGGCGCACGGCTTCGTCGTTAGCCTCTCTCATGTCCGGTCGGTAGGCGCCCACCAGGTCCAGATGTTGCCCTGGCCTTAACCAGTGCCCATCAATTAACGGGGTGCGGGCCAGGGTGGCCACCGAGATGACGTCGGCCTCCCGGCAGCCGGTTTCCAGATGGCGGATGGGCTGACAGTGAATCTGTGGCAGTGACTGCGCTAGGCATTGCGCTTTGTTGAAATCCCGGCCCCAGATCAGCACTCGTTCGATGGGACGTACGGCGCAGTGGGCCTGTATCAACTGCTTGGATAAGGTTCCGGTGCCAACCATTAATAGCGTGCGGGCCTGAGTGGGAGCCAGAAAGCTGGCGGCCAGCGCCGAGGCTGCGGCGGTGCGGCGGGCGGTCAGGGCTGGCGCATCCATCATCAGTTCCGGTCTGCCGCTGGCAAGATCCATCAGCAGATAGATCCCCTGAATGGCGGGGCTGTGATCCG
The DNA here is from genome assembly GCF_000425405.1 of Ferrimonas kyonanensis DSM 18153. Lineage (GTDB taxonomy): Bacteria > Pseudomonadota > Gammaproteobacteria > Enterobacterales > Shewanellaceae > Ferrimonas > Ferrimonas kyonanensis. Next base: position 4,909 of record NZ_KE384363.1, on the reverse strand, counting down.
GCGCGACGGTAACCAGTTTGACGCCGACCTTATCTCCAGCCTGCCAGGCCGGCATCAGCAGCAGGGTAGTTTCCCGGTGTCCGGGGTTGTCCATGTCGTGATGATGGCGCATGGGCGCGGTGATGGCTTGACAAAATGCCTGCTGCAGCGCCGGAATCAGGCTCGAATAGGGGAGGGCTCGGTTGACGGTGGTGGCTGAAAGAGTGTCCATAACTTATTTTGTATACAATATCCTTTTTTTATAGGGTACTGCTACTGATGGGGTAAGTCACGGGAAAAAGCAAAATGAAAAAAAAGGAAGCACGGTGGCTTCCCTAAGGGCCGTTCAAGGTATGGTGGGCGTTTCCTTTGAACCATGGATTGAATTTAGTTCTGTACTCTTTCACTGTCATCTACCATCTGGTATAAAAATCATACAGATGAACTAGATCGTTTGAACTACTCAATGCAAACGGAATTGATCAGACTTATCTATCATGCTGTCGAAGAGCCACGCTTGTGGCAGGAAGTTCTACGACGTATCGCCCGCCATAGCGACTCGAGTCACTGTTTCCTGATGTCCAGACATACGCTGGACAGTCAGCCATTGGGCTTTTTTGAATACGGGTTTCAGGGTAATCATTTCGAAGATTATCAAAATCATTTCTATCAGGTGGATGTCTGGAGTCAGGCGTTGTTACCTCACAAGGACAACCGATTCCATCCCAGTCATCAGGTGTACGATGACCAGCAGTTTTTACAGTCAGAAATTTACTGCGACTTTGCGCGGCCTCGGGGCATTCGCCATTCCATCGGCTGCCTGATTCATCATGATAATCAATTGATCACTGAACTTGGCTTCATGCGTAGCCAGGGCCAGAGCCATTACAGTGATGCGCACATTCGTGCTTCCAACCATTATGTGCCTCATATAGAGCAGGCGATGAACATGGCCGAACGTCGGCAATCGTTGCTGACGCGGTGCGATCAGATGACCGCGGTGTTTGATTCACAGTCATCGCCGTCATTTTTGTGTTCGGCAAAAGGGGCGATTCACTATCAGAACTCCGGCGCTGGCGAATTTTTACAGCGTTCCGGGTTGTTCCGGGGACTGGAAGGGCAGTTGTGGTTTCGTAATACCGATCACCAGTTGACCTTCAACCGCCTGTTGCATGAAGCGGTAGCCTTTGTGGATGGTAAGCGGCAAACCACACCTAAGCGCAGTCTGTTGAGCTATAACGGCAAGGTTGTCTGGCTGACGGTTAAGCCCTGGACCTGGTCCAGCACTGGCGTGTGGGGGCTGCAAGAAAACTGCGGGGTGTTGGTCAGTTTCGAGCCTTGTGCCTCGAGTTCGAAGCCACAGCCTGACTGGATTGCGCAACTGTTTGGCTTGACTCTGGCCGAGGCTGAAATTTGCAGCGGCTTATGCGTGGGCAGGACCGTCGATATCATTGCCACTGAGCGAAGTGTCTCTGTGACCACCGTGCGCCAGCAGATAAAAAGCTGCCTGCGAAAGACCGCTAGCGGCACTCAGGGGCAAATGATAGCCAAAATTTTATTGCAGCTGACACACTGAGTCAGGCGCCGTCTTTTGGGGTGGCAGAGAAGGACAGCTCTTTAGTGAGTGCAAGCAGAGCTTGAGCGGCAGGGGTCAATGGTAAAGACTGTCGCCAAATCAGTGCCAGATCCCAGCTGAGCGCCGGAGCCATGGGCCGGAACTCAAATTGACTGGACGGCAGTCGATGGCAGATGGGGGCCGGAAGCAGGGTGATGCCCATGTTATTTTCCACCATAGTGGCGAGAAAGTCCCACTGGCCGCTACGAAAGGCCACGTTCAGATTGATGCCCGCCTTCTGGCTTAGGCTGGTAATCAATTGGGCCAGAGAGAAGTCCTCGTTATACAGCACAAACGGTTGATCTTGAAAATCCCGCCATTGCAGGGTGGTCTTTTGTGCCAGAGGGTGGCGCTTGGGCAGGCAGGCCCACAGAGGGTATTGAGTCAAGGGTTGGCTGCAAAGCTGTTCAGCATGGGTTACCGGCAGCGCGGTGAAAGCGATGTCCAGACTGTCGGATAACAGCGCCTGCTCACAGCCAAAACCGCCATGTTCGGACATGGTCAGTTCAATGCCCGGATAACGTTGCCGGAACTGCGACAGCAGTTCGATCACCAGGCTGCTCATCATCGGGCAGATGCCCAGGCGCAACGTGCCGGACTTCAAGCTGTCGAGGCTGTTGAGATCTTCCTGTAATCGATGCCATTGACCAATGATGGCGGTGGCTGATTGTTGCAGGCGCTGGCCGGCCTGGGTCAGGCGAATGCCTTGATTGTTCCTCAATAACAGCGGTGTGCCGAGGCTTTCTTCCAGCCGTTGGATGAGTTTGCTGAGGGTTGGCTGGGTCAGATACAACTCCTGGGCCGCCCGAGTGTAATTACCGCATTTCACCAGGATCAGGAAACAGTGCAGTGCTTTGATGGATGTGTTCATGCCTAAATGGAATTCAATTTATGGTATTTATTCATTTTACTCATTTAGCCGCGGCAGGTAAATTCTCCTCCCGTATGAGAGCACGTTTGGAGAAGAGAGATGAGTTCGTATCAAGGTTTGTGGGTGAGTGCTTTATGGCGGACGGTGGCTCCTGTAGCCAAGGAGAACACTGAGACGTCGGAGTCGGCTTCCCCTCAGACTGCTCAAACGCAGGACTGATCATCCCTCCAGTAGTGTTTTTGCCCGCTGATTCAGCGGGCTTTTTTTTATCTTTTTAACGGCGACGGTTCCCCGTTCGGCCGCCTTGAGCGCGCTTCTTGACGCGGCGACGCTGGGCAGTGCGGCTGTTTTTGCGATGGTCTTCTACCGGCTTGCTGAAATCAGGCTCGAACCCAGGTAGCCATTGCTGCGGCAGTCGTTGATCCAGGACTGCCTCGATCTCTTCCAGCAGGTACTCTTCTCCCGGGCTCAGCAGGGAGATGGCCAGGCCTGTGGCGCCAGCTCGGCCACAGCGGCCGATGCGATGCACATAATCTTCGGCAATAAAAGGCAGATCCACGTTGATGACGTAGGCTAATGACGTTATGTCGATGCCGCGGGCGGCGACATCGGTAGCAACCAATGCTCGCACAGTCCCTTGTTTAAACCCTTCTAATGCCCGGTCGCGAGCGCCTTGAGACTTATCGCCATGGATGGCGTCGGCGCTGATGCCGTCCTTAACCATCTCTTTAGCCAAAGCATCTGCACCTTGGCGGGTTTTGGTGAATAACAGCACCTGATGCCAGTTTTTACTGCCGATGAGGTAAGACACCAGTTCTCGTTTGCGGTCCGCGTCCACCACATAGACGTGCTGGTCAATGCTGACGGCGGCGCTATTGCGACTATCGACTTCGACATGAACCGGATCAGTAAGCCAGCGATGGCTCATCTTGAAGATACTGTCATCAAAGGTGGCTGAGAACAGCAGAGTCTGTCGCTGTTTGGGAAGCTGAGCCAGAATCTGAGTGATCTCCTCTTTAAAGCCCAGATCCAGAATGCGGTCTGCTTCATCAAACACCAGGTGTTGTACCTGAGATAAGGACAATGCTTGCTTGGAGAGCAGGTCCAGTAACCGGCCCGGTGTGGCGACCAGCAGGTCGACGCCGCCCTGCAAGGCTTCCATCTGTGGACGCAAGCTAGTGCCGCCATAGACGGCAACGGCAGTTAGTGGAGTGTGGCGGGCGTAGTGACAGACATTGCGGTATACCTGTTGAGCCAGTTCTCGAGTGGGCACTAAGACTAAGGTGCGTAAGCTGGGGCCTTGATGTGCCTGATTGAGCAGTTGGTGCAGCAAAGGGAGTGTAAAAGCTGCGGTCTTGCCGGTGCCGGTCTGGGCGCCGGCCATCAGGTCCTTGCCTGCCAGGATCTCTGGAATGGCTTGAGCCTGAATCGGAGTAGGGGCCTGATAATTAAGATCCGCCAGGGCTTTTAGCAACGCGGGATGGAGAGAAAGTGAAGAGAAAGTCATAGCCGTTCTTGGGAATGTAAAACTGCGGCGCAGTGTAGCAGAAAGCCCGGACAGCCGCCTCAGTGGCAAGTCAAATTCAGCTTGGTGAATGGGGTAACCGGCTGTCATTGCCTTGTGCTGGTATTCTAAATGACGATAATGAGCAAAGCATTAGTGATAAAGATAAAAACAGGATAATAAGCATGCGTAAAACGGTGTTCTTAGACCGGGATGGAGTGATCAATGTGGACCATGGCTATGTGCACCAGATCGATCAGTTCGAGTTTCTTCCCGGTGTTCTGGACGCATGCCGCCAATTGCATGATGCGGGATATGCTCTGGTGGTCGTGACCAATCAATCCGGTATTGCTCGGGGTTATTATGATGAAGCCCAGTTTGCGCATTTGACTCAATGGATGAAGGAGCAATTCAGTACCGCTGGTGCTCCATTAACGGCAGTCTACTATTGCCCTCATCACCCAGATAAAGGCAACGCGCCATATGTTCGTGATTGTGATTGCCGCAAACCGGAGCCGGGTATGTTGGCGGCGGCGGCAAAAGCCTATGAGCTGGATCTGGCTCGTTCTTTTATGATTGGCGACAAGAATAGTGATATGGCAGCTGGCCGCCGGGCGGATGTCCGCGCCTGTGTTTTGGTTCGAAGCGGTAAACCGCTGGAGCGCATCGAGGGAGCCGATGTCGTGGTTGATGATCTTCGGCAAGCCGCTGAATGGATTTTATCACAGCAATAAGCTGCTCCAATGTGGCATGAAAGACATCGAATTGAGTATCGCTGGTTAATAAATGCGCGCTTGGTGAGGTTTGATGATTTTGGGGTTGCGCTTTCCTTTTTGGCCCCTATAATGCGCTTCCTGTCGACGGGGCACAGCGGCTTACTTCGTTAAGCACTGAGCAACAATTCGACACTCGGAAAAGCCTTTGAAAATAACGCTTGACG